>JBAZXP010000001.1:0-1130263 GCA_041659805.1 Microgenomates group bacterium | reverse complement strand
AAGTCCTATTAACATTATCTCCTCCTGGGATTAGTTTTATATTATTGATCAAACCTCCCACAGCCAGATCTCCTTCTACTATTAAGTCTGTAGCAAAGTCCAGAAAGTGCCTTGAAGTAGTAGCAGCAAGAACATTGCTAGGGTTTAGGGCATAGGGTTTAGGTTGATTAGGGAGAGTGAAATTAGCAGCTCGGGCCAGGATTAAAAAGAAAAGAAAAAATGAAAGAAAAGACGCTGTCCCTGCAATAAAGTAAGTTTGTTTTGGTACACTGATAAAAAGAGTTTTGAATATATTTATATTTGGTTTAATGTTTTCAATTGGGGCAACAGGGCTAGGAAGGGGAGTTAATAATTTATTTATGTCAATTGAAGGTATCTTTCTGGATTCTTCCAAAGCCAGGATAAAGTCTTCTGCTATAAATGGCTGCTCTTTTGCATTTGTTTGTATAACCTCTTGTTGTAGATATGGTAATTTAGTAACTCTGAACTTGCCTGTAGCTTGTTTTTTTAACCTATTTAGTTCATTGATATCATAGTATCTGGTGCCTCCAGGTGATCTTAAGGGTACTAAAACACCTCTTTTTTCCCATCTTCGGAGTGTTTCTAAAGAGACTTTTAGTATTTTAGCAGCTTGGCTGATGGGAACTTTTTGGGCAGATCGTGTCATTTAGCTTTGATTGTGTAGATTTCTGTATATATTTAGCGTATGTGTTTTGAGGGTGGATGTCAAGTAACAACTGATACAGTTTGAGACCTTACTTGCTGTCTACTATAAACCAATCAAAGTGGATGTCTTTGGTATATGGTTTTTCAAGGGAGACTACAAAGCCTGCTCCTATAACTTTGCCTGACATTATTAAAGTTTGCTGTCCTGTAGGTGACGTAGGGGTTAGGAAGACCTTGGATTTATCTGTTATAGCAGTAGTAAATACTGGAATTTCTAAACTTCCTGCAGGAATTATTGATGATCCTATTGTATTATTTTCATCAGTGGATGTTCCTAAAATTACCTTTTCTGTAGAAATTATTTTAGCCTCAATTTGTGCTGCAGTAATTTTACCCAAGTGATCTAGTTTGATAGCACCATTAAAAATGTCTATGTTTTTTGCCAATGGGCTATTTTGTAAGTATAAAGTTCCGATAGAATTAATACTGTCACCATTTACAGACATTGTGCCGTCAATACTAAAATCTCCTGCTACAATTGTTTCCCCAAGGAATGTTTGACCTAAGGATTTTAAAGTGCCTGAAATAGTTGCGTTAGTAATAGGGGTTAGGGTGTAGGGGTTAGGGTATAGTGAGGCAGAAGAAGTGGCAAGTAAACTTTCTGGAGGAGTTAGGTTTAGTGCTGTAATATCAGCTTGAGATATGGTACTTGCTGAAGGTGAAGATTCTAAAGCTGATAATCTTTCTTCTAAACCCTTAACCCTTTCCTCTTGACCCTTTAAATCAAAATCTAACTCCTGAATAGATTTAGTTAACACTGGTATTAAACCTATGGAATTTAGTTCTTTTAAGCCTGTGGAAGGGTCTGTAATCACTAGTTTTGGAAGGATTCCTTCTACTTCCTGGGCAATGAATCCTAATGATTTAGTAATTGAATTATCTTCACTTTTCCAGTTAAATTCTACTGGTCTAAGCTTTAACAAATCATCTAATCCATAATTTGCATCAGTAATATTCTTTTTTAAGTTAACATCAGACGAACAAGCTATGGTTCCACCATCAGCTATGCTACAGCCGGATGTGTTATTACTGGTAAATTTAGCAATAGTCCCTGTAGTCCCACTACTTTTTACCTCAAATAATACACTTGGTGCTGTAGTTCCAATCCCCACATTACCATTGGAAAGCACTGTTAATTTGGCAGTAGTAGCTCCGTCATAGATATTAAATCCTCCAGATGATCCAGAATTATAATTTATACCTACTGTACCTAATCCTTCAGAGTTAAGGTAGATATTATTGGCAAAATTAGCTGTTGCCCCTATGGTAGAAGTAGAGGTACCACTAAACAACACTCCCTCTGCCCTGATATTATCAAAGTTAAAGGTACCAGTTATATCTCCAGTTAACCTGAACCTTAACTTGGTAACAGTATTTTTACTACCATTTGCTATTCCAGAAATATCCCAGTATTGTTGTTCCCATGTATCAGCAGAGGTTAAAGAAGGAGCAGTAGAGGTACTCCAGTTGGTTCCACCATCATTACTAAACTCCAGCACTAAATTAGCAGCTGTGGCTGTAGCAGAGGCCCTTAACCAATATGTAATCATATTTTTACCCGTTAAATCAGTACTGCTTATTGTTTTGGTGATGGTAACAGCATTACCTATTGCTCCACCTAAGGAAGATTTATAAATAACAGAGAATGCTGTCCCGTTATAACCACCTGTGATATAGGCATAGTTTAAGTTTCCAATTGTGGCAATAGAGGAGGCATGGCCATAGCTGGTGGTTGGTAATTGTGCCTGACTTGTGGTAGTAAAAGTTCCCACATTTCCAGAAGAATTTAATGTTGCCTTATAAACTGTGGAAACAGCGGTGGTGCAGTTTCCGGCAACACATCCTCCAAAAACATAGATATAATTAACTCCACCAACAGAGGCAGTAGCGGCTGAGTGATAGAATGTAGTAGCAGGTAGTTGTGCCTGAGATGTTGTAGCAAAAGTTCCTACGTCTCCGGTAGTAGGATCAATTGTGGCTTTATAGACAGTAGATAGGGTGACCATGCCACCGATAACATAAAGATAAGTAGTGCCTCCTATAGTGGCAGTAGTAGTAACAGGATAGGCAGCTGCTACTGGCAACTGGGCCTGGCTTGTTGTAGTAAAAGCTCCAATATTACCAGTGGCACCAATAGTAGCTTTATAAATAGTAGACTGGGCTTCATTGGAATTATTATATCCCCCAACAACATAAATATAATTAGTACCACCATAAGTTGCTATAGAAGTAGCTTGTGAGTAAAGTAAGCTGGGTAATTGGCCTTGAGATGCAGTATCAAAAGTGCCTACGTTAGCCGTAGCCGGATCAATGGTGGATTTATAGACTGTAGATTTACCTCCGGCATTATATCCTCCAAGAATATATAAATAAGTTGTACCCCCGATGGTAACAGTAGCTGGTGAGTAAGAGTAAAGTGCAACCGGTAATTGTGCTTGGCTAGTTGTAGCAAAAGCACCAATATTCGCTGTAGTAGAATCAATGGTTGTTTTGTATACGGTAGAGACAGCTGCTCCAGAGTATCCTCCTACTACATACATATAATTTGTTCCACCATATGTGGCAATGGGAGTAAAATGATCGTAAAGTGTTACTGGCAGTTGTGCTTGAGATGTGGTGGCAAAAGTGCCCACATTGGTTGTTGTTGCACCTTTAACAGAGCCTGTTGATTGAACAAAGTAGGTTGTATCATCAGACATAGCTATGGCATTGGTATCTGATGAGGTCCAATCTGAAGCTGTGTTTGAATTGTCTAATACAGTTGATCCAGCATAAGGAGTTGGGGCAGTTAAGGTGGAGTTGCCATAAAAGATATCATAGTTAGCATTATTTCCTGAAGCAGCTATATCAGCCTGGATAGCAAACCTGATATATATTTCAGATGAAGTAAATTTATCAACTACTCTTGATATTTCTGTATCAGAATAACCAATCCTGACATCATCAAAATCAGCCTGGGAATTGGTATATACATCAGAAGCATCAGTGCCGGTTAATATCAAGGTGTAAGTAGTGTTAGTGGACATTGTCCCTGCTGAAGTATTGTTGACTGTAACTGGTTTGGAATAATTAAACCTGTTTGATCCCAGTTTATTGGTAGCAGAGGTAGAAAGGGCACTAATATTGGAATTAACAGTAGTAAAGGTTAAGTTACCAGTATCAGTAATCCCAGCAATAGATAAAGTAGAAGAAGCTCCTGTAGTAATATTCCCAGCTATATCTAAATCCTGCAGGTAAGCTGTGGAATATCTAAAGGAAGCTGCCCCTAAATTATCAGTATTGTTAACTGTAGGTACCAAGGAAGCAGAAACATTACCAGAAGCATCAACAGCTGATGTACTAGATGATCCCCAGGTATACCCATTAGCAGAAGCATTAGTCATCAACACTTGCCCAGAGGTACCTATACCTACTTGTGATAAGGAAGTAGTAGTATCAGCAAAGACTAATCCATACTGAGTCCAGCTAGATCTACCTGTTCCACCATCAGCCACAGCTAAATCAGTGATCCCTGTAATTGTTCCTCCAGAAATGGAAACAGAGTTGGCAGCTTGAGTAGAGATAGTTCCTAAGCCTAAATTAGTTCTGGCATCAGCAGCAGTAGAGGCTCCTGTACCTCCAGCAGTAACAGCTATATCAGTCCCATTCCAGATACCTGTGGTAACTGTCCCAGTTCCATCAACTACAAATATTGGGTTAGTTGTTCCATCATAAACAGCAAAGCCTCCAGAACCTGCTGCAGCATTAGGAGTAGCTGCATAATTAAGCTGAACTATTCCAGTACCCTGAGCATTAATAGCCAGGTTATATGATCCTAAAATTGCTCTGGCATATGCAGAAGAAGGATCTGTACCACCAAATCCTGTAATAGGTGATCTAATATCATCAATATATGCTGTAAAGGCAGAAGAGGCATCAGTAATTTTAAACCTTAAGTTAGTGACAGCATCTCTGGCTGTGCCTGTAATACCAGAAATATCCCAGTTTTTGGTTTCCCAGGCATTAGCACCAGTTACAGTAACAGCATTTGATTGCCAGGTTGATCCACCATCTTCTGAAAACTCCAGTGACATATAGCTTCCAGTTCTGGATGAGTAAACCTTGAAAGATAAGCCACCATTAACAGATAAATCAGTAGGGGAAATATTTTTGTAAGCTACATACCTTGGAGTAATGGTTGATCTATATATTGTTGATTGGGCAGAAGTACCATTATGTCCACCAATCATAAAAAGATATGTACTTGATCCCACTGTGATAGTGGTGGTATCTAACCCATATACACCTGTAGAGAGTTGCCCTAAACCAGTGGTTGAGAAGGCAGAAGTATTGGCATTTTGGTTAATTTCTGATTGACCTAAGGTAGTAACTCCTGCACCAGATCCTGTCCATCCTCCGGCAGTATAGATATATCCTGAATCAGTGAATGTTGCAAATTCCTGAGTAGTAGCCAGGTATTGAGCTTGTGAAGTAGTAGCAAAGGCTCCAATATTACCACTTCCATCAATCGTAGCCTTGTAAACTGTTGATACAGCAGCTCCTGTATTACCTCCTAAAACATAAATATAATTAGTTCCAGCAATAGAGACCACCTCTGATCTGTGTTTGGATAAGGCTGCTAATAATTGTCCCTGAGAAGTGGTATCAAAAGTTCCTAAATCACCAGTTGAGACATTAACTTGTGACTTATATACAGTTGAAACATTACCACTTCCATTATTACCTCCTAAAACATAAACATAAGTAGTTCCACCAATGGTTACCTTAGAAGAGGAAAGATCATAGAGAGTGGCTAATAATTGTCCTTGAGAAGTGGTAGCAAAAGCTCCCAAATTACCAGATGCTCCCACAGTTGATTTATAGACTGTGGAATATGGTGTAGAAGATCCTGCCCAACCACCAATTACATAAAGATAATCTGTTCCACCAACTGTTGATTTGATAGTTGTATGTTGTTGAGAAGCCACTGGTAATTGTCCCTGGGAAGTAGTGGCAAAAGGAGTAGCAGCCAGCATCCCAGTACTATCCAAAGCGCCTTTGTAAATTGTAGATATAGCAGAAGTACCATTATTACCCCCTAAGATATAAATATAACTAGTTCCACCAACAGTAGATGAGGCTGAGGTGTGATAGTATGAGTTAAATCCTAAAGAGGTAAGAGGTGTACCAATTCTGGATTTATAGACTGCTGAGTTGTTTGAGCCAACATACCCCCCGATGGTATAGAGATAATTAACCCCATCAATATTGGCAGTTTCTTGAGACTGGGCAATGCGGACTTGTGTTAATTGGGCTTGAGAAGTAGTAGCAAAAGTTCCTACATTACCGGAAGTATTAATAGCAGCTTTGTAAACAGTAGAAGTCATTGTGAAAGCTCCAGTTACTCCACCTGTTACATAAAGATAATTAGTTCCACCAATGGAAACAATGCTGCTGGAGTGCTCGCCTCGACTTGCCGGTAATTGTGCTTGGCTGGTGGTAGAAAAAGTACCTATATTACCGGAGGTATCAATAGTAGCTTTATATACAGTCGATTGATAACTATTGCCACCTGTATTTCCACCAATAACATAAACATAACTCGTGCCACCAATAGTTACGATGTTGCTGGTGTGTTGATATCTCATGATTGGTAATTGTGCCTGAGATGTGGTAGAAAAAGTACCTATATTACCGGAAGTATCAATAGTAGCTTTGGAAACTGTAGTTACAATATCTCCTGTTCCTGTTCTTCCACCTAAAACATATAGATAAGTTGTCCCGCCGATAGACACTGTATCGGCGCTGAAATAGTCCATTAATACTGGTAATTGTCCCTGGGATGTGGTGGCAAAAGCACCTATATTACCGGAAGTATCAATAGTAGCTTTATATACAGTAGAAACAGAAGTATTATTTACGTTTTGTCCTCCCAAAACGTAAATATAATTAGTTCCTCCGATACTCGCAATTTTACTTTTATGGTGCGAAAGGTTGGTTATCAGTTGGGATTGATTGGTAGTGGCAAAGGTACTAATATTACCTGATCCGTCAACAGTTGCCTTGTAAACTGTAGAGAAGAAAGTGGGGTTATTTGTCTGACCTCCTAGGACATAAATATAAGTTGATGTATCAATAGTCAGGATATTGCTTGAATGACTATATCTAGTGGCTGGTAATTGAGCTTGAGAGGTAGTAGAAAATATTCCAACATCGGTTTGGTCTCCAGTAATGGCTCCTCCTGGGGCAGAGATAGTAGCTGGAGTACCACCTTGGGCTGTAGTAGTTCCTATTTTTAAGGATCCTGTTCCTTCTTGGATAGTAGTAGTTTCCTGGGTTAAAGGAAAACCAGTGTGGGTAGAGGACCAGGTAGAAGCAGTATCCATGGAATCAACCTGGAATTCAGCAGCAGAGTAGGTAGTTGGGGTGGTAGCTAGAGTAGAGTTAGAGTAATAGATATAGTAAGTAGCTGTTCCAGATCCAGCTATTTCAGCCTGAAGCTGAAAGCTGGCAGTAATATTTGATGAAGTAAAAGAGGTAATATTTCTGGCTATTCCTGTTGGAGCAGAAGTAGCTATTCTAAAATCTCTATATGGAGCTGATTGTTGGGAATTGGTATATACCTGATTAGAATCTCCTGCAGAGAGTGCTAAGGTTATTTCATAGTTAGTAGGTAGGGTAGAGCCAGAAGTATTGGTAATAGTGATAGTTCTTCTGTAGGTAAAAGCTTCCCCATTTAAAGTCCAGCCTCCAGCAATAGCAGTACCCACTACAGCATTAGCAGCATCAGTTAACTGAAAAGCAGAGGAAGACATTTTACCTGTTGAATCAACAGCAAAGTAGGTAGTATCCCCAGCATTATTGAAGACCTGAAAGATATTGTCTGTGCCACTTCCTGCATATAAACTTAAAGCAGGATTAGTTGTGGCTTTAATTTCTAACTGGGAAGCAGGAGCAGTAGTGCCTATACCTATTTGATCTGTAAGCGTGGCTGAATATAGATCTCCGGTAGCATCATTTCTGGTCCAATAACCAGAAGTTCCTGTGGTAGCTCCAACTATATTTCCTGCCACAGTTAAAGTTCCTGCAAACCAGGCATCTTGCCATTGATAAGTAGCAGAACCTAAATCATAACTATTGTTTGTATCAGGTAAAATGGCTGCAGATATACCAGCAATATTTTGAGTAGACATAGTGCCTAAACCTGCAGCTCCAGAAGCATTGCCCCAAGTAGGTATTCCTCCTGTAATGGTTAATACCTGCCCAGCAGTTCCTACTGCTAAATTAGCTAAAGTATTTGATGCGCTACTATATAGTAAATCACCTGTTGTATATGTTGTGAGCCCTGTTCCTCCATAAGTTGTCCCTATCTTTGTCCCATTCCAGGTCCCTGTTCCAATTGTTCCCAAACCTGTGATACCCGTAAAACTACCAGTTAAGGTATTGTCTCCTGCAGCTATTGTTTTGTTGGTTAAAGTATCAGTAGAAGTCTTGGTAACTAAAGTATCTGTGATATTAGGTAAGGTTAAAGTAACAGCAGAGGTTGGGGTCCAGGATAATGTGCTTTTAATACCTGATACATCAAAAGTAATTTGATCTTTAGTACCTGTTAAACTTAAAGTTGAGGTAGAAGCAGAAGGCGCATTAATTGGGGAAAGTACTGTTAATCCTGCAAAAGTAGGGGAACTAGCAGTAGATAAATCTTGGTCTAAAGTAACAGGAGCAGAAACTGTTAAAGTCCTATTAACATTATCTCCTCCTGGGATTAGTTTTATATTATTGATCAAACCTCCCACAGCCAGATCTCCTTCTACTATTAAGTCTGTAGCAAAGTCCAGAAAGTGCCTTGAAGTAGTAGCAGCTAGAACATTAGGATTGATAGACTGTGATTTTTGGCTGATAGCTGAAGACTGATGACTGACGACTTGTTCAGGGAGAGTAAAATTAGAAACTCTGGCTAGAACTAAGAAAGCTAATAAAAGAGAAGCTAAAATTCCTGTGAATGTGCTAACTGCATAAATTTTGTGCTTGGGAATCTTTGCAATGAAGGCCTTTATAACATTAATATTTGGTTTGATATAGTCATTGATATAGACCTCAGTGTCCTGGACAAATTCTAATTGATTCAAATCAATCTCGGATGGTTTCTCTTCAGTTGTTAGAGTTTGAATAAATTCCTCTGCTATAAATGGTTTTGTATCCCTATTAATCAGATAAATACTAGTTTGTTTTATCTTGTCTAGGTCAGAAAGAAGATATTTTCTTTGACCACCTGTTGTTCTGGATGGGGAAATCTTGCCTTGATCCTCCCAGTTTCTTAAGGTATCAATGGAGACTTTAAGATATCTGGCAGCTTCGCCGATAAATAAGTAATCTTTGGCAGTAGCTTTTTTGGTCTCAGGTAAGAAAGGGTTAATGGGTTCTGCTTCATTTGATTTTAAACCCCTCTTTTCTTTAACCTCATCAAGATTTGAGAGAGAATATCTTCTGGTGCCTTTGGAATTTTTTTGGGGAACTAATTTACCCTGTTTATCCCAGTTTCTTAAGGTGTCGATGGAAACTCCTAAGTAGTGTGCAGCTTCTCCGATTGACAGTAATTTTTCTGTTTGAGCAGACATTCAAAAATTTCCCCTATAAATATAATATGTAGTATTGGAAAGAGTTTGTCAATGACATTTTAGCTTCATTCATAGGATGAAATCTAGGAAAACACTGAGGAAATTATTTACCTACAGAAAGGAGGGTGGATAGGGTTTCTTTAGCACATTTTTCCCAAGAGAAGTTATTACTTTGCGCGATTCCGTCTGTTTTAAGTTTGTCCCTTGATTTTTTATCATTAAATAGCTTTGAAATGCTTTGCGCGATTTTGTCTTCTGAATAAGGATTCACATATACTGCAGATGAACCTGCAACTTCTGGCATAGAGGAAACATTAGAAGTAAGTACCGGACAACCACAGGCCATTGCCTCTAAGATTGGTAATCCAAAACCTTCAAAAAGAGAGGGATAAAGAAAAGCTATAGCTCCGTTATAAAGAGAAGGCAAATTTTCATCGGGAACATAGCCCAAAAATTTTACCTGATCTTCAATGCCAAGTTTTTTAGGCAACTCATAAATTTCATCAGACATCCAGCCTTTGGAACCAGCTAATACTAGTTTTGGATAAGTATTTTGTATTTTGTATTTTGTATCTAGGGATTCTTGTTTTTCGCTATATACTAAATACTTCATACTAGATACTTTTCGGTCGGTAGCAGAAGAGGGTGTATTTAAGAATATAGAGTAGGCGCTAATTAGACGCACGAGATTCTTCCTTGGTTGTATGGTTCCCACAAAAAGGAAATATTTATTACTCTCTATATCATAGTACTTCAAAGTATCTTTAAATTCATCAGTTTTTAAAGGCTTAAATGCTGATTTATCATATCCTTCATAGATAACATCAATCTTTTTGGGGTCTATATTAATTCTTCTGACTAAATCTTCTTTGGTTGCCTTTGAAACTGCAATTAAACGGGTTACAGTTTTAAGTTGATAATCAGTCATCAATTTAAGGTAAACTCTTTGTTTTAATTGATGAGTTTTGGGTAAATACTCTGCTCCTAAATCATGAACTGTTACAACAGTTTTAAGTCCCGGTCTTTTGATTAAAGGTAAGGTATGGGAGGGGATAAACAAAACATCCAAGTGCGTATCTTTAAAAGTTTGTTTTGCTAAGCCCACCTGAGTCCAAAGTCTGGAAAAGGGGATGGTGATGAATTTAAAATTTCCTGGCCAATCTTTAGGGTATAGGGTATAGGGTTTAGGGGTTAGATAGATGTAGTAGTTGTTAGTATGATCCAGTTTGGCTAAGTGTTTAAGGAGTTGATAAGAATAATTTTCAGTGCCAGTCCTATTTTTACTAAATGCGCGCGAACCATCAAAACCGATGTTCATTTTTATTTTTTAGATACTGATCGTTTAAGACCGTAGGTCGCAAGCGATCATTTCTTGCTGACCGATCGCTTATATAAATCTAAATTCTCAAGTGCCATGCCTGTACCATAAACCACACACATTAATGGGTTTTCTGCTACATGGCAGGGAACTCCAGTTTGTTCTGTCATTAATTTATCTAAATTACATAACATAGAAGTTCCACCAGATAACACAATTCCTTTATCTATAATATCAGATGCTAACTCTGGGGGTGTTTGTTCCAAAACTCCTTTTACAGCTGAAATAATCTTCAGAACAGCTCCTTCAATCATTTCATATACTTCAGAGGTAGTGAGAGTAATGGTTTTTGGCATTCCAGAAACAGAATCCCTGCCCCTAACCTCAAGTGATTTTTCATCAGCATTTTTCCGGACGATCGTGGCTGATGCAACTTTAATTTTAACCTCTTCTGCCTGATTTTCACCAATAATCAGACCATATTTTTTCCTCACTGCTGCCTGAATTGCTTCATCTATTTTATTGCCTCCAACTCTGACTGATGAGTGAACCACAACTCCTCCCAGACAGATCACAGCAGCCTCTGCAGTGCCTCCACCGATATCAACAATCATATTACCTGAAGGATTGGCAATGGGGATTTTAGCCCCAATTGCAGCGGCTAAAGGCTCATCAATAAGATAGGCTGTTTTGGCTCCTGCAGAAAGGGTAGCATCAAGCACAGCTCTTCGTTCTACAGAAGTAACACCTGCAGGCACACAAATCATCACTTCCGGTTTAAATAATCTTGAGTTACCACAAACCTTATCTATAAAATAGCGGAGCATAGCCTCAGTGATAACATAATCTGCAATCACTCCATCCCGGAGTGGTCTTGAAGCAGTAATATTGCCGGGAGTTCGTCCTAGCATTTCTTTTGCCTCATTTCCCACAGCCAATACTTTATTATCATCTGTAGAAACAGCCACAACCGTTGGTTCATTCATTACAATACCCTGACCGGCCACATACACCAAACTATTGGCAGTACCTAAATCTATTGCAATCCGTTTTCCAAAGTTTAACATGCGCCCTCATTCTAACAAGCAGAAAACCTAGTCACAAGACTTACAAACTAGATCAAATTAGATAAAGAATACAGATTTAAGATTTAAGAATTAAGAATTCCTAAATCTATATTCATAAATCGTAAATCTATTTAGGGCATGTTAAACTAGATATATGGAATCAGTAAAAATCTTGGGAGTTAAGGTAGACAACGTAAATATGGGTCAATCTATAAATATAGTGGAGGATTGGTTAAAAGGGAATGGTAAACATTACATAGTAACTCCGAACCCCGAATTTATATTGGCTTCTCAACAGGATGCTGAGTTTAGAAAGGTTTTAAATAATTCAGATTTATCAATTCCGGATGGTTCAAGATTGGGATGGGCCAGTAGAATGGTTGCAGAAAAGAACTTTTTGAAAAAAATATTATTATTCCCATTTTTCCTGTTTCCAGCAAATACAGTGATACAGTTTAATACTGTTGCCGGAGTAGACTTGATGGAAGCTCTTTGTAGAGAGGCTGCCGATAAGGGCTATACAACAGGCTTTCTTGGAGGGCAAAATACAGTAGCAAGAACAACTGCTGACTGCTTACAAAAAAAGTATCCAAAATTGAAAGTGGTGTTTGCAAGTGATGGACCAAGGGTGGATGAGAACGGAGAGTCAGCAGGTCAGCAAATCAGCAAATCAGCAGATCAAGGTATTGCCGACTCGCCGATACTCCGACTCGCCGATACTCCAGTCGACATTTTGTTCGTTGCTTTTGGTCAAGTGAAACAGGAAAAGTGGATTGCCAAAAATCTGGATAAAATTCCTGTGCGTGTTGCTATGGGAGTAGGAGGAGCTTTTGATTATTTATCTGATTCTGTTATAAGAGCTCCGGGGTTTATCAGGGCAATCGGATTGGAATGGTTGTTCAGACTTATTTTACAACCTTGGAGAATAAAACGGCAGATCAAGCTACTGAATTTTATTACCCTCTTGCTTTTTAAAACATAGAATAGATACACTAAAGTAATGTTAACAGCTATTACCAGGCAAGAGATGAATGATGTATTGATGGATTCCAAGGTTCCAGGTGTTAAGGAACCTTATTTTGTAATTTCCGGTGAAGGTGGGCAAAATATAACAGTAATTACTCCTGGTACAAATGGTTTGGAATTCAATAAAACTTATGGACACTTCCATACTTTCCAGGAAGTAGAAATTTACCACGTAGTTTATGGTCAGGGAGTTTTACTTATGCAAAGAAACGATGAAGATGGGGAAGTGAAAGAAGTAAGAATAGTAAGTCTTAGGCCGGGTTCAACAATAGAAGTGCCCTCTGGTTATGGTCACACAATTGCTAATGTAGGTAAAAATTATTTGGTGGTTATTGATAATTCTCCTTCCACACCCAAAAGCCATAACTCAGAATTAGTTAAAGCAAAGCAGGGTTTGGTATACTATATAGTAGATAAAAAAGGGGAAGTGGGCTTTGAGCCAAATCCCAATTACAAATTACATCCCCAAATAGTAACTTATTAAGTACTTCAAGGCCTCACAAAAACCTAATCTAGTAGTGTTAGCAGATATTCCTACCAGAGTGCTAATCCTGTATTTCAATCACTTAATGATCCTATGCTATACTTTAAATATGAATTCGGAAAAAGCTGCAAAAATTATTTCTGTTCTTTTGGGACCACAGATTTGGTTACCAGTGATGATTATTTTATTGGTATTTAAGACAGGAATTGTGCCTGATAATATTTCTGTTGTATTAACAGGATTATTAATTTTACAGTTTATTATTCCTGTTTTGTATATAATTTTCGCTTTAAAACTAAAAAAAATATCTGCCTGGGATTTACCAAAAAGGGAAGAAAGATATCTATTTTTATTAATAACCTCCATATCATATTTAGCTTCCTTATTATTAATGCATCGACTGGGAACCGTCCTTACTTTTCACTTAGGTATTATTGAAATGACTTTAGTGATGATATTATCATTGATAACAACAGTCTGGAAAATCAGCTTTCATACAAGCTTAAATACTGCAGGGTCAATTTTGATTAATTTTTTATTTAACTGGCAAGCCCCTTGGGTTTATTTATCAATCCCAATAATTTTTTGGGCAAGATACAAGCTAAAAAGACATAATCCAAAACAATTAATTGCCGGTATTTTGATTAGCATTCATATAATGTTGAGCTTTTTATCTTACTTTAGGTACATTTCACTACTGTAAAACTGCGTGTGCTAAATTGATATAATTCGTCTGCCTTGAATGTTACAATCTTTTTTTGGTATATTATCTTTATGATTACTGATACTGATATTAAAAAACTTAAAACAGTTTTTGCAACTAAAGATGATCTAAATCAAGTGAAAAAGGTAGTGGATAATTTAGCTGTTGAGGTAGTTGATATAAAACATGATATAGCAGAAATGAAGGAAAATATGACTACTAAAGAAGAGACTAGGCAAGTACTGGGTATGGTGGAGTCAGTTTTGGGTGAAGTTAAAGCCATGAGAGAAGAACAATCTAGCCATAATCTACAACATGAAGATAATGATAAAGAACATAAAGTATTTAGAAAGAGATTAGATAAACTTGAAATTACTTCAGTGGTAGCTCACCAAATTAAGATTAAATAAGTTAAGCGTTAACTGAAACTTTTTGAGTTATACCAAGTAACCAAAGCACAGCCTCTTTCTTATAACGTCTATCTCCTCTGGAATTAATTCTTATTGCAGGTAATTTTCCTCTTTTGCCCCATCTTTTGATGGTTAGGGGAGAGACACGAAGTACTTCTGCCACTTCTTTTACTGTTAATAAATCCGGGAGGTCTTCTAATGAAATCTTGTTAGCCATTCTATATATTTTTATATCATACATCTTCAGATGGTGTCAAGAGTGTTACTTAAAAAAGGATAGTAAAGTTATATTTTAAGTAGTGAAATGATCACAAATGACCTATTTAAGTGATTCCCATAAATTAAGTTGCTAAACAATTGCCAGCCACATATACTAAATATATGGATAGTAATCTGCCTGAAACTACTATAGTTAGCCCTGCTTTAAATCAGGTAGTCGTGCCTTCTGCTGGCAATAAAAAAATCTTTATTATTGGTGGTGTAGTATTGGCGTTAATTTTAATCGGTCTGGGTGGATTTCTTTTTGTTAAAATGAAACCAGCACAAGTTCCCGT
Source organism: Microgenomates group bacterium (assembly GCA_041659805.1). GTDB lineage: Bacteria > Patescibacteriota > Microgenomatia > Daviesbacterales > UBA10151 > STC-54. Next base: position 1,115,378 of record JBAZXP010000001.1, on the reverse strand, counting down.
ATCTGTTACTCCCACCCCAACTCCGGCTGCCGCGACTGAAGGAGCTAAATTCTTCTTAGTAGCAGATCCTCCTGTTGCTTCAGTCGGAGCACAGATAAAGGTTTCAGTTTTAGTAAAAACAGATAAAGATGCTGCCAATCTTTTTATTGCGAAATTAAAGTTTCCCAGTCAGTTATTGCAGGCAAAAAGCATTAGTTTAAGATCTGAGGCTACCTCAAGCGGGTTTATTAAAGATTGGTTCATCAGTAATTGGGTTGAGAATACTATTGATAATAATACAGGCTCAGCTTCTTTAGTTGGTGGTGTGCCAAACCCCGGTTTTCAGACTTCACTTGAATCAAGTGGGTCAGCAATGGCGGATGTTATGTTTATTGCCAAAGCTGCCGGAGATGGAGTAATTTCTTTTGATGACACTTCAGCTGTGTATAGAAATTCTGATAATGCAAATATTTTATTTGGTAAACAAGCGCTTAATTTTAAAATCACCGGCGAAACTGTCCCAAGTCCTTCGGTTACCGTAACTCCTACTGCCAGCCCGTCAGTAATACCGACTCTGATCCCTACCCCCGTTTCCTCGCCTTCTACTACTCCCACAGGTTCGTTGGAAGGCGATGTGAATAAAGATAGTAAGCTAGACCTTCAGGATTTATCCAGCCTGCTATCTTCCTGGGGGACTGCAAATATTGATGCTGATTTAAATAAAGATGGTAGGGTTAATGCATTTGACTATTCCAGATTAACCAAACTTTTGAAAGATTCAGCAATAATTCAATAGGGCCAAAGGGGGTGAAGTACTTATGGGTCCATAAAGATTAAGGCAGAAAATTATAATTGATACTATCCTCTCCGGATGGTAGATTTACCCAAACTTTGTTAGTTTCTTTGAGTTTATCCTCTGTAGTTTGGTAAGTTACAATAGTAATTCATTTTAGCTTATTAAAGTATTTTTTGAGTAATTAAAAAAACATCAATTTTTGTCCACAAAAAAGCTCCTGATATGGATTTTAGATCTAAAAACCCATACTCAGAAGCTTAATTGTTTACTGGTAAATTTACTGTAACTCTACAGTGGCTCCAGCTGCTGTTAATTTAGCTTTAGCTTCTTCAGCTGTGGCTTTATTAACTGATTCTAATACTGGTTTTGGAGCAGCTTCGACTAAGTCTTTAGCTTCTTTCAAACCGAGTGTAGGAACAATTTCTCTAACTGCTTTAATAGCACCTATTTTATTTGCTCCTCCAGAAGTCAGAACAACATTGAAAGTTGTTTTTTCTTCTGCTGGTTCTCCTGCGTCAGCGCTGGCTGTGCCTCCGACTGCTGCAACTGCCATAGGGGCTGCTGCACTTACGCCGAATTTGTCTTCCAAAGCGTGAACTAAGTCTGCGAGTTCGATCACTGTTAATTTTTCAATTGATTCAATGATTTTATCCAGATTTGCTGAAACTTGTTTAGAAGCTTTAGGAGTTTCTTCTTTTACCTCTTTAACTTCCTCTTTGACTTCTTCAACAGCTTCTTTTACTTCTTCAACTGCTTCAGTTACTTGCTCTACTGCTTCTTCAACTTTTTCTACTTCTTCTTGTACGTTTTCTTGTGTATCATCTGCCATATTTTTATAGTTCACCACCCTTCGAGATTCTTATTTGATCTAGAGCATATACCAAATTTCTTAAATTACCCTGCAAAACATTAACCATTCCATAAAGTGGGGCAGACAAAGATCCTACAACCTTGGCTTGTAATTCTTGTTTGCTTGGTAAATTAGAAAGTCTGGTGACATTGGTTGCGTCTAAGAAATCTCCGTTTAAAAATCCACCTTTAATAGTTCCAACCTGGTTATCTTTGATAGCCTTGGTCAAAGCTTTAATGGGTAAGATTTCATCACCAAAACCAAACAAAGTTGCAGTCGGACCTTCTGCTATATTATCTGATTCACCCTCAAGCCCTGCTTCATCTAAAGCAATGTGAACCAAAGTATTTTTGGTAATTTCCAATTCTGCATCAGCTTCAGCTAGTTTGTCTCTTAGGCTCGAGAGTTGGTTCATGGTCATGCCACGATAATCCGTAAATACTACGGTTTTAGCTTTTTTAAATTTTTCAGTCAGATTTTTAACTGACTCTTCTTTTTGTGCTCTTGTTTTCATATTTTTGGCTCAAAAAAAACCTCTTTCGAGGCGTCTGATCTACCGGCACACCGATATTCCGATGTATCTGATTTAATCTGAACTGCCTCGATGAGACTTATGTTTGTGCTCACTTTCTTAAGCCTTAGTATTGTATCTGATTGAAGGCTATTTTGTCAATGGAATCTATAATTTACCAATTAATCTATTTGCTTGATGTTCTCTTGCAAGATTTAAAACTAGTTGAGCTACACGTTCTGTTGCATGGCCATCAACCTTCCATCTAGCCATATTTGTTCTTAATTTATCTTGATATTCAGCATCATGAAGCAGAGAATCCAAAATATTACTTAATTCTTCTGGGGTTGTGACTAAAGGGCTGGCTCCATCTTCTACAACAGGGAGGGGATAGCCTTGTAAAACCTCATCATGACTTTGAGGCGGATTGTAAATAAAAGTATTTATTGTTGGTATGCCTCTGTAAACAGCATCAACACCAGTAGTGGAGCCATGATTTATTAATACAGTTGCGCTCATACCTAATGCATCAGTAATCTTATCTTTACTTAAACCAAGGATAGGAACCATCATATCATTTGTGCCGAGTGTAGTTCTGTTCTTAATTGGATGATAAATTGCTTCATATTCAGCAATTGATTCAACATCTCTTGGATGAGGTCTAAAAATAAAAGCAGCCTCCTCAAAACTTGGTTTTTGTAAAATATCTACGAGTGGATGGAGTGTATTAACAGTATCTGAAGACGGGAGTGTGCCCATATGAATAACAATTGGTCTGCTTCCTAGCTGAAGCTTTTTTCTTACGTTAGCTTGTATTTCTTCAATGTTTTCGGAAGCTAGGCGGTCATCATTTGGATGTCCTGTAACTATTATTCTTTCAGGATTAAAATCTTTTGGTAAAGATTCCAGTTCTTTTTTCTTTCCCCATTCACTGACAGCATAAATATAATCAGGTCTTATCCATCTTGGGGCATTAAAATTGTCATAATGCCATCTGGCAATACAGCCCGGATAATCTTCAAGTTCTACGATTTGTGGTCTTAGGGCTGTTTCTTGTAAATGATTCCACTTTGCATTAGCCATCAAAGCTAGTTCAATTCCGGAATCAGCGGATTTGGATGTAAAAATTACGTTGGCATTATCTACAAGAAAAGAAACAGACAATAATTTATTAACATTATTTGAATCTTGGAAGAATCCTAATTGTCCAGCTTCAAGATTTTCCTGTCCTTTGCTGTCACAGACTACGCAGATATTGGCAGATTCTTTTAGTTTAGCAAGAATCGGGAGTTGAGCATTAGCTGGTCCGGGATCTCTAAAACCGGCAAGTATCCAAGGATATTGTCTGTCTTTAAGTGACCAAAAAAACTTCGTTTGCTCTAATGCTAGGTTTCCTAAAGGAAAAGCACGGGTTGGTAGTCGTTGTTCTTCTTCTCTGCTGGAACTCATGGGGCTTTAGTCTTTAAAAACATCTGCTTTTTGTTGTATTATGCCTGTGACAAAGCCTGCATCTTCTGAGGCTTGGGACAACCAAATATGAGTTCCGCCTAAATTTAGAGCCTGAACTATTAACATTTCTCTTAAAGTATTTCTGGCACTTCTTTCTGCACTTGAGACATCAAACATTCCACTTCCTCGATATTCCATCTCTTCCTCTAATTGGGCTAAATGGCTTAATTTTCTTTTTGCCTTTTTTATATCAGTGATTTCAGTAATTGTTCCTATGTCTTTGCCATTAACTTCAAAGGAACAAATATACCCAAGATCACTTTTTCCTAAAAATTTTTCTTTTAATTCTTTTAACATTGTTAAATTTTTGATTTCAAAATACTGGCAAATTATATGTAGGTATACTTTTATTGTCAACAAGGAGTTTGATTTAGTTTGAGTTAAATAAGTATTCTTGTTTTAAAAATGTTTTTATCTTAAGATTAATTTTATGAATGATGCAGATATTGCAAAATTAGCAGCAAAATTAATGGTTTCTGTGGCCACCAAAGAAGATCTAAAATCTTTAGCGACTAAAGAAGATATTAAAATGCTTGAGGGAAGAATTGATGATTTAGATACGAAACTTAGTAAAAAGATTAATGTTTTAGATAAGAAAATAGATATAGTTCTTGAATACGCTCAAAACATTGATGAGACTGTACATAATCATGAAAAAAGACTAAGCGAAGCTTGCGATCTGATGATCTTAAGAAATATTGAAAGAATCCCTGTTGTTGCCCACGAGCTTAAACTCAAAGTTACTTAGTAGCATTTACCATTTCAGATAATGATTTGGGATCCTTTAAAGGCCCTACAAGTGTATCTTTATTAAAATAATAGCTCAACGTTTCATCACCCCACTCTTCTACTACTGGTTCCAAACGATCACTACCTCCACCTAATCTGTCGTCGAAGTGGATAGTTTCCTGAATAATAGCTATCATGTTAAATCCAGGACCAATTCTTCTTAAAACTTCTGCTCTGGTATCATAATGTGAGGCTGTATCAAATCTTAAACCTTGATAGTATTGGCTGGTAACATATCCTTCAGCAAGCTTTTCTTCTCTGATTTTGGCATAATCTAAAGGAATTCTTTTAGTTATTTCTGTGCTCATGAAGGGGATTATAGGTTATGGTTTAATCTATGTCAATTAAGGGACTAGGATCCAGTAGGAAGAACGGGTTGGTTTTTCTTCTGGGGTAGAAGCAGAATTAGTGGAGGCAGATAGGACTGAACCAAAATCAGCTGGTGGTCCACCAACATTTGGTTTGTTAATTAATCCTGCAGAAGGTGTGGCAGAGCCTGAAGATACCTTGGGAGTAGAAACCCAGGGTCCTGAAGCACCTACTTTGCCCATGTTTTTAGTGATATATGATAAATCATAGTTATTTATTATGTTGTCTCTGTTAAAATCAGCCCGGACGTTCCAATTTGCTGATTTTGGATTAGTTCCATAAAGTCCTTTGCAAATAGAATAATCAGCTGCATTAATTGTATTATCTTCATTTAAGTCTCCTGAGAGTAATATTAAAGGACTATTGTCATTCAGATTGGATTCAGTGGGAGTCATGGTAAAAGTGGATGCAGAGTCAATAGTGGAAGAACCTTTTATATAGGCAGTGTAATTTGAACCTGGATTTAGTCCTGCCAAAGACAAACCTTTAAATATTCCTGAATCAGGCACATCAATACTAAAGGTTAATATATAAGAAGGGTTGATCTGGGAGTTGCCTAAAGCAAGTCCCACAAAGACTTTATCTGCTTGTTTTGTAGCAGGCCTGCCTTCTATAGAGATAGCTAAATTTAAAGTCGGTCCAAAAGCCAGATTTTCAGCAGAAGAAGCAGAGGGAGTTGATCCTGATTGGCCTTGAGTTGCTTTTAAAAGATCGTCTGCGGATGATCCCGTAGCTGAAGGAGTCTTGGTAACCGGGCCAGTCTCTGTTTTTGTGGTTGAGGCTTTAGATCTAAAAATTTGAGTTTGTCTAACCAAATAAAACGAGATTGGGATTGCAATAATCATAATAAAAAAGCCTACCATGGCAATAATTTGATTTTTGGTGAGTTGGGGCATATCAATTAAAGATTAGCATAATTACAATATAGAATGAAGCTTGTATAATTGTTAGATGCAAAAGATTTTAGCCAAAATTTCAATCAATATATTTATAGGCTTTGTTTTAATAGTAGTTTGGAGCAGGTTTGTTAATTTAAATGAAATTGTTACTAGGTTGAAGGAAGCAAATCTTGTTTATGTTTTCATAATATTTATGAGTATTGCTTTATCAGGGGCAATCAGAGCCCTCAGATTCAAAAAAATCCTGAATATCTCTGAAATTTCTTTGAAGGAATTAGTTTTTTTGAATTATTTAGCTCAGCTTTTGTCTTTTTTAATACCCATCAGGGCAGGGGAGATTACCAAAGGAGCTTATCTTTCTACCCAATATAAGATTTCTTTTGCCAAAAGCTTAACTTGGGTATTGATAGACAGATTTCTGGATCTTTGGATGTTTATTGTGGTGGTTGCTGTTGCTTTACCATTTGTTTCATCCAATATTTCAGGCAGCTTGGCTAATCTTATTATTATTCTTTTGATAGTTTTAACAATTTTACTGATTCTTTCAATTAAGAGTGCTAATTATTTACAAAAAATTATTGTTTTATTTTTACCATTATTAATTTTCCCTAAATTAAAAAGTATTTTTCTGAATCTGGCTAATACTATTATTGAAGGTTTTAAAATTTTAGACCGTTCATCAAAAGAATGGGGGATCTTTATTATTTTAAGTGTTTTAGCTGCCATTTCTGATGGATTTACCTGGTATTTATCTTTTAATGCCTTAAATATCAATTTATCTGTGCCTCAGGCTGTTTTAGGAAATGCTCTGGCTGCTTTTACTTTTTTAGTTCCGGCAGCCCCTGGTTATGTAGGTTCAGCAGAAGCAGCAGGGTTGGCTGTTTTTAGCGGGATTTTAGGAATTAATACAGATCTTTCATCTGCAGCCACAGTTTTATTCCATGTTACAACTTTGGTTTCCTTATTAATTTTAGGAGTTAGTGGGTTATTTTTCTTAAAATTTGATCTTAATTTTGTGTGGAAGAAGTTAAAAGGGAATTGAGTAGATTTAAGATTAAAGAATATAGATTTAAGAATAAAATCCCCAAATCCTAAATCTTAATTCTTAAATCTTATTAGAGAGATTGTAAGTCTACTCTGGCAGAGGGGCCCATGGTTGGGGAAAGTGAGATTTTTTTAACCTTTGATCTGCCTACAGTATTGTAGATGACTTTCAAATTAGCCACAATTTCTTCTGGTGCTTGAGAGGTTTTACCAACAGAAAGGTGAATAACAGTTCCATCTTTTTCTGTTTTATACTCAGTTTTACCCCCTTGGAGGTCTGCAACAGCCTTTTCTAAGTTCTCTGTGATGGTACCATTTTTAGGATTTGGCATTAAACTTCTTGGTCCTAATATTCTGGCAAGTTTTGCCAATTTTGGCATCCATTCTGGGGTGGTAACTACAACATCAAAATCAATCTTTCCCTTGTCTATGCCTGCAATAATTTCTTCACTTCCAATAATATCTGCGCCTGATTTATCTGCATTGTCTCCGAAAGCCAGAATTCTCAATTTCTTTCCCTGAGCAAAAGGCATATTTATTAAACCTCTTAGGTTTTTGGCAGAAGTGTTGATATGAGCTTCAATTGTTCCTTCAAATTTTGTGATAGAGTTTTCCTGAGCCCTTTTTACAGCTTCAAGTGCAGGTAATTTTGAGTTTTTATCTGCTTTTTCTAAAACTTCCTGATATTTTTTGGATCTGACTTTCTTAACTTTTTTGGAAGCCTTGGATTTCTTTTCTTTTTTAACCTGTTCTTTTACTTCTTTTTTAGCCTCAACTTCTGTTTCTGCAGCTTCAACCACAGGGTGATCAACCACTTCTTTTTGAGTGGTATTCTCGGTAACTGTCTCTTCAAGTTTTTTTATCTTAGTTTTGCCCATAATACTTAATACATGATACTTACTTCTGTACTTTAATCCCCATTGATTTAGCTACACCTTCTACCATTTTCATGGCTTGTTCTACATTTTTAGTATTAAAATCTGGTAATTTTGCTTCTGCAATTTTTCTGACTTGATCCTGAGACAATGTTCCTGCTGGTTCTTTACCAGCTTTTCCAGAACCTTTTTGAATGTTTAAGGCTTTTTTAATCATTTCAGGCACTGGTGGTTCTTTGGTAATAAAACTAAAAGTCCTGTCTTCATAAACTGTAATAACTACAGGTAAAATATTGCCTTGTTTATCCTGAGTCCTTTCATTATATGCTTTCACAAACTCCATGATAGGAAGACCGTGTTGGCCTAAAGCAGGACCAACAGGAGGTGCAGCAGTAGCTGCCCCAGCTGGTATGTTTAATTTGATGTATGTCTTAATTTTCTTGGCCATTTTATTTATTTTCCTGATGTTTATGTCCTAATTTTATATTTAGATCTTGAGCTAGAAAAAATGCTTCAACCCAGGATCCGTTTTTTTCTTTAAGAACCATTTCTGTACCATTTTCACCAACTGCAATAATCTTCCATGAATAAGGAGGTTCTGTGGTGGCAGTATATTTAATAATAGCTTTTTCAGATCCTTCGGTTTCCATGGTTATAGTTTTGCTACTTGTAAGAAATCAAGTTCAACCGGTGTTTCGCGTCCAAAGATGGAAACAAGCACTTTAATCTTGCCTCGTTCTTTATCAACTGATTCAACTTTACCAATGAATTCTGCGAATGGCCCGTCAATAATTTTAACAGTGTCATTTTCAGAGAAGGTTGTTTTGTATGTTGGTTGGGCACCTTGGGTCATGTAGGACACAATTGATTTGACTTCGCGGTCGGGGATAGCAGTTGGTTTATTGCTCATACCTACAAATGAAGTAACACCTTGTGTGGTTCTAACAGCCAGCCATGACAGGTCATCTAAAACCATTCTGACTAAAATATATCCTGGGAAGATTTTTTCCTTAACATTTTCTTTTTTACCAGATCTGATTTCAATCTTTTCCTGAGTAGGAACAAGCACATCTAGGATTTTATTTTCCAAATGTTCAGATTCAATTCTTTGTTTTAAGGAAGCTGCCACTCTGTTTTCATGTCCGGAATAAGTGTGAACTACATACCAGTGGGCACCGGGAACATCAACTACCGGAGTTTCAGCAGCGTCAGCTTCGTCGGCTGTGTCAGCAGAGTCAGCGTTGTCAGCTGTTTCAGCAGGGGTTTCAGCAACCTCAACCACGTCGGCGGAATCAGCTTGCTGATCCTCTGATACTCCGATACTCTGATTTTCTGATGCTGCTTCTTCTGTAACTTCCTTGTCCTCCATAGCTTTAGCGTCGGAGGATTCTGCAGGGTTTTCTGATGGTTCTTCAGCTTGAGGAGTTTCCTCTGTAACTTCTTCAGTGGCTGCTTCTTCAACAGGAGTTTCCACAACTTGTGCGGTATCATCTTGTATTTGGTTGTCGTCTTTTTTTACGTCGTCTGTATTCATTTTTGTAATAATACTTCCAAAATTTTTGTTAGGATCAAATCTACTCCTCCAACAAAAAAGCCTACAGTCAATGTGACAATAATCACGATTACTGTAAGCCTAATAGTTTGATTTGGTGTAGGCCAAACAACTTTCTGTAATTCTACCTTAACTTCACCTATAAAATCAAGGGGTTTGTTAAATATCATCAGTAAAGTTTAACATAACTCATCTTGAAGTTCCAGGTATTTGGGAGTATATTCAAAAAGAACTTATGAAGAAGCACTTAGCCATCATGAACAAGACTACTGTTGAGGCAATTTTGACTGGGGTTAAAACTATAGAGACCCGTTTTTCTCAACACAAAATTGCTCCATTTGGGGTGATTTCTGTAGGTGATTTGGTTTACATAAAGCCACCTGGGGAAGAGATCATCGGTCAATTCCGGGTAAAAAAAGTGTTCTCCTTTGAAGGCTTGACAGAAGGGGATTTAGAGAAAATTTTTGCAGATTATGGGTCAAAAATTTCAACAGGCAACACTCAAGAAGATGAAAAATATTTTTCTGATAAGAAAAAAAGCACTTATGGGACTTTAATATTTATTGGGGATTCTGAAAGGTTTATTACTTCTCCAATAAAGATTAAAAAATCTGACCAGCGTGGCTGGGTGGTTTTGGATTAAAATAGATTATTTAATGGTGTTTTTTAGAATATTCATTTTTCCATTTAAGAATTCTTTTTTCCATAGCATCAACATTATTTCTGCCTCGAAGAAGTGTTTCTTTATCCCAACAAACTTCTCCATTTAGTAGTCTTGGGGAATTTTCCCTGCTTCTTTGAATAAATTCGAAGCTATGGTATTTGTCAGTTTCCTGCAAAAGCAATTTATATTCTAATTTGGCAGCACTATTAGGATGAAAAACGCCACCACTATTAGGTTCAGTGGGTTCGCATAACCAATAAAGATGACTTACTGCATCGTGTGGGTTGGTTCCAAATACGCCACTCACAAATTCATCAGAGTAGAGTTTAATTACATTTTGTGTAGCACTAGCTGTTAGACAAGATAGTTGAAGTAGAGAGGTAAGCTCTTGTTGGCAAACTGATAAAAGATTTGATTTTCCTCTTCGTTCAAGGGTATCAACAATACTTTCGATCATGTTTTCCATGAACTGATTTATAGGAGTCATGTCTGTAATATTTGGGCTTGATAAAAACTTAGTAAGGTCTTGTTCTGGTTTATTCCCCGTAATACCACCATTGATTGGTATCAACTTAAGAAATTGACCAAACATAATATTTAAACCTTGGGGGGATAATCTCGAAAGGTCTCGTTGTTCTGTCATATAAGTTAAGAATTATATAATATTAATGATTTTAAAGCTAATTTTTATCTAAAAGAAGTTTATGGGGGATTAGTTCAAAATCTTTTTCTTCTACAAAAGCTTGATAGGAGAGGGAAGGATTATTTTTTGAAAAAAAGACCAAAATTTCCTCTGGTTTTACCCACTCACTTTTCCTTTTACCAACATAATCAAAATATGAGCACGGTTGTGCCTCCAAGGCCTGGCCTTGGAAGGCTAAAGCTTGTCTATGAATATATCGGGATAGTTGAAGTAGCTGTTCATCAGTAACAATCAATACTGCCTTATAGACACCCTGGTATAAAGAACCAACCCTTTTATATTTTTTATTAAAGTACATTGTGTATCTAGTGCCTAAAGAATTCATAAATTTATCAATTGAGCCTGCACTTTTTTGTTTTATTAATAAGTGAAAGTGATTGGGCATTAGTGAAAAGGCAATCAGGTCTATTTCGCCAAAAAAATTGTTTAAGCGGAGTGCTTTTAGAATTTTATCCCGTTCTCGAGCAGAGATATTCGGACTAGAGAGCTTTGAAAAAAGTTCTTTTTCATTTTTAGGAAGTAGGTATTCTTTAAGATAGGAGAGGAAGACAGAACAATCTTGTTTATCTTGGAATATTAAACGTTTTTCGGTTCCACGGTTGTATAAATGATAAAAGCTATTTGCAGTATATTGTTTTATCCTATTTTTAGCTGGCATATATAAAATAATACAATTATTTTGTGCTTTGTCAAGGCTCCAAGGCCTGGCCTTGGAGCCTCAAGTATGGCTAAATGTTGTAGGTATAATTTTACTCAGGATTTTACTTATGGAATAAGTTTATTTTGATCTGGGTTAAATGTAGAAAATTGATCAGAATAGATGGTGGTTTCTTTGTCAGCACCTGTAGCCTCATCTTTTTTTGTACTTTTCTTTAAAGCAATAACGGATTTTGGTAGTACTCCAGCAATAGTCAAATCGCGTCTTCCATCTACCACTGTTTCCACTATTCCTGGGGGCCTGGAAAAGGCCAAATCCGGCTTATCAGTTAATAATTGCGTCATAATATCATGCCAGATTGGAGCGGCTCCTGTGATCCCTGATGACAACATTGGATCCATTGGGGAATTATCATTATTTCCCACCCAGGTTCCTACCACATATTCAGGTGTGTAGCCAAAAGTCCAGTTATCTTTTTTATCATCAGAGGTTCCTGTTTTTACAGCTACAGTATGGCCGGGAATTTCAAGCAGAGAATGAGGTCCGAAAGCAGGCATCCGAGCCACGGAATCAGATAAAATGTTGCTGATTAAGTAAGCCACATTTTCAGAAAGAACCTGTTTTCCTTCATTTTGGCGGTGATCTTCCAAAACATTGCCGTTTGAATCATAAACAATCAAAACAGCCTCAGAAGTATGTCTGGTGCCATTGGTAGCAAACGTTCCATAAACAGTCATCATGTCAATTAACCTGACCCCACCTCCTCCTAAAGTTAAAGACAAACCGTAATTTTCAGGAGTTCCGAAAGTGGTGATGCCCATATCTTTGGCAACCTGCATCATTTGGGGTAAACCTACTAGAGCTAACATTTTAACTGCAGGAACATTATATGATGAACCGAGCGCTGTTCTGATTGTGGTTGGACCGTGAAATCGGTTGTCATAATTTACTGGTGAATAGGGTTTGCCTCCAACTTGAGGGAACGTGGTTGGCCCATCCAGCAATATTGTGGCAGGGGAATAGCCCTGCATAAAACCTGTGGCATAAGTGACTGGTTTGATGGAAGAGCCTGGTTGGCGGATGGCTAAAGCTACATTGTAATTACCGCTTCCAGCTTCAAAATAATCTTTTGATCCTACCATAGCCAAAATCTGACCGTTTTTACTGTCAGTTATCATGGCTGCACCATTTCCGACTTTTAGATAATTAAGTTGAGCAATATTTTTATTGACTGCTTCATCTGCCATATTTTGTAAATCCAAATCAAGTGTGGTTATGACTTTGAGCCCTCCCTGGGAAACAACCCTTTCTCCGTATTTGCCGGCTAAAAGAGAGCGGACATACATCACAAAATGAGGAGCTTTGATATCTACTGCCTGGGATTTAAACTCCAGTTTTTCTGTTGAAGCTGATTCTGCCTGATTTTGTGTGATATATTTTTCTTCCACCATCCGTCTTAAAACCTCCACCTGTCTTTCCTTGCCTTTTTCAGGATGAATTCCAAAAGGAGAATACTCTGTGGGTGCAGCAGGCAGGCCTGCCAAAAAAGCAGCCTCGCTCAAACTCAAATCTTTGGCAGATTTACCAAAATATGTTTGAGCAGCAGCCTCAACACCCCAAGCCGGTCCGCCATAGGGAGCCTCGTTTAAATACATCTGCAATATTTCATCTTTAGTATAAAGTCTTTCAGCCCAGAAAGCTAAAATAACTTCCTTGATTTTTCTTTTAAATGTTTTATCAGGAGTAAGAAGGGTATTTTTAATCAACTGTTGAGTAATTGTTGAACCTCCCTCCATGATCCGTTCTCCGTCAAAATTTGCTTTGGTTGCTCTTAAAATTCCTTCTATGTCAAACCCCAAATGAGAATAAAAATGTTTATCTTCAACAGCAATGGTGGCATTAATCACATATTTTGGGAGGGTGTGCATGTCAATTGGCTGGCGGTTTTGACCCTCGTAAAATTGAAAAAGTAATTTACCATTTCTGTCTAAAATCTGAGTGGTTAAAGGGCGTGGAGCCACAGATAAAAGTGCGGGGGAGGGTAGCTGCACAGCCAGTTTTAATAACAAATAGGAATAAACAGCAGCAAAAAGTAAGATCAGAATCAGCAAAGTTGGTGCTTTAATGATGATGGTCATTTTTTTACGCTTTTTGAATTTTGGCAAGGAAATTTTGGGAATTTTAATATCGGGGAATTCAATTTTTTTCAACCGATTGATCAGTAAAGCAAGATATTGAATCAAAAGCAAAGGTATTTGGCCGATTTTAATGAGCGCAAGAAGGCATAAGAAAAGAAATGTAAATAATATCGGTTTTTTTAATGCTTTCTTTTTTTGCCTCTTCATAAATTCCTAAGGCAGATTGGACCCGCCTACAACGCTTTGCGTAGCAATGCGGGCAGGTTGAACTCATTTTATCCGTTTAAGGAGGTTTAATAAAAGTACTATCAAAGATATCAAAATGGATCAAAAGATAGCAAGTTTAGCTTTGAGTTATTTAAAGATAGTTTTTGCGTATTCTAAAAACTCAGGATGGCCCAATTTTGCAATCCAATACCACCATTCAACACCCCAAAGGTATATTTCTGATGTGCCGACTTTTTTGGCGAAAGTTACATTATTCTTAAAACTTTGGACTGTAAAGTGATCTAATTGTTTTTCAACTGGCATGTCAGCAATGAAAACCTCCGCCCATGGTTCTGCCTGAAGCTCAACAACAATCATCTCTTTGTTGTTTGGTGCTAAAAATTTTCTGATTGTCTCAGATTTGACTCTGTAATACCAGGGTTGGAAATAGTAAGGTATTTCGCCCAAAATGGGGTTGATTACGGAGCGGTACATGGTTGTGCCGAAGATATCGGATAGCTGCATGGGGGTGATCCAGGAACTAAGCTCGCCTGAATCTGTGATGATTATCGGTTTTGAGGTAATGGAACGGACATATGCAATTTCTTTTCGTAAGTATTGCTCATCCACAGGATCGCAAGTTCCGAATTCAAGTAGCGGTTCATTTTCAATTTGCCAGGAAACAATTGAATAATTATTTTCATAATGTTCAATTACTTTTTTGATATATATCAGTTGTCTTTCCTGACGGTATTGCATTCCGGCATGTTCCAAATATTTCGGAACCCGGCATTCCGGCCAGCGGGGCAGCTTATATCCTATGCTTAAAATGATTTGAGCGTTGTGTTTTCTGGCTTCACCAACATAATAATCAAGGTCTGAAAAATCAAACTGGTCTTGTGTTCGTTCTACCTCATCCCAATTGGCAGCAAGTCTGATTTTGCGTACTTTTAAATCTTTAAACATTTGTTGGTATGTTTCTCTGGGATCCAAACCTAAAGTGGCAGCATAGGTCGGAGAATAGGTAACACCAAAAATAGTGAATGTATCATAATGGATTTGATCCCAAATTTTGGTACTGGAGTATAAAATGATAACCAGAAAACTTAATCCCAGTAAAACATACATCTTCAGATGTTCAATTTCCTGATATTTGCGTGCTATATGTCTGAAAATCATGTTAGATAGCTAAAAGATATAAGCCTGCTGCCAGTAAAATTACGCCTAAAACTTTGGTGCCAATTACAAGTGAAGTATATTTTTCTGCAAAAATAGCAGGATATTTTTTTCCTAAAATCAGACTGAATAAAAACAAAAAGACATAGGATGATCCTGCCAGGGAATTAACTAAAGCAGGTGAGGCTAAAGACACAGAAAAAGTAAGTAAGAGCTCGCTCGTTCCTCCAGCTGCCTGACCTCCAAGAAACAACAATCCTGGGCCTGAAAATAAGCTAAACCGTTTTGGTTGGTCTTCCTTTGATTCAAAAACCTGTTTCTTAAGCCTTGGAATAAGTAAGATTAAGATACTGACAGGCACAATTATAAACCTGCTCCAGACCAAAACCGTAAAAAACTCTTCCCTCAAATATGCCTGTCTTAAAACCAAATAAGAAACAGCAAAAAATACGGCTGATAAAACTTCAAAAATGATTTCTTTTTTGGTGATTTTTCCTTTCCAGTCTGTAATAGTTAAAGCAACTATGCCTAAAACAAGCACCATGACTGCCATAAATTGTGCCTGAGTTATTGAGTTTGCGTAAACTGATTCTAGCAGCAATAAAAGGGGGATAAGAGTCCCGATAATAGGTATTACCCTGGAAACCATGCCTACCTGCAAGCCCTTGAACATAAAATAAGCCCCAGTTGTCCAGAGAATTGTTGATATAGAAGCAATTAGTAAGACATCGAATTTGGGAATGTGGGTAAAAGGTAAACCAAGTAAGGCTATGGCTGAAAAGGCAGAGAAGTAAAAAACATACACCAAAGGATTGGGAACATGCTTGGTCAGCATAAATTTATCAATAGTTACAGCAGAGGCATTCAAAAAGTATGCAAGCAGGGTAAAAGGTAAATGAGACATAATTTATGGTTAGAATTAGCATAACATATATTTATTTCAAATCTGTAGTATGATTTATATATGATTAAGTTCCTGCCCATAGTTGTGCTTATTCTGTTGGTTGTGGGGGCATCCTGGTTTCTTATTAACAGACAACAACAAAACCCGAATAAATCTACACAAACTGCTCAGCAGGAAATTGCTGCAACCGCAAATAATCCTATTGCAGCCCTAACGAATGGAACTTCTACGGGTAATGATCAGTATAAAACTTTGTCAGACGCAATTACTGCTATATCAAAAAAGCTAAATGGTGAAACAGCCACCAGCATTGCTACTTTGGAAAGTAAAGTCAGTAGTCTGGAAGATAAGGTCACCACATTACAACGACAAGTAAGTCAACTTCAGACGTCTAGCGGTATTAGTCCAACACCTACAGAGGCAGCAACAACCACAAAGAAATCTCCCATCTATATCCCTTTAGGTTGGGTTTCTTCACAAACAACACTGGATTGGACTACTGATTCTACTCAATCTGTTGTGATTGATACTGCAGATTATCCCGGTATGACCAGTGCTCAATTTGAAGGCAGGATTGTTAATTATCAGGGAAATGGCACTTGTTATGCCCGAATGATTAATATAACAGATGGTTTGGCCCTTTTAGGCTCTCTGATCAGCGTCTCAGCCACTGATTATACATGGGTTACTTCTTCCGGATTCTCATTAACAACGGGTAAAAAAACCTATGCTGTGCAGCTTAAAACCAATACCGGTTATGCAGCTCAGATCAGCGATGCTCATTTAAAGATTAATTTTTAAAAAATTAAATCATGCCCTTCATTTTTGTTAGGTTTTCAGGTTGACGGAGTACTTTTAAACCCTCTGCTTCCAGCTGTCTGGCTCTTTCTCTGGTAAACCCGCATTCTTTTCCTACTTCTTCCAGGCTTCTTGTAATTCCGTCTTTCAGGCCAAGGCGCAGATTTAAAACAGTTTTTTGCCGTTCTGATAAGGCCGACCATCCAGGCATCTTCATTTCATCTGTATTTGTTGGGTCTATATCCATAATTGCTTTAATCTCAGCTTTATTTGCCAGACTAATTCCTTGTTCTTCAACATTTTCACCCGGATCTTCAATCAAATCAGCTAGTGTTGCACCATCATCTGAGTCATTTGAATATTCTTTATAAATTGAAAGAGGCTGTTGATCATAAATTAGCATTTTTTCAATCTTTTTTGTTGGGATATCCATTGCCTGGCCTATGTTTTCAGGGGTTGGTTCGTGTCCGAGTTCCTGAAATAATTGTCTTTGGATCTTGTGCATTTTACTTATTGTTACTCCCAGACCTACGGGGATGCGGATCGTCCGCCCTTGATCTGCAATGCTTCTGGAAACTGTTTGCATAATCCACCAGGTAGCATAAGTTGCCAGACGGTACCCTTTTTGGTAATCAAACTTTTGTATACCTTTAACTAGTCCGATATTTCCTTCCTGAATAAGGTCCATTAATGGTATGCCCTGACCTGTATATTTTTTGGCAATTGAAACCACTAATCTTAAATTATGTTTTGTCAAATCATGAATTGCTTCAGCATTAATCAGTTTGAGTTCAGATACTACCTCAGGGGCATCTTCAGGAAGAGGTTTTAAATCCTTTATTACAGCCAGATTATATTCTTGGCTCGGTGTTAAGAGCGGAATTTCATTAATTTCTTTTAAATACAGATATCTGGGATTGGTAGAAATATATTTTTCATTATCAATAAAGCTGTTAATTGGGGGTTTTCTTTGATGATCAAAGAGCTCTCTTACTAATTCTTCAGCTGACTGAAGATCTGAGGCAGATGGTTCGTCTTGTTGAATATGCTCTTTGGACATGTGCAAGTTTCCCGGAAATTATAGCACAAGGAAGGTTAAACTTGAGGTGCTTCTATGGTTGGGGTTGGAGCTGGAAGATTTACAGGTGGTTTGGCTGTGAAACTGCTGCTCATGTATGACAGGAATAGCAATGTACCGACTATAAGTAAAACAATCTTCATAGTTTTATGATTCCATGATACCTTGAAGCTGGGATATTTATCTGATAGCCCAGACATGTATGCAGTCATGGCTTGTGATAATCGGACAGAATCTACATTAAGTTCATGGGTGGTTTCTGGATAATTACCCATAAATAAGACTGGCGCAAAAGTAAAGAATGTAGCTATGCCTGAAGCATAACCAAATACTTGTGACACAATATAAAAAGGTATCAATAAAATAAGCCTGATCAGTCCTCCCAAAAGTGGGATGGCAAATAATCTGTTAGAACTTTCAGGATATTTCAAGTCATATGTAAATGGTGTGGTAGATATATCAAATCCAGGGTATTTATCAGTAACTCCTGAAAAATAAAATCCTACTTTTGAACTTAACCTTAACATTCCTGTGGTTAAATCATAAGCTGTTTTCCAATATTTACCGGTAAAAAGAACTACAAAAGGGTTAATTAACATTGCTATAAAAAACATAGCGATACCAAGTAGCCATAATTCAAGAAAAACAGGGATTAAAATAATAACTTTAGTTAAAAAACCAAATAAAGGAATAGCATATAAACGGTTTGGATTTGTGTTTTTTTCAATTGATATTTGAGGGTAATAATTATCTGGAGCTGAATTCACAATTTACTTATAATAACTTTTAATCTGGAAAAGAATATATAAAGAAATACCTGTACCAATTACCAATCCCCAAAGATTTAAGGATAAAATACTGCTGACTCCACCAATTAAAGCTACATAATAAAGCAAAGTCCAGCTTTTCTTCTGTCTTTTAAATAGTCCTGGTAATGCTATTATTTCTAAGACTGCTGTAACAATAGCCACAGCAATTGAAGCCATATAAGTAAAACCTGATCCTACACCAGCAACAAAAGCAAAGGGAACTGTGAAAGCAGTTAAACCAATTAAACCTAAAAGAAGAGGTAAAGCTAAAATTAAGAAGATTACTGTTAAATAAGGCATTACATTAACAATAAAATCCTTAACACCTACAGGGAGTGCAGGAGCTTTTCCAACTAAATATGTATCAAGAGTTCCCTCTAGTTGGTTTAAATATGATTTATAATCAGAACTTCCAGTGGTTGCCATTAATATTAGTATTACCTGTTCTTATTCCTTTGTCAACTATTAAAATAGATTCACTTAAAATGATGAAGGTTATGTAGATTCAAGAAATTGTTTTGATAGTGGGTAAATGGATTTGAAAACGGCTCTTGAGAAATCTGCTCCTGCAGCCACAAATTGGGAAACAAAATAATCAGGCAATGTAAGGGTCCAATTCTATTAGGCAATCCTTTTAACTGTTTAACCCTTTCTTCAACTAAAATGAAGCCCTCGGGTTTTTTTATTAGTGACTGCTTTATATAATTCTTTCCATTTCTGAGATTCAGCCTGTATTCTAAGATAATTTTTTGTTTGATCAAGTAAGTCAGACCCCTCACCAAAAAATTGTTCTCTTAACTCAGATATGTTTCCTAAAATAGTAGCAAAATCGTAAGCATCATCTATTTTCCGAATTCTATTGGTGGAAAAGGAGGGCGTTTAACATCTTTCAGCAAAATATTAGCTTCATTTAATATAGCAAGTCTGGCTTGGTTATATTGTAACTCTGAAGCTTGTTTATGTTTTAGAAAAACTATCATATTTTGAGTTATCTCAACCCCTCCATTAGTAACAAAGTTTGTATTTCCAGTTGAAAACCATAATGGCGGTTCAGTTCTTATTGAGATAATTTTTCGATCAGATTGGATTTGCTCGTTTTGCACATAAATTTGAGCATATAATTGATCTTTAGTCAAAGATCGGAGTATAGCAAGTTCAAGTAAATGATTTCTTAGATTGAAGGCTGAACTATGTTCCGAAGTTATTAATACATCCATGACCTGTCCATTTTCACTTCTTTGAAGTATTAATGCTTTTAGTCCACTATTTACAGATGAATTAAAATCCAACCATTCTATTCTGACGTTTGAATTTGGATCTGTTTCAGAAATACCTGCTTTATTTTCACACATATTACAAAAATTATACTTTAATTTAGAATAATATTCAACCTATAGTTATTGATGGATAAAAAGAACAAGGAAGGGTGCCTACTTCATGGCACGGGTGCAGGGATTTCTTGCTTGATTCTTAAATTGGTTTAACCCAAACATGACAATCTAAACTTTTCTCAAAGTATTTTGGGAGTATGACATCAGGTTCTCCTAATTTTTTTCTCCAGAAATCTTTTGCTTTTTGATAGCCTGTATAAAGAGAAAAATATTGATAATCAGCTTGTTTTAAATGGGTAAGTAAGGCTTTTAATAGTTTGGGACCAATACCTTTTCCCTGATGTTGAGGGTGAATATAAAAGGATATTAGCTCAACCACAGATTTATCTGATAATTGGAGCTGGTTTAAAGCTAACTGAATTGGTCCAGCTATTTTTAGAGCATATCCTGCAGTTCCAACAACTTTATTATTTTCTTTGGCAATTAGAAAATAGTAATTTTCTTTCTGATCCTGATCGAACTTCTTTTGCACACGTATTATTTCCTCTGATAGATACTTTTTGTATTTATGGGCAACTCCATCATTATGAAAACTGTCTTTGATCACTAATGCAGCTAACTCTTTAACTTCATTTATATCTTGTGGTTGGAGTTCAATTATCTTAATTTCCATTTATGGGTAAGTTTAGCACGGGTGCAGGGATTCGAACCCCGAAAAGCAGTTTTGGAGACTGCTGTGATACCATTTCACCACACCCGTAGGTAAGGGGAATTATATCAAAAAAGAAACGTGTTTGTCAGGGAAGGAAATTATTTTAGGTACTAGGAAATTTTAGTATTAGGCTGTTTTTCTTTTAGTTCCCATCTCTTGTCAATAACAGTGCGAATGAAAGAGGCTATATTAATAATTTTTATGTCACCTTCTAGGCTGCCTGTTGTTTGACCACCATGGGTACCTTTCATTAAGGCTTCTTGTGCTAGCCTTAGTGTTTCTTCCTTGGTTGGACCGAGAGACATATAATTTATAGACATAAAAAGTGTCGCTACATCACGATCGCTTATTCCCAAAATTTCGGAAATTTGCTTCATCCGCCTTTGGGTTTTTCCGGTAACTATTTCCAAAACTGAATGGGAGCAACCTTTTCCTGCTTGATTATAATAGTCAGCAACAAGTAGATTTAATCTCTCGTCCTCTGGTAAGTTGTTTATAGCTTCTTTCATGATTGTAGTAGTGTAAGATGATTATTTAAGCTTAGATTCGTTATGATCAGTAGCTTTTCTGCATTTTTTGCAGAACTTGTTAAAAGCTAATTTATCTTTGGTTTTGGTGACGTTTTTAGTCGTCACGTAATTTTTGCTCTTACAAACTGAGCATTCTAAATTAAACGATTGTCTGTTGCCTTTTTTTGCCATGCAGGAATTATATATTAGAATAGATAGGGAAGCAAGACTTAACTGCGTCTGGATAATACAAAAAATTTATTCTCCGGTAAGCTAGTTCACTACAAAATTATCTACTTTGACAAGTTCCTGGTCTGGAAAATAGCCTGATTTTATGTTTAGTCTTAAGGTGTCATACCGGATTCCGCTATCTTTCATGTATTGGAAGAGTCTGCTAACTGGTTCGTCGTGATCCCACTGTTGCCAGTACAAGTCTTCTTTTTGGGTAGGATCAGCCTGGTATATTAGTAGTAGTGCATCGCCTCCATGTTTTACGACAATCCCGTCGATAATATGAGGATAACCAGATTCCAGTCTCAGTTTTTGCCAGTCGTCCAAATCAGCAGTTGAAGGCCTAAGCACCTGACGGATGTCCTCGCCCTTTTCTATTGGATGAGAGTGGATGACAAAAACTATATTAGGCCTAAGGACTTTACGTATGGCTGCTAAATCCTTTTCTTTATGTGGTAATTTGCCAGGGAGAAAGTAAACTTTTTCAATATCTGTAGAAAGTGATTCGTCTGCTTTTTCAATACTGCCAATACGTTTAGATTTCACTAGTTCAGAACAAACAGGATTACCATTTAGATTTTGTACTATAAACCCTCCTTCTGCAAAGTTGAGGTGAGCGTGATGTGCAAGTGTGGTGAGGTTTGATAAAAAAGCGGGGCTTGTAAATGTTTTATTTAAAAACTCTTTTGATAGAAGAGATTCAGTGGCAGGCAATATTTCTGCTGTTGATTCATCAATAGCCATGTGATTACTGAAAAATTTCCTGAGCTAGTTTTTGTGCTTCTGCATCAAGCTTTATATAGGTTTTTATATCAGCTTCATCAGCAGCAGTTAAAAACTGTTTTTGACTCATTTTGCCGTAGATTCTTTCTGTAATTGCCAGCAGCTGGTTATTTATGCTGTTAAATTGTTGTAATTTTGTCTGATCCAGGCTCGAATTACCAAGATACTTTTTAATGTTTGTCTGATCGCTTTTTTTATATTCAACTTCTTGTTTCCAGGAATCTACATCCTCCTGAGAATAATTTAGGGTGGTAGCTTTAACAGTGGTGGTTGTTTTTATTGAGGCAGAGCTTGAGGATGTTGTGGCGGTTTGGGTAACAGTTTTTTCTTCTTGCTTAGCTTGTGCCTGAATTGCCGTAACCAAACTCATAATTTCCTGATTAACAGGGTTTTTAGAAAAATCAACAGCAGTAAGAGAAAGAAAATAAGTATTTGTTCCAAGCAACATTAAAAATATTAATAAACCCAAAGGCCACAACATATTTACCCTGAAAACATTTGAATCAACTGTTTTATCATGGAAGCCTTGTTTATTAGGGTCTTTTAGGATTGATAAAAATCCCAAACCAAATGCCAGCCAGGAAAAATTATAAGCCAGGAGTTGTCTGAAAAGAACTTTTTTGAATTTTAGTTTTTTTCCTGATTGATCTTTAATTCTAAGACCTGTTATCAGTTTGCCTAAATTGCCTCCAAAATAATGGGTGAATAGGACGTTGTATACCATTCCCAGTAAAGAAACGAATACAAAGATAACCAGTAAAACAATTAATCCATAATAAAGACCACTTAAGGTGGTATTTTTAGAAATAGTATAAATAAGATAAACAAACAACAGAAGAAATATTAATTTCTCGTTCAAATAGGCAAGCAGCCTTAAAAAGAATCCTGCAGGTTTATTCACCAGATCCTCCTTTGATATGCTTGTAAGCTAAGGTCCAGGTAGCTGATTTGAATGAATTTAGAATACCACTTAAAATCATAGAGCCTAAAATAAATAGTAGTAGAAGTATTCCTCCAACAGTAACAAGGGTTATGATTACTGGTGGATTTGAAGCACCTAATATAACGCCAAAAACACCAACACCCACAACCAGGATTATTGGTATGACCATGATAATCATTATTAATATTGATAAGACTATATTAACAATACCCAGTCCCAACATGTTCCAGAATTTTTTCTTTACTACCTTGTATGAATCAAAAAAAGCTTTTGAAGCAGGTTTTTTATCTATAACTACAGATCTGGTAGCCCAAATTTGAGTTAAGGTAAGAAACAGCCAGGCAACAAAGAATGCAAATACAGCCATCACCATTGCCAAAATAGGTATCGCTTTGCTAAATGATGGGAATAAAAGTATTGAAAAGGAGAGTACGCCAAATACAGCAATTGCTGCCAAAAAGAATAAGATGGGGGGTACTAATTGTACCCAGATCAACCCTTTTATTGCAGGGAAGACAGCTGACGAACATGAAGAAATAGTAGGTTTTTGATTTG
This sequence comes from Microgenomates group bacterium, assembly GCA_041659805.1. Taxonomy (GTDB): domain Bacteria; phylum Patescibacteriota; class Microgenomatia; order Daviesbacterales; family UBA10151; genus STC-54. The sequence goes on along the minus strand of JBAZXP010000001.1, from coordinate 1,092,006 downwards.
AATCAGCTTGGCTTACCCCGCCAATAAGTGACCCTTGAACCCAGGCTTGATAGATTATCCCCAAAATTATTGCTGTTAAGATAAGTAGTAAAAACCCCAAAGCCAGCAAAACATACATCCAAATAGGAACTGCAAAAAAGATATTTGAAAAAGTCGTATCAAGATTGGTCGTAGCAGCCCCCAAAGTTTTGGTTACTGCATCAGTAGTTGTGCCTGAATTATTCTGAAAAATACTTTTTAAAGAATCTATATCTTTTGAATCAAAATTTGAGTTGGAGGTGCCTGAACCTGATCCTGCGCCGGCCAGTGCCATACCAAACAACCAAAGAATTTTATTGTTTTTAACAATGTGCCAGCTTTTTTTATAAAGCTCAGAAATATCCCAATTTGTATTTTTCTCTTCCATGATAATTTTTTCTTATTTAATAGTATAGTAATGGTAATCTGTTATTTGAGTCAACTGTTGACATATTACCAATATAATCTTTAAACTAAATAGTAATGGCAACTGCAACCAAACAAGTTAAGCTCCAACCTGTCCCAACTTGGAAAACAGTTGTTACTGTTTTATCCTTATTATTCTTTTTTCCTTTGGGTATAGTTTTGATGTTTTTGTGGATGAGATGGCCCCTATGGGTAAAGATTTTGCTTTCAGCTGGTGTTGTAATAATGATTATCCCTATGATAGCTATTTTGGCAGCAATTGTGGTTTTAATAATCAACCCTCTTGAGTTAACCAGACGTGCCAGAGATGCCACCAGGTTATCTGATTTATCATATATTGCTGAGGCTATTAATATTACATGGGTGGCTGCACCTAATGACCCAAAAACTTTATGTTCTACAACCAAGGCTCCTTGTGAAGGTAAATCCAATATTTCTGATCCAAATGTAAAAAATCTTGATGGCTTGGGGTGGATTAAGGCAGATATTAGCAAAACCAAGGTAATTCCTCCAACATCATTGATGGTGGATCCTGTTAATGATGATAAACTCTATTACAGATATTGTTCAGATGGTAAAAACTGGGAGATTGATACTGCCCTTGAATCAGAAAAAGATCAAAAATATGCGGTTGATGATAAAGGGGATAATCCAAACCTTTATGAAATCGGTTCAGACCTCACTGTGTGTAAATAATCCAAATTTTTAAGAGTAGGCATGGAAGTGGTATAATATCCGCCTTATGTTGGAAAATACTAAAACAATCTTGAACGCAATAGTTCCTGGAGTTAAGGCTGAAGAGTATTTGGTTGATGATTCGTACAGACATAAAGGTTATGGCAGTGAGTTTGATGGAAGTATCTTGGTATACAATCAGGAAACACTTATAGCAAAAGAAGGTCCGTTTAAATCTCAATTTGATTTAGGATTAAATATCGGCAGAAAAAGATTTATGGGGAGGTTGGAATATATAACAGGTCTTTTGATGACATGGGGTGGGTTAGTAGCAACAGGGGTGGCTTATACTAATCAGCTTTCTGGCGATAGTGATTGGCCTATGCAGGTGGTAATTGGTTTCAACAGCGTTGTTGTTGGGGTAATGCTGGCAATGGATGGGAGAGCAAGAAAAGATATTGCCACTTCAATAATCAATAAAATGAGCCAAAGACAAACTTCTTCAATTTCAGAATCAAACAAGTCTCCAAATAATTTTTAATTCGTGAGCCGAAGACGGGAATCGAACCCGTGACCTCATTCTTACCAAGAATGTGCTCTACCACTGAGCCACTTCGGCAGATCAGAACTCGATAATTTTATCAGATTTATAACTGGAGGGCTAGTTGGATTGATAAGCAAGCTTAAAATAGAGTTGTTTTACTAAAGCAAAACTGCCAAAAAACATTCCATTATAAAAAAGATCTCCCAATAAGGTGTTTCTAAAAAAGGGAATAGCCATTATGAAACAATCCAATAATCCTGTTGCTGTTTTGGGATAAAGGTTGGTGGATATAAAAACTCCTAAATTAGTAATCAGATAAAATAATATAGAAGAAGAAAGCGAAGCTAATAAAACATTAGTAAAATTAACCCTGTTTTTTAAAGTAATTCCAATAAGGCTGATTAGGATAAAGCTACCATATATATAAGGCATAGTAGAATGAAAACCCAGAAACATGTCTGAGACAAACATAACAGCAAAGGGGATTGTTAGAGCATATTTTTTAGGTAAATAGCTTCCACCAAACAAGGCTAAGGCTCCAATGGGAACAAAATTAGCTGGGTGAGGTAATAATCTAATTGCAACTAATGTAAAAATGATTAAAATAGGCATAAATTTTATCATTGGGCTTTTTCCAGTCTCCATAAAATTTTCTGATCTGCTTCTGCTTTAAAATCACCAGCTCCAACTGTGGCTGGCTGATTATTTACATAATAAATCCAATATTTTCCATCTGTTCCATTTTTAATCCCATCAATACTTTCTACCATTTCCCCAAACGAGGTTTGTTTTGTTTCAAGTTGAGTTGATTTTTGTAAAATATCTAAAATAGTTTCTCCTGTTTGGGCTTTTATAGAAAGTGTGGTTTTAGGTTTTAATTCTCCAAAATCAACTTCTTCTGTCACAAAGAAAATATCTGCTTTAGTGGAAGCTGATTTCACAGCTGGGGGTTGTACTTCTGTTTTAGTTTTTTGGAAAAAAGTAGAAGAAAAAAGAAAAAAGGCAATAATAGCGGAGGCCATTACTATAATTATAATTAGAACTGTGTATTTTATTTTCATAAATTCTTGGCTCGAAGATACATTAATATTGGCGACCCGACTGTAACGGTTGCGGCCCAGTGCTTGAGTCTCACAAGCTTCGCTAATATTAATTGGTAAGTTTAATCTAAACTTTAAAATATGAGATGTCAAGAGGATATTGGAGCCGACTATCGGGATTGAACCGATGACCTACTGTTTACAAAACAGTTGCTCTACCACTGAGCTAAGTCGGCACTTTGTTTCGCCTTGGCGCTTCGCACTAAGTCGGCACTTCATTAGTACAGCCTATATTTTAACAAAAAAATGCCTGAATTGGAATTGGGAAGCGACTGAAGAGCTAAAAAACCACTCGCCTAAGGCGAGTGGGCAGAAAACAAAATTCAAAATAATATTTACAGCCCATTAGATAGTTATACGCGAAGCGGAACTATCGCAGGGTTGAATGATTTCAACCCTACTTGGACGAGGTTTAAGGTTTTTTCCCTAAAACTTCTAAGTGGGAGTCCTGGTCTAACCTAAGTCAAACACCCGGATTTCCCGTAGTACATTAACGATAGAGGAAAAATGTAATCCTCAAACTTTACCGTACCTCGTAGGGTATCTACTGATGTCCTTTCGGACTTTTTTAGAATACCAAAAAAGGGGGAGCGTTGTCAAATTAAAAAAGGGTAAATTCGTGCCTAAAATTGATAATAGAGGGTATGATTATGGCTTTACAAAAAGCTATCTGAGCAGTTGTTAAAACTGCTTTTTTAGATGCCTATAAGCGCAAAAAATAATCGGGTTAAAAGACTGACAAATAGCCCTAAAATATTAACCGGTGAAATCAATAAAAGTATCAGGAGCAACATTCCGTATTGTTCCAGTTTCATATAAGAAATAGCCAGTTTGGTTGGCAGGAAAGACGCCAAAACCTTAGAACCATCTAGAGGAGGGATCGGAATTAAATTAAAGAAGGCTAAAGCCAGGTTGATTTGTATTGCACTTAGTAAAAGTGGTGCGATCAGATAAAAATTAAAAGAAATTGAAAGTTTTAAAAATATTCCTGCCAAGATAGCCAAACTAAAATTAGCCACAATTCCTGCAGCTGATACAAATAATTCACCTTTTTTTATATTTTTGAAATTGAATGGATTAACGGGAACCGGTTTTGCCCAACCAAAGATAACTCCACCTCCGCCGGTTAAAAAAGAAAAGTAAATTAGAACAATTGGAACTAAAATACTTCCCACAAGATCAATATGAGGTAGGGGGTTGAGGGTCAGTCTGCCTGCGTTTTGTGCGGTTCTGTCACCGAATTTTAAAGCTACCAGACCATGCATTACTTCATGAACAATCACAGAAAAAAGCAAAATAACAATTGCTCCTGTAATCTGAGTCGCTTTATCCATATTTGAATTATACACTAACCGGATGAACTGGAGATTTTATATAATTATAGGATAATATTTCATTGACAATCAAACAGGGTGGTTATATAATATCGGCCTAATGAACATAGAGCAATTAGAAAATAGATTAGCAATAGTTAAATCAGCACAAAAAAGAACTAAGGACATTTTTAATGATCTTGGATCAGAAGCTGGTTCTATTAGTCTGGCCAGCCGGATAAATAAACCATTCTTAAGCTTAGCAACTACTGGTGATGATAATCTGGATTTTTTAAATACTATTCGCGTTGCTACAATCAGGCAAAAGATTGAAGAAAAGAGTTTCCCAACATTATTAAAATATCGGGCAAAGTTTGATGAAGCATTAATAGCCGCAAAAAATGAAGAAATCGGACGTTTGGAAGAAAACCTGGCTACTTTGGAAGGACTCAAAGCTTATATTCCTGAGGATGTTTATTTAGTAAGAACCCGTGTTCTAAGGGATAAAATATATGGACTCATACTACCTAAAGAACCTGTTGTAGAAAAAGCAGTTGAAATTGTTAAAGAGGTAAAAATAGAAGCAGTGGTAGAAACAGAAGCTGAAGAACAAGTTGAAGAGACAGTCAAGCGAAATAAGCCAAAAGAAACAAAAATCCCTGAGATGAGCGTTATGCAACTAAAGTTGCTTGAAATTTTGGAAACAAGTTCTGCAGAGAACCTATTAACAGTAGATGAAATTATTGCTTATGTATACGAAGAAGAATTAGCAGCAAATCCAGGTATTGCCAAAGCACTTAAAGATAGGCTTTATGTTCTTTTGCCTCAACTCAGAAAGAGTATGGAGAAAAGAAAAGACCCCCGAAGCATTAAAGGTATTAAAACCGGAGACAAATATGCTGCAAAAGTCTACTATTTGGAACAACCGGTTGTTGAACCTGAAGGTATGCCTGCTGTTGGTGAAATCGCTTTTTTACAGCCTCAGTCTGAGGTCGTTGAAATCACAGAACAAGAAGAGATTGTGGCTGAACCTGAATTATCCTTTAGAATTATTGATGAAAAAAATGCTGAGTTAGTTTTACCAGATGGAAAGATTGTTAAAGTCAGAGGAGAAGCAAGAATTCCTTTTATGCAGATTCTTGTTGCCAGAACAAATGATAATAATCCTGTCAGCGAGGAAGAACTGACTAAATTAGTTTATGGAGACAGAAAAATGAGTAACTCTAACGCTTCAGTTGTTTTGAACGGCATCAGGAATTTATTAGCAGATTATGGTTGGATGGTAGATGGTTTAAAAACCTCCCGCTCAAATATAAGAAGATATTATTTGAATAAATTGCCTCAAAAAGAAACCCAGGTGGAGGTAAAATCAGAAGTAAAAGAAGTTAAGGAACTATTGTTTACAGAAGAAGATGCAGCACTTTTTATGGGTATGGTCAGCCAGGTGAGGATTGAAGGTAAGACTTTGGAATCATATTTAGATCCAGAAATGATTGAATGTGGCAAGGAAATTATGGAGCGTGTTACCGGTGATGGTATTTCAATTAATCCGGACAAAAAAGCTGTTTATGAAGCAAGAATAAAAGTAATAGATAAGCTTTTAACTATCATTAGAGACGATCATTTATTAAATCAAATAGTCGGAGATAACGGGTACTCCACTGAATTGCAATGTTTTTTTGTAGGTTTATCAGAAGAACATGATCAAAAACAAAAATTGGGAGATTTACTGGAGGAGTTAAAGGATTCAGGTATTAAAGATATGCTATATGCCAGCACACTCAGAAAACAGGGTACTGTGGAAGCAGTTCACAGAGAACGAAAAGGTATTGAGGCTGGTGCATATTTTCCAAAACCAGGGGCAGAGGAAGCTGTAATTGAGAGTATTCAAGAGGTTGAAGAAGAAATAGTTGAAGCAGAAGAACCCATTGTTGCTGAAGTAGAAATTGAAGAAGTAGTGCCTGCTGTGGCAGAAGAAATATGCGTGGGGAGGGAGAATCGTAGAAAAAGAACTTTAGAAAAAAATGATCCTAAGGTTAGGGAAACAGTTAACACATATCTTGATCAAATTAGCGGGTTCAATATAACAAAACCTATTAATAGTGCAACGATAAGTCACTTTTTCCCCAGAATCAAACAAAGTGATGTTGATAGAATGGTAGAAAACGGCAGTATAAAGCCTAAGTTTTTTAACGGAACTAGAAATAATTATCCGTTATTTACCCAGTCAGAAATTGTAATCTTTCTTTATGCTCATGATTTTAGTACAAAGATACAAAGTAAAAATGCTTTGAAGAAACTAAATTCAATTATTGCAGAAGAAAAAGGCAGAAGAGACATAGAACAAGATCAAAGTAAAAACAATAAAAATAAATAAATGGCAGCTTAATGAATATAGAGCAACTAGAAAATAGATTAGCAATAGTTAAATCAGCACAAAAAAGAACTCAGGACATTTATGCTGACCTTGGAACGGAAGCTGGTTCTGTTAATTTGGCCGCTCGGATAAATAAACCCTTCTTGAGTTTAGCACCTACTGGTGACGATAACGTGGATTTTTTAAATACTATTCGTGTTGCCACAATTAGACAAAGAATTCAGGAAAAAAGCTTTCCGATATTATCAAAATATGAGAGTAGCTTTAAACAAGCGTTAGCTGAAATAAGAGAAAAAGAGTTCGGTCGTCTGGAAGAAAAACTCTCTATACTGGAAAAGCTTAGAGCTTATATTCCTGAGGATATCTTTCGTACACGGGAGCAAGCTTTATGGCATAGTATGTCCATGCTTATTCCTGCTGACAGTGTTCAAACAAAAGAGCCTGCTGTTGTGCAAGCTCAAAAAACAGATCAGGCAGCAGAGCCTAAAAAAGATAAAGCTAAAACTGGAAGCATTTTGGATTATTCTCCTCTCCAGCTCGGAATGTTGGAAATTTTAGAAATTGGATCAAGGGAAAATCCATTAACCAGGAAACAAATTTTGGATTTTTTGGCAAATAAAGGACATCATGTTAATCCTAATGAAGATACCGCCAGAGTTAGTTTCAAAGATGCACTTGAAAGGCTTGAAGGCGCGCTAGAAAGGCACAATGACCCAAGAAGAATACAGAAACGGATTCTCTCAGATAGCTTTAGATCTAATGGTTATTTTCTAGAAGGAGAAGTAGTAGTAGAGCAGAATGGAATGGCTGCTGAGGGAAACATAGATTTTAAAGCTGAAGAAGCTACTGAAATTCAAAAAGAGTCAGTTTTATTAGTTGATGAACAGACCAAGATAGTTTCTTGTGGTGAAGAGAAGGTAACAATTGAAGATCCTGTTTTGTTTGAAATTTTTAAAGCTCTGGCTCAAAAATCGGGCGAAAAAGTTTCTATCAGAGTTTGTGAGGAAGTAATTAAACGAATAGGCTATATCAAAAAAGGTAAACATATTAATACTATAGCCAGAGATGCTTTGAATAGTTTAGAAGATTTATTGGTTACATTGGGGTTGGAAGAGCCGTTAACTCGCTTGGGAAATCCAAAGAGTATGTTTATTGCCTTAAATGTTTCAGCTCGGTTCAAAGATGAAGAGGAAACTGCTTTTGAGAAGGTTGTTGAGAAGAAAAAGAGTCTTACTGAGATGGAGTTATTACCATCAAGGGCTCAGTCTTTATTGTTATTTTTAGATAAAACTGATTTTACAATGGATGATTTAGGGGCTATATTAGGTCCGGTTCAAAAAGGCAACAGAAAAGGTAAGCCTTTATTGCCACAACAAGTTAAACGTTCAATCAGCAACTCACTCCAATTATTGTCTGATAAGAGAAGATTAAATGTTCCATATACAGAGGAAGAGAATCAGTTTTTGGCAAAAGTTAAACGGCATGCAGGTACAATCGATACTGCAAAAGCAATTGGTGTACTGCGGGCTGCAATTGCTTCCTGGTATAGAGATCAGCCTAAAAAGGAAAAATAACACCGGAGATTGCATCAAGCTCCCAAAAATGTTAAAATACTCAAGTTATGATGATGTGTAATTTGTGTTCCAAAAGTATTCATAAAGTTGCTGTATCTAAGCACAAAAAAGGTTCATCTGGTGCATCCCAGTGGCCACTTCGTGCTCAAATTCACAAAAGAACCCAACACCCAAACTTACATGTTTATAAAGGCATGAAATTTTGCAGCAAATGTTTAAGAATTGTTAAAACCTCAGTTGAAGCTAACAGAGCTATTCCTACAGCTACTCCAGCTGCTTAATTTTTATCTCTCCGTATGATAAAATTTCTAAAAACAAAACATGGAAATGTTTCCTTACCTAGCTTTTTTCCTGATGGTACAAAAGGGGTAGTTAAAGGTCTTGATGCAATTGATTTAAAAAATGCTAAGGTCGAGGGCCTTGTTATAAATACCTATCATTTGCTTGTTGCAGGGTTGGAAGAGAAAGTTGAGGAAATTGGAGGTATTCATAGACTAATGGGTTGGCAAAAACCCGTTATAACCGATTCTGGAGGCTTCCAGGTAATGTCACTCATTCACAAAGACAAACACTTAGGTAAAATGACAGATGAAGGGGTAACTTTTCAACTTCCGGGAACTCCCAGGATAAAATTAACTCCTGAAAAATCTATTCAAATGCAAATTAAACTTGATTCGGATATTTTAATTTGTTTGGATGATTGTACAAAACCAGACCAAAGTATAGGGGAGCAGGAAAAATCTGTTGAGCGGACAATTGCCTGGGCGAGAAGATGCAAACAGGAGTTTGATAAACTAGTAACTTTGAGTAAAAAAAGACCCCTGCTTTTTGCAGTCATTCAGGGGGGAAATAATAGGGAATTAAGGAAAAAATGCGCCAAAAATTTAGTTGAAATTGGCTTTGATGGATACTGTTTTGGTGGTTTTCCGGTGGATGCATCAGGCAAATTCTTAAAGTCAATTATGAAGTATACAGCCTCACTCTTGCCTGAGGATAAGGTTAAATATGCCATGGGAATAGGGAATCCGGGTAATATAGTTGATTGTTCAAAGATGGGATACAATCTTTTTGATTGTGTGATACCAACCAGGGAAGCCCGTCATCAAAAACTTTATGTTTTTAATAAAAAAGTTACCAAGAGTAATGTTTTTGGGGCTAATTTGTACTCAACAATCAATATTGGGGCGACTGTATACAACAAAACTATGGATCCTGTGAGTAGATACTGTGATTGTCATACCTGTAAGAACTTCTCAAAGGCATATTTACATCATTTATTTAAAATAAAAGATAATGCAGCCTTCCGTTTAGCCACAATTCACAATCTAAGGTTTTACAGTATGCTGATGGAAGCCTTAAAATGAGGCCAAATTCTAGTTATAGGTTAGGATAATGTCCATTTCCCGCATAAACTATAAGACTTGTTGATAATTATTAGGTTTAGCTGTATTATAGGTTAACTTTTATGGAAAATCCTGTTAAAAAGCATTTATATGAAGCTCTACAAAGTCTGGATCCCCGTTATTCAGATGCAGGTTATTTAAGTCGTACGATTAAACATATGATGAAAATAATGGACGAGGGTAGAAAAATTCGTCATTCGTTACTTAGTCCTGTTAGCCGTGAATTGGTAGAATCTGCAGAAGATGTAATTGGGGAAAAATTAAATAGATTGGTGGCTGTTCCAGAACCACCAGCAGTTGCTTTTAAAGTATTGGAAACTGCAGAAAAACTTGGAATTTCAGATTTAAAACTTTGTTATTTACCGGAAATAAACCTTCTTGATTTAAAAAAAAATCACCCAATATTTCAAAAACGACCAATTTCATTAGGCATACATGACACTGTTTTTGACCTGATGGAGCGAAGAAAAATGTCTTCTATAATTAGATCTGGTTGGAGGTTGTTTACTCCTACGCCTCAGTATGATAATCCAGAATTGTCGGATGAAGGCATATCAATTAGTGGAAGTGGAAAAGGATTAAGACCTTCAAGGATTATGAAATATATTGTTCCAACAATGAATGAAAGATTAGGTTTTTCAAAAGAAACACCTTTTTTAAGCTTGCCATCAATTGCTGAAATAATTTTAATGGATATTTTGTCTCCAGAATTATTAGAAGAAAACAAAAAATTCAGACATAGTGTATATTTATCGGAATGGTGTTTGGATAAAGCATTCAAAGGGTATGGTTATACTTTTGTGCCTTGTAAAGTACTCAATGGTTTTCATGAATATTTTGTTGAATTTCCATTAACAGGAGCTTACCGTAGTGGGTATCGTTTAATTGGAAACTTTGCTAATCTTGAATAATTTATCCTCTTGAAATTAATTGGTTTTTTATTTATGGTTAATTAATGAAGAAAGAATCTGGTTCTGTTCTTGTAATAATTCTGGTGGGTGTTGTTTTAGTTATAGCCTCTGTTGCAGCCACAACTTTTTATTTAGGTAAGGGTCAGGATGCTTTATTTGGTTTTTTTACAGCCAAACAAAATATTGAAGTTGATTCAACAGGGTCTGGGAGAATCAAAACAAAAGAAGAATTGGATCAGATAAATCAAAGAATAAATGAAGTATTAAAACCAAGTCCAACATCAACCCCTGTAGCTTCAATTATTCCTATAAAAACACCAACACCAGTCAGTGTTGTGAATATTACAGGTTTATCAGCTAGGGAAAATGGAGCAAGCATTGAATGGAAAGGTGAATCTGCTAATGGATTTAAGGTTTGTTACGGAGAGAGTGTGAATCCTACATACCCAGGCAGTAATTGTACCTTAAAAGGGGCGAGTGACAGAAAATTTGAAGTAGGAGGCTTAACAGCAGGTAAAACTTACCATTTTAGAGTAGGTATATATGGAACAGACGGTAAAGTTAGTGTTTATTCAAATGATGCAACAGTTGTGCCAATTGGAAGTACTAATAGTACGACATCAAATAATTCTGGAACTCTTAGTTTAACAGCTGCTTCTAATGAATCAGGTAAAGTTTCTATGAATTGGACCTTAAATGGTGACCCAATTAATGGTTTTAAAGAAGTTTGGTCTGAAGACGCAAACCCCACATACCCAGAAGATCACTGGAATTATGATTCTGACACAAACCTTAGAAACTATACCTTTTCAGGCCTTTCATCAGGTCAAACATTACACTTCAGGGTTGGTGTTTATAAGAGTGGTCAGGGTGTAACCACTTATTCAAATGACGTTACAGTCACTGTTAAGTAAATTACGAAGTTATTGTGCAGTAATTAAGAGCATGAGGAGCAAAGTCACACTTAGCTTGAAGTTCTGGCAAATCCAAACAAAGTTTTGAATTATTTTGACGCCAATCACACAAGCAATATGCTCTTTTTCCTTGAGCAAATTCAGAAAGATCATTTAATTCCTTTCTGGTTGTTCCACCAGACACTAAATCATCCATATCTAAGAAAGTATAACCTATTGTTTTTTCACCATATGGAAGTTTTTTCCCGACTTCAGTAATAAGATCTCCAAATTCACTAATTTCTTCAGGAGCAGCTCTACGAATAAACCTTCTCATTTCCCAAGAAAGCCATCCGGCATTGGGCCAGCCAACAATAGAATCCAGGGCATTAATAGTTGTTTGTACTGATTCTGGAATATCGGTTTTATTGCTAGTACTAGGTATTTTTCTGTAAGCAACCATTATAGTAGAAGCAAAGTTGCTACTTCCTACAGTTTCTTGTCTTAGACTGACAATTCTTTTTTCTTCATTGATATTATTGTATTGTTCTTCAAGACAAGTTCGGCAAAAAGAAATTTCTTGTTTAATCATGGTGATATTCTAACAATGTTGGAATAAAAGTCAAATTAAAGTAGTAAGTTTTTAATAGGAAAATCAGGATAACCGCGTAAGAATTCCTCAAGTTTAACAGGTTTTTTGCCTTCTATTTGTACCATTTTATCCGGCATTAGTTTTACAATCTTGTTATTCCAATGGGTCCAGGTAGTTGGCCAGGGATAGTAAGCCCGTACCATCCGGTCTAAAATTTCTAAAAAATTAGGGGACTTGGGAAAAATTTTTAAATCAAAATATCCATCTTCTTTTTTTATAATTTTACAAAAAGTTACTAGTGTATCATCTTGTTCAACTAATTCAAGTTCTCCCGCAAGGTATGCGGGAATTATTTTAGCTAAAAACAGGGAAGACCTGTCAAACATTTTTGTACTCAATGTTTGGAAATTATCTAGATCTGATATACTAAACTCTTCTGCATAAATGATAGGTCCATGGTCCATCTTCTCATCCATTTTAATTACAGAAATTCCTGTTGTTTTATCACCTGCCAAAATGGCAGATTGTATTGGTGACGGTCCCCTATATTTTGGAAGCATTGATGGATGGATATTTATTGCCCCCTGTTTAGGGATATCCAAAATATTTTTAGGAATTATTTTGCCATAAGCTGCCACTACAAATAAGTCCGGTTTCAAATCTCGTAATTTTTCGGCAAAATCCTGGTCTAATTTTTCTGGTGTAAATACTTTGAGGCTGTAGCCTCGTAAGACGTCCCCTTGCGAGGCTAATTTTACAGGGCTTGGGGTTAGGATTTGTTTTCTGCCTACTTTTTGGTCTGGGGCTGTGACTACCCCAACTACCTCAAAATTCTCAATTAAGGAATTTAGTACAGGTATGACAAAATCAGGGGTTCCAAAAAAGATAACTTTTGTATTATTATTATTCATAGGGGTATTTTACCAGATTATATGATTAGATTACTGCTCGGTTTAGTTATTGTTATAGCTATCGCAAATGCAATTGTTCAGATTGTTAAACCAAAAACTGTTATTGCTCCGTCAGATGGAGTTTTAGTTACAGCAACTCCTACTACACCCACTACCATAACTGCAACTTCCCTACCCAAAGCCACTCCAACACCTACACCAACTATACAAGTTACAGCAACTACCTCCCCACAAACTACAACAGCTTACAAATCAAAAGTATTAATTGCTGGGGTTCCTTTTACCCCACAAGCTCCTTTTGCAGAATGGTCTGATGCCAGATTTCAGGAAGGCTGTGAAGAAGCATCTTCTTTAATGGCAATTTATTGGGCTAAAAACATCACCTCGATAGATAGAACTAAGGCAAAAGAAGAAATAATAGCCATGGTTAATTATCAAATAGAAAAAGGGGGTCTTGGAATGGATACTTCAGCTCAGGATACAGCCCTGAAAATTATTTCCGGATATCTCGGATTTAATAATTATGAAGTTAAGGAAAATATTAGTTTGCAGGATATAAAAGACGAGTTGCTCAAAGGTAATTTAATAATTGTTCCTGCAAACGGTCAGGCTTTAAACAATCCGCATTTTACTGCCCCAGGTCCGGAAAGACATATGATAGTAATCCGTGGTTATGATGATAATACAGGCACATTTATTACAAATGATCCTGGAATCAGGCAGGGTGAGCTTTATGCCTATCCTCAACAAGTTTTCTATAATGCAATTAGGGATTATTCAACTGGTTACAATGCTCCTATTGTAGGAAATAAAAAAATTATGATAATTATTAAGAAATCTTAAACTTTTATTTCTTCAAACATATCTGAACCAGTTTTATCTTTACCTGCAAACTTAAAAACCTTTCCTTTTTGTGAGATTACTCTGTCCATAAATAATACCCCTTCCATATGATCAAATTCATGCTGAAAAATCCAGGAAGCAAAGCCCCTTAATGTTTTTGTTACTTTCTCGCCGTTTTTATTTAAATAAGAAACTTTGGCAGAAATAGGCCTTATTGTTTCCCCGTAATAATCAGGAATAGATAAACATCCTTCAAAAAAGATCTTGGTTTTTGGGGAAAAGTTATGTATTTCAGGATTAAAAAATACTTCAAATTCATCACCTATTTTAGCCACAAAAAACCTTTCACATCTACCAATTTGGTTAGTAGAAAGTCCTACTCCCTCAGGATCTTTGAATGTTTTGGCAAATTTTATCATCTCAGAAGAAAGCTTTATCAGCTCCGGTGTAATTTTTTTAACATGCTTGGTTTTTGTCCTGAGTTTGACATCAGGTGCTTTGATTATTTGCATGAGTGTATTTTACCATTTTCAGGCTCAGATTTCCAATTTTTATTGACAAATATTTTAACTTATAGTAATATTTGCAGGTATATGAAGAGCAAAGAATTATTAACTCGTTTAGCCTGTGTAGGAGCAGCTGTTGTAGGCCCTGTAATACTGGGTGGTTGTGCTGGCAACAGTAAGCCCAGTTTAGAAGATTCTGCAGGCACAGTAGTCCCCACACCTGCTGTAGTTCAGGAATCACCAAGTTTATTAAAAGTAAGATCATATATCACTACTAGAGCAGGCAATTACTTTGAGGACTATGAGATATACAGGGTATCTCCGGATACATTCTTGCTTATTAGTTATGTAGGATCTTATTCACAGATGAATGCTTATACTACACCTTTGGCCTTAGAATATATGAGAAAAGTCAGGGGTTGCGAGGTTTCTGATGTTTCAGCTGTTTCTGCTTTAAACGTTAAAATAAAAGTCAAAAACCCCGGAGTTTGTTTACAGGAATTAGAATAATTTTTATTTCTCAGGAGGCTTGAGTGGCGTTTTCTTTGAGATTCTTCAAACGCCACATGAATACCTTACCCTTATTCTTAGCATTTAGATAACCTTTGGTATAAGTTAAAGCTTCATCAAGCAAGGCTCTGGGGGTAATTTTGGCAAGTTTTATATATAAAGAATAATGTTGGGTATCATTTAACTCTTCTGCCAAGTAAACTCCATAAACCTGAAATTCTGTGGATAAATTTTTAGGTCTGTCTGGATGTTTAGTATCATCTATAATCTGACCAATTTTTTTCATTTGTATAGCGGGTCCTGTCGCTTGCCAGCCCCGTCCGACATCCTCACTTCGTTGCGGGTGCTCGACGGGGCGCCCCGGCTCGCGCCACCCGCTTTAATTACCATCCCACTCCTTCAATTTTTCTGTTGCCTCACTATCCCCTGGAATAAGCTGTAATACTTTTTTCATGGTTACAATAGCTTGATCTTTTTGACCATCATCAAAGTAAAAAAGTCCCAAAGTATAAAAAGCATCTCTATAATTTGGTTTTAAGGCAACTGCTTTTTCTAAATTTAAGATTGCTTCTTTGTTATTTTCGTTTTGTCCTAAAATAATTGCTTTGTTATAAATTAATTTAGCATCAGTCGGAGCCAAGCTGATTGTTGTGTTGAGCACCTGTAATGTCTTTTCTTTGTATGAGGGATCTATGGTGGAGATCAGATAATAAGTTCTGATGGCTGTTCTGTAAAAAGAAACATTCTTTGGACTAATCGTTAGCACTTTTTCTGTGTCTGCTATTGCCTCATCTTTTAATCTGGCACTGATTGTTGCGTCTTCCTCCTGAATTGCTACTGCAGATGCAGCTGCTGCATAGGATATCTCCGATAGATAGTATGGCTCTCCCGGGTTTAGCGCAACAGCTTGTGTTAGTTGATTGTATGCCCTACCGGGGTTGCCTGCCTCGTTAGCATTATTGCCTGAAGCAAAATAAGTATCTGCCCAATAAAATCTTAGAAGAGTAACAATAGTTAAACCTGAAATTATAATAATAGCAATCTGAGCAATATTGGTGTAAGTTCTCTTTTTGTAAAGTAAAGGGTGGAAGATTAAGGGTAAAGGGGAAAGTTTTTTAGGAAAAACAAACGGTTTGGTGGAGTCGGTTGTAATAAATGCAATTGCCGGGAAGAGGTAGAAAAAGACTGCCACAATTACCACAGAAAAACCAAAGAAATCCTGGATATGGTAACTGATAATTGAAGCTAAAATAACAATCAAAATCAATTTGTCTGATTTGGAAAATATGATTTTCTTAACTGACCAGTAAATGAAAGTTAAGATTAAACCTAAATAAGCTAAAAATCCTACAGCGCCTGTATTGGCCAGATAATTTAAGAATTCGTTGTGGGCTTTGTTATATAGAAAATCCCATTCTGAAACTAAGTTATGTTCTACCGGTCTGAAGTTGTAATAAGAATAGGCAAAAGTTTCAACTCCTGTTCCCAAAATCGGGTTATGTAAAAATATTTGAATAGCACCCTTCCACACAATCAATCTGATAACACCTGATTCTGTGCCACCATTTTCCAACTGTGTCCCCGTTACAACAGGTGCTTGGGTAATTAATCCCCCTCTTGGTGGTGGGGCAAATTTTGAAAGTAATTTAAAACTTGTTAGGGCAGACCCAAAAAGTATATTAATAATTACAAAAGATATAAGAATGTAGATAAAAGAATTAAGTTTAATTTTCTTAAAACTAAAATCAAAATTCTTAAATCTGGTAACAAATTGGTTAAAATATGGTGAAAGTTGAAAATAACAAAAAACAACTAGACCTCCAAGTAGTCCCAGTGTTGCTCCTCGAGAATATGTAAAAGTAAAAGCCATATAAAAAAGAATTAAGATTAAAGAATATAAACTTAAGAATGATTTTTTTGTATTGGTAAGTAAAAAATATAGTGCCGGGAAGATGAGCATAGCCAGGTATGCAGCCAGCCAGTTCGGTTGCCCAAGGGTGGCAAAAACTCTGGCTTGGACATCTTGTACCCAACAGGCATCAGTTAGTTGTTGATTTAAAATGACGCATGAAGGGGAGACGCCAAAATGTTCAGGGATGGCATATAAAGCAACAATTACACCTCCAAAAACAGCAGCTTTTAAAAATTTAATGGCGTCAGTTGAGGAAAAATTAGAAACCAGGGCATAATACAAAACGGTGTAAGAAATTATTGAAAGAAGTCCCCCATTGGATCTGGAATAATATCCCCACCACGATACGTGTGGATCAATTGAAAATACAGTTGATAAAATATTCGCTCCTAAAAAAAGTAAAATAGGTATATCCAGCGGTGTTGATTTTAATATTAACGATTTTCTTTTAATCATTTCCCAGACCCAGACAGTTGAAACAAGGGTTGTTAAAAGATAAACCAGCATCATTTTGTTGTATTCAAAAAGTTCAAAATTATATGGAGTCCAAAAAAGCGGAGTAAAGAAAAAAAGTATATAAAAAGAGTAGGTTAAAATTTTTTGAGACATCCGAAATAATCCTACCAAATATCATTGTGATTTGGAAGCGTCTTTGGTACACTCAACCTTGCTATGTTTGATAAATTTTGGCAACTCGTTTCTCATGATATCGGAATAGATTTAGGGACTGTTAATACTCTTGTGTTGGTAAAAGGAAAAGGAATTTTAATCCGTGAACCATCTGTTGTGGCAATTCATAAAAAAAGTAAGCAAGTTTTAGCAATTGGTAAAGAAGCTAAAAGAATGTTAGGCAGAACTCCCCTGGCTATAGAAGCTGTCAGACCTTTGCGTGATGGTGTTATTTCAGACTTTGATACAACAGAAGCAATGCTCAGACACTTTATTCAAATGGTGCATAAACAACCCGGTAATGGTTTAAAATTTCCAAAAATTCCTAAGCCCAGAGTAGTTGTCGGTATTCCATCGGGAGTGACAGAAGTAGAAAGAAGGGCTGTGCAGGATGCTGCTTTATCAGCCGGAGCTAGGCAATGCTATTTAATTGAGGAGCCAATGGCTGCTGCAATTGGGGCAGGACTTCCAATTGAAGAACCGGAAGGAACTTTGATTATGGATATTGGTGGAGGTACTACTGAAATTGCAGTTATTTCCTTAGGAGGTATGGTTTTGAATAGATCTTTGCGGGTGGCTGGTGATGAGCTGGATGCAGACATCATTAATTATATGAAGATGAGGTATGGGATGTTGATTGGAGACAGGACTGCAGAAAACGTTAAAATTGAGATTGGTTCAGCTATTCCTCAAAAAGAAGAAAAAGAAACTGTAATCAGAGGCAGGGATTTATCAACAGGATTACCAAAATCAATTAAAATTTCATCCACGGAAATTAGGGAAGCTTTATCCGGAACAGTAAATCAGATGGTTACTGCATTATCAGAAGTCTTGGAAGAAACCCCACCAGAGTTAATTTCAGATATTTTAGAAAGAGGCGTGGTAATAACTGGAGGAGGATCTTTGCTAAAAGGTTTAGATAAAAAAATAGCTGAAGAAACAAAAATGCCTGTTTATGTGGCAGATGATCCGTTAACTACAGTGGTTAGAGGTTGCGGCAGAGTTTTGGATGATTTGGATCTGCTTTCCAGGGTTAAAGTCACGGGAGGCTTAAGATAAGCCGACCACGATCCTGAGCGAAGTCGAAGGGTCACAGGTGGGTTACGCTAATTTGGAAATCAGTTTTGTATAAAATCAGCGATCGCTTAAAAAATACAAGAAAAATAACTTACGCACAAAAGGTTGGTTCTTGCAAGGCTAAAAGCATTAATGTGTCTGCCGTTGACACCTGAGTGATGTACAGCTAATAAACAGACCTTCTTAAATATGGTATATTAGCCTTGATGAAAACTATTCTGTTAGACCTCAAACTTTTTATTATTTTGATTATTTTTTCTGTCCTTCTTTTTGTTTTTGATAATCTTGGATTTTTAAATTTTCCTAAAAGTTTATTGCAAACTTTAACAATCCCTGTGCAATTTGGTTTATATAAAAACAGTACAAATTTTAAAAAACAATTTACATTTATTATTGAAGCCCGTAAGGCTTCTTTGGAAAATAATGCTTTAAAACAACAATTAGCTTTAATCTCTGCAGAAAATGCAACCTTACAAAAAAAGATTAAAGATACAGAAGATTTAGTAGATCAATATAATAAATTAAATCCTCAAACTTTTGATCTTATTCCTGCTAGAGTTTTAGGTGTAGAAAGATATGTAATTTTGGATAAAGGTATAAATGATGGAGTTGTAGAATCACAGGCTGTTGTTTATAAAGATAATTATTTAGGGCAAACAAAAAATGTTACCCCTAAAACTTCACAGGTTATTTTAGCTACAGATCCTGAATCTAAAATAGCTGTTTTTTCTCAAGGTAGTTTAGGCCGGGCTAAAGGTATTTTAACAGGAGAGTTCGGGTCTGAGATGTTGATGGATAAAATTTTGCATGAAGAAGTTGTGAATGTTGACGATTTAGTTTATTCAGAAGGAACAGAAGGAAAATTGCCAAAAGGTTTGGTAATGGGAAAAGTCACAGAAGTAATGGAAAGACAAAATGAAATTTTCAAACAGGCAAAAGTTGAGCCGATTTTTAAACTGGTTGATTTGGATACAGTTTTTTTAATTAAATGATACCTTTAATTTTTATCTTAATATTGTTCAGTTTTCTGCAGGAGGCTTTCTTGCCTTTTAATCTGGTGCTCTTAGCCTTGGTTTCCCGTGCCTTTGTGGTTACAGAAAAAGAAAATTATTATTTGGCTTTTATTTTCGGATTAATACTTTCATTTTTAGCAGGCTACCCTTTAGGCAGCTTAAGCATTATTTATTTAATATTAGTTTTAATAATTCATATTTTCAGAAAAATTCAATTTGCTCATCACCCAGTAGTGGTAATACCTGTGGCAGTTGTTGCACTTCTTGTTGATCAGCTGGCTAGATCTTTGATGTTGGGATCAAATATTGAGTTGGGGCAAATTCCTGTTCAGATAATTTTAGTTATCCCTGTTTATTTTGCAGTTTTGTTATGGGAAGAAAGATTTATAGTCCGCAAAGAGATTAAGCTAAAAGTTGGTAAATAATTTTTCAGATGAGTAGGAAAAAGAAATTAGGTTTCGCATTTAAAGACGAAGTTTTTAAAGTGACTCAACCATTTGGTCATTTTAAACACCGTAAACTGGATGATGGTGAGGAGTGGACTGATACTTTTATTCCCAATTACCGTGCAGACCAGGAAGAAGCAGCCAGTTCACCCTGGAGATTGGTAATAGTTGCCTCAATCATGATGGTGCTCTTTTTCGGTCTTTTTCTGAGACTTTTCCATTTGCAGGTTGTGATGGGTGCAGAAAATAAACAAAGAGCAGATTCCAACAGAATACAGCTTAAGGTTATTCACGCACCCCGTGGTGTGATTTATGACAGGAATGATATTGTACTGGCAGAAAATACTCCTGGTTTCAGAATTAAAGATAAAATTATCAGTAGGGATGAATCTTTGGCTCTTGAGGCAAAAAACGATCCTGCTATTAATCAATTGGAAATTGATTCAATCAGACATTACCCAATGAATGAGGTAATATCACATGTTTTGGGTTATGTAGGGCAAATCTCTGAAGAAGAATTAATGCAGCAAAAATATAAAAATTATAAATTGGGAGATCGGATAGGGAGATCAGGTGTTGAGCAGGTTTACGAATCTGTTTTGAAAGGAGCTGATGGGGCAGAAATTATTGAAATTGATGCATCAGGTAATAAACTCCGAACTCTTGGTCGGGTTGAACCGATCCCGGGTCAAAATATTCATATGTCTATAGATCTGGCCATGCAAAAAGTGACCTATGAACGTCTCTTGAATGCCATTAAACAAGATAAGATTTGTTGTGGAGCTGCGATTGTGCAAGATCCTAATAATGGTCAGATTCTAAGCATGGTATCTATACCTACTTATGATAATAATGCGTTCACAGATCCTGGCAAGAGCCGGTTGGTGGAGAGTTATTTCAACGATTTAAATTCACCATTGCTCAATCGGGCAATTTCCGGTACTTACGCGCCTGGTTCTACTTTCAAAATCGCTTCTGCTTTGGCAGGACTTTCTTCCGGGAAAATTACCAAAGATACTCAGATTGAAGATACCGGTGTGATGAAAATCGATACCTGGAGTTTCGCTAATTGGTATTTTATTTCTTCCGGAAAAACAGATGGCATGGTGGATGTCACAAAGGCTTTGGAAAGATCAAATGATATCTTTTTTTATCATGTAGGTCAGTTAGTCGGTGAGAAGATTCTTGGGGAAACAGCCAAAAAACTTGGGATGGGGAAAAAACTAGGGATAGATTTACCGGGAGAGGCAGAAGGTGTGATCCCTGATAATGAATGGAAGGAGGAGAATATCGGTGATGTGTGGTATCCGGGAGACAGTTTACATATGGCGATCGGACAGGGGTTTGTGCTTGTTACTCCTCTACAGATATTATCGGAAACATCATTTATTGCAAACAATGGTTCGTTGCTCCGACCGAGTATTGTTACCTCTATTAGTAAATCAAATAATGAGTTAGTAAAAGAATTTAATTATGATCCGTTAGCTAAAAATATTTTCAAAAAATCCGACATTAATTTGGTTAAAGCGGGACTGGCAAGAGTGCCGCAATCACAAGGGACAGCCTGGCCATTTTTTGGTTTTACTATTCCAACAGCTGGTAAAACAGGAACTGCTGAAACAGGGGAGATTGGAAAAACTCAGGCTTGGTATACTGCATACGCTCCAATTGAAAATCCTCAATTAACTGCTACAGTATTATTAGAAAAGGGTGGGGAAGGATCAAATGTTTCAGCTCCAGTAGTAAAAGATATTTTTACCTGGTTCTTTAGTCCAGATAAAAATCATTTAAGTGATTTTGGAGGAGTCCATTTTGCCTCAGACTCAGCAAAAATATTAGGAGAATAATATAATAATAACTAAAAAGATGAAAACTATTCATAAAAAATATAAAACAGTTTGCGCAATTATTCTGAATAATAAAAAAGAAATCCTTCTTACTAAAAGAGCGAGAAATCCATTTAAAGGAAAATGGGCGTTACCAAGTGGAATTGGAGAATCGATGAAAGGAGTTCCTTCTGAAATAGGGGTGGTGGTAGAAGTACGTTGTGACTTAGGTACAAATTCGTTTGTTGGTAAGTTTGTTTTTCTGTTTCCATAAATAATGATAAATTGACTGATGAAATAATGGTATTTGCAGGTACAATTAACGAGGATGAATTAAAAATACAGCCAGAATTTTCGCAAGGGATAAAATGGATTTCGAGCGCTGAACAAGATGGATTTAATAACCTTGCTTTTGAACATAGCCAAATAATTAAGGAATATTTGAGAAAATAATTATGAATAAAAAATCTTAATTCTTTATATTTTTTTATGCAATTATTACTTTAAGTTTATTACTGTACACCTGAGAGGTGTACAGATATTGACACCTCTTTATTTGGGCGGTAATCTTAAAAGATATGCCGTATGATCAGGCAGTGTTTGCGGTTGGTGAGTTCTATCATGTTTATAATCGAGGTGTTGAGAAAAGAACTACATTTTTGGATGACAGAGATTATCAAAGGTTTTTACAGACTATTGAATACTATCGTTTTAAAAATCCCCCGACTAGATTTTCTACTAGAAATCGCCCTTATTTAAAACAGAAAATTCTTAAAGAAGAATTACTTATAGAAATTGTATGTTTTTGTTTAATGCCTAATCATTTTCATCTGGAACTTAAGCAGAATACTGAAAATGGGATCACAGAGTTTATGAGAAAGGTTTTAAACAGTTACACAAAATATTTCAATACTAAACATAAAAGAGTGGGTCCTCTTTTCCAAGGTGCTTTTAAAGCCAAACATATTGAAGATGAAGAACAACTAATTCACTTGTCTCGTTATATTCATCTTAATCCAATAATAGATTATTTAGTAAAAAAGTTAGCATTATATAAATATTCCTCATTTCTTGAATTTATTGGGTCTAAAAAAGGTTTTTGCCAGACTTCTTATGTGATAAACCACTTCCCAAATACTTTAGAATATGAGAACTTTGTTTTAGATCAAGAAGATTATGGTAGATCAATCAAAGCGCTGGAAAGAACAATAACCAAAGAAGAAAAATCTGAAGAATAAACAGGTATCCGCATTGTACACCTGAGAGGTGTACAGAAAAAGGAAGAATGTGATGAAAAATATTGAATATTTATTGGCTTTGCATAGCGTTCATGGGTTGGGCCCTGTGAGGCTTAAAAATCTACTGGATTATTTTAAAGATCCAAAAATTATTTGGGAAATTTCTGAGAAAGAAATTTTAGCCAGAGGGATATTTCCGTCTGTTGTTGCAAATTTAAAACTTGCCAGAAAGACTTTGGATCCTGAAAAGTATCATGATGGGATATTAAAATCAGGAATTAAAATCTTAACTATTTATGATGAAGCTTATCCAAAATTATTAAAAGAAATTTATGATCCTCCTATAATTTTGTATTATTTGGGAGAAATTTTACCCAGTGATAAAAAAACAATCGCAATTGTGGGAACCAGAAAAATAACTGGGTATGGTGAAATTATCACAAAAAAATTTGCAACAGATTTGGCAAACAGTGGTTTAACAATTGTTTCTGGTTTAGCGCACGGTGTTGATACCTGCGCTCACAAAGCTGTAGTTGAGGCAAAGGGCCGGACTTTAGCAATTTTAGGCGGGGGACTGAAAAATATTTTCCCTCCGGAAAATATCAAACTTGCTTATAAAATTGCAGAAGGATTTGGGGCAGTTATATCTGAATTTGCCCCAGATGAGCCTTCTTTGCCGGGAAATTTTCCTGCCAGAAATAGAATTATTTCCGGGTTAAGTCTGGCAACGCTCGTAACAGAAGCAGCAGAAGATTCAGGCTCCTTAATTACAGCCAAACTGGCACTTGATCAGGGGAGAGAAGTTTTTGCGATTCCTGGTCCTATTACCTCAGAATTATCCAAAGGTCCTTCATCTTTAATTAAACAAGGCGCAAAATTGGTAACAGAACCTGCTGAGATTTTGGAGGAATTGGGTTTAGAAAGATTTAAGAGAAAAGACTTAGGAATTATGAATGATATAAAGTTATCTGAAGTTGAGCAGAAAATTTGTGATAGTTTAGAAAATGAAAGTCAGCATATCGATGATTTATGTAGGAGCTTGAAGTTGTCTGCAGCCATGGTTTCTGCAAGTTTGATTAAATTAGAAATTCAGGGTTTAGTTAAAAATCTAGGTGGAGGAAACTATGGCAAAATTTGGTAAGATAGAAGTATGTCTATAAACAAGAAGCTGTTGTTTTGGATGATTTTTGTTGTTATTTTGATTACATCCCTTGGCGTGTTGTTTTTTATGAGAGATTCCACTTTTGTTTATAAACAAGGAGTTTCAGCTGAATATGATAAAGCAGCCTTGATAGCGTTAAAGGTATATAAGGACCGGGCTAAAGAAATAGATCTGGAAAATGGTTCTTGTCTGACAAACGATTTAATCCCTAATTGGGTGGCAGATATTGTACACAATCCCCGCCAGCCAGTAGATAACCTGCCTGAAAATCAGTGTCCTGCATATTTGGAAGGTAGAGCCAAGCATTTTGTCGAATTAGATCAGAAGGGAAATATTATAAGAGTTCAATAATGAAAATTTTATACCTGCCCATACGTCTTATCAGTTTCTGGTATCCGGAAAGTTTAATCTTCTTTGTCCGCACCCTCAGGAATCTTTTTCTATTACTTGAAGAAGATTTTGCAGTGGGGCTGATGCTAAAATTATTATTTGTTCCCCTCTTTCATGATGCCTCAATTACAGGAAGACTTCTTAGTATTTTATTCAGAATTTCAAGGATTCTTTTAGGAGTCTTTGCTTTTATTTTTGCAACATTTTTTGTATTTTTCATAGCGGTTAGTTGGTTCGTTTTGCCTGTTCTTTGTTTCATTATCAGCAATGAAATTGGTTTTGTATTAAAAGTTTTATTTTTTTCCGGTTTAGTATTATTTGCTTATCATATTTTAGCCCATCCTTTAAAAAAGATTTGGCAGGTTAAAAGCGTTGATGAAATTTGGCAGGCAAGCAATGTTTTTAAAAATAAGGTTGATTTAAATATACTTTTAAGTACTGAAAGAGTCAGGCAGTTTTTGTTTAATTTAGAAAAAACCCCGAAGGACTTTACAGATTTCCCTAAGACTTACTCTTTAGAAAATGTTTATCAAAAAGCCTGGGAAATCGGGAAACAAATAAAAATTCCGTATTTAACAGAAGAGTTGTTTTTTACGAGTATTATTTTATCAATTCCTGCAATAGAAAATAGTTTAATGAAACTGGATTTAACACTCAGTGATTTTACGGACACATTAGATTATTTACAGAAAAAAACAGATAAATGGAGGATGATTCCTTTTTGGGACGAAGATTTTGCAGTCCACCATTTAAGAGGAACAAACCGGGGTTGGTTGGGAACTCCAACCCATATTCTTGATTCTGTTTCTGAGGATTTAACCAAAAAAGCTGCCAGAGAAAATATCGTTGATTTTATCGGACGTGAAGATGTTGTTTCTCAGGTGATTAATACGCTCTCGCTTAGTGAAGGAAGAAATGTGGTTTTGGTGGGTGAGCCGGGATCAGGCAGAGGAGCCTTGGTCAGATATTTAGCAAAGATTATTGTGGCAGGGGACGCACCGCCTGCTTTGACTACCAAGAGATTGGTATCGTTGGATTTTACAAGTTTACTTTCCGGGGTCCGTGAGCAGGGGGAGTTGGCTGAAAAATTAAAAAATATTTTTGATGAAGCTAATGAATCAGGAAATATAATTATTTATGTTGAAGAAATTCAAAATTTTGGTTTGGGTGAAGCAGGCGCGCGCATGAATCTGATGTCTTTATTGCTTCCGTTTATCGAATCATCAAAAATTCAATTTATTACCACCACTGAGCCAATTAATTATTCCAGAGTTTTAGAAAGGAATAGTTCATTTTTGCGCCTTTTTACCAGGGTTGATATGCCCCCTGCAACAAAATCAGATACTGTTAAAATTTTAAAGGAACGGAGTATAGAATTCGCAAAACGCACAAAGGTGCAGACTACCATGCTTGCCATCCGGGAAATTGCGTCGCTTTCAGAAAGGTATCTTCACGACAGGGTTTTGCCCGATTCAGCGTTGCACTTATATAAGCAGTGTCAGGTTAATGTGGCTGACGGATGGATTACCAAAAATGTTGTTGAAAAAACAATTCAGTCATCTGTCAAAATACCTATCGGTGAATCCTCTACCGAAACTAAAAAACAGGTATTAAATTTGGAAGAAACAATTCATCAAAAATTTATAGATCAGGAAGAAGCTGTTGCGTCTGTTGCCAATACACTTCGTCGGTCTACAGCAGGTTTACGGGATAATAACAGGCCTATTGGTACATTTCTTTTTGTAGGGCCAACTGGTGTTGGTAAAACAGAACTCGCCAAAATTTTATCAGAAAGTTATTTTTTGGATAGGGGTAATTTTTTAAGGTTAGATATGTCAGAATTTCAAAATACAGAAAGCTTAAAGCGATTAATCGGTGATGAAGTTTCTGAAGGGTTGCTGACGGATGTTGTCAAGAATAAGCCATTTTCTTTGATTTTATTGGATGAGTTTGAAAAAGCGGATAAAAATATTCTTAATATATTCTTGCAGGTTTTTGATGATGGGAGACTCACTGATGGAAAAGACAGGGTAATTGATTTTACCAACACTATTATGATTACAACATCAAACGCTGCCAGTTTAATAATTGCACAAAATTTACAAAATGGTAAAAGTGTTGCAGAAATTGAGCCTTTAGTTAAAGATGAGTTAATGAAAGTTTATACCCCAGAACTTTTAAACAGATTTGATGCAACTGTTATTTTTAAGCCTTTATCCAAGCCAGACCTGCAAAAAATTGTTACCCTAAAGCTTGCCTCCCTTAAAGAACAATTAAAATTTCAAGGATATATTGTGGATTTTTCAGATGATTTAATTGCTTCTTTGGCAGAAAAAGGTTTTGATCCAGTTATGGGAGCCAGGCCTTTAAGGCGTTTGATTCAGGATACAATAGAAGCCAGATTATCTGTCATGATTTTGGAAAGCAAAATCCCTAAAGGAGAAAAAATTATTTTGGATTCTCGGATGTTGGTTTAATATTCCACCATCCATTTTCCAAACAACTTTGTCTCAAGCGCTCTGCGGATTTTTTTTGTGCTTTAACGAATTTGCGATACTTTCTGATTTCTTGTTTCATATCTCTTTGGTGGTTTAGAGTTGAATGGATAAGAGTAGCACGTAAAGAATCCAGATTTAATTCTTCACAAAGCTTTGCTAAGTTTGAAATTATTGGTTGCTTGCAACCTTTACAAAAGGTAAGTTCCTTAGTAAATCTTCTAGGAACAAGGACAACTGAAACAATATTATTACAGTTAGTAGATGCATTGACGTAATTATGTGAGAATTCGGCGAGGTGGAGATTATCCCCCCAAGATCTACTACTTGTCGGCACGGTATTTTTTGATTCTTGTGGTGTGAAGGGTTTTTTTGGAATCGATAAGGCTGGGGGTGAATCAACTGACGCAGATTCGTGTTCTGCAATTGCCATAAGCCTTTAACTACTTTAGGGGTTTAAATTAGTTGTGTCAACTCCTCAAAAATAACTTGACAGAGCATCTTATAAGATTATACTAGTGTATAGTTTCTTGGTTAAAACATGGAAAGACAAAAAGCTGATTTTATCTATAAAATAGGTTTGGATGTAGCAATTTTTTTCGGCAGAGTTGGTTTAACAGAAACTTTAATTAACAAGTTGAATTTATCTCCGGAAGATAAAAATCGCTCACTCACAGCAGCTTATTTTTCTGCTGCCAGTAGATGTGAAATTATTTGGGGAGATCATGAAAAAGCAAGACAATATTCTGACATTGCCCTGAGTTATACTCCACTCATTTCCCAGAAACGACATCCCTAAATTCCTTAAAAAACTTGACAAGACTGGTAAACTACCAGTAGCCTAAATAAAGCCATATGAAAAATTTAGTTATTGTGGAGTCGCCAACCAAAGCCAGAACTCTAACCAAGTACCTTAGGGGTGATTACCGTGTGGAAGCTTCGATGGGTCATATCAGGGATTTACCAAAATCAGAATTGGGGATAGATACTGGAAATAATTTCGAACCAAAATATGTGGTTCCCAGAGACAAAGTTAAAAAAGTTAATGAATTAAAAAAGATTGCTAAAACTGCTGAAAATTTATGGTTGGCAACAGACCCTGACCGCGAAGGAGAAGCAATCGCCTGGCACCTGAAGTACCTCTTAACAGAGGGAAAGGGGATGACAAAAATTCCCACCCAAAGAGTGGCATTTCATGAAATCACCGAAAGTGCTATTAAGGAAGCTTTTGAAGAACCAAGAGAAATAGATATCAGATTAGTGGATGCCCAACAAGCAAGAAGAGTTTTAGATAGGTTGGTAGGTTATAAACTCTCCCCCCTTTTATGGAAAAAAGTTAAATCAGGTTTATCTGCAGGAAGAGTTCAGTCTGTTGCACTTCGTTTAATTGTAGAACGGGAAGAAGAAATTAATGCATTTAATGCAATTGAATATTGGTCAATTGAAGCAGACCTTAAGGCTGTAGGCGGGCATTTTATTGCAAATTTAATTGAAAAAGATGGGAAAAAACTTGTTATTAATAATAAAGTAGAAGCAGATAATCATGTGAGTGCTTTAGAAAAAGCAGATTATAAGATTTCCAGAATTGCTAAAAAAGAAGTCAGAAAATCCCCTGCTCCGCCTTTTACTACCTCTACATTGCAGCAAACTTCTTCTAATCGTTTGGGGATGAGTGCCAAAAAAACAATGATGATTGCCCAAACTTTATATGAACACGGACTGATAACCTATATGAGAACCGATTCTGTTAATTTATCTACACAAGCAATCGATGTTGCTAGATCCTATATTGAAAAAACTTTTGGTAAAAATTATGTGCCAGCGAACGCCAGAGTCTATAAAACAAAATCTAAAGTTGCACAGGAAGCTCATGAGGCAATCAGGCCAACCAATATGAATGTAACTGGTGAGACTTTGAAAACAGCAGAAGGTATGTCACGAGACTATATTAGGGTTTACGAGCTGATTTGGAAGAGAATGATGGCATCTCAAATGAGTGAAGCAATAATGGATCAAACCTCTGTTGATGTTGCTGCTAATTCTTCTTATCTTTTTAGGGCAACCGGCAGCATTATTAAATTTGACGGCTGGCTAAAAGTTTTTGGAAAAGCAATTGAGGAAGAAGAGGAAGAAAATGATAATTCACAGGCACTGCCTGAACTAAAAGAAAATGAAAACCTGGGGTTGCTTACGCTTTTGCCGAATCAACATTTTACTGAACCCCCACCCCGATTTAACGAGGCATCTCTCATTAAAAAATTGGAAGAATTAGGAATAGGAAGACCTTCTACTTATGCTCCGATTTTATCTACCATTCAGGATCGATATTATGTTGAAAAAAGAGAAAAGAAATTCTTCCCGACAGAACTCGGAATAACTGTAAATACATTCCTAATGAAATATTTTCCTGATGTTTTTGATTATGCCTTTACGGCGGAGATGGAAGATAATCTGGATGCAATCGCCAATGGTGAAATGGAATGGAAACCGGTGATAGCCAGGTTCTATGAACCATTTGAGAAAAAATTAGAAAAAGTTGAGTCGGAGGCAGAACGTGTCAAAATTGTGGCCGAGGAAACAGATCAGGATTGTCCTGAATGCGGTAAAAAATTAGTAATAAAATTCGGAAAATTCGGTAAGTTTTTGGCGTGTTCCGGTTTTCCTGATTGTAAACACACAGAAAGTTTCGAACAAAAAGTTGATGCCATTTGTCCTGATTGTGGCGGAGAAATAGTGATGAGAAAAACCAGAAAAGGAAGACCTTTTTATGGTTGTAAAAATTGGCCAATCTGCAAATTTGCGTCCTGGACGAAACCCAAAAAATAAAACTATAATATCCCTGTGGGCGAATTTACGCCAGTTATAGACAATAGATCTGTCTACCGAGCCTCGGTTAATCAACCTAGAGGTAGGGTTCGTTGGCCATTTGCATTTGCAGCAGGAGCAGCATTTCTTTTTTTGATCAGCCAGGGGCAAAATACAGTTTTTTTTGATTCAAAAGATAGTAATCAAGTATTGATTCCCACAAAGACAGCTATCCCAACCAAAACAGTTGTACCAACAGCAACAATAGACTTATCTGTGCCAAAAGGCCCAATTGCAGAAATAAGATGTAGTGGTAATAATACCCCTCTTTCAATGATCATTTCCGGTATGGTTGAGTTCCCGTCATCTGCTAAGACCGTGTCTGTGATTGTTAATGAGATGGCAACCGGTGATTGGGTAGTGGTAAAAGAGTTAAAGCCTGATGAAAAAAGGCAGGCTAAATATCAGTTTGAGTTGGAAGGAGAGGCAAGGGCAATTCAAGCAGTCGGGGCTGGTTTAAAAGATAAAATTACTTTTCAAAAAGAGGCTAAATATCAAGTGGTTTTAGCAAGCGGTTCTATACTGGAAGATCCAACAATTGATGTTTTTCAGGGAACATATGCATTTTCTTATAGCTGTTTTCCAAAAGGGTTCGGAAATATAAATTTTTCAAAAGATATCACTCTTCCATCCGGTCGGTATCGAATAACCAATTAAAATCATTATCCCCTTGACATCAACACCTAAAAACAGTAATTATAGTTAGGGCCTAAAAAATCTACCCGTTTTAGGTTTCCCCAAAGTGACGGATGAAATATATATTTGTTAGTGGCGGCGTGATATCTGGTATTGGTAAAGGCATTGCAACTGCCTCGATTGCGCTCCTCTTAAAAGCTGCAGGTTTTAAAGTGGCCCCTTTAAAAATGGATCCTTATTTAAATGTGGATGCAGGAACTATGAATCCGATTGTTCACGGTGAGGTATTTGTGCTGGATGATGGGACAGAAACTGATCAGGATTTAGGGCATTATGAAAGATTTACCAGTGAATCTTTGACTCAAAATAATATTGCAACCCAGGGTTCGATTTATCTATCAGTAATTCAAAAAGAAAGAAATTTGGAATTTAACGGAGATTGTGTAGAGGTAGTTCCTCATATCCCACAAGAAATTATAAATCGAATTGAACTTGCCGGAAAATCCAAAAATGCAGATATTGTTTTAATTGAAATCGGTGGGACAACAGGAGAATATCAAAACGTTTTATTTTTGGAAGCAAACAGGCTATTAAAATTAAAAAAGCCACAAGATGTAGCACATATTCATGTAACCTTTTTACCTGTCCCACACTTTTTAGGCGAAATGAAAAGCAAGCCGGCGCAAATGTCTGTTCGGGATTTGAATGCTGTCGGTATCCAACCTGATATTGTATTGGCCAGGGCAGAAAGGCCGCTTGATCAATCCAGAATAAATAAGTTGGCAATGTTTTCAGGTCTTGAAGAAGAAGATATTATTTCTGCCCCGGATGTCAAAAATGTTTATGAAGTCCCCTTGAATTTTGAAGACGGAAATTTAACTACCAGAATTCTGAAAAAATTAAATCTTAAAAGAAAAGAAAAAGATTTGAAAAAATGGCGGGAACTTGTAACACGCGCAAATGATGAAAAAAGAAAACCGATAAAAATCGGTATTGTCGGAAAATATTTTGCTACAGGAGACTATGTATTAGCTGATTCTTATATTTCTGTTATAGAAGCCATTAAACATGCTTCGATTTGGGAAGGTTTGTTGCCTGAAATAGAATGGATTGATGCAGGAAAAGTTGAGAAAAATATTGATCTTTTAAAAGATTTTCAGGGAATTATTGTTCCCGGAGGATTCGGTTCCAGAGATATCGAAGGAAAAATAGATACTATTAAATATTGTAGGGAAAATAAAATCCCGTATTTAGGGCTTTGTTATGGAATGCAGCTAGCGGTTGTTGAATTTGCCAGAAACGTTTTGAGTTTTGATGGGGCAAATACCACGGAAGTCAGCCCTAAAACCAAATATCCAGTGATTCATATTATGCCCGATCAGGAAAAGAAAATGCTAGAAAAAAATTATGGTGGAACAATGAGGCTTGGAGCTTGGGATTGTACTCTGCATAGCAGAACTTTGGCAAAAGGCCTTTACGGAAAAGAAAAAATTAGCGAGCGCCACCGTCACCGCTATGAATTTAATAATAAATACAAGGAAGAGCTTGAGAAAAATGGAATGGTTGTTGCAGGGACATCACCGGATGGAAAATTAGTGGAAATTATTGAGTTGAAAGATCACCCTTTTTTTGTGGGAACACAATTTCATCCTGAATTAAAATCACGTCCTTTGCAACCGCACCCTTTATTTACAGGATTTGTTAAGGCTGCAACAAAAATAAATAAATGAATGATCCTAAATTAGTTATCGGATTTGTCGGGCAAATCTGTTCCGGAAAAGGAGAGGCAGATAAATATTTAGGCGAAAAATACGGATTTGTTTCCTTTTCACTTTCTGATCAAATCAGAGAAGAGATTAAACATAGGGGTTTAGAGATAACCCGTGAAAGGTTGGCCCAAACAGGTGGGGAGTTGAGGGAAAAGTTCGGATCAGAAATTTTAGCAAAGAGGGCTTGGGATAAAATTCAGGATCAAAATTTGGAAAAAGCAATTATTGATGGGGCACGTAGTTTAGGTGAGATGGAATATTTGCAAAAATTTCCAAACTTTCATCTCATAGCCATAGAAGCTGATCAAAAAATTAGATTTGAAAGATTAAAGCAGAGAGTTATAGCGGGGCAAACAGAACCAGCAACCTGGGAAACATTTTTAGAGGCTGAAAGAAATGATTCAGAAAAATTCGGAATGAATGTTGAAAAAGTAATGGAGAAAGCTGAGATACATATTAAAAATGAAGGAACACAGGAAGAGTTCCATCAAAAATTAGATGAAGTAGTAACAAAATTGACTACTTGAAAAAAGTTGCTAAGTTGATTAGATTAAGTTGAATTTTAAAAATATGAATATGGCAAAAAAACCTAATGCATTTAAATTAACAGGAACCCTACCCGATTGGGCCCTTAAAGAACATATTAAAAAAGGAATTATTAAAATTAATCCGCTGCCGGAAAATTGGGAAGATACAATTGATGAAGTCTCAATTGATTTGCATTTAGGAAATAAATTAAAAGTTTTTACCAAAGACGGACTTAATACTATTGATACCAAACATACATCAAAGGAAGAAATGAATAATATGATGCAGCTGGTGGAATTAAAACCCGGTCAGCCGTTTATCTTAACTGAAAATGAATTTGTCATAGCAATTACAAAAGAAAGATTAACTTTGCCGGATGATATTATCGGATCTTTGCACGGAAAAAGCAGTTTAGCCAGACTCGGGGTTGTGGTTCATTCAACAGCTGCCAGATTTGATCCCGGTTGGGATGGTTGTCCTGTACTTGAATTTGGGACTTTTCTTAAGGGAAAAAAAATAATTATTTATGAAGGGGCACCGATTTGTGCTTTTTCTTTTGAGAAAATGGGAGCAAAGGTGGACAGATCTTACAGGGATAATCCGATTAGTTATGCTGGATCGGATATGCCGGAAGCATCTCATATTGGAGCATATGGAGCCAAGAAAAAATCTGATAAAATAATTTCTAAAAAACGGGGGAGGCCGAGTAAAAAATAATGCCAAAACAGAATAAAAAACATCCTGAATATCAATATCTAGATCTTTTAAGAGAGGCGTACAAAAAAGGGTCTCCTGATTTAGACCGTGGAACTGGTGTTACTACTTTTGGAATCTTTGGAAAGCAAATCCGTTTTGATTTATCAAAAGGGTTCCCTCTTTTAACCACTAAAAAAGTTTATTGGAAAGGTGTTGTTGAAGAACTTTATTGGTTTATGTCTGGGCAATCTAATATTAAATATTTGGTCGATCGGGATGTTCATATTTGGGATGACTATCCTTATAAAATCTATAAAGCCCAAATGGAAAAAGGGAAACTTCCAAAATTAACTAAGGAGCAGTTTATTGAAAAAATAGCGTCTGACGCCAAATTTGCCAAAAAACATGGTGAGTTACCAAAAATCTACGGAGAATTATGGCGTCGCTGGCCAACGAGAACAGGGCGGACAATCGATCAATTAAGATGGGCAATTGATGAAATAAAACAAGACCCTCCCGCACACAATGTTATTGTAACTAGCTGGAACCCTGAATATTTATATACCATGGCAACCAACAAAGATGCATCCCGTTTCCCGATTTGTCACAACATGTATCAAATTAGCATTAAACACAATAAGCTCTGCTTGCAGCTTTATCAAAGAAGCGCAGATTTATTTTTAGGGGTACCGTTTAATATCGGAAGCTATGCTCTATTGACTTTAATTTTGGCAAAAGTTTTAGGATATGAGCCGGGAGAATTCATTCACACCTTTGGCGATGCTCATATTTATGAAAATCATATGGAACAAGTTAAAGAGCAATTATCCAGAAAACCAAAGCCTTTTCCTAAAGTTACCATTGATCCATCAGTCAAAGACATAGATGATTTCCGTCCTGAACATGTAATTTTAGAAAATTATGAATATCATCCTCCTATTAAGGGCGAGTTGACTGTTTCAGGTGGGTTGTTCGAAGGTAAAAAGAAGAAAACATCCAAATAATTCTTAATTTAAAAATGAGTAAACCAAAAATCAGTATCATTTGCTGCATTGGTAAAAATCGGGGTATCGGAAAAGATAATCAATTGTTGTGGCATATTCCTGAAGACTTGCAGCATTTCAAACAAATCACAGAAGGACATCCTGTTATTATGGGGAGAAAGACATTTGAATCAATTGGTAGACCTCTACCTAACCGGTTAAATATTATTCTTACTCATAATCCACTTACAGGCCAACCGGGAGTGGTCTTTGCGTTTTCCTTAGAAGAGGCTTTGAAAATGGCTGCAGAAAATGAAAAAGAAGAAATATTTATTATTGGTGGTGGGCAGGTTTATCAGGAAGCAATATCTTTGGCAGATAAATTATATTTAACTGTTGTTGAAGATTCTCCTGAGGCAGATACTTTTTTCCCTGATTATTCTGATTTTAAAAAAGTGATTTCTAGTCAGAAAAATAAAAATAAGGATTACTCCTTTACTTATTTGGAGTTAGAAAGGTAATATAATCTCTATGGCAGTTTTGGGACTTGATTTAGTACTTATTAGAATTCAGGAAGAAGCTTTACTGGAAAACCTTGGTGACCGTGATATGAGCAATCCAGAAGGTGTTGGTTTGGATCTAAGACTCGGTGCAATTCATAAAATCATTAAAGGTGGGGCTTTTATAGAAGCAGATGGTAAAGCAGGACAGGGAAAAAGAAAAGGTGTTGTGACAGAACTTATCGCAGAATATAAAGAAGGATCAGATACCCAAAAAGATGTTCTTATCAAACCTGGTAAATATTATCTGGTGCAGACTTTAGAAACTGTAAATACACCGCAGGATTTAATGCCAATGATTTATCCCAGAAGTTCTCTTTTTAGGGCAGGATTATTACTTTTAAATTCCAAAACAGACCCAGGTTATAAAGGAAAGTTAACCATGGGACTGAAAAATTTAAGCGACTTCCCCGTTAGATTACAAATGGGTGCCAGAATTTGTAACATGGTTTTCTATAAAATAGAAGGAAAAACAGTTAATTATAGAGGTCAGCATCAGGGTGGAAGGGTCACTCCTCAAAAAGTAGAACAACAAGTTTAATTATCCTCTTGGATTATAAGTAGGTGGGGTTAAGCTAGGTAAAATTTCATTTCTAAAAACAATATCGCTCCAACCCTCAGGTGTAATTTGGTTAGAATCTGTTAACGACCGATAATCTTCAGGAGTGAAGTATCTAAAACTGACATTTTCACCTTCTGTTCTTACGATCATTTCTGATTTTGAATATTTAGTTGTAAGTCTGCAGGCAATTCCTAAATGAACCCGTCCTACCTCATCTCTTTCATCCTTAATTAAGCCCACAGGAGTAATATCTAAAAAATTACGCATATAGTTAATACTAAGATTTTTGTCATCGCCGTGGAAATCTATTTCCGTTCTGTTATTTATTACAAGTTTTGCTTCTTCATCAACTTCTCTGAATAAAGAATCCTCTAAAGATAAATCACTTGGTTCTATGTGTCCTCCCAAACCTAGAGAAATTTTACCTTCTAATCTGCTCTCATCATATTGTCCTTTTTCTGCACTGCCTCTTTGAAAGGCCAAAAATCTATTATCTTTTAGAATGAAAGCATACATGATTAACTGCTGAAAAGAGGGGTCTACTTCAACCCCCTGTTCTCCAAATCTTTCCCTGTATTCTCCGTGTAAGGCAGCTAAACGGTAGATATTTTCAGCGCCACCAACAGAAGATAAAGGGATGTATAAAGCCTGATTTGTACGCTCGCGGGGAAGGATATTTTCCTGTTCTAATATTTCAGTCGGAATTACAAGACATTCTTTTACCATGTTTTTTGCTTTGTAGTCAGATTATAGTTATCCTCATTTTATTGTCAAGAGATTGACAGGGGGTATAAAAAAGTTTAAAAATATATTTGTTAAACTTCCATAAATCTGCCTGGAAGTTTTTTTGTGGGAGAATATATGGCTGAAACATTAAAACAAAATCAAAGTGAAGAACAACCTATAAAGAGATTAATGCCGGATACTTATCGACGGAATATTGCAGATCAGGTACGTCCTGAAATAAGTTGGTTAATGAGAAGAGATATGATGAGATGTCCCAGAGATGGCAGGCGTTGACTTTTTACCTATTTTACTGCTAAAATACCTCAATCAAGCATCTACTATTTAGGTTTTCCTGAATTCGATGATAGTAGAGAAGTTGAAGGAAAACATGATGAAAGTTCCTACCTTACAAGAATTGTTAGAAGCAGGTGTCCATTTTGGGCATCAAGTCCGACGTGGTCATCCGAAGATGCTGCAATATATTTATGGTGTCCGTGACGGTGTCCATATCTTGGATCTGGAAAAATCGGAAAAACTCCTAAAAGAAGCAATCGAATATGCAGAAAAACTTGGTAAAGAAGGAAAGGTTTTATTATTCTTAGGAACCAAGAAACAGGCTCAGCCGATAGTTAAAGAATTAGCTGAAAAAGTTGGCGCCCCTTATGTTACTTACCGCTGGGTCGGAGGATTTTTAACTAACTTTGATGAAGTCAGAAAAAATATAAAAAAACTTTTAGATCTTAAGGAAAAACAGGAAAAAGGCGAGTTATCTCATTACACCAAAAAAGAGCAGTTATTAATCAGCAAAAAATTAATTAAATTTGAAGCTGAATTAGGAGGTATTTCAAAATTAGATCAACTTCCTGATGCAATCTTCATTATTGATACTGTGGCAGAAAAAACAGCAGTAGCGGAAGCCATCCGCGTAAATCTTCCAATTATCGGAATTTGTGATACTAATTCTAATCCTTTACTCATCAATTATCCGATTGCTGCAAATGACGATGCCTCAAAATCAATTAAAATAGTTACAGAAGCTGTGGCTGATGCATATGCAGAAGGATTAAAATCTGCAGGTAAGACGACAGTCAAAAAGCAAGAAGAAGCTGAGAAAGCAGAAGCAGAACCGGAAGTTGCTGCAAATATTGCAGAGGAAGTGGCAGCTGCAGAAGAAGAAGTTGAGAAAAAAGCAGTACTCGATTCTGAAAGAATAGTTTAAAATATATTGATGAACATCGAAGATCTTAAAAAACTCAGAGAAGAAACAGGAGCTGGAATTGCCGATGTCAGATCTGCTTTAGAAGAAGCTAAGGGTAATGTTGAAAAAGCCCGTGAACTTATAAAACAAAAAGGTTTTGATAAAGCAGCCAAAAAATCAGACAGAGAAGTTAAAGAAGGTTTAGTTGAAGTTTATTCACATGCTGGTAAAGTTGGAGTTGTTGTAGATGTTCTTTGTGAAACAGACTTTGTTGCCAAAACAGAAGATTTTAAAACCTTAGCACATGAAATTGCCTTACAAATTGCTTCCATGAATCCTGAGAATGCTGAAGAACTATTAAAACAAGATTATGTCAGGGATCCCTCACAAACAATTGAGATGTTGGTAAAAGCAGCTATTGGGAAATTAGGAGAGAACATTCAAATCGGAAAATTTGTTAGAATTGAATTAGGAGAGTGATAAGAGATAAGCTATAAGAGAAAAGAATTACTTATTACTTATCACTTTTTGCTTTTTACTTAAACATGGATCCAGTATTAAACGAAGCTAATCAAAAAATTCAATCAGCAATTGATCATTTAAAATATGAGCTATCTGCTATCCGTGTTGGTCGGGCAAATCCAGCCTTTATTGAAAATATTCCAGTAGAAGCGTATGACTCAAGACTAAAACTTTTGGAAGTGGCAAACATTTCTGCTCCTCAACCAAACTTGCTGACTGTTCAGGTTTGGGATGCTGCCATTGTGCACAATGTCGTAAAAGCAATTTCAGAGGCTAATTTAGGACTAAATCCATCTTTCGAAGGTCAAACTATTAGACTTCCTATCCCTCCGCTAACTTCAGAGCGACGAGAAGAGTTAATTAAAGTTGTGCATCTTAAAAAAGAAGAGGCAAAAATTAATTTCCGACAAATCAGACAAGATATCAGAGCTGGTTGGCAGGAATTAAAAGAGAAGGATGAATTAGGAGAAGATGAGTGGCAAAGACGCGAGAAAATTTTACAGGAACTGATTGAATCATCCACTGCTCAAATTGAAGAATTAGGAAAAGATAAAGTGCATGAGTTAACTGAACTCTAACTTCCAACTATGATTACTACAGCAATAGTCTTTATTTTGACACTACTGGTTTTGGTGCTTGTTCATGAATTTGGACATTTTATTATGGCCAAAATGTTCGGTGTTAAAGTGGAGGAGTTTGGTTTTGGTCTTCCTCCAAAATTACTCAGTAAAAAAATAGGTGAGACAAAATATTCCTTCAATCTTTTACCGATCGGTGGATTTGTAAGATTATTAGGAGAAGATGAAACAGAGAAAGAGGTTCTAGAAAATCCACGTTCTTTTGCACATAAACCTGTTACACAAAGAATGATTATTGTGGTTGCAGGTGTGGTGATGAATTTCTTATTGGCTGTTATTTTATTTTGGATAGTTTTAGCAGGAAAAGGATTTCAGGAACAAATACCCCTTTTCTTCCCTTACAAATTTATCGGAGTTGAACAGGTTAATGAAACAGTTGTGTTGGTAGGTGAAGTATCTAAAAAATCACCTGCTGAAATGGTAGGGATTAAAACTGGTGATAGGATTCTAAAAATTAACGAAACTTCAATTAAAGACGCCGATAGTTTTATAAATTTGGTGCAAAAAAATTCCGGAGAGGCGATAACTTTAACAGTGGTTGACTCTCAAGATGCTGCCAGGCAGATAACGGTTGTCCCAAGAACAAATCCTCCAAAAGGCGAAGGTGCTTTGGGGGTTTCACTGGGCACGGTAACTATTGCTAGTTTGACTTATGTGACTCCTTTACAAAAAATGACAAGTGGCATAAGCCATAGCTATAATTTCACCCTTTATTCTTTTCAGATATTCGGAAATCTGATTGGTTCGTCTTTGCAAACAAAAAGCATGGCTCCGATTTCTCAGACTGTTTCTGGTCCTATTGGTATTACTCAATTGGCAGGTTCAGTTTTAGAAACTAAGGATCCGATATTACCTTACTTAAATTTAATAGCCCTTTTGTCACTTAATTTAGCAGTGATTAATATCCTCCCATTTCCAGCGCTTGATGGAGGAAGATTGTTATTTCTATTGATAGAGTTTATTTCCCGAAAAAAGGTCAATGCTAACTTAGAAAAAACAATTCATACAGTTGGCATGGTTACCTTACTCATTTTAATAGTTTTGGTAACATTCTCAGATATCCGCAAACTTATCCCTTAAATTAATTTTCTTTGATTTCTAAAATATTTAGTCTATGATTGGTATATGTGGGGAGTATTAAGCAAGGTTCTTTTGGTAGTAATAATTATTCTTGCCATTCCTACTACACTAATTTTAGCCTCTCAAAATGCAAATCCTGGAGATGCTACTTATCCTGTAAAAAGGGGAATAGAAGGTGTATTATCAAGCGCCCTTTCTTTGACTCCTGTTACAAGAGCCTATTTTAAAACTGATTTATCAAATCGAAGATATAAAGAATCAATAGTGTTGCTTAAAAAAAGTAGCAGCGATAAATCTGTTACAAATACAGCCTTAATTGAAATGTTAAATACTACTGCTCAAGCCCGCTCAGAAATTAATAAAGTTTCTGATCCTGTTGTTAAAAAGCAACTTTCTGATGATTTATCTAAACAAATTACTGTTTATAAGCAGGGATTGTTGCAAGTAGAGCAGCAAAAAAAGCAAACGACTGTGGAAGTAGTAATATCACCTACTATTATTCCAACTACATCTATAACCCAAAGATTAAATCCTACACCAACCCAAACCCAAACCAGGGAATGTACTGAATCTATTAGAAACTATACTCGTTGTGGTGCTACTGTCGGGTTTGAAAATTATTCCAAAAATCATTTGCTGGGGATTGCAGAATATACAAATTCATGTACAAATAAAAAAAGAACAGCAATAACAGAGGATTGGGATTTGGTAAGTATTGAATGTGATTCTAATATAATTGGAGATTGTTCTGCAGATAATATTCCTGCTTGTATAGACATGTTTGAAAAACCAGTGTTTACAAGCTCAGTCTCAAACTCAAATGGGAGCGTAACAATTACGGTTACTCCTACAAAAGGACCTATTGTAACTGTTGCCACTACTCCAACACCCCAAAATATTATTTATCGAACAATGCAATTTATTTTTCCTAGAAATACAAATACGTCTGGACAGCCTCCACCAGGTTTGAACGATGGGTTTGGTAGTTTGGCATCAGGAGGGCCGATGGGATCTTTTGAAAGTCCTATTTTAGAAAGTAGCGAAAGTGCTACTGCTAAAATTTCTTTTAAAGCAAATGCAACTGATGAAGAACCAAATTTAACCAAAGGAGAAATTTATATTGTAAAAGCTACAGCAACAGAGATGAGCGAAACAGAATGTTCAGGTGATAACGGAAGTAAAGTTGTTGGCAATTTAGCCTGGTGTAAGATCTTAACAGCTACACTTTCTGGCAATAGTGGAAATATATCTGGATCCTGGAAAGTTTTAGTTCCCGGAGAATATTATGCTGTAATTAATATTTATTCTGGTGTCATGGTTTGTTCTGGTAATCCATGGTGTAAGTTTTCTGGTAAGAGCTGTATTGCTGATGAATCAGGAAGTGCATGTGTTGATTGTAAAGGTGTTTCTGATTGTGGTGAATCTTCAAAAATAAAATTCACTATTCAATAATATTTCTAAAAATATTAAATAGCCTTACACTCCGGGTGTCACTCCCGATATGTAGGCATGCTATACTAAAATCAGATGCCATATAGATTAGAATCATTTCAAACTGGGAATATATACCATGTATATAATAGAGGTGTAGAAAAACGATTAATTTTTACTGAGAATTGGGATTATCAACGTTTTTTACAAGCACTTTACTATTATCAATTTTATAATTCAAAGAATTTAAATTTCCGTTTTTCACAACGTCTTTCCCCACTTAACAAAGATTTTGACCAGAATACTAAATTAATAGATATGATTAGTTATTGTTTAATGCCTAACCATTTTCATCTTCTTATAAAGCAGCTTCAGGACGGAGGTATCCAAAAATTTATGCAAAAAATTCTTAACAGTCATACAAGGTTTTTTAATACTAAACATAAAAGAGTTGGTCCTTTGTTCCAGGGAAATTTTAAAGCTGTACCTGTAGAAACGGACGAGCAATTAATGCAAGTTTCACGATATATTCACCTAAATCCTTATATTGCAGGATTAACCCAAGACCTAAATACTTATCCATATTCTTCTTATCAAAATTATATTGGATTAGGAGATGACAAAATTTGTAATAAAAAATCAGTTATAAGTTTGTTCAAGAGTGCTAAGAATTATGAGGAGTTTGTAGTAGGACATGAAGATTATGCGAGAGATCTGGCTTTAATGAGTCGTGTATTACTTGATGAGGATTAAATTGGTAAATCGTTTTGACATTACACATCTGACATTATTACACATCGGGAGTGACACCCGATGTGTAGGTATAGATCGGGTGTGATATAATATTATAGATAAAAAGCTGTGAAGGAGTTTCCTGCTCCGGAGCTGGGTGTGACATCAGATGATATCTGTACTAAACATTTCCGTTGGTTTCGTAAAAACTAAAATTGAGGGTATCCTACGCTAAAAGCTACGGAATACCAAATAAAGGTGGTACCACGAGCACTTCGTCCTTTTACAGAAAAGACAGGTGCTTTTTTTATGGAAAAATTATGGGCAGAAAATAATATAGTTATTAAAATAGGTAGCAGTTCTTTAACAAATAACGGAGCTGAGATTAACCATGCCTTGATGGAAGATTTGGCACGTCAGATTTCTATTGTTAAGGATATGGGATATGGAGTATCTGTTGTAACATCAGGAGCTATTGCCTGTGGCAAGCTAGAAATGGGTAATGGAAATACAGAAGAGGTTCATAAACAAGTGTTAGCTGCTGTTGGACAAAGGCCTTTGCTTAATGCTTGGGGGCAAGCGTTTGATAAATATAATATTAAAACAGGTCTTTTTCTTTTTGCAGAATCGGACTTAGATAAACCATCTTTGCCACTACGGAATGCTTTATCGCACGGGATAGTTCCTATCATTAATGCAAATGATACTGTTAGCGTTGATGAAATTAGACAGCTGGCTATATCAGCTGATAATGATAGATTAGCCTCATATGTTGCAAAAAATTTGGTTTTTGCGAGTAAACTTATTTTATTGACAGAATCTTCCGGAGTATGGGATGTGAATAGGCAAGTAATTGATTCGATTGATTCAGAAACAGATCTTTTAAGAATTGGACTATTTAATAAGACTAGCGTGGGAACTGGAGGCATAGAATCTAAGATTATTGAAGCCAGAAGATTTATTGATCAATTAGGTAAGCAAGCTTATATTGCAGGTGCAGGGGACACAGATGTTATTATAAAAATAATGAAAGGAGATTCAATTGGCACAAAAGTCACATTGCCTTTATAGGGGTATTTCAATATATAATAAATAAGCATAAGCAAAGCTTGAAATTAAGAAATTATGAAGTATTCAAAACTTTTTCCTAAAACATTAAAACAAACACCTGCTGGGGCAGAGTCTATTAACCATCAACTTTTAGTTAAGGCTGGTTTTATTCATCAAGAAATGGCTGGCGTTTATACTTATTTACCTTTGGGTCAGAAGGTTATTACTAAAATTTCAGATATTGTCAGAGAAGAAATGAATAATGCAGGAGGTCAGGAAATGCTGATGCCTGCTCTTCACCCTGGTGAAAACTGGAAAAAAACAGGCAGATTTAACTCTTTTGATGTTTTATTTAAGTTAAAAGGAGCAGGGGATTCTGATTTGGTACTAGGGCCAACTCACGAAGAAATTATTTATCCACTTTTGGCAGAATATGTTAAATCATATAAAGATTTGCCACTTTATCTTTATCAGATCCAAACAAAATTTAGAAATGAAGCCAGAGCAAAAGCAGGCTTGCTTCGAGGAAGAGAATTTATCATGAAGGATTTATACAGTTTTCATACAAATGATGATGACAGAAATGCTTATTATCAAATTATGAAAGAAGCATATATTAAAATATTTAAAAGATTAGGGTTGCCTGCTTTGGTTACTCAGGCTTCAGGTGGAACTTTTTCAGATCTTTCAGAAGAATTTCAGACACCAACTCCATCTGGTGAGGATATTATTTATGTTTGTGAAAGTTGTAATTCTGCTGTAAATAAAGAAGTTTATGAAGGTAGCGATTGCGTTACTTGTGGACAAAAATATAAGGAAACAAAAGCAATTGAAGTGGGCAATATTTTTCCTCTCAAAAGAGCTTATGCTGAAACATTTAAATTAAATTTTGCAGACAGCGACGGGGAAGATAAAATAGTTTCAGTTGGTTGTTATGGTCTTGGAATCTCCCGTGTGATGGGAACAATTGTGGAGGTGTTTCATGATGAAAAAGGAATAATTTGGCCAGAAAGTGTTGCCCCTTACAAAGTTCACCTGATCGGGTTAGATCTGGAAGATGAAAAAATAATGGGGGAGGCAGAAAAAGTATATAAACAACTTCAAGTTGAAGGAATTGAAGTGCTATTTGATAATAGAATTGATGTCTCTGCCGGACAAAAATTCGCTGAGTGTGATCTAATTGGTATTCCAATACGTGCAATAATTTCCAAAAAAACAGAAAGTAAATTAGAAATTAAAAAAAGAAATGAAAAAACAACAGAATTTATGAGTCTATCTGAACTTATAAATAGACTATCGAAGTAGTATGGAAAAAGAAGATATACCAAGCCATAAACCGTTAAAGTTAAGACATTGGCTTCAAAGACCCGAGTCTGGTGAAATTTCACAGGAACCCGGTCCGGGGACTGTTCTTTCTACAAGAGAAATCCAAAGACGAAAAAGATTATGGGGTTCCACTCGATATAGAGGTGTCCAAAGAGATAGGGGGCTTAACTTCCCCAAGGATTGATTTTATTCCTGATTTCTGGTAAATTACACAAGATATGGTTACTAAAAATATAGTTCAACAGCCAAAATCTGTAGTTGAAATTTCTATTACTGTTCCTTGGACAGATTTAGAACCAAGATGGAATGAAGCTTTGCAACATTTAAATGCAGAACTTGAGCTCCCTGGTTTTAGAAAAGGACAAGTTCCTTTGCCTATGGCTGAACAAACTCTGGGCACAAAATTAAATGATGAATTCTTTAAACTTGCCATGCCACAAGCTTTGGTTGAAGCTTTGCAGGGAAGCAATATAGTTCCTATTGATTACCCTAAATACCAATTAGTCTCTTTTGTTAAAGGTCAACCTTTGGTATTTAAAGCACTTGTGACTCAAAAACCACAAATTACTGTTGGAGATTATAAAGCTATTAAAGTTTCCAAACCTGCTC
Organism: Microgenomates group bacterium; assembly: GCA_041659805.1. Lineage (GTDB taxonomy): Bacteria > Patescibacteriota > Microgenomatia > Daviesbacterales > UBA10151 > STC-54. The sequence continues at coordinate 1,047,271 of JBAZXP010000001.1, read as the reverse complement.
CAAAAATTATTACTGATGAAGATGTTTCAAAAATGATTGAGGAAATGTTTAAAAGATGGAAAGCAAAGCAAACAGTCCCAACAGCAGAAAGTCCGGATGATAATTTTGCCAAAGCTGTAGGAGCTTTGGATTTAGCTGATTTGAAAACCAAATTAAAAGCAGATTTAGAAAATGAAGCAAAGTATAATAATGAATTAGATTATGAAGAACTAATCCTGCAACAAATTGAAAGCATAACCACAGTTGATGTTCCTGAAATATTGGTTTCAGATGAGCTAAACAGGATGCTGGTACAACTTCAAAAAAGAGTTGCTGACATGGGACTTTTGCTGGAAGATTATTTGAAAGGTCAGAATAAAACTATTGATAGCCTTAAAGCAGAATGGAGAGTTCAGGCAGAAAAGAATGTTAAAATGGAACTTGGTTTATCTGAAGTTGCCAGACAGGAAAATGTTGAAGTGTCTGACGCAGATTTACAGGCAGAAATTGATAAAATTCAAGACGGACGTATGAAAGCCCAGTTTGAGCAGGAAGAACCAAGATTGCATCTAAAACATAGTTTAAGACAAATCAAAACCCTTGATAAGCTAAAAACCCTGGTTTCAAATTTAGCCGCCTAGATTCTCCTTTAAAAAAGTAGTACAATTACCAAATAAAGTAAAAGGAGGTGTCATTTATAGCGTTTTATAATCTAAGACGCAAACAAAATGTCAATAATAGTTCGAAAAGGACCAAAAGATACTACCGATGCTGTAATTCGTAAATTTCAAAAAAAAGTAGCTTTAGAAAATGTTATTCAGGAATACCGCGACCGCGAATATCACAAGAGTGATTCTGAAAAAAGACAGGAAAGAAGAGCTACCAGAATGCGAAAAATTATGAGAGCCAGGAGTTTAAATAGCTAATGTTGCTGGATCAATTACACGAAGATTTGAAACAGGCGCAGCTTGATAAAAATGAACCGGGTGTAAATACCCTCAGACTTTTGCTGTCAGAAATTAAGAATAGTGAAATAAAAAAATCCGAAGAATTATCTGATGAAGAAATAGTTACTGTTATTCAAAGAGAAATTAAAAAAAGAAAAGAAGCAGCAATGGGTTTTAGACAAGGAAATAGGGAAGAAAGTGCAATTAAAGAAGAGCAAGAGGCAGATCTATTAGCTAAATATTTGCCTGCTCAACTTTCTGATATGGAACTTTCTCAAATAATTGATGAAGTAATTGCTGAAACAGGAGCAATCGGGATGACTGATATGGGTAAGGTTATTGGGTTGGTGATGGGTAAAGTTAAAGGTTCTGCTGAAGGTAGTAAAATTTCAGAAATTGTTAAAAATAAATTAATTCAGAAAGCTGCCTAAATTCCTCCTATGGTTAATGTAATTATCACCTCAGATTCCAGATATAAAATAAACCGTGATGCAGTACACAATGCTGTTGTGGAAGTTTTATCTCAACATAAAGTTACAGGAGATGTGGAGATAGAAGTTTCTGTTGTTGGGGACAGAAAAATGCATGAGTTAAATAAACAATATCGTGGGATAGATGCAACAACTGATGTATTATCTTTTTGTCTGGAAGATGGAGGAGCAGGTTTTATTGCCTCTCCTGATAAAATTTTAAGATTAGGATCTATTGTTATTTCTTATCCTCAAGCCATAGAGGACGCATCTTTGGATGGGAAATCAATTGAGGATGAAGTAAATTTCTTGGTTGATCATGGAACTACCCATTTGCTAGGTATTCATCACGAGTGAGGTTTATTATGGTCTGCTTCTAAAGCGTTATAAGTTTCCTGCAAATCACCAAAATCAAAAGTCTGAATATGGGTCCAGAATGATCTTAGATCAACATTAGGTTGATCTTGATTATACTCATGAGCTTGGAACATCATTTCCAGTTTGTCTAATCTTTTAGTGAACCGCGCTTCTGGAGTTATTCCTTCTTCGTATTCCCGAAATAGTCCTAGTAGTTCGTCACCGTTATCAATATCTGAACATAATTTTTTAAATGCTTCTTCTTCGAGATGAGATTTTTCTTTTGGAGTTATTGTATCGAAAGGAGTTAAATCTCCAACTAATGATTCTGCCAGATCATGGATTAAAGCCATTTTAATCACTGTATTTTGATTAACATCTGATTTATTTGAAAGAACCATTGCCATTAAGGCAGTTCTAAAACTGTGATCAGCAACACTCTCAGGGTTTTGAATGCCCCTCCTTACCCAACCCGTCCTTTCTGTCTTTTTTAAATTGCTTACATGACCCATAAACCTTGCTAATTCATTAAATCTTTCCATATAAGTATGGAATTATAGCAGGAAGTTTTAAGATAATACATTAGCCATTGAATATTGAATTTACTATCTTTTATCTTCATCGTGAAAACTGTAGACTAATTACTGCACTATGGTTTTATACAGGAAGTACCGCTCACAAACTCTTGATGAATTAATCGGTCAACAGACAGCTAAGAATTCTTTACGCGCTGCATTTGACGCTCAAAAATTAGCTCATGCATATCTTTTTTGCGGACCCCGGGGAACAGGTAAAACATCAACAGCCAGAATTTTAGCCAAGATGGTTAATTGCACAGCCATAGAAGGGGCTAAGCCTTGTAATAAATGTGAAGCCTGTATTTCCATAACCGAGGGCACCAATATGGATGTGATTGAAATGGATGCAGCGTCAAACCGCGGGATAGAAGATATTAGAAATTTAAAAGATACAATCAAATTGGCGTCATCCTCTTTAAAGAAAAAAGTTTATATTATTGATGAAGTTCATATGTTGTCGGGGGACGCATTTAATGCCCTTTTAAAAACGCTGGAAGAGCCCCCCAGTCATGTTATTTTTATTTTAGCTACTACGGAAGTGCAAAAAATTCCAGCAACCATTTTATCGCGTGTGACGCGCATTGATTTTAAACAAGCTTCTATTACGGAAGCGGCAGAACTTATTAAAAAAGCAGCGAGTGCTGAGAAAATTGAAATAGATGAAGAAGCGGTTTTAACACTCGCCAAAAAAGCAGGGGGAAGTTTTAGAGATGCAATAAAATTCTTAGATCAACTTTCATCTTTTAAAAAAATCGATAACAAGATAGTACTGGAAGGACTAGGTGCAGGAGATTCCTCTCAGGCACTCGATTTATTAAAAATTATTTCTTTGAAAAAACAGTCTGAAGTTTTAGATAAATTAAACGAAATAGTTTCAATAGGCATTAATACCAAAGAATTGACACTATCGCTTTTAGATACCTTAAGGCAGATTTTATATATCAAAAATGGGTTAGGGGAGAGGTTCGTAAAAGTAGAAACCAGTGAGGAAAAGTATCAACAACTTTGTGAAATTGCTAAAGTATTTGAGGTTGATCAAACTATTTTTATTATTAACAATATTCAAAATAGTTTAGAGCAAGCCAGATACACCTCAATCCCAATTTTGCCTTTGGAAATTGCGCTATTAGAAAGCTGCGGGGCGGGTGGTCAGTGGGTCAGAGAGTCAGCGGGTCAGCAGATCGGCGGATCGGAAAGTCAGCAGGTTAGTGAGTCAGAGGTTCAGCAAGAGTTAGCAGATCAACAGGACAGTGAATCAGAAATTGCCGACACTCCGACACTCCGAGACTCTGATCTTCAGGTCTCATCCGATTTACAAAAGATCGCTGATCGGTGGAATTATATTTTAGAAACAGTGAAAGCCTACAATTTTTCCCTTGAAGCCCTAATGCGTTCATCAAAGATTTTGGAATGTGGGGAAAATAGTGTGGTAGTGGAGGTGCCTTATGCTTTTCATCAAAGAATTTTGGAATCAGCCAAATCTAGAGATTTATTGGAATCTGTTTTTTCTGATATTTTGGGCAGACAAATTAAGATTGCTACAGCTTTAGGGAAAAGACCACCTCAAAGAGAAGAGTTGTCTAATATAGAAGTAGCTGCTGATGATGAAATTGTCAGAATTGCTGCAGAAATTTTTAACTCAGAAACAGTGAATTAGTAAATTAGGGATTTACGATTTAAGATTTATGAATTAAGATAGTGAAAATTATGGCAAGTAAAGTTTTTCCACTTATAGAAAAAGAAAAGGTCAGACAGGTAACAGGCCTGGAAATGATTCCTTCTGAAAATTATGTCTCTTCAGATGTTTTAAAAGCATTGGGTTCAATACTCACAAATAAATATTCAGAAGGTTTTCCTGGAAGACGTTATTATGGTGGAAATGAAGTTATTGATGAAATAGAAAATTATGCAGTAGATTTGGCTAAAAAATTATTTAAAGTGCCTGCTGCATATGTCCAAAGTTATTCCGGCTCCCCTGCTAATTTTGCAGTGACAATGGCAGTTTGTGAACCAGGGGACACAGTAATGGGATTAGCTTTGTCATCAGGTGGGCATTTAACCCATGGAGCTAAACTTTCTTTCTCCAGTATTTTTTATAAAGCTGTTAATTATAATGTGGGTAAAGATTGGAAAATAGATTTTGAAGAACTGGAAACTTTGGTTAAAAAACATAAACCAAAATTAATCTGGGTGGGGACAACAGCTTATCCTTATAAATTAGATTATAAAAAGTTCAGGAAGATAGCAGATTTAGTTGGGGCAACTTTGGTTGCAGACATTGCCCATATTGCAGGGCTGATTGTGGGTGGAGTTCATGATTCCCCAGTACCATATGTGGATATTATTACCACTACCACTCATAAAACTTTACGGGGACCAAGGGGTGCAATGATTATGGTGACAGAAAGAGGCTTAAAAAAAGATCCTGAAATAAAAGGTAAAATAGAAAGGGCAATTATTCCTGGTTTGCAAGGTGGGCCACATAATCATCAAACAGCAGCAATTGCAGTTGCTTTAGAAGAAGCTTTGCAGCCATCATTTAAAAAATATGCAGAACAAGTTGCTAAAAACGCCTCAGTTTTAGCAAAAGAATTAGGAACCACATCTGAGGTTCACTTGGTGCTGATGCCACTAACCAGTTATGGATATGGCATGGGTTATCAGGCACAATATGCTTTAGAAGAAGCAGGGATTACTGTTAATAAAAATACAATCCCAGGTGAGCCAGCTTCTCCTTTTTATCCTTCAGGCATAAGACTTGGAACTCCTGCTTTAACTACCAGAGGGATGAAAGAAAAAGATATGATAAAAATTGCAGCCTGGATAAAAAGAGCTTTAGAAGAAATCAAAGGAATGGATTTACCAAAAAATCAGGATACCAGAAAAGATTTTCTGAAAGACACTAAGAAGAAATTACATACAAATACAAATCTGAAAAAAATCAGAGCAGAAGTAAAAGCATTTGCAGAAAAATTCCCGGTTCCCGGGATTAAATAAGGAGGTGAAAAATGGCAAAATATGAAATAAACGTTGGTGTTGAACAATGGGCTTCTAAGCCGGTTAGACCTGGTGCAAATTCAAAAGTTTCTGAAGAGGAGCATGGTTTGTTTCAAAGATTTTTAGGGAAATCCACAGAGCCTTTTGGTCTAAATATTAGAGATTTATTAAGGAATGAATCTATTTCGGGTATGGAACAAAGTTGTAGACGAACCTCAAGTAGTTTGTCTTATGAAGAAATTTTTGCAGAAGGCATGAGAGCCATGAAGGCGATGATTGCCTTAGAGGAAAAACCTCAAGTTTAATTTGTTTTTTAGCCTCATTTAGCATAAGATATAGCCATGGATAAGATAATTGATGGCAGAAAGCTTGCCCTTTTAAGACAGCAAAAATTAGAAGAGGAAATTAAAACATTATCAAAAACCCCAAAAGTGGTTTCTTTTTTGATAGGAGAAGATGCTCCCTCTGTTTTATATACCAATATCAAACAAAAAAAGGCTGAAGAGATAGGAATTAATTTTGAAGCAATCAGATTGCCTGTGGAAACTGAATTTGAAGAAGTAGCTAAGAAAATAAATGAATTAAATGATGATTCTTCAGTTGATGGGATTATGGTTCAACTACCAATGCCTGAAGAATTCCTAAAAGGTAAAGAGGAACATGATCTATTAGAACTAATCGATGGGGAAAAGGATGTGGATGGATTAACTTCCAAGGGTAAGTTTTTATCAGCTACAGTCAGATCTGTAATTTCTATTTTGGAAGATGAAGGTATTTCAGTTTCTGGTAAAAAGGTTGTAGTGGTAGGAGCAAGTGATTTGGTGGGAAAACCTGTAGCAGGAGAGCTTAAAAAAATGGGAGCTGATGTAGTGATTTGTGATAGCAAGACAACGAGGCTCCAAGGTGAGACCCTGGAGGCACAAATTTTAATTTCAGCCACAGGGGTTCCGGGGCTTATTAAAGGGGATATGGTTAAAGAGGGGGTAATAGTAATTGATGTGGGGGCAGAAAAAGTTGACGGTAAAGTAGTGGGGGATGTGGATTTTGAATCAGTTGCCTCAAAATCATCCAGAATCACACCTGTTCCTGGTGGTGTTGGTCCAATGACAGTTATTTCTTTGATGGAAAATGTGGTTGAAGCAGCCAAGATTGCAGGTTGAGTTGTAGTGTGATAGTGCTATAATTTTTAATTATGAGTCTTGATCTGGAAAAAACAGAATCTAAGCTTATTGTTATTAAAAGAGCTGATTGTAATGTGACTGAGGTAAGAGAAACACCACAATCAAAGTTCGAAGCGCTCCTTATAGAGAAAAGTTTAGGTTTGAGGAAATTGGCACATAGACTTCATTTAGTAGATATACCTGTTGAGTTAAAAGATCCAAGCCGTCATATCGTATTTTTTTCAGACTTTAAAGCTTCACCCAAACCGGAAATGTCTGCACCCAAATGTTTTACATGTCAGAGGTCTTTGCGGTGGGAACCTGGTTCTTATAGCTTTGGTTATAAAGGTAATATTTACTTTGTTCCGGAAATAGGAATGTGGGAATGTTCAAAAAAAGACCATCTTGGTGCAGTTTTTATGCCGGATTTTGATAGATATAGAGAAATGGTTAAAAAATACGACGACTTGATGCTGGGTGTAGGAATTTATTGAACTAAACGCAATCCCTTGTCTCTTCCTGTATATTTCTATATAATACCTTCATATGGGATTAATGGATAATTTTAAACAGCTTGGTGATCTTAAGAAGATGAGAGATCAGGCCATGGAAATACAAAAAAAGTTAGCACAAATTAAAATTACCGTGGAACACAAAGGTGTGATTGTAGTGATGACTGCAGACCAAAAAGTAGTTTCTATTTCAGGTGATCAAAATTTTGAAAAAATAGCTGATGCAGTTAATGAAGCTTTAAAACAATCTCAAAAAGTGGCTGCAGATGAGATGAAACCCATGATGGGTGGTCTTGGTATCCCAGGAATGTAATTCCTTTATTTTTTAACTGTAAAATAACCGTTTCCTGTAGTAAATTGCACTCCACCATTTAGATCGTAGCAAATCATATATACTCTATATTTCCATTCAGTTAAAGGGGTATTTCCGATAGTTGCAGTCCAGTTAATTGATTTTCTGGTAACGTCCACATTGCTTGCAACAACAGGGCCTGAATTATTAGAATCAATATTTTGAATTTGGCAGCTTCCTAAGGGCATATTCGTCTCCCATGTAATAACGACGTTACTTCCTACCTGAAAAGTTAACCCATTATAAGGGTAAGTTACTCTGACATAAGGATTATACGGCGCAGATTGGACTTTAAAGGTATTATCGCTGGAATCTCTGGTAATAACATTTGCCCCCACCCCTGTTTCATTAACACCATCAATTCTTATTTTGAAATTCCTAGGCCAAGAGCTTCCGGGAAGTTGGTTCGGGAGAATTGACCAATCATAATAACCCTGACTTGCAGGTATGGCATCGCTGTAAACATAATTTGTTGATCCTGATCCTGAAACGGAAGGATTTTCAACATAAATTCTGACATAGCCAATATTACCAGAGCGCCAGGAGATTCTTGTTATCTCCCCTAAAGTGAAAGTTTCACCACCATTAGGGGAATCCAGTGTTATATAAGAATTTGGAGTTGGAGTGGGGGTTGTTGTTTTAGAGGTAGGAGTAGGTGAAGTTTTTTGTGTTGGGGTAGGAGTTTGTGAATTAGATTTTGTGGGAGTAACAGTTGAGCTTGGTGTAGCTTTTGTTTGAGAGCTATTACTAATATTCAATTCAGTATTTGTAGGTTGAGGCTCATTAGGAGGGAGATTTTTAATTATTAATACAGCAGAGATTCCGATTATTGTCAGTAAAAGAATTACTACTGGTGGAACAAAACCTTTTTCAAAACTTTTGGGCATTATATAAATAATACCTCCTTCTCAAATCAGAAATCAATCTCTATAAATATTGACTTATAGTATTTTTTATTGTATACTTCTGATGTTTTCAAAACAAATATGAGAAAAGAATTAGCATTATTAGCTTTACCGTTTATTACCCTTTTGAGTACTAGTTGTTCTAGGACTCCTGATGTTGCTGATTACTTAAAAACACAATGTGAGCTTAATCCTAACTTGGAAGTGGCTAGCCAATGGATTGAAATGGTTCCAGGTCAGAGAGTTGATATGTTAGGTCATGGATTTGAATTAAATAGATTTGGGAAGCTAAATCGAACAGATATTTTTGCTGATAAATTTATAGAAGTTGGTGAAGGGTATATAACTAAAGATTGGTTCGGTAAAGGACGTTATCATTTTATACTCTTAAATTTCTCAAATTTAGAACAAGGTAACAAAACCGCTTTGAATGTTTCTTGTAATTGTTCGGATGTTAAATAAGCTCTTCTGGTAAAAAAAACTGCATTTTGATAAGATTGCCTCGATGGCTACAGTTCCCAAAGTTGTGCAGAATTTAATTGAAGCTTTTGAAAGACTTCCTGGTATTGGTCCCAAAACTGCTCAAAGACTGGTTTATCATTTACTTCATGCTCCCAAAGAAGAAGCACAGGCTTTGGCTACTGCAGCTTTGGATTTAAAAGAAAAAACAGTGATTTGTGAAACCTGTTTTAACATTTCAGAACAGACTCCTTGTGAAATTTGCTCAGATTTTTCCCGCGAAAAATCTATTATTGCAGTGGTGGAAGATCCTTTAGACGTGCTTGCTTTAGAGCGGGCAAATTTTAAAGGCATGTATCATGTTTTGCATGGTAGGATTTCACCATTAGAAAATATCGGACCTGATGAATTGCATATTCGTGAACTTTTACCCAGACTCAAAGATGGATCTGTTAAGGAAATAATTTTAGCAACTAACCCTACTATGGAGGGTGAAGCAACAGCTATGTATATTGAGCGGTTGATTTCTCCTCTTGGTGTCTCTGTCACCAGAATAGCCAGAGGTTTGCCTGTTGGTTCTGATATTGAATATGCTGATGAAACAACGCTAACACGGGCTTTGGAAGGAAGAAGAAAATACTGATATACTAAAAATATGAGTGACGGTCAGGGGATTAAACAGCAAATAGGACAATTTGCCCAAGATGTTGGGGAAGCAATAGTGGAACCGGTTAAAGACTCAGTAGGTGAGGCAATTGAACAGGGGGTGCAGGCTGTTATATCTACTCCCAAACCAGTATCTCAGGATCCGGGTGCGCTAAGGCAACAACAACAGGAGCAGGCTAAAAAACAGGAAGAAAACTCAGCAAAATTACAATGGGCTCAGGCAACTATTGCCAGGTATCAAAAGATAGAAGAAGAACAGGCTGCCATCAGGTTAAAAAAGAAACAGGAAGAACAGGCAAAACAACAGGAAGAGCAGGTGGAAAAACAGGAAGAGATGCAGGATTTGCAAGCTAAAAATCAAAAATCAGAAGATTTGGTAGCCTTACAAAGGGCTAAAGCCAGAACAGAAACCAAAGGAGGGGTAGGAGGTTGAAATTAAAAGCCCCATAGTATATACTAATAAAATATGGAATTAGAAAATGGCTCTGCCGGTGATATTGTTGATGAGGAGCTTAATGCAAAACTTAATAGTTTACCAGAAGAAACACAACAAATTATTTCTTCTTTTTCCAGCTTTTTTCTTGAAGGTGATGTGCGTGAAGGGTATTTAAAAAATCCCCAAAAAATTGATGTATTAAAAGAAGTGTTAAAAAAATTCGGACTGGATGAAGATGCGTTAGGTGTTGCAATGAAAGTATTCGGTTTTGAATCAAAAGACGAAACAAAGTCTTCAGATAGTATATAATTTTTTAATGGCAATTAATTTAGATGCGACAGAAATTCCTGGTTTATCAGAAAGTCAGGACACAGAAAAATTTCACACCTCTACTGAAATAGAAAATATCTACCGTTGCGCAAAAATCGAACGTGATTGGCTTTCAAATCCGGAGATGCCCAGTGGATATGTTATAACCAATTTTCATGCAACTCTTTTTGAAAACGTACCGGCTTATTTAAAAAAGGGAATGGTTCCTTTACAACCTGGACGGTACCGGATAGATGATATCCGTGTGACCGGCGAGGCACGTAATTTTTATGTAAGCGGATTAGATGTGAAGCCTCTAATGCAAAGCTATACAAAGGAACTTGATGAAAGATTATCGGGTCTGCCCACGTTACCTGTATCCCATACAGAAGAAATCATGCATGAGGCAGCTTGGGCTTATTATACTTTTATTAGAATCCATCCTTATCTTGATGGTAATGGACGTGTCGGAAGGATGCTTTTGAAAAGAGTGCTTTCCGGGAGTGGGTTTAGGGATATTATGTATTCACAGCAGCTGCTTAAAGGTAAAAAATTTGAGGAAAATAGAGAGCAGCATTTAAAAGCTATGAATTCAGTAGATAAAACAGGAAATCTTTCTTATCTTGAGATATATTTAGCCAAACTTTTATTATCAAGATATTCTCCTAAAGACGGCAGTATTTATCAGGAACTGGAGGATTTTATTGACAATAAAACCAAGGAAGTGGAAGTTCAAAAAGAAAAAATGAAGTTAACAAGTATTTGGCAGTCGTTTACAGGTGTCAATATTGAAGGTGGAGAAGAGAGTACGGAAGGCGAAGAATATCCTAGATCTGAAAACAAATAGATTTACCTAAAGTCCTGATTCCTATATACTTCAACTATGACTGGCAATATTAAGCTATTCAATACTTTAACCAGAAAAATAGAAGAATTTAAATCAGTTAATCCTTTAAAAGTGGGGATGTATACTTGTGGTCCTACTGTTTATGACTATGCTCACATTGGAAATTTAAGAACATATTTATTTGAAGATATTTTGCAAAGGATACTAGAGGCAAATGGGTTTGAGGTTATGAGGGTCATGAACATTACAGATATTGAAGATAAAATTATCAACAAAGCTAAGAGAGAAAATCTTTCTATAGAAGACATTACCAGACCATATGAAAAAGCTTTTATGGAGGATTTGAATAAATTAAATATGAGATTGGCTAATGTTTACCCCAGGGCAACAGAACATGTTCAACAAATGATCAAATATATTGAGGTTTTGATTGAAAAAGGATTTGCCTATGTAGAAAAAGATGGTTCAGTTTATTTTGATATTTCAACATTTCCTAGCTATGGTAAGCTTTCAGGTTTGGAAAAAAGAACTCTTAAAACAGGGACAAGAGTATTGTCTGATGAATATGATAAGGAAAATGTGCAGGATTTTGCTTTATGGAAAGCAGTTGATTCAGGTGAGGTGGGTTATGATTCTCCTTGGGGTTTTGGTAGGCCTGGTTGGCATATAGAATGTTCGGTTATGAGTCAGGAATATTTAGGAGATACTTTTGATATTCATACAGGGGGGGTAGACAATATTTTTCCGCATCATGAAAATGAAATTGCCCAAGCAGAAGCCAAGACAGGGGAAAAATTTGCTAATTATTTTCTTCATGGTGAACATCTTTTGGTAGACGGAAAAAAGATGGCAAAATCAGCAAATAATTTTTTTACTTTACATGATTTTGAAGGAAAAGGTTTTGATCCTATGGCTTTCAGGTACTTAAATTTGACTGCAAATTACCGGGATAAATTAAATTATACAGAGGAATCCTTGACCGCCGCAAGTACCGCTTTGAAAAACATAATTTCTGAGATTAGAGCGTGGGAAAGCCCTAAACAGGTTAATGACCAATTTTGGCAGAAATTTCTTGAGGCTGCCAATAATGACCTGAACACCCCGCAGGCTCTAGCAGTTATGTGGGAACTTATCAAGTCTGATCTTTCAAGTGATGAAAAAGCAGCAACCATTTTAGAAATGGATAAAGTTTTAGGACTTGGTTTGGAAAAATATGTCAGTAAACCTTTGGAAATTCCGGAAAAAGTTTTGGAATTATTAGTGCACCGTGAGAACGCCAGGAAATCTGGTGACTTTAAAAAGTCAGATGAACTAAGACATGAAATTAAGAAATTAGGATTTGAAATAGAAGATACTCCAAACGGTCCTAGAATTAAATTAACACAATTTAGTATCTTGTAGTAAATTTATTTATATATTAAACTTTGGGACATGCCAGCTGAAGCGTCTTTAAACGGTTATACCCCAGAAAATGTCCTCCCTACTGCAAAATGGTTATCAGGAATAAATGCTTTTTCTAGGGCAAAATATTTAGATAATTATGAACCTTTTAATTATGATTGGGATCATTACCGTGGATACCGTAAATCAACCTGGAAATATCAACAAGCTCCATCAATTTTGCCAGCGAGAGTTGAAGTAGCTTTTAATTGGGCAGCACCAACTACGACTTATTTTACTTTGGAAACTGAAAAAACTCTTGAACGTTGGGATCTTAGTGAAGCTTGCCCTAATGAGCTAAGTTTTGGCTTAGCAGAGGCTTATGTTAAAGGATCTTTTAATAATTTAGATAGCAGGGGAACAATTCAGGAACCAGAAACTAGATTAGAAATTTTGAGACGCCAGTATTTGTCAGAGTACCCTCATGAGGAAAGAAGTGCTGATTTATTTAAACCACAATTTGTTTTAGTATTTTCCGGTGAAGATAAATTACAATTACCTGATGCATTAAGAATAAGAGATGGTAGAATAATTGCCAAACCATCACAACTTCCTTTTAGAACAGTAGGGCAAATTGATGTTGAAGCTTCAAGGAAACGAATGGCTTATGTAACTGCTAGGGAGAAAGGTGGCGGATCTCCTCAAGAAATTGATTTAAGAAAAACTCATTCTGTGCAAAGAGCTGTTGATCATCTTATGAGACTTAGATCAATAATTGATTCAGAATTTAGTGATATTTCATGTCCATTGGCATTGAAGGTGTGGACTGCACCAGCTACTTAATAAGTGGGTTGACCTTCGGATTTGATTTGGGGTATAGTATTTTAATGATTCCCTTAGCAGATAGAATGCGTCCTAAAAATTTATCAGAGTATATTGGTCAGAAACATATTATTTCTGAAGATAAACTTTTATTTAAAGCAATTAAAAATAATCAGCTTTTTTCCATGGTTTTTTGGGGACCTCCTGGTTCTGGTAAAACAACGCTTGCCAGAGTAATAGCTAATGAAATTGAAGCAGATTTTGCTGAATTTTCTGCAGTATCAACAGGTATAGCAGAAGTTAAAAAATTATTTGAAAAAGTTATAGCAGAACACAACCCCATGTTTCCCAGAAAAACTGTTGTTTTTATAGATGAAATCCACAGATTTAGTAAAGCTCAACAGGATGCTTTTTTACCCTATGTAGAAAATGGTTTGATTACTTTGATTGGTGCTACCACAGAAAACCCCAGTTTCGAAATTATTAACCCCCTTTTGTCCAGAACCAGGGTTTTAACTTTAAAAGCTTTAGAAAGAGAAGATATTGAGTTAATTGTGAAACATGCCTTAAAAGATAAAGAGAGAGGTTTGGGAAATTTTAAAGTTAAAGTTTTAAAAGAAGCATTAGATCTTTTGATAGAAGCATCAAATGGGGATGCCAGAGTTGTTTTAAATGTTTTGGAAATTGCTGTAAGTTCAACATTACACACCGGGAGTCACTCCCGATGTGTAGGCAGGGTAGGTATGAAGATTGATAGACAATTAATAGAAGAGGCTTTGCAGCAAAGGGTGTTATCTTATGATAAACATGGAGAAGAACATCACAACACTATTTCTGCTTTTATAAAATCTATGAGAGCATCAAACGTGGATAGTGCTTTATATTATTTAGCCAGAATGGTGGATGCAGGAGAGGATCCCTTGTTTATTGCCAGAAGGATGGTAATTTTTGCTTCTGAAGATATAGGTCAAGCCCAACCTACAGCTTTGGTAGTTGCTAATGAAGTCTTTAAAGCTTGTGAAACAATTGGTTATCCTGAATGTCAGATTAATTTAGCTCATGGTGTGGTTTATTTGAGTGTAGCTAAAAAAGATAGGTCTGCCTATGAAGCATATTTTAAAGCACTTGCCGATGTTAAAGAATTTGGTAATTTACCAATTCCAATGAATCTTCGAAATGCCCCCACAAAGCTTATGAAAAATTTAGGTTATGGTGAAGGGTATGAAAAATATACAAAAGAAGATTTGTTACCAACAAAACTAAAGGGTAAAAAATATTATGGAAACTAATATTGTTTTAATGTTTTCATTTTGCTAGACTAATCTTCTATGTTTGACAAAACTACTTTTAAAAATGGTTTGACTTTAATTACTATTGATTTACCACATCTTGATTCTGTTACCACAATGGTAGCAATTGGTGCAGGTTCCAGATATGAAACCAGAAACATAAACGGTTTGTCACACTTTCTGGAGCACATGGCTTTTAAAGGCACTAAAAAATATCCTTCTGCAAAAATTATTGCTAATTTAGTGGATGGGATTGGGGCTGTAAATAATGCGGGGACAGATAAAGAATATACTTTTTACTGGATTAAATTTGCCTCAAAGCATATAGAGCTAGCAAGCGATATGTTGTCCTCCATGGTTTCAGAGCCCCTTCTTTCTGAGGAAGAAATTGAAAAAGAAAAAGGGGTAATTGTGGAAGAGTTAAGGATGTATAAGGATAACCCTACCAGGTATGTTTTTGATCTTTATGAGCAGTTGCAATTTGGTGATACTCCTGTTGGTTGGGATATTGGGGGAGATGAAAAAACTGTCAGATTTTTGAAAAAAGATGATTTTGAAAAATATTTAAAATCTTTATATAACTCATCCAATATGTGTGTGCTATATGTTGGTAAACTTCCTAAAAATATTAATGAAATTGCTAAAAAGTATTTTTCTAAATTGCCAGAAAATAAAAATATATCCTATGTTAAATTTAAACCAGTTAAACAACTAAAACCTAAAGTTAATATTTACTTTAAAAAAACTGATCAGGCAAATTTAATTTTAGGTGTACAAGGATATGCTCGTGATAATGATAAAAGATATGCAGCTAGGGTTTTGGGAGTAATTTTAGGAGAAGGCATGTCTTCCAGGCTTTTTAGTGAAATCAGAGAAAAAAGGGGATTGGCCTATCATGTTTCTGCTGCGCATCAATCATATCTGGATACCGGAATGTTTATTGTATATAGCGGAATGAAACTGGAAAAAATAGAAGAAGGAGTGGAAGTAATTAAAGCAGAATTACTCCGAACTGTAGCAGAAAAAATGACAGATGAGGAACTTGCAAAAGCAAAAGAAATGGAACGGGGAAGAATTGCCCTAAGGTCAGAATCCACAAACTTTCTGGCAGAGCATTTTGGGGTAAGTTTTATTTTGGATAGGGAGCTAGAAACATTTGATGAATATTTAAAAAAGATTGATAAAATCACTAAAGAAGATGTTCAAGCTGTAGCTAAGGAATTATTTAAAAAAGAAAACTTTAATTTACAAATAATTGCTCCTCTTAAGAACAAAGATGTTTTTGAAAAAATATTGAATAATTAAAATGGATAAAAATAACCCTTTTGAAAATGCATTATCTGTTGTAGAGGCTGCTGCTAAAAAAGCAAAAATTTCTGCAGAAGATTTAGAGCATCTGTCCAACCCTCATCGTTTAGCCAAAGTAACTCTACATTTAAAAAGAGATACCGGTAAAACCCAGATTGTCCATGGTTACAGAGTTCAACACAATGATTGGCTGGGTCCTTATAAAGGCGGAATCAGATATCATCAGCAGGTTGATTTAGATGAGGTTAAGGCTTTGGCACTATGGATGACAATTAAAAACGCTGTGGTGGATGTGCCTTTTGGTGGGGGGAAAGGTGGAATTGAAATTGATCCAAGAACTCTTTCCAAAAAGGAACTGGAAAATTTAACCCGGGAATTTGTTAAGCATATCGCTCCGATCATAGGTCCAAATGTTGATGTGCCTGCGCCTGATGTTAACACCAATGCAGAAATAATGGCCTGGTTTGCTGACGAGTATTCAAAAATCATAGGTAAAAAAACTCCCGCTGTTGTTACAGGAAAACCGATTAATCAGGGTGGTTCAGAAGGAAGGGAGGAGGCAACGGGTCTTGGAGGATTTTATGTACTTGAGGAACTGATTAAAAAAATGAAAATGAAAAAACCAATTACTGTTGCCATTCAGGGTTTTGGCAATGTTGGTTCATTTTTAGCAGACCTTTGTTTCCAAAATGGATATAACGTTATAGCACTTTCAGATTCAAAAGGTGGAATTTATGAACCAAACAATTTAGGATTTAATGTTGAAAGTGTCAAAAAATGTAAAAAAGACACAGGATCTTTGCGAAATTGTTACTGTCAGGGAGATGTTTGTGAAATTGCCAAAAAAGGCTGTTTTATTTCCAATGAAGAACTTTTAGAGTTACCTGTAGATATTTTAATTCCTGCAGCGCTTGAAGGAGTCATAACAGGTAAAAATGCCAAAAAAATCAATGCCAAAATAATTTTTGAAATGGCAAATGGTCCTACAACAGCAGAAGCTGATGAAATATTAAATAAAAAAGGAATAATTGTGGTGCCAGATGTTTTAGCTAATGCAGGAGGAGTGACGGTTTCTTATTTTGAATGGTATCAAAATATTCATAAAGAAAAATGGGCTTTAGAAAAAGTCAGAACTAAATTAAAAGAAAAAATGGTTAAAGCTTTCGATGATGTTTGGGCAACACATAAATCAGAAAAAGTAGATCTTAGAACAGCAGCTTATATTATTGCCCTTAAACGCTTAACCTCAAAACCTCACTAAATTTATATTTTTCTGGTATAATTTCACAAATTATTTTATATATAACAATTTATGGAACAAATAATTAGAAGACCAGTTGGTTTAGGAGAATCTGTGAAATTGTCACAACTTCCTACAAGATACAGAACAAGGATGGATAGTGAAGGTGCAGATCGCCAAATTACTCAGAAGGACTTCTATATTGATGAAATTGGCTGCAAAGGTTGCTTAAGTTTGTATCCTTACGATGTACATTCATTTTTAGCTTATCCGGCTAGAGATTTAGGCAAAGCTTTAGATCCAACGGAATCTCGAGCTCGTTGGGAATACATGAATAAAACAAAGAGAGATTTATGGTATAGCTTTTGGTTAGATTTTGAGTTGGAAAAAGAAGTTTTGCAGGATCTTCGTGAGGTAACCCAAAAGAAAGAGCCGTTATTTGGTTTATTGGATATTCCAGTAAAAAACTCAAGCATACAATATTATTCTGTAATGTCGCATACTCAGATTGATATTGGAGAAGGAAGAGTAGCTTTGTGTGGGTATACATGGGGTTTATTGGAAGAGCCACCAGAAGCTAGGTATCATAGGTGGATAAAGGCTGCTGGAAAAGAGTGTGAATATTTAGCTAAAAATCTTGGAGAAGTTCTAACCATACCCAATCTTTCACAAGTTATTGATGAGACTAAATTGAAGTGCATTACATTTGGCGGAAGATTTTAGTTTAGCCTCTCAAGACGTCCCCTTGCGAGGCTAAATGTCTAAGAATTTGTTTAGGATTTTTGAAGAAATAAAGATAGAAATAAAGCCATAAAGGATTCCTCCCAAAATATCTAAAGGATAATGGACTCCCACAAAGATTCTGGAAAACCCTACCCAAAGCATAAGAATAATAAACAATAAAGCATATTTTGATTTGGCAAAAAAAGATGCAAAGGCAACAGCCGCCGCCATTGTGGTATGTTCTGAAGGAAAAGCCGCATCAGGAACATGCTTAATTAAGGGAACTAAATTCAAAGTAACATAAGGACGGGGTTCAAAATAAAAAATATGGGTGATTTTGATCAAGATCTCTGCAATTAATAATCCAATTAATAAGAATAAAAAAGCCTTTCTTTCTTTTAATCCTCCCAAAAGAATTAAAACTAAACTTATAAAAAATGTAATGAAAATTAATTCATTTGCTCCGAAAATAAAAAACCTATCAAGAAGATAGTTCTGATTTCCTAAACTATAAATGGTTAAAAAAAGTTCAGAGTTGCTCGGCAATTTTTACCTCAATAAATTTTGAATATATGGCCAGAAAATAATAGTGCCACTTATTGCTGCTGCCAGCACCACAATAACTGATTGCCCTGCAGCAAAGTCTTTGGCAATCTTTGCTTTCGGATGCTCGGTTGCTACAAATGAATCAACAATTGCTTCGATTGCGCTATTACAAAGTTCAGAAGAGAGTACTATCCCAATAATCAAAATTACCAGGACCCACTCAGTCGATGTGATATTGAAGTAAATTCCTGCAAGTATAACAAAGATAGCCTCTATAATCCCGATTACCCAGTTGGTTTCTGTTCTAATTGCTGAATAAAAACCCTGAAAGGCATATAGAAAAGATCGGCCTAATTTTTTTGGACTCATTTAGCTAGTATAGCAAATTAATATATTTATGGCATAATCTAAAAATAATGAAAAATATTTTGAAAAGCTTCCTCTTTTTATTTCTGTTTGTTTTTTGGGGAGCAATCTATTCTGGTGTGCAAGCTGAGGAAATCACCTCTTTCGATACCGAGATTATTGCACACCAGGATGGCACAATGGATATTACAGAAACAATTGTTTATGATTTTGGCGATGTTTATCTGCATGGAATCTACAGAGATATTCCTCTTGTATCAAGTGTAGGTAATTTATATAGAGTTATTGAAGTAGATTTTAAAAATATTTTAAGAGATGGGAAAGAAGAAAATTATTCTTTGCAAAGTGATTCCAAAACAGCGTCGGTAAAAATCGGAAAGGCTGATGTCACCATAACTGGTCCTCATACCTATACTATTTCTTATCTTGTTAGGAATGGAATTGGCAGCAATTATGAAGATCATGATGAAATTTATTGGAATATTACCGGTAACAATTGGCAGATACCGATTCTTAAAGCCTCTGCTTCGTTATCCACAGATTTTGGAGTTGATTTTAATAAAGATACTTGTTTTACAGGACCTGAAGGATCTACAAACAAAGACTGCTTGTTAAACCAAAAAAACTTAATTGTATCAACTAAAGAATTAAGTGCTTATGAAGGTTTAACCGGGGTTTGGGGTTTTCCAAAGGACACTTTTCCTCCTAGCGTTTTACAAAAAGAATCACCGGAAAAAACTGATACTGAAATAAGCCTCTGGTTAATTTTAGGAATATTTGCCGTTCCTATTTTTTTCAATCTGATTTTAGCTCCAGGACTCTTAATTTGGTATTTTAAAAACAAAAGAAAAGCCAGGTTTGGTGCGCCTTCTGTTAATTTTGACTTTCCCATAGATGATAAAGGAAAGCGAGTAGCTCCTGCAGAAGCTGGTAGTATTGATGCTTATTTTGTTGATCAAAATGATGTTATTGCCACAATCTTTGATTTGGCAATCAGAAAATATATAAAAATAGAACAAATAAAACAGGAAAAAGTTTTAGGAATGTTTGGAGGAGGAGATGATTTTCTTATGATTAAATTGAACAATTACAATGAGGGAACGACGGCTTTTGAATGGGGTCTTTTGCAGTCTTTTTTTAGAAAAGAAGATAAAATTAAAATCAGTTCACTGAAAAAAGATTTTTATTTAACTTTTCAAAGTTTTGAAAAAGATGTTTTTGATTCGCTTATTGAAAGAGGTTTTTATACAAAAAATCCTAAAACTCAAAAAGCTTTATTTTTAACAGGAGCAATATTTTCTATGTTTTTTGGAGGAGTTTTATTGTTTGGCGTTTTGCTCTTATTCTTCTTTAAATTAAATGGCAGAACTGCCAAGGGAGATGAAATAGACTTTAAGATCGATGGATTAAAGATTTTCTTAAAAAATATGAGCAGAGAACATACTTGGTATGCCAAAAATTTAATCACTGTTGAAAAATATATTCCTTATGCAATTGCTTTGGGTTATATCAAAGAATTTATGGATCAGTTAAAAGTAATTTATCCAAACTATCATCCAACCTGGTATTCAGGAAATATAGCTTTTTATTCTGCAATTGATAGTATGAACAGCTCTATGTCCAGCACTTTTACAACTCATGCTCCGTCCTCATCCTCCGGATTTTCAAGTGGAGGATCTTCTGGTGGAGGTGGAGGTGGAGGTGGAGGAGGCAGCTGGTAATTATAAAAGAGAATGTTATATAATCTTTTAAGTCTATGAAAGCAATTATTCCAACAGGTGGTAGGGGCACAAGAATGCAGCCCCTGACATTTTCTTCCAACAAACATTTTCTTCCGATTGCCAATAAGCCTCTAATTTTTTTCCCTATTGAAACTGTGGCTGAAGCAGGGATTAAAGAAGTTGCAATTACTTATGATGCAGCATATTTGGATCAGGCAAAATCAGTTTTGGGTGACGGTTCCCGTTGGGGGTTAAAATTCACATATGTGCTGCAGGAAAAACCTTTGGGACTGGCAAATATTTTTCAAATTTGTGAGGAATATTTAGACGGAGAATCGTTTTTCTTGCATTTAGGAGATAACATTTTTGTTGATGGTATAAAGAAGTTTGTAACGCACTTTGAAAAAAATAAACCTAATGCTTTGGTCCCTATGGTCCATCATGAAGAGAACAGACGTTTAGGAGTTCCTTTTTTTGATAAAAACGGAAGACTAATTCAGTATGTAGAAAAGCCAGAAAACCCTCCTCATGATTTTGCTATTCCAGGATTATATTTTTTTGATAATAATGTTTTTAAATGCTTTAAAGGTGAAGATCAAATCAAGCCTTCCCCAAGAGGAGAGTTGGAAATTAGTGCACCATTTCAGTGGTTAATTGACCATAAATATCAAGTTGACGTTTTGGAATATGAAGGTAAATGGTTGGATCCAGGTAAATTTGATGATTGGATTGAGACAAATCAATACATGGTGGAATATCTGGTCAAAGACAATGAGATAGAAAGTGAATATGGGTCAGATGTTTCAGTTGATGGCAATATCAAAGTTGGGCGGGGTTGTACTATCGAAAGATCAAAAATCAAAGGCCCTGTCATTATTGGTGATAATGTTATTATCCGGGATTCATTTATCGGACCATATTCGGCAATTTCAGACGGATGCGAAATAGAAGGATCTGAGGTTGAAAATAGCGAAATTATGGAAAAAGTTAAAATCAAAAAATTTCCGGGTCTAATTGATTCCAGCTTAATTGGTCCTGAAAGTGAGCTTATAGATGGTGAAAAAGAAAAAAAGACAACAAGTTTCTTTATTGGTGCAAAATCTAAAATTATAGTTTAATATTAAGTTATGCCCAAACTGCTCAAGCTAATTTCTGCCATATTACTTTGTGAAGGAGCAGGTATTTTGGGTTCAGTTTTTACTTTTCCTGCTATCTCATCTTGGTATATTTATTTAAATAAACCCCCTTTTAATCCGCCAAATTATCTTTTTGGACCAGTTTGGACCATTTTATATTTTTTGATGGGTTTAACTTTATATTTACTTTGGACCAAGAAAAAAACAGACAAGGGTATAAGAAATAATGCTTATGTGGCATTTTTTGTTCAGCTTATATTAAATGTTATCTGGTCGCTGGTATTTTTTGGATTACATAACCTTTTAGCAGGATTTTTAATAATTATTATTTTATGGATCGCGATTTTGGAAACAATCAGGCGCATAAATTTGGTTGATAAAACAGCAGCCAACCTTTTATATCCGTACTTGGCTTGGGTTTCTTTTGCAACTATATTAAATTTAAGTATTGTTTTGCTTAACCCATAATTTGGGGTCTTGTTTTTTAAAACTCACTTTTCTACTATCTATACAGACAAAACGTTTTTTCAAAAAATAATTCATGCATAAAGAAAATATAGTAGCAATAGTTGGAGGTGGAGGAAGAGAAGCAGCTGAGGCGGAAAAATATGCTGAAAGCGATCTGGTAGATGGAGTTCTGGTTGTCCCTGGTAATGATGGAATAAAACTGGTAACCAGAGGAAAACTAATTGATAATCCTAAATTTCGTAAAGTTAAAACCACTGATAGTAAATCATTAGTCCAACTTTTTGATCATTATAATGTTGAGTTGGTTGATGTTGCACAAGATGATGCAATAGCAGCAGGGGTTGCAGATGAATCCAGAAACGCTGGGTTTTTGACAATTGGTCCAAGTAGAGCTGCAGGAAAAATTGAATCAGACAAAGCACTTACCAGGTTTATTGGAAGAGTGGTAGGAATAAACCAGCCTGATTTTATGGAATTTGATGATCCTGAATTTGCAATTGGATGTATTAAAACCTGGGAAGAACGAACTCGTTGGATTAAGGCTTCAGGTTTAGCTAAAGGTAAGGGCGCGATGAGGGCTAAAACAAAGGAAGAGGCTTATGATCGGATCCGTTCTTTGGATCAATTCGGTGAAGCAGGTAAGAGATTTTTGATAGAAGAAAACTTAATGAATGATGACGGAACGCCTGGGGAAGAATTTTCCTACTTTGTTTTATGTAATGGTCAGGAATTTACCTATTTAGGGAGTGCCAATGATCATAAACCAATCGGAGACGGTGATACAGGACCTAATACAGGTGGCATGGGTGGAAATAATAATCCCGAAATTGTGAATAAGGAAGTCAGGAAAGAAGTAGAAAAAACATGATTGTCCCAATGCTTGATGCTTTTGCTCAATTGAAAGCTCCTTATATAGGGGTGCTGTATGCTTCTTGCATGAAAATTATCAGAAATGGTGAGCCTATGATTATGAATGTGGAGTTTAATGCCAGGTGGGGTGATCCAGAAGCCCAACTTGTTTTACCAGGGATCAAAAATGATTGGTTCGAGGTAGGAATGCATCTGGCAGAAGGAGGATCTTTAAAAGGATTAAAAATTAAAAGGGATAATTTAAGAAGGGTTGTGGTAGCTATTGCAGCAAATGGTTATCCGGGAGATTATTCCAGGGTAATGGGTAAAAAGATAACAGGAATATATAATGCAGCGGCTAAGCCGGGAGTAAGTTTATATGGAGCAGGGATGATGGATGATGGTAAGGATTATAGAGTTGCAGGTGGCAGGGTAATTCATGTGATGGGAGAAGGAAAGACTCTGCAAAGCGCCAGAAAAAATGCATATGCTGGGGTGCATGAAATTAGCATAGAAGGAGATAATCAAGTGTTTAGGAGTGATATATGAGTAGTATTGAATTAACTCAGGATGAAAAAGGAAAAGCATCCTATACCTTAGGTGATGTTATAGTTTCAACCAGAAATAATTTTCCTGATCCAAGATACAGACCGATTACATATTTAGATACACCTCAATATCATTTATATGGTATCAATCCTGCTCCTTTTTCAGTTTGGGTAACTGCAGACGGTATTGGTACAAAACCTGAACTTGCAGAAAGATTATCTCAATTAAACAGGCCTACTTTTAAAGAAGGAGATGCCAATTATGATTATTTTGACACTTTGGCTTTTGATGTTGCCTCTATGATTAAAGGGGATACTGATAGATTTGGGCATTTTCTGTTAGGTTTCGCAAATGTAGTGGATACCAATACAGCAACAGAAGGAATGATTTCAGCGCTTGCAAGAGGCGCGGCAGCCGCCTGTAACGAGGGGGGGGCTTTGCTTTGTTAAATGGTGAAACAGCAGAACTGAGTTACAGAACTTCAGGGTTTGGTCCATCCCGGGTTAACTGGAATGCAACGGGTTTATATTTGATTAATGAAGCAAAGCTAATTTTGGGTACAGGGTTAAAACCGGGCCAAAAAATAATGGGCTGGAGAGAAAAATCTATCAGATCTAATGGGTTATCTAAAGCCAGGGGAATTTTAGAAGCTGCATATTTATTTAATCAAGGTTATCCTTCAAAAGAGGCTTATTTCCTGGAACACTTGGCCGATCATTTAAAAGAAAAGGGAATGATTTCAAGTAGTATAAACAGAGATTTGATGAGTGACTTTAGAGACGGAAAGACAATTCCGTTTTTAAACGAATTGATGGGACATAATTTTTTAGAACAGGTATTGGTGCCATGGCATGAATTGGATTCTAAGATTGTGGAGGAGGTGTTAAGACCATCTAATCTTTATGGAAGAGTTATGTATGATGCTTTGGGTGGAATTGATGGTGAGAAGGAAGTTAATATTATCAGTGCAGCTCATATTAGTGGTGGAGGTATTCCTGAAAAAGTTAAAAGAATGCTTGAAGTAAAAAAGTTGGGGGCACATATAGAACCGGTATTTGAAGATCCAAAAGCTGTAAGTATGTTAATGGAACTGGCTGAAAAACATTTGCCGGAAGAACAATCTAAAAAAATGATTGATCAAAGGAGGGCTTGTGAGCAATGGAACAGAGGATTGGGGTTCGTGGCTGTCGTTGAAAATAACGAAGACGCAGACAGATTAACGGTGATAGGTTCTAAATACGGAGTAGAAATTGCCCAGGTTGGAGAAATACTTCCAGATCCTAAAATTGAGTGGCGTGGTCATACCTGGACTTATTAAATTAATCCTATAGCTTTTATTTTAGGCCAATTTCTTATATAATTCCCTGCATATGTCAGATTTTTTGCCACGGTTTACTTTTGAGGACGTTCCCGATCATTGGGAAATTCCTGAAAAATTCAAAGATGGTTGGGTTCTGGCAGTGAACGCCCAAAACGGTTTCCTTTCTGTTCTTGTACCTGCGCACAAAGAAGGATGCTATATTATAGAAGAACAATATGCAGAGTATTTATTTAGCAGCTCCGGTAAACCCTTCGCCATCTTGGATCATACAGGATTAAAAAGTGTTGTTAAAGCAGGTGATTTAAAAACAACTTATACATTTTATGGAAATATGGATTATCCGTCATCAAAATATGCATTAAGGGTTGAAGGAAATTTTGATATATGTATTGAAAGTGAGAGCGGGGGTGAAAGTGTTAATGTAGACGTACCTGTACCGGATGATTTAATCGATACAAGCGGGATTTCGGCATTGGTAGATTATCAGAATGAATTAATATGTGGTTTGGAATTAGGGCGTTGTTTCAGTGCAAAAACAACCGATGGTCAGATATTTGCTCCTTCAATTGGTGCGGCCTGGTATCATAATGGCTGGTTACCTGATGATCAGTTCAAAATACTGGATTTAAGAAACCTTAACTATTATCCGCAGGGAAAATATAGAAGGCTTGATATTTTTGCTCCTGCAGGCATGATCTTAGCTCCACTAGACTTAAGTGACTGTTTAGATAATAGATTATTTTTGGCTAAATATACATATAAAGGTAACGAGCTTTCTTTATCCCAGCATTCATTAGAAGACAAAATCGTAAAAACCCTGACAGCTCCCAAAAAATTGGATATGAAACCCATTATAGAATGTATGTTTGACCGTCCTACACAATTTGAAATGTTGGCTCCGAATTTTGTACCAAAATGGGTAGATATAGGAAAGCATACCGGTTTAAAATTGTCTTATGAGTTTTGCGATCCTGATAACTATCAGGAATAATTCTTTTCCTTTTTACAAAGATATAAAATTAAGTTACAATAAATTTTTGCAAAACAAATATGTTAGCTGAAATTTCTACAAAACAAAAAACATTAGTAATGCTTGGGGTGCTTTTAGCCATTTTTTTGGCAGCTTTGGATGGAACCATTGTGGGAACTGCCATGCCCACCATTGCTAAAGAACTGGGTGGCCTGAATCACATTTCCTGGGTATTTACTGCCTATATGTTGGCTTCTACTGTAACAGTTCCAATTTATGGAAAACTCTCCGATATTTATGGCAGAAAATGGTTTTTCTTTTCCGGAATCATAATTTTTATGATCGGTTCTGTTCTTTCCGGTTTGTCACAGGATATGATTCAGCTGATAATTTTCAGAAGTTTGCAAGGGATAGGTGGTGGAGCAATTATGGCTAATGCTTTTGCCATAGTTGGTGATATTTTTACACCACGCGAGCGCGGAAAATGGCAAGGGGTATTGGGAGCAACTTTTGGGCTTGCTTCAATTGTTGGGCCGATTTTGGGAGGAATAATTACTGATAGTTTTTCCTGGAGATGGAATTTTTATATTAATATTCCTGTGGGTATCTTGGCTCTTTTGGCAATTGGTTTATTTATTCCTAAAATTACCCTTTCGATTAGAGAATGTTCAATTGATTTTTTAGGTGCCATAACTTTGGCTCTAGGTTTAATTACTCTTTTATTGGGAGTGGTTTGGGGAGGCACAGAATATCCTTGGCAATCCGTGCAAATCATAGGTCTTTTAATATCCGCGTTAATCTTGTTATTAAGTTTCTGTTTTATCGAAAAGTCGGCAAAAGAACCGATTATTCCCATGCATCTTTTTAAAAATTCAATTTTTTCGGTTTCTATTATTTCCTCATTTTTTTTCGGAGCGGGAATGTTCGGCGCAGCTTTATATATCCCTTTGTTTGCACAGGGGGCAATGGGTATAACTGCCACAAACTCAGGATCTTTGATGACACCAATGGTGATTATGCAGGTGCTCACAAATATTATCGGAGGAAGGATTGTTTCAGGTACTGGCAAGTATAAAATTGTGACTGTTTCAGGCCTTGCTGTTGCCACTATCGGGATGTTTTTGCTCTCACAAATGAGTACTGCAACCTCTCAATTTGATCTTACCTTCAGAATGATTTTCTTAGGGATGGGAATGGGTGCAGCCATGCCTGTTTTTACTGTTATAGTCCAGAATGCTTTTGAACACAGTAAATTAGGGGTGGTTACCTCATCAATACAACTTTTCAGAAGTATAGGAGGGACTATTGGAATCGCAATTTTAGGAAGCTTATTTAATTCTGGGTTAGCTAAAGATTTAACTTCAATGCCAAAAAATATAGCTTTTGCTAATTCCCTTTCACCAGTTTTTCTAACTGCAGCTAGTTTTGTGGGAGTTGGCTTTATTGCTTCGCTTTTCCTAAAAGAAATTCCGCTTAGAGTATCCCACAAAGAAGAACCATTACTTGAAAAAATTGGTCAGGAATTGGATACCGAATATGGGCAAGCCCAAGCAAAAGATCAACCTGACTTGATAGATTAATTTTCTGTCTTGATTTAACCCATAGTCACATATATAATTCTACCTGATGACTATAGAAAAAAGATATAAACCATATTTTTTTGCAGAAGTTGAAACATCTGTGCTTGAACCTGGATTTGAGACTAAAGTTACTCATACAGATGATCCCACAAAAATAAAAATTCTTACCCCTAATGTTGTTGAGGTTAAAATAGATGAGTGGAATGGAATCAAGAAACAACTTTACACAAGAGAAGATATCAATTTTTCCGGTAGAACTTTTTGGGGTTCACTGATCGGTAGGCAAACTGATTACGGTTGGGTTAAAGGGACTGATGAAGAAGATGCTGAATTTGCAGAACTTGAAAAAGAAATTATTCTGCATCCAACTGTCGGTCATAGTTTTTTGGCAAACATTGGGGATTCAAAGGAAGGGATTAACCAGGATTTACTCAAACAGGAGGGGTGGAGAGTAGAAAAAAAACAAGGAAGACGGAATGTCTCTTTTGTGACAACAAATGCCAGGTGGACTAAAGTAACTATAGAAGAAGGTATAAACCCCAGGGTTTATAATGCGAGTCCTGATTTACACGCCAATATAGACGAAGGACCTTATAAAGATCGAAAAATTACTCTGCAACTTGGTCATTTAAAAGCAATTGACGAATATGCTGAGGCATTCAAAAAATTGGGTTATAGAAGCCGCGAAAGAATGGCACGGTCGGAAAGGTTGCCTGACAGATGGTCAGAGGATGACTCTTTGATTTATTGGCCATTCATCTTAGGTGGAATGGTGGCACTAGGATTTTTTGACGATAGGAATGTATTAAATGAAAATCAGGTTAATTCCGTAATGGAGCATGCGGCCTCCAAAGGATTAGATATAGAAGCACCTGTATTGGATATAGAATTGGGAAGAGAAGATTTTGGACCTAATACTAGCTTAGATATTGGTGTTGGTTCAGACAACAATTTTAGTAGTAATGACAGTGGTTATGATGGTGGCGGATACGACGGTGGTGATATGGGTGGCGGTGGTGATATGGGTGGCGGTGGAGGTGATTAAAAATGAGTACAAATAAATTAAAAATAGAAGATATTAAGATAGGTAAAGGTGAGGAAGTAAAAGGTGGGGATTATATTTCCATTCATTATCTGGGAACCTTGGAAGATGGAACTAAATTTGATAGTTCTTATGATAGAGGCGCTCCCTTTCAAACCAGGATTGGGGTAGGACAAGTTATAGAAGGTTGGGATATGGGAGTAATTGGTATGAAAAAAGGTGGAAAGAGAAAACTTACTATTCCGTCTGAGTTAGCTTATGGTGAAGCAGGTGCAGGGGCAATTATTCCTCCCAATGCCACATTGATTTTTGAAGTAGAGTTAATGGGTATTGAATAATCTCACGTCCGGTGTAAGAATAGATTTATGATCGCTTTGGATTTTGCCCAAGCAAAAACAACACACCTTATTTGGCTAACCAAGCTCCAATCTTATTTAGATGGAAAAGATGGTTTAACAGAAGACCAAATAATTTCTCCTCATAGTTGTGATTTAGGTAAGTGGCTTGATACTGAAGGGAAAATGAAATATAGCGGTTTGGTAGAGATGCAGGAACTGGAAAAAGCACATGATGATTTACATGCAACTGGAGCAATGATTATAAAATTTAATGATGCAAAAGATGAAGCCATGGTCCAAAAATATTTTCTGGATTTAATTGCTATTTCCCAAAAAGTACTATCTTCACTAGATATTTTAGAGCGAAAAATTAGTCAGCCTCAGTAACTTATCCCCAGTTGCCTTTTTACTCAAAATTTAGCATGATGTAAAGAAGGATTATATTAATCATGCCCAATAACAAGTCTGCCGTAGAATCTCTCGCAACTCAGAATATTGTTGCTATTAATTTGTTTAATAATCTTCCTCAAAAAATTTTTTATAAAGATAAAGATTTAAATTATGTCCTCTGTAATGAAAATTATGCCAAAGATTTAAAAATTAAAGCCTCAGAAATTTCCGGAAAATCTGATTTTGATTTTTACCCGAAAGAATTGGCAGAAAAATATAGGGCTGATGATAAGCTAGTTTTAAAATCCGGTGAAAAGAAGGAGGTTGAAGAAGCATATGAAGTTGAGGGTCAAAAATATTGGGTGCAGACTGTTAAAGTGCCGATTAAAGAAAAAGGACAAACGATAGGTATATTGGGAATATTTTGGGATATAACTGAGCGCAAAAAAACTGGGTTGGAATTGCTATTCCGTGATGAAATAATAAAGAATTTGGCTGAAGGAATTTATTTGATTAGAGCCTCTGACGGAACTATCGTTTATACCAATCCGAAATTTGAGAAAATGTTTGGTTTCAATTCAGGCGAAATGATCGGAAAACCTGCCTCGATTGTTAATGCGCCGACTGATAAAAAACCGGAAGAAACCGCCAAAGAGATTATGGGAATTTTGGCAAAAACGGGTGAATGGCACGGAGAAGTAAACAATGTTAAAAAAGACGGAACTCCTTTTTGGTGTTATGCCAATGTTTCAGTTTTTGATCATTCGGAATATGGAAAAGTTTTAGTTGCAGTTCATACTGATATAACTGAACGGAAAAAAGCGGAAGAGCAAGCTAAGGAAGCCTTTGATGCTCAGGAAAAAATGAATAAATTAATGGTAGGACGTGAGCTCAAAATGATTGAATTAAAGGAAAGGGTAAAAGAATTAGAAGGAGGTATGAATTTAAAAAATAAAATAGAAAATCTTTCATGGAAAGATAAGTTTAGAGAAGGGGAGAATATTGAAGAAATTTTTGTGACAAAGATTAAAGGACTGTATTTTGATCAAATTAACCAATCAAAATTAGCGGACGAAATAAAAGAAGAATGTAAAAAATTACTACAAGTATTAATTGATGATAGCACGCGTCATTTGGCTTTTTTAAAGCAAATGGAGAAGGAACAGACAAATGGATAATAAAGATATTTTAATCAAAATGTTTGAAGATTTGTATGGTTTGGAAAAAGAAGCGAGAGATTTATATGATGAATTTTTAGAAACTTTAGATAATCCAGAGGAGGCGGAAATTTTGGCTTCAATTAGGGATGATGAAATTAGACATATGGAGATAGTCCAAAAATTAAAAGAGCTTATAATCAATGAAAATTAGAACAAAAATATTTCTAGCTGTTTTTTTAGGAATAATCCCGGTACTTATTATTGGGATTGCCTCAATTATTGCTTTAGATGCAATGGATAAGCGGGTTAGTGCAGAAAGCACACAGAATATACAAAACCTGAGTAATACTGTCAGTCTAAATAGTATAGCCCAGTTCACTAGATATTATGATGAAGTTTTAACTCAATCTGCCAGGAATTATGCTTTTACCGGGGATAAAAAATGGAAGGATAGATATTTACAGATATCTCCTGAATTAGATAATCAAATTCAACAAGCATTAGAACTTGGAGATAACGAAGATAAAAGAATGTTTGCATCAATTGACTTAGCGAATCTGGCGCTGGTTAATATGGAAACTAAAGCCATAGATTTGGTTGATAATGGTAAAAAAACAGAGGCTGTTAAAATTTTAGATGGAGAAGAATATTCAACACAAAAGGAAATTTATAAGAATGGTTTAACCAGTTATATTGAAAAACAGGGTAGACATTATGATGATGTTTTAATTGTTTCAACAGATAATCTAAATAATAATTTTCTATATATTCAGCATGCTTTAGACATGGGGATATTTTATACAAGCATTGCGGTAATTATTACTGTTTTGATAGCCGTGATTTTAGCCATTATTATTGCACGTTTAATCGTTAGACCTGTTGATAGCTTAAGCGAGGCAACTAAGCAAATTATTGCAGGTAATTTACAAGTAAAAGTAAATATAAAATCAAACGATGAAATCGGAGAATTAGCAAAAAACTTTAATGAAATGTCAACTCAACTTCAAAGTGCAAAAGAAAATATTGAAAGTAGAGTTATAAATAGAACTAAAGAGCTGGAAAAAACAAATAACTATATGGTTGGTAGGGAGCTTAAAATGATTGAGCTGAAAAAGAAGATTATGGAAATGGAGAGTAAAAAATGAAAATCAGGACAAGGATATTAATTAATTTTTTAGTGGTTTTTGTGATTATCGTGACTATTGTTACTTTGGTTACTGTTGAGTTAAATACAAGAGCTATTAGGGCTACTTATTTAAATAATATTCAAGGTGTTTCTGAAATGCGTGATGATGAGATAAGAAGATTTATTCAAGATCAAAAGACTATAATTATAATTATTAGCCAGGAGGATGGTTTTCAGGAATTTCTACAGTCAGGTCAAATAAGGTCTGAATATGCAACAAGTGCTCAACAATTACTCGGTGCTTATTTGAAGGAGGATAGTATTTTTAATGAAATTTTTTTATTAGATAATAAAGGTAAGGTTGTTTTGTCTACTGATAAAACACAGGTAGGCGAAGATAAAAATAACGATCCTTACTTTGTTAATGGTTTAAAAGGCCCTTATATTAAGGATATTTACTTATCATCAACAACTAATAAGATTGGATATGCATTATCAGCTCCGATTATTGATAGTAAAACAGGGAAAACATTAGGTGTGGTTGTTGCAAGGGTTAAGCCAGATGGGCTTTTTAATTTATTGGAAGATAGGTCAGGATTAGGACAAACCGGCGAAACGTTTTTAATTAATAAAGACAGGATGTTTTTGACTCCGTCACTTTTTAAAGGCAGTGATGTTATTTTAAAGGAAAAAGTGGAAACACAAAATGCTAAGGATTGTTTTAATCCTGAAGAAATAGCCAAATATAAAGATGCGCCTATTGGAAATCATTTGAATATGCCTCAACTTAAACAATATGTTGACTACCGGGGTGTAAACATTTATGGGACTCACAGTTATATTCAGGAATCAGGTTGGTGCTTGATTGCTAAAATTGACCAATCTGAAGTTTCTGATCCTGTGAGACAGCAAATAATTTTTCATGTTGCAGCCAATATTATCGGAGGACTAATTTTTATTATTGTTGCCTTTTTGGTATCTCGTAGTATTACTAAACCGCTTGAAGAGCTGCATGAAGGTACAGAAGTTATTGAAAAAGGAAATTTAGATTATAAGGTTGGTACAGATACCCGGGATGAGGTGGGGCAATTATCAAGATCATTTGATGTAATGGTGGCCTCTATTAAACAATCTAGGATAGAAGTTGATAAACGGGTTGAAGAACAAACAAAAGAACTAGTCGAAAGAAGCCGTGCTATGGAAGAACAAAGAGCAGCAATTTTAAATATTTTAGAAGATGTGGAAGATGAAAAAAATAAAACTGCTGTAGAAAGAGATAGGATGGATGCGATTTTGCATAGTATTGGAGATGGGGTATTTGTGGTAGATAAGAATCTGTCTATTATTCTGATTAACGATGTAGCGTTAAAAATGTGTGGTCATGAAATCAAAGACGCTGTGGGTAAAAATTACAATGAGGTTTTAAGGTTTGTATATGAGGCAAAACCGGATACCATCAATGATAAATTTATTAAAGATGCGATGGCTACCGGAAAGGTACAGGAAATGGCAAATCACACAATGTTGGAGTGTAGCGAGGGTAGGAAAATTGCTGTTGCCGATTCGGCAGCACCCCTAAAAGATAAAAATGGGGTAGTTGTAGGTTGTGTAGTTGTTTTTCGGGATGTATCAAAAGAAAGACAAATAGATCGGATGAAGACTGAGTTTATCTCGCTTGCTTCCCATCAGCTCCGGACTCCACTCTCTGCAATTAAATGGTTTGTGGAATTATTAGGGGATACAAAGCTTGACGCAGAACAAAAAGATTTCAGTAAAAATATTGCCATGTCTACTGAAAGAATGATAGAACTTGTAAATGCATTGCTTAATGTTTCCCGCATTGAATCAGGAAGAATTGTTATTGCACCAACACCCACAAATATAGGAGATCTATTAAAAGGAATGATAAAAGAACTTCAACAGAAAATAGATGAAAGGAAGCAGGTCTTAAATACCGATATTGCAGAAAATTTATCCAAAATCAATATTGATCCTGCTCTGATCAGACAGGTTTATATGAATCTTTTAACAAATGCGATTAAGTACACTCCTGTTAAAGGAAAGATTTCGGTTAAGATCTTTGTAAAAGATACAGATGTAATATCACAAATCACTGATACAGGGATAGGAATTCCTGAAGAAGATAAAAATAAAGTATTTACTAAATTTTACAGAAGTGCCGATGCAGTTAAGATTGAACCTAACGGTAATGGTTTAGGTCTTTATTTAGCTATCGCAATAGTCGAATCTTCCGGAGGAAAGATGTGGTTTGAAAGTAAAGTTGGGCAAGGAACGAGTTTCTTCTTTTCCTTACCACTTTCAGGATCAAAACCAAAAAAAGGTGAAGTCTCACTTGACAGCTAAGCTAAATATGTACAGAATAAAGATGCTATGAAAAAGATTCTTGTTGTTGATGATGAAAGATCTGTTGTAGAAGTTCTAACCAAAAAATTGATCAGTGAAGGTTATGAAGTTGGGGTTGCATACGATGGTCAAGAAGCTTTGGATAAAATTGCCAAGGAAAAGTTTGATTTAGTTCTTTTGGATATAATCATGCCTGTTTTAGATGGAATGAGTGTCTTAAAAAGATTAAAAGAATCAGAGGAAACTAAAAATATTCCTGTTATTGTTTTAACTAACTTGCAGGATGACGATAAAATTCTTCAGGTTGTTATTGCAGGTCAATCAGATTATCTTATTAAAGCAAATTACAGCTTGGAAGATCTTGTGGAAGCTGTCAGGAAAAAAATCCCTTAAAATGGCCAAAGTTCTAGTTGTGGAAGATGATCAATTTTTAACCAGTGCTTACCGTGTCAAGCTAGCAAAGGCGGGTTTTGAAATCATTGTTGCTGCTGATGGAGAGGAAGCATTAAGCGTTTTAGCTAAGGATATTCCCGACGTAATCTTACTGGATTTGGTATTACCTAAAAAAGATGGTTTTGAAGTATTAAAAGAAATCAGGGCTAATGAAAAACTCAAAAGCATTCCTGTTTTAATAGCATCAAATTTGGGGCAGAAAGAAGATATCGATCGCGGTAAAAGTTTGGGGGCAACAGATTATATTGTTAAAAGTGACATGACTTTGGACGATTTAGTGAATAAAATAAATAGTCTGATTAAGGAAACTTGACAGATTATTTATTTTGTGTTTATCATTAATTAATGTCCAATATTGCAACAGATTTAAAAAATGCACTTTCCTCTGTAGTATCCGGTGTTGGTGATGTTTATGGAACCGTCCGCGATGTTGCAAAAGAAACTGTAGTGACTACTTTAAAAGCCGGAGGAGAAGTTGTTACCACTACTGAAGAAACTATTGCAGATGTAGTATCTGAAGGAGTTAAAGCAACTTCTGATACCGGTGTATCACTAGTGCAATCAGTGACAGGACTTGTTTCCGGAGTTATTGAAGGGGTAAAGGAAGCAGGATTGAATTTGGAAGAAGCTACAATAGCTGCAGCTGAAGGAGCTATTAAGGGAACAAAGGAAGTAGGTGGGGATGTTGGGGAAACTGCAGTGGCAACAGTTGACGGAGCAATTAAGGCTGCAGGTGAAATAGGTGAAGATTCAGGCAATTTGGCTAAAGATGCAGTTATCGGTGTTTTGAAAGCAGCTGATGAAATCGGGTCTGAAACCGGAACTTTAGCTAGAAAAGCGCTTTTGAATGCTGCAGCATTACCTCATGATGTAATTGATGCTCTTCTGACAGGCAAAACAGAGTAATTATTCTTACTGAATTCTCATTTTTTTTATGATACGATAAATGCATATCTCAAAAGGGGGTGATAGTTGTGGATAAAAACAATACTCTTGAGGAAGAAAGAAAATTAGCACTTCATTATATTGTGCCTGTAGTAGAGATAGCCAGAGAATCGTTTTTGATCTTGGATTCTGATCTTAAAGTTCTTGAAGCAACCCCCTTTTTCTATAAGACTTTTAAAGTAACAATTGAAGAAACGGTAAATAAATTTCTCTATGATTTAGGAAATAAACAATGGGATATTCCGAGACTTAGAAAATTATTGGAAGAAATTTTACCCGAACAGAAACTTGTGAATGATTATGAGGTTGAACATAATTTTCCGGAGATCGGACAGAAAACAATGTTGCTTAATGCCAGGCAGATAGACTCATTACAGCTTATTGTGTTGGTAATTGAAGATATTACAGAAAAAAAAGAATTGGAGAATAAACTCAAACAATATACTCAAAATCTTGAGGAGAAAGTGACTGAAAGGACTAAAGAAATTCATTCCCAAATGAAAGATACAGAGAAAATGAATAGTTTTATGGTCAACCGTGAAGTAAAAATGGCTGAGTTAAAACAAGAAAATAAAAAGCTTAAGGAGTCTAATGAGTAAAATGAGGATCTCCACCTTCACTAAGTTTTTTATTTCCGCTGCTTTGGTGGTTATCTTCTTAGCTCTATGTTTAACATTAGCGCTCAGATGGGTCATTGAGAATTCATTTATGACCCATACAAAAAAAACTACAGGTAATCTTATTATTCAACACATAGAGAATCTAACTCCGGATGACTTTTCATTTGATGATCCTCAGCAAACTAAAGCAACTTTCACTAAATTTTATGAGCATATAAAAAATCCGGATATAATCCGAATTAAGGTTTGGGATACGAGTGGTAGGGTTATTTTTTCTAATGATGAAACAATTATCGGAAAAACTTTTTCGGAAGATAAAGAATATCAACAATCGTTGCAGGGAAATATAGTCACAAAAGACGCAACACCGCAAAAATCAAAGGCTGTGTATGAAGAAGTTTACTGGGAAGCGATGGAGGTGTATGTTCCGATTACTTTTAATGGGTTAAAATCACCGTCAGGGGTAATAGAAATTTATGAAAATGTAGCATTAGAAGAAAGTATTTTAGCACAAATCGGAGTAGTTCAAATAATTTCAACAACAGTATTTGTTTTAGCAGCTTTTATACTATTTTATGTGTTGTTTAAATTAATTATCAATAAACCATTGGATAAACTGATTAAAGCCACAAAGCAATTTGAAACAGGGGATTTGTCTTCAAGGGTGCAGATTGAATCC
This sequence comes from Microgenomates group bacterium, assembly GCA_041659805.1. Lineage (GTDB taxonomy): Bacteria > Patescibacteriota > Microgenomatia > Daviesbacterales > UBA10151 > STC-54. The sequence continues at coordinate 1,010,912 of JBAZXP010000001.1, read as the reverse complement.
TATGATGAAATAGGCAGGCTTGGGTTTGCTTTTAATACTATGGCTTCAAGGCTACAGGAATATTATTTGCACCTGGAGGAAAAAGTAATACAAAGGACAAAAGATCTGCAAAAGGCAGAGAGCTATTATCATCTACTTTTTGATAATGCTCCTATCGGAATTGGTTTGGCAGATATAAAAGGAAATGTGATTTCCAGCAATATTGCAATACAAAAGTTTGTAGGTTATTCAAAAGAAGAATTAAAAAATATTAATTTAGCAGATACTTATGAAAATCCTGAAGACAGAAAAAAAATTATGGAAATTTTACAAAAGACGAATAAAATAGTAGGTCAGCAAGTTCGCTTAAAGCGCAAAGATGGTAAGGTGGTTGATGGTCTTCTTTCGGTTACTAAATTTTATGCTGATGGGAAAGAATTGATCCAATCGACAATAGAAGATATAACGGCTCAAAAAATGGCGGAACGGGAATTGGCAAAGCATGCTGTTGAGCTTGAAAAAACCAAAATTGCTGTTTTAAATCTTTTGGAGGACTTAAAAGTTGCAAAATTAGAAGTTGAAAATGCGAAGATAAAGGATGATGCTATACTCGAGAATATCGGTGAGGGTCTGGTGGTTACTGACCTGAATGGTAAGATCACATTAATTAACAAAGCAGCAGCTTTAATGTTGGGTTGGGAGGTCAAAGATCTTCTTGGGAAAGAATTGGAAAAGGTAGTTACATTAGAAGATGAGAAAGGTGAGTTAGTTACAGGTGATAAAAGACCATGTAAAATAGTTATAAACAGTTACAAAGCTTCATCATGTTCTATTGTCAAAGCAAATTATTTTGTCAGAAAAGATCAGACCACATTTCCTGTAGCTCTAATTGCCGCTCCTATTCTTTTAAATCATAAAGTTGTTGGTGTAGTTGAAATATTCCGTGATATAACCCGTGAAAAAGAAATCGACCGGGAAAAATCTGAATTTTTGTCTATTGCTGCCCATCAGTTAAGAACTCCACTGGGCAGTATGCGCTGGAGTTTTGAAATGCTTTTAAATGGGGATTTTGGCGAGCTTCCAAAAGATATTAAAAAGATGTTATCCACAATATATGAAAGCAACCAGGGGATGATTAGCTTGGTAAACGATTTGCTCGATGTGTCGAGAATTGAACAGGGTAGAATTTCAAATAATCCGAAACCAACAAATATTTCTGATGTGGTTAAATCAGTGATTGATCAGATGCAAATTGACGCAAATAATAAAGAAGTAACAATAAATCTTCTTGAAAAGAAAGAAAAAGTGCCGCAATTAATGCTTGATCCTTTGCACCTCCAACAGGCAATTAGTAATCTTGTTTCCAATGCCATTAAATATAATGTTGCTCACGGGAAAGTTGATATATTTTTTGAAAAATTAGCAAATTCAATAAAAATAAGTATTACAAATACAGGAAAAAGTATTCCTACTGATGAGCAACACCGGTTATTTACCAAATTTTTCCGTGGCCGAGACGCCGTTAAAAGCGAAGCTTATGGCACGGGTCTGGGTCTTTTTGTGGTAAAATTTTATGTGGAGTCATGGGGTGGAAAAGTTTGGGTAAAAAGTCCGTCATTGGGAGACAATCAGGGCACAACGTTTTTTGTTGAACTTCCGCTCAAGCCAAATAACTTAAAATAAAAATGGATAAAAAATATATTATTGTGGCAGAGGATGATAAATATTATGCCAACCTTTTTAAAATTAAGCTGCTAAAAGGAGGCTATGAAACTTTAATAGTTGGGAATGGTGAAACAGCTTTGGTTGCCGTGAGACAGAAAAAACCGGACTTACTGCTTTTAGATTTAGTCATGCCCATTAAGGATGGTTTTGAGGTATTAGAAGAGTTAAGAGCTGATGCAAATCTTAAAGACTTAAAAGTGATTGTTCTATCAAATCTCGGACAAGAGGAAGATGTAAAAAAAGCGAATAAAATGGGGGTATTGGGCTATTTTGTTAAATCAGATATTTCTCTTGTAGAAATGATGGAAAAGATAAAAAATATATTTAAGCACCTTTAGTTAAATTCTTTTCATTTTACCCGTAATCTGCTAGCACTATTTTAGTATGCTTTATTCTGATGATTCCTTGTATAAAATGCTTGCAGAGTTGGGTGTAATTGATCAGAAGCAATTAGATGAGGTGCGCAATGCCTCTTTAAATAAAAAAATTCCCTTAGTAAAACTTTTGGTTGATAGGGATTTAATTAGTGATGAAAATCTCGGAAAAGTAATTGCAGATATGATTAAAGTGCCTTTTGTGAAGCTATCTGAAAGGGCGATCCCCCCGGAAATTCTACAAATTATTCCTGAGAATATGGCTTTGAAACAAAGGATTATCGCTTTTGAAACTGATAAAACAGGTCTAAAGCTGGCTATGGCTGATCCTTCGAATGAAGATATCATTCAAACTGTTTCTCAAAAAGCAGGGGTGTCTGTTCACCCATATTTTGCAACAGACCGTGATTTAGATAAAGCTCTTGAGTTGTATAGAAAAAGCCTCCAAAAAGATTTTGATTCAATGATTGCAGAAAGCATCAGTGAAGCAAAAATTGCCACTACCTCCCAGGCAGCGGAAACACCAATTGCCAAGATTATTGATACTCTTATTGATCACGCTTATTCACAGCGCGCTTCGGACGTACATATTGAGCCTAAAGAAGAAGGAAGTGTTGTCCGGTTTAGGGTGGATGGTGTTTTGCACGACGTTTTAAATTTGCCTTTAACTTTGCATGATAAAATCGTTTCCCGTATCAAAGTATTAAGTAAACTGAGAATTGATGAACATTTAAGTGCTCAAGACGGCAAAATGCAGAAAAAAATGCCGGATGAGACGTTGGATATCCGCGTTTCAATAGTGCCGACAGTGAATGGGGAGAAGACTGTTATGCGTCTTTTGTCCTCGAAGTCAAGACAATTTGGGCTGTTGGATTTGGGTATGAATGATAAAGATGTAGCAAAAGTAAAAAATGGTTTTATGAAGCCATTTGGAATGGTTTTATCAACCGGTCCTACTGGTTGTGGTAAAACCACAACGATTTATGCAGTTTTAAAAATTATTAATAGTAGAGAAAAAAATATAGCCACAATTGAAGATCCTGTGGAATATGAAATTGAGGGAATTAACCAAATTCAGGTAAATCCCAAGACTAACTTGACTTTTGCAGAAGGTTTGAAGTCTATTATGAGACAGGATCCTGATATCATGTTCGTCGGAGAAATCCGTGATGATGAGACAGCTGGGATTGCTATAAATTCTGCTATGACCGGACATTTGGTTTTGTCGACGTTACATACCAATGATGCTGCAACCTCCCTGCCCCGTTTTATAGAAATGGGAGTTGAACCGTTTTTAGTATCCAGCACCGTAAATGTTATTATTGCCCAAAGACTAGTCAGAAGGCTTTGTGAGAAATGTAGGTACTCAGTTTCAGCTGATGCTCTAAAACTTCAAAAAGAGATTGGTGATGTAATGTTCGCTAAACATTTTGATAAAAAGACAGAAGTAAGACTTTATATGAGTAAAGGCTGTCCTGTCTGTCATAATACCGGTTATGTAGGCCGGGTAGGAATTTTTGAAGTATTAGAGGTGACAGATAGCGTTAAGGAATTAATTGTGGCAAAAGCTGATTCTGATGTAATTTCAAAAAAAGCTGAGAGTGAAGGAATGACTACCATGATGGATGACGGGATTGAGAAAGCTATCACAGGAGTTACCAGCATAGAGGAGGTTGTTAGAGCAACAAAGGAATAAATTTTTATATGAGTCTAAATCTGTCCAGCCAAGAAAGGCTTAATCTTATAAGTAATTTAGGAACAATGTTGGGAGCAGGCATTCCTATTTTGGATGCTGTTGATTCAGCTTTAAAGGAAGCAAAAGGAAACCCTAAAAAAATCCTGGAAAAATTAAGAGAAGATTTAAAAGAAGGTAAAACAATTGCAGAATCTTTCGAGAATTCTCCTGACGCTTTTGATCCAATTACCGTCAGTCTTATTAAAGCTGCTGAAGAATCAGGAACTTTGGACACCACCTTAAAGGATTTGGTAATTAGCTTTAAAAAAGAAATGGAATTTTCAGATAAAGTAAAGGCTGCGTTGGCTTACCCCGGTTTAGTAGTGGTGGTCTTTTTGGGTGTGTTACTTTTGGTTTTAGGATATGTTATTCCCAGAATTGCAGTAGTGTTTAGCAGGTTAAATGTTTCTCTGCCCCTGCCTACTCAAGTTTTGATTTTCTTTTCCAACCTGTTACTACAATACACAATCTATGTTGCAGGAGCAGCTATTCTAGTTATTATATTGGCGGTTTATCTTTATAACACAAGAAGAAAGGAATTAATTAATTTTTTCTATTCATTCCCACTTCTTTCAGGCCTAGCCTTAGAAATTGATTTTGCCCGTTTTACACACAGCCTGTCTCTCCTTCTGGGTGCAGGAATTCCGATTACAGAATCCTTAGAGCTTTGCCGGTTTGTGGTTAATAGACGTGACGTTGAGACTTTAATTAAAAATTGTAAGGTTGCGGTTGATGCAGGTAAGAAATTGTCAGACGGATTTGCAGAAGATAAAAAACACCTGATTCCAGAAACAATGATGAGGATAACTGAGGCAGGAGAAAAAAGCGGAACTTTGGAAAAATCAATGCAGGAATTATCTGATTATTTTGAAACAAGGGTGGCAAATGCGCTAAAGAATTTTACAACTTTACTTGAACCAATATTACTGGTAATAATAGGAATTTTTGTAGGAGGCTTAATGCTTTCAATTGTGTCTCCTATTTATCAGCTCATCGGTCAGATAAAGGGAAGGTAAGTTATGAAAAAATCATTCGGGTTTACCTTGGTAGAGATACTTTTGGTAATGGGTTTGTTTGCAATTTTAGCCTCGTTTATTACTATTAATTTAATCCGTCCTCAAACAAAAGCATCGGTTGAAGCTTCCATCAACACGTTGGCTGCTGATTTAAAAGAAGCTCAGTTAAAATCAATGATCGGGGATAGTGAGGGACAAACAACTGCTCAGAGTTATGGAATTTTTTTTACCTCCAATAGTTACACTATTTTTAGAGGTACTACTTATAATTCAGGAGACACCAGTAATTTTATTATAAATCTGGATACCTCGGAAAATTTAGTAGATACTTTTTCAGGGCATCTGGTTGTATTCGAAAGGAGAAGTGGTGAAGTTGTAAGTTTTGTGAATGGTTCAAACACCATAACCATTTCTGATAATGGGGGAAATTCAAAAACAATTACCGTAAATAATTTAGGTGTTATATCTGTGAATTAATGCAAAAAGGACAATCTTTAATTGAATTACTTATCGCAATAGCTTTGGCTGCCGTAATTATTCCGGGAATTTTGAGCGGCTTAATCGCATCCCGCGAAGGAAAGGCGCAAGAGGGGCAACGGTTGCAGGCTTTAACTTATTTAAAAGAGGAGGAAGAAGCTGTCAGATCTGTTAGGGAAGCAGGATGGAGTAATATTGCTTCTAATAATACCTATCATCCTGTACAAGGTGCAACTTCCTGGAGTTTAGCAACAGGTTCAGAAACAATCAACAGTAATTTTACCAGGCAAGTTGCTATATCTTCAGTTCAAAGAGATTCAAGTGGAAATATTGTATTGAGCGGTGGAGTAATAGACCCTTCCACTAAGTTGGCTGTTTATACTGTTTCCTGGACAACTCCCAACCCAGGTTCAGTTACCACCACAGAATATTTACAAAGGTATTTGGGGAACACAACTTTAGTTCATACCACCCAAGCAGATTTTAACGGGGGAACATTTAATAATACTGAAAGTGATACAACTGGTGGAGGATCGGTTAGGCTTTCCAATGTTGGATCCAGTTCATACAGTTTTGTTGATGATTACACATCTCCTGTTAGCTATACTTATGATTCAAATAAAATTGAGGTTTTAAATGGTTTTGCAGAACTAAAACCAATTAATACTCCTGTTTCAGGTGCTACTACAAATCCTGGTTTTGATACTACCGCTAATCCTTGGGTCCGTGTTAATTATGGTGATGGTGTAGGTCAGGCAGGTGCAAGAATAGCTACAGGTGGAATTCCCGGTGCTTGGTTAAGAGAAGTTACAAACAAAAATCACAATAAAGCGGGTGGGCTCTATTATCGTCAGCCTACTACCACAACAGTTCCGAATGTAACAGGCACACTAACTTTTAATTGGCAGGTTTTAGTTTTTAATCCAACTGTAACTTCTCTTCATCTTTATGCGTGGTTGGATACTATTGCCACAGGTGTTCCTACTACTCAGGTTTGGGATTCAGGCAATATTATTTCAGTTATGCCCTGGTCAGGTACAGTGACGGTTGATGTCAGCCCCCAAATGGTAACTGCCGGTACATATTATTTAAAAATCGGAGCCTTCGTTGATTATGATACGGTATTAAACGGTGGACCTTTTACAATTGGGTATGATAATGCTTTACTTTCCTGGACAGGCAATATTGTAAGTTATGATACCACCAGCCCGACAATTTACCCCATAGCTTCATTTGTTCCAAGTAATGTATTTTCCTGGAGTTCATTTACAGCGACAGAAATAACAAATGGCGGGTCAATTATGTACCAACTTTCTGATGATAATGGAGTAACATGGAAATATTGGAGCGGAGGTTGGCAAACAGCGACTTTACCGACACACTATAATTCAGCTGCTACTGTGAATCAGTTTATACCTGCTTTTTCTGCTGCTTCAGGTCAGATAAAAGTCCGGGCATTTTTAATTAGTAACGGTGCTCAATTTGTGCGATTAGATAAAATACAAATTGGTTATAACGGGTCTGCATTTCCCAATTCAGGTGATTTTATATCTGCGACTATGGATGCAGGCGCAAATGCCGGTTTTAATAATATAAATTGGACAGAAGTCAATACAGCAAATACAACTACCAGACTACAAATAGCCACAAACTCTGATAATGCTACATGGAGTTTCGTGGGTCCAGATGGAACTTCTGGCACATATTTTACAGGTGGATATGGAGCAATTAATCTGGTAAATGTTTCAGGCAGGTACTTAAGGTATAAAATATACTTTACCAGTACAAACACTGACATTCCGTATGTCACAGATTTATCAGTAAATTATAGTCCATGAAAAAACAAAAAGGCTTCACATTAGTAGAAATGTTAATTTATATGGGTTTGATGGCAGGATTCCTGCTGGTTTTAACTGATGTTTTGGTGGCTATTTTGGATGTTAAAGCAGAATCAGCAGCTACTTCATCTGTGCAGACTGATGGTAGGTTTATTACAGCCAGGTTAGCTTACGATGTCGCGTTGGCGACATCGATATCCCAACCGGCAACTCTTGGTGCCTCAGGCGGTACTTTAACAATGGTTGTAGGGGGAAATACCTATACGTATTCTCTGAATGGCACAAATTTACAGTTAGTAAATAACCTTGGAACAAATAATCTAAATAGTTCAGAATCTCAGGTTTCAGGTCTGACATTTCAAAGATTGGGAAATACGGGAGGTAAAGATACAATAAAAGTAACATACACTTTAACCAGTGCAACTACCAGAGTTGCAGGGAGCGAAGTTAGAACTTTTACAACAACTGTGGGGAGAAGATAATGAAAGATTTAAGATTTAAAAATACAGAATTAAGAGTCAAGGAAAAGGGTCAGACTTTGATTACTTTGTTAGTTTTTATGGTAATTGCCATAACCGTGGTTACGGGGGCTGTGGCTGTGACAATAATTAATTCAGAAGCTACCAGTAAAGTTGAGATTGGTGAAAATTCTTATTTACTTGCCCAAACAGGTGCTGACAATGCAGTTTTAAGGCTGCTCCGAAACCCCAACTACACAGGTGAGACTTTTAGTGTAGGGTCTGGAACTGTTACAATTACAGTTAGCGGTACAACAACAAAAACCATTGTTTCAGAAGGTGTAATGGGTAATTTTAGGCGGAAAATTCAGGTTGTTGGTACTTTTTCCGGGCATGTTTTTACAGTATCCAGTTGGAACGAGATTAATTAATTATGAGCAAAATAGCAATTTTAGTGAATAATAAATCAATAGAATTGATAGTTTCTGATAAAAGCAAAAAGTTGGAATTTCCAGCTGATACTATACAAAATCAGGAGATTTTAGATAGCAGAAAATACACAGGACTGGTAACAAATTTCTTTAACGAAAATAATCTTCGTGATGAATCAGCAGTTATTTTATTGTCTCAGGAGATTATTTATGAAAAAGATATTTCTTTTAAGTCACCAGAGGAAGAAGAAAAAGAAATTATGGAGTTTTTAAACACCATACCTTTTGAAAATAAAAAAATTGCTCTTGTAAAAATTCCAAAAGCAGAGACTGAAAAATTGATAGGTACGAATAAAGACCTTTATTCTTTTTTGCTAGATACATGTGTTTTAATGAAATTGCAGGTTGAAGCTGTGGTGCCATTTAAAAAACTTGGGGAAATTGATAAAGGAGCGGTAAGCTGGAAAGTTATTCCTCCGCTTGTTGAAAAAATTAATTCCTCAGAACCAGATAATTTTTTAATAGTGTCTTCCGGGTATGGTGCCAAGAGAAATAATAAAAAATATTTTATAGCTATATTTGTAGGTTTTTTGTTGGTTGTTTTAATTTTTTTAGCAGAATTTTTCTTAAAGTCAGCTGAGCAATCTAAAAATAGTTCAAATTCTTCACCTAATCTGACATTTAATATTAGTCCTAGCCCCATGCAACAATCCAGTTCGTCAGGCGAGATCAGTATCTCAAAAGATAAATTAACAATTGAGATTCTAAATGGTTCAGGGGTTGCAGGTCAGGCTTCTGAAATAAGAAATCAGCTTCTAAAGTTAGGATATTCTATAATTGAAACAGGAAACTATGAGGGGACTGCAAGTGCACAAACAACAGTTTCTTTTTCTGATAAAGTTTCATCTGATGTGCAGGACGAGATTACCAAAATGCTTAAAACTGATTTTTCAGATGTAGCTACAATAAAATATGTCCCCGCAAATTTTGAAGTAATAATAACTACAGGAACGGATAAGTAGTTCGTTGACAAACTATTACAAATATCAGATCATAAATATATGCTGCCCAGATTCAAATTTAAGTTTTCAGATTTCGGTTTCACCCTTGTAGAATTGCTTATTGTAACAGGAGTGCTTACATTTCTTTTAGCAATGGTTTTAATTGCCATTAATCCGGGTGCACAACTTGCTGCTGCTAGAAATACCCAGAGACACAGTGATGTGAATGTAATATTAAATGCAGTAGGTCAGTATCTAGTAAAATATGGTTCTCTCCCTGCAGGCATAACTACTTCCGCACAAATCGTTAGAAGCTCCGGAGGATTGGATATTTGCTCGCTTCTTGTTACAGAATTTGTTGCAGCTTTGCCTGCTGATCCATCGTCTGGCTCATATACTGATTGCACAAACTATAATACAGGTTATACAATTGCCAAAAGTGCGACTAATAATAGGGTTACTGTGAGTGCACCTTCGGCTGAGAGTGCAACAGTTACTGTCAGCCGTTAAATTTCCTGCTACAATAAATCTAGAATGTTATTTTTTAATAAACCTAAGCTTATTATATATTTAAAAAGAAATTCTTTGGAAGTATATAAGGGAAGTGAAAAAACTGCTGATGTTACATATCCTTTTGGAGCAGTTCGGCATTTAGAGATAATGGATGTGGATGCCTTTGAAAAATTTATTTTTGGAATTTTTCCTCAAGGTAATCGGGGAGGTCAAAAAATTACTCTAGTTTTAAGTAGTGATATGGTTTTTCAGAAAGTCTTTCCCCATAATCCGGCAGAAGAACAGCGACAAATACAAAATTTTTTGGAAAAAATTCCTTTTGACCCAACCCAACTAGAAATAAAAAAGATTGCTAATGAAAAAGACCTTGCTGTTGTGGCTATTACTAAAAATCTATATTTGCCTGTGAAAAGAATATTAGAAAAGATTGGTTTTACTGTTGAAACAGTAGTACCAGCTTCAGTTTTAGGTAATGTTACACAGGACACACCTTTAAACCAAAAAGATATTTGGCAAAAAGTTAATGATAGTAAAATAATAACTACAGCTAACTTTTTAAGAAGCTAAATTAATGCTTGACGGTCTATTAAAACTCGCTTACGATAAGTATATGAAACTGCCTTACTTCAAATTAATCTCCACAGGTTTTACTCTTATTGAACTTTTAGTTGTTATTGGAATTTTAGCAGTTCTCCTAACAATTACTTTGGTTGCAATTAATCCTTCCAGGCAATTTTCTCAATCCAATAATACTCAAAGACAAAGCAACGTTAATTCAATTTTAAATGCAATTAATCAATATGCTGCAGACAACAGAGGAGCCTTACCTGTAGGGATAGGAACTACAGCAGCTACAATTAAAAATACAGGTGGAGCAGATATATGTTCTTCTTTGGTCCCGACTTATATTGCACAGTTGCCGGTTGATCCGTTAACAGGTTCATATACTGATTGCACAACTTACGATACCGGTTATACTGTTGTAAAAAGTGCTACGAATAATAGAGTGACAGTAGCAGCGCCATCAGCAGAATTAAGTGTTACAATAAATGTGACAAGATAGCAAAAATTTATTCTGCCCAGAAAGATTTTTTAAGTGTCACTAAACTTAGAAACTAAACCAGTATTTGTAGAAGAAACGTTGCCAGAAGATAGTATTCATGGACGGATATACAGGCATGCTCTCCGTTTAGAACGTCAAAGTGCTCATGATATGTGGGTAGAAGGCACTTCAAAAAGAAATCAATTACTCGGTAGTTTGGATGATCCTTTTAATCACCAAATAATAATTTTCCAGCGAAACCCTGAAAAAATTCAGGATGTGACTAATTCACTTTTTCAATCACCTTTGTTGAGCAAGTTATCTTCTCTCCCGATAGTGCGGGTTAACCATTCTCTTGAATTTGATAATCATGAACCGAAAAATGAAAGCATTGGACTTGAATCAGGAGTTAAATCTATATACGGTATAGCATCAATTGTTGATGAGAGGGACCTATTTAGTATTATTGCAACTGCTGATAGGTGTAAGGATGAATTGGGAGTAGAGTGCTTTACTCTTGTGGTATCATTTTTGGCAGGCGCCAGACAGGATAAAAACGTTAACAAGGAAGGAAAATATGAACATCAGGCAATTAACAACAAAGCCATGCTTAAAATGCTTAGTACTGTTGTTGACAGGATGATTGTGGTTGAGCCTCATTCAAGTGCAACTCAAGCGTTCGCAGCAGAGAGAGGGATGCCTCTTTTGCCATTATCTTTATGGAAAGTAATGGCAGACGAAGTCAAAAACAAAGGCGTACGAATTTGTGATGGATCTAGAGTAAAGTTAACAGTGGATAACACTCGGATTATCGGGCCTGATGATGGAAGAAACCATGCTGCGGGTAAAATCAGTGATTATTTATGCATTCCCCGTTTTGGATATAGTAAGATCCGTAAAACTGAAAGTAGCGTGACTATTAATGGAGATCACCTGGAAAACGAAGGAGTTATATTAAAGAATAAGATTGGCGTTGGTTTTGATGATGTTATTACTGGCGTATCAACCGTCGATGAAATTGCAGAGGATTTGCAGTATAAAAAGGGAGCTGAGGCGTATATTGTTTTAGCCGCACACTTAGAATTAGTAGGTTTAAAGTGGGCTCAAAGAATAAACAATCCTTTTATATCTAATATTTTTGCCACAAATTCCAGACAACCTTTAGGAGATTTAAACCCTTATGGTAAAACCGAATGGGTAGATTTGGCACCTTGGTTGTGTGACGTTATAGAAAAAGATATGAGGGGAGATGATCCGTATTTTATTGATTCTAGAATTTCTGAAGTTCTTTGAACGTGGTGTATATTTTACCGATGAAATATTTAAGCATTAACAAAAGTTAAAGCAGTGCCTACTTTTCCGGCTCTGCCTGTTCTTCCGATTCTGTGAATATAGTCATCGTAGGTTTCCGGTAATTCGTAATTGATAACATGAGAAACGTTTGGAATATCTAATCCCCTGGCAGCAACGTCTGTTGCCAAAAGAATTTGAATTTCGTCTTGTTTAAAACTTTGTAAGACTCTCTGTCTATATCCCTGAGTCTTATTACCGTGAATTGCTCCGACTTTAAAACCTCTGATTTCAAGTTCTCTGTTTAAAGTTTCAACACCTCTTTTTGTTCTGCCGAAGATTAATACTTTATCGAATCCGTCTTTTATTAATAAGTCGTGTAATTGTTCAATTTTTTTATGCCCATTTTCAACTAAAATAACATCCTGATCAATATTTTTTGAAGTATCTGTAGTTTTAACAGAAATAGTTACAGGGTTGTTAACAAAAATTCTGATAATTTCCTGAATTTTTGGAGAAATTGTGGCAGAGAAAAATAGTGATTGACGAACTTCTGGTAAAAGTGACACAAAATATTTCACATCAGCAATAAAGCCAATATCTACCATCAAATCTACTTCATCAAGTATAAATGTGGAATAATCAGATAAATCTAAAGCATTTCTTTCAATTAAATCTTTTAATCTCCCCGGAGTACCAATGACTACATGAGGAACACGTTTAACATCTCTGATTTGTCTGTCTAAATTTGATCCGCCGATTGCCAGAGCTGAGGATAATTTCATATCCATAGTTAAGCTTCTGAATTCTTCCAAAATCTGGACTGCCAATTCTCTGGTTGGTACAACAATTAAAGCGCCCTGAGTTCTATCTTTGTAAATTTTATTAATTAAAGGAATTAAAAAAGCAGCAGTTTTACCTGTTCCTGTATTAGCGAGTCCTATTAAATCTCTGCCTGCTAAAATAGGTTCAATTACTTGGTCCTGGATTGGGGTAGGACACGTGTAACCCTTTGCTGAAATATTTTGTTTTAAAGCGTCGTTAATATCAAAGTCATTAAAACTAGCATGAGTTACATTCTCTCCGATTTCTACAGCGAGCGGTTCTGCTCTCTTAATAAAAAGACTAACATTGTTTTCGAGTGCTGATTTTCTCGGACCGTTAAAACGTGTGTTTGGGCGTCTGGGGTAACGAGAAGAACCACCATAAGATGGCCTGTTATTTGATCTATTTGAACTGTAACGGTTTTGGTACATATTTTTATTTGGCGAGTTATCCTGTGTTCTGTGTATAAAAACATTACGACACAGGACAATTCTGATTGAAGAAAAAATATAAATCTTGAAATTTATTAACGAGACTTAGGAGCTACTATCAAAAATTAAAGTCCCGCTAACCATATAGCAACTGCATAAAAAAACTGGCAGTAAGTAAGGAAGTAATACTTCGAATAGCTCGAATTTTAAATCAACTTTGTGTATCATAGCACAAAGTTGGAAAATAAGCAAATTACGGGCTTTGGTGTAGTATAATTTTAGATATGAAAACCTCGGATGAAAAAGTAGTTTTAGTTGGTGGGTGTTTTGATATTTTGCACGTTGGTCATATCAGATTTTTACAAAAAGCCAGATCTTTGGGTGATAAATTAATTGTGCTGTTAGAAAGTGATGAGAGGATAGAGGAGATGAAAGGGCAGGGTAGACCTGTAAATATCCAAAAAGACCGGGCAGAAGTTTTAACCTCTTTGGAGGACGTGGATGTTGTAGTTTTATTACCAACTGAAATGAAAAATAGTGATTATGATTTGATGGTTAAACAAATAAATCCAGATATTATTGCCACAACAGCGGGCGATCCCAATATTAAATTTAAAGAAAGAACTGCAAAATTAGTTAGTGCAAAAGTAAAAGTTGTTACACTATTAGTTGACGGTTTTTCTACTCAAAAAATAATAGAAAAAATAAAAAAACTATCTTAAATATTCTTCTATAATAGGTTTTATCGAGAGTACTTCAATATTTGGATTTTTTGCAAAATCAGGATTAGGAATTGAGTCAGTACAATATATTTTTTTAACACCTAAATCCCACAATTTATGCCATTTTTCCCCGGTAAATAATCCATGTGTCACTAAAATATATATATCTTTAACCCCTTTGGTCTGTAAATGTTCACAAGCAGTAACTAAAGTTCCTCCGGTATCCAGCATATCATCTATAATAATTGCAACACCGGAAACTTGCGCTTGTAAGACTGAAGTAATCTTACCTCCTGTAGAACGTTTCTTCTTAAAGTATGTAACAGATCCTTTTTTGCCTGATTCATCGAATAAGTCCTGAGCTTTTTTTAAAGAACCTTCATCAGGGGCAACAAAAACCGGATTATTCAGATTAAGTTTTTTTATCACACTGGCAAATAATTTTGTTGTAGAAAGAGATGTGACAGGTATATGATAAAAATCTTCCAGTTTTTGACTGTGTGCTTCAATAGTTACTATACTGCTTACATTCGAGACTTTTAACAATCTGCCTATTTCTTCTGTTACTAAACTTTCTCCCGGTTTTTGTTTATCATGTCTGGCGTAAGCAAGGTAGGGTAAAAATAAAGTAATTTTATCTGCTCCCTCTTTTTTTAAAGTATGGGATAAAAATAACATGGCAATTAAGTTTTCATCAGGCGGAGTGATAGAACCTGCAACCAGGCAATCTTCATTTTTAACATTTGTTTTTAATGTCACATACATTTCCTGGTTTGGGAAACGGTTAATTGAAAATCGTCCATCAGCTAGATTATTAAAAGCAGAACCAAGATATTTATATTCAGGAAAAATAAATTTAATCATAACCTTTAGCAATTTTATCACTTTTATTAAATTTTTATTTCTTAATCTTGACCAGCGATTCAATCCTAGGTATAAATAGTTGATATATCTAATATGGAAAAACAAATTGCGACAAAATTTTTTATTAAAAGACAAAGAAGGAAAAGAAGAAGGTTGATTCAAACCTTTGTTCTGATACTCATTACCGTAGTGGCAGTAGGATTTGTCTTTATGTTTTTTAGGGGTATTTCAGGTAAGTCTGGCGGCTTAGTTAACCCCTTTGTCTCGTCCGGTTCCAATCTAAATTCTCCGAATGGAGTTAATCCTCCAGAAGCAGAGAACCAAATAGAGAAAGCAGTGAAAAATGCTTTGGTTGACACTAAAGGTGATTATGCAGTTGCAATCAAAAATCTAAAAACAGGAGAATCTTATTTTTTGAATGAGAAAAAAATATATGAAACCGGTAGTTTGTATAAGCTGTGGGTGATGGCAACAGCTTATCAACAAATTCAGGAAGGAATTTTAACTAAGGATGAGATTTTAAGTGATAGTGTCAGAAATCTAAATCAAAAATTTAATATCGGGCCAGCGGACGCAGAAATGACAAGCGGTGCATTTAGTATGTCTGTTGCGTCAGCAATAAAACAAATGATAACAATATCGCATAACTATGCAGCAATGTTGCTTACTGATAAGGTTAAATCTTCATCTGTTGAAATTTTCTTGAAATCAAACATTTTTTCATCGTCTGCTCTAAGGGAAGGGGTAGAAGCGCCAAGTTCTAATGCTTTTGATATCATGTTGTTTTTTGAAAAATTATATAAAGGGGAGCTTGCAAATCCTGAAGATACAACAGAAATGCTGGAGATTCTAAAAGGGCAGCAATCTGATGGGGGGTTACCTAAATATTTACCTCCAACCACTATTGTGGCTAATAAAACAGGTGATATAGGTTGGTTTAAGCACGATGCAGGTATAGTTTATACAGAAAAAGGGGATTATATTATTGTGGTTATGTCAAAAAGTGACTCACCTGCAGGTGCCCAAGACAGGATTGCATTAATATCCAAAGCTGTTTATGAATATTTTAATAAATAACTTTTCAAGGCCCATAGTTTGAAAATAGTATGAGTTTGCAGTATAATTCCAATCTATGGAATTTAAAGAGCCTAAAAAATATAGCCGCAGACAAATTTTAACAGCTCCTTTCGATCACTTTAAAGATGATGGTGTAAATAGCACCGATACACTGCTTGAATATGGAGGAGAAGCCTTAAGCGTAATGGGGATGTTATATTTAGCCTGGAAAGGGTCTCAGGATCAGTTAGTAAGCTATGAAGTAAAGTCAGAAAGCAGATTAAAAAATCTTTCCGAATTTCCTGAAATAATGGATTTTTTTGAAAGGTTTGCTTCAGTTATTAATCCTATGTATTTTCAACTTAAGAATTTAAAATCTGCATGGACGTCTGCTTATGAAGATTATGAATGCAGAACAGTTCCGGTAATTACATATGATAGTAAGGGAAACTCAACTATAACAACTAAAACTGAATGCGAATATGTATGGAAAGATGCTACGTTGACTAGGTTAGGTTTAGGTCATAATCAAATATATAACTGGGAAAATGACACGGGAGATCTTATTGGTAAGCTAGAGTCTAATCAAAAGCAGGCGCCAGAAGCTTTTGATTTATCCAATAATGGATCGTCCTTATATTATAGTGAAAAAGCTGTTGATACTACTAGTCAATTTTGGATGGCTGGTTTGGCTTTTGGAATAGTAGGGGGTGCTTTTTGTACATATGAGGAAGCATTACATCACATGACAGATGATGGATACGGATATGCATTTATTGATGATAAAAAATATATTAAGAGACGAACTTTTTTGAAACTTGCTGCTGCAGGATTATTATCCTTTAAGATAAGAGATCTACAAAGAGCTTTTGCCAGTGAAAATAAAGACTTGTTGAAAGAGATTAAAGGAAATACAGCCCAGGTTGTTTCTCAAACAGACGCCTCGCCTGATGTAAATTTCAAGCGGGTTATGGGAAATGACGTACAAAGTGTTAGAAGCAAGCTGCTAGAAATTAAAGATCGGACTCAAGTATTGCTTAGCGGATACAACGGGTTTTTAGATTCACGTTGGAATAAAGTTAGATCTTCGGTAGAGAACACAAATGTTCAAGCAGATACCACATTGAAATTATTTGATGATTTTTTTCAATATGAATCAGGTAATTACCAAATTCCTCCAGCGATGGATTTAGCAAACCGAAATTTATATGGAACCAGAGAAATTACAAAATTTGCAGGTTCAAAGTCCACTACAATCTATACCCGTCACTTAACAGATGCCCTACTTATGGCATTAGGCTTGGGTACTATTGCTGTAATAGGAGAAAAAGCCGTCTTTCCTTTATCGGACAAGCTGCAAGAGCCAAAGTCCTGAGTTAATTCTAAAAGTAACCACACAAATCCCTTTGTTATAAAGTAGTGTATTGACAACACTAACTAAAGGGTATATCATACACTAAGTAAGTGTAAGAAAGACACTAATACAAAAGAAATAAATTATATGAACAAAAAAGAATTAACAATTTTTAGTTTAGTTTCAGCAGCCTTGCTGTATACATCTTGGAAAAGTATTTTACCAATGGGGGTAACTGAAGTACTTGGATTTATAACTGGTGCAGCTTGTGTTTGGTTGACTGTAAAACAAAATATTTGGAATTGGCCTATTGGGATCGCCAACAATGTTTTCTTTATTGTTTTATTTTTACAAGCCAGGCTTTTTGCAGATATGGGACTTCAGGTTGTCTATATAGTTTTAGGAATCCTGGGTTGGTACTGGTGGCTAAAAGGTGGGGAGAATAAAACCGAACTTAAAGTTTCTCACGTAGGGATCAATACCGTGTTAATACTCCTAATGATAACAATTCTTACAACATTCGGAATGACTGTATATCTGCGACAAATCAACGATTCAGCACCTTTTTGGGACGCTTTAACCACGGTGATGAGCTTGGTAGCGCAGTACTTATTAACACGAAAAATACTTGAGAATTGGTATGTTTGGATTTCTGCTGATGTAATTTACATTTGGCTATATGCCTACAAGGGCTTGTACCTGACAAGCGTTCTTTATGCGCTATTCCTTTGTATGTGCATAGTAGGGCTTATGCAATGGCGCAAGTCATTAATGGGAGGAACAAAATGATAAAAGGATTGGTAATCGGAAAATTTTATCCACCACACTTGGGTCATAAATACTTGATAGATACAGCAAGCTCTCAAGTTGATCATCTAACTGTTATTGTTTGTGGGAAAAAAGCGCAAACAATTTCACCAAAATTACGGGCAAAATGGATAAGAGAAATTCATCCAAAGGTAAAAGTTATGGTAATCGATGAAAGCGATCTTGATCCAGATGATTCAAAAATCTGGGCTAAGAAAACAATCGAATGGTTGGGTTTCGTCCCTGATTTAGTTTTTACTTCTGAGGATTATGGTGAGCCTTATGCAAAATTCATGGGATCCAAACATATTTTAGTGGATAGAGAAAGAGTGCACGTTCCTTGTTCCGGAACAATGATAAGACAAAATCCTCTTAAATATTGGAAATATCTAGAACCAAATGTAAGGGCATATTTTGTTAAAAAAATATGTGTTCTGGGAGCAGAATCTACCGGTACCACAACCTTGGCAAAAGATTTAGCAAAACATTATGAAACGAGTTGGGTACCCGAATACGGAAGAATATATTACGAGGCGAAGATGTTTTCTCCTGAAGGGAATATGTGGGTAGACAAAGAATTCGTACATATAGCAAAAGAGCAAAACAGGTTGGAGGATATTCTTGCCAGAAGAGCAAACAGACTACTTATTTGTGATACAGATGCTTTTGCAACTACTCTTTGGAATGAACGATATGTCGGAAAAATTTCACCGGAAGTGAAAGCAGTTTCTAAAAAACATAGTTACGATCTTTATCTTTTAACAGGGGATGAAATCCCGTTTGTTCAAGATGGTACAAGGGATGGGGAACATATCCGTCATCAAATGCATGTGAGGTTTATTGAAGAACTTAAGAAGTCAAAAAAGAATTTTGTAGTTTTGGAAGGTTCTCAAAAAACCCGTTTAAATTCAGCTATTCAATTAATAGATGAATCGCTAAAACAGTCAAAATATTTCTTTACTGTTTAAACATTTATAAAAATACATAAACAAGAAAGGAAAAATAAAAAATGGAAAGAATTATACATACATTATTAGATAACGATTTATACAAGCTGACAATGGGTCAGGCAGTTTTTCATAACTTTGCAGATATTGATGCAGGGTTTAAGTTTATTAACCGTGCAAAGACAGAATTTCCTAATGGATTCGGTCAAAAACTACAAGAGCAGGTAGATTTAATGGCAGACTTATCTCTGACTGAGCAACAAAGAAAGTTTTTAGAAGTTGGCTGCCCATATCTTGCAGCTGATTATCTTAATTGGTTTTCTAAATACCGTTTTAGTCCGGAAGAAGTTTCTATAAAACAAGACGGAGGAGATTTATCTGTTGATATAGAAGGACCTTGGCACAAAGCAATTTATTGGGAAGTTCCTTTGATGGCAACTATTTCTGAACTTTATTTTCAAGAAACAGGGCAACCACCAGTAGAAGGTTGGCAAGAAAAGGCTTCAAAAAAAGCTCAAATATTTCTAGCTAATGGCGCCAGATATTTGGAATTTGGAACTAGACGAAGGGCTTCTTATTTTGTGCATGACGAACTCATATCGATTTTAAAAAGAGATGGAGGAGCTTCGCTTTTAGGAACCAGTAACGTTGAATTGGCGATGAAGTATGACTTATCTCCAAAAGGGACTTTTGCTCATGAATGGGTACAAGGGTTGTCTGGAATATATGGAGTAGAAAGAGCCAATCAGATGGCTATGGAAATTTGGGCAAAAGAATTTAATGGAAGTTTGGCAACAGCTCTAACAGATACTTATACAACTGACAATTTTCTAAAGTCTTACACGTCTGAGAAGGCAGCAATTTTCAAGACCTTAAGACAGGATTCCGGTAATCCAGAAGCCTGGACAGATAAAATTATTAATCATATTCAAAATAAACTTGGCTTAAATCCAATGGATTTTACAGCCCTATACTCTGATGCTTTAGATATTCCACGGGCTTTGGAAATTCTCAAATATAACGAAGGCAGAATTAATACGTTATTTGGAATTGGTACAAATTTCACTAATGATGTTGGTCGAATTCCTTTAAATATGGTAATTAAAATGTTTCATATTACCAAGCCACAAAGTTTGGATCAAATAGCTGTAGTAAAACTTTCAGACGATTTAGGAAAGATCTCCGGTGACAAATCGATAGTTAGGGAAACTTTAGAAAGGTTGGGGTTAGCTGCATGAAATTAGAACTTGCACAAATTAATACAGATCCTGGGTGTATAGAAAAAAATACCCAAAAAATAATTTCTTATATTGAGCAGGCAAAATTAAACAAATCTGATTTGATAGTTTTTCCAGAGCTGACAATCCCAGGATATATGTCTATGGATTTGTTGCTTTATTCTGATTATATTTCTCAAAATAAAGAAGCTTTATCTCGGATTGTTGCCGCAACAGAAGGAATTACAGCAATTGTGGGTTTTGTTGATTCAGACCCAAATATCATTGGGCCTGATGGCACACCAATCAGATTTAATAGCGCAGCGATTTTACAAAATGGAAAAATTTTGGGAATAGAAGATAAAACACTTCTGCCAACCTATGATGTTTTTTATGAAACCAGATATTTTTCTGCCAACAGGTCACACAAATTATATGAAGTTTGTGGAAAGAAATTAGGTATAGAAATTTGTGAAGACCTTTGGAGTAATGGTTATCAAAAAAATGTTACATCTGAGTTGGTTGAAAAAGGAGCAGATGTTTTAATAAATATCTCTGCTTCTCCATTTTATCTAGATAAATTTAATGTCAGAAAAAATCTTATTGAAAGAGTTGTTAACACATACAAAAAGCCTTTTATCTATACCAATTTAGTTGGCTCACAGGACGGTTATGACGGACAATTGGTTTTTGACGGTCAAAGTATAGTTTTAGGGGCAGATGGAAAATTATTAGGTCTGGGGAAGGCGTTTGAGGAAGATAGCGTTAAAGTAGATTTGGATAATCCAAAGGAAATATTACCTCAGAATACTGATTCAATTGATCAATTAAATAAGGCTTTGGTTTTAGGGATTAAAGAATACTTCAGAAGATCAAATTTTAATAAGGCTTTTATTGGACTTTCTGGGGGGATCGATTCAGCAGTAGTAGCTGCTTTGGCAACTCAAGCCTTGGGCAAAGAAAACGTAACAGGTATTACAATGCCATCCAGAATTTCAAGTTCCGGAAGTGTGGATGACGCAAGAAAACTATCTGAAAATTTAGGGATTAATTTTCAGATCATTCCGATCGAAGAAACACGAAAAACTTTAGTTGGTGAAATATCACAAGTTTTGCAAAAAGATCCAAAAGACTTAACTAATCAAAATATTCAGGCAAGAATCAGGGGAATGATTTTAATGGCACAGGCAAATGAGGAAAATGCTTTAGTAATCAGCACAGGAAATAAAACAGAAACAGCGCTTGGTTACTGTACCCTTTATGGAGATATGGCAGGAGGCCTGGCTGCTATATCTGACGTTGATAAATTAAAAGTTTATGAGTTGGCTAATCTTTATAGAAAAGTGATTCCCCGAAATTCAATTATTAAAGAGCCTTCAGCAGAGCTTAGTGAGAATCAAACAGATGAAGGGAGCCTTGGAGCCGATTATGACCTGATTGTGCCAATTGTAAATCGTTTAATAGAGGATAGGGCAACTATAGAAGAAGTTTTAAAAGAATACCCACGTCCGTTGGTCGAAAAATATTGGGATTTAATTATCCGTAATGAACACAAAAGAAGACAAGCTGCTCCCGGCATAAAAGTTACTCCGAAATCATTCGGTATTGGTAGAAGAATCCCGATTAGTCATGAATTTAGGAGGTAAAAAAATGAAACAAGAAAATGCATTAGTTGTAGGTAGATTTCAACCATTTCACTTGGGGCATCTTTCTGTTGTCAAACAAATTGAAAGAGCACCAGATGTTGCAAAAATATTAATCGGAATTGGATCTTCTCAGGAAGGCAATACAGAGCACAACCCTTTCAGTTTTAATGAACGCTTGCAAATGATTAAAGCAACTCTGGAAAAGAGAATGGAAAAACCATTTGCAGTTTTCGGTATTCCCGATGTTTACAATGATGAAAAATGGAGAAAGCTAATCGATATCCTTAGTCCTGAAAGATTCAGCATAGTTTACACAGGAAATAATTGGGTAAGCAGAATATTTGACGGATACGGGATTGAAATCAGAAAGCCGATACATGATTTACCGATTTGCGCAACAGATGTTCGGGAAATGATTAAAAACGGTGGAGAGTGGGAAGACCTGGTACCAGAAGAAGTGATTGCTCATCTAAAAAAGATCAAAGGAGAGCAGCGCATCAGCGGTAGGGAGCGTTTTCTAAACCCTGCAGTTACAGCAGATGTAATTCTTAATTATAGAGATGAGGGTATTGTTTTAATCCAGAGAAAAGAAAAATTAGGCGATCCGAATTCCTTAAAATGGGCAATCCCCGGAGGTTATATTAATTATGGAAAGGAAACTGTTGAAGGTGCTGCTGTTAGGGAAGCAAAAGAAGAAACAAATCTTGATATTGAAGTTTCCTTAGAAGATCAATTCAGACAATATTCAGATCCCGATAGAGATCCGAGAGGTCACTACGTCACTATGGTTTATGAAAAAAGGATTGATGGAGGAGTCTTAAGAGCTGGTGATGATGCCGTTGATATTAAAGTATTCCCTTGGGATCAAATACCTGATAATCTAGCGTTTGATCATAATCGATTCATTAAAGATTATATCGGGAAAAGGAGATTTATAAAATGAGCGTTGAGGCTGTAATCGTACCAAAACTCACTGTAGTTGAATGGAAAATGAAAACTTCCAATATTTCTATGCAGGATCAGATTAATTTGTGGAAAAAGCAGGGGGCAGATGCTGATAAAAAAATTGCCAGTCATTACAGACAGATAGAGAACATTGAAAAATTAGGCAAAGCTTTAAACGTGCCAATAATCCACCGCGATGATTTTAATGTAGATGTCGCTAAAAAATATAACATTATTTTTAGTCCCGGAGGAGATAATCATTTGCAATATGTGTCACGTTTTGTGACCGGAGACCAGCTGGTTGTTGGAATAAATTCTGATCCGGAAACTTCTAAAGGTGGGATTTTGTCTTTTAAACCTGAACATATTGACTACCTCCGTGATTGTCTGGATAAAAATTCCTTTGAAACAGAAAAATGGACAAGATTACAGGCAGTTTTAGACGGAGAGCTTTTGCCGTTTTTTGCTCTATCAGAAATCTTTGTCGGTGAATTGAAAAACAGAGGGATTAGCAGAAGTATTATTAATTATCGCGGAATAAATGACGAGCAAAAAAATTCCGGTTTGGTTATTGCCACAGGTTCAGGGCTTACAGGTTGGTACAGAAATATTGTCGGACACTGGAAAGATGAAGTTATGGAAAAATATTCTCATTTTCCCAGAACTGCCCCTCATGCCCGTTTTGTTTGCCGAGAAAAAGATCTTGATTCAGGATTTTTGGAAATTGGGGATTTGGATTTAGGTGAGGAGTTAACAATTTTTTCTCTAGGGAAAGATACAGAAATAGATTTTGATCCTGATCCAAGTGACGATAGTTTTTCATTCAACCTTGAAGAAGGAAGTAAAGTCAGTATCTCTGTAGCTCACGAACACCCGCTTAGAGTTGCAATTTTACCTTGAAGGGAGGTGAGAAAAATGTCAAAAGAATTAATAGGTTATGAAGTTGATGCACAGAATGATTTCATGAGAAAAAATGACGGAAGATTATACGTTCCTGGTGCTGAAGAAATCAGAGAAAATGCTGCTTCTGTCGGAAAAATGCTAAAAGATGCAGGTATCAGGAGATTTAAGAGTAGGGACAGACATTTTATGGATGATCCTGAGCTTATCGATAACGGAGGCCCTTTTCCGCTTCATTGCATGGATTGGAAATACAATCAGTTAAATGAAGACGGAACATTTGGCATAGATTTTATTCCTGAAGTAGCATCTGATTCAGCTTTAATTGTTGAAAATAAGATTGCTGAGGGAGACAACTTCAGACGTTATAGTCCAGATGAGTTGGCAGAGATTGCAAGATCAGGCAAAGATATAATCTTTGAAAAACAACATTATGATGTTTTTACAAACCCTGCTGTTGAAACTGTTCTCAAAGAAGCAGGAGTAAGAGCAGCTATTGTTTATTATGTTGCGACTGAGTATTGTGATCTGGCTGCAGTCGTAGGGATGCAAAAGCGCGGTATACAGACGTACATCGTAGAAGATGCAATATCAGGTATTACTCCAGAAGGAGCAAAGCAGGCCTTATTAGAGATGGAAGAAGCTGGAGCTAAGATTATCAGCATTGGAGAAATTCCAAGAATCATTGAGATTTATGGTAAGGCTCAATGAAAAACTAAAACGATAAATCCTGATCACAAAAAAGGTCAGGATTCGTTTTAGTCAAATAGAACTGGTTCTCTTTTTTTAAATTTAAAAAGTTCTGCAGGTCTGTGGGCGCCATCAGTGTCTTTTTCTCCCGTGGCTTCAAGTAACCCTAAGGAAAGTATCCATTTACGGAAATTTCTTTTATCCATCTTTTTACTTAAAATAACTTCATATACCTTTTGCAACTCACTTAGACGGAATTTAATCGGAAGTAATCCATATACAATATTAGAATATTCAATCTTGCTTGTTAGTCTGTTCATTGCATAATCAATAATTTTTTTGTGATCAAAAGCTAATTTGGGAAGTTTTTTTATAGGGAACCAGGCCACATCAGCTGCGTCTGTTGATGCTTTCAAATCCAATTTAGCGCTTGGAACAAGAGCGAAGTAGGCAACAGTAATAACTCTGCTTCTGGGATCTCTGTTGGTATCCCCAAAAGTATAAAGTTGTTCCAAATAAACATTTTTTACACCTGTTTCCTGTACTAATTCTCTTAAGGCTGCTGCTTCTAAGGATTCATCCATCTTTATAAATCCTCCCGGTAAAGCCCATTCGTCTTTAAAAGGCTCGATTGCCCGTTTGATGAGTAATACTTTTAGTTCAGAAGCTTCGATTGTAAAAACAAGGATATCAACAGTTACAGAAGGGCACTGATAATCGTTCAAATTATATTTTTCCGGAAGTTTGATAGTGTCACTCATACACACAAAGATACGCTGAAAACCCAAAAAAGTCAAATATTAATTGCCTTCAGGTTTATTGGGAGATCCTTCAATTGGTTTTTTGTTTTCCTTATTTAGCAAACCTATTAGTTCTTTGTTATAAGACACAAAACTTTCAGGGTCTTCTATATTAAAACTATTTTTTGCAAAAAAATCCTTAAGTCTCTGTAATGTTGATTCGTAAAAAATATCAGCATGAAGGGTAGTCCTTCTTTGTGGTACTCTAAGAGCTAATTCAATACCATCGATATCTTCAAAAGGATCGTTATATTTCCAACTACCGTCAGGGTTTTTTGTTGCCATCATGTCCTGAGTTGATTGAATCTCCGGTAAATTGCTAAAACGAAATAAAGCCCGGAGCCGTGGTTTTGCAACTTCATCTAGTCCTAAACTATTTAATTTTTCTTCTAACTCAGATCCTGTATAACTTTTCCGATTCTCATAGTGGAAAATCTCATTCGGCCTAAAAGGCTTTCCATCAGATTCTATGGTAAAAAGATTTTGTCTTTTAAGTATTACTCTTGGATCGTTTTCACCTGCATATATTTTAATAATTTTATTCCCATGCGGAATTCCTTTTTCATCTAAACTATTTTTTAAATGAGACCAATCACTGAAATGTAAGTACATTATCTGCTTTGTACGGGAGCGATTGGGTAGTCCAAGTCCAGAACCAACGGGCTTTTGGATCTGTATCCACTATAAACAAAATCAGGGTTTTTAGGTAAACGGCGAAATAATTTTGCAAGAAAGGGTCTCTTTTGGCTTGATTCGATAATCTCTGCTTCCAATTTGCTTAGTACATTTTCATCAATGGTGGAGTTAATTTCTATCAAGTAAGTAGGTGAGGGAAGACCTTTTTGACCCACCAATTCTGTTACCTGGAAATCTGGTGCCCCTGTTCTATTGGTGTATTTCCCGGGTTTACCAGGGTTGTTCTTATGAAATCCCACAATACAAAAACTGTTTTTAGCCAGTTCTTCTTTTTTGTGGTCAAAAGGAAAAAATCTTTCAATATCTATTGCCTGCAAGATTACACTACCATTTGGGAAACCTGCAACTTTGGCCAGAGTTTCTGCAACATGTCTTTGGGAGGTACCTTTGGTATGAAGAGTGGTTTGTCGGACTTCTGAATCTAAGGAAATCATGTGATAAGTATTTTATACACTGTAAGTTTCCTTCATGTCAATCATGTTGTCTTTTATGTATGGCTTATAGTATAATTCAAAGATTACTATGATAGAAGCAGAGTTTTTTTTACGGCGCGACCCAGAAGAATCGGCACAAAAAGCCGAGCATCTTCGCTTCGAAAAAAATAAACTTATCGCTCATATGGGGAGAGTTTTTGCCAGAAGATATGATATTGCAGTTATTCCTTCCAGAAACAAGGGTGTTTGGGCCACCTCTTTAGACCCTAAGGTGAATAATGAAATCATAAAATATATTCAGGGCAAAAGAGAAACTCTGGATGATCTGCCTCCTGAGTCTTTTAGAGCAAAACAAATTCTTTATGATGCTGAGTCTGCTCAGGATATGAATTGGGAGGAAATTGATACCATTCTTCATCATGAAGCAGGTCATGCAAAATACACAGATTTCAGGTTGATGTATGAGGGACAGAGGAAGGCAACAGATGATGGAAACTTGCCTACAAGTTTCTGGTTAACCTGGGAAGGGATAGAAGATCCCAGAATTAATAATCTTGAGGGTGAAGAGTCTCCTGCAATAGACAAAATGATTAAGGAAAATCAAGGTAAAGATCTTCAGGAAAGAATTACAGAAACTCCTTTAAAAGACAGACCATATATGTTGCAGTTTGCTTATGAATCTTTCCATAGGGCACTTCATGGAACAGGAATTCCCGAGCTGGCGAATACAGAAGTGGGTAAATTAGGGGAAGTAGCAGCACCTCTTTTGGATCAATACTTTAATAACACGGATGTTGAAGAAAGAAAACTTTTACAATATAAAATTTGGGATATTGCTAAGGTTTTAGAAAAAAAAGATATAAAAGATGAGGAAAAGCGTCAAATGGCACAACAAAAAGGCATGAAGGGACAGGGGCAAGGGCAAGGGCAAGGTCAGTCGTCCGGGGGTGGTCAATCAGCAGGAGAAGGACAAGGAGAAGGTGCGGCAGTACCAAGTATTCCCGGCGGTAAAAATCAAGGTCAGTCTGGGCAAAGTGAAGGCAAAAAAGGCGGAATGCAAGGATTTATGGACAGAATTAAACAGGCTCTCACCGGAGAAAAAAAACCGCAACAAAACCAGAATGTTAATAAACAGGAAAGGACTGATTTATCACAATTTACTGATGAACAATTAAAGGAACTGCAAGAAGCAATAGATCAACTTCCCTCTGCAGAAAGAGAAGCTTTAGAGAAAAAGTCAAGAGAAATTATCGATGAGGCACAAAAAGAAGCCTTAGAGGAGGATTTAAATAAAACTGCTAAATTGGAGAAGAATAATGATACAGGAGAATATGAAAGACAGCCTCAATTGGCAGATGAAAATCAACAAAATAACGCTGCCGGTGAGTATCAGAAAATTGTGAATGAGGTGGAGGCAGAGGAGAGAGCTGAAGCTGAAGCGACAGAAAGTACATACCGTCAACAGGAAGACTTGCGTAAACAAACAGAAAGTTTAAGGCGTGAAAAATTAGATATGGAACAGGCTGGTTTTGATCCGGAACATGAGCGGGAAAAGTATTTAATTTATAAAACTTTAGAAGATAGTATGTATTCCAATATCAGGAATTTCAGACAGGCAATTGAAAAAGTAATCCCCAGAAAAGGTGAAGGCAGATATGAAGGCGAATTTTTTAGCGGTCCGAAATTTGATAGACGGGAGATCGTCCGCCGGGCACCCATGAATGATGAAAGATTTCATTTAAGGCAGATAGAAAGGCCAACAGGAGCACCAAGATTATTTATTGGTCTGGTAGCAGATAAAAGTTATTCGATGAAAAGCAAACAAGCGCAGGCCCGTAAGACCATGATCTTTTTTTCTGAAGTTTGTAAGGATATGGGGATACCATTTATGGGTGTTGCCTTTGGTGAAGACGCGGTTGTAATTAAAGATTTTCAGCAGGATTTTGATAACCCTTCTGAGCGGGTTAAGCCTGCAATTATTGATTATACAGAGGCTGTAGATAACAGCACTGACATTCATGCAGGAATTGAGTTGGTTATTGAAGGAATGAATGAGGGAAGAAGGAGATACACAGATTCGCACGGATTAATTGTGGTAATCACAGACGGAGGAGCTAATCAAGGTTTGACAGGGGATGATTTGCGGGACTATGTTGAAGAAAACAGAGGCAGACTTACCTTTAAAGCTTTTGGATTATCCGGAAATGCGAATGAAAGACAACAGATACAAAATTATTTAAACTTATATTTTGGTGAAAGCAATTGTGCTTATCCGGAAAAATTTGAGGATTTGCCTGATGAAGCCTTTAGATTACTCAGAACCTGCTTAATTCAATTTAAACGATACCTTCAGTAAATATTTGAAATTTGATTATGAAAAGCGTAAAATACCCTATAATATGAAAGAAGAAGAAAAAATATTGGTTCAAAGAAGTCTTTTGGCTCAAACAGTAGAGACTCAGCTTTTGCCTGAAGAAAGATTCAAGGAACGATTAGTAGGAGAAGTACAGGATATAAAAAAGATCGATGAAGTAGTCGGGATTTTGTCTAAAATCGAAAATCATTATGAAGCTTTAATGTTTGATGGTCTGGGTAATCTCTCAAGAGTTCATCTAGACCCTACAACCTATGATATAGCTGATGCGAATAGTAGAACTTACATAGCAGTTGATAAAACTAATGATTATTCAGACGATTTTAGTTACTTGCTTAGAAAAATAGGTTTTTCCAAAAAAGCAGCGCAGGAAACAATTCAGACTACTTGGCGTAAAATCGCTAAAAATCAGTTAGGAACACGCTATGGAGCAGAATATGGCTTTATGATGGATAAGACAGATGTTAGAAAAAACGCTGAATTTTTTATTCCTGTCGGAAAATGGGAAATGAAGATTCGAAAGGTTCCTGAAAAAAATACGACTGGCTTTATTTTTCAAACCGAAGAAAACTATTTTTTTATTAATCCTACACAACCTGCGACTAAAAAGACAGTTACTAATGAAGTGTTTAGTCAACTTATTGATCCGTCAGCAAAACTTATAGGAGAGTTAACACTTAAAGAGGAAGCGCATTTTTTCAAAATAAATGGTTCAGATGGAAAGGAGCTGGCTAGCTTTAGTGGTTCTAAGCCAACTTTAGACCCAAATGATCAAAGTAAGCTCTATTTTATTAATACTGGAGGAATATATAGCCTGGATTTGAATGGGGTAGCGGATAGAAGTGCTCGGCCTTTGCTTGAAGCTCAAATAAGAGTTGAGAATCCCGAAGAAATAGAGATTGATCCGAATGTTAATTTTTTCATTGTCAGATCTGGCCAAAAACTATCAATCATTGATAAAGAATCTGGAGAGGTAGTTAAGGAATTCAATAATGTTTTAGGGCCAATTTTGGTCGATAAACAAGGAGATATTTTATATGTTGATACTGAAAATAAATTAAGAGAAATACAAACAAATTTTCAGGCTATTCCTACAGGTGGTAGCGAGTTAGCTCATGAAAAAAGAGAAGAACAACTTCGTGAAATGCAGGAAAGGTTTGCATCTTTGGAACTTAAAAGAGTTCAAAAACAAAAAGGTAATGGAATTTCTGAAGAGGATGTTGCGAATACCTTACGTGAAGCAATCGCCAGACAAGTCGATGAACCCTTAGTTCAAACAACCGACCCGGAAGCAATTGAAGAGATTATGGATAGGCTTCAGGGTCTTAAAGCAGATCCTGCAAACCAGGCATATGGTGAAGTAGTAGATGAATTTATTAGTAAGGCCAGAGAAAAGTTGAGTGGGATTAGGACAGCTGAATTTGATAATCAACTTGCCGAATATGAAAAATCAATAACGGAGGTAAAAAGTATGGGGGATACGATCGGTTTGGACGAAGAATTTGCCAGACTTTTGGAGCTTCGTCAAAAAACAGATGTTACTGATCCTGCAACCCGCAGAAATATAGAACAGAGGTTAAGATCGATACAAGCTAAAAAGGAAATGGTTGTTGGACAATACCAACAAGAATTATCTGATGCAATCCAAGGTGCCTTTCCTAATATAGAACAGCTTATTAAAGAAACTGGTTCTTCTCAGGAGTTGGCAATGTTTGGAACTACAATTGAAGCACAACAATTTGAGATGATGTTGGCAAATGTCCGGGACCCACAGGTAAGAAAAGAGCTTAGGGACAAGCTAAATATTATCAAATCTGAACAAAGATCTCAGCTTGAATCCAGAGGCAGGCAGCTGGAAGAGGAACAACGTTTAAGATGGGCTCAGTTAGTAGAAGAGGCCAAAGAAGATTTGGCTTCATTAAGGGAGCAAATTACAGAGCTTTCAGATACAAGAGAATTAGATAGGTTTGACAGAAATCCTTTGGTTACTGCCTGGAGAGCCAAGATTTTTGCCTTACCACCTGAACTTCGTGAAATCGAAGAGAAAAAATTGGAAGTAGTGATGGGTGCACGCAAAAAGGATATTGAACACAGAAAAGAGTTGGGTGTTGTTGGAGATACAGGAGAATTAAAGTTTGGTCAAGTTAGCTTTCCGGTTTATAAAGAGCCGCCCCGTTTATGGAGGCCTGTTTTACTTCCGATTGCCGGAGCCATGCATGCTGATTTAGCATTTCAGGATGAACAAGGTAGACTTTGGCATCCAAGTCCAGATCATAGGACGCCGGTTATACCTGATTTAAACTTTGAAGATACTGCTCGTATGATCGAAAGACACAGAAAAGAGGCAGAAGATCATTTCAAAGGCTTAAAAAGGGAAGTTCCTGAATATAATGACAGATGGAAAATATCTGAATATCAAAATAAAAAACTGGAAGAGTTAGCAGAGAGCCTGAATATCCAAATGGATAATCATATGGGGATTACTATTTTAGAAGGAGAAGCAGGAACAGGGAAAAATGTATTAATAGATGTATTGGCTAATCTTTCCAATAGGGAAGTTGTGACGATTGCTTGTAATGAAAATACAGCAAAAGAAGATTTAACCTATGAATTTTATTATGATCCTGATAAAGGAACTTATAAATTACCTTCACGTTTAATAGAAGCATTACAAAAGCCGGGGGCAATTATTCTGTTTGATGAAATTAATACAGTCAAACCGGGAATTGTAAAAATGTTAAATCCGTTATTTGATTATAGAAGGAAGTTGGTTGTTAATGAAGGTGGAGTGCAGCATGAAGTTATTGCTGATCCGACAGTTATTTTAGCAGGTACTATGAATCCTCAGGACTATGCAGGTGTAGATAAATTAGCTGAAACAATTCTTTCCAGAGGAGATATTATAGAGGTTGCTTATCCTCCATTTGAAGAACCAAGAAATGGAAGAACTTATTATAGAAGTGATGAGGCTGAAATGTTGTTTTCATATGTTCATGTTTTAGAAAGTTTACAACAAAAGGAATTTAAACAAGCCTGGGATTATATTATAAACAGAGATACCACCAATGGAGGAGATATGCTCCTTAAAGCCAACGCAAATTTAGAAAAAGATGTCAGAAGGTTATATGATGCAATCAGGGTAGCTAATGACCTTCGAAGGATGTATCAGGCATATCAAGTTGGTGAATCTAATGAACCCATGGATTTTACAACCTCTCTTCGGGAAATGGTCAATATTGCACTTCGTATGAATCATGCTGCAAATGTAAAAGATGTCTGCAAAAGAGTTATTCTGCCCAAAATAGGGGATAGAAGACAAAGGATTTTAGTGGATCACACTATTGATAGTATTCTACGTTAAAATTTCAGGTATTACTTAAACATCGAACGGAATAATTTCTGGGGTAACCTGAATAGATTGGGATTTTGTTTTTCGCGGGTTGTTGGATCAGGATAAACTGATTTAAAAGCCTGAAAAACATTCACAGCTGTTGCCAGTAAATCTCCTTTTAAGCAAAGTTCACCACAGAGGCTCTGGCACGGGGGCTAACCTCTAACCTATCATAATAATCTAAATCAACTTTACTCATTTTTTAAAGAGCAGTCTTCTAGATTGGTATTGTAGGGCTCTAATAATAAATCGTCAAGAATCAAAATAGGGTGTTGACAAAACACTAACCTTTGTGTAATAGTTACACTATAGTTAGTGTGTGGAGGACACTTACAACATGAAAGAAAATGAGTCAGATTTAATAACACAAAAAATTATCAATGCCAAACATCCTGAAGATGTCTTTGGTGGATTAGGCGAAGCAGCCGACCCTCTGAAAACTGTACTTTCCACATACAGACAATTAAGCAAGCTCACTCATCCGGATTTAAATGGTGGAGTAGAGGCTCAAGATGCCTTTATTAATCTGACCAGGCTTTGGGAAAGAGCTCAGGAAAAAATAAAATTGGGAACTTATGGTCAAATTCCACCGGATGTTTTGCTAACCATCAGAACCAGAGTCAGGGAATATGAAATTTTTGATTCCTTCTCACAAACAGATTTTTGCAATGTTCATGGGGCTACCTATAAAGAAGGTGGCACTAATATTCCAGCCATATTTAAAGTTGCAAAAAGTCCTCTTGATAACGAATTTGTAGAAAATGAGGCTAAAATGCTTCGCAAATTGGCTGAAGTAGATAATTTTGATAATTTCCGTCCGTATTTTCCCGGTTTAATTGATTCTTTTATTTTTGAGGACAGCAACCATATCCGCAAAAACATTAATGCTTTTTCTAAAAGGCCGGATGAGCTTTTTTCTTTTGTTGATGTAAAAAACGCTTATCCGAAAGGAATTGATCAAAAAGATATGGCATGGATATTCAGAAGAGTATTAGTAGGGTTGGGATTTGCACATCAAAATAATTTAATTCATGGGGCTGCCCTGCCGCAAAATCTTTTTGTCCAACCGGAAAAACACGGACTGGTTATAAATGAATGGTCATATTCTGTAATTGAAAAAGATCCAACAGGCGGACGGTTACAGGCGCTATCCGGTGACTGGGAGAGTTGGTATCCGCCTGAAGTATTCAAAAAAGAACCGGTGAGTCCCGGATTGGATATTTATCTGGGAGCTAAAAATATGATTTACCTTTTGGGAGGTAACCCTCAATTAGGGGAATTGCCAAGTGATATTCATCCCAAAATAAAGGCTTTTTTCAGAGGTTGTTTGTTGCCCGCGAAACAAAGACCAAAAGATGCCTGGGGATTACTCGAAGAATTTGATTCTATGATTGTAGATTTATGGGGTCCTAAGAAATTTCATGTATTTAGTATGCCAAAAAATGCGAAAGGAGGTGATAAAAATGGGAGGTGGTGAATGGACAACAGACGTTTTTTCTGAACGTGAGAAGGCCAGAGTAGCCAGTGGAAAAAAGGTTTTTGACTATGATGATTACACTAAGCGGTATTCCCGCGATAAGTGGAAAGCTCATCCGAATCTTGATCCAAAAGGTATCAGGTTCCGTGAAAGTCGGGATAGTGCAGAACATGCATATTCTTTAGCCATTGCAACACTGTTTGATGTGACGGGTTCTATGAGAACTCTGCCCCAAATTTTCCAGAAAAAGTTGGGGGAATTAAACGGGTTGGTAGTACGGAAAGGTTGGGCTGAGCATCCACAGTTTTTGTTCGGTGCCATTGGGGACGCAACCTGCGACAGTGTTCCGCTTCAGATTGGTCAGTTTGAATCTGATAACAGGATGGATGAGAATTTGGAAAAAATTCTTTTGGAAGGTGGCGGAGGTGCTCAAAAAACAGAAAGCTATGAGTTGGCTACCTACTTTATGGCCAGACATACGGACATTGATTGCTGGAATATACGAAGACACAAAGGTTATTTGTTTATTATCGGCGATGAAATGGTTTATCCGAATGTTAAAGCCAGAGAGGTTGCTGACGTGATCGGTGACACACTTCAGGAAAATATCTCAACTGTTGAGATATTTGAAGAAGTGAAAAAACGATACGAGACCTTTTACATTCTGCCTACTGCAGCTAGCAATGGGAGAGACCCGGAAGTTTTAGCTTCCTGGAGAAAGCTTTTAGGACAAAATGTCCTGCAGCTTGAAGATCCTGAGGCTGTTTGCGAGACAATTGCTCTACAAATCGGTTTATCCGAAGGGACAACTGATCTTGACGCAGGTTCGAAAAACCTGGCAGAGTTTGGAGTCAGTAAGAGTACAATCTTGGCTGTCAGGAACGCAGTAGTGCCAGTGCATGGCAGGTTAGTTAAAGGTGATAGTGGGACCAATTTAGGTCCGATAGATACAGATAAGCCTAAATATAGGCTTCTGTAGCAAGGCGGGAGAGCCCCAAACATAAGGGCTCTCCCCCGAAAGTAATTATATTTAAAAATATGAAAGAAATGCAAAAAGTAATACAAATAGCAGATTTAGGTTTCGGCGACGCCGGAAAAGGCAGCCTTACTGATTTTTTGTGCAGGGAATTTAATGCACATACTGTGATCCGTTATAACGGAGGTGCTCAGGCCGGGCATAATGTAATCAGTCCTGAAGGACATCAGCATATTTTTTCCCAATTTGGCAGTGGAACTTTAGGTGGCACAAAGACTCATCTTTCCAGATTTATGCTGGTTGATCCTTTGAGCATGCTAAAAGAAGAACGGGGTTTAAAGGAAATGGGAATTAATGATGCTTTCCAAAAAACTACTATAGAAGGGGAATGTCCTGTGATCACTCCTTTTCATCAGACATCAAACAGATTGCTGACTTTAAATACAACAAGCAGTACAGGCAGAGGGGTCAGTGAAGCTATGGCAGATTATTTAAAGTTTGGCAGAGAAACTTTGATGATGGAAGATTTACTTGACGCAAAAACGGCAAAAAAGAAATTACGATTTCTTCGTGATGTTCAACTGAAAAAGATAAAGAATTTAAGAGGAAGCTTTCCTGAATCAGATTTAGTAAAAAGAGAGTTGAAGATTTTAGACAGTCCTGAGGCTATAAACTACACTTTGGATTTATATAAAGAATTTATTTCTGTTGCTAAAATTGTGGACAGACATTATTTAAAAAAGATATTAGATCAGAAAGGAACTGCTATTTTTGAAGGAGCACAAGGTGTGCTTCTAGATCAAGAATATGGATTTTACCCATATATTACCCACGGGGATACTACATTTGGAAATGCTGATGAGCTTATTTGGTGTAGTAGATATCAGGGGGAAGTATACAAATTGGGAGTAATCAGGGCATATGCTACGCGTCACGGAGCAGGCCCTTTTCCCACAGAAGATAAAACATTATCTAAGCTCTTGCCTGATACCAGTAATTTAACTAATCCCTGGCAGGGTAATTTTAGAGTAGGGTTTTTTGATTTAGTTACCCTCAGGTATGCTGTTGAAGTTTTGGGGTCTGTTGATGGGATTGCCTTAACTCATTTGGACAAATTAAAGAGCATGCCGGAATGGAAAATATGTAATTCTTATACCTCTGAGACAGGGGAAATATTACAAAAAATTGAAGTTATGCACCCAACAGATAATATTTATCAGCAAAAATTGGGGGAAATGTTACAAAAATGCACACCAAATTATATTTTGCCTCCATCTGAATATGTTCAATTTATTCAGGATCAAATTAAAGTACCTATAGTTATAACATCAAGTGGGCCTAAAGCGGGGGATAAAACAATAAATATAATATGAAAGAACTTTTATTTATTCCAAATATTTTAAGAACAACTGATTTGGAGGATATATCTGTGGATAAAGAATTAATTGATGATGTTTTGGGAATTATGACACCACCTGAGATTTTATTGGGAAGAGAATTTAAAAAACCGGGAATTATTGATCCCAAAATTTATCCAAAGTTTAACTCACTTTTAAAAGACAGAGATAAAATACGTCATTTGGAACTTTTGCCTATAAAGACAGAAGATGAATATAATAGGTATCACGCACAAAAAAAAGAAGATTTGGAAAGACAGGTAAAAGATTTTTTGGGACCTTCTGATATGGCTGCAGCTCCAAATTTATTTCCATATTGGTTACCAGATGACTTAAATCAATCTTTAATCTGGTTGGCAAGTCCGGCAACAGAAAGGATTATTGCGGCTGAATTTATAGCCAAAGTGATGACTGTTTTAAGACTAACTCCTGATAAGGTAATTTTATTTGAAAGACCGATTAATATTGATACAAAATTGGTAAGAGGAACATTCAAACAAGTAAGGCACATTCATTTTTGGTTTCCTACCTCCTGACAAAAAGTACTGCGTTGGGGATATTTCTGCCTGGGCCTATTTTATAACCCCCATACCACAAAGCAGATGACCCGCCTTCATCCATATTTAAAGCATTTTCAAAACCCATTGCTCGCATAACTTTGGCAGATTCACCCATAGAAGCACTGTAAACATAACCCATATAAACCATATTTCCTTTGTTAGCAATAAAACTTCTTGGTCCTTTACCGCCAAATTTGGGTTCATTTGGGCTTTCGGTAAAAACAATATTATTACCGGAAACAAGCAAAGGATAATTGGCAATTACTCCGTCAACCCCAGTATCTCTGCCCCAGCTTAAAGTTTGACCCAGAAATCTGGCAGAACCTGCAGAAAAAACAGCTAAGGGAAGGGTGGAATAAACGTTATTGTCAGAATTAAAATAATGTTTGTTTTTGTTCATCACTAAAGTATCAAAAGAATTGGTTTTGCCTGCACAGCTTGGATATTCTGCAGGACAAAAGAAGGAACCGTTAATTCCGGCAAAAGCTCCTGAGCGTGAAACATAAGTGGCTAAAGGTAATGTCGGGCAATTGTTTCTACAATCAGAATCAGAGGCAGTATCAACAATAACTCTTGTTGAATTAAGGTCAGCTGCAACAATATCAACTGTATAATTTTGACCATCTACTGAAACCACCTGACGGGAAAATCCTGATCCTGGTGGATTATTGCTTTGTGGGGCATTTGCAGCAGGAGGAGCAGCACTGGCAACTATTTTTGGTGTAACTTTTTCGATTTCTGTATTTAAATCTGCCAGTTTTGCAGAGGCAGAACTATACTTTTTGTCTGCTAAAAGTCTGACAACATCGGCATATTTAGGATCTAATTTGGAGGTATCCAGCTTTTGAGCTTTTAAATCAGTAATTTTCTCATATGCAGAGATTGAGTTTTTATAACCTGAATTAATATTTTTAATTTCATCGTTTAAGTTTTGATTAATTTTAACCTGATCAACATTTTTTAGATCAGCTAACTCTTTGTTTGTTTCACTAAGCTTTTTTTGCAGGCTTAAATCCATAGCAGTCAGGTCACTAATACTTTTATAATAAAAAGCTGCGAGTCCTATGGCAGATAAGGTAATCAAAAGTAAGATTACAGTTACAACTTTTCTGTTAAAAGTGCGGTAAAATTTATTAAAATAGGAAATTATCACTATATTTACTGTAAGTGGGAATAGAAAAGTTGTCAAATGCAAAAAAGATGCCCTGTTAGCTACACTTTAAAGCGGTTTTGCACTGTGTTTTTGCCTCACCCTGCAGAGTATCACAGGCTGCACACTGAGCAGAGTTTCCACCATCAGCACCAGTAGGAGCAATGAGTTTACTAAGGTCTGTAAAATTAATTCCTGTAGGAAGGTTGAAAACTGAAGAATCGACAGTCCAGTCTTTGCAGTTGTAATCAGCTTGTTTGTTCAAATCAATTTGGTTTTGTTGTGTGTTTGTTTGTTCTGCAGTTGCTTTATCAACAGACATTTTGTAGCCCATTGTTTGACCATCTATCCACATATATGAAGTTTGACCATCAACTATAATATGGGTTTTCATTACACTTTTTTCCGATGTAGCCTCAAAATCACCCCTCATTTTGTTATTAGCAAAGAAAATGCTTGTTTTGCTATTGCTGCCATCTGTAAAAGTACAACTTTGGGTTTTGCCTAAAGCAAGCAAGTCTTTTAATGATTTTGGTTGAACAGTTGGTTTTGGTGTTTCCTGTTCTTGTTCTGTTGGTATTGTTTGTGTGCTTTGGGATTGAGGAGTAACGTTTTTACCCTTAGACAGAAGCATGAATGCTGCCAATCCTCCAAGCAAAACTATGACACCAATAATTAATGGAAGTTTCTTATTCATAAAACATAGCTAGCATAACATAAGTTTTTTACTTTTCAAGTCCTATTTTTTGTAACATTAATTGTGCTGGATTAAATTCCCTAAAAAAGTACTAGTTATAGAATTTTAGCCTCAAATAAGATATAATTCCGCAAATGGAAAAAATAGCTCTTAATTCAAAACAAATAGGATATGTGCTCTCTGATGAGGGCCTGGTTTTAAAGACCCCCTTTACCATGGAGAAGGAGGGGTTGGGAAAATACTGGCGAGAAGCAAGGACGATTTGTCCTTATTCTGATAGCCATATTATTTTCACTAAAGATGGTCCCCGTTATGACCGGGTTCAAATATTGCATAATAGGACACCGATGCAAATATCGTGGGAGGCTGCTATGGATAGAGATAATAGGGCTTGGGAGATACTGTCTGAAATCCGGGGTGAGGCTAAAAAGAATCCCATTAAAACATACCAGTTGGCTGCAGAACTTGCCCACGCTGAAGTTGAAGGTAAAGGCTGGAAGGGGTTAGTAGAAGCACATCGTTATTATATGTTTGAAGGAAATACACATGGTGCAAAAGATTTTCACCGAATAATGAGGCGTGTATACGCAGTAAATATTTTTAGGGATGCTCCAAGAAGTGAAGCTTTTAAAATTATTAATCCTCTTCAGCCTATGTTAGATGAACGTTAGTTGAGAAAAATATTGCAAACCAAAAAAGATAATTCTAGTATTTAACAAGATTAAGAGTGCTGGATTAAATTCCCCAAAATCCTTTTTATTTCACACTTTTTAGAAAAAGTGTGGTAAAAATCCTTTGACGGGAAGGTGTACGCATTGTCCACCTGAGAGGTGGATAGAAATAGAAATTAAAGTAAATAAATATCTAACCTCGGGGGTTAGATATTGGATTGATTAAATTAAAAAAGGAATGCGCTGGATTAAATTCCCCAAAAATCCTATAATTTCCTCATGTCTTTTAAAGTAGCTTTATTATTACCTGGTTATTTAGATTCACCTGATTATCTCCATATGAAGATTTTTGCAAAATGGCTTGAAGAGCTGGGGTATACAGCAGAAAGAATAGATCCTTGTTCCCTTTGGAAGACAGGAGATGTTAAAAATTACACAATAACAAATTATATTAAACAAGTTTCAGATTTGGTTGAATCTTATGCAATTAAAAAGCCCGAGGAAATTGTATTAATTGGTCATAGCTTAGGTGCATATGTTGCAATAATTGTAGGAAATAGAAATAAAGAAGTAAATAAGATAGTGGCACTTTGTCCTGCAGCTGATAGGGTAGGTGTTGCTTTAAATTGGCAGGGTAAGAAATTGAGACATTCAGAGAGAGACTTGCCAGAAAGCCCTGAAAAACTGAGATCTTTTGACATCCCAGATACTTTTGCCATTGATGGAATGCAATATTCGGCGGTAGAAGAAGTAAAAGATATTCACAAACCACTTATGATTTTTATAGCGCTTGATGATAAAGATGTTCCACCCAGTGAAACTGAAAGGGTAGTGGCTAATGCAAATAATCCTTATGTAATTAGACAGCCTCAAATGGGGCATAATTTCCGGAAATCAGAAAAAGAAACTAATATTGTGATGAAAGAAATTGAAAAGTTTTTAACAAAACTGGATTAAGTCTTCCAAAAAATTAAGCTTGTTTTGGAGATGTATTGATATTTAATTTAACTTCTAATGGAAGATCGGCAACCTTTTGGAATTTTTCTTCATGTTTTAGCTCGACAATAAAATGATAGTCACCGCTCTTATTTACTGGAAGGCCTTGAATCTGGTTAATACTTCTCATCCTTTTTTTATTAGCTAGGAAAGTTAGGTTTTGATCAACTAGGATCTTTTCTTTCTCTTCCGGATTTACCAACGTGATGCGAATACTATATTGAGTATCTTTAGAATCCGCTGTATCTTTGGAAAGCAACGTAACTACTTGATATTGGACAGGAACATTATAACTAGAATCTGTTGTAGGTTTAACATTGGAGGCTGATTTAATATCAACTTCTAAGGCCTCAAATACATCAAATAAGCTAATATTATTAGATAATTGATCCACACTTGATTTTTGACATAATACTGACCAAATATGCTTAATCATTTATGCTGATATTGTATAAAACCTTGTGCTAACCGAGTTCATCGGTGCGCTATTTTTTAATAGTACAGGAGAAATTTTGAAATTGCTTTTAGATTCAGAAGATTCTTGTTTATCATATAGGCTAACATTTAATACCTCTATTCCAATAACTTCACCTTCTTTATCAAACTCCATGTTAATTCCAGGTGCAATTTCTTCATAGGAGTCTTCAGCACCTTCTTTAAAAACTATCATTAAGCTATCTGTTTCTGGATCGTAAAATTTTTTCATTGTTTAACCCACCTTCCTTTTGCAATCCTATTTTTAATAGTGATCTCTTTTTCAGGATGAATTGTTTTTATTTTAACATTTAAACCATCAAATGTGTAGGCTATACAAATTTTTCTCTTTTTTCCGTTGTAAAGTAATTTTTTTATAGAGATAAAACTTTGTTGGTCTTCATCATAATAACATTGGTCCGGATTGTTATATATGATTTTAGGGTAATCATAAGGAAATTTTCTAATTTTGAGTCTTATTTCTAGGTGATCTGTGTATATGATTGCCATTTTCTATATTATAGATGTTATGAATAAAAAACAAAAACTACTTAAAACCCATTTTTCTCTGATATAATTCCTTCATGAGTTTGAAAGTTGGAACCGATGCTATACAGTCCCAACCTTAGAATTCAAGTTTAACTTCAAGCTTCCAGAGCCAAGAAAAGAACGCATAATAGCCATGAGAGACGAGTTCGGAAGAATTATCAGATCAGTTCCACCACAAATGATACTTGAGGCAGCTTCTAAGCCTTCCTATGGCCTTCTACACAGCTAGAACATAAATCTACCATAAAGGTATTAGGCAGTTGGATTAGACTTTTCTTCGTCAGGAACTTCGCCTATTTGCGCCACATGACCAGAAATATCTAGTGTTAGTATCGATTTATTCACTTCCTTCTTGTTTTTAGGATACTTTTTGAGAAATTCTTGGTTTTCACTAACAAGGTAAACCGTATAGTAGGTTCCGCCATTCTTGCTCTTTAATTCCCTTGCGTGAAGTAAACCTTCTTCACGAAGCTTTCTTACAAGAGGAGTGGGAACATTGTAGTCTGATTTTAGTTGTGAGTTTGAAATCCACTCAACATCGTTATCAAAAAGGTGCTTTTTAAGCGGTGGAATAACGCCTTCCTTGATATTACGCCAACAGTCAGCACAGCGAATCCCATCTAAATTCCACCACATTTCATCTCCATAGTGGCCTCCGTAACAAATACTACAGTTATAATGATCTTCTTTATCTAAAGGAAAGCCTTCTGGCTCTTTTTCAAGTCTTCGCTTTCGAGCAGCCTCAATCCCTTCCTGCTCGCCCCTCATTTCTGCAAACCTAACCCAGTTGCTGATACTATATTTCATTCTCTTTTCTGGATCTATTGGTTTTTGTGGTTCTTTCTGCTTTTCATAAAGCTTCATCAAATCTTCCTCTCGTTCGTATCCTTTCAATCTGCCAGATAGAAAACCGAGTCGGTAACTTATACCATCAACGAGTCGCCAGTTAGTCTTTTCTAAAGTGCTTTTTATTAGCTTTTCAAGCAAACTGGTGCTTATATTTTCTCTTCGTGTGGTATCGGCATCCTGTAATGTAAATGGAGCAAAAATGAACTGATTTATTTCAGGAGGAGCAAAGGACAGTTTCATGTAGTTTTCCTTTTCAAATACCCCTGTAAGGAGCTTTTCAAGTTCAACAATGGTTAGTTTTTTCAATGTGCTTACTTGCTGATAGGCACTGTTATCATACTTTTGCCTTGCTTCATTGCGTATTTGATTGGCAAATTCCATTGCTTCAAGCTCAAATAAAAACTTTTCTCCTTGTTCGTTCGTTAAACAAAACGCAGTGCGATATTTTTCCAACAACTCTATTTCTGCCTGTTCTTTTTGTAGGTATTCCCGATGACTCTTTTCGAAGTCATCTGCCTCAGTTTCGGTATACCCACAATGTTTGCACCTGCGGGTCCAGGTGATAACTTGACCTTTCTTGGCATGTTTTACATCAATCTCTTTATCGCATTTAGGACAAAGATCGGGTTTTGACACCCTTATCTCACCATTCTCATAAACCCATTCTTGCTTTTTACATTTTGGACAGCGAACAAGAAACATCACTCGAATTGGCTGATCCATGTAGTCTTCCAAGTGTCTGGATTCTCTCACTTGCATTATGGTCTTACAGGAAGGACAGTGGACATCTTGAAGCACAACGGCATTGTCGTATTTTTCCTGCTTTATACGATCATCTTCCATCCATTTCTCAATTGTCTGTTTCTTGTTTTTATATTCTTGAGCCTGGACAAACCACAACTGCCAATACATCAGTTTGGTGGTATCGATGTATTTATCGTTTTTAGACATACCCTGAAGCTCTTTGCTGGTTAAGCATTTGTCATAGACATCTTGGAACATTTTAATGACTTTAAGGCACTCCTTTATTGTGAGGAGATCATAGTGGTCAATATACCAAGATTCGTCCTTTAAATATCGATAATCTGACATAGTTCAGTTTTTTATCCTTTCTTGTTGAGATCAGGAAAGTCGTAGCTCAAACAAAAGATAAAGGTATATTTGTCATTTAGAAAATTGGTTTCGTTTACGGCAAAAGATAGGTCATATTCTTTATCCTTCTTGTTGGGAATTCCTTTGATATTTTTACCAACAAAGCCTTTAATAGTGATCTGTTCCTTACTCGGAGGAGCAATCTTTATATCAAAAACGCTTTGAAAGTTTGCATCGGTTGTTTTTGATTCACCGAATTGCTTACTTACATCCGAATTCTGCATATTCAAAGCGATTGTGAACAAGGGATAGAAAGTTTGTCTTTCATCGAAGGTTATAATTTTACCTTTATAAAGATCTAAGTCGTTTTTAGTGACTGCGTTTTTGTATAAAGGGTGATTTTTCACCGTATCGAGAATACTAGGTAACAACTCTTTTTGATCGGTCTTGATGCTGGTAGTTTTGAATGTCGTTCTTCCAGTTTTAGAGTGGAAGGAAAAGTGAACTTCTATTGTGTGCTTATCTTGTGAAATTGGAGGGAAATAACAATAAAAATCCTGCCTATCTTTACTTAGGCAAAATTTCATTATCGGATTGCCATTTACCTTTACGCGGAGTAGATTGTTCATAACTTTTACTTGTTTTTTAGCTGAAAATTGCTAATCAATTTTTTAACATCACTTTTGTTATTAAATTCCATAAATTCCCTCGTGTAGGTTCGTGCGAATAGATTGAGTTTTCCTAGATTTAGATTGCATAAAAGAAAAACCCTTTGCTTAGTGAAATCCAGCAGATGCTTGTCTTTAACGAAGATACCCAGTCTCACAAATAAAGTTTCGTAAGCCATGATTAGGGCGAAGAAGTAGAGATAAGGAATATAGAACAGGGTTAACAATGGAGGTAAAACAAGAGTGTTGAGATTTTTTAGTGTTACGAAAGTTTGATAATTTGCGACTACATTACCCGTTGCATAAATAACCATGAGGAATCCTATGATAGCCAAGAGCGAATTTATAAACCTCTTTACCGTTTTATATTCTGCCTGTATTTCAGTTAAAGCGCTCATTCCACCTATAATTACGAGAGTTGGTATCAAAACCATCTCTAGCCAGAAGTTTAGGGTGTAAAAGTTGATGACAAACTCAAGTATAACAACCAACTTGAAGGCGTTGAGAACAGTATCTTTGAAGAACGAAGCATTTTGCATTGCTTTGTTCGTATTGAACAAAAGCACCAGTGCTGTCCCTATTACCCAGAAAATCGTATCCTTCAGAAGAAAGGCATTCCAAAGCCTTAATTTATAAAGAGAAAAAACAATCAGGGAGGTGTATAGAAGCATCCCTAACACAATGCTTATGATTTTTTTATCAAAGAAGGCTTTTAACACATTAAAGACAGCAACTCTGGTATCTTTTCTGAAAAGTATCCAAAGAGAAAACAGTAATAGCCAGACAACAATGGCTCTCTCACGGTTATTGAATGACTCAAAAAACGCCCATAAGCTCATGATTTGAAGTATACCAATTTGCTGCTGATTTTAGTATACTTTTGTTGAGGTATGCCGAGAAAAATATCGTTCAAACTAAACAGAGATAAAGTCCTTAGTTGGACTACTAAGATGTCTGTCATCGTCTGGATAGGGTGTATTATTGGCGTTTTTGCTATTTTGGGATATGTCGTTGGCATAAGAAAAGAAATGTTTGACAAAGCACCCGATGTTTTTGCTTTCTCGCTTCTCGGTCTCGTCCTTCTAGGATGTCTCGCTTTTTTGATTGGAATAACTAGCTTTACAGCACAACTGATAGCTATGAAGTCTCATAAGAAACAAAATATCTTTATTTTTCTTATTAAACTGTTCTTCATTCTCGCTATCTTGCCCTTGTATTTGTTTATTTGTATTCTCAAGCCACTTGAGTTCGTCAAAAGACTAAAACATAGCGGTATCAAAAGCTTGTTTAAATCATTTCGTCTCAAACCAATATTAGCCAAAGTCGCTGCACTTATAGCTGTTGGGGCTATTATCTTGCCTATTTGGATTGGTGGATATGTAACAGTTGGAGCTTTAACTGCTAGTCAGTTGGGATATATCACTGAAGACATAAATATTGTGGGGACGGGTTCAATGTATC
Source organism: Microgenomates group bacterium (assembly GCA_041659805.1). Taxonomy (GTDB): domain Bacteria; phylum Patescibacteriota; class Microgenomatia; order Daviesbacterales; family UBA10151; genus STC-54. The sequence goes on along the minus strand of JBAZXP010000001.1, from coordinate 965,917 downwards.
CGACTTGGGAGAAGGGCACAAAAGGTAAAAGCAACAAGGAATTGGCAAAAGAGATTATATCAACGGCGGGTTTTTTGCCTTACCCAAACGGAATTGTGATAAGCGGTAGAAGATTTTTAGGACACACACTAGGTAGAGGTGACATTCTTACCTGGGAAAACGATGCTACAAGAGAGCTAACGAGCAGAGACGGTGGCAATCCTGCAGGCTTATTAAAGAGAATTATCGGCTTACCAGGAGACACAATAGAACTTAGGGATGGTATCGTCTATCTCAACGGAGAACCACAAAAAGAACCTTATATTGCCAAACCACGCTCAACATTCGGCGAGAAGTTCCTTAAAGAATGCCAAGTGATTACTGTCCCCCAAGATGCAGTCTTTGCTATGGGAGACAATCGAAAAGGCAGTTCCGATTCAAGAGAGATCGGTTTCGCCCCCATTAAAGATATCCGTCTTGTTTTACCTCTAGAAAAACAGAAGGGGAAACTTGATAAAAATTGGCATGATGCAACCAATGACTTGTCAGATACAGCAAAGCCAATAATAGACAGGAATAGATTTGTTGAGCTACTTAATGAAAAACGCAAGGAAAATGGAGCAACACCAGTAAAATACGAGCCGAAACTTGATGTATCAGCCAAAATACGAGGTGAATATCTATTAAAGAATAATACTCTTCAACAAGAGGCTTCTTATGATGTAGTTTCAAGCGCAATGTCAAAGGCTGGTTATTGGAATAGTTATGTTTGGGAATGGTCGCTAGAAGGTTACTACACTGCCGACGAGTTGATTGAGGACTATCTCGAAAGAGATTCAACAGATGCAAAAAATACATGGTTTGATAAAAAGTTTGATGATATTGGTATTGGAGAAGTCCAGGGAAGCTTAAATGGATGCCCCACACAGATTATTGTTGTTCATGCAGCTGGCTATATTCCCCCTAACTACAAGAAAGAAGATACAGAGTCTTGGAAGACAAGTTTATCCAGGCTGAGAGAAATTCAACCAAGTTGGGCAAGCCTTAAAAATAATTCAAGTTTCTACGAAAAAAATAAAGCTGATGTTGATAGAATCAATGAGATAATAACAATAAGGATTGCTAACATTTCAGCAATTGTTTCCAAGATGGAGTCTAACCAGTGGTTAAGTGCCGCTGAACAGAGGATGATTGATCAAGATAAGCCGTTATATGATGAGCAAGAGATGCTTGCAAACAGGCTGAATAGCCGACACTAACTATGGATAAAAACAATAAATTATCAAAATTATTGACAATTCGACAAGCTGCCGAAATTATTAATGTCCATATTGAAACATTAAGAAGATGGGATAAAAGTGGTAAGTTAAAGGCTATTAAAATAAATAAGCGAGGCGACAGAAGGTATAAACCAGAAGATATTGAGAGTTATTTCAAAAGAAAGAAAAAATAAGTATGAAATATCCAAGAGGTTCAGAATGGCGGAAATGGGATTTACACATACACAGTCCGCTTTCGATCCTTTCTAATAAATATCCTAAATTGGCTAACGGTGATCCCGACTGGGAGAAATACCTTAAACGATTAGAGGGTCTGGATATTTCGGCTCTGGGTGTAACTGACTACTTTTCCATAGAGGGATATAAAAAGATTTTAGAGTTTAAGCAAGCAGGTCGTTTGTCTAACATCTCCCTAATACTCCCCAATATCGAATTTCGTTTAGACAGTGTTCTCTCAAGCCGTAAAGATGGCAAAGAGCCAAGGAGACTCAATTATCATGTTATTTTCTCGGATGAAATTACGCCTAAAGATATAGAAGAACATTTCCTAAACGATCTGAGTTTTTACTATGAAGGCAACCCTCAAGAACCAGATGAAAGCAGAAAATTAAAATTATCTAATCTAACCGAGCTTGGTAAAAAACTTATTTCGCAGCATGCTAATTTTACAGGAAGAGATCCTCTAGAGCTTGGTGCTTCCTGTGCAGTTGTTCGTCACCAGGACATCACTGATATCCTTACAAAGGACAGTCGTTTTAGAGGAAAGTATCTGCTTGTTTTGCCCGAAGAATTGTCAAATCTAATCGAATGGGATGGTCAGGATCATCTTATCCGAAAGGGTTTACTTCAAAAATCAGACATGGTGTTTTCTTCCAATCCTAAAACGGCACAATGGTGTTTGGGAAAAGATCCCTATATGGAAGGGGAAAATAAGTTCAAGGAAGAATTTAAGACCTTGAAACCTTGTATCCACGGCTCTGACAGCCATGACATAGAAGAAATAGGAGTTCCTTGTGCCAAGCGTGGAGATAGCACTCACAAATGCAGTAGTGGCTCAAAGGATTGTGAATTGAGATATTGCTGGATTAAGTCTGATCCCACTTTCGAAGGGTTAAAGCAGTTATTGTATGAGCCAGAAGATCGTGTTGTTATTCAACCTGAGTCTCCGATACCACCCAGAAGCAATCTAACTATCGATAAAATCACAATCGGAAAATCAGAAATTAGCGACGAGTTATCTATTGCTGGAACAGATATAGAGCTTAATCAAGGTCTAGTAGCCGTAGCGGGTGGAAAGGGAGCGGGAAAAACAGCTTTTGTTGACCTGATAGCCAATTGTTATGTGGATAGAGTGAACTCCAGTGACGCCAATTCTTTCGTTAAGCGAATTGCTGATCAAGATCCAGACATTGATATTAAGCTCGGCTTCCGAGATAAATCAGTTTTTTCTAAAAAGGTTCTTGATCAAACATACTATGATGCAGGACAAGTAGTTTACATCGCTCAAGGAGAACTAGAGCGTTACATAGGAGATAGATCAGACCTCGACCAGTATGTGAACAACTTAATCTTTCAAAGTCCTAAGATTCAGAATTCTGTTGAAAAATACGAATTTTCAAAAAGCCAAACTGTTATTAGCGATTTAGAGCAACAGATTCAGACAAAATCCAACCTTATTGAATCAATGGAACAAACCACACGGAATGAAATTGTAGAGAAGGCTAGCATTAGAGAGAAACAGCTAGAAACAGAACTAAAGGACATTATTCAAAGAATTGTCGAGCTAGAAAAGAGCTTGAGTGGCGAAAAAGTTAAGATCGCAAAAGAAAAGCAGGAGGCAGTGTCTGAACTTAAGAATCGAAGAGATCTACTAATCCGATTGAAAGAACAGTTGCGACAAGCATCTGCCTTTATCGACCAAGAATTCCCAAGGTTTAATTCTTATGTAGCTACAATCAACAGTTTGCTTAAGCAACTAAAAATACCTGAGTTGTTATCAGACTTGTCATATAGCGACTGTAGTAAGATCCAGGAGCGACTGGTTTATATTGAGCAAGAGATTAACAAGGCAATTACAAGTATCGGTAAAGCCCAAAAAGAAATTGATCAATTTGAAACGGGAATAAAAACTCACGCAGCCTTTCTTGATAAAAAGAGGGAAATCGAACTTGCCCTAGCTAAAGCTAAAGAAGAGAGCAAGCAATTGGGAGAAAAGAAGAAAAACTTAACTAAAGAACTAGCAGTAAGAAAAGAGTTATACACAAAACTAGTTATGGCTGTTTTGGAGTTAAAAAAGAAATACGACAGCATAATTGCTTTGTTCTCGACAGATAAGGCACGAGTGCTCTCTGACCTGGATTTTGTTGCTGAAATTGACTTTGACTCTAATAAACTACTGGGGAATGCAGAGGATGTTGTAGATAATCGGCGGGTGTTCGTCAAGTCTGAAAATGATAATAAGGGGGTGTTTGACAGTTTGATAAAACTTTATCAGGAGGTGTCTTTGGGTGACGAGACAAAAGTTGCTCCTCTTATTGACGAGATTGAACGCTTATCAACTGACCTGAAAGGAAAAATTAAGGCTTCCAGCGCAATAGGTATAGGTGATTTTTACAGGTTCCTATATGGAAATTACCTATCCGTCATTCCTGTAGTTAAATACAAAAATACCAGTGTTAACAAACTATCTCTTGGTCAGAAGGCAACAGTTTTGATAAAGATTTACCTAGCAGAGGGAGATAAGCCAATCATTATTGACTCTCATGATGACCACCTCGACAACGAGTTTATTATGGACGAGCTAATTTGCTCTATTAGGGAAGCTAAGAAATATCGCCAAGTCATTCTAGTATCCAACAACGGCAATGTGGTTATTAACAGCGATTCAGAACAGGTAATTCTGGCAGATAGAGATGGCGGCGGTAAGATATCGTATATCTCTGGTTCAATAGAAGCACCTGAGATTCGTGACAGAGCGGTGAAGGTATTGGAAGGTGGGTCAGGAGCATTTAAGAAGCGTCAACAGAAATACAGAATCTAAATTTAGGGGGGTGTCCCTAGATTTGATTTTGATAAAATTAGAATGAAATTATGATTAACAAACCAAATTTACAAACCTTATTCGGTGACGATTTAAGGAAGGGTCACTTCCAGAAAATCAAAGAGACTTTAAATTCTAAAGAACCAGTCTTATATTACACACATCCACATGGTGAGATTTGGCTAGGTGATTCAGAAAAATGGCTCAAAACACTAGAGTCTGAATCTGTTGACCTTGTCTTTGCCGATCCACCTTACAATATAAAGAAGGCAGAATGGGACAACTTCGAGTCTCAAGAAAAATATATAGAATGGTCGCTTAGATGGATTGAAGAAGCTTCACGGATATTAAAGAAAAACGGATCACTTTATATTTGTGGTTTTTCAGAGATATTGGCGGATTTGAAGCATCCTGCGATGAGGTTCTTTAAGGGTTGTCGCTGGATTATATGGCACTATAAGAACAAGGCTAATCTTGGTAACGATTGGGGCAGATCTCATGAAAGTATTCTCCATTTACGAAAAAGTAAAAAATTTATATTTAATGTAGATTATGTCCGCATTCCTTACGGAAACCACACCTTAAGATATCCTGTTCACCCACAAGCGATAACAAGCCAATATGGAAAGGAAAAAAATGGTGGAAAGTTATGGAGTCCAAATCCTTTAGGGGCAAAACCGAGGGATGTTTTGGAAATTCCAACGATAAGTAATGGGGCTGAAGAGAGAACAACTCATCCGACCCAAAAACCAGAAGAGTTGTTAAGAAAGATCATTTTAGCCTCATCTAATGAAGGCGATTTGGTTATCGATCCGTTTTTGGGATCTGGGACAACAATTGCGACAGCAGAACAATTAAAGAGAATGTGGAAGGGATGCGATATCTCAGCAAGCTATTGTAAAATAGCTGCGGATCGAGTAGAAATGGTTAAGGAGTGGCCTATTGATCGTTGGGTAAAATTTGATCAAGAAAACACCGATCGTAGAAAATCAATAAGATGAAAACAACAACCTTACACGACTTGCAAGCAAGTGTTCAAGACAAATCGGCTTTTATTCAGCTTGAAGACTACCTGAAAATGTCTCAGGCTTTTCTAACATACCTTCAATCCTCAAATCCAACACGGATAGTTTCACCTTCTCACAATAACTATATTTTTTATCAATATAGCAAAAGTGATGGTTATAAAATAACCCGTCCTCTAAATAGCGATCTTTTTATTGAATCACCAGAGGAAATGAAGAATAAGTTTGAAAGGTTTATAGCATTTCTAGCCGACTTGAAAAAAATGCAGGAGAAAATAACAGATAATGAGACTTATAAGGGTTACATTGAATCAAGAGAGATTGACAAAGTAATTTATACATTTCAACAAACTATCGGGTGTGTTGGTGACTCTTTTGATAACGCTAACCAATCTAGAAAACGAATCGGTATGTTATTTGAGGTCCTAGTTAAACTTATAATCAAAGAGTTGGGAATGGAATGTGAACCGCGCACCGTCAATCTTCCTATACCAAACCAACCAGGCTATTCCATGTCCTATGAACTTGACTTAGTCTTTTCAAAAAATAAAGCTATTCTAACCTCTGAAACCAAATTTATTCATCCTTCAGAGATAGTTGGTTCTGTAAAAACCACAAGTAAGGATAGGATTGATAAAGTTTTCTTGGATAAGTTTTTATTATCAAGATTGCTTGGGAGAGATATAAAGGTGGTTGCTGTATTTCTCCACGATGTTCAAAGAGCTGTTAAGGGAAATAGTATATTTGGGATAAATTCGACTTTCAAAACAAATCATTTCTTAGGATATACAGTTGCCCTCAACAAGTTAGATGGTGTGTATTATGTTGATCCACGACCTGAAATGACCTCAAACCCAAAACTCGCTGAACAAGTAAGAGATTTCCAAAAATTTCTCACAGTTGATCTTTGGACTCTTACTAAGACTGATCGTTAGATCCAAATCTCCCCATGCTTGCCCCCGTATTGACTTGTGTGAGGCTTTCGTGCCTGGGATGGCATAGTTTCACCTGTATTTAGCCTCAGAAGCCTCGTTGGGGATTTGTTGCAGGAATCTGCAGTAGTTCTGGGAGGACTCCTTAACCTCCATACTTATGTGGGCTAGCCTGGAGAGTTTCCCATTCAAAGGTGTATTTCTAGCGTCAGAACCAGTAAACAATTTAACTCTCTGTTGGTAAAAATTCAACTTAACTTGATATTTTCTCCATTTTTCTTTATGTTTCAGTGCTGAGGTGACAATTATGAAAATGAAACAAAATAACAATCAACAGGATGAACGAGAGCGCCGTCGAGAGCTAAGAGCGCAGGCGTGCCTTAACTCGTTCAGAGAAGGTATAAAGGCAGATCAAAACCGTCTTAAGGCGTATATGGATCTAGTGATGAAGGCTGCCAGAAACGACATAGCTCTTGATCTACTTGGTTTCAAGCTCAACCAAGAAAAATATCCTTACCTCTATAAGGCAGCTAAGGAAGACCCAAAATTACTAAAGCGAATGTTTGAGCAGGTATACATGTGTTGGGAAAATGGCTGTTTTGAAGAGTCGCTAGAAGGCATAGAGCAAGATCTCCTAGAAGGTAAAAGAGATAATTTCAGAAACATAAAAATGAGCGAAGCTTACTGGAACAAACTTCTGGAGGACAAAGACTTCAAGCTGTATGTCGAAGATGAAGAGGCGTGGAAAAGGAAACACGCAAACGGAAAGGAGAAGTCACTCGATTCCAACAACCTGTTACCAATCTAGCCCCTCACTTCGGGGCTAGATATTTTGCCATGACTACTCTTTAGTTACCGTTCTTTTTTAGATCATAGGTATCGTTATCAAAGACAACGATCTGACCACCTCTGGTTATTGTTACTGCTACTAACTCAGTGGTCTTACCATTTGCGTCTTGAGTTCTCCAGGTGAAGAAGTAATTGACCTTTTCTCCTGGTGTGATGCCGTCTCCGCCGTCCTTCGTGCCTTCATATTGCCTGGTCATCTTAGAAACATCGACTCCTAAGATAGCCTTATGGTCGGCAATAAACTTCTCGGCGACTGTGGCTGCTTCCTCTGCGTTGTAGCGGGAAGTGTAGTCATAGATTGGCTCTGGATCATTGGCGTTCTTTCGCTGACCTTGTCCCATTTCGACAATGGTATTGTCAGCAGGATTGATAATGAACGACCAACCAGCAGCATTGTAATACTCGAAAGTGCCTCTGCCACAATCAAAGGTGGCTTCGACATTCGGCATGCCTAAAAACTCCCTGATACTGGCGACTGCTTGTTCTCTTTCTGCAGCAGATCTTGATCTTAACTCACAGAATTGTGCTTTCACCGCTTTAAATTCTGGAGACTCTTGATTTTTGATGCTATCCATTTTGGCTTGTAGTTCAGCAATTTGCTGGGCTTTAGTATCTTCCGCTGCAACAACACTACCAGCTTTGTTCGCTTGAGAATTATAGACAAATATCCCTAGGGCAATGATGATAACTACTCCTAATAGAATTTGTTTTGCTTTCATATTTTTCACCTCCTTTCTTTATGGATAAGGTTGTGTTTTAGTCCAACCATCTTTTCCTTGAATAAAGAAACGACTATCTGCGGTATTACAAACCCTCGGGAAACCTGTTCGTTTAGAAGCTTCCTCGGAAGTCACCTGACCCCCGTCATGACCGATTGCTTTGACACAATCGTCAAATGTTTTTACCCAGGCATATTTAGCCTGCATTTGCTCTTCCCAAGTTGGGGCAATATCTCCACCAGGAAGGATCTCAGGAGTAAAAGGATTGTTGCTCGGACAACCATGATCACAATCGCTAACGCTTGGTGTGCCTTCGTTAAGAAGAATCCTGGCAATTTCCCAGGCATTCATGGACTGAGAGATGTTGTAAGCGGCCTCTGTATCGATTGTGTTGTTACCAATCTTAATTGCTTCAGCCTTACCTGGTGTCATATCTTTGGTATGTTCCAAGGCGTATTTAAGAGCTTCCTCGTCTTTGACAAAACCGTAGTAGCGGAGGTTGCCAGTAACAGCCATCAGAGTATTTTGTTTATCGACTCGAAACTTTACCGTTAGAGCATTTTTACGAGGAGCTGCAAATTTATCCTGGGAAGATTTAGACCAATATAAGCCGCCAGCAACAAACAGGAGAATGACAAATAAAAGTGGGGCGAAAACTTTATTTTTATATTTCATCTTAATTGTCATATTTTGATATGGTTCGCTATGTTAACTTCGCTTGAGGGGAATTGTCAAATCAAAACAAAAAGCTCCCCCCAGCGATGGCTTGCGCCACCTGCAATCCTTTCGGATCACAGCCTCGTGAGCGCTCTAGGGAGAGCTTATTGCTCACGAGGACTTGTTAGCCATGCCCCGAAGGGTTTAGGCTTTATGCCTTATATTGTATCAATTTAATGACTTTCTTACTACATTTATAATCAAAAAGAGATCGTAATGCTCTTGACAGGGGGTGGGGTGATTTATTATATTGATAATATACAAAGTCTTGATAAGACTTGACCAACGATAGAAACGATTTGCACGATAGCCACACTTCGACTTATAGTGATAGCAACACCCCTGATTGATATTCCAGAAACGAATGTAACGATGTAGCTGCAGATTTTGCAGTTACGGCGTGTTCCTGCTTGTAAGGACTCAAGACCATTGAGTCCTTTTTTTGTGACTCAGAAGGAATATCAATATGGAAAATACAGATAAATATCTTACTACCAGCTTTTATACAGCCGTCTTCTTGATTTTGAAGGGTTACGAACTTCTAGGTATTGAGAAAATCGACAGTTCTTCTCGTCAATCCACATTTGTTTTCAAAGACACTCCCGAAAGAGCAGGTTTACTCGGTGATTTTTATTATGCGCCGAAAAACTCGCCAAAAGTAATGGTGGACTTCAGAGATGTTGTAAGCGCACTGAAATCTACGAAGGACAAGTTATACCAACAAAATTATGAACGATAAAGCATTCAAAGTTAGAGACTTACGGATTAAGGAAAAGTTCTGCGTGGATGATGCCTATGTTAATGGCTGGTCCCGATACCTTGACCCATCCGCATTGGCAGTTTATGTCTCATTGTGCAGACATGCAGACAAGGAGCAGTCTGCTTTTCCTGCTGAAAATACCATTGCTCAGGAACATGGAATTTGCGAAAAAACCGTCCGAAATAAAATTGCGCTCCTCAAGGAATGGAACATTATCAGGGTGGAGCGAACTCGAAGAGAAGATGGCAAATGGCTTCGTAATACTTACTTTTTACTCGATAAATCAGAATGGATTAAACCAGAGGTAAAAATTACCGCTGGATCATCCACAGGTAAAAATTTCCAAAACCACAGGCAACAGTTACCGACTAAGGATTCCCATCTGAAGGTTACACATATTAAAAGAGAAATAAATAAAGAGAAAGGTTTAGTTCTCGCTAACGGCAAGTATTCAAACATTACCAGCTTAGGTGAGTTTGAGTTTCAACAAATAGCTTCTGATTACCAAGTTCCAATCGAATTTGTAAAAAGCAAATATGACGATTTAGTTAACTATATTCCCAATAAAACTGGAAAACCCTACAGGGATTACTACGCTGCACTTAGGAATTTTGTGAAATCGGACGCATTAAAAATTAGAAAGGAGTCAAGCGAACATGTTAGCAAACGAGGCATTGATGCCAGAAATGTTAAATGACGATGACTACGAAGAACTTTGGGTAGTTATTCTTACCAGCAGAGGCAGATATGACTTGTCCAAAAACCAAGCACTCCTGGTCCAAGAGGCACTTGCCAGAGGTGAACGAGGAGCAATTGTCTTTGAGACTTTTGCAATCTCCATTCCCTACATTACTGAGTTTTATCGGGAAAGCAGATTCCTGAAAAATGCCAAGGCGTTACCAGAGAAAGCTACTGAACCAGAATATAAACCAATGTCACCTGAGAAATGGAAGAAGTTTAGGGAAGAAGTTTATAAAAAAATTGGCAAACCCATGCCAAAAACAAAATAACCTATGAAAGAGCAACTGAAACTAACCACTAGCAAAATGTTAAACGAGACGATACAGCAATACACGGCATGGCAGCTGTATTGCCTAACAGGAAGCTTTGACAGACTCTTAACTGCCTGGGAGGGGCTGAACCAGGGTTACACCAAAATTACCCCAGAATTGGAGGGTCTCAAAGCTAGACTGGGTAATATCGTGACCAGAAAAACTATCGCTTTATGGTCAAAGAAATTCCAGTGGGTCAGAAGAACTGACCTGAAGATTGCTGAGGATGTTGACCAAATCCGCACTGAAGCTAAGCGATTCGAGAAAGAGCGCAAATACAAGATTATCAAGGCATTTAGGAAGGCACTCGACACAAAGCTCAAGAAACTTGACTCAGGAGAAGAAGTTACTGTTGCCGAACTCAAACAGTTATGGGAAATGACCAGAACCGAGATGGGGTTAGTAACAGATAGATCTTCATTAAACATTACAGGGGAACAAAGACTCCTGACTCCTGAAGAAGAAGCTGAGGGTAAGGCACTAGACGATCTAATTAAAACTTTCCATGAACGCAAAAAGAAGGAGGTAGTTAAAAATGGTTAACGACGAGGCAAAAAGTATCCTCTATTGGATCAGTAAAAACCACATTAAAAGCGAGACTGGGCAGATTATCGAGTTCCACGACCATCGATTTATGATGGACATCTATGCTGATAGAAATCCTGTCCAGGTTATCCGCAAAGCCTCGCAAGTAGGAGCCAGCACAATGGAAATCCTACGGGTTCTTCATGACGCAATTTTCTTGGGGATTAACCAGATTTATACGCTTCCTACAGCCGATGATGTTTATAAGTTTGTGCCAAGTAAAGTCAACCAGATTATAAGGATAAATCCTTGTATTAAGGAACAGATTAACGACCCTAAAAATATCGACTCCATTGAGCAGAAACAAATTGATAAATCCTTTATTTATTTCAAAGGCACTTTTACCGAGAGAGAAGCCATAATGTTGACATCAGATAGAAATATCCACGATGAGCTGGATAAATCAAAATCCGAGGTTATTAGGGACTATGCCTCTCGTATGGGGTATTCCAAAGTCAGAAGCCAACACTTCTTTTCAACACCAACTGTTCCCGATACAGGTATAGAAAAATTGTTTGATCAATCTGATCAAAAACACTGGCGTTTCAATTGTCCTTATTGCAATTATAGACAGCACATGGAGTGGGACAAAAATGTAGATATTGAACACAAGATTTACACTTGTCAAAAATGCCATCGAGAGATAACGCCACTCCAAATTAACCAGTTAGGTAGTTGGGAAGCAAAATATCCAGGAAGAGAGATAAGTGGCTATTGGGTCAGCCAAATGCACTGTCCTTGGAGGACAGCGAGCGATCTTATTAAAGAACAGGAGAATGCGGAAGATCTAACTTATTTTTATAACTTTATTTTAGGTTTGCCATATGTCTCATCAGAACACAAAATTCCCGCCAGTCTTTTTATTCGTAATGCTATCGAAGCACAAGTAGAAGACAGCAGCGAATTAAATGTCATGGGGGTTGATACAGGATTGGGAAGCGGTAAGGGCAATCATGTCATTATCGGCAATAAAAATGGAATCTTCTGGATCGGCGTGATGGTCGATAAATCCGAAGGCGATCGCTGGAAGCAACTAGCGAACTTCATCCAATTTTACGACATTCGAGTAGTAGTCATAGATGGGCAACCTTATACCCAAGAGGCACTAAATCTTGCCAGGCAATTTCCATACCGAGTATTTTTACATTGGTTCAAAGACGACCCCAAGATGTTAGGAATTGTGAGATTTTTTGATGAGCAGGAGCGAAGAAACGCTGAGTTTGAGGACGAAGTAAAAGTGTTGTCTTCAAGAACAGGAATTATCGACAATACCATCGAGGCACTGATGGCAGGAAAAATCAGATTTGCAATGTCACCCCAGAGTCCAGCCCTTCAACAGCTTATCATCCACGCACAGACTATGTATGCCCGCACAGTGACTGACAAATTCGGACAAGCCAAACGAGAGTGGGCAAATACAGGAGCTGATGACTTTTGGCTTGCCCTAGTTTATTGGCATATTGCGTTAAAAAAACGCTTGAAGTTTGAGCCAAACAAATAAGTAATATGAGAAAAATCGAAGCGCCTACAATTAAGTTCAACTATCTAAGTGAGCCTGACACGGAGGCACGATTTCAGCGTGCCTATTGTAGAATTTTTGCAGGGATGAGAGAAGAGATAATAAGAATGAAAAAACTTCAACAGAAAGGAGGTGAACAACTTAATATGCGAAAATATGCACTTTATGTTTGGATTCCAAAGGATCTACCAGGGGATGACGAGTTGACTGAGAGTAGGATTGCAGCACTTAAGCAAGTAGCGATTAAAGAAGATCTTGTTTTAGTAAAAACCATGCGAGAACAAGGCGAGAATAAAACTGCTTTCAAAGAAATGCTAGATGACATTTTGAGCAAAGGAGTGACAGGAATACTCTGTGACAACATAGCAGATATTGCTTTTAGTTCGTCTTTGCAGCAACTGCTTTATATGCTCTTGTTTGACATGGGAGTTGAGATAAGAACGCCTAATTATGTATTCCGTAGCGACTTGCCAAATAACCGTTGCTATATGGAAGTTAGCCAGGAAGGAGGTCGATGGTAAGATCTCCATTGACTTCTAAAGATCACATAAGTAATATGATAAGTATATTAAGAAGCACCAATATGGATCAACAGGACGAATATCTAACCATCGATGAAGCAGCTGAAAAGCTGAAGCTTGCCAAAATTACTGTTTATAGGATGGCTCGCAAAGGTTTATTGCCAGCTGTTAAATTTGGAAAAGCTTGGAGAATAAGCAATAAAAAACTCCTAGAGCTTTTTGAAAAGACAACAAAATAAAAATGCCATGACAGATTATCTAGAAAATAAATATACAGATACAAATGAAAATCAACAGCCCCAAATAGCTGCTCTTTATGCTCGTGTTTCAACAGGAAGGCAGGAGAAAGAAGAGACAATTGAGTCACAAATTGAGGAGGTCAAGCGCAAAATTGAAACTGACGGCAACATTTTATCGCCAAAACACCTTTTCATCGATGACGGATGGACTGGCTCGATTCTCGCACGACCTGCACTAGATACCATGCGAGACGCTGTTAAAGAAGGAGAGATCCAACTGATTTATGTCTATGACTTGGGAAGACTATCTCGTGACTTTACCAACCAGCTAATCCTTCTTAAAGAATTTGAACAAGCAGGTATTAAGTTCATCTCCCTTCGTGACATTAACCCAACAAACCCACTAGAAGGGGTTTTACAAAAAATCATGGGGATATTCCATGACTATGACAGGCTAAATATCGCTGAGAAATTCAGGAGGGGTAAGTTGCACAAGGCAAGAAGCGGTATATTGATTAACGGTAGTGCAAAATATGGCTGGAGCTATGTTAAGAAGACCGAAACCGTTCCAGCTCACTACGAGGTAAATGAGAAAGAGGCAGAAGCGGTTCGACTTATTTGCGACTGGTTTGGAAACGAGCAGGTCTCTATCTACGAGATAATAAGACGCTTATACGATAAAGGAATTCCGCCACGCAAAGGCAAAAGCCCTTTCTGGACTAAAGGTCCGATAGTAAGATTACTTCAATGTGAGTCATATTTTACTGGCACTGTTTACTACAACAAGTCAGAGGCGGTCGTGGCAAAAAATCCGATTAAGAACGATAAATATAAAAGGGTAAATAAAACAAGCAGAAAGGAAAGACCAAAAGAAGACTGGATTCCATTCAAAGTTTCTCCGATTGTTGCTGATTACTCGCTCTATCAGAGAATTCAAAAGAGGTTGGATTACAACAAAAAGTATTCCCATAAGAATCGAAAATTCAATTATCTTTTAACGGAATTGATTTATTGCCAGTGCGGAAACAGGCGTGTTGGCGATGGGTGCAGTAAGAATGGGCATTTTTATTATCGCTGTATCGAAAGGATTAAAAAATTTCCATTAAAGCATAAATGCACGCTTCCTGGAGTCAATGCTGAAATTTTAGATGCCGTTACCTGGAACGAGCTTGTTAAGGTATTAAGTAACCCAGAGGTTCTAAAGAAATGTGTTAATCAATGGATGCAGATCCAAGCTAATAACGAATATGATGAGATGGAAAAGAGAAAGCTTAATGAAGCGGAAGCAAAAATAACTGAGGAAGAAAAACGCTATGCTAAGGCTTACGGGGCAGGAACGCTAGAATTTGAACAATTCCAGGAAGTTATGAAAGATGCCAAGAAACGAAAACTAGCTCTTGAGAGGCAATTGGACGACATTGCAGCGAAGAGTTCACAGGAATCAATAGATGTCTCCGTCGATGATTACTTAAAATATGCAAAGCAATATCTGGAAAAACTTGATTTCTCCAACAAATTACAGGTCGTTCGAGATATAATAGGGAAAGTTTTAATAAAAGAAAGGAGCGAGGTAGAAGTATGGGCACACATACCATTACAATTTCAGCTAGCTACCCAAAAGTTGGGATATGAACCTATCGGTCGGGATTGTTGGTTTGCCAAATGTGGGAAAATCTACTTTGTTTAATGCTCTTTTGAAAAAAAGGGTGGCACTGAGCGCAAATTATCCTTTTGCCACCATTGAACCGAATGTAGGGGTGGTTGCGGTACCGGATGAGAGGCTGGAAAAATTAGCAGATTTGGTGGCTGCTGAAAAATCCACCTCGGGGGAGTCAAAGCCCACCCCCGAGGTGTCTCAACGGCCTCCGGTCATTCCGGCAGTGGTGGAGTTTGTGGATATTGCAGGGTTGGTAAAAGGTGCTGCAACAGGGGCAGGTTTAGGTAATCAATTTTTATCACATATTCGGGAAGTGGATGCAATTATAGAAGTAGTGAGAGATTTTAATGATGAAAATGTAATTAGGGAAGGATCAGAAAATCCTGACGCAGATAAATTAATAATAGAAACAGAACTGGGTTTATCTGATTTATCTGTGGTGGAAAAGTTAGTAGCAGCTCAGGAAAAACAGGCGAAGGTAGCAAAAGATCAAATTGAAACAGAAAAATTAGAGATTTTAAATCAGATTAAAAAAGAGCTGGAAGAGGGGAGAATTATAGGAAATTACCAAGTGGGGGATGAAAGATTAAAAGAATGGTTTAAAACCCTACCACTGTTAACCATCAAACCCCTGCTTTATGTCTACAATGTTTCTGAGGATGAATACGCGGGGAAGATTGCCGCGTCGACTTCGTCTCTTCGCAATGACGAGAGTGTAATCATTTGTGCAAAGTTGGAAGAAGAACTTGCAGATTATAGCGATGAAGAAAAAAAGGAATATTTGCATGAGCTGGGAATAGAACAAACAGGTTTAGAAAGATTAATTATTAAAGCCTATGATTTATTGGGCTTAATTTCTTTTCTTACCCAGGGTAAAAAAGAAGTTAGGGCCTGGACTATTAAAAAAGGATCTAAGGCACCACAAGCAGCAGGAGTAATTCACACTGATTTTGAAAAAGGTTTTATCAGAGCTCAAGTGATTCCTTATGAAAAACTAATAGAAGCAGGATCTTTATCTGTTGCTAAAACTAAAGGATGGTTAAGGACTGAAGGTAAAGAATATATTATGCAGGATGGCGATGTAGTGGAATTTTTAGTAAGTAGCTAGCCTTGCAGGGTTGGTCCTTGCGAGGCTAAACTTGTTATTTTTAGTTATTCCTAGTTTTAAATATTTCTTAGCCTCCAGAATCTTGTTATACTAGTTTGTATGGAAAAGATTAAGATTACTACAAAATTAAAAGAAATCTTTATTGATGCTAAGAAAATGCTGGCTATTGCCTGGCAAATGGATGCCAGGCTTACTGCTATGTATTATGGAACAGCATCTTTAGGGGCTTTGGGTCCTGCTGCAGCTGGAATAAGCACGAAGTATTTAATAGATAATTTACAAATTTCCCAACAACTTGGAGCTACAACAATTCCATTAATCTTATTGGTGGTTATATTGGCAAGGTATGTTATCAATTTTGTACAAGATGTTCTTCATAATGTTTTATATCAAACGTACTGTGATTACCTTTTCCGTTATAAATTACAAAATTATCTGACATTTCTTTTTTATTCCAAAATGGCAGATTTGGATATGTCTGATTTGGAAAATTTTGAAACTCAAAATTTAATTGCCAAAACCAGAGATACAGTGGCCTGGAGAGTTCCAGATTTTTTGAGAGCTTTTAGTTATGTTGTGAGCGGCTTTATTAGTTTTATAGCAGCCTACATAATTTTGTTGCCAATTTTATGGTGGGTGCCTATTGTGATCACGATAACTGTTTTACCAAGATTGTATCTAAAAACAAGATATGGAGATTTAGAATGGTCTTTTTATGGTTCAGGTATCCCGGAAGTAAGAAAACTTTGGTATTTTCAAACCCTTTTTTCAGACAGAACTTCGCTTTCTGAAATTAGAATTTTTCAGGCAAAAGATTTTTTGTTAAACAAATATAAGGGAATTCAGGAATATTTACTGGGGCTTTATCAAAAACCTCTTAATAATTATGTTTGGAGTACTATTGCTCCTTTAGTTTTGGAAACGGCTGTACTTTTGGTAATTGCTTCTTTAAAATTGCCGGATGTTATTGCCGGGGGTTTTACCATTGGTAGTTTTGCCTTACTTATTACCATGATTGATCAATTAAATATTCAGGCTGGAAATATGGCAGGACATTTTGGTTGGGTCTACTCCAATAAATTATCTGTTGATAACTTTCTGGCAGTTATGAATCTCCCTAAAAAAATTAAGGAAATAGATAAGCCGGTAGTTTTTGAAACTATTGAACCACCAACAATTGAATTTAAAAATGTAAGCTTCAGCTATACCAAAACACGCAAGGCGTTGAATAACGTTTCTTTCAAAATTAATCCAGGCGAAAGCATTGCTTTAGTTGGAGAAAATGGGGCAGGTAAAACAACGATCATTAAGCTGCTTTGCCGTTTTTATGATGTAGATAGTGGAGAGATTTTAATTAATGGAGTAAATATTAAAGACTTAAGTTTAAATAATTGGTATAAGTTTTTAGGAACACTTTTTCAGGATTTTGTTAAGTATCAATTTACAGCCAAAGAAAACATAGTTTTGGGGGATTCATCAAAAGAAAATGTTGATTTAATGAAAGAATCAGCAAAATTAGCTGGAGTGGCAGATTTAATAGAAAAATTCCCTAAAAAATATGATCAATATTTAGGCAGACAATTTGAGGATGGGGAAGATTTATCTATTGGACAATGGCAAAAAGTAGCGATTGCGAGGGCGTTTTATATGCAAGCTCCGGTATTGATTATGGATGAGCCAACAAGTGCCATTGATCCTGAGGCTGAATTTAGAATTTTTAATCAATTAGAAAAACTTTATAAGGATAGAAGTTTGATATTGGTTTCTCATAGGTTCTCTACAGTTAAAAATGCTAATAAAATTATGGTTGTTGACGAGGGAAGAATTACGGAGACTGGAACACACTCAGAGTTGATGAAGCTTAACGGAAAATATGCCAAGATGTTTGCAGTACAAGCAAAAAGTTATGAATCCTAACTAGCCTTGCAAGGTTGGTCCTTGCGAGGCTAGTACCTTCTTTTTCCTGTTAAATAAAAATAATCTCTTGCAAGTAAGCCGGCAAAAAATAAAAATATTGTTCCAGAAACAATCATTCCTAAAGTATCATTTTCACTCATTAAGTAATAAAAAGCACATCCGGCAAATGAAGTACCAAAAGCCTCTATTTTAAGGGTTGAGCTTGTGGTTAGATGTCTTTTGGTGATCCCATCGTTTAGTATTGAAGGTAATTTGCTTAATTTTTCCAATATGCCGTCTTGACCGTTTAGGTTGTTTGGTTCATCACCTGCATATTTTTCTTTTTCTTTAGCCACAGCTTAAAGTTGTATAATTTATAGTGTAATTGTATCACATAGAAATATATTTTATATTGGGAGTACTATTGAATTTTGGAGGCTTTTCCAGTACAATTCCTAAACATGAATAAATATGCTTTAACTATTGTGACCAAACCTGAACTTGATGAAAAAGCCCGCAAGGAGCTTTTAGATTCTGTAACTAAAAAAATGGGGGAGGCCGTCAAAGAAGAATTATGGGGGATTAGAGACCTCAGCTATCCAATCCAAAAACTAACAAAAGGTTATTATGCTCATTATTTCTTTGAAGTAAGCCCAGCAACGATTGATCCATTAGACAAATTTATTAAATTGGAAGAAGATATTATCCGTTACTTGATAGTTAGAATTAAATAATTATGGGCAGCAGGTCTTGGAATAGAGTCGAATTAATAGGAAATTTAACAAGGGATCCAGAACTCAGGTATACTCCATCAGGCACAGCAGTTGCTACAATAGGCCTTGCTACAAACCGCACGTTTACCACTGAAGGTGAAAAAAGAGAAGAGGTAGATTTTCATAAAGTTATTGCCTGGGGGAAATTAGCAGAGCTTTGCAATCAATTAATGAAAAAAGGTTCCAGGGTATTTATTTCAGGCAGACTGCAATACCGCGAATGGACAGGACAAGACGGAAATAAAAGAAGAGACGCAGAAATAGTGTTGGAAGATATGGTTTTACTTACTGCCAAAAGTGGAGAAGATTCAATGTCTTCCTCAAGAGAATTTACTGAAAAGCCAACAGAATCAGTAGAAGATGTTTCTTTGCCTGAAGAAAAAACTGAAGAAAAAGCAGAAACACCGGAGCCTGAGAAACCAACAGAAGCTGAATCTAAGCCAGAAGAGACTCCACAACAACCAAATGAGACTGTTGCAGATGAAGACCTCCCATTCTAATTACCCTTGTCTTAGAGACAAAATCTTGATATAATCCAAATCGACACAAATATACAATGGCAACAACCAAAAAAATTATATCAAAAGGAATAATTAATAAAGCACCTCTCGCAGGCGATAAATCCTCTGCACTAAAAAAAGAAACTGCAGAAAAAGTTGAAAAAGTTGCAGAAGCAGAAGTTGTAGAGCAGGGTGAAGAAAAAAGACCAGCAGCCAGACTTAAAAAAGTTTGCCAATTTTGCAGCAACAAAACAGAACCACATTATTTTGACATTGTAGCTTTGCGCAGATTCATTAATGACAGAGGTAGAATTGTAACCCGTACCAGATCAGGATCTTGTGCCAAACACCAAAGAAGAATCACCAAAGAAATCAAAAGAGCCAGACATCTAGCCTTACTTCCTTTCACAGTCAGAGTTTAAAATTTAGCCTCTTTCGGATATACTTATCCTAATGCCCAAGCTTTCTGTTCTACAGGACTATTTTTCCAAACTAGAGGATATTGTTGTCCCTGATATTCAGCAGTGGTTGGGTCAAAATGAAGTTCCGATAATTTTAGAAAACAGAATCGGGAACAGGATGCTATATCCACAAGTTATCCCTCAAACACCATCTGATATGGATTTTGATTTTGCCATTATCAGAAAAGTAATTGAGGCAAATCAGACAAAATTTTATAACAAGAATTTAAAAAGAATTGATATTCCTGAGGAATTTTTACAGCATTTTCTTGATATAAAGAAATTAGTGATCGCATTTATTGATGCGCTGATTTTACCCGGGATTACTACTTTTTGGATCAAATCAGTTTCGTTTGCGCCCAGAAATCTGGGAACATTAATCCGTCCTGAAAACTTAAAAAAGGGAGATACAATCACGATTGGGATTGGGGATAAGCAATATCCGATTAGTGTAGGTAGTCTGGTGGTAATTCCCATTTCAAAATCCAGAGCTGATATGACTTTTACTTCTGCTACAGCTACTTTAATCGGAAAAAAGATTCTTTCGATTGAGATTGTAACCGGACAGTTCGGTTTGATTGTGGATACCAGGATTTAAATTATGGATGCAATATTTGTAAATAAGAGAACCAGAATAATTTCTGATCAAATTACACATATCAAGCGCTTTTTGCCTTCAGCGATATCCAGTATTAGTGTGCGTGTAGGAGATGAGGTTGCTCCTAATGAAATATTAGCTGAGGGAAAATCAGCTGCAGGATTCAGGATGATAAATTTAGCTGAAGAACTTGGCGTAAGTCCTAACGAAGCTCTTAAATTTATTAAACGTCCGTTGGGGAAAAATATTTATAAAGATGAACTGCTTGCTTCAAGGTCCGGGATTTTCGGATTGGGTGAGAAAATTTTATTATCGCCTGACGATGGGATTTTAGAATTCTATGATGAAAAAACAGGTGCTTTAAGAATCAAATTATTTCCCAAAACTGTTAAACTTGCCTGTGGTGTGTGGGGGATTGTTGATGATATTGATGAAACAAAAGGAGAAATTACCATCCGGACTTCAGCAACTCTTATTTATGGAGTTCTCGGTTCAGGGAAAGAAAGAGAAGGAACGTTAAATGTTTTTGGTTCAAATGAGGTTTTGGTCGGTTCCAGACAACTTGAAGAAACCATGAGGGGTCAAATTATAGTCGGAGGATCAGTTGTTTTTGCAGACGGTTTGGAAAAAGCGGCAGAATATGGAATTGCCGGTATAATTTCCGGAGGGATTGATGCAAAAAACTATAAATCAATTGCCAATGGATGGAATATATATAAGAAACATTGGGCAGACATAGGACTGAGCGTTTTAATTACTGAAGGGTTTGGTTCTGTGCCTATGGGGCCGGATATTTTTTCTATTTTACAAAAAAATCATGGATATTTTTCTATCATAGACGGAAACCGTAATCTGCTTATATTGCCGGCAACTTCGCAAAATAGTATGATTTATATCCGTAAAACAAAGTTGCCCAAAACCAGTTTTATTGAAGGTGAGCCTGAGTTAACCTTAAGTAATCTGGAAATAAAACAACGTGTTAGAATTATTGGTGCGGCAGATTTTGGTAAACAAGGTGTGGTAGAATCTATTGATAAAACACCGACAAAATTACCGTCAGGGCTAACTTCCGTATTGGTGACAGTAAATACCGGTAATAAAAAAATCAGGGTTTGCTACCAAAATTTGGAAATTATTTAATTTATGGATCCGTTAATAACTAAAAAAACTTCAATCTTTAAAAGTCTTTTTAAAGTACCTCAAACAGGCATTGGTTATATCGCAATCTTAATTTTGATATTTATATTAGGTTTTCAATTTGGCCAAAGAGAGATTTCTTTGAATTCAATTACTTTTGACGAGTCATCCCAGACAAAAGCAAATGTGGATTTTACCCTTTTTTGGAAAACATGGGATTTGGTTTCCAAAAAATATATTGATAAAAAGGCAATTGATCCGCAAAAATTATATTATGGCGCAATACAGGGAATGGTGGCTGCTGTAGGCGATCCTTATACAGTTTTTCTTCCTCCGGAATCTCAAAAAAATACTAAGGAACAATTGAACGGGTCTTTTGAAGGCGTCGGGATGCAATTAGGGTACAACAAGGATAAAAGATTGGTGGTAATCGCTCCTTTGAAAGATACTCCTGCAGATAAAGCAGGAATAAAAGCCGGTGATTTAATACTTACGGTTGATAAAAAAGATGTTTCAAACATTTCTTTGCCTGACGCTGTTGCCATGATCCGCGGACCAAAAGGAACATCTGTTGCTCTTTCTATTTTTAGCGAAAATACCGATAAACCACGGGATGTTACTCTTTCCCGGGATACGATTATTGTTCGGACTGTTGATTTAACCATGAAAACATCTCCCCTGGGTAAAAATATTGCCTATATCAGATTATCAGGATTTGGAGATAAGACTGATAATGAATGGGATGGTGCTATTTCAGAGGCCTTAACTAAAAATACCCAGGGAGTGATTGTTGATGTCAGGAACAATCCTGGCGGGTATTTGGAATCTGCTGTTTATTTAGCTTCGGAATTTATTGGGTCCGGTCCTGTTGTATTACAGGAAAATTCATCAGGTCAAAAACAGGAGTTGAGGGTTGTAAGACAGGGCAGAATGTTAAAAATTCCTTTGGTAGTTATGATTAATAAAGGATCTGCTTCCGCTTCAGAAATTTTAGCCGGGGCAATGCAGGATGATAAGAGGGCAACAATTGTCGGTGAACAATCATTTGGAAAAGGTACTATCCAATCAACAGAAGATTTGCCTCAGGGAACAGGGATTCATATCACCACAGCCAAATGGCTGACTCCGTTGGGCAGATGGATTCACGGAACAGGTTTAACACCAGACGTGGTTGTTGAATTTAAAGCCGATGATAAGAATCCTTTAAAAGATAATCAATTAGAGAAGGCTTTAGAGGTAATAGAGAAACAAATTTAATCTTCTGTAACCAGTGTTCCGAAATTATGTCCGTTTAATATATTATCAATGTCGTCCAGCTTATCAATATTAAAAACTACTATTGGGATTTTTTGTCTTTTACAAAGGGCAAAAGCTGTTGCATCCATTACTTCTAAATTTTTCTCAATTGCTTCCTGATAAGTGATTTTAGTGAGTAATTTGGCATTAGGATTTTTATTCGGATCTGAGGTATAAACGCCATCAACATTAGTAGCCTTTAAGATTACATCGCAATTTAACTCAGCAGCCCGGAGTGCTGCACCTGAATCTGTGGTAAAGAAAGGATTGCCTGTACCGGCTGTGAATATGACAATTCTGCCTCTGGATAAGTGTTTCAAGGCTTTTCTTCTGATATATGGCTCAGCCACTGCTTTTATTTCAATTGCAGTCATCATTCTGGTGGGTGCTCCTAGACGTTCTAAAGCCTCCTGCAAGCCCAGACCGTTGATAACTGTTGCCATCATACCCATATAGTCTGCTGTAGCTTCATCAACGTGTTCTGCTTTATACCTGCCCCGGAATATATTTCCTCCGCCAACCACTAAAGCCAGTTCAACCTTGGTTTTTTCTCTGATGTCTATTAAATCCCTGGCAATTTTCTCAAAAGCAGAAAAATTAATCCCATGACCACTATCATCTCCGAAAAGTTCTCCGGAGATTTTTAATAAGACTCTGTCGTATTTCAATTTATCATTTGTCATAAATTTAAGTCTTAAAAATTATACTTTTTGTAAAAAGGGATGTCTAGGATGAAATATTTAAAATTCTTTGTAAGTGGGCGAGATCTTTTTTAACTTCCACATTTGCTTCAGGAAAATATTTTTGTCCTTCATAAATTGCTGTTTCACCCTGGGTATAATCAATTTCTCCCACAATTAATTTTGGTTTTAACCCCTTTTTAATAATTTGAGAAAATAATTTTCTGTAAAGCTGAAAACCATCCTCACCTCCATCTAAAGCTATAAAAGGCTCAAAATCTTTTACAGATGAATCAAGATAGGCGATACGGTCTGTGGGGATATAAGGCAAATTTGTGACAATGATTAGGGTACAGGTTTTAGGAATTAGGGTATAGGAAATTTTTGTAAGTAGATTGCTTTGTTTAAAAGTTATTTTATCTTCAACTCTGTGAAGTTTTGCATTTTGTTTTGCAATTTTCAGTGCTTTTGCAGATATATCTGTTGCAATTATTTTTACTCTAACCCCCGAGGTTAGATTCTTGGCGACAGAGATGGCAATTGCTCCAGAGCCTGTTCCTATATCTAAAACCATAATTCCGTTTCCCTTTATACCGGATTCTTTATACTTGATACGTTCCAAGACAGCATCTACCAAAAGCTCTGTTTCCGGTCTGGGGATTAAAACATCAGGAGTGACTTTGAATTTTAATTTGTAGAATTCCACCCAGCCTTTTTGGTAAGCATCAGGAATATTAGAATTAATTTTCATTATTTTCTGCTTCTTGTAAGGATTTAATTACAGGTTCCAAATTTCCTTCTAAAATAGTTTCTAAATTATGCCAGGATTTGCCTATTCTGTGATCTGTAATTCTGTTTTGAGGGAAATTATAGGTTCTGATTTTTTCTGATCTGTCTCCTGAGCCAACCTGATTGGATCTTTGACCGCCAACGTTTTTCATTTTTTCTTCATTTTCTAAATCCCAAAGCTTTGCCCGGAGTAAATTCATGGCATTTTCTCTGTTTTGTAGCTGTGAACGTTCTGTTTGAGCAGTAACCACAATTCCTGTGGGAATATGTTTTATTCTGACAGCAGTATTAACTTTATTAACATTTTGTCCACCAGCTCCACCTGATCTGAAAGAATCAAATTCTATATCAGAGGGATTAATAAAAATTTGAGTAGGATTAACTTCTGGTAAAACCGCTACAGTTGCAGTGGATGTATGAATTCTGCCTCCAGATTCTGTTTCCGGAACTCTTTGAACACGGTGCACACCTGATTCGAACTTTAAGCTGTCATAGGCACTCTTCCCGTTAATTTTTAAATCTATTTCTTTGATTTGTCCTAATTTTCCTTCTGAACGGGAAAGCTCTTCCATTTTCCAGTTTTTAATAGCAACAAACCTGGTATACATTCTAAGTAAATCATTGGCAAAAAGCCCTGCTTCATCTCCACCGGCAGCTGATCTGATTTCCAAAATAGCGATATTGGGGTTAATGTCTGATTCAAAATCTTCTTCTGCTTCTGAACTTGTTTCCATGGGGGTTGAGGCAGAATTTTCCAATTCTTCAATTTGAGCCTCAAGTTCTTCGATTTCCATTTGGGCCAAATCTTTTAGTTCAGGGTCATTGATCAGCTTTTTAGCCTCGTCGATTCTTGTTTTTAAGTCATTAATTTGTTGTTCAAGATAGTTATCCATAGGTTAATTATACATAGTCTGAAGACTGATGGCTGAAGACTGAAAGCTAGTCTAAGAAGCGGTTTTTTTGCGGGCCTGCATTAAAAGATCGCGGAGTGAGGGTTTTTCTGTTTTTTCTGTTTGAACTTTGGCAGCGCGGTTTGCAAGGATTTGTTCTCTGACTTCTTTTTTAGCTTTAGCGGTTTCTAATGCCTTACTGAACTTTTCAACCTGTCCCTGAGTATCAACGAATTTTTGTTGGCCGGTGAAGAACGGGTGACAGGCACTGCAGATTTCTACCCTTATTTCAGGTAAGACTGAGCCTACGGTAAATGTATTCCCGCAGACACAGGTTACTTTGGCTTCTTTATTCCAATCAGGATGGACGCTGGCTTTCATATTTATAACTTTCGTTAGTGATTATATCAGAATTTTTTTCAAGAAGCTAGCCACAGATTAATGTCTGTTCAGTTCCTATGGGCTTTAAGACCGAAGGTCGCAAGGTACGAGGCTAATGCCGGTGTGCCTTATGGTACTTATGGGCTGTTTTAGCCAGAGTGCTCCAATAGGAACCCAAAATGATTAATACTGCTCCTATTACAAAGGAGAAGCGTAGCTGTTCTCCTAAAATGAAGATTCCCAGGCTAATTGCAACTAAAGGCTCCAGATATTGGAAGAAATCTGCTTTGACTAAGCCGATTTGATCCATACTCCACTCAAAAAGGAAATAAGCAGCAATTGATGAAGCCAGCGTCATATAGAAGATGCCGAACATTCCTAAAAATGTGACATGTTGAGTCCATGAAGGGTTTTGGAAATATTCATTGATTGCAGGGATTAAAAAAGTTACAGATCCTGTAAAAAACATCATTGAGGTTAGAGTTAATGTGGAATATTTCTGCAATAGTTGCTTCGAAAACAAGGCACCTGTTACCCATGTAACAGCTGCTAAAATAATTAGCAAATTTCCAATCATAGCTTCAGCAGATAAACCGGCACCAATTGAAATTAAAGGAACTCCAAGGACTGCAATAGTTCCTGCAAGGCCTGCAATTACTCCAAAAACATTTACTACATAGACTTTTTCTTTGAGTATTGTCCATCCCACAATGACTGATAAAATTGGAACACTTAAAGACAAGATTGAAGCTGAGGTAGCAGTGGTTCTTTCAAGTCCCAGTAAAAAAAATGAGGTATTTAAAGTAATCATCAAAACACCAACAGCAATAATTTTTGGTAAATCTTTTTTATCAATATGATTTTGGGTATTTCCTTCCATCATATCAATGGAGTTTTTCTTAAATCCGTCTCCCTGAGGAAGGAATTTAAAAACTTTTCTGAGATCGTTCCATGGTGATTCACGGGCAATAATTAAAAAGGGAAGCAATAAAAGGCTTGCAAAAGTAAATCTTATAAAAGCGATTGTCATAGGAGGGATTTCCTGCAAAGTTAATTTGGCAATTATAAAATTAACACCCCAGATTGTATGGGCAAGTAAGATTGCAATATAAGGCCAGGACTTTTTTAAAGTTGATGAAAACATCTATATTTATGATGTCAGTTTGGAGATGGCTTCGTCAAGTGATAAAGTTTGCTGGGATTTATTTTCCAGGTCTTTTAAGGTAACAAGATTTTTTTCTGCTTCTTCAGGACCAATAATTAGCACATAAGGGATGCCTTTTTGATCTGCATATTTTAATTGTTTATCTAATTTAGCTTCGTTTTCTGCCCAAAGTTCTGTATTAATATTAGCTTTTCGTAACTCAGCTGCTAATTTTAAGGATTCTGAGGATAGTTCAGGATTAAAAACAGTCACTAAAACAGCCGCAGTTTTGGGAGAAATATTTGGCATCTTCCCGTACTCCTCTAAAATTACCTGAGCAGCATAATCACCGGGAGCCATGCCCACACCAGGGACTTTTGGGCCACCTATTTGTGAAGTTAAATTATCAAATCTTCCTCCTCCAAATAAGGCTCTTTTAAATCCTTCACCTCTATCCCAGGCTTCAAAAACAGTTTTTGTGTAATAATCAAAACCGCGGATAATGGTAGGATCAAATTCAAAATACTCAAAAATATCTTCATATAACTTTAAGGATTCAAAAATCTTAGAAAGCCAAGGTGATTTAGAGAAATCTTTTTCACTTAAAAGTTTTTCAATTTTTTTGGCTTGTTCTAAATTTATACCTTCTTTGGCTAAATCCTGATTAAATTGTTCTGCAGAAATTTTATTTTTGCGGTCGATAATTCTAAAAACAGGCATAATTTGTTCTTCTGTTAAACCATATGATTTTAATTCCTCCTGCATAAAACTCCTGTCGCTGACCTTGATAACTACTTCTTTTGGAGTAAGATTCAGGGATTTTAGGTAATCTGCTGCTATCGCCAAAATTTCAGCATCAGCTTCCGGACTTTCCGGGCCTAAAAGATTAATTTCCCACTGAAAAAATTCTCTACCTCTTCCTTTTTGTGGTTGTTCATACCTCCAGGCTCTGCCAAAAGAGAACCAACGTATTTCTTTAGGTAATTGTTCAGCTTTTTGAGCAACCATTCGGGCAAAAGTAGGGGTAAGTTCGGGGCGCAGGATTAGGAAACGCCCGTCACGATCCTGCAAGGTAAAAGCCTGGGTTTTTAATATTTCTTCGCTTGTTTTATTTGTATAAAGGTCAAGATATTCTAAAACAGGTCCATCATATTCCTGATATCCATATTTTTGACTCAAAACTTGAATTTTTTCATACAGCCAGTTCCGGAAAGCCATTTGTTCCGGATAAAAATCTCTGGTGCCTTTTACTGGTGGAATAATTTGTTTCATATTAAGTTATTATCTCATAAAAAGCAGGTTTAGCGCAAAAAGGCTATTGTGTAAAACATCCCACCCTTGGGGTGGGATGAAATCTACTCAAGACTTGAAAGATTTATAAAGGGTGGTGTATATTGGGTAAGCGAATGGGAAATTCTGATAATTTTTATGCTGTGATTTTAGCAGGGGGTGGGGGAACCAGATTATGGCCAAAATCCCGCAAAAAAACTCCTAAACATTTACTAAAACTTTATGGTAAAAAAACCATGGTGCAACAAACTTTTGATAGAATTGTGCCTCTTATTCCCAAAGAAAGAATTTTTTTAATTACCCTGGAAAGTTATGTTAATGATATAAAAGAGCAGCTTCCAGAACTTTTGGAAGAAAACATTATTGCAGAGCCGATGGGTAAAAATACAGCTTTGGCCATGGGTTATGCCTCAACTGTTGTCAGAAAAAGAGATCCAAAAGCAGTAATCGTAAATCTGGCAGCAGATCAATTAATTGAGGATGAAAATACTTTCAGGCAAACGATTAATGGTGCTTTGGTGGTTGCAGGTTCAGATGATCATATTGTTTCAATCGGGATTAAACCGACATTCGCTCATACCGGTTTGGGTTATATAAAAACAGGAACACACTTAGATAAATATTCCAATGAAACTGTATCTGTATATAAAGGAGATGGTTTTAAAGAAAAGCCTGACTTGGAAACTGCCCAGAAATTTTTGGATTCGGGCAACTATTTATGGAACGCAAATTTGTATTGCTGGTCAGTTGAGGTAATCTCTAAGGCAATAGGTAAAAATGCACCTGCTTTAAATAAAGAATTAGAAAGGATATATGATAGTCTTGAAACACAAGACGAGAAGGAAGTGGTTAAGAATATTTATGAGAAAGCAGAAAATGTTCAAATTGACGTGGCTGTCTCTGAAAAAATTGATAATTTGGTGGTAATCCCTGGGGATTTTGGTTGGAATGATGTGGGGGATTGGAAAGTTATTTATGATACCAAACAAAAAGATGAAAATGGCAACGTGGTAGATGATGAAGATGGTCTACTGATTAATGTAAACAGTGAGAATTGTTTAGTGGAAGGAAATCAAAAATTAATTGCCATGATTGGCTTAAAAGATATTGTTGTGGTTGATACCAAAGATGCCATTTTAATTTGTCATAAGGATAAAACTCAGGATGTAAAAAAAGTGATAGAAAAACTCAAAGAAAACAATCAGGAAGAATATCTTTAAGGTTTTATAGTAGTTGAGGGAGTAGAAGCTTTAGGTTTGGGTGTAATACCACTCGGGAAAATATAGACGAATTTTGCCAAAAGAACAGGGGGAGGTGCAGGAGTTGCAGAGACCGTGCTAGCTTTGTTTTCAACTGGTTTAATTTCTTCTCCCACTACAATAATCCATCTGTTTTCTTTAATTTCTTTAAAACTGCTGTCTACGCTATTTAATTGATAATCAGTATTTTTATCAAAATTTATTGAAAACTGATCGTTTTGGTTGGTTTTTAAAGTGGTTGAGTCTTTGCCAACAGTTATTAAAATTCCATAAACAATCTTTTTAGGGTTTGGTTTGGTGATTTTAACGATTTGTTTGGCAGTTACAACTCCTTTATCATCAGCGTCTCCTAAAGCAGCAATGAAATCTGAAATATTCAGATTTTTCAATCCTGCATCTCCTGTATATGTTTTTGATTTAATAATATATTCAGTAAATTCATTTATGGTTATATTTCCTGGGCCTGATTTCAGGTTTACAGTTAATGAAGTTGTATCTTTTGTTGTAATTTCTCCAATATAAGCTTTGTTCAAAAGTTTTTTACTGACTTCATTTTTAATGTTTGCAGCTCGTGAGGCAATTTCTTCTTGCAGGAGTTTGAGCTTTTCTTTTATGTCAGCGCTGGGTGAGGAATCTGCAGCAAAAGCTTTGGGAATGAAGAATGAAGAATGAAGAATGAAGAATGAGAAAACAAAAATAATTATTATTTTCCTGAAATTATTAATTTTAAATTTTAAATTATACATTTTTTTATAGCTTCTCCTCTGAATAGTAAATGGATCTTTCTTCACTTTTATAATTTCCCTGATTATCAAAAACAGACACGATTACTTGATTGATTCCTGACTGCAATTTAACGGTTTGAGAAAAATCTCCCTGCTTTGAGGCGTTTAAGGTTTGATTGTTTTCATTAATAGTTATTAAAACCAAAGTTCCGGATGTAGTTTGGCCTGAAACAAGAAGATTGGTATCGTATACCAACAAGTTATCATCAGGACTGGAAAGGTTTAAAGTTAAGCTTAAGGGATTGGTGGTAACTGGTTGGTAATTAAGAATGGTTGAGGGTTCTTCTTTAGGGTTTACAAAAAAATGTAGATACATAAAAAATCCCAAAGCCACAAGCAAAATTAAGATCATTGAAAAAATAAAAGAGCTAGTACCTAAATTTTTAGTCATTTTTTGTTTTAACTTATCAAAATTGCTTACCTCAAGGGATATCTTGTCAGGTTCAGTTTGGACAGAATTTTCAGTTACTCGGGTCAGATGCACCAATCTATTATACCCCAGAAGCAATAGATTAATATATTAAAGTCATCTTGTGATTGTGGCAAAATTTATGGTAATATTTCGCCATGGATATTTATTGGCTTGGCCAATCTTGTTTTAAAATTAAAGGTAAAACCGCAACCATAGTTATTGATCCCTTTAATCCCGAATTCACAGGATTAAAATTACCTAAGGATTTAGATGCTCAAGTTGCGCTATCCACTCATTCTCATGAAGATCATAATAATGTTGCGGCTGTAACCGGATCGCCTTTGGTGATTGCCGGACCAGGTGAATATGAGGTTGCCGGGGTAAGCGTTGAAGGGATTGCCACTTTTCATGACAATGCAAACGGCGCAGAAAAAGGCACAAATACTGCATATCATTTATTAGTGGATGGAATTAACATTGTGCATCTTGGGGATTTAGGACATAAATTAACTGAGAGTCAGTTGAGTAAAATTGATAGCACAGATATATTAATGATTCCTGTGGGTGGTAAATTTTCCTTGGATGCAGAACTGGCTGTAGAAGTTGTGGCTCAGTTGGAGCCAAAAATCGTCATCCCAATGCATTACCTGATTCCGGAATTAAAAATTGAGGGGCTTGAAAAAGTAGATGCGTTTCTAAAAGAAATGGGTGCGGAAAACGCAGAAGTGCAACCAAAATTATCAATAACCCGTGATAAACTGCCTGAAGCCACAATAGTTGTGGTTCTGTCCAAAAGCTAAGATAAATAAGCTTTATGGCTAGTCAAACATCGAAACTTCCGCCGCAAAATATTGAAGCTGAACAGTCCCTTTTAGGGGCACTTCTTATTGATAAAGATGCTGTAATCAAGATTGCTGAAATAGTTGCTCCCCACCATTTTTACCGTTCCGAACAACACGGCAAGATTTATGAAGCAATCCTTAATCTTTATGATAAGCGTGAACCGATTGATTTGGTGACGGTTACGGAAAAACTCCGTCAGGGAGAAAGTCTGGATATTGTAGGAGGATCAGCCTACCTGTCAACCTTGGTTAATATTGTCCCAACCTCTGCACATATTGAACATTATGCCAGGATTATCAAGGAACACGCCATCCGCCGCGGGTTAATTTCTCAGGCAACTAAATTGGTAGAAACGGCTTATGACGAGTCGGTGCCTGTTCCCACTTTACTGGAAAACGCTGAGCAGGGGATTTTTTCTCTGTCCCAAGCTAGTTTGAAACGTGATTTTGTGCCTCTTAAGGATTTATTAACTGTTTCATTTGATAGATTAGATGAGTTGCAAAAAACTTCAGGAAAATTACGTGGAGTTCCGACAGGGTTTAAGGATTTAGACAATAAATTGGCTGGTATGCAGGAATCAAACTTGATTATTTTTGCTGCCCGTCCCGGTCAGGGAAAAACATCGTTCGTGCTTAATGTGGCAGAACATGTGGCTGTAAAAGCAGGTATGCCTGTAGGTATTTTTTCTTTGGAAATGTCTCAGGAAGAGTTGGTAGATAGGATTATTGTTTCAAAATCTGAAATTGAAGCCTGGAAATTAAAAACAGGAAAGCTGGATGATAATGATTTTGATAGAATCTCCCATGCTTACGGAGAATTGGCGGAGGCACCTTTATTTATTGATGATACTCCGGGTGTATCTTTAGCAGATATCAGGACAAAGGCCAGAAGATTGCAGATGGAACATGGTTTGAAACTCCTGATTGTGGACTATTTGCAACTTATTCATGGTAGGGGACAGGAAAACAGGGTTCAGGAGGTTTCTGAAATTTCACAGGGACTTAAAAATTTAGCCAGGGAATTAAAAGTGCCTGTTCTTTGTGTGTCTCAGCTATCTCGTGCTGTTGAGTCAAGGGGTTCAAGAAGACCGCAATTGGCTGACCTTAGGGAATCAGGAGCAATTGAACAGGATGCCGACGTTGTTATGTTTATCTATCGAGAGGACGCAGACAATATGAAAGACACAACTTTGGATATTCAAAAACACAGAAATGGTCCTACAGGAGAGATTAAATTAATGTTTATCCCAGAAAAGGTAAAGTTTTATGGTATGGAAAGAGGAAGAGGAAGACCGCCTCATGAAGAATCAGATGGCAAATAGTCCTAAAGTTAAACTAGGCAGATATCAGCATTTCAAGGGAAACTTTTATGAAGTTGTGGGAATAGCACATCATAGTGAAACTCTGGAAGAGCTGGTAGTTTATAAGGCTTTATATAATCACCCTGATTACGACG
This sequence comes from Microgenomates group bacterium, assembly GCA_041659805.1. GTDB lineage: Bacteria > Patescibacteriota > Microgenomatia > Daviesbacterales > UBA10151 > STC-54. The sequence continues at coordinate 933,346 of JBAZXP010000001.1, read as the reverse complement.
AAAATGCTTTATGGGTAAGACCAAAGAAAATGTTCTTGGAAAACATAGTTGTGGAGGGCAAATCAGTCCCCAGATTTAAATATTTAGATAAAACTACTGGCGCAGATTAAGCGGATTAAAATCTGTTCCATGGTCATAAGTATCAAGACCCTCTTTTTGTTTTATCAGCTTAATTACTCTGTAAGTTATGGGGAGTGCAAATATCTCCCAAGTAGTACAAAAAATTACTGAACTTAAAATTAATGGGAAAATTTCTTTGGCTGTGTATAATCCGGCAGCAAGAAAAGTTGCAGTGAAAAAAATTCCATTATCAACTATTTGTCCAAAAAAAGTTGAACTTATCCACCTTAACCACTTATGTGAATTACCGGTTAATAATTTTACTTTAGCAACGACAAATGAATTGGTTATCTCACCTGAAAAAGTACTAACGATATTTGCTAAAGCAATGATTGGACTGGCCCGGAAAATAATAGTGAAAGCATCATTGCTAGTAAAAGTAGGGGTTGGAGGGATGAGACTATAGAGGTAAGCAATTGAAGTGGCAAGAAGTATGCAAAAAAATCCTGTCCATACAATTTTGCGGGTAACTCTATACCCATAAACTTCAGTAAAAATATCTGCAAAAATATACACGAATGGATAATTAAGAATCGCGACAGAAAAAGTAATTTGACCTACAGAAAATGTCTTGGCAGCTGTAAATACAGCAATAATTAAAAAAGTTAACCAGATCATTCCTAAAATACCTAAATATTTATGAGGTTGTTGTGAGGATTTTTCCGGATCAGTTATAAGTTTTATATTTTTACTCATAAGAATCAAAAAAATAAAACTTGACCTATTGTGTGCCGAAGGTGGGAGTCGAACCCACAAGACCTTGCGATCAGTAGTTTTTGAGACTACCGCGTATACCATTCCGCCACTTCGGCAAAAAGCTCAGTGCTATAGCACTTCGGCATTTACTCTGAAATTATACTTAAAATAAACTACTTTGTCATTGTTAGCCTTGCAGGGTTGGTCCTTGAGAGGCTAGATATCAACAGTAATTTGCTGAATGATAGAGAAATCATTAGTTTTTTCTACAAATGATTTGTAAGAAAGATTGGGGTTAGTTTTAGAGAAGAGAGAAAGAATTTCTTCAGGACGAATCCATTCCGTTTGTTGTATTCCAAGATATTCTGAATAAGATGATATATATTTATAGCCTCGTAGGGTTGGTCCTTGCAAGGGTAAAGCTTGGGAATGAATATAGGCAGAGAGATAAAGAAATTGTTCTGTGGTGTTTACAAGTACTGCCTTATAAATATCCTGACATAAATTGCCTACCCTTTTATATTTTTGGTTGAAGTACATAGTATATCTTGTGGCAAGGGATCTCATAAATTTATCAATTGATTTTGCTTCAGTTTGTTTTATAAATAAATGGAAATGATTTGGCATAAGACAATAAGCTAATAAAGTTATATTGTCAGCAAAGTTTTTTAATCGGAGTAATTTTAGAATCTTATCCTTGTCTTTATAGTATGTGCTTGGGTCAGAAAGCTTAGTTATTAATGTCTTTTCATCTTTTGGTGATAAGTAATCCCGTAAATAAGAGACGAAAACTGCATAATCTTGTTCATCAAGAAAGATCAACCTTTTTTCAACACCTCTGTTGTAGATATGGTAATAACCATTATCAAGATATTGCTTAACTCTGTTTCTTGATGGCATAAGAATAACTTACTAAATTTTTATTAGCCGTGCAAGGTTGGTCCTTACAAGGCTGGAATTGACTTACTGAGCACATAAGCGTATCATTAGCCTCATGAGAATTCAGCTATCTACAGACCAAGAGTCTCTGAAAGAAGTTAAGATTATTGCTATCCCGGTTTTTTTAAATGAAGTGCCACAATTCAAGAATCAGCTGATTCAGGATTTTTTGAAGGATAATCCTAAATTTGGACAACCCAATGAGCTACAACTCTTATTTAATGCTGAGCAAAGTTTTCTTTTGGTTGGAGTGGGGGAGAAGGACAAATTTAATTTTGAAACTTGTCAGAATTTCGGAGGCACGGTTTCTAAATATTTAATTAATAAATTCAAGGACGCTACATTAATTCCACCAGCTGAGTCAGAACAATTATCTTCAGATGCTGTGATTTATGCGCTTGTCCTGGGTGCAGAAATTGCTTTTCATGATCCTTCAACCAGATTCAAAACAGAAAAAGAACCTACAAAACTTGGCGGTTTACAAATTTATCTGGAAAAAGCTAGGGGAGAAGATAAAATTGCAATTAAAAAAGCTTCCGTTGTTGCAGGTGGCATAAATTTGGCCAGAATGCTGGGGGATTTGCCTGCAAATGAAGTAACGCCTTCATATTTTGTGGAAGCAGCTAAAAAAATTGCCAAAGATTATAAACTGAAAATTGCTGTAATTGATGAGAAAATGGCTTCAAAAAAGGGTATGGGTGGATTTGCAGGAGTTGCAAAAGGATCAGACGAACCGTCCTTTATTGTGACGATGGAATATTTAGGAAATCCCAGAAGTAAGGACAAATACGGATTAGTCGGAAAAGGCTTAACTTTTGATTCAGGCGGAATCTCCATAAAACCAAGTTCAGGTATGCATGAGATGAAATATGATATGTGCGGGGCTGCCAATGTTTTAGGAGTGATGCAAATTATTGGTGAACTTAAACCCCGTGTTAATGTTTCGGCTGTTTTAGCATTAACTGAAAATTTACCTTCAGGTAAAGCCTTAAAACCGGGGGATATTATAAAAAGTTACAATGGTAAAACCGTAGAAATTTTAAATACTGACGCCGAAGGAAGGCTGGTTTTGATGGATGTGGTTACCTTAGCTCAAAAAGATTTAAAAGCAACCAAAGTAATCGATTTGGCTACTTTAACAGGAGCAATGGTTGTGTCTTTGGGCCATAAAATTACCGGTCTTTTTAGTAATAATGATATGTTTTCAGAAAAATTTATAAATTTGGGAGCAACTGTAGGCGAAAAATTTTGGAAGATGCCTTTGGGAGAAGAGTATACTGACATGATTAAATCTGATATTGCCGATATTTCTAATATAGCTCATGGAGGTCCTATTCCTTCTTCAGCAGGATCGATTACTGCAGCTAAATTTATTGAAACTGTAATAGAAGAAAATACCCCCTGGATTCATTTAGATATTGCAGGTACAGCTTGGGACTTAAATGCCAGTCCTTACAGTTCACCGGGAGCTACTGGAATAGGCATAAAAACTTTGGTAGAATTAATCTCACAATGATAAACGTAAACGATTTAAGAAATGGTGTGGTTTTTAAAGAAGACAACCAGCTCTGGCAGGTTGTTACTTATGAGCACATAAAAATGGGTAGGGGATCAGGGAATATTAAAGTTAAGATCAGAAATTTAAAAACAGGAGCCACATCAGAAAAATCTTTTATCACAGGAGCCAGGGTTGAAGAAGCAGGAGTAGAGAAGAAAAAAACCCAGTTTTTGTATGCAGATGGTGAAACATACAATTTCATGGACCCTGTTTCATTTGAGCAATTCCCAATTTCCAAAGATACAGTGGGGGATGCTGGTAAATTCCTAAAGGACGGGCTGGATGTTATATTGATTGTGGCTGATGATACTGCACTTGGTTTAGAGCTTCCGAATACTCTAATCTATGAAATTTCAGAAACAGGTCCTGGTGAAAAAGGAAATACAGTTTCCAATGTTTACAAAGACGCAACTTTGGATAATGGTTTGACTGTTAAAGTTCCGATGTTTATGAAAGTCGGAGATAAAGTAAAAGTAGATACCCGTTCAGGTCAATATATTGAAAGAGTTAAGTAAGGCTTTGTAGTACAACTGTTGCCAACACAACAGTTACTATTTGTGTAATTATTCCCCATGGAAGCGGAGCTTTTCCCTGCATTCTTGATTGAATATTATAAACCCAGGAGATTGGTGGGAATTTCCAATTAAGAAGCCAATAAGGTGCTTCAATAATATCCCATACTTCGCTCACAAAGATACAGCCAAAAAAATACCACATATTTACACCCTGGCCAAATAATATATAAGTCAGGATTACTCCAAAGGACAGATCAAGCGATGCCTCAATAAATAATTTTGTTTTATTTTTTGTTCTCCAATTGTTGGCAAAATCCCAATGTGGGATTAGATCAAGCAGGGGGTGTGAAATAAAAGCAAGGCTTAAGCCAAGCTCCGGGCTGGATATTGTTGAGGCAACAGCTCCTCCGATTAATGCGTGTGCAGTTGCAGTCATAACTTTTGTCTAATAATCAGTATAACAAGGGGAGGAAGTATAAGTCAAAATTTGGTATCATACCAATTATGTTACCGATTTTATTTTCTATAGGTGCCATTCCGGTTTCTTCTTTCGGATTATTCTTAGCCCTGGGTTTTTTAGCTGCTACTTTTGTTGCATGGAGACTGGCTAAAGCATATGATCTGGATGAAAGTAAAATTTTAGATTTAGGTTTGCTTACTTTTTTCGGAGGTTTAATTTTTGCAAGAGCATATTTTATACTCTTGAATCTCCGATATTTTACTAATCTTTCCCATATTTTTTTGATTAATCTTTATCCGGGGCTTGCTTTATGGGGTGCGCTGATTGGTGGTGTGCTTACACTTAAGTTATTAACCATGAGGGCTAAATTAAATTTTTGGCAGATTGCTGACATGGCTGCTGTGGGGCTTATGATGGGCTTGGTTTTTGGCAGCTTCGGTTGTTTTCTTGGAGGGTGTGGTTATGGAGTAGTTTCTTCTTTGCCGGTTGCAGTACCTGTGGTAGGTTTAATCGGCAAAAGACTTCCTGTAAATATTTTTGAAAGTTTTATATACTTATTATTTTTCTTTTGGCTATGGAAAAATGCTACCCGTTTTCATTTCAACGGGAAAATCGTATCAATTACTCTGATGCTTTTGGGTCTGGAAAGGTTTCTTGCAGAGTATTTATTGCGGGGCGGTTATTTCCAGGATGCTCTTGCGCCGCTAGTAATATTTATTATCGGTGTGGTCGTATTTTATAATCGTTCTAAAAGGGTTTTTATACAGGATTTATCGCTAATTGCCCGTGCAATGACCTCGGGTAAAAAGCGAAACTTGGTACTACAAAGATTAATTAAACATTGTTATAATGCTAAAATAAGTTGGAGGATCAGGTTCGGAACAACAAAAACTAACCTAAGAGTACTTCCAAGGAAACTTAAGAAAAAGCTAAATGTTAAATCTACCCCGAGAAACTATTAATAAGATTAAAAAAGTGCTGCAAAGGCAGAAAAAGTCTGTTGAAAAACAACTTGAAGGAATCGAAAAAGACGATCCTGTTACCAATAAAGATTTGGCTCCTGAAGCTTCTGAATCAGGTACAGATTCCTGGATGGCAGATGTTCATAGCAGGCTTTCAATGGTGAAAGGTGATTTGACCTACCTCTCAAAGAGAATTGCAGAATCCTTAGTTAAACTTAAAAAAGGAACTTATGGGAAATGTGAAAATTGTGGCAAACAGATAGAGATAGAAAGGCTTGAAGCTATGCCTACTGCCACTCTTTGCCTGTCTTGCTCTAAAAAGAAAAATAGGTAATAATTAAAAATATATGGCCAGAATATTATTAGTAGATGATGATACTGAATTACGTAATCTCTATGAAGAGCTTCTAATCACTGCAGGCTATATTGTTGAAACAGCAGTTGATGGGCAGACAGCTTTGGCAAAAATTACTGCCGGGGGTTATGATTTAATTATTTTGGATATCATGATGCCAAAGATTGACGGGCTAGAGGTACTTAGAAGATTAAAAGCTATTAACCCTCCTCCAAAAAACGGACCGATTGTTATGTTGTCTGCCTTAGATCAAAATACAGTAATCAATGAAGCAATATCATTGGGAGCCAGTGGGTTTTTGCATAAACCGGAATTAACCCCTGATCAATTTGTGGCAGAAGTTAAAAATTATATTGTAGAACACGTTTAAGAATTTATAATTTCTTCTACACTTGCCATAGTTTGTTCCAGCTTTCCTTCGTAATTTATAACTATATTTTTAAAATTACCGACGTGATAATCGATTTCATCTTGTTTAAGTCTTTTATTGATATCGTCTTTAATCATGCCTCTTTCTAAAAAATGTTTTTGTCGGACTGAATTATTTTCCAACTTAAGATAAATGACTTTTGTGTTGGCTTTTAAATAATTAGCAATTTTGGCGTCAAACGAATCCTCAAATAGTTTGTTAACTTGTGCAGCACGGGAAGCATCAATTCTCCAGATAAGAATCTGACCTTGTAGAGCCGGGTCTAAAATAGATTTTGTAGTGCCATAATAATTATCTGCATACTCAACCGTTTCAAGGAATTCATCATTTTCCTTCATCTTTTGGAATGTTTCTTTATCAATAAAATTGTAGTCAATTCCATTGGTTTCTTCGGTTCTGATGGGTCTGGTTGTGGTGGTTACAACTCTTTTCCAGAAAGGGTGGGCCTTTAGAAGGGAAGCAACAACTGTATCTTTGCCGGAAACAGTGGCACCTGTGATAACAATTAATTTTCCTGTTTGTTCCATTTCTAATTATACTATTTTTTGCCGAATAGCTGGGTATTCACCTCGTTTAGATCAGAGTCGGTTATTAATCTTATATTGGCTGATTCAAGTTCAAGTTTGGAAGATAAATCAAGGTTTTTTGATTCATTTAAAATATCAAAGATTGATTGGGGATCATCATCGCCCGCAATCCTGTTAATCGATATTCTATTACAGCCCAAACATTGATGGATAATCATAATTTCTCCATGTTTGTCATTTCCATATTTGTCTTTGCCTTCGTTTTTAAAAGTAAGCCCGATCGGTTTCATTTTTTGTTGACAAGTTGCTTTGCGGTCACCTGGTGAACAAAAATCAACATGTTTTGAATATAAACAATCAGGGCAATGATTTCTGTTTGCAGTCCCAATAGCAGAGGCACTTATCTTTTTGTAGCAATTTATACATTCAAAATCATCTGATTTTATAGATTTCATTTATTTATTTTAACTAATTGGTTCTTTGATTGCTATACAAGGGGATATTGAAAATTTACGGTTCGAACAGTACAATTATTCAAATCTAAAGAAAATGATAGAACAATCCTTGATAAGAAGAAGTTACCATGCACCTGTTGCATCAAACGAGCTCTATGTTCCTACATTTGATGGTGCTTTACTGCAGCGGGTGACTGGTATTATCCAACAACCGGAAATTGAAAAATCAATGAGGGAATGTAACCCTCATATTCCTGCTGATGAAATAGTTAAAGGAGAAGTAGGAAGGTTGGTGATGTTATCTGGAGCATTTCATCCTGATTTTTATCACAAATCAATCGGTGCTTTAATGGCTTGTGGGGCAATAAGACCAGGCTATTCAATGATAGAACTAGGGACTTCTTTTTGTGCACATCTGCCGCAGATGCCTAAGAAGTTGCAACCGGGATTTATGAAGGGTCTTGATAATATTCCCTTTATTGTAGCAGCAGCTAAGGCATCAGTCTTAGCTTTTGAAAATGCAGGTTTGTTGAATTCAGAAGGAATTGAAATATACCCAGGTGACCATAACTATCTGAATGGAGTAAAGGGCGATATTTCAGTTTTATCCCTTGCTTCTCAATACGATGGTGGTCCGGCAGGAACTGTTGAATGGCTAATGAGTCATTGTGGTGTTGCAGGTATTAATGGTGATGTTATTCATTCACCGATTGAAATAACTGAAGAAAATATTACATCCGGGATTTTGCCTTTAAAATCCAGCCGTCTTTTATATTTTGATGGATATACAGGGGTAAACCTAAAACTGGAAGGTGAGGCAAAAGAAACAATCTTTGGGGATGTTTATAGAACTACTCTACTATTGGATGATGAAATTTATAATGCGAGTAATGGAATTGTACAAATACCTCAACCAGGAGCAGAGTTGGAAGGTAAAGCCACTGTTTTTAAAAGAGACGGTAAATATTTTGTAGAACCATGGGCTTGGGAGCTAACGGATCAGGCAACTGAAGATGACAAGCGTTATTTACCTGCAATCAGAAGAACTTTTAATGAACAATACAGCTTATTAGAATTTGCAACTGATCCTGTCCGTAAATGGGAGTCGGTTGCAGGACTTGGTGTGCCTGTCTATGCTGCCGAAAAATATGGTTTATATAATACGGTTGCATTTAATACAGCGACTAAAGTAGCTGAAAGATCAGGTATGTTGCCAATGGCAATGCTCCGGAGGAATGGGGAAGAAGTCAGGAAGATACATGAAAAAGGACTATTTTCACAAATAGGAGAGGGGAAGACATTTGCTGACCTTGATGATTTATACAGAGTTGTTGGAAGCTATTTAAGTAATGCTCCACGGTTTTTTAATATCGTAAAATATACAAACCCTTTACTTGTAACTTCTACTACAACTTCGAGCAAAGAAGTTTTTGAAGCCCTTCAAAAAGTCCGCTAGTATTTTTATTTTATCTACTTCCCGCTATAATAAATCTTAATGCCCTTAGATTTAATTAAAGTTACAGTTATCTCTTTAACAGGAATAATCAATATATTCTTGGCGTTTTTGGTTTTAGGACGTAACTCCAAGAATTTAATCAACCAGATTTTTTTCTTTATTAGTTTTCTTTACGGTGTTTGGGCTTTTTGTTTGCTGTTTTATGAATTTCCTGTTATTTTTAACAGTATTTTTTGGATTAAGGCAACTTATTTGGTAATTTCGATAAATGAAATCTCTATTATGGCATTTGCCTTTATTTTTCCAAAACCATCTTTCAGGCGATTATGGCCTGTAGGCGGTCTCTATAGCTTGTTTTTTATAAGTTTAACAGTTTATCTTTTATTTTTTACCGATACCTGGGTAGTAGATGTAGTTATAGATCCTGTTAAAGGTTTGCATACAGTTATCGGTAAAAATTATATTTGGTGGGCATCTGCTATTTGGGGTGAATTATTTTTGGCTATTAGTATTTTTTTACTTAATATTAAAAATCTTCAAGGAAGAAACAGAACTCAGCTAATATATTTTTTAAGTAGCTTTAGTTTATTTGGTATTTTTGCAACAATCTCCGATATTATTTTACCGATTGCCTATAATAACACGAGTTTATTTTCGACAAGTAGTGTCGCCAGTCTATTTTTCACTTTTGTTGCAACTTATGTAATTGTCAGACATCATTTTTTGGACATACGTTTTATTGTGGCGCGCTCGGTTGCTTATATAGTTTTGCTTGTAATTATCGGTTCTTTTTATACAGGGGGTCTATTTCTTGTAAGTACTTATCTTATCAAACAGCAAACTAGTGTCATTAGTTTGGTTATTTCAACAACCTTGACTTTATTTGTCGCTTTTACTTTTCAATCTCTTAAGGAAATGTTGGAGAGGTTTACCGACAGGATTTTTTATCACAGCCATTATGATGAAAATCAGGTTCTTTCTGTTTTATCCCATATTATGAGTACAAATATAGAAATCAGACCCCTTGTGAGTCAAACGCTACAGTCAATTCTAAAAGAAATGAGGATTTCCAGGGGTGCATTAATTTTAAATACAAGTAATAATCAGTATGAAATTATTTCAGAAGGATTTACCCAACAACTCACAACTTTTAACTGTTGTTTTACATTTGATTTAGATATACACAAAATTGTTGTTTTTGATGATTTGGAAGAAGGTAAGTTAAAAGACTCTATGAGGGTGTTGGGAATATCTATTGTTAAGGTCTTACATATTAATAATGATGTTGTCGGTTCTTTGATATTGGGTGAAAAATCTTCAGGAGAAACATATGCAGAAAGGGATCTAAAAGTATTTGATATTTTGTCACCGGAGCTTTCTGTGGCTATTCAAAATGCAGAGTCTTATGAAAAAATAAAGCGCTTTAATGTTACTTTAGAAGAAGAGGTTAAAAAGGCAACTTTTGATTTACAAAAAGCTAATTTACGCTTAAAAGAACTTGACCGTTTAAAAAATGATTTTGTAAGTATAGCTTCCCATGAGCTTCGCACTCCTATGACAGCCATTAGGTCTTATCTTTGGATGGCACTCAAAAGACCGGATTCTCCATTATCCCTGAAAATGGAAAAATATTTATCCAGGGCATATATTTCAACAGAACGTTTGATTAATTTAGTAAATGATATGTTGAATGTTTCCCGAATTGAATCAGGCAGTATTGAAATTAAACCAAAAGAGTTTGATATTCAGTCTTTAGCAGAAGAAATTGTCTCAATGGTCTTACCAAAAGCAGGTGAAAAGAATATAAAAGTAGAAGTTGTTAAAAGCAAGGTTCCGACTGTTTTTGCTGATCCGGATAAGATAACTCAGGTGATCTTAAATTTGTTGGGTAACGCTTTGAAGTTTACTCCGGTTGACGGAAAAGTTTCTATTAGTTTTTTTACCGATGGTAAAGTAGTGGAAGCATCAATCCGTGACAACGGAGTGGGAATTTCCAGGGACGATTTGGCTAAATTATTCCAGAAATTCGGGAGGTTAGATAATTCTTATGCTGCAGCAGCTACTTCCGGAGGAACTGGTCTTGGTCTATTTATTTCGAAAAGCTTGATAGATTTGATGCATGGTAAAATTTGGGCTGTTTCAGAAGGAACAGGGAAAGGGTCGACATTTACTTTTACTCTTCCGGTTTTAACACCTGAAGTATTGGCTAATGCTGAACACTATGCTAAAAAACCTATCGGAGAAGCTAAGGAATTAGCTATGGTAACAATTTAGTAAACGGATGTATGTAAGTATTTACTGGATTATGATATATATTTAATATATGGCAAACACCACAAGAATATTAATTGTCGAGGACGATCAGTTTATAAGAGAATTTTACGAGGAGTTATTCACTCAGGAAGGGTATAAGGTTGAAACAGCGTCTGACGGGGAGATGGCTTTGGACAAAATTAAACAGGGTGGGTGGAATATTGTTTTGTTGGATATTATGTTACCTAAAATGGACGGGATACAAATTTTAAAAAACCTCAACCTTAAATCATCATCTTTAAATATTGGTCCCATTATTGTTTTGACAAACTTAGGAAATAATACAATTATCAATGAGGCTTTTAGTTTAGGAGCTTCCGGGTATTTAATAAAATCAGCCTTAAATCCTGAAGAAGTTATAAAAGAAATTAAGAATTTTTTATCTAAATAATGATTCCTGTAGTTTTTCAAGATGACAGCCTTTTGGTGATTGAAAAGCCTGCAGGACTTGTAACTACTTCTTCGGAAACGCAAATAGAACCTTCCTTACAGGATATCCTTGTTTCAGAATTTAAAATTAATATTGAGAGAGGAGGAATTGTTCATCGGCTTGATAAAGATACCTCAGGTTTACTGGTAGTTGCTAAGACAGAAAGCTCTTTAGAGAGTTTGCAAACCCAGTTTAAGGAACGGGGGGTTAAAAAAGAGTATCTGGCTTTAGTTCATGGTTGTATCGTGAAAGAGGGGATGGTTAACGCCAGCATTTTAAGACATCCCGGAGACCGTGAAAAATTTACCACAATAGATCAGCTTAAGTTTAAAAGTGAGGGGATAAACGCTCGGGAAGCAGTGACGGAGTATAAACCAATCGAAAGATTTGAATTCAGTGATGAAAAACTGTCAGAGTTATTTTCTGATTATTCAAAAATCCAAATAAGGAAACTGGGAGCCATGAATTACAAAGAATTTACCCTGGTTAGGTGTTATCCCCTGACTGGACGGACACATCAAATTAGGGTACATTTAAAATACCTAGGTTTTCCAATAGTGGGGGATGATAAATACGGTGGCAGAAAAACCACCAGATTAGATCATAGATGGATTAGTAGGCAGTTTTTGCATGCTGCTCATCTTGAATTTAACCACCCTCAAACTGCAAAAAGGATGAGCTTTGATAGTCCTCTTCCAAAAGATTTGCAGGAAGCGTTGGATAGCTTACAAGAAGTAAAATAATATTTTATGGCATCAAGCTCTTTATTTATACAACTGGCAATAGTTTTGGGTTTATCATCTGTCTTGGGGTTTTTAGTCAGGATTTTTAAGTTTCCCTTGGTTATTGCTTATTTGGTAGCTGGAGTAATTTTATCTCTTTTTCAAATTTTTAATTCAGCCACTTTTCAGTTCGCCACATTTTTACCTGATATTGGTGTGGCTTTTGTATTGTTCTTTATCGGAATGGAGCTTGATCTGAAAGAATTAAAATCCTTAGGCAAGCCTATTGCTGCAGCCTCATTGGGGCAAATTTTATTTGCTTTTTTAACTGGATTTTTAATTTCAACATTCTTAGGATACTCGCAAACTGTTAGTTTTTACTTAGGTGCTGGACTTTCATTTTCTTCAACTATAGTTGTAGTTAAAATGCTGCTTGAGAAAAAAGATCTCAGCTCTTTATACGGGAAATTAAGTATCGGTATTTTATTGGTGGAAGATTTAGTTGCAATCATGGTTTTAATGGCCATGACTGTTTCTTCCTCTTTTGCACATACCGGTCTGCAAAGCAGCTTACCTCTGGTTGCCTTGTTTGCAAAAGGAATCCTGCTTTTCCTACTGTCAATAATATTATCCCGGTATTTTTTAACCAAAATTTTTAATGCGGTAGCTAAATCTGCAGAGCTTTTATTTTTATCCTCTTTGGCTTGGTGTTTTATTTATATTGTTTTAGCACAAGCAATGGGCTTTTCAGTAGTAATCGGTGCGTTTTTGGCAGGAATAGCTTTAGCTAATTCGCCATTTCATTTTGAAATTCAGGGTAAAGTTAAACCGCTCCGTGATTTTTTTGTGACCTTATTTTTTGTGTATTTAGGTTCTCAGGTCATGTTTTCTAATGTTTCAGAGGTATTACCAATCATAATTCTTTTTACTCTCTATGCCATAGTTATTAAGCCGTTAATATTTCTTTTAATTTTGGGATCTTTTGGTTTCCGTAAACATACAATGTTTCAAACAGCAATTAATCTTTCTCAAATTTCTGAGTTCTCATTAATAATTATGGTAGTTGGTGTGCGTCTTGGTATGGTTCCTCAAAGTACGTTAACTGCTATGGCATTGGTAGGGGTTATTTCTATAATCTTTTCATCTATCTTAATCTCTTATTCAAGACAGATTTATGAAAAAATGGAGGACTTCGTCGGGTTTTTTGAGCACGGAGGATCAACTAAACCAATAGAGAAAAAATCAGCCTCCATGGAAGATCATGTAGTTTTAGTCGGAGCAAAATGGATGGGCGGTGAAATAATAAAGTATTTAAAACGTGAAGGAATCCCTTTTTTGGTGGTTGATATAGATCCGGATGTTGTAAAAAAATTAGTTAGCGAAAGAGTGCATGTGCTATTTGGGGATATCGGAGACCCTGAGGTTTTGGAGTTTTTGGATTTGCACAGGGCAAAGTTAATTATTTCCACAACAGATAGCCCTGAAGATAACTTGGTGTTGGCTACAGAACTCCGACGTAAGAATTCCAGAGCAGCAATTGTGATTAGGGCCACAGACCAGGAAGAAGCAAAGGCTCTTTACAAGGTTGGAGTTGATTATGTGATCCTGCCGGATGTAGTTTCCGGTGATTTTGTGACTCAAATGCTTAGAAACCATTGGCCTAATATGGATTTTTTCAAAGACCGTTCTAAAATTGAGCTTAACAAACTTTCCCACAAGCACACTACTTTCAACTAAAAAATAATTCTGGATGGAGACCCAGTCTTCGGTTTGTGTAGCTAAATTGCCAGGTGTACGCATTGTACACCTGAGAGGTGTACAGCTAACTAATCTAAATTTGTGACTGATACTTGATTTGAAGATGACTTTTACTCTAAACTTATAATATGGATGGAATAAAATTTTCTTTACAGAATTTATTTAACAGGTTCAAAAAGGTAATCTTAATTGTATTAACAGGAGTCTCAGGTCTTCTTTTAACACTGGCTGGTATGGGTTTAATACAACTTACACCTATATTAACTTTATATTCCGGTATTGCCTTACTTTTAATGACAGTATTGTTGTATTTGTTTATGTGACACAAAGAAGGAGGTGTGATATATGGGATCATTTGGTAGCTTTTATAAAGGCGAAAAAAAGAAAAAGAAGAAAAATGTTTCAGATTCATATACCGGTTTTGCTCCTGTTTTTACTCCACCTGAGGTAATCAGCAAGGAAAAAAAGGAAAGGTAAATAAGCAATTTTTATGTCTAAGCCTGCCCGGAAAAAGACTGCTACTTTAAATTGGAAAAAATATGAACGAAAAGCCTCGATTCGTCTTGCGGCAACTCCTAAAAAGAAAAAAATAAAATCAACGCGTTCGAATAACCCAATTGCATTGGGGATAACAGCAATATTTTTCTTAATTGCGCTGATTATATTCGGAAAAATATTTGGATTTTTAGGTGGTTTAAATCCGCAGCTATCAATAAATAATCATCCTAAACTAAATTCCTGGGATGGACAAAGTGATTTCAATTTGGTGGTAAAGATGGATAATTCTTATCTTTTATCATATCAGCCAGCGGGAAAAGAGTTAACCATAATTAAATTTCCTGAAGATTTGAATTTGGATGTGCCATACGGTTTTGGAAACTGGCCTATGCGCAGTATCTATGATTTGGGACAGGCAGAAAAACCACCGATGGGACCGTATCTTTTAAGAGACTCAATTAATATTTCTTTTGATATTTTGGCAGACGGTTATTTAATCTTTAATGATAAACGGGAAAGCTTGCCTGATTTAATTAACTCAGAAAGAGCTAGCTTTTTGCCCGGAATTGATATTTTGTCAAAAGCAAAGACAGATCTTAACTTAGTAGAGTTTTTTAAAGTTTGGTGGGCAATAAAAGAGGTTAGGGGAGACAAGATTAAAACAATTGATTTAGAAAAATCAGAACTAACAAAATGGTTGCTTTTGCCTGATGGTAGTAGGGTGATTGCGATTGATGAAATTAAGTTGGATCAATTTGAAGTTGGTTATTTTGAAACTGAAAAGATTAAAAAAGAAGGATTATCAATTGGAATTTTTAATGCGACCGATGTTCCTGGTTTGGCCGAAAGAGCTGCGAGAGTATTGACTAATATGGGTGGCAGAGTGATTTTCACATCTAATCATCTTGATAAAGTTAGCAAAAGCACGATTATTTCTAAAAAAAGCTATACCTCAAACTATATTTCTAAGGCATTGAATCTATATTGTCCGCAACCCAAAACTTCTTCCTTTTGGCAAAAGATTCCATTATTTGGTTTAGACCAGGGTGAAGCTTGTGCTTCTGATGCTGTATCTCTCGATTCATCGCGGGCCGATATTACTATCATTTTAGGAGAAGACTCCTTTCTAAAGTATCAAAAGTGATCCAGGCTAGCCTCTATGGTATTATATAGGGGTTATTATGATCATTTGGGTTATTCTATTCGGTTTTATTATTGTGGCTTCTCTGATTTTAGCTTTAAGGTCTATGCGCGATTATGCCAGCATGCCTATTCATTCAGATACTGTTTATTCTTTATACTTGGTCAAAAACGAAGCAGGTTTAAATAAGGAAATTTTAGAAAAAATAGATAAAATCATCAATCAGAAAAGATTAATTGTATCTTTTGAAAGGTTGTATAAAGGTTCTAAAAAAGCATTGGTGGTTTACGGGCCAACCGTGATTTTAAAACAATTTATCACTCAGTTGGACTTGGTAGAATTGGAAGACTACAGTGTAAAATATGGTGACACAATTCCCAAAGGCGTTTTAGCCTGGGAAATTAGCTCTAAGGACTTCCGGAAAGAGGATAAGCCTTTAGAATACGAAGGAAAAGATGATCCAATTTTAGGTTTGAAGGAAGTTTCTGCTGATTTGTCTGATTCAGAGGAGCTATGGTGGCAGGTAGTTACCCAGCCAAAGTGTGAAAGAGATGGCTTGCAGATTTTATTTAAAACCTTAATTAGAGTTGTTGTAATAACCGGTGATGATGGCAAAGCCAGGATGATTAAATCTGAGATAGATGAAAAAGTGAAAAATACAAATCTGGTTACTGTTCCACAGGCTTTTTCAACAATACAAATATTGAAACATTATCAAAAAAGAGCTTTACCTCAAAATACTTTGAATAAAGAGGGTGGGCATTTTGTGGTAACAATTGAGGATATAAAAGATTTGTTAAACTAGGACTTAAGCTCTTTCTTCTTCATCTGAATCAGTGCCTGCATCCTCTTCGCCTTCATCTAAAATTACGATATTATCAGAAGAATAGGTTTGAGCCATATTCAGATTATCCAAAAATGAAGGTTGGTTTTTAAATCTGGCAGAGCGATATGTTTCCCTGATTAAAATTGTTAAGCCATTGATTTTGGCAGTCTTAATAATTGCCTGATATTTATTACCACCATGAATTAGTCTGACTAAATGGCGGGATAAATCATCCGGTAGAACACCAAGATATTCTCCGTCAGCGTCATTAATAGCAACGACTTTATTTTTAATATTCAAATTGACTAAAGCACCAGGGGACAGTAATGAAAGTTTTTGTGGTTCTGCAACCTTTAAAAGGGTAACTAATTTAGTTTTGCCCGGTTCTTCAATAAACAGATCACTGTCAACTTGCGCACAGTTATGACTGGAGCCGAGTGTATTTATGTTTTTTGATCCTTTTTTCTTGCATGTTTCGATCCGTTTAATAAATTTTGCTGCAATTTGATTGTACGGATCAATTTCCAAGGATTTATCAAAAGATTCTTTTGATTTAGCAAGTTCTCCTATTTCAAAATAAGCTCTTCCAAGACGGTTTAAGCTTTCAACACTTTTGGGTTCTTCTTCTAAAATTTGTAAATTAAAATCAATTGCTTGTTGCCAGTTTGAGTTTAAAGCAGCTTTAATTGCCAGTTGTTGTAATTCGATAGTGGAATCATTAGTCATCAAGGAACGAGTATATCGGTTTTTTGAGTACCTTGTCAATCCCAAATATATACAGTAATATCTAAACGTTATGTCAGGACACAGCAAATGGAGCACCATCAAGCGCGCTAAAGGCGTTGCCGATATAAAACGTTCTGCAACTTTTACTAAAACAGCAAATGCAATTTCTATCGCAGCCAGGCTTGGAAATTCCGGAGACCCGGATTTTAACCCCAGACTTCGGATGGAACTGGAAGCAGCTAAAAAAGTTAACATGCCCAAAGAAAACGTTCAGAGGGCTATAGACAGAGGCTTGGGAAAGTTACCGGGCCAAACACTGGAGGAAGTTGTTTACGAAGGTTTTGGGCCAGGTAAAGTAGCATTTTTACTTGAAGGTGTAACGGACAACCGTTTAAGAACTAACCAGGAAATTAAATTTATATTTGATAAAAACGGGGGAGTGTTGGGAGCAAATGGTTCCACATCTTACATGTTTGATAAAAAGGGAGAGGTAAGGGTGAAGGGGAAAGGGAAAAGTGTGGATGATGAAATGCTTGAGCTTATAGATTTTGGAGCCGAGGATGTTGAAGATTATTTGGACGAAGGAAAGCAAATGTATTTAGTATATGTAACAAGCCTGGAACTAAATACTATGGGTACAAAAATTACTCAGGCCGGATATGAGATTGAGGAGTCTGAAATAATTTTTAAACCAAATATTTTAGTGGAAATAAAAGATGAAGCTATAGCAGAAAAGGTGATGAACTTTGCAGAAAAACTAGAAGATCATGATGATATCCATAAAGTTTGGGCAAATTTTGAGATTCTCACTTAATTTATGATAATTTTAGGCATTGACCCGGGGACAGCCACTACCGGTTATGGTTTGATTAAAATTCCTGATGATATTTTGGAACGGGAATTTAACTATGATATAGAACTTGTAGATTACGGTTTTATTACTACAGAAAAAGATCAGGTGATGGAAAAAAGGTTGGTGGTATTACACCATGAACTGGAAAAAATTGTAGAGAATTTTAATCCTGATATGATTGTAATTGAGATGTTATTTTTCGGATCAAACACCAGAACAGCAATATCTGTCGGTCAGGCCAGGGGAGTCATAATGTTATCTGCGGGGATGAGAAATATACCTATTCATGAATACACAGGCCCTCAGGTTAAATTAATGGTAGCAGGTGGGGGAAGAGCTGATAAGAAAGAAGTTCACGAAGGAGTTAGAAAATTTTTGGGTAAAAATGGAAATAAAACCAGAGAACTTTTAAAGCCTATGTCTGGTTTAAAAAGAAGAGATAAGAAATTTTCCGATGACGCAGTGGATGCACTTGCTATTGCCATCTGTCATGTTTTAAAATTAGTCGCAAAATGAATTTAATTTTTAGATTCAGTGATTTTCTAATAAAAATATTCCTTACCCTAACCCGTGAGAAATTATCTTTTGAAAAAAGGCATAAAATTATTTTAGTTTCTATCATACTTTCCTTGGGGCTTTTATCAACCCAATTAGTGCCGGTTTTTTTAACAAACCGCTTTATTGTAGGGTTAGCATTACTTTCCTTTGTCCTATCAATTTGGGCTTTATGGGAAGGTTTAAATAGCTTGAAAGCAATTATATTAATGATACTCCCGATGGCATTTACTTTGGCTGTTGCCAGCTATTATTTTCTTTTGCCGGTCAGATGGCTTACCAGATTACCAGTGGCTTTTGCCTTTGGCCTAGTTTTTTATACTTTGCTACTTTCACAAAATGTGTTTAATGTGGCTTCCATCAGAACTATTCCTTTATATAGAGTGGCTTCAACAACGGTTTTCGTGCTAACTCTTATAACTGCTTTTATGTTGTTCAACGTAGTATTTTCTTTAAATTTATTTTTTATTTGGAATGGGTTAGCGGTATTTTTAATTGGATTTCCATTAATTTTACAGGTGATTTGGTCTCTGGATATGGAGGGTATAAGTGCTTTTATTTTAGTTTACTCAGCTGTTTTAGCCTTAATAATAGGGGAGATGGCAATTGCTCTGTCGTTTTGGCCGATTGCCAAGCCAATGTCATCCTTAATTGTTTCAACAGGACTTTATGTAACATTGGGGATAGCGACTCATACTTTGAAAGAGAGGATTACCGAAGTAGATATTTGGTTATTTCTTGGATTTGGATTGGGAATATTTTTAATTGCATTAATCACAACTTCCTGGACAGGATAGTTCAGAATATCGGGGTATCGGCGGGGTCAGAGAATCAGCAAGAGTCGAAGTATCAGAGAATCGGCAAAATCAGAAAGAAAGTGGAGGAGAGAGAAATGGTGATTTTAGGTTTAAATGATATAGTTTGATAGTATTGAACAAAACCCGAACATAAAAACTATAGGGTAGTATAGTTGATATAGTTTGATACAGATAGAGAATAAACTGTGGATAACTTTGAAGCTAAAACTATAGGGTATAGTACTCTTCTGGGTTTAATTTTTAGCTTCGATTTAGCCTCAAAAAATAGCAATTTTCTTTAATATTTTTGAGGGTAGAGTACTCTGTTTTGAGGCTAATACTGTCAAAATGATATAGTTAGTGCTAATTGAGTTTTCACGCGTGAAAAAAGAGGATCTACATGAATGGAGGAGAGAGTAAATAGCTTCTGTTCATATCTATGGCAAGGACTGGTTAAGAGGAACAGAAGCACGCCCCTCTCTTAGTGTATGTTTAACTCCACTCCCGGGAATATGCATTTTGATTATACTTCCCAATTATCTAGTCGTACAATGTATCTTATGCGACGACGGACACACGCTTAAGGGAAGAGGTATAAATCCATAAATTTGCGCATGAATGATTTTTTTATAGATTTTTAAGCCGGTTTTATTCGTGCTATTTTTGCCACTTTTTCCTGATAATTTGTCCACTAATTTTTCGTCTTACTTATGTTTTGCCTCTAATGAGTTTGGGGCTTTAGGACAACCTAATCTTTAGATAGCTTACCATACCACTTCCCTGCTTTCCGGCCGTTTTAGGGGCCTTCTAGGGTCTCGTGGCTACGGAGCTTCAGAGTATCGGGAGATCGGAGTTTCAGCGAGTCAGTATTAATAAAAACTACCATTTGTGGTATAGGACGTTAAGTCTTTTAGATAAAATTTGGTATTTTTTTAAAATATCTTCGGACTGACTTTGTAAACCTGGATTAATTATTATTAAGACCCTGAAATGAGTTATAAGTTCATCGCTTGAGCCTAAGGAGATCATCAGGTAGCGCTTAAATTCCTTTGTAGAAGATTTTTTTGCAAACCCTTCTGCTAAGTTTGCAGGAATAGATCTCGAGGCTCTTTTAATCTGCGAGATCAAATCCTTTTCTGTTTGTGAGATTAAACTTGTTAAAGTATTTACTTCATGCAACAAATACATTGATTCTTTGTAAACCTCCAAATCTGTCACATCTTTTATCATGCTAATTTATATATTATCAGATCTATTACTCTGCTGAATTTGCCGATTCGCCGACATGCTGATCTACTGATGTCTTGTCGTACAATATAAACCACTCATTTGACATTCTGTCTTGCTGACTCGCTGAATTTGCCGATTTGCTGAACTGCTGATTTGCTGAACTGTGCTTGACAATCGTTGTCCTTTTGCTCTAATCTGGATCTAATGCCCTACTTTACATGAATGACTCTATAAAATCCTTTTTAACTCGAAGAAATATCATAGCTGCTGTTGTTTTAATCTTAGTAGTTGTAGCAGTTCCTCTAAGCGTTTATTTAGTTCAACAGCAACAAAGACTTCGCTCCAGGGCTGCAGGTGAGGCAATTACTTTTGGTGGGACAGGCGTTACTTGTGATACTAGCGGTTGTAGAACTACTTCGCCTAATGTAGATATAGCTTTTCATTCTCCTTTTGGCCCATATGGAGAACCCGGTTCTGTAACCCCTACTGCGACAGCAAATCCAACTACTACCACAGTACCCACAGCTAGTGTGACACAAGTACCAACTTCAGCTCCAATTTCTCCTTCTCCGTTTCCAGGACTTTCTGCTTCTGTATCTTCCGGACCAAATAATACATATACCACTACTGCAACAGGAGTAAATCTCAGAAAAGCATGGGTATATGTAGCTAATCAAGCATCTAATTTAACACTGGCAAGTTCCTGGACTCAGGTAGCGGTTAATAATGATTGTGGCGGAGCCAGTACATGTACAGCTTCTGGTACATGGGTATACCCAAATGATAGTCAACGTTATTACATTGTAGCTAACGCACAGACACTTAATGGTATGGTTTATTGTACTGGTAATCCGGTTGCTACTATTCCGCAAAACCCACGTTGTGGGCCGAACGATTTATTGACGGTACCGCCACAGCACTAAGATGAAAAAAATTAAAGTATTTACATATTTATTTAGCTTAATATTAACAGTCTGTTTTGTTTTTTCTGCCCAAAAAGCATCAGCTGTTTGGAACGGTTCACGAGAGGGAGCTGTTTTACTTGGTGAAGTGACAGATGAGGATTCATCACTTTATGGTAGTTGTCCTAACCAAAGAAAAATAATTGGCGGTTCTTGCGGAGGCCTTTCTTGTCAAGGCGGTCCAACTTATAAGGTGACTTGGAGTCAAGGAACTGATGGTGATTCATTTTCAAGTGGCTGTAACCCTGACCCTTCTGGAAAAGGTAGTACTTTTGTCCATGATGAGCCTTTTTATACTTTTGAACGTATAAGTATTCCTTTGGGTACAGCGGATGGTGTACCAACAAGAGTGTCAATACATGTTGATGATCCTAATTTTAAGTTAACCAAATGGTTTCATAAACTGACTGATAATTTAGGTAACGATTGTGGAATTCCTATTCAGCAAGGAACTTTTGCAACACCTTCTAATGACCAGTCTATAGAAATTAAAGCTATTAGGAAACCTACATCATCTACAGACGATTGGGGTAATTGTAGATGGAATCACGTTTGGTTTTCTAGAGATGCTAATGCTGCTCCAGGTAGCACTGATGGTTCAGGTCCAATTTCAGCAGTAGTGAACCTTACTACCTCTGGTGTTGATCCGAATAATGTCCGTCCTGGTACAAGGCTTGATTTTAGGGTTGATGTTAATGGGGGTAATGTTCCCGGAGGGTTAGCAAGCACCAAACTTTTTTGGAGTCGCCAAAATAGAGATACGACAGGTTGTCCTACAAGTAATTTGGAGGGTGGCGGTAGTAATAATATCTATTGTAATGTAAGCGCAGTGCCTGCAGACTTAACAAACTCTGCAGACAGAAGGTCTGGCCCTAATTCCGGTTCATTTTCAGGTGGGTTTACCCCAACTATTGCAGGTACATATTATGTAGGTCCTTTTATAACTTCACATAGCTCAGAGGTAAATGGTTCAGCCAGAATATCATGTTCAGGCAACGCTTTTTGTAAATGGTCATTTTCGGCTACGAGTTGTCCTGCGGGCATAAATTGTATAGATTGTGGTACTGGTATCCCAGGGAATACGGGTAATGTTACTTCTTGCGGGGGCTCTAGTGTAAAAACAATCATTGTAAGGAATGATGCTCCTACAGTCACAAATCCCCCATCTTCCACCGACAGAACTTACCAATACCGCTATTCTGTTGATGTGCCTTTTAATGGTGGAGATCCTGAAAACGCTTCATATCCCTGGAGATCATATTCTCCTGCAGGCGGCAGTGATACTTTAACACTCTTTGGTCATACCCTATCCAATCCTGTAGGAGGAAAAGTTTATACTGTATTTGTTCAGTTTAAAAAATCTGATCAGACTACCACCAGTGAAGTTAGCCAACGTCAAATTACTTATGTTACTCCTACTCCTACTCCTCCTCCGCCAACTCCTACAATTCCTACCTATACCACGGATTACAGGTGTTCAGAACAAAGTTTTGATAAGGATGATGCTGGTTCAAGCGCCCCACAATGGAAGACGTACAGGAATCAAGATGGATCTGGCGCCCCTATATTATTTAATTATGAGTTTACTTATAACGTTGTCCCTGGTGGAAATTTGAACCTGTTTTGTCAGTTTAGAGATAATAAAGGCAATAAAAGTCCTGTTGTTACAAAAAGTATTAAATATATTGGTGGTCAACCAAGAGTTACTTCAGCAACCTGCACATTTAATCCTTTAGGAACCGGAACATTGGTGAACGTCAGAGGTATAAATATTGGACCACACGATGAACAAGGTTCTGGGAATATTAGCGTTGAAGGTAAGCGGGCAAATATTAGTTCCTGGATAGCTTTGGGGAGGGAAACAACTTCTTCTGGGTCTGCAACTCAGTCTGGTGCTGTCCGAGCAAACAATGATACCAGGTATGAGATTAGATCCAGTGTGAATGAGAAACTAACCGGAGGTCGTCATCAAATTGTGCTCACTTTGGATGATGGTACTGTGGTAAATGGTTATTGTTCACTGGACCTGACAACAGTCGATTTTACAGAGAAAACTACTTGTTTGGCTTCTGGCGGTGATTTATCAATGGATAATGTAGCGGTTGATATCAAAGAAAAGGTTGAAGGTGCTAAATCCCTGATTAATAAAAAGATTAAAATTGATAAAGAAGGTAAACCTGTTGATTTTACACCTGGTATTGAAATCGGAAAAACTTATGTGTTGAGTCTTAAAGCTCCTAAAACTGTCAGTAGAAGAGTTGAGTTTGTGGCAGAAGAAGGAACGACTAATCTGGGTGAAATTGTTCTATACGTAGGAGATATCTATCCAGTTTCCTCCCCTGATAATAAAGTTAATGCTTTTGATAAAGGTGAGATGTCCAGAGAATGGGCAATTAATTCTGATGTTACCAGACCTGGTGATTTAAATAATGATGGTAGGGTTAACTCTGTTGATTACTCTTGCTTACAAAATAATTATAATAAGAGTGGAGATTAAATATGGACGAGAATAATACACGCACATTAAATAAGAAAAATATTATAACCCTGTTGATTATCGGAATTATGGTGCTGGTAATTCCTGTCGGAGTAAAATTAGCTTCAGA
This sequence comes from Microgenomates group bacterium, assembly GCA_041659805.1. GTDB lineage: Bacteria > Patescibacteriota > Microgenomatia > Daviesbacterales > UBA10151 > STC-54. The sequence goes on along the minus strand of JBAZXP010000001.1, from coordinate 909,456 downwards.
GCAACAGTTCCTAAGGTCAAAAGCAGCAGCAGATCCAATTACATTTACAGGAGATAATGTTAGTCCTGATAAAAGAACAACCAGCTCAACTGCTTTAACCGTTGAACTGCGTTCTCCTCTTGGTCCTCCTGCACCAGAATCGACTTCAGCAGCAACACAATAAATATGATAAAACTAGACAGAAGACAACCCTTTGTGATTCAATTAAAGTAAGGATTTTTATTTAATGGACCTGTCCAATATACAAACAAAAATATCATCAATACTAAGCAATATTAAGCCAATTTATTTAATAATTTTGGTTGTGATTATAATAGGTGCTGAAGGGGTTTGGGCTTATCAGGCAATTAACAAACAGAACCAAAACCAACCAACCGCAACCTCAACATCTACCTCTGTGGCACAAACTGGGAACTCAAATACTATTTCTTTAACCTCACCTAAAACTCAATTTAAAATTGGTGAGGTTGTGCCGATCGGAATAAATATAGATTCAAACAAAATGACGGCCGGCGCAGATTTGATTATTCATTATGATGCCAACCTTTTGAGTTTAGCCTCAAACGCATCAAAAACTCCTGTTAGTTTGGGAAATCTTTATGATGAATACCCTATTAATTCTGTTGATGAAAAAAACGGAGTTATTACAGTTTCAGGAATTACCAATAAAGTTGGAGGAGTTGTACCCAAGGGGTTATTTGGTACAATTATTTTTCAGGCTAAGGCTGCAGGGAAAGCTAAGATTTTTCTTGAGTTTGCGCCCAAAAGAACAAACGATACAAACCTAATTGACAGTAAAACTTCTGATGATGTCTTGGAGGAAGTTAAAAACCTGGATATAACAATAACTCAATGAAAAAAGTAATTTTAACAATCTTAAGCATAATAAGCGTTCTTTTTACGAGTCCTGCTGTGGTGTTTGCTGCTGGGTCTACTCTTTCACTCTCCCCTGCTACTGGGACATTTAACAAAAATTGTAAGTTTTCTTTGCAGATTTTACTGGATACCGGTGGTTATGATACTGCAGGCACAGATGTGATTTTAAATTACGATACAACCCGCTTTATTGCAAATAAAATAAATAATGGCAGTATTTATCCTGATTACCCCGGTAACAACATTGATACAGCTACCGGAACTGTTTTAGTTTCAGGTTTAGCGTCTGCGACTTCTTCCTATAAAGGCTCAGGAACATTAGCAACAGTTGATTTTACAGTCCTGGAAACCGCACCTGTAGGGGCAACTCAAATTAAATTCGATTTCGATGCAAATGATAAAAGCAAAACCACTGATTCGAATGTTGTAGAAGTAGGAACTATGGCAGAAACTTTAAATCAGGTTGTTAATGGTAATTTTGTTATCGGTACCGGAGCTTGTAGCGGTACAGGAGCGCCAATATCAACACCTTCTGCAACTATAACAGAAGCTCCGATTACAAGAGCCCCAGCTGCGCCGCTACCCGGTACCGCGGATTTAAATACTACTCTAATGTTGATTGCAGTCGGTGGGGTTTTAACTTTCCTGGGTTTTATTTCTTTGGCAAGACGCTAAATGACTCTTTCTGCAACTATAACAGACTTTTTGGAATATCTGGAAATTGAGCGTAATACGTCTCAAAAAACAATCCAAAATTATGATCATTATTTAAAACGGTTTCTGGATTTTGCCGGTGATATTAAACCATCAGATATTAACTTAAGCTTAGTTCGCAAATACCGCCTTTTTTTAAACCGCTGGACAGATCCCAAAACAAAAGAGCCACTAAAGCGAGTTACTCAAAATTTTTTTATGATTGCCCTGCGTGCTTTTTTAAGGTATTTGTCAAAACAAGGCATAGAATCGCTCTCAGCAGAACAAATTGAGCTTGGTGAGACTGATGCCTCCCCTATTAAAGTTCTCGATGACGAATCCTTAAAAAAACTGCTTGAATCTCCCCAAACAAATACAATCGGAGGTTTGCGTGATAGATCTCTTCTGGAAACTCTTTTTTCAACAGGGCTTCGTGTGGCAGAATTAGCTTCTTTAAACCGCGATTCAATAAATTTAGACCGGGCAGAGTTTTCTGTTGTCGGAAAAGGATCCAAGGAAAGGGTGGTATTTTTGAGTGAGTCTGCAATTTACTGGCTTGATCAGTATTTAAAAAACAGAAAAGATAGTTTTTCACCTTTGTTTATCAGGTTTCAGGGCACAGTTGATGTTAGTCCTGGAGGTGAAGGAATGAGGCTCACTCCCCGATCAATTGAAAGAATTGTAGAAAAATATGTTAAAGCTGCCGGGATTTTAGTAAAAGCTACACCACATACCTTAAGGCATTCTTTTGCCACAGATTTGCTTATTAATGGGGCTGATATCAGGTCTGTGCAGGAAATGCTTGGTCATTCCAATATCTCCACAACTCAAATCTATACTCATGTAACCAATAAACACTTAAAAGATGTGCATAAGACTTTTCATAGTGGGAATAAGGATATATCTTAATATAATTTTCCGGCTAGGCCGTAGTATTGAAAATCAGTTATAAATCCCGGAATTTGAAATGGCCAGGTTAAGACCACTGAATAAAAATTTGGGCTAAAGTATGAAAGTGTTGGCCAGTGGTAAAAAATAGCGAAGGCAATGGCAAAGACTAATCCAATCACAAAATAAAAAACAGCTATGGCAGTTAATTTTTTTTCCATCTATATTAAATTTACTCTTTTTCCTTGGATGAAACAATAGCTGCTGCAGCTACTTTTTCACCTTCCCGCATTCTCATGAGGATTACCCCCTGAGTTTGTCTTTGAAGTGTTGGAACATCATTTAAATTTAATTTAATAATCTGACCTTTGTTAGAAGTAAGCACCAATGTATCAACGCCTTTTTCAACAATCTGGGCTGTCATAATTGGGCCTGTCTTCTCTGTTACCTGGGCTGCTTTAACACCCATTCCTCCTCTAATTTGTCTGGTCCAATTGGCGATCATGGTTTTTTTGCCTAAGCCATTTGCCATAACCACTAAAACTGTATCTGATTTTGGATCATCAATCTTTTGAGCTGAAACAACAGTATCTCCTTTATTTAGCTTCACTCCTCTAACCCCGGCAGTATCTCTGTGTGTAGATCTGACATCGTGTTCACTAAACCTGATTGATTGACCATCACGGGACACAATAATCATCTCGTCTTCCCCTGTTGTCGGATTTACCCATCCCAGCTCGTCGTTTTCGTCCAGTTTAATGGAAATTAAACCATTTTTCCGAATAGAAGAGTATTCTCCTATTTCTGTTTTCTTAACATTACCGAATTTAGTACACATGAATAAGTATTTAGTTGAATCTTTTTGTCGGAGCGTTAAAATAGCAGTAATTTTTTCTCCTTGCTCAATGTTAATTAAATTAACAATCGCCTGCCCTTTGGCTATTCTGGAGGCTTCTGGTATCTCCCAGACCTTCATTTGGAAAACCCTACCCTTATCTGTAAAGAACAAAATATTATCTAATGTTTTGGTGTAGAAAATATGGGAAACTGCATCTTCTTCTTTGGTAGTAATACCAGAAACACCCTTTCCTCCCCTATTTTGTATTCTAAAAGTTGAAGGTGGTTGTCTTTTAATATAACCTCCTTCAGTGATTGTTACTATTGTTTGTTCATCTGCCACTAAATCTTCTTCAGAGAATTCGCCAATTTTTTGTTTGTAAACGCGGGTTTTTCTCTCGTCTGCAAATTTATCCTTAATTTTTGCCAGTTCATCTTTGATAACTCCCAGTATTTTTTCAGGATGTGCCAAGAGGTCTACTAAGTAGGCAATGGTTTCGCGAACCATCTTAAGCTCATCTTCAATTTTTTGTCTTTCCAAGGCTGCCAACCTGCGCAGTTGCATGTCCAAAATTGCCTGAGCTTGCAAGTCACTTAGCTTAAATTTGGTCATCAAATTAGTCTTGGCGTCATCTGCATCCTTGCTTTTTCTGATTGTGGCAATAACCTCATCAATATTATCAACAGCAATTTTTAACCCTTCCAGGATATGTTCACGGGCTCTGGCTTCTGCTAATTCAAACTCTGATCTACGCCTGACAATAATTTGTCTGTGGGTGATAAATTCTTCCAGAATATATTTGAGTGGTAGTAAATGAGGTACTCCATCAACTAAAGCCACCATATTTACATTAAAAACTGACTGCATTGAGGTGTGTTTATAAAGGTTATTAAGTAGAGATTGGGGCTTTGCATCGCGCTTTAACTCCATTACAATCCTCATTCCCCTTCTATCTGATTCATCCCGGAGATCTGAAATTCCTTCTATTTTTTTGTCTTTGTGTAATTCTGCAATTCTGGTGATTAAGGTTGCCTTATTAACCTGGTATGGAAGTTCTGTCACGATAATATCAAATCTGCCATTTTTGGCTTCTTCAATTTCTGCTTTAGCCCTCATTACAATTCTGCCCTTACCAGTTGCATAAGCATTAATAATTTCTGATTGATCATAAATTGATCCACCTGTTGGAAAATCAGGGCCTTTTACAAATTCTAATAAATCTTCAACCGTGGCTTCTGAGCGGAATTTTCCAGTAGTTTCAGCTGGAATCTGAATGTCAGTAGGTCGGAGTGTCGGAGTATCGGCAGAATTAGTGTCTTTTTCCTGCTGATCCGCTGACGTGCTGATTTGCTGATTTGCTGACTTTTGCTGAACCTCTGGCTTTACTGGATGATCAATCATGAAAGTCAATGCATTAATTAACTCTCCTAAATTATGAGGTGGAATTTGAGTTGCCATACCAACAGCAATACCTGACGCACCATTAAGTAATAAATTTGGAATTCCTGCAGGTAAAACTGTTGGTTCATTTTTTGTTTGGTCATAGTTTGGAATAAAATCAACAGTACCTTTGTTAATATCTCTGAGCATTTCCTCAGAAATATTTGCCAAACGCGCTTCAGTGTACCTCATGGCAGCAGGCATGTCTCCATCAACTGAACCAAAGTTTCCCTGACCGTCAATTAATGGATAACGCATGGAAAAGTCCTGCACTAAATTTACCAAAGCGCCATAAACATTTGATTCACCGTGTGGATGGTAATTTCCAGAAGTGTCACCTGCAATTTTGGCACATTTTCTAAAAGTTGAAGAATGTAAAAGGCCTAGCTCATACATAACAAAGATTATTCTTCTTTGCACAGGCTTTAAGCCATCTCGTACATCAGGCAAAGCACGGGAAACAATAACAGACATGGCATAGTCAAGGTATGACCTGCGCATCTCTTCTACAATTGGGGTTAATTCTATTTTACCTATATTAGACATAAAAAAAAGCCTTAAGCTCTTTAATTATTATACCCTTTTTGAGTGTATAAAGGCAAGCCTTTTAGGGGTAAAAATAGGTTATTTGTGCAGGCTTAATTCAACTAACTTTTGGATTAATTTTGGGAAAGTGAAACCTGCAGCTAGGGCGGCTTTTGGAAAAAGACTGTTTGGAGTCATGCCAGGAATAATATTTACTTCTAAAACATAAGGAATATCATTTACTACAATAAAATCTATTCTGGAATATTGACCAAGGTTTAGAGTTTGATGTATTTTTAGAGCAATCTCCTGAGATTGTTTTTTTATCTTTGCGCTTAAATTTGGTGTGTCAACTATTTCTTTTGTTTTTCCTGAATATTTATTTTTAAAATCAAACCAACTTCCTTCAGGAGGTATGATTTCTACAACAGGCAAAGCCTTATCACCTAAAATGCCTACAGTTATCTCTGTTCCTGGTAAAAATCTTTCTGTATATAAAGACTGATTTAATTTAAATAAATTTAAAAATATTTTCTTTTTTAAATCAATGGAGTTTTTTAAGATAGCTACTTCCTTAGATGATCCTCCATTAGTGCTTTTTGCAACACAGGGAAGTCCAAAGTCTATAACATCTTGAATAGTTTTGATTTTTTTCCAGGAAGCAGTTGGAATATTATTTTTATCACAAAATTCTTTAAAAGGAATTTTATACCAACCAAGTTTTAATCCCTTAGGGTCCCCCCCGACATAAGGTTTGCCAGATTTTAGTAAAAATTTCTGCAACTCTCCTCCTTCGCCATCTTCACCATGAAGTACCGGAAAAACTACGTCGCAATTGTTAATTAATTCAGACAGTTTTTTAGCACTGTTTTTAATATCAAACATCTGAACATGGTGGTTATTTTTTTCCAATGCTTTTTTTACTTCACTGGCAGAGATCAAAGAAACACTTCTTTCGCTGGATAATCCTCCTGTAATAAGTAAAATATTCATCTAATTTTTAAAATCCTTTAAAAAATTTGCCAATCTTTTCATGCCTTCTTTAATATCTGACTCAGATTTACCAAAACATATTCTAACATGTCCTTCTCCCCCGCTTCCAAATGAAGAACCAGGTGAAACTGTCAGATTTTGTTGTCTTTTTAATTCCCGACAAAAAATTACATCATTTTTTAATCCCTTAATTTTAGGAAAAAAATAATATCCCCCTTGAGGCCAAGCTACCTCTAGTTGTGGCATTTTTTCCAGGCAATCTCCCATTAATGTCCTGTTCATTTTGTAAATTTCAAACGTTTCTTTAGCAATTCTTTCTCCGGAAAGTAATGCACCCATTCCTGCATATTGTGAAACAGCTGGAGCACAAATTGAAATTGTGGAATGCATATCAAAAATCGGTTGGATATTTTTTATATCACTATGGACATATCCAATTCTCCACCCTGTTAAGGAATATGTTTTAGAAAAACTGACTACCCTTATGATTGTATCCTTAAATTCTGATTTTGTTGCAGGATTAAATAACTTTCCTTCAAAACAAAAAGTGGAATAGATATCATCCATAATCACTTTAATATTTTTGGATTTCGCCAGTTTACAAACTTCCAAAATTTTATCTTTGGGAATTATATTTCCTGTGGGGTTGTTGGGGCTACAAATTAAAATTGCCTTTGTGTTAGGAGTAATTTTTTGTTTCAAAAGATCGATATCCAAATCCCAGTTTTTTTCTTCATTTAAAGGGACAGGAATTAGATTTACTCCTGCAAGTTTAGCTAGCTCAAAATATCTAAAATATGTTGGAACAGGAATTAGAACTTCGGGATTTTTATATTTTTGAAGTGATAAGAATATACAATGAATTGTTTCAAGTGCCCCTGTTGTTAAGACAATTTCCTCGGGATTATATTCCATCCCCTCCTCCTTTAGTTTTTTACTGATTAATTCGCGTATTCCTAAAACTCCTTGTGAATCAGTGTATTTATCAACCTTATTATCATTAATCGCTTTTATGACGAATTTCCTGATAGCTTGATCAGAATCTAAATATGGTGTCCCCTGCCCCAAACAAACAGGTTTTAGTTTACTCATAGATAGTTATTCTACGTTGAATAACTATGGTTCACAAGAATCACTGGATTTGATATTTTTTATTAGCTTTAAATTGAACCTAAAAGACAAGTTGTCCAAAAACATTGGACATCAATGAAGTATAGGTGTAAAATAAGTCCTACTTATATGGATAAGATAATTATTAAATCGCTTCAGTCTTTGGATTTAACACCCAAGGAAATTAAATTTTTCTTGGCATGTTTTAAAGTTGGACCTGCTTCTATTAATGAAGTGATCAAAGAATCAAAGCTTGAGCGTTCTACTGCTTACCTGATGGTAGAGTCTCTTACTAATAAGGGTTTTATTAAAGAGGATTTAAAATCATATAAAAAAACAATATTTACAGCAGAACCAAAAGATATTTTAAGAATGGTTGCAGCTAAACAACGCAGCTTACGCAGACAAGAAGTAGAGCTTGAGGAAAATTTGCCTGAATTACAAAGTATGTATCAAGTTTCTGAAATTCGTCCAAAGGCAAAGGTTTTTGAAGGCAACAACGGTTTACTTTCTGTCTGGAAAGATATTTTATCATCAAAGGGTGAGGTCTTGCTTTGGACTAATCAGGAAACAGAAAATTTATTTTTTAATGAAAATTTACACCTGAAATTTATTGAAGAAAGAGTAAGACGAAATATTCCCATCAGGGTTTTGGCAGTTAATAATAAAGAAGGGAAACTTTTAATCAAATCTGATGGTAAATGCTTACGTCAGACAAAGCTTTTGCCAGAAGGATATAAATTTAGTCCTGAAACTTATATTTATGATAATAAGGTAGCAATTTTGGATTATAACAAGGATATTATTGGGGTTATTTTAGAAAGCCAGCCAATAGCCGCTTCTCAAAGAGCTATTTTTGAAATGCTGTGGGCTGTAAATTAACCAAAGACTTTTTCAACAGCAGTGTTAAATCTACGGGCTCTGTCAAACTCATTTTGAAAGAAATTAAAAGAAGTTGCGCCGGGTGAAAATACAATAGTATCTCCTGGTTTTGCAACTGCTTTTACATCAGTCAGAAGTTTTTCTAAATCGCTATACGTCCCTTTTATCTTGTCTGACGACTGAGGACTGATGGCTGATAGCTGTTTTTTTATTTCATCTGTTGCATCGCCGTCAATAAAATAAATCATTTTGGCGTCAGAGGCTAATGCTCCTGCCATTTCCTTGTAATTCAGATTTTTATTCATTCCACCACAAATCATGATGCTATTTTTAAGGCTTTTAATTGCCCAAATTGCAGATTCAGGCATGGTTGAGGCTGAATCATTATAAATTTTTATACCATTTGTTTCTTTTACCAATTGCAGCCGATACTCTACTCCACTAAAGTTCTTGATTGTATCTAGGGCATCTTTTTCATCTATTCCTTGGATTTTTGCAACTGCGAGTGCTGCTGCAGCATTATAAAGATTGTATTCTCCAGGTATTTTGAGTTGAATATCTGAAGGTAAATCCTCAGGAGAAAAATAAATTATTTTACCCACCAAATTGTTTTGAAAATGAGGAGAGCTGGTAATAGTATCATTTTTGCGGAGAACTAAATAATCAGTTAATTCTTGTTCTCTAGCAATTAATCTTTTGGCTTCAATGTACTCTTCTATCGTATTGTAATAATTTAAGTGGTCTGGAAAAATATTTGTTATGACTGCAATATGAGGTGAGATGTGATGTAAGGCAAAAGCTTCCAGCTGAAAAGAAGATAACTCCAGAACAATTGTACTCTCAGCATTCATTATTGGGACTGTATCGAGGATGCTTTTACCGATATTTCCTGCAAATATTACATTATCATTAGATTTTTTCAGGATTTCGTAAATTAGAGTAGAAGTAGTTGATTTTCCTTTAGTGCCGGTTATCCCTATGAGTTGAGCCGGAGACACGAGTTGTAGGAAAATACCCATGTCCATCTCAATTTGTTTATCATGATTTATAGCATATAACAGGTATGGATTGTCAGGTTTAATGGCTGGGTTTTTAATAATTAGATCCGCCCAATCGAGATCTTCGTATTTATGTTCTCCAAGAGTGTATTCTATTCCTGCAAATTCTTCCAATTCTTGCAGTGAGCTGGCTAAGCTTTCTTTGTTTTTGATATCTGTTACTTTTACTTGCGCCCCTGCTTTAACGAAAAACTTGGTTGCCCCTACTCCACCTTGGTTGACTCCCAATCCTAAAATCAATACTTTTTTCCCTTTGAATCTTGTCTGGGTGTTGTCTTCTGTGTGTAAATCCGTCATATGGATATATTTTAGACAAATCTGTTAAAATTAACAACACTATGCAAGGTTCAATCGGTGTACTTGATTCAGGTATTGGCGGCTTAACTGTAGTAAAAGAAATAGTTAAAGCTTTGCCTCATGAAGATATTACTTATCTAGGTGATACTGCCCGTGTCCCGTACGGGACCAGAGGCAAAGAAGTAATTACAAAATTTGCCTTGGAAATGGTAGATTTTTTGCTTTCCAAAAAAGTGAAGTTTTTGGTAGTTGCTTGTAATACTATCTCTGCTGTTTGTTTGGATAAAATTATCGAGGTTTCTCCAGTACCTGTTTTAGGTGTGATTGATCCGACTGTTGATTATGCTCTTCGAAAAAGTAAAGGTAATACGATTGGCGTAATCGGAACCAGGGCTACAATTGGCAGTAAGGTTTATGAAACAGAAATTAAAAATAAAAATCCAGAATCTAATGTTATTACGGCAAGTTGTCCTTTATTTGTGCCAATTGCTGAAGAGGGTTTGGGTGATCATCCTGCAACAGAACTTCTGGCCAGGGAATATTTGGCTGAATTTAAAAATGCAGCACTAGATATTTTAATTTTAGGTTGTACACACTACCCTCTTTTGCTAAACACCATTCAAAAAGAGGTAGGTAGCGATGTGATAGTAGTTGATTCTGCTCATCCAACAGCTGAAACTTTAAAATCAATTTTAAAAGAAAAAGAATTATTGAATAATGAACCAGTTAAGGGTAGCCTTGAAATTTATGTGACTGATGCTCCAGATAGAGTGCAGCTTTTGGTTGAGCAGTTTTTGGGGAATCCTCTTCCGGGAGGACTCAAAAAAGTTATTCTAACTAATCTTTAAGCAGCTCTTTTGCTAAGTTATGCGTATTCCCTGCTCCCAGGAAAAATAAGATATCATATTTTTCAGGCTCAGATTCAACTTTTTCTAATATTTTATTTTCAGGAATATAGATCACATTTGTTTCGTTTATTGCTTCAACCAATTGTTTACTTGTGACAAGCCCTGTATCTACTTCACGGGACGGATAAATATCAAGTATAAAAATTTCATCAACAGGGGCTTTTTTCAAAACATTTACAAAATCATCAAACAAGGCTTTAGTTCTGGAAAACATATGGGGTTGGAAAATAATTGTGATTTTTTTTTCAGGAAATTCCATTCGTGCTGTCTCTAAAGTCAGTTTTATTTCCGTTGGATGATGTCCAAAATCACTATATATTTTTGCACCCCGGGTTTCTCCTAAATATTCAAATCTCCTACCAATTCCAGTAAACTTTTCTAAACTCTTTTTTATAATTTTTGGTTCAATTCCCAAAGCTAGTCCAACCTGAAAAGCTGCTGAAGCATTTAAAATATTAAATCCCCCGGGTATTTTTAAGGGAAAATCAATTAATATCTTTGAATAATTAATAACTGTGCCTACACATCGGGAGTGACTCCCGGTGTGTAAAGCTAAAACCTCTGTTACTCCCTTATCTGATAAATTGGCAATAATTTTTTCTTTTGTTTGTCCTAAGAATTTACCGAAAGATCCCTTGTAAGTTTCAAAATCTTTAAAATATTCAGGATGATCCATTTCTATCGTTGTGACAACTGTAATATCAGGATGTGAAGTAAGAAAATTATCATTAAATTCATCAGCTTCTGTCACAAAATACTGGCTTTGTCCCACACGGTAATTAGTTCCCCACTCTGGAACAATTGCTCCCAACTCTACTGTCGGATCAAGGCCGGCATCTTCCAATATTTTTCCAATCATAGCAGTGGTGGTGGATTTTCCATGCGTTCCGCAAACAGCAATGACGAACTTCCCCTTTTCCAGGTATTTACCCATAAATTCCTGCCAGGTTAAAATCTCTATTCCTTTTTTCTTGGCTTCTAAAAGTTCAGGATTATCAGGATTAAGTGAATAAATCGCAGGAGTTATCGCTAGAATATCAATGTTTTCAAGGTGTTTAGGAGAATGGCCTATGAAGAGCTGGTCTTTTTTAAAGCCTGTTGTAAATTCATTATCAATATCAAGGTCACAGCCTGTTATTTTAAACCCTTGAGCTTCTGCAATTTTAGCAACAGCTGAAGTACCGGACCCCCCAATCCCTAAAAAATGTACCTTTTTCATTTCTTAATTAATTTTTTCTTCATTTTTTCGTTTGCTAACATCAGTTCATCAGGCGTATTTACTCCCACCCATTCATCTTTATTTTTAAGTTGGAATAGGTTGATACAGTCTCCTTTTTTCTTTGCCAGGTTAAAAATATCAGTTAAATAATACTCTCCTTTATCACTCAACTTAATTTTATTGATATTTGCCTTTAGCCATTCGTTACTAAAAACATATAGTCCGCAATTAATTTCATCACTGGTGATTCCCTTTGAAGGATCTTTTTCTGCTTCGATGATACTTTCAAAATTACCCTTTATGTCTCTGATGATTCTTCCCAGTCTTCTTTCTCTTTTGATATTAATTGTCATCATACTGACCGGACATTTACTTCCGATATGCGATGCTAAAAAATTTTTCAATGTTGAAACTTTATAAAACGCTGAATCATCACCATTCATTACAATAATCTCTTCAACATTTTCGTCAACATTTTCAAGTCCTGTTCTGACTGCATCAGCTGTTCCTATTGGTTTTTCCTGTAAGGCAAATTCACAATTAAATTTGGAACAGATTTTTTCTTTTACTTTTTCAGATTGGTGGCCCACAACAACATAAATTTGGTTTAAGCCCAGTTTGTTGATGTTTTCCAGTGTATAAAAAATCATCGGTTTATCAACAATGTGATGTAAAACTTTGGGTAGAGTTGTCTGCATTCGGGTTCCCTTGCCTCCTGCAAGCACAATGGCGGCTAAATTACTTGGATCAAATTTGTCCATTTCTGGGATTATACATCAAGTATAGCTTGCTTTGCATTTGTCTGAATAAACTTTTTGCGGGGTGGTACTTCATCCCCCATTAACATGGTAAATGTTTCATCAGCCGTTACAGCATCATCGATAGTTACTTGCTTCAAAACCCTGTTTTCAGGATTCATTGTTGTTTCCCAGAGTTGTTCTGGATTCATTTCTCCTAAACCTTTATATCTTTGAATAATAATGTTATCTGATCTGACAGCTTTGAATTGTTTAATTATTTCATCTCTTTCTGTGTCTGAGTAGGCATATGCAATCTCTTTACCCCTGGCTAATTTAAAAAGTGGAGGTTGGGCAATATAAACATATCCTCGGCTAAGGAGTTCTGGTAAATATCTGAAAAGGAAAGTTAAAAGTAATGTAGTAATGTGTGCTCCATCAACATCAGCATCAGTCATAAGCACAATCCTGTGGTAACGGCATTTATCATAAGAAATTGTGTCTCCAATTCCTGTACCAAGGGCTATTACCAAATTTTTAATTTCTTCAAATTCCAATACTTTATCAAGCCGTGCTCGTTCTGTATTTAAAATTTTACCACGGAGAGGCAAAATAGCCTGGAATTTTCTGTCTCTTCCCTGTTTGGCAGAACCTCCTGCTGAATCTCCCTCAACAATATAAAGTTCTGATTGGGTTGGGTCTTTTTCCTGACAATCTGCTAATTTTCCTGGCAGTCCCCCGCCTTCAAATGCTCCTTTTCGTAAAACTGCATCTTTGGCTGCTCTGGCTGCCATTCTGGCACGGGCTGCAATAATAACTTTCTCCATGATTTTTTTGGCCTCAGCAGGATTTTCTTCAAAAAAGTTATCTAAACCTTCTTTAGTAACTTGTGATACGATCGGTGTTACTTCGGCATTGCCCAGTTTGTTCTTTGTCTGAGATTCAAATTGCAGCTGTTCTGAATCCATCTTGATGGCAACAACTGCCGTGATACCTTCCAAAGTATCGTCTCCTGTTAAGTTTTCATCTTTTTCTTTTAAGTATCCTTGTTTGCGGGCATAGTCATTAACAGATCTGGTTAAAGCTGTTTTAAAACCAGTTAAGTGAGTTCCACCATCATTGGTAGCCTGAACATTAGCATAGCTTTCTACATTCGGGTTAAATCCTTCAGAATATTGGATAGCTACTTCAACATCAATGTTATCAATTGCTTTATGAATATAGATTGGAGAATGGATTGTGCCTTTGTTTTTATTTGAATGTTTGACCAGTGCAACAATTCCTGAGTCAAAGAAATAATTTTCTTCAGTCTGGTCTCTTTCGTCATAAAGATGAAAGTATAAACCAGCAACTAAATATGCCCTGTTTTTAACTTGTTTGGAAACAAAATCAAATTTTGCTTCCACCGTACTCATAATAGTTGAGTCAGCTTTAAACGTTGTCCGGACACCACTCGCGGTACTCCAGTTATAATAATGATGAAATAAAGTTGGTTCGTCAGTTTTTGTGAGCTCTTTGACGGTGAATTTTGGTTTACCTTCGTTGTATTCCTGATAAAAGACTTTGCCGCCCCTTTTACTTTCAACCCTCATGTATTCAGACAGAGCGTTAACGGCAGAGGCTCCGACACCGTGAAGACCTCCCGATACTTTATAAGCACCTTCTCCGAATTTTCCTCCGGCATGGAGTACTGTCATGGCAACTTCCAAAGCGGATTTTTTAACAGTCGGATGAAGATCCCATGGAATACCAAATCCGTCATCAGCTACGGAAATATAATTATCTTTGTGTAATGTAATCCAAACATTGTGGCATCTTCCGGCCATTGCTTCATCAACAGAGTTGTCGATGATTTCTTTGATCATGACCCAAAGTCCCCGCTCGTCAGTTGATCCGATGTACATTCCGGGGCGTTTTCGGACAGGCTCTAATCCTTCCAATACTTGAATTTCTTTTGCTCCGTAGGAATTAACGTCTGCCTTACTCATAGTGTATTATATTAACAGGTTAGTTAAATTTATGCAAATATGTGTAGTTGGTTTAGATTGTTTTAACAATCTAAACTCTAACATTTTTGCCTTAAATTTTTTTTAGGCATTTTCAGCATTAAATATTCTAAAATTGCCCTGATATTAACATTCTGATTTGCCCATTTTTGAGCAGTCAGTAAGTCCTTTAAAAAGTAGACAGACTCTTCTCGTGGAAGCTTATCTCTGAAATAATGAGTTAATGCCAATAAAAATAAATCTTTATCCTCCAATTTTTCAATAAATTTAAAACGTTCCTCTGTGGAAGACGTTGCTAAAGTTTCTATTTGTTTGGATAATTTATTTAATGCTTCCGGGCTTTCTCTGTTAGTATTTTGATTTAAATTAATTATTTGGCAGCGGGAAATTAGAGTTTCAAGTAATTGATCTTCTTGGCCCGCTCCCAGAATTAAATTAACTCCATCAGCGTGTTCCTCAAGGGTTTTAAGTAATGCATTTTGGGCGTCAGACGTCAGTTTTTCAGAAGCAACAATGACTATCATTTGTCCTGAAGCCTGATAGGGCTTAAGTTTAAGAAAGTTTTTGATTTTTTTAGCCTGATCCATACCCATTTTTTCTTCGGGTCCGAACCATAATAAATCAGGATGGTTTTGATTAAACCCTAAATCAGAAACCAAATTTTGAATATGCTGTTCCCGTTCACTTATCTGTGGGTGGATAATTAATTTCGGAATCATGAACAGATTATATATCATTGACACCTATACTCACTCAGGCAATAATAGATAAAGAGGGGTCCGTAATATCGGACATATATTATTATGGCAACTGCCCAAGAACAATTTGGTATAGAAGATGTTTTATTTAAGCAGGGTATTATTACTCAACAGCAACTTTCTGCAATTAAATTAGAAGCAATTAACAGCGGTCAAACAACAGAACAGATACTTGCTCAACATCAATTGGTCGCTCCGGCTAAAATGGCAGCTGCCAGAGCTACTTTGATGGGAGTTCCTTTTATTAACCTCGAAGGTAAAGCTGTTTCCTCTGAAGTTTTAAATTTTGTTCCGGAGGTGGTTGCCAGGCGATACCGCATTATTCCTTTTGACAAAAAAGGCGATAAATTATTTGTGGCTATGGCAGATCCTTTGGACTTACAGGTTATTCAATTCATTGAGAAAAAGTCTGCCCTATATGTAAAACCATATTTGGCTGTTACTGAAGATATCACGAAAGCTATAAATGATCAGTATTCTCAAAATCTAACCTCAGAGGTGACATCTGCATTGAAAGAGGTGTCAGAGCTACAGTCAGAGAAAGCAGCTGAAGCTCAAGAAGAGAAGGCTGAGGTTATTCATGAAGCACCTGTGGCCAACATTATTACCCAACTTCTTCAATTTGCAGTGTCAAGCAGGGCTTCAGATATTCATATTGAGCCATTAGATGACCGGACTAGAGTGCGCTATCGTATTGACGGAATTTTGCATGAAAAAATTATTTTACCCAGAACAGTGCACGATGCCCTTGTTTCCAGAATCAAGATATTGTCTAACTTAAAGATTGAAGAGAAAAGATTGCCGCAAGACGGACGTTTTAGTTACAGTGCCGGTAAAGACATATATGATCTGCGTGTTTCAACTGTTCCGACAATTTATGGCGAAAAAGTCGTGATGAGGTTGTTGCCTAAAACAACCATTCCTCCGACTTTACAGGAATTGGGGTTGCGCGGTATTGCTTTAAAGAACTTTGAGGTTCAAATTTTAAGACCTCATGGTATCATTTTAATCTGCGGTCCTACGGGTAGCGGTAAAACCACGACCCTTTATTCTGTTTTGACCAGACTTTCAACCACAAAAGTAAATATGGTGACTGTTGAGGACCCGGTTGAGTACCAGATTCCGGGAGCCAATCAAGTTCAGGTTAACCCGACAATTGGTTTAACTTTTGCATCCGCCTTGAGGTCGTTTTTGCGACAGGATCCTAATATCATGTTGGTAGGAGAGGTTCGGGATGCTGAAACAGCCGAGCTCGCAATTCAGGCAGCCTTAACCGGTCATCAGGTTTTCTCGACTTTGCATACAAACACAGCCTCTGGTGCTCTGCCTCGACTTTTAGATATGGGTATGGAACCGTTTCTTTTAGCCTCGTCTATTAATGCTTGTGTCGGTCAAAGGATCTTAAGAAAAATTTGTCCTCACTGCAAAAGCAGTTATACTCCTTTGCCTGAAATTCAGGCTAGTTTTAGAAAGGTTTTAGGTAAACTTTACCCTGCAGAAAAACCGATTTTACTTTTTAAGGGTGGCGGATGTGCAGAGTGCGGCGGAACGGGTTATCAGGGAAGAATCGGAATCTTCGAAGTTCTTACGGTTTCTTCTAAAATAATGCAAATGATTTTGGAACGCGCTTCTGCTCAGGCAATCGAAACTGAATCAATAGCAGAAGGTATGATAACTTTAAAACAAGACGGGTATATGAAGGCATTAGAAGGAGTTACCAGCCTGGAAGAAGTTCTGAGGGTGGCTGAAGAATAAAATGAATATACATCAACTATTAGATATTGCAGTTGCCAGAAAAGCTTCAGATTTACATCTTGTGGTGGGTTATCCACCATCCCTCCGCATTCATTCAGAGCTATTGCCAATTGCAGGCACTACTCCTCTTTCTAATTCTGATGTTATCGGTTTGGTAACTCCCCTGCTTTCGGTAAATCAAAAGAAGGCTTTTGATGAAAATCTGGAACTTGATTTTGGCATGTCTTTTGAAGATAAAGCCAGGTTCAGGGTGAATCTTTTTAAAGAGCAGGGTCATTTGGCGGCTGCCTTAAGGCTAATTCCATTACAAATTCCGGATATGAGCACATTGGGCTTACCTGATGCAACTAAAAAGTTAATTATTCCCCGTCAGGGTTTTATTTTAGTTACCGGTCCGACCGGCCACGGTAAATCAACAACACTCGCTTCTATGATTAACCAGATTAACAAGGAACACACGTCTCATATATTAACAATAGAAGATCCGATTGAGTACGTTTATCCGAAGGGCAAATCAATAGTTTCTCAAAGAGAGCTTTTACTGGATACCAAAACCTGGCCGAACGCCTTAAGAGCAGCTCTTCGTGAAGATCCTGATGTTGTGTTGGTGGGAGAAATGCGTGATTACGAAACAATTGCTGCGGCAATAACTATTGCAGAAACAGGTCATTTGGTATTTGCCACATTACATACCAATTCTGCGGCTCAATCAATCGACCGTATGATCGATGTTTTTCCTGAAAACCAACAGCCCCAAATCAGGTTACAATTGGCCGCGGTTTTAGAGGCAATTATTTCTCAAAGACTGATTCCGACAATTATCCCGGGACGAGTTTTAGCAGTTGAATTGTTGCTTAAAAACAATGCGCTTTCATCTTTGATCCGTGACGCAAAAACTCATATGATTGATAATTTGATTCAAACTTCCGGTGAGCTGGGAATGATCTCGATGGAGGCGTCTCTTGCTAAGTTGGTAAGAGAAGGCAAAATAACTTTTGAGATGGCCCAGGCTTACAGTTTAAGGCCGGACTTGTTAGCCAAAATTTTAGGGTAATATTATGCCTGTATTTTCATACACAGCCAAAGACATGAACGGAGAATATCACAAGGGTGATGTTGAAACTGTCGATGAATTTCAAGCTGCTACCCTACTCCGACGCAAAAGATTAATTATCATTTCCATCAAAGAAAAAAATAAAAATAAAGAGAATCTTTTTGAAAAGACCTTTAATAAAATCCCGTTTAGCGCGGTTGTTATTATGACCCGTCAGTTGGCTACGATGATTCAGGCAGGACTTGTTTTATCAGAGGCCTTGGATATTTTGCAGGACCAACAGGAAAATAAGAAGTTTAAGAAGGTTTTGGCAGATATCTTGGCAGATATTAAAGGCGGTTTAGATTTTGCTTCAGCTTTACAAAAATTTCCGGAAGTTTTCCCTCCAATTTATAGCCAGTTAGTTGCAGCCGGTCAGGCATCAGGAAAATTAGATACTATACTTTTGCAATTGGCAACCAATCTGGAAAAAGAAAGAGAATTTCAGGGCAAAATCCGAGGAGCAATGATTTATCCGGTTGTGGTTATGACCATGATGATTGGTGTGATGTTAATAATGGTATTTTTTGTTATGCCTAAGCTGTTGGGCTTATATAGTGAATCTAATATTGAGCTTCCGTTACCTACACAAATCATGATTGGTTTTTCTAATTTTATGCTGGGTTATTGGTGGGCCTTGCTGATAGTTTTAGTAATTATGATTATCTCTTTCAGAAGATATTCCCAAACAGCTGATGGACGTTTAAGGATCGATTCTTTTTTACTGAGGGCTCCTGTTATCGGTAAGATCACTTCCCTTATTATTTTAACAAGTTTTACCAGAACATTTGGTTTATTGGTTTCTTCCGGATTATCAATTTTGGATTCAATTAAAATAGTGGCAGCAATAACCGGGAACCGTGTTTATCAGGATGGTTTAGAGCTTGCTTATCAGGGTGTTGAAAGAGGATTATCCTTTTCAAGTCAGATTTTGAGGCTGAAAGAATTCCCCCGGATTATCGGGCAGATGATTAAAACCGGCGAAGAGACAGGAAAACTAGATGAAATTATGTTCAAATTGGCTGATTATTTTGAGTCAGAATCAGATAACTCATTAAAAAACGTAACTACATTGATTGAGCCGATTGTTTTGGTGGTTTTAGGTATTGGGGTTGGTTTCTTGGTTATTTCAATAATCCTGCCTATTTACCAGTTGACAACAAACATAAAGTAACGAGCTTTGGAACTCTTGACGAAAATTTAAAACTATGACAATCTTAAATAAGAGATGAAAGGAGGTGAAAGAATTTGAAAAAAACTGCCCGTGGTTTTACGTTAGTAGAACTTTTAGTAGTTATCGCAATTATTGCTATTTTAGCCGCTGTTGTGGTGTTGATTATTAATCCATTAGAACTTATGAAAAGAAGTCGTGATGCTGCCAGGTTAACTGATCTTGCTAACCTGCAAACAGCTATTAATGTTGCTGTACAGGAATCAACACAATCCAGCCAATATATTGCTTGTAACACAGTTGCAGGTGATTGTACTGATAAAAGTACAAATAACGTTACAGGATATCGTGGTATAGACGGAAATGGTTGGGTTAAAATAAATTTCGCGAACCAGAAAAGTGTTTCTGTTCCAACACTGCCTATAGATCCAATTAACAGCACTGCATATCATTACACATATTGTGGAAATGGAGAAACTTGGAGAATTGAAACAGTCTTGGAATCTGATCAACAGAAACCAAAGATGTTGGCTGATGGAGGCTTAAGCGATACTATGTATGAAGTAGGATCAGACATGACTACTGCTGTTATCGCAACCTGTACCTATTAAATTATCATGTCTATCGGATTTATTGTTTTAGGGTTTTTTATAGGTACGGTTTTAGGAAGTTTTGCGAAAGCTATGGCTGATAGGTTAAAAACGCAAAACACTTTGAGGGGAAGGTCGTATTGCGCGAGTTGTAAACATACTCTTGCCTGGTACGACCTTTTTCCTATTCTCTCATACCTTATGTTATTCGGAAAATGCAGATATTGTCATAAACATATTCCCTTTGCGAATTTTACCGCAGAAATAATAGTGGGAATTTTAGTCGCCGGTATTTTTTTGACTCAAACATTTGACCAAACCTTACTTATAAATCCCACCATTCAATCATTGCCCTTTTTTATTAATTTCTTATTTAAAATATTTATAGTAACGATTTTGTTTATTCTTTTTTTGACAGACCTAAAAACAGGTTTACTTCCAGACAAAATAACTTACCCTTCTGTTTACGCTGCGATTACTTATTGGCTTGTTGTTTCAGGTTTGAACTCTTATTTTTTGTATACAAGTTTGAAAGTTGATCTTATTGGAAAATATTTTCTGCCTCCATATTCTAACTATATCTGGACTTTAATATATAGAATTTGGCAACCTGCTCTATATGCAGTTTCAGCTGGAATTATTGCGTCTCTCTTTTTTGTTTTTTTGATAATAATTACAAAAGGAAAAGGGATGGGTTGGGGCGATGTGAAATTTGTTTTATTTTTAGGGATTGCATTGGGTTTTCCAAATGCAATAATTGGTCTTTTTCTGGCGTTTTTAATTGGTGCTCTATTTTCTATAGCACTATTACTTTTTAGGAAAAAGCATTTTGGACAAACAATTCCTTTTGGACCTTTTTTAAGCGTCGGTGCATATATTGCTCTAATTTGGGGTACTCAAATTTTAAATTGGTACATTTCCAGCTTCAAATTGGTCTATTGACAGAGTTTATTCTGTATGTCAATAATTAGAAAGATAAAGATAAAACAAATGAAAAAACTACTGCCCAAGACATCTGAAAATCCTCAAGGTTTTACTTTAGTTGAACTTCTGGTTGTTATTGCAATTATCGCCATTTTAGCTGTTATCGGGACTGCTGTATTCTCAGGTTTACAAAGAAATGCCAGAGATGCTTCCAGAAGATCAGAAATTCAGGCAATTGCTAACGCTATGGAGGCAAATTACAACACCAGCACAAACCTTTATACACCTGCAGCAGGTTCAATGTTTGCTTCAGGATCTATTCCTACAGGTTTAGCAGGAGCAGCTCCATATTGGGATATTCCATCAGCTACCTCTAATACAACAGGATACAACATCTGCGCTGTCTTAGAAGCAGGTGGAAGCTACTGCCAGAAGAGTCAACAACGCTAACTTTTATCTATTTTAGTTTAACAATTTTTTAGCTTTTTCGTTTGTAGGATCCAAAAGTAAACCCTTCTGTAATTGTATTGTTGCTAGGTCTATTTTGTTTTGTGTTTTATATATGTATGCGAGATTAAAATATGCTTCAGCTAAATTTGGATCAAGAGAAATTGCTGTGTTAAATTCTTTTTCAGCTTCATCCGATCTATTATAGCCGGTATAAATAATTCCGGCATTATTGTGAGCAGCTGCTGATTTAGGATCAAGCTCAATAGCTTTTTTATATTGTTGTAATGCTAAATCCGGCCGGTTAAGACTCTCCAGGGATTTCCCCATATTGTAATAAATTTCAGACGATTTAGGATTAAAGATTAATGCTTCTTCGTATTCAGAAATAGCCTCTTTATATTTCCCCTGCTCATAGTAGGTGTAGCCGAGTCTGAAATGAGTTGTTGGGTTTTTGGGATCAACATGAAGAGCTTTTTTATAATTATCAATTGCCAGATCAGTTCTATTTTGTTTGCTGTAAGCTTCCCCTAAATGGAAATAAGCCATCGGATCCAAGCCTTCACTAACCTCAATCGCTTTTTTAGAAGAAGTGATTGCCCTATCATAATCTTCTTTTTCCAGATAAGCGACGCTTAATGCAGTGTATAAATATGACAATTTTGGCTCCAATTGAATTGTCTTATAATATTCTTCGATTGCTAGGTCGTATTTCTTCATTTTAAAGTACTGTACCCCAAGATTTTGATGAGTGTGGTAGTTATTAGATGCAATATTCTCCGCCTTTTGAAATAGATTTAAAGCTTTTTGAGGATTGTTGGCGATTGCATAGCCTACTGCCAGATTTGTGACGTTAATATAGCTATTTGAGTTTAACCTATTTGCACTTTCCCAAAGCGTTATGCTGCTTCTCCACTCAGAATTTCTGTAAACAGTTTGTATAAAAAAGAAACCGGATGTGATGATCAGAAAAGTGATTATCAGATATTTATAGTTTAAATTCTTAGCTTTTAATTTATAAACGTTTCCGATAATGACAGCAATCAATGTGCAAAAACCAAAAGATGGAATTAGCAAATATCTTTCAGTCATGACAGCACCTTGTGGAATAATATTTAATACAGGTGCCAAGGAAATAAAAAACCAGAAAATACAAAATGTCACCCACGATCTTGTTCTGAAACATACTATGGCGATTGTAAATATACTTATTATTAAAATAATTGAGGTTAGAACTTCTATGGAAAAAAGAGATTGAGCCCTGAGTGCTTTTTCAGATATTTCAGCCCAGGTGAACGCAACAATACCGGGTGCTATCAAGTGATTTACTGTTAAGTTTACTGGTAAAAATAGTAACCTGATGTATAAGGTAATGGCTTGAACCTGGACTAAGAAAGTAATAAACGGGCTTCCTAAAAGGTAAGCTCCCCTTTCTACGATTTGCAAATAAAACATCCTGGTATAAAGATAGAAAGCAAGAATCGTTAAGTATGGAATATATGGAGATATCTGACTTAACATTATTTTTGATTTGAACTGAAAACTCTTTTTTAAAAACAATGAATCATATAAAAATAATAGTAGCGGTAATGTAAGCGTAACTTCATATGTAAAAAATGCAATAGTCGCGGTAAGAATAGATAGTAAAAAAAGAACCCTTTCGCTATTGTTTCTGTATTTAATATATAGGTAAAAGGAAAGGAAAAAGAAAACTGTTCCTATTGCATCAAAACTGGCAGTCATAAATGTAATTGATTCGGTGTGAATCGGATGTAAACCAAATAGCATGGCTGCAACCATTGCCGTAAAATGTTTTTTTGTCAGATTTGAAACAATAAGATATGTGAGCAATGTCAGGCTTATTATTATAAATAACGATTGTAAGTGATAGCCGAAGGTATTTTCGCCCCACAAATGGTAACTTAGGACATAGAACATGCTCCTTAAGGGTCTATATAATCCCGTATGTCCCAAAGGAAGACTTCCTTTTAATAAATAAGGAATCTCTGTTGTGGTTTGTATGTCTTTCCATCCGGTAATAAATGTTGGATCATCAAAGGCAAAATCATTTTGAAAGATATTTACATAAGCAGCAGCAACTATCAGAAGCAGCACAATAATATGTACAATCTTTTTATTTAAAAATGAAAGTATATTACTATATGTCATATTTTTATAGACTTAATGTATACACGATCATGTTGACTGTGTAAATAGATAATGCTGTAAATAAACAAAATATATGTGCTAATATAATAATATGAGGGGAAAATGTAAAAGATTTTGTGAGGGTTTTACCCTTATTGAGCTTTTGGTTACCATTTCTATATTGTCGGTTCTAATGACAATTGCTTTAATTTCCTATGGAAATATCCAAAAAAATGGTCGGGATGCCAGACGAAAATCAGACATATCAACAATCCAATCAGCTTTGGAACAATATCATGCAGATCAGGGATATTACCCTCTAACCTTAGGTACAACTTTGGTAGATCCCGGAGGAGCTAAGGTATATATGTCAAAAGTTCCCCAAGAGATACCGCCGGGAACTTACTTCTACGCAAAGTACCCCGGTTCTTGTACTGACAATGACAATGATCCTAATACCTACTGCACAAATTATTGTCTTTTTGCGAATGTGGAAAACGAATCGAATGCTGTTTTGGCTTCTGATCCTCCTTGTGCCTCTGCATCAGCTCAGTATCAGGTTAGTGCACCATGAAATATGGTTAAGAAAGATGGTTTCACTCTAGTCGAATTAATAATCACAGTGGCAATTATTGGTATCCTCTCTGCTGTTGCCATGGTTTTTTTTGGAGGAGTTCTATCTAGAAGCAGAGATTCCCAAAGATTAAGGGATTTACAGACTATAAAACAGGCGCTGGAGCTTTATCGGGGGGATGTGCATAGTTATCCTCTGGCAGATATTTTTATCTTAACCACAAACGGTATTACGTTAACAAATGGGAATACTGTTTATCTTGCATCGGTTCCCAAAGACATGGATTCAAATAGAAATTATTATTATTCTGCTTATGGTCCGTCTGGTGCTTGCGACAATCTTTCCAAAGAAACAGCTTGTACTAATTTTAATCTTTGTGCCAGCAGAGAAA
Source organism: Microgenomates group bacterium (assembly GCA_041659805.1). Taxonomy (GTDB): domain Bacteria; phylum Patescibacteriota; class Microgenomatia; order Daviesbacterales; family UBA10151; genus STC-54. Next base: position 885,135 of record JBAZXP010000001.1, on the reverse strand, counting down.
GCTCAGATACTTCCAATGATCTTGTAGCTTGTGGTGATTTACCGGCCGGAACATGTGGAGAAAATTGTAATATCGGACTTTCTTCGCAGTAATAATTGCTAATTGCGCTAAAAATTGGTACGTTTAATGTATGCGGGGATATAGGGGTTTTACTCTGATAGAATTAATGGTGGTAATTGCAATTATAGCCATTATCGTAGTTGTAGCAGTGCCTTCCTATAATGATTACAGCAATAATCAAAAATTAGCTGAGGCTGTTAATCAGTTGCAGGCTGTGTTGCGTCACGCCCAAAATAACGCCCAAACCGGCACTGTTTGTAAAGATGACAGCAGAGCACTTTATTGGCGCATAGATATAAGTAGTGATCCTAGTCTCAATACATTCTATTCGCTATCCCCTGTTTGCGAAGGGGGTTCTCAACCGGCAGTGGAAACCGATCTTAGTGCAGGAGTCATTGTATCTAATGTAGCAATTGTTCCTGTGGTAATCAGCGGTAGCACTACTCCATGTAATGTAGCGGGCACCTTACCGCTTCAAGTAAAGTTTAACAATATTACCTCAAACATATCCTTTAATGATCCAAATTCACCGAGATGCGTGGATGAAACTAATTCTAATTTGGAGATTACCTTATCTTCATCCGGGAATACAAGGAAGGTGGTAGTTGAAAAAGGAGGAGGTATTTATGTTAAGAATCAATGAAAAAGGTCAGAGTTTAATTGAAGTACTGGTAGTAGGAGTTGTATCTGCCATAATGATTATTGCTTTAGTAATGATTATTTTATCGAGCCTTAAAAATGCCCAGTTTGCACAAAATCAGACTCAGGCAACAAAATTAGCTCAAGATACGATAGATAGAATTAGGATTCTCCGGGATAACAATGCTTACAATACTTTAACTAGCCCGACAGTATCTAAGTGTTTTATGGAGCTATGGAATAATACAAGTGGTACAGACTTTTTTTGCGGCCTACCAGGTAAAGTATGCTACTATGATTTAACCGAAAGTGGAACCCTTGCCTTTCTGGGTAATACAGATAGTCCCCCCTTTGCAAAAAGCGTCAAAATACCGGATAGTATATTTACAAGGCAAATCCAAGTGAGTCAGCCAAATCGTGCCGTTGCGACAGACTATGTTAACGTAACTGTAGGTGTAAGTTGGAGCGATACGTCTGGTGCACATAGTTCTGATTTGGAAACAGTTATTACAAAACCAAATTATGATTGTATATAAAGATAAAAATATAAATAATAAAAATAACGGTTTTACCATTATAGAGTTACTTGTTGTAGTGTCTATTATGGTTGTTTTGGGCGTAATTTTTACTAATATATTGATTGATGCTTTAAGGGGGAGGAATAAGGTTAAGGCAATCAATCAGGTGAAGCAGAACGGACAGGTTGTACTGGATAAATTATCAAATGAGATTAGGGATGCTGACGGTATAGTTTGTGTTGATAAATTTCATAATCCAGGAGTGTCTCCCAAAGATACGCTTGTCATAACTAAGGGAGGAACGTATACTCAGTATAAGTTTTCCTCTCCTTCTGCTATGTTGAACGGTAAAATCCAAAAAATTAATTTTATTAGAAATGATCTTGCCGGTGATGTAACTGATGATCAGCTTTGTACAGAACATGATGAAACCAATTTAAATACAGGAAGTAATTTTATTCAGTCTTTAACAGATGCTGATCCTGTAAACGGTGTTTCTATTGATTATACCCCACCTGGGCAAGATATTTTTGACAGACGAGGAGATAATGTATTAATCAAATTTAATGCGTCAGCCGGAGTTTTGGCAGGTTATGCTTATGACGTGACTGTTGCGGATAACGGGATACCTTTTGCAACTTCCGTACAAGTAAGAGGGGGCATAAGATGAAAAATAATAGTTCAGGACAGGTTGTGATATTGCTTCTGTTGATTATGGTAGTAGCACTTGCTATTGGTTTATCAACCATAGGACGAAGCATCCTCGAAGTATCAACCTCAAGGAAAAGCGAAGACTCTTCCCGGGCTTTTTCTGCTGCAGAAGCTGCTATAGAAAAAGCGATAAAACAAAACGAGAATAATATTGGAGGAACTACTACTACTCAGGTAAATCCTTTTAATTTAAGCAATGCTGCTGCTGCCTCTGCTTCAGCTGGTGCAACCCCTGTTGGGAGTAATGCTCTCAGTTTTGCTCCTTATACCAAACGCACCTTTGCCCAGTTTTGGTTAGCTAATCCCGAGACAATGGCGCGTTCGTATAATGAAGATTACTTTTATCTTTACTTCGGAGATCCTAATCACGATAAGTACGATGAGACTAAAGGAGGCAGATTGGCCAATCAGCCCGCGGTTGAATTGGATATCGTGTATTGGGATGATACTGACAAAAAATATAAGACTCTAAAGAAATACTATGATTCGTACAGGGACGGAAGTCTTATTAATGCTCCGCGTATAAATAATACTACTCAATCGAGTATTTCTTCTTGCGACGTGCGCGACACTTCTACACTTATTGATGATGGTGCAACAGCTAATTATTACTGCCAGGTCCGTGTTCCTTCAACCTCTGATGTTCCCAGCATCTTGCCCCACTCAGGTAATAATATATTGATCATGGTAAGGGTCAGGTTACTTTACACTGATACTGAACATCCTGTTGCTTTAAAACCCGGAATAGGTTCCCTTCCGACTCAGGCTAATATTTACAGAGCCTCAGGTACTTCAGGTGATGTAAAGAGATCTCTTGAGGTGACAAATTACCGCGGGGTGATGCCTCAGCTTTTTGACTATGTATTATTTTCCGCAAGCAACTTAAAAAAAGAGTGAACAATATAAACCCGGTGCTTAAAATTAAAAATCAGAGAGGAATCTCATTAATAGAACTTATACTAGTCGTTGTTGCAGTGGGAGTACTTGCCGTTCTTATTGCATCTCTTCCAGCTTCAATTCAAAGCATTAGGAATAGCGGAAATACCTCTTTGGCAAAAGAGATTGCCAATAAAGAAATTGATCTTTTAAGGAAGCAACCTTACTCAGGTTTATCAAACGGTATGAATACTTTTACTGACGCGAGTTTATTTAAGCTCCCCTCCCCTGCCGCTCAATATGAAGTATCAGATTGTCCTATAGAAGTTTGTGCATCAGGCGAGGTTGCAAAGAAAATAAAGGTAACGGTTTTTTGGCAAGAAGCAGGAGTTGTAAAAAAAGTTGAACTTTCAACTCTTATGACAGAAAGAGGTTTGGGACAATGAGAGGCTTCACATTTGTGGAGACATTGGTTGTGGCTGCTGTTTTTATTATTGTAGGAACGCTTTTGGCAAGTATTTTGGTAAATAACACTGGTCTATATAATAAGCAAACGTCATTGGTTACATCAGGCTTGAGTATAAACGATGCTGTTAGTGAAATTGAAACTAACATCAGACAGGCGTCAGCTGTTGTAAATAGTTATCCACTAATTACTCCTCTTTATACTACAAATGGAACTACCCTGGTTCTTAAAATTCCTTCTTTTGATGTCAGCGGAATTATTAATAATACATATGATTATGTAGTAATTACTAAAGATGCGGTGAAAACAAACCTCCTTATGCTCTATGTTTTTCCTGATTCTGCTAGTAAAAGAATTTCGCAAACCAAGGTTCTTTCCAGTATTTTACAATCAATTGCATTTACCTATTTAGATCAAAACGACAATATCGTCTCCCCCACGTCTGCTGTAAAGGTAAAAACTGAAGTAAATGTACAGCCGACCGGAGGGGTAGCAGATAAATCAAGAAACTCAGTTATCGTGACTAATTTAAGAAATATATGAAACACAACCAATCTGGACAAGTATTAGTTTTGGCAATTATTGTAGTCGGTTTGGTGTTGGTAAATTCTCTGGCAATTATTGGCGGAGCAAATATTTATTCCCAGAATACTAATTATTCAGTAACTTCTACTCAGGCAATTAATTTGGCTGAGGCAGGAGTTGAAAAAGCACTGGCCTCTCTGAATTTAGGTGGTTCATATTCTGGGGACACAGAAATTAAGTTAGATGAAGGATCAATCTCGATTAAAGTAACCAGTCCGAATCAATCATCAAAAATTATTGAAGCGACAGGCTATGTTCCGTCAAAATCGAATCCGAAGTCTCAAAGAACTGTAAAAATCACTGCTTCAAAGGGAGTTGGATATGCTTTTAATTATGCAATGCAGGTTGGAGAAGGAGGTTTAGAAATGGAAAATAATAGTAATGTTTATGGATCCGTTTACTCGAATGGCAATATTAATATGAGCAATAATACTTCTATCTCCGGAGATGCTTATGTTGCTGGCGGAACTGCTCCGGCCGCAGATCAGCAAAACTTCTGTGTGAGCCCGGGTTGTAGCGACTATGTTTTTGGGAAAAACGTAGCAGGCAATAATATATTAGATGTTGCTCAAAGTTTTAAACCGACTGTCAGCGGAAATATAAATAAAATTTCAGCCATGCTAAAAAAAGTAGGAACGCCGCCTGATATAACAGTAAGATTATTAAGTGATAATAATGGAAAACCAGACAAAAATAGTGTTTTAACAACCGGTACTCTAACTTCAAATTTAGTTACCACACAATATAGCTGGGTGGATGTTGCTTTTAATTCTTCGCCTTTTCTTGCAGCAGACACTTCTTACTGGATTGTGCTTGATACCTCATATAATGCTTCCAATTACTGGGTTTGGTCAGCAGACTCACTGCAGGGATATACTAGGGGTTTGAGTAAATGGTCGGATAATTGGTCCTCAGGAAGTCCAAGCTGGACTACTACATTATATGATTTGGATTTTAAAACCTATATGGGTGGTGTGGTTACTTATATAAAAGGCACTGAACAAGTGTCTATTGGAGGCAGTGCTCATGCTCACGACCTTCAGAATTTGGTGGTTACCGGTGACGCTTATTATCAATCAAAAAGTAATGTTACTGCTGCCCATCTTTATCCGGGTTCTATTGATCCAGTACCCACAAATTTACCAGTTTCAGATGGGAATATTGCTGAATGGAAACAAAGAGCTGCTGACGCAGGTGTTTATACGGGTGACATTACCAGCTGTAGGTCAGTGCTTGGTCCGGGAAAATATATCGGCAATGTTTCATTCACAAATGGCTGCAATACAGTCATTAATGATCCTATTTGGATTACAGGAGACTTAAGTTTGAGTAATAATGTAATATTAAGATTAAATTCTGCTTACAGCGATGCTTCCGGAGTGATTGTTACTGATGGCAAGATTGTTATGAACAACAATACCAGTGTTAGAGGATCCGGGATAACCGGCAGTTACATAATGGTTTTGACTACCTATGATTCTCGTACCAACGGACAAAAAGCCCTTTCTGTTGATAACAGCACTAATCAAGGGATACTTTATGCAGGAAATGGCATCGCTGATATATCAAATGTAAGTCATCTGACTGAATTAACTGCATGGAAAGTTGAACTGGAGAATGGGGTAACGATTAATTATGATTCCGGGCTTGCTTCCCCATTCTTTACCTCCGGACCTTCGGGATCTTATTCTCTGGTAAAAGGAACTTATCAGATTGAATGAATGTCAGATTGCTGTAGCATTTTAGGGTTGTTTTGTTTTAGAATGTAATCACTGCCTATGGCTCAAGATTATTGTATTGGACTTGATATTGGAAGTTTTTCTATTAAAGCGGTCGTGCTATCCCGTAAAACAAAACCGGTTTCTTTAGTGTCTTTTGGTTCGATAGCCTCGCCTCAACCCGGTATTGCTTCTGAAAATCCTTTTGAGTTAGAAGTAGAATCCAAGGCTATAAAAACACTGCTTAACTCTATCAAGGCGCCTGATTTGCCTGTTGTTGTGGCTTTGCCGGAGTCTAAGATTTTTACCCGGGTTATTAATGATTTGCCTTTTTTATCTGATGAGGAACTTGCTTCGTCGATCCGCTATTCTGCTGAGGAATTTGTACCCCTTCCAACAGATCAAGTTAATCTTTATTGGCAGGTAATAAACCGCTCTAAACCTCAAAACAATACTTCTGTATTTGTGGTTGCTTCACCCAAAAATACAGTAAATAAGTATTTGAAAGTGCTGGATTTTGTTAAGATTAAGCCTCTTGCTCTGGAGACAGAACTAATTGCTGCAACTCGTGCCTTAGTCGGCAATAATCCTTATGCTCCTACAACCTTAATTGTGCAGATGGGATCTCATTCAACTGATTTTGCAGTTGTCTCAAAAGGTTTGATTCTTTTAACCCGTTCCATTGGTACCGGGGGTATGGCCTTAACCAGGGCTATTTCTCAATACTTAAATTTTGAGCCTGTTCAGGCTGAAGAATATAAAAAAGTTTATGGTTTACTGGAAGATCAACTGGGCGGTAAAATTTATCAAGTCTTAAAGCCGATAGTGGATGTGATTTTAACTGAAGCCCAAAGAGTTATCCAATCTTTTCAGGCGAAAAACGTACAAAACTCAATTAAACGGGTAGTTTTGTCAGGAGGAGGAGCCAAGTTGCCGGGACTCGTTATTTATTTTGCAAATACTTTGGGTTTGGAAATCCAGGAAGCAGACCCTTGGTATTTTATTGCCAAAGATAAATCATTACAACCTAAATTAGTTGATTCTGCTCAATATACCATTGCCGTTGGTTTGGCACTTAGGGAGGATTAATGAACAAAATTTCAATTAATCTATTACCACAAACTGTATTACTCGAAAGGATTCAAAGCAGTAAATTAAGTTTGGTAAATAAATTGAGCGTAGGAGTATTAGTGGCAATTATTTTGGTTACAAGTGGTGTTTTTATTCTAAGAATTAATCAAAACCAGCAAAATTCTCAAGTTGCAGAAAAGGTTAAAGAAGCTGAAGCAAAAGTAAAAACATTTTCGACAAAAGAATCAGAAGCTTTTGCTTTAAAAAACAGAATGGATTCTATCTCTTCAAAAATTGGTAGTGATGATAAAGTTAAGCAAATGTTTAACTTGATTGTATATCTGACTCCTGCTGATGTTAATTTATATGATGCCTCTATTGATAAGAATGGGGTCGTAACAGCATCTTTTACCAGTACCTCTTTAGCCAGTATTGATAAGTTGTTTACGTCTCTTTCAAATACTGAAACAAATTTTAAATTAGTAAAGTCGGTTGATTTAAACGGTATTTCTTTAGGTAAAGATTCAACATATAGGTTTTCCTTGAGGGTGGTTGATTAATTATGTTAAAAGATTATTATTTTAAATATAGGATTTATATCATTCCTTCTGCTGTCGGTTTGGTTTGTTTGTTGATTATTGGCTTTGTTATTGTTCCTCAAATGCTGGAAATATTTAAGGAAAGAGAAAGTTCCGGAGTGCTTTTTAACAGAATTGATCTTTTGAATAAAAAAGCAAATGAGTTAAATGCGATCGATGATACAAAATTACAACAAAATTTGGTAACAGCGTTGACTGTGATGCCGACTGATAGGGATGTTCCGCAAGCAATGGCTGTTTTGCAGGACTTAATATCTAAATCGAATTTATCTTTAAAGAGTACTTCTTATGCTGCAGGTTCTAAAACGAGTGGTCAAAATAGTTTTCAACTTACAATTTCTGTATTGGGTCCTTTGGATTCAGCCAGAAGTTTTTTGAACAGTTTGCGTGAAGCACCCCGTATTTATCAAGTAGACTCTATTGGACTAAGGTTTCAACCTGAGGGCTCCTTAGTTTCACTGGACTTACCGCTAACTGTTTTTTATCAGCCTGCGCCGGCGACTGTTTTATCGGTAGACCAGCCTGTTGCCAAAATTGATGTAAAGCAAGAAGATTTAATTGCTAATTTAATTAAAGTAGCAGCTCAAAAAGAGGTTTTTGCCACTTCGTCAGCTGTTCCTATTGGGAAAGAGGATCCGTTTCAGTAAAATCAGTTTTTCTTAAGAATGTCAGGCCTGAGTTCGTTTGTTTTTTTCAAAGCTTGTTCTTTTTTCCAGGAGTCTATTTGTCCGTGATGACCGGATAAAAGAATTTCAGGCACTTTCATTCCTTCAAAAACTTCAGGTCTGGTATATTGAGGATGTTCCAATAAATTTTCTGTAAAACTCTCGTCAGTGCTTGACTGCTCAGATTTTAAAACCCCGGGAATTAACCTGGTAACCGCATCGGTAATAACAAGCGCAGGTAACTCTCCGCCAGTCAGCACGTAGTCGCCAATTGAGATTTCTGCGTCTACATATTTATCAATGAATCTTTGATCAACCCCTTCATAATGCCCGCAAATAATAAGCAAATGCTTTTGAGCCAAAAGTTTTCTTGCACTCATTTGGTTAAACTGCTTGCCAACAGGAGAAGTTAAAATTGTATATTTTTTCCCTTTAATAGATTTTACTGCTTTGGCTAAAATGTCTGCCCTAAATAACATCCCCGGTCCCCCGCCATAAGGCTTGCCATCAACTACCTGATGAACTCCTTCTCCAAAAGTCCTTAAATCTATAATCTGGAAATCTACCAGGCCTTGTTTTTGGGCTCTTCCTAACATTGAGGTTTCTAAAGTTTCTTTGATCTGATTTGGGAACAGTGTGATGATTGAAATTTTCACCTGAGTGTTTATTGTTCTTGCAAAGTTAAGTTAACTCTTAAGTCTCTGTTTTCAGCCATAACTCTTGCGACGAGAAGTTTTCTAATTGATCTGATTGTTTGGCCCATTTTTCCAATAACCACTCCCATGTCATCTGGGGCAACAGTTAATTGAAGCGATAACATTCCATCTTCATTTTTGGAGTCTAATTTAACCTCATCAGGTTTTGAAACTAATGCCTTAACAATGTATAAAACTAATTCATCCATTATTTTGTTTCCTCAGTTTCAGCAACTTCAGCGTTGTCAACTATTTCAGCAGAATCAGCAGAGTCAGCTGCTTCAGCGGATTCAGCAACTTCGGCGGTGTCAGCAGCGTCTTCAGCAGGAGATTTAGTATCTGCTTCTACTGGTTTTGATTTTTCTTCTTGTTTTTCTGATGGCTGAGGACTGACGTCTGCAGACTTTTTCTCCTTTTTAGGAGCTCTTGGTGGTTTTTGTGGAGCTTGTTTTGTCATTCTTAAATATCCATCAGATAATACTGCACCTTTTTTAATCCACTCATCGATTTTGTCTTGTTTCAAAATAATTTCTTTAGGATTTGTTAATGGGTTGTACGTGCCCAGTAGATCTAAATATTCTCCTGATCTTTTTTTTCTTTCGTCGATTGCCACGATCCTATAAAAAGGACGTTTTTTGGCTCCTATTCGCATTAATCTAATCTTAACTGGCATGTTGGATAGTATACTCGATAATCCTGAATCAGGCAAGACTCCCTCTTTCAACAATTAAATTTTCTTTGCTTGCAAGTACCTTCTTTCCTTTTATCCATTTATCTACCGGAAGCACAGGATAAAAAGCTTTATACCATGGTTTGTAGTTCAAATCCGGTGGAATAGGAATATCAAAGTCGTTTAAAAAAGAGGCGCCTAATTCGTTAAATTTTCGTCTTTGTTGGTAAAAACTATTCTGAAGCATATTAATCAAAGGGTTTGTGATACAAGTTACAATTCCTAGTTGAAATAAGACTCCCTGGAAGTCGGCGAGTAGTAGGTCGGTTAAGATAAAAGATGCAGGAAACATATATACAATGTAATTATGTTTTTGTTCGTGCCAGCCTAACTTTTCCCTGAACAAAATCTCTGATGCTGCAGATCTTACTTCATGATTTAAGGTGGCTGCATACCTTTCCTCATACTCTGCTCTGTCTTTATAACCCTTTGTTTTGATATCATCATCAATTATTTTATCGTGTATTAAAACTTTGTATTGGTTACCAACGACTTCGATTGCATGAAGCCTTTTAGGTTTTAAAATAATCTTGGTAAGTTCAGTCAAAGGTGCTATAGAACGCCAGGCTAAGATATCATCCCCGACAGAAACAGATTGACCATCGGGTTTTTTATCAGAATCTACTATAAGGATATTCCGTCTTATATCTGCCTCTCTCATAAACCTTTCAGCCAGAGCAGTGTTTAAGGCTGTGGTTTGCGAAAGATTGCCTGTTCTGTTGTATATAAATTCTTTTGGTTCAGTATCGATCGCCATTGCGGTATTTTATTATAAGTCTTTTATAGAAGCAACCAGTGTTGTGCGGGCGGATAATATTTTAAGGATTGCTGCTCTGTCGAGTTGCGGACCGAAGAAAATTGAAACCCTGTGATCTCTTATGTTTCTTGATGCGACTGCTGCATCAAACAAATTTAATAACGTTGACCCGATTACTACTCTGTTAATAAGGCTTTCTAAAGAACCATTGTCAAAAGTTGCATGAAAAAACCCCATCATGCCGTATTGGAACGCGTGTCTGAATACTTCGCTTTTACTGAAGCCCCAAACAAGGTGTTTTATCCCTGCATTTGTTAACCCATTTTTGATGGATTTATTAAGGTAGTAAGACCAGGCATCTGTTGACCTGAGATCTCCCTGCCATCTTTCTTCTTCTTCGATATTTTTGGTAATTTCATTTAGATTAAGATCTATGTTTGTATTAACCCAGGTAGATGCATGAGGTTTATACATACCAAGTTCAGAATAGCCGTCTTCATCAGAGGTTTGGGTAAAAGTGGGAACAATAGTTTTGATACCTGTTTTACCGGCATAAGCATTTCCCTGGCTGTCATATCCGACGATTGTCGGGGTGAAGCTTGAAGTTTCTCCGTCAGTATTACCGGTGACCCTTAAGTGTTTTATTCCACCCAGCCTGCAAAATCTGTGAATTGCCTGTGTATTTACTCCGATTCTTTCTGTATCAACAAAATTGGGTAATACAACATTAAATCTTGCGCCCTCATATGAAGCTTCCTCAATCGGAATAAAATTATTCTTGTGTTCAGCCATGCTGCGTATCTTACTATAAGATACTGAAAATGGCAACAATTAATAAGGAGATTAGTTTTTCTCGAGGTTGGTTAATGCCTGTTCTGCAGCAACTTCTTCTGCCTGCTGTTTATTGGAGCCATTACCGATCCCGGTTTGTTTGTTATTAATAAATACACCGACTGTGAATTTTTTGGCATGATCAGGGCCTGTTGTCCCTAAAATCTTGTATTTTGGTGAAGTCTGCATTTTTGACTGGACCTGCTCCTGCAGCATGCTTTTGGCGTCCTTGGGAGCCCCTTTTTCGACTTCTTCAGTGAATATTGGGAGTAATGTACTTTCCACAAATTTTGTGGCGTTTTCTATTCCTAAATCAAGATAAATTGCACCAAGGAGCGCTTCAAAGGTATTTGCCAGAAGCTGGGGATTTTTTCTGCCTCCAGATAGCTCTTCCCCTTTGGAAAGATTTAAAAGTTCCCCAAGACCCAGTTTAGCGGATGCTTTGGCTAAGGAATCAGTTTTGACAATAAAAGCCCTGAGGTTTGTTAAATCCCCTTCTGTGTCTTTTAAACGTTTTTGAAAAAGATATGAGGAAATAATAAAAGATAAAACAGAATCACCTAAAAATTCCATCCTTTCATTTGACTGGACAGCACTTTTAGATTCATTAAGATAAGACCTGTGAATAAAGGCTGTTTGATAAAATAAGATATTTTTAGGTCTGATTCCTAAATCTGTGAGGATATTTACAATTTGACTATCCATTTGGGGTGTTATTCGAGTAGCTTATCTTCAACAAGTTCAATTAAATCACCTACTGTTTTTACTTGAGCAGGTTCATTTGAGTGAAAAACAATATTAAATTTCTCAGCTAAATCTCCTAAAAGATCAGCTATTTCAACTGCATTGAGACCCAGGTCATCTTGCAAGTGTGATTCCACATCAATATCTGCAGGCGGTAACCCTAAGTTTTCTGCTATTGCCTCAATAATTTTTTTCTGATCTGACATATTATTTATTTTTTCTTTTTATCTAATTTATGGGCAGTTATTATATTTCCCAGTACTCCATTTATAAATGAAGGGCTGGTTTCTGCTCCATACTTTTTAGCCATCTCTACTGCCTCATCTACAACCACCTTAAAAGGGGTATCCTTAACTATTATTAACTCAAAAACAGCTAAACGCAAGATAGCTAAATCAATTCTGTTGATCTGATTTATAGGCCAACTTGGTGCTCCGGTCTCAATCTCTTTATCGATTTTATTTAAAGCTTCAGTAATCTCTTTTGCCTCTTCTGTTTGTAGCTTATATGTATCTGTAAAGCTCCATGTAAATAGTTCCTTAACAATAGATTCTCTTTTTAGATGTCTAGGGTCTTGGGAAGTTTTCACTCGGCGCGTGTTACTTTAGCTGTTGTTTTTGATACAACCTCTTTACCGTTGTATATGCCGCACGCAGCACACACAATATGTGATAATTTTGGTTCGCCACAACTGTTACATTTTACCAATTGTTTAGCTTCCAAATTAATGGATGCACGTCTTGTTCTCTTTCGAGCTTTACTATGTCTTCTTTTAGGTTCTGCTGCCATATATTTTCCTTAATCGGGCATTATATTTTCTAAGTTTAATAATTTTCCCAGAAGATTGGGGTATTTGTCAAGCGTCAGATCATCCTGTAGTATTTTTTTAGCCGCGTTTCTTGCCTTCTCTATTAATTCCAAATCAGAAAGTGAAGCGATTTTTAAGTCCCAATCACCACTTTGTTTGGTGCCAAAAATCTCTCCTGATCCTCTAATTTGGAGATCAAGCTCTGCCAATTTTAATCCATCATGGATATGCTCCAGGTTTTTTAAACGACTGATTATTGCTGGAATCTCTTGTTCTGCAAACAAAAAACAATAAGATTGGATATCTCCCCTGCCCACCCTGCCTCTTAATTGGTGAAGTTGTGAAAGTCCAAATCTCTCTGCTCCTTCTATTACCATAATAGTTGCATTAGGAATATCCATACCTACCTCTACTACAGAGGTAGAAACTAAAATATCAATTTTATGATCCTTAAAATTATTAATTATTTCTTCTTTTTCCTTTGATTTTAATTTTCCATGCAGTAAGCCTAATTTTAATTTAGGGAAGATTTTGGTTTGCAATCTTTCAAACTCAGCCTTGGCGGCTTTAGCAGAAAGCAGCGTCTCAGATTCATCTATCAAAGGAGTGATAATGTAGACCTGTTGCCCTTCATTCACAACTTTTTCTAAAAATTTATAGGAGTCTTCTCTTTTTACTTCCGGCACGAAGTGTGTTTTGACCTCAAGTCTTCCGACAGGCATTTCGTCAATTACAGAAAGGTCTAAGTCTCCATAAACAGTTAAGGCAACAGTTCTTGGGATTGGAGTGGCAGTCATGGTTATAAAATGCGGACTTTTTGCCCTTTCTCTGAGCAAGCTTCTTTGGGCTACACCAAACCTTTGCTGTTCATCAACTACTATCAAACCAATATCATTTAATTCCAATTTTTCTGATAGTAAGGCATGAGTTCCAACTATTACATCGCTCACAGCTTCCTCATGTATAATATTTTTCTTACTGCCTGTATAAATTCCTACCTTAATACCAAATGGTTCCAGTAATTTTCTTAATGTTGAGTGATGTTGGAATGCCAGAATTTCTGTAGGTGCCATAAGGATTGACTTTAGATTGTTAAGATGGGCTAAATAGATAATTACTGCAGCTACTACAGTCTTTCCTGAACCAACCTCCCCTTGTATCAATCTGTTTGCAGGACTTGTTTTACCAACATCTTTTAGAACTTCATCGATTACTCTTTTTTGTGCATTTGTTAATTTAAATGGCAATTTATCTATAAATTCTTGTAATTTTACATTATCAATTATCAATTTCTTAGTGACTTGTTTATTTTGCCAGTCTTCTCTTTTCTTTAGTGTTGAAAGCTGAATATAAAATAATTCATCAAAAGAAAGTCTACTTTTTGCTTGTAAAATATCTGAATAATTATCAGGGAAATGTATTCTATTTAATGCTTCAGTAAGGCTTAGGAAATCTTGTGTAATATCTTCAGGGATAGGATCTTCCAGATCTGTAATTCTGGTTAAAAATTGATGGATTTTTGCGCGTAGCCACTTTGAAGTCAAGCCATATGTTTCAGGATAAATAGGCACCAATCTCCCTGTGTGCAAAGCGTCTATATCTACTTTTTCCCATTCTGGGGCAATAAGACTTTTTTTACCTGCAAAAAAATCAAATTTACCAGAGGTTTGGATCTTATCCCCTGCTTTAATATTTTTGATAATCCAGCGGTTGTTAAACCAGATTATTTCCAAAGTTCCGGAATCATCACTCAAAATTGCTTTGGTTAAAATTTTATGTGATTTAGTATAAGTATTTTTAATTGAGAGAATTTCCCCAGAAAAAGTATTTATCTCCCCTACTTTTCCTTCTACAATCTTAGAAATTTTAGCAAAATCTTCATATCTAAAAGGATAATGGGTTACTAAATCCTCAATAGTAGTTAGGTTTAATTTATCTAATTTAGCCTGCAGTGAAGGCCCAATCCCAGATGTGTGTATTAATTTTGTAGTTAGATCCATGAGGGAATTATATAATAATTACGGGGTTGGCATGTTGCCTGTCCAGATATTTACAATATTTTTACTTGGATCGATTGTTGTAATTGCCTCATTTTTATTAAATACTGCAACTGAAGGATTCCTTTCTCTTCCTCTGTAAGCACTCTCATCACTTCCTGTACCTGTTGAATGAATTGTCCAGAGGCTATTTTTAGAGAAAGGATTTGGTTTATGGCCTACTACTTCTGTAGATGTTTGGTGGCCTCTTATCATAACAGTGCCTCCGATCTGTTTTAGGAAATTGTCCAAAGACTCTTCTGAATACCAAAGCAGGTTTGACCAGGCAGCATCCAGTATTCCTCCCGATGTTCTGTCAGTATTAAACCACACACCGCTATTTCGTGCCTGCATAAACCTATCTCTTACTTTTTTCAGATTATCAACATGCCATTTCTGATTACCATATTCAACTCTCTTATCCGGAGAATGAGTTGCCTGTATGATTAAACTATTAACCTCTGCCATCGCAGCTTGATATCCGCTGCTAGGGTTTTCCCACAGTGATTGGACGTGGGTTGTCGGATCCGCCCATGGCATAGCATTATCCAATAGATCCCATTGTCTGCGATGTCCGGCTAAATCCAAATTCCGGCCTGAAGGACCACCATGAGCTAAAACCACTCCGTTTCCACATACGACCATTCTAGGTAAACTGTTAAAGATTTTCCCGAAAAAATAATCCTTTGCTAATGGTGTATTTTCGGTTAAATATTCCCAGGCACCATTTATGGATGCTCTGACTGTTTGCTGGTCTGCCGGATCCATAGAGGCTATTAACTCATTTAAGATTTGTTGATGCTTTGTTTTATATTCACCTTCTCTTAAAGCAAATTTTGTGAGAAATTCTACCAATTTAGATTTATTAATGGCTCCTTTGGCAACAACCGCATCTAACTCTCTCATACCCCTGTACCCTTCCTCAACAAGGGCATTTAATTTTACAGGGTCATTTTCAGGATAACCTTGTTTATAATAATGGTTGTATACCTTTTGTGGGAAATTATGGTCCGAAACATTCGTTATTACTTCATGGTCTGCCTTCATTAAAACAACGTTGTTTGGGTATCTGCGTTTAAGCTCTAATAGTACTTCCATAACCTCAACATCATGTTGCCCGCGGTCAACGACATCTCCTAAGAATACAAGTGTAGAAGTTCTATCTCCCTGTTCCATGTTTTCCAGAAATTTTGCTTTTTCAATAATTTGCCTGGTGCTGGTCAGGTCTCCGTGAATATCTCCCACCACCACCAATTGGCCTTTTTCATTTGGCAGGTAAACAATACCTCCATCATAAATTGCTTCTTTTACTCCAGAAGCCTCTTGGGCTTGTCTGATTTCTGCAATTGTAGGACCTAATCTACCATTTCCGTCTTTCCATTGTTCCTGTTGAATTTGTTCAACTGCCTCAATTAATTTTTGTACTTCTTCAAGAGATCTTTCTCCTGCTTTTTCAAAAACTTCTTGTCTTGCCCTTAAAGTTTCCGGTGTGAGATTAAGGATGGTTCTAGACTGAAGCTGTTCCTCTGATTTGTCATACCTTCCTGATGGAACAGCGCTCCTGGCATTTCTTAATTGTTCTGCTGTGGGTTGTCTTGTTGTAGTGGTAGTTTTTCTCTCAATTATTACAACAGGGGCAAAGTTTGGTTCTGAGGCGACAGTAATATCACTCTTAATAAGTGTATCTACATTTATCCACCTTGGACCTGTAAGTGGATCTATTACTTGCACTTCAAGCTGGTCTCCAGTTTTTCTAACTCTGTTTCCTGGTGGAATAAGACCAATATGATTTTGGGATAAATGAACAATTGCTCCAGCCCCATTTTCTACAGATTGTAAAACTTCTTCTACAGAATTAGACCTTCTGGCTGTTACTTCTGGTGTTCTATCTGCTAACGCCCTTATTATGTCCGAATCAGAGACTCCATTTGCATTCAAGGCTGCGAAATCTGCACTCCCCATACTATTTATTAATGCTTGTTCATTATGTCTGGTTTCATCATAAATACCGAAGGCTCTTAGTGCATTTCCAGCAGAAGCGATTTGACAGGTAAGCACGTTGGCAGTATTAGCTTGTTTTTTCCAGTAAACACCTTCTTGTCCAATAGGAGTTGGGGTAGGCAAATCTCCGCTATAGCGGTCTTTAAGTAGTTGATTTTCTCTTTTAACTCTTTCTGCTACTTGAGTATAAAATTCTTTCTTCTCCTCTGGTGTTTTTGTTAGTATGTTGTGACCCAAAGGAGTAGTGGCTGCCCAAGCTTCTGTGGCTGCAATTTCTGCATCGCTAATAATGTCAGTATCCTCCACTTTTACAGCGATTGGTTGAGCTGCAGCAGGTGTTGGGTTAGTAGCTTTTAAAGCTTCCTCAAGCCTGTCAATTTCTTCCTCAAGCTCTAAAGCCTTTTTAACATCTCCAGGTGCTATATTTTCACCGTTACCAGTTAAATCATTATATTCTCTTCTTTTTTCTTCTATTTGTTCACGGAGTTGTTTTTGCTCGGGCGTTTCTTCCTGTGTAGTTGTTCCTTCTTGGGCTGGTATTCCTCCTTTTTCTGCCATAACTATTGGTCTACCCCAATCAGAGTAGATTGTGGGTATTGGTGAGGCTTCAGATGTAGGAGGTGTAAGAATCCTGGAATCAGGTGGTGTGATATCAAGAGTGTGGCTATCTGAGCTGATACCAGTACCAGTTTCTGGACCAATATTAGTGGCTTCTGGACCATCAAAAGTTGCTAAAATATCATATTTACCGGTGGCTTCATTAAAATGGAATATTTCTGTAAATCTTAGATGTTGGGTAACCCCTCCATGACCATCCGGTTTATAGAATTGATTTAGATCCGTGCCTGGAGCAAGTATAAGCTGGCCATTGGAGTCAATTGGTACCCTGATTCCTTCTCTGGCGGCGTCTTGGGCATTATCAAGGGTGAAAAAGGCAAACATATTTTTAAATGTTGTTCCATTTGGATTTGTGATTATATCTTTATTGACTGAAGCAGGAAGTGTAGTTTGAGGAGTCATTGTTGATGCATCTACAATAATTGTTCCATCAGGTTTGCTTATAAGATGTAATCCTAATTCATTTCTGTCGGAAATTAGTGTACCGTTGTTTAAAAACTCTCCTCTGTTAGCTTTCTCAATCATCCCTAATTTTTCAAAATGTTCTTTTACTCCCACACTGCCTGTTTCAGGTATATTTTCTGTAGGTGTTTGGAAGCCATTGGCAGCCAGTTCTGTCTTGATTTTTGTAATTGATTCAGTAGTTTCACCTGTAAAATGCAGAGTGCCGTCTGTACTGATCGTTCCTCCTAAGATTTTTTCACCCGGTTTAAGATGGCCTAACGCATCATATTGATCTGTTCTTAATATCCAGACCTTATCTCCCTCGATCTGCATGCGGGTATTGCCAACTGCAATATTTTTTATTTCCCCACTTTTTACAGCTTCCTGAATTTGTTGTTTTAATGAATGCTCAAGTGTTTCTGTACTTACCCAGTTTTTCATCTCTGGTGGTAAGTTATTAAGATTACCTGAAACAATAATTTTCCCACCTGCTTCAAGATGTGCTTCAGGCATACCGGGAATAAGTTTATGGGTGGCTCTGTCAAAAAAGCTCATTGTATGATTTGTTGGGTTGGCCTCAATAGTAAATCTACCCATATTTACAGTTCCACCTTTTTGAAACATTTCCTGGAAGGTGTTAATGGTATTGTTTTCCAATCCAATTTCCGGATAACCAAGTGCGCTCACCCCCATATTAATTCCCTTTTCTAAGGTTGTTTGGCCTCTTTTAAATAGCCAACTTCCAATTACGGGAACCTCTGTTATGCCGGGTATTGTTCGTGCAGCTAGTGCTAAACCTTCTTGGGAAAGGAGCCCGCCAGAAAATCCGAAAGCAGCTACAGTTGCAGCATGACGTAAGGCTTCGGTTCGCGCATCTTTGGTAAATTGGGCGTTTTTCTTATCATAATCTTCCTGAATAGCTCTTCTTTTTATTTCAATTGCAGCATTTATTAAATTCTGAGCTTGTATTTTTGCATCTGCTTCACTCATTGTGTCGCCTCCTGCAGCTTCGATTGTTTCCCGAAGCGCACGACGGGCAACTATCATTTCATGATCTAGCGTGGCTCTTGCCTGCTCCACATTTGTCCTGTTTTCAAAAGTAATTAAGTCAACGGTTGGTTTTTTACCAGCCTTTAGTTCGTCATTAAAATACATACGGGATGAGATATCGGCAATTGCGTCAATAATTGCGTCCTGTATTTCTGTCTCTGGTTTTTCTTTACTTTTTTGCAGGGCATCTAGCAAATCTGTTGATGATTTAGTTTCGTAATTTGATTTCTTAAAAATTTCTGCACGTTTTTCCATTTTTTCATCAACAGGAGCTTCGTTATAAGCGCTCTCGAGGTTATAAACCTGCCTATTGGCACTAAATTCCTGTCTTTTCCTTGCATAGGCAGCAGCTCCTCCAAAAATGGCTCCAATTCCAGGAACTGTTAAGCCTGCTAATTGAAGTGCTGTAGACCCTCTGGTTGCAACTGCAGCACCTATTGCAAATGCTGCGCCAACTGTGCCTGCATTTAGTAATGCTCCTGGGCGATGGCTTCCAATACGTGCTACAAATCTATCTACTACACCAAAATATGCTTGTGATTCTGCTCCCCATTTTGTTGGATTTGCCAGTAAGATTCTAACTCTTTGATCAATCGTTGCCAGTTTTTCATCGGTAATTTCACCCAAATCTGCTTTTATGTCTAGACCAACCTGAAGTAAATCTGAAGCAAAATATTGAGTTAGTCTTTTAAATTGGTTAGCGTCAGAACCAAAAAGCTGCATAAATTCCTTAAACTCATCTTTGGTTCTGTTTTCTGTAACAAAAGCAGCTAATGCAGTCTGTAAACTTGCTTCGTCTGTAATCTCACCTTTAATAATGCGTTTTAAAATCTTTTCTTCCAAAGCTTTTTTAACTTCCCCTTTTGCTTCAAATACATCTGCTTTATGTTCTTCTGAAACCTCTCTTCCGCTTTCTGTTAAACCCTCGTTAAACCTTTCTTTTATATTTTGGATTTTAGCTTGAGCAGATTCTTGTTCTAAAGCCCTGTTTGCTTCTGTATCAACAATTAATTTTGCTGTTTTGCCTTTGAAAAGATCTGGAAATCTGATTACACTGTTCTTTAAATCTATGGTTGAATAAGCATTATGTTTTTCTTCTGTTTGTTTGACAATTTCCTGGGTTAATCTTTGTTCCCAGTAAGGTCTAAGTAAATATAAGCCGATTTTTCTGCCCCAATTCAAAGGGTTGTAACCTGCGCCTGCATCCATTTCCTTTTGCACTAATTTACTGGCAAGTTCCCTGGCTTTGGCGTAAATATCTTTTTCCCTGCTGGCAACAACAGCCTCTCTCACCTTTATTTCATCATCTTTTTTATCTTCTTCTTCCTTATCTTTCTCTTTGTCTTTATCCTTATCTTCATTGTCTTTTTCTTCTTCCTTCTTTGTTTCTTCTGCTTTTTCTGGGGGTATAATTAATTCAAGCCGGTTAGCCAAGGTATCTTCTGATGTTTCCCAGTTTTTTTCCATTCTGGCCTGATCTCCATTTTCACTTCCTGCAGCTCGGTGGTCTTTTGAGGTATAAAGGGCTTCTAAATCTTTTCTTTCATGTAATTTACGGTATTTATCACCATTCCGTCCTGTTTTAACTGGGTCGCTTCCTTTTACATCAAAATCAGTTAAAACATGTGACTTAGCATAAGATTTACTGTTCGCTTTCAGGATTTTGATTTGTTCTTCAATTTGTTTTTTTGCTTCGCTGTTTTCAGGTTGATCATCTGAAATTGTTTGCAGAAAATCGATCAACCCTTCAACCGGAATTCCTTCTTGTTGTTTAAAAGTTCGTCCTGTTATTTTGTCAGGGAATTCAACTGTGAGAGTATCTTTTGGTCTTTTACTCTCGATTGAATTTCCAACGGCATCTTCCACAGATTTGTTGATCCATTTAAGCTTGTCGAGTACAGGGCCATGATATCCGTGTGACTCTAGGCCACCAACGTATGACTTGAGGTTATTTCTTGAAAAGTTTAGAGCATCCAGAACTTGTTTTCGTGAATATTCCGGTTTCGCTTCGGCTTCGATTGCAGCGCCTGCTTCTAGTGGTGTTGTGTTTCCGTCAGACATAAAAAAAATCCGCTAAATAAGCGTCCTCCTTCTACTATTGCTTAGCATATATTTTTGCCCCATTTTTATCCTGCCTGCTGTAGTGGTTGTGTTTGCTCCGTGGGTTGGGTATTTCCCAGATAGAGATTTCTAAATTCTACAAAGGCGTTGGCAAAAACCTGATCAGCATCAGGCATTTTTTCCTTGATAAAAGCCTCTACCTCTGGAGCTGGTCTGTTTTCGTCATTCATTTTGATAAATTCATTCAAGGCTTCTGGCGGAAGTTTATTAGCAATTGTTGCAGCCAAATAGCTATCCAGCCTTTTGTATATTTCCTCTATCATTTCCTCTTTCATTTCTTCATCAAGAAGAGTGATATGGGTATCGTAAAGTAAGCTTTCCAGATATTTTCTAACGTCCTCGGGTATTTCGAGTTTATCCATAAATCACCTCCTTTAACCAGTATTTCCTATTAATATAGTGTTGTCAAGACAGACAGCACCTCATATACTAAGTTTATGATCTTCTTTTTGATTTTTATTTTAGAAATACTATTTTTGTTTCTTTTTTCCAGGACTTTAACTAATTCTTTAGCCAGGTTATTGTATAAAATTAGCCACAGCAGAGGATTTACCTTTAATGCTTTAGCCGTGATTTTTTTACCCGGGACTTTGATTCATGAAATCGCCCATATGCTAATTGCGGGTTTATTTTTTGTGCCCTCTGGGGATATTACAATTTTTCCAGAGATTGATGGTGATGAAGTTAAATTTGGCAGTGTTAAAATTGCTCAATCAGATCCTGTCAGGAGGTTTATTATTGGAGTTGCGCCTGTCTTTTTTGGAATGTTTTTAATACTTGCTGTTTTGTTTTTCTCGTTACAATTTTATTCGTCTTTTACTCCATGGTGGCAGATTGCTTTGGTTATTTTTCTAATATTTGAAGTAGCCAACACTATGTTTTCCAGTAAAAAAGATATGGAAGGAGCTTTAGTTTTATTTGTGGTAACAGCAGTTCTGATCGGTGCGTTTTTGGGTACTTTATATTTTACAGATGCGTTGATGCCTTTTTTAAGCTGGATTGGCACAATAAACTTTCCTGATTTTTCAGAATTTTTTAAGAAGTCTGCCGGACTTATGTTAATTCCGATGGGTTTGGATTTAATATTTATTCTGCTTGCTAAGGTATTTAAAGTGTAGTTAAGAGAGGAAGCAGGGAAAAAAGCAAAATAGAAACACCTGCTATAAGAGATAGCATAATCCAAAATATTTTAAATTTCTTTGAGTACATCATAATCATAATCATATTATCTCATTGAAATAAAAAAAAGTAGGTCTTATTTTTAAAATAATGCGTTGTTAAGAGCCTCATAATTAGCTTATAGTTATGTTATAATAGTTTCATGGTTGAAGATGGAGCAAAAGAATCAAAATCTTCTTTAAAGACTAGCGTTCATCTTGTGGCGGAAAATAAAAGTCCTTGGGCTGAGGCAAAAAATGTAGACCTTTTTAATTATGAACCCTTAGTTGAAAGTAGACCATTTAAAGAAAAGATTGGCTCTTTTTTTGAAGAGCTAAAAATTGATTTGAGTAGAGGTAATGAATCATACTTAAGAACTATTGCCATGAGAACAGCTGGTGGTGCTGTAGCAGGATTTGTACTTTCAGGTGTAGTGACTTTTTTAGGACAATGGGTAACAAACCGATCTCTTCCGCTTGATACAAATTTAACCATTACACTTGTTAGTCTTGGGGCTTGTATTGGAGGGCCATTTACTGCTTGGGTAGAAGCAACTCATTATTCTGCAGAATAAGAGATATTATTTTCTTACAATTAATTTCTCAATCTCTTCTAAAGCTGCTTTCCTTTTAGGGTCTTCAAAATGTTTTCTGGCAGGTTCTAATTTTCTAATCAACCAACTAGCAACTGCAGCTTTTAAATCCATGGGATGAAGTTTTTTTTCTGTAAAGTTTTTTTCTAAATCCTCATAAGAAGAATAAGTTACATTTCCACCGAATTTTTCAGGCCTTTCAATTTCTAAAGTTACTCCTTCATTGTAAAAGATTAAATGCTTTGTCCAATCAAGAATAGGATTGAATTCTATGTCTCCCTCCGGGCAATAAGCGTTATTTATCTTTTTCTTAATTTCTTCAGGTGAATCTGTAATAAAAACAGCAGTATCGGGTTTTGATTTACTCATTTTTAAGGCTGTAATAATTTCTTTTTTTTCTTCATAAGACATATTTTTCTTTGCTTGAATATCGTCACTATCCCCTAAGGGTTTTAGTCCCATGATTAAATGGTGATGGATGGCGATTGGTTTTTTGAATCCAATTTCTTTTGCAGCATCTCTGGCAACAATATGAACATTTCTTTGATCTGTTCCGGCATGGGCAATGTTTACTTCTAGTTGAAAAATATCTGCTGCCTGCATAGCTGGGTAAAAAAGAGTGGCTGTGTTGGATGATTCTCCTGCAGTTCTGCCCATAATATCTGTTGATCTCATCATTCTGGAAATTGTAGTGGCTTTGGCAACTTTAATAGTTGTTGCCCAAAATTCAGGATGACTATTATAAATCTCACTCCCCTGCTTAAAAACTAAATCATCAGGATTTCCTCCAACACAAAGATAAGCTGCTTTCATAGCTTCTGTGAAATATTCTTTTGCCATCCTGCTGGCAGTCTCTAAAGTTCCATCTAATTTGTTATTGATCCATCCATGCCAGTCTGCTAGCCAGATAACAGTTTCTGCACCAGCATCATGCATTTCTCTTACCTTATTCATCACAGCAATCCCTTGTCCAAGATGAACTTTTCCTGAAATTTCAAAACCAATATAGTGTTTTAAGGATATTCCTGATTCAATCAATTCTTTTAATTCTTCTTCAGTCAAGCATTCTTCCAGGTTTCTGGTGATTAATTTAATTTTCTCGTCTGTTGTCATGCGAATATTATACTTAAGTTCTATTTTTGTTACAATTAGGCATATGTTAAAGGCTAAAGCGACAGAAAAGCTATCTCAAATCAAAGATACTTTTAAAGTTGTTCTTAGAATGATGAAAATGATCTGGGGAATTGATCATAAATTGTTTATTTTGGCGGCAATTTTTTATTTTTTACCGGCAATAATCCCTTTTATTAATGCATATATTTATAAATTAATTATTGATGCTGTTGTACATCTTTTACAAATAAACAGTACAGATATCACAATTCTTTATCCTTTAATTGGTGCCAGACTTGTCACTTATTTTGCTCAGGATATTTCATTTAATACACAAGAATTAATTGAAAGAATGTTATTTACCAAATTCCCTATCTCTATTACTCAAATATTTTTTAAAAAACTTTCTTCTTTGGATATTCAATATTATGAGAATAGTGAGTTTAGTAATTTACTTGAAAAAGCCAAAGAAGGGTATGAATTTAAGCCTGAAAGACTATTCAGTAATTCCTTTTATGCAATGGCTGAATTTATATCTTTTACTATTGCCCTGATTGCCATAGTCAGGCTTAACTGGCTTTTACTTATTTTAATTAGCGCTGTTGTTATACCTGAATTCATAATCCAAACCAGATTTTCCAAATTTGCCTGGGGTATTTGGGGAGCTAATGCCTCTTTGCGCAAACGTTACGATTATTTGAGAAGAGTTCTACAGGGAACCAGGGAGGTTAAGGAAGTAAAAATCTTTCAACTGGCTAATAATTTCTTGGCAGAAATTAAATTAGTTCAGGAAAAGTTTTTTGATGAACAGTCAACAATTTTAAAAAAGACTTACTGGAGTAAATTTATCTTCAGGATGTTTGCAATTTTAATTTTTATAGGTTTTGAAATTTATGTAATTATGGAAACCCTGGCTAAAAGACTTACTATAGGTGATGTTGGCTTTTATACAGGGATTGTAACAACCTTCCATAATAGTATGAGTGGGTTTTTTAGAAGCATTGGAGGGGTTTTTGATGACAGCCTTTATGTTAAACACGTTTTTGAAGTTATGGACTTGCAGCCGATAATCCAAGTGCCAATAAATCCTGTAAAAATTGACTATAAAAAGGCTCCGCTAATTGAATTTAAAAATGTGGATTTTATTTATCCTGATACAAAAGATAAAATTTTGGATAATTTTTCTATGACTATAAACCCCGGTGAAAAAATTGCTTTTGTTGGGGAAAATGGTGCCGGGAAATCAACTATTATTAAATTACTGGTTAGATTTTATGATGTAACTTCAGGTGAAATATTAATTAACGGAGTGAATATTAAAGAGGTGGATCTGGAAACCTGGTACAAAGCAATTGGTGTTTTGTTTCAGGATTTTAATAAATATGAAGATACAGTTAAAGAAAATATAGGTCTGGGGAAAGTTTATGAGACTGTTGGGTTGGATGAAATAGTGGAAGCTGCAACAAGTGCAGGAGCTCACCCCATGGTATCTAAATTTGAAAAAGGATATGAACAAATGCTTGGCCGGGTTTTTGATGAAGGGGTGGAGCTATCCGGTGGTCAATGGCAAAAGGTTGCATTAGCCCGCGCATTTTTACGCAATGCACCGGTTTTAGTGCTTGACGAACCGACTGCCGCAATTGATGCCAAAGCAGAATCTGAAATTTTTACCAGAGTAGAAAAATTAGAAAAAGACAAAACAGTAATTATTATTTCTCACCGCTTTTCTACAGTTCGCAATGCTGATACCATATATGTAATGAATAAAGGTAAGATGATTGAGCATGGTTCTCATGAGCAACTTATGAAATTAGATGGTCAATATGCCACCATGTTTAAATTACAGGCAAAAGGCTATCAATAAATACATAATTGACTGGTTTGTTAGGCTAAGTTAGAATTTAGTGTCATGGAAGCACCGCTTATTGCAGAAACTATTGGTCATATAGGCTCATTTCATGTAACTAATTCTATATTAGTTACATGGATCATTACTCTAATTCTTTCAATTTCTGCTTTTTTTGCTACCCGCTCTATGCAAAAAGTACCATCAGGACTTCAAAATTTTTATGAAATGATTATTGAAGCAGCTTATGGGGTGATTGAGGATTTAGCTCATTCCAGAGCCAAAGTTTTCTTTCCCTACTTAATGACCTTCTTTTTATTCATTATTACCGCTAACTGGTTGGGGTTATTTCCAGGATTTGGAACAATTGGTATTAATGAAATTGAGCACGGTGAAGAGGTCTTTATCCCCCTATTCCGTTCAGTGAATTCTGACCTTAATACCACTCTTTCTTTGGCAATCATTTCTGTTGTTTTAACTCATTTCTATTCTCTTAGATATCTTGGGTTTGTTGGCTATCTTAAACACTGGTTTTCTTTAAATCCTGTTATATTATTTGTAGGAATTTTAGAAATTATTTCCGAATTTACAAAATTAGTCTCGCTTTCTTTGAGGCTTTTTGGTAATATATTTGCGGGAGAGGTTGTTTTATCAACAATTTCAAGCATGTTAGCTTTTATTGTTCCACTCCCGTTTTATTTTTTAGAAATAATAGTTGGTTTTGTGCAGGCGGCAGTATTCATGATGCTGACGCTTGTTTTTATGGTGTTACTTAGTGAAAAACACAGTACAGAAGGATAAACCAACCAAAGGTTGGTCGTCCTCTGGACGAGAAAGGAGAAATGATGGAAAATTTACCGTCAGCATTAGCAATAGCACTTGGTGCCGTTGGACCAGCCATTGGTATTGGTTTAATTGGTATGAAAGCAATGGAAGCTATCGGAAGAAATCCCGATGCTGCCAATAAAATCTTACCTCCAATGCTTTTGGGTATGGCTTTTGCAGAAGCAATTGCTATCTACGCATTGGTTATTGCATTTATAAAATAAAAAAGTTCTTGGTTAGTTGGTTACTTGGTTTGTTGTAATTATTTACTGTGAACTATGAACTAACTAACTGTGAACTAATCAAAATATGGAAATATTAGATCAATTTGGGATAAAACCCATACTTCTATTAGCACAAATAGTTAATTTCATTATTCTTCTTTTGATACTTAAGAAGTTTCTTTATAAACCTATTTTAAAGATTTTGGAAGAAAGAAAAGAAAAAATTGCAGAAGGGTTGGCTAATGCAGAAGAAATTGAGAAAAAGCTGGCTCAAATCATTGAAGACCGGGATAAAAAACTGGAGGCTGCTGCCAAGGAATCCAAAAAAGTGATTGATGAGGCAATGAAATCTGCTAATCAGATTATTGCTGAATCTCATGAAAAAGCCTTGGAGCAAACTAAAAAAATGATTGCCAAGTCTGAAGAACAGATGGCTCTGGAACGGGAAAAACTTCACATGGAAATAAGATCAGAGATAGCTGATTTAGTAGCTTTAGGACTTGAAAAAACTGCCAGCAAAGTATTATCAGCTAAAGATAAAGAGGAGCTTTCTAAAAGTGCTTTAAAGGGGTTTGAAAAATAATGGTTAATAAAAGATTAAAAAATTTAATAGAAAAATTAGTTATTGATAGCTTTTCACCAAAAGGCGAACTCAAAGACGTAAAAATTAACGAGAATATCAAAACTTTAAAAAAACTTCCTTCAACAGATGCCATTCAGGCTTTGACTCTTTACCAAAGGGGTTTAAAAAGAGAAATCAATAAAACTGCTTTAGAGATTGCTAGTCCAACTAAACTTTCATCTGCTGAGGAAAAAAAGATCACTGCTGTTGCTAGAAAAACATTTTATATTACCTCAGTTAAAACAGTTTTAGACTCTTCACTTTTAGGTGGCCTGCGTATTAAAATTGGGGATGTTGTCTTTGATGACACTGTAAAAAATAAAATTGAACAAATGAAAGGAATGATTAATGGCTGACATATTAGATAGTATTCAAAAAGAAATTTCCGGCATGCAAACAAAAGCTACTAGGGAAAATGTAGGAACTGTTATTGAATGTGGAGATGGAATTGCCAGGATTGAAGGTTTGTCTAATGTTCAATCAACAGAAATGATTGATTTTGGGTCTGGTGTGATGGGACTTGCCTTAAATTTGGAACAATATACAGTCGGAGCCATGATTTTGGGCGATTTTACTGCAGTTTCCGAAGGTGACACAGTTAAAACAACTGGTAAATTACTCCAAGTTCCTGTTGGAGAAGAACTTATAGGTCGTGTAGTTGACGCATTGGGTAATCCAGTAGACGGTAAAGGTCCAATCAAAACAAAAACCACCAACCCTGTAGAAAAAGTAGCCTCTGGTGTTATTACCAGACAATCAGTTACTCAACCTGTTCAAACAGGAATTAAAGCAATTGATGCTCTTATTCCAATTGGGCGAGGTCAAAGAGAGCTTATTATCGGAGACAGAAACACAGGTAAAACAACTATTGCGATAGACACCATCATCAATCAAAAAGATATTATTTGTATTTATGTAGCTGTGGGCCAAAAAGCATCCAAAATTGCTCAACTTGTTGCCAAACTGGAAGAAAACGGAGCTATGGAGCATACGATTGTGGTGGTTGCCTCTTCCTCTGATCCAGCCCCAATGCAATATTTAGCTCCATATACAGGCTGTGCAATGGGTGAATATTTTATGAGTAAAGGGCAAGACGCTTTAATTGTTTATGATGATTTATCCAAACATGCCTGGGCTTATAGACAAGTTTCCCTTCTTTTAAGACGACCCTCTGGTCGTGAAGCATATCCTGGTGATGTGTTCTATCTTCATTCAAGGCTACTTGAGAGAGCTGCCAGAATGAATAAGGAATCTGGCGGAGGATCACTGACAGCCTTGCCTATTATTGAAACTCAGGCTGGGGATGTTTCTGCTTATATTCCAACTAATGTTATTTCTATTACAGATGGTCAAATATATTTGGAGCCTGACTTATTTTATGCAGGCATAAGGCCAGCTCTAAACGTTGGTATTTCTGTTTCCCGTGTGGGTGGAGCTGCTCAAACGAAGGCAATGAAAGCTGTTGCAGGGAAATTGAAGCTAGATTTAGCTCAATTTAGAGAATTGGCTGCTTTCGCTCAATTTTCATCAGACTTGGATCCAGCCACTAAGGCTCAAATTGAAAGAGGCCAACGGATTACCGAGATTTTAAAACAACCTCCATATAATCCATCGCCTTTGGAAGAACAAGTTGTTTCTTTGTGGGCAGCAATAAATGGTTATTTGGATGAGTTACCAGTTGAAAAAATTAAGGAATTTGAAAACGCTTATATTCAAAATTTTAGACTAAAAGAAAAGAATTTGCTTAAAGAAATCGAAGATTCAAAAGTGCTTGATGAAAAAGTAGTAAAAGAATTAGAAAAAATTACTAAAAAAGCTGTAGATGATTTCAAAAAGACTCTACCAAAATAAAACCTTATGCCTGATACGTTTGTGCAAGATATACTGGATCCGGAAGAGATTGAGAAAAGAGATTCCTGGAATAAAAGATTAGACCTCCCTATTTTAGTTTCTCTTGATAAGTATTTTCAAAAAGAAGACATAGTTGATACGTTATTATCCGGTGAATTTGTTCAAAAAATTAATCCTGATAATTACCGCATTAAGGAAGATTCAATTGAGCCCCCGCTCATTAGATATCTGGGTGAGATAGACTCTCAAACCTTACCTAAATTACTGGAAAACTTACACGATACAGGAAAAATAGAAGCTTCAAGTCATTTTTCACCTGCGGTTTGTATATTAGTTGATGGTACAGGTCACAGAAATGATACCCCTGAGAGTGTTTTGCCTGTAGACCAGTTTGTTGTAAACAGAAAAAAATATGATAATTCGGAAGATTTTGCCTCAAATATAAAGATGTTGATGGAGATTGTGATGGGTAATAAAGGTATCGGAAAAAGAACTAAAGATCAGGACTTTGGCTTTTCTAAAGATCATCCTTTTTATATTTTTGTGAGTGCTTTTGCTGATGAAGATTTAAGGCAATATATGGATGAGGTATTAAAAATAGTATCTGAAACTAAAAACGATTTAGTAAAAGTTGTGGGGTTTTTAGCCCCGAAAGTAGGTTGATATGGCAAGCTCAAGAGAACTAAGAAGAAGAATAAAGTCAATTAAAAATACAGCCCAAATTACCAAAGCCATGCAAATGGTGGCTGCAACTAAAATGAGAAAGGCTCAAAATCAGGCAATTTCCGCTAGACCTTATATTGCCACACTTTCTCAGGCTTTATTACAGGTTTGCGATAAATTAAGCACTTCTGTCTCTCCTCTTCTGAGAAGCCCTGAGACTGGTAAATCTGTTGTTGTTGCAATATCTACGGATAAAGGGCTTTGTGGAGCCTTAAACACCAATCTTTTCAGGGTAATTAGTTCAAACCATGATATCTTCACTAAAGAGACAATCTTTTTGACAAAAGGTAAAAAAGTCAGAGATTTTTTGGTCAGAAGTGGCAGAAATTTAGAAGCTGATTTCGAAAATTCAGAACATGTTGATTTTTCACAGGCAACAGAGATTAGAAAATATCTAATTCAAGGAATGCTGACAGGTGAAATCAAAGAAGCATATCTTTTGTACACAGATTTTGTATCAACCTTACGGCAAGAGCCAAAATTAATTAAAATTTTGCCTTTTGATTCCACATCAGTGCTTGAACAATGTAAGTTTTACTCAACGAATATTTCACCAATTAATAGTGAATTTTTATTTGAACCAAATCCGGTTTCAGTAATGGAGTATGCTTTAGTACATCTTTTGGATACCCAAATTTATCAGGCACTTTTGGAAAGCAAGGCTTCAGAACACTCAGCCAGAATGATTGCCATGCAAAATGCTACTGAAAATGCCAAAGAGCTTGTTACAGACTTAACTTTGTCTTATAATCAAGCAAGGCAGTCAGCAATTACCAGAGAACTTTTGGAAATTGCTTCAGCCGGTGCAGCACTTGAGGCTGCTTAATTTTTGAAAATATGAATAATAAAGGAAAAATAGTACAAATAATTGGGGCAGTAGTAGATTTAAAATTTGCAGATTCAAAAGTTCCTGCAATCTATAATGCTGTAACCATTGCAAAAAAGGGTCAGGCAGATTTGGTGTTGGAAGTGCAACAACATCTTGGTGACGGTATGGTTCGGGCAATTGCTATGGCACCAACAGATGGTTTGATTAGGGGCATGGAAGCACTAGACACAGGTGGGCCAATTTCTGTTCCTGTTGGAGAAGAAGTATTAGGAAGATTATTCAATGTTTTAGGAGAAAATGTTGATGGTAAGCCAGCAATAAAATCAAAAAAGACCTTGCCTATTCACAGACCTGCTCCTCAATTTGATCAACAAGATACTTCCACTGTAGTTTTTGAAACAGGTATTAAAGTTATTGATTTAATTGCCCCGTTTATTAGAGGTGGTAAGGTCGGTTTATTCGGTGGAGCTGGAGTTGGTAAGACAGTTTTAATTCAAGAACTTATTAGAAATATTGCAGCTGAACACGGTGGTTATTCTGTGTTTACTGGGGTTGGAGAAAGAACTAGAGAAGGAAATGATCTTTACCATGAAATGATGGATTCAGGGGTTATTGATAAAACAGCCATGGTATTCGGCCAGATGAATGAACCTCCTGGAGCCCGTCTCCGAGTTGCTCTAACAGGACTGACAATGGCTGAATATTTCCGTGATGAAATGGGTAAAGATATTTTATTCTTTGTTGATAATATTTTTAGGTTTTCTCAGGCAGGTTCAGAAGTTTCAGCATTGCTCGGTAGAATCCCATCTGCTGTTGGTTATCAACCAACTTTGGCTACAGAAATGGGTTCTTTGCAGGAAAGAATTACTTCCACTAAAAAAGGTTCTATTACTTCTGTTCAGGCTGTTTATGTGCCTGCAGATGATTATACAGATCCTGCACCCGCTACAACCTTTGCCCATTTAGACTCAACAATTGCCCTTGAAAGATCTTTGGCAGAACAGGGCTTGTACCCTGCTGTTGATCCTCTAGCATCCTCATCCAGAGCTTTGACTCCAGAAATTGTGGGTCAGGAACATTATGATGTGGCTGTAGGAGTTCAAAAAGTCTTACAAAGGTATAAAGAATTACAAGATATTATTGCTATTTTGGGTATGGAAGAGCTTTCTGCAGAGGATAAACAAACTGTAACCAGAGCCAGAAAGATTCAAAGATTCTTAACTCAGCCTAACTTTGTGGCAGAAGCATTCACAGGCAGACCAGGAAAATATGTTTCCATCAAAGACACTGTTAAAGGATTTAAAGAGATTTTAGATGGAAAACATGATAATAAGCCAGAACAGGCTTTCTATATGACAGGCACAATTGACGAAGTTAAAGCTTAAACATTCGACACTATAAATAATGAGTGTATCTGACCAAATTATTAGCTATTCGTTCTCTGTTTTAAAAATCATATTCAACTTTTCTGCTAGTACTTATGGGATACTAGTTCTTATTAGTCTAGTTTTTGGTATTTTTCAATATATGAGATGGAAAAAAGAATCGAAAGAAAAAGAAGCTGATTTAAGAAAATGGGCAAAAGATCTTAAAAAGAAACATAATAAATAATGGATTTCAAAGGCATAATTATTGAAGAGAGTTTAAAGGATAGATCAGTTCTTAAAAAGGTTAAGATTTTAGATACGGAAGTAGAGAATGTAATTGAGAAACATAGAACTCCTTGGTTAAAACAATGGACTTTGGATACTGTAGAAATTCCTGAAGAAAAGGCTGAAGAAATAGCAGAAGAATTAAGAAAATCTCTGGAAACAGCACACACAGCTTGGTATGCAGATTTTAAAAATGATTCTACTCACTTTATTATTTTTGCTGAAAGGGTATTTAAGATTAACAGAAATAAAGCTGAAGAATATTTAGAAGCTAAAAATTATGGAATATCGCAAGGCATACCTCCATATCAACTAGCCTTTTCTCCTGAAGATAAATAAGATCAGATACTTTTTACTTTTCGATGTCGATTATGTTATATTTCCGGTATGTCGATGCCTATAGAGTTAGTTTTAGTCAGACACGGTGAATCTGAAGGAAATGTTGCCAATCATGCTTCAAAAAGAGGAGATAATTCTCATTTTACTCATGAATTCAGAAGTAGGCATAATTCCAGTTGGAGACTTACTCCTTTGGGTGTGGAACAAGCTCAAGCTGCAGGATTATGGTTAAAAGAAAATATTAACGAAGGAGTTTTTGATGGTAATTTTGTCTCATCTTATGCCAGGGCCAGACAAACTGCAGGAAAATTAGATCTTCCTGAAGCTTTGTGGAGGGTGGATGATCAGTTGCGTGAACAGGAATGGGGTATGTTGGATGTAATGACAGATGAAGAAAGATGGAAAGATTACCCGCATGCAATGAGGTTAAAAAAAATAAATCCATATTACTGGTCTGCTCAAGGTGGTGAAAATATGTCTGGCGTAGGTATGAGATTAAGGTCTGGGATTATTGATACTCTGCATCGGGAGTACTCTGAAAAGACGGTAGTTCTAGTAAGTCATGGAAATGTAATGTGGTCTTTGAGATACATGTTAGAGAGGATGCTTCCAGAACAATACCTTGCACTCGGAGAATCCCATGATCCACATGAAAGAATTAATAATTGCCAGATACTGCACTACTCCAGAAGAAATCCTGAAACAGGAGATATAGAGCCACACCTAAATTGGTTGAAATCAGTTTGTCCTTGGGACCTTAAAAGATCAAAAAACACCTGGGTTAAAATTGAAAGGAAGAAATTTACTAATGAAGAACTTCTTAAAAGTGTAGAGAATCTCTAATTTGACTTCTTTGGAATAATAGAACAATAATAAGTATAGATGAAAAATCAGAGGGGTGTTATTGGGATGCTTCCCATAATAGGAATTCTTGTTTTGATTGTTGCTATCGGAGCAGGTGCTTATTACTTTGGTAAATCTTCTTCAAAACCTGTTACGCAATCCCCTCCTCCCCCACCTCCAACCACAACTCCTACACCAACTGCAACAATGACTCCAAGCCCTACTGCAACCCCTACTCCAACGCCTACAGCCACTCCAAATTCAAATTATTATATTTCTTCGAATTTAGGAGTAAGTTTTTATTATACAAAGGCTAGTACAGGTGTAAATGATTCAAAGATTTTAGTTAAAGAAGTTGGAAATAAAATTTATGTTTATTCTGCAGGTACTCAGGCAGAAACAGGACAATATCTGGAAGTGTTTGCTAAGGATAAAAATCAAACTTTAGTTGATGCTATAAAGGCAAAAATTTTAACAGGTTATTCTTTGGATGATTGTATAGTTAAAACAATCACTGGTACTTTCACAGGTCAAACTTATCCTGCCAATTTCCAGTTAGCTCAAATCAGTGTGCCAACTGACGCCAATGATGACATGGAAACACTTTCCAAAAAGGGTGAAAAATGTCCTGCAGGACGTTTAAACATAGGAGGACTAGCCTACTTTTTAGCTGATTCAGAGCACCCTGATAAACTTATTTTCCTAAGTATTGGACAATATGCAATAGATTCTGGAATTGGAAATAAAACCTGGCAAAATACCATTAAATTTCTTCCTTAAAAGTCCCTTAAAGCCAAATTTTTGAATCAGCTTATTCTTCTGGTGTAGGTGTAGGTGTAGGTGTAGAAGTTGGAGTTGCGGTAGGTTCGCCTGTGTAACCTGTTTTTTTCTGGTGCTCCGCTACTTGCTCGTGGAATTTATCAATTTTTTCATTTGCACTTTTAATATCTCTGTCTTCCCGTGCCCTATTTTCTCTCATTTGGGTATCAATATGTTTTTGTGTTTCAGTTACATCTACCCCAGTGATTTTAGTATCTTGAGCTCTTGCTGTTGGTGTAGCTACTGGAGGTCCTAATTCTGGATTATAGTTAACAGGTGTATTGGCAATATTGGCTCCGCCAAAAACAGAACTAACCGCTGTCCATAGAGCTACAGCTGCCCCAACAGGATCAAATCCTCTTACTGTAGTGCTTTTTGTAGTAGGTTTTTTAGCTTCAGTACTAATTTGTGTATTATCCACAGCAATATTTTGGTTAGCTTCTGTTTCTCTCATATCTTGTCCTACTTCTTTTGATTCCCCGTCCATTCGTTAATTGTTACACACACCTTATTGAGAGTCAAGAATCCTATAGTTGATTTATTGAGCCTAAAAGTAATATAATTCTGCAAAATTAAAAAGCTATGGGTAAAGAACGGGAAAACAAGAAATCTTCGAAAAAATATGAATCCAGCCCGACTTTTCAGGAGTTGGCCTTTTTGGGTGTTTGGTATACCTTAAAAGGTGCTTGGAAAACATTAGACCTTACTTCAAAAGCTATCAGCACTGCAGCAGAATTAAGCTGGAAGTTCCCTGTAAAGCCATTTTTCGAACATGTGGGTATACCTGTTACAGTTTGGGGAGCAAAACAAACAGCCAAAGGAAGCGAAAGATTATTTAACTGGAGTGTTCAGCAATACAAAACCCCAGTTGCAATGAGTTTTGAACTAGGTAGTCGTAAATTAAGTTTGAGGGCTAAATTAGGTAATTTGGGGGTAATCGGTGCAGTCACAATGGGATCTATAATCAATACTGCTTCTCCTTGGGTTACAAGTGGCGTTCAGGCTGCTGCTGAAACTTATCATAACGGAAATGAATTTCTGGAAAATTTAAACAGAGAGTTAGCTTATAAAGGTGATATTAGCCAGAACAATAAACCAGAAGAAATTAAACCTACAGTAACCGTAGTCCCCAGACAGGAAGCTCTTAGCACTGTTACCCCTATCAAAGTTGCTGAGACGCCTGTATCTACAAAAACTCCTGAAAGTGCAAAAATACCTGAATATACAAAGGAATCTAATTTTGAAAACCCATTTGCAGGTGTAAGAGCTAATGAAATAGCCAAAGAACTGGGTATGAATGCAGGGAGTTTTTATCAGGTCTCCCCATTTACTATGGAAAGCTTAAAAAAATTCAATAACGGAAAACTTTTAAAGATATTTCCGCCTTCTGTTATGCAATATAAAGATCAAATTGAAAAATTGGCAAAACAGTATGCTATTTCTCCGAATATTGTGGCTTTAATTATGACTATAGAATCTCAGGGAGATAAAAATGCAGGTTCAGAGGCCGGTGCAAAAGGTTTAATGCAGGTTATGCCTAATCACTTCCCCGCAAACATGACGGATGCTCAAATGAAAGAGGTTCTGACAAATATTGAAAAAGGCATAAATGTCTTTATCACTTTTTATAATTATTCCAAACAAAACAATACCGGATATGCCAATATGATGGGAAAAGCATTAATGGGTTATAACGGCGGAGGAAGAGGGGTTACCATGGATTATGAGCAATTAATTGCCAATAAGATGGGAGAAACCTGTTTTTATGGTGAACATGTGATTCGTTTTATTTTAAGCTTGGAAATTGCTGTCCGTTTAAGAGAAGAGGGTTATTCTGAGGCCGATATTGTCAAACAATTAAGATCAGAGGAAATTGAAGCCAGAGCATATGCCCTGAGAACATCAGGATTTGACGGAATTAGATCTTATTTAAGTGTTACTCAACTTTTAGCTGATAAAAACTTTAAAGGAAGTCCGGGACTAAAAAATAATTACGACAAGTATAAATCAACACCATCTCTTAAGATTAATTTTCCTGGAACACCCGGTTTGGTAATATTCTGGGGTTCAGGAGGAAGCTCTTTTACACAAATGGATATAAATAAAAATCAAAATAATTGGAATTAAAACTTAATTTTTTAGATAAAATTAAGAGATATCTTCAAAGTTTCCATCAAGATGAAGATAGTAACTTTTAATTTCCATTTCAGGATATAATTTTTTAAATTCTTCTCCCGCAGCTTTTAAATCTTCTGCATGTTTTTTTACTGTTCCTGCTTCTCCATAGGCTCCACAATCTTCATGATTTATCAGAATTATTTTCTTAACATGATGTAATCTATGTGAGATTTCAGCCTGTTTTAGCACGTAATCAAGATCAAAAACACCACCAGCAATAGCTACTCTATCAAAAGTTTTTGGCTGAAAATTTTCCGATACCCAGTCATTAATATATTTCTGGAACCTAAAATCTATACAAGTAATTATTAGAGCATCACAATTATGATCTGGCATACAATCTAGTATAGTACTATACTTTGAAAAAACTTGCAAAAGGTGCTACAATTCATATTTGTGGTCCCACTATGGGATATTAATTTTTAAAATATATGGCAATAGAATTAATTAAAAGTCCTGGTTTTGATCCTTTTATTATCGGCGACGTTCTTGCTGAGCGTGGGTGGAAAACTGAGCAAGTTAAGGTATCGAATGTTGATCTTGTTCCCACAGATGAAGGTGCAGCTGCAGAATGCGGCGACGGCAGATTTGGCATACTTCCTAATCGTAAAAAGTATGGTCCAGCTATTTTTGGTGGTGTAAATGCAATTTGTGCACTGAAAACAGGTGGTGATTGGAATGGTTTTATGCATGCAGCTGAAGATCTAAGGAGATTGGGTTTTACTCCTGGTACGCACGGCGCTGTCCATCATGGAGAAGGATGCGGGCAGTTTGGTTTATGGAAGAATGGTTTGCTAGAATCAGCCATTCATAGTTGTTCATTGCCGTTTGAATTAATGGAAAGGATTGGGAGTATAGGTGCTGATGGTATTAAGGCTTTTATGGAAATTTTAGGTGGTAAGCATTTTAGATTGCCTGGAGAGCATGAAGAAGAGGCTTTAAGATGGAATCCTTTTATAGGTCTTACAGAACGGGCATTTGATGGGAGTAGGTTCAGAAATGATGATTGGTTGCTTGAAATGATTGGTGGCATTCTTTTAGACAAGAGAATTAATTATAATGCAGAGGTTGTTGAAAAATTAAAACCAGATTGTAAAAAAGTAGAAATTCTTATTCCTTAACTCCCCTTCTTTGTGTTAAAATCATCTGGTATGAGTAAACTACATTTAAAAATTGTGACTCCTGAAAAAGATATTTTTGATGATGAAGTATCAGAAGTTGTAGCAACCACAGATAGTGGTGAAATTGGGATTTTACCAGAACATATTAGTTTAATGACTCAGGTTTTACCTGGTGAAGTTAGAGTTACTCAAGGGAATAAGGAAATTATTATGGCAGTGGGATTTGGTCTGCTGCAGGTTGCCAATAATAATGTGATTATAACGACAGATATGGCAGAAAAGGCTGAGGAAATTGATGAAAAATCAGCAGAAGAAGCCAGAAAAAGAGCGACTGCCGCTTTGGAGCAAAAATTATCAGATGAAGAGCTTGCCACAACTACTGCTGCACTAGAAAAGGCAATAGCACAACTTAAGGTTAAAAGAAGACACAGAGTAAGATAGATTTAAGATTTAAGATTTAAGATTTGCAAATTCTTCTGCAGTTATCCAAATTGGCTCTGGTGAATATCTATAATTTGGGTTTGGAATTGCTTTTGGTTTACCATTTTCTTCTGTTAAGTAATATGCTAATCCATGATGCTTTTCTATCTCTTCATAATCCGAAGCTGGGTGACCTACAGTCCAGTTGTCAAAAGTAATTAAAGGGAAATCGCCTGTGTTAGATAAACCGTGACCATATTCTGGAGTAATAATAACATCATCACCCTCTTTGATTCTGACCAAATAAACCTCATCAACTTTAGATGGATCCCATTTATCTCCTTCCATATGTTTTTTCATCAACTGTAAGACTCCTTTACCTGCTACGACATGGTATGTTTCATTCACATTTACAGAATGATAATGACCAAAAGTTTTTGGGTACTCAATTCCGATTTTCCCGTTTTGAATAATTGTAATGTTCGACCACTTTTTATCTTTAATTTCTTGAAAAACAAAATATACAGGATCTGGACCTTCGGATTTAGAGCTAATTAAGACTGGTTTTAATTGCTCTAGGGTTTTTTGGGTATTTAATTTCATCTCTAAAATTTATTATACACTAATTGGCAAGACCTATTTCAAATCTTTTCTTCATGTATTTTTTGCCAAATATCATGAAGCGCTTCATCAAAGCTGTCTACAAATATTAAATTTCTCATTTCCGGAGGCTTACCCCTTTTAAGTAAATATTCAGAGTTTGACAAGTTGCGGAAAACATAGGCAATCACCTTCCACTCACCGTGGAAACGGTCATTTATTCTGGCAATAGAAAGACCAGCCCTTAGATCGTCATCAAAGTGAACATAAGATGTCTTGGCCAAATTGGGGTTGGAATTTATCATGGATTCTATTTTATTTTCTTTCCAGCTGGCAGCAGTGTAGCCCGGATTAAGGTGGACATTCCTGAATATATCCATCAATCCCTCTTTTTGTAGTTTCTTCTCTGTTACATGCCAAAGATCCTGTTCTCTGGCTGTGAGGACATTGCACTCGACCTCTCTTTTATATGTATTATGTGCAATATGCACTAAACGGTAAACACTCAAAACCGCTTCTTTGTTAACAGGCCTTACCTGATGGAAAATAGAAGTTCCTAATGCCAGTAAATAATGTTGTAAACCGCTTTGAGGTAATCTGCTCGGAACCAAGATTCCCCTTGGTGGTAGTTCTAATTCTCCCTGAAATAATTCCTTGGCAGTTCTTGAGGGTGGAATAATCGTTGAATAGAACATCTTGGGCCCGTCAAGATCAAAAGTAGCTATAATTTTACGTTCAAATTCAGTCATGAGCTATGCATTATATAATTTTTGATGTAAAAGTGAAAACAGTGCCTACAAAGTTGGTTAGTCTGAAGTTTGTTTGGCGAAGACAAATTTGTGTTCTTTACAAGCAGGAAGTTCTAAACCTTGAAAATTGAGTGTGCCGGTAGGGATAAAGAAAGGACAATCATCTTTTTTGCACTCATTGTGTCCCAAGGCTTCACAAAGAATTTCTTGACCTTCATGTTCCTTCATGAAAAATAGCTGTTTTATTTCATTTATTTGTTTATCAACTTTAGTTGTTTTGTGTGGTGGTAATGAATCGAGCTCTCTTGTTCCATAGATCATTTGTCTTACAAAAAGATTGGGATAACGTGTCTTTGTTAATAAAACCGGTGGAGAATAGTCAAATTTCGAATTATCTTTATCAGAAATGTCTCTCCAATTCCATTTTCGTAATAGCAGCTGTCGTGACTCCTGTGCTTGGTAATTGAATAAACCAGAAGTAAAAGCAGTTGCTAAACTAGCTAGAGCACCAATGCTCGCACTAAAGTATTCCTGTCTTAATAAGCTTGTCCCGGCAGTGGCACCAAGTATTACAGAGTAAGCAGCAAATTGGCGGGACAGACTAAACCCAATTAGTGCTACTTTTTCAAGTTCTTCGTCAAAAGGTTGTATAGCCTCGCCTGTAAAAGGATCCTTTACCTCATCAACTAAGGCTTCTGCAAAATCCCACATTGCAGGCAGTCCGCTTAATCTGACAGCAAGTACTGCTGGATATTTTGCCATTAGATCCAGTCTTTGCCAATAAATTTGTGCTGCTGTTTTTAAACCTGCTTCTAAGGGAAGGGCATCATCGCGGCCTGTTGCTTTTTTGAGAACATCTTTTTCCTGTTTCAGATGCTCTTTAATTACATCTGCTCCGGTGAGATATGATAATAATCCTGTTTCTTTTCCGCTCATATGAGAAAGAATCTTAACACTATAAGACTTTAAAGTCAAACTATAGGGTTACTTTTTGCTTTATATCTTGGAAGGTTCTGTAATAATTCAATTACATCTTTATGTTTATCTCTTCGGAAAATTTTTTCAAAAAGATTTTTATCTCGTTTTAGCATTTCCTGAAGCTCTTTTCTTGTTTTAAAAGGTATATATTCCCCTTCTTCTATTACCGTTAATTTGGGTTTAATTAAATCATTGGTTCTATAAAATAGTGTATACCCATAATTATCATATTCAAAATCGGTAGGTATATTATCGTTAGTCGGATCAAATTCAACCCATCCGTAAGGGGGAATGTATGATCTTGCCCAACGGTGTTCGCCCTTTTGTCGGGAGTCTTTATAATATCCTGAGAGAGTTGTGCTTGGAATTCCTAAACTCCTGCTCAGCGCAAC
Source organism: Microgenomates group bacterium (assembly GCA_041659805.1). Lineage (GTDB taxonomy): Bacteria > Patescibacteriota > Microgenomatia > Daviesbacterales > UBA10151 > STC-54. Next base: position 844,518 of record JBAZXP010000001.1, on the reverse strand, counting down.
AGCCAGATTTGATATGTTTACACATTTGCCTGATTTTTCCTCTAAAGTTCTCTTTGCAGACACAGCTCCTTTGTCCCACCACAATAAACTAAGGATATCTTCGTATTCGGCTGATTGACTCATTAATTCTTGAGCCGCCTCTTCCGGGGAAGCTTCTTTGAATGAGGTTGGTAATTGTACCTGTGCAGCACTTTCTTTTAATATATTATCCAAAATATCATCCTTGATACTTATACTTGAGTGAAGTAACTTATAAAGATTGGATCTGTCTTTTAATGGTGAACTCATAACGGTTTTTGCCAGTTTTTCTATAGCACTTTTGCAATAAGGCGAGTATTTAATATTGCTTCTTATCCAACCTAAAATACTCTCAGTTAATACATAGGGATTATATCTGAAAGCTGGTAATGTCTGTGAACGGATTTCTTCTACAACAGAGATAATTGATTCATCACACGAATTTATATCATCAGTTTCTGCAAGTGCTGAGATTAAAGCTTCTTTAGCTAGACCTATATTTGAAGTTGAAACATCTGAAACATTAATTTTTCCCCGGTAAAAGTTCGTTGAAACGCTTATTAAAAGATGTGCCGGATTATTTCGTGCATTTGAGTAATGATTGGGAATAAGGTTAACTCTATCTGAAAAAATTTGATTCCTTTGAATTTCCGGACAATGTTTTAATTTTGGAGACGGGAACAACAAAGATTCACCTGTTTCGAGTTCTGCAAATAACAGAACTTTTTTGGCAGGAAGGGTTATGTATATATATGGCTGTTCGTTAATTAATCTTTCCACAGCCGTATATTATAGGCTGTTTAGGGGTATAAAGCAAACTCGTCTTGTCCATGGGGTAGGAGTCGAACCTACTTAAAACAGTTTTACAGACTGTCGCCTCAACCGGTCGGCCACCCATGGTTACGTGTATTATAACAAGTTGAGCTTGACTCTAGCAATTGGTATAATATCATTATGGCTTTTAAAAGAATTCAACGTTATACAACAGGATCCTTTAATAAAACTAAACTACTGTCAAGATTTTCAACCTCAGTTCTAACTCTACTTTTGGTCGGAACATTGCTCTTAATAGGCATCATAGTTTATTTCTCAACCCAGGTTCCTTCACCGGAAGAATTAACTAATCGCACGATTGCCCAATCCACAAAAATCTATGATAGCAAAGGAGAGTTATTATATGATATTTTTCAAAATCAGAACCGCACTTCAATAAAATTATCAGAAATTCCAGATTCTGTAAAACAAGCAACAATAGCAATTGAGGATAAAGACTTTTACAAACATCAAGGATTCTCTCCTATCGGTATCGCCCGTTCTGCTTTCGATATAGTAGCCCATCGTCAGATTGAAGGAGGAGGTTCAACCTTAACACAGCAACTGGTTAAAAATGCCCTTCTTTCCAACGAAGTTTCTTTTATCAGGAAGATTAAAGAATTTATTCTGGCTGTTCAGGTTGAGCGCGTTTATACAAAAGATCAGATTCTGGAAATGTATTTGAATGAAATTCCTTTTGGCGGAACTGCTTATGGTATTGAATCTGCTGCTAATCTTTATTTTGGTAAACATGCCAAAGATTTGAATTTAGCTGAAAGCTCTCTTTTGGCTGGGCTTCCACAACGTCCTTCTGTTTATTCTCCTTATGGCTCACACCCTGAATTGGCTAAAACTCGTCAGGCAGAAGTTCTAGGCAGAATGGTTAGTGATGGTTATATTACTTTGGCTCAAGCAGATGCAGCTAAAAACGAACAATTAACCTACAGAACAGCACAAAAAGAAATAGGTTTTAAGGCACCACACTTTGTTCTGTATGTAAAAGAAAAACTTATTGAGCAATTTGGCGACAAGATGGTTGAGCAAGGAGGATTACAAGTCACAACCACTTTAGACAACAAGTTACAGGAGGATGCTCAGGCAATAGTTAAAACAGAAGTTGATAAATTAAAAGGAGCTAAAGTCGGAAATGGCGCCGCAGTCGTGCTTGAACCAAAAACAGGAAAAATTTTAGCTATGATCGGTTCAAAAGATTATTTTGCCACAGACTATGACGGCAATGTAAATGTAGCACTTGCTCCCAGACAACCTGGTTCTGCCACCAAGCCGATTACCTATTCTGCAGGCATGCAAAAAGGATATACCGCAGCTTCTGTTTTAATGGATGTTAAGACTGAATTTCCTGGTGGTGCCAACAGAGCAGCCTATATTCCACTTAATTATGACGGACAATTCCATGGACCGGTGCAGGTCAGATATGCTTTGGGCAATTCCTATAATATTCCGGCAGTAAAGATGACAGCTTTAGCTGGTGTTAAAAATGTAATGGATTTAGGTTACCGAATGGGCTTAACTACTTGGGAGCCAACAGAAGAGAATGTATTAAATGCCGGTTTGTCCTTAACTTTAGGAGGACGTGAGGTTCGTCTTTTGGATTTAACCTCTGCTTACGGGGTTTTCGGCAACCAGGGAGTAAAACATGAACCTGTTTCAATCTTAAAAGTAACTGATTATAAAGGAAAAGTTTTATATGAATATAAACCTGATGATGGAACAAAGGTTTTGGAACCTGGAATTGCTTTTATTATTTCCAATATTTTGGCTGATAACGGAGCAAGAACCGCTGCCTTTGGCTCAGTTTCCAATTTAAATATTTCCGGTAAAACAGTTTCTGTTAAAACAGGAACCACAGATGAAAAACGGGATAATTGGACAATCGGCTATACCCCTTCTTATACAGTGGGTGTTTGGGTTGGAAATAATGATAATTCTAAAATGGATCCTGTTGTTGCCTCAGGAGTAACTGGTGCATCTCCGATTTGGCAAAAAATCATGACCTTAGTTCTTAAGGGTAAACAGGATGAAAAACAGGATCAGCCTAATGATGTTTCTTATATGGAAATTGATGGTCTAATGGGCGGAAAAACCAAAGATGGTTCACCTGTTCGCCGTGAATACTATGTAAAAGGTACCGAGCCTGGAAATGTTTCCAGTGCTTATCAACGACAAAAGGTATGTAAAACTAATCCACACAGAATCGGCAATGATGGTGAAGATACAGAAGAAAAGGATGTAATTTTGCTTAATGAAAATGATCCGACTGGTGCTAATAAATGGCAAGCAGCCATAGATAATTGGGTTTTAACTGCACCTGATGCCAGATTTGTAGGGATAGCGCGGGGTTGCTCTAATATTCCCGGATTTTCATCCGGTCCGTCTGGATCAGGAATTATTTCTATAGTAAATGTCGGAAATGGTGCCAATGTACCAAGAGTTTTTGATGTTCTTGCCAAAGCAAATTCGCCTGCTGGGGTAAAGAAAATAACCTGGTTAATTGACGGAGGCACCAAATCAACTCAAACTTCTGAGCCTTTTGCTCTTCATGTTGAATTCCCAAATGGAGATAAGGGGTCTCATACTATAACTGTGACTTTGGAAGATAATAACGGTGGAATTTTTTCCAACTCAATTGGTGTGACAGTTAATATGTAAGGATTGTTGATCTTTTTGTTTTTGTTTGTTATTATCCTGACACTGCCTCTAAAATATGAATGAACGCATATCAAAGGGTTTAAGAAAACACATTAGAACAGAGCTATCGAATGCCACAGGTGATGAGAAAAAAAAGAGCGAAATCAGACAGCTTAGAAATACCTACAGGTTATTAAAACAAGAATCCCGTGTAAGACCAATTATTTTAGAGCCTATTCCTGTAGTAGATTTTGCAATGGAGGTTAAAGCCCATGACATTAATCCGATTTTGGATTGCAAAACTATTAATGATTTTATTCAAAGCATAAGACACCAAGGTGTCAAAGATTATACCTATATTGGAGCAGACGCATTAGAAAACAGAAGAGCTATTCCGATCGTCGATATTCCTTATAAATCTGACTATATGTCTGTTGTAGAGCGTTTTGGGGTTCTGTCAGGTTCTATAGGTGAACCTGGATCCCTTGTTAGAAACTATGCTTTCTTTTTTGCAAGAACTGCTATGATGGATATGTCTGAAAAGTTTTTGGTCAGAGGCAATCTTTCAAGAGAAAAGATTAATCGATAAAATAGCAATCCTATTTTCTACCCCAAATTTATTGACAATCCTTGGATGAACCTCCGCGATTTTCCCTATTTTTTCGCCTTTTCGGTTTTTTAATTTATAGTTTCTGACTGGATGGAAAAATTCGTTTCCTTCTACTTGGTCAAGTGCGATATCCAAATTTAACTGTTGGCTCATCTTTTTAAATAATGTGTGGAGTTTACAGATTGTATCATCACTATTATCAGAAAGAGCAATAGAAAGACAAAGCTTTTCTTTCGGTAAATTATTTTCATCATATTTGTATACTTTTCCGATTTCAAATAAAGCTACAGTTTTAAAATTCTTCAAATTATCTGCAACTTTTTCCACCAAATTTGGCCAAAGCTGCCTTCTCATATATTCGGTTTCTTTGGACATTGGGTTAGCAATTTTAAGTAAGTTTTTGGTTTGAAAGCCACAGTTTTCTATTACTTTTGTTGAAAAAAAGGAATAGGTTTGAATTTCAGAAAAGCCAGCTTCTACCAAAACCTCTTTTAATTTATAAATAAATTCAAATTGTGTTTGATCAATTTTTTTGGGTTTATTACCTTCTAGCTTTTTTGCAGGCAGAGTTTCATATCCATAAAGCCTGGCAACTTCTTCAATTACATCTTCTGCAGAATTAATATCCAATCTCCAGTATGGGGGTATAATCTCCCATTCATCATTTGTTAATTTTGTCTTGAAGGCCAGTTTTTCCAAAGATTCTTTAACAAAACTAGGCTTAACTTCAACCCCAATTAAAGAAGAAATTTTATTCTGCGATACTAACACTTCTGTAACTTTTCCACTAAAATCACCTGTTATATTTATTGATTCCAGTTTTCCGCCAAGTTCTTCGAACATCCTGATTGCAGCATCAAGAGATTGTAAAAGCCTGGTTGGTGTTAAACCATGTTGAAATCTTTTACTTGCCTCACTGGGAAGATTTAATCTGGATGCGGTTGCCCTGAGTACTTTAGCATCAAAAATAGCAGCTTCCAGTAAAATGGTTGTCGTTTTACCAGTAACTTCACTATTTTTTCCACCCATGACACCTGCCAGTCCTACAGCTTTTTCTGAATCTGAAATAACCAAATCAACGGGTACCAATGTTCTTTCCTTGTTATCTAAAGTTACTAATTTTTCGTTGTTTCCGGCATTTCTGACAATCAAAGTTTCATCTTTAATTTCGCTTACATCAAAAGCGTGTTGTGGTTGACCATATTCCAACATAATTAAATTAGTTACATCAGCTATATTATTTACAGATCTCATTCCAGATTCTTCTAATTTTTCTACCCAATTTTTTGGGGATGGGCCAACTTTAAGACCACTGATTTTGGCAATACAATATACAGGACAAAGTAGATCATCCTCTACTGCCACTGATGTCAGAGGTAATTTTTTATCTTCCCAAATAAATTCATTTGGATCTGGTTCTTTAAACTTAACTTCAGAATTTGTGATAGCTGCAATTTCATAGGCTACTCCCCTTAAAGATAAAAGATCTGCCCGGTTATAACCCTTCATATCTAGCTCAAAATATTTTTCTGTGTCTTCTTTAACGCCGATTGTGCGTAAGGGTAAAAGCTCTATTACTTTCTCAACAGGAACTTTTAACTTAACCAGTTCTTTTAGCCAGGTTTTTGAAACTATCATTTGATTCCTCCCAAAGCTTTTAAATCTCCACTTTTAAATACCCTGATGTCAGAAATTCCATATTTTAACATCGCCATTCTTTCTGGTCCAAACCCCCAGGCGATACCTGAATATTCGTTTGGATCAATTCCCCCATTTCGCAGTACTTGTGGGTGGATCATTCCTGCTCCTGCCAGCTCCAACCAGCCTGTCCCTGAGCAAACCTTACAACCTGCTCCTTTACAAAATAAACATTCGCCATCAACACCTGCCCCTGGTTCCACAAATGGATAATATTTTGGTCGAAGGCGTACTTTAGTTTCTTTACCAAAAATAGCTTTTAAAAAATATTCAGACAAATATTGTAAGTTAGCCATGTTTACATTCTTGTCCACATAAACAATCTCAAATTGTTCCATCGTATGTTCATGTCTGGCATCCAGGTTTTCATATCTGAAGCAACGGTCGATAACCATCATGCGGAGTGGTACACCATGTTCCCTCATAAGTCTGACCTGAGCGTTAGAGGTATGAGTTCGGAGTAGCAGTTTTCCGATATCCAAATCATCAAATTTATTTTCCAAATAAAGAGTGTCCCAAAGATCCCTGGCCGGGTGACCGGATGGGATATTCAGCAGCTCGAAATTATAATTATCTGTATCAATATGAGGGGCTTGATACTGTTGAAAACCCAGTTGAGAGAATAGTTCCACTACTTCGTGTTCAAGCTTGGTTATAGGGTGAATAGCACCCTTTGGGAGGCTTATTTGTGCCTCTTGAGCAATATCTATAGTGTCATTTACTAATTTACTGTACTTTTCTTCTCTGACTTCTTCTCTTCTCTTCCCGATTTCAGACTCCAGTTCAGTTTTAATTTGATTAAAAATTGGAGCAATTTTACTAACTTCTTCTTTTGATAATTTACCAAAGTCTCTTGGAATTAGAGTAATTTCCCCACTTTTTCCAAAAAGTCCCAAAAAAATCTCATCTAAAATATCCAAAGAATTAGCTTCTTTAATTTTTTCAAGATAATCTGAATGAATTTGTAAAATTTTACTTTCCACCCTCAAATTTTAGCACATTATTTGAATTTTCTCTGTAGGTAAAGAGCAAATATATAAACCCCAGAAAAAACAGTTGCAAGACCGAGAGTTAACAGGGTAAAAATTAAAGGGTTTTGAGTTGTGGCGGAAAATATATACCAAAGAATATTTCCTGGGATCATACCGATTGTAGAAATAATAAAGTAGGGCCAAAATTTAATAGAAGTTAGTCCTGCTGCATAAGAAATAAAATCATGAATTCCACCCTGGAAAACCCTTAAAACAAAAAGTGTTTGTAAACCATATTCACCGGCTAGCTTATCAATCTGATTGATTGCAGATTTACCCACAAGTCTAATAACCAGTCCCCGACCTAATTTTCTGGCAATCCAGAAATTAGTAACTGACGCCAGAACTGTTGCCAGCATATGCCAAACAATAATTTCCTGCCCAAACATGCGGAATCCAACAAAAATCAAGGGAGTTGTGCTTAAAGGTGCGATTATGTATGTGATTAATGTAAACATGACATAAACAATTGGTGCAAAAATCCCTGCTTCAATAATCATCTTCTGAATATTTTCTTCAGGAATGAGACTGCTTAAAAGGTATAGTCCCAGAATTAATACCAAAGTAGCTAAAAGAGGGAAAAGCTGATTTCTTAATTGCTTAATCATTGCTTTATTGTAGCAAAGAAAGTTTACTGATTTACTTCTGCGACAACTTTTTTGAAGGTATTGATATCTTTGACAGCCATTTCTGCCAGTGTTTTTCTATCCAATAAAATATTTTTAGCCTTTAGGTCAGCAATAAACTTGGAATAAGTTAAACCCTCGTTTCTTAAAGCTATACCCATTTGGGTAATCCAAAGAGATCTCAAATCTCTTCGTCTTTGCTTGCGGCCTGCAAAAGCGTATTGCCCTGCATGAAGCACAGATTCTTTAACCTGTCTGATTAATTTACTATGATGACCTTCATAACCTTTTGCAAGATTAAAGAGTTTTTTATGTTTTCTGTGGGCTACAACACCCCTTTTTACTCTAGACATTTGGTGTGCCTTTCCCTCGGACTTTAATCCAGTTAATTATTTTTTTGTGCCAGCCGTAGGTTCTGAAGATCTGTGAATAATTGCTGGTACTTTGATCAGCTGATCTTGCGCTATGTGTTTGTTTAAAACTTCTGGTATTTCTTCCCATATTATTTATGCCCTTCCTAATAATCTGTTCATAGTTTTTAAGACTGATTTATGCATTGCCATAGGCTCTTTATGTCTTCTTAAAGACTGTTTAGTTTTATTTTGGCGCAAATGTCCTGATCTCAGTTGGTGAGATCTCATCATTTTACCGGTTCCGGTAATTTTAACTTTTTTAGCCAATGTTTTTTTAGTTTTAACTTTAGTTTTCATTTTTTTTAGTCTCTTCCTCTTTTTCTATTGTTCCTTTAGCCGTACCAATTATTGTTGTTAAGTTTCTTCCTTCAAACTTTGTTTCCCTTTCAATTACTACTCTTCCCTGAAACCATTCCAGAGCTCTTTCTGTTACCCTGTATCCAGTTTCCGGATGAGCCATTTCCCTGCCTTTAAACTTAACATTCAACTTAACTTTATTCCCCTTGGCTAAAAACTCATTAGCCTTTTTAAGTCTTGTTTCCAAATCATGGTCAGCAATTCTGGGAGAAAGCCAAATTTCTTTGAGCTCTACTTCCCGCATGTTTTTCCTGGCCTGTTGTTCCTTCTTCTCTTCCTGGTATCTGAACTTTTCGTAATCGATCAGCTTAGCTACCGGAGGATTTGCCTTCTCTGCAATTTCAACTAAGTCCAAATCCAGTTCTTTTGCCTTTGCCAATGCTTCTTCCCTACTCAGCAATCCGAGTTGCGTTCCGTCAGCATTAATTACTCTAAGGCTTGTAGCCTGGATCCTATCGTTAATTCGATAATACTTAATTATTTTTTATCTTCCTCCATATATACGTTTAAGAACACCAAATGTTAACATAAACTTACTTTAGATTCAATGGTTCGACTTCACTCACCACTTTTAGCACTTCTTCTTTAAGATAATTCTATAGATTTTTTGCTTATCTTGTCCAGAACCAGTTCTTTGAATTCATTGATTGTAAGTACTCCCAAATCTTTTCCATCCCTGGTTCTGACTGCTACCTTTTCATCCTTTTCTTCTCTGTCACCTATAACTAACATGTATGGGATTTTTTGCATTTGGGCATCCCGGATTTTTCCCTGCATTTTTTCTGACCTGTCGTCCAGCTCAGCTCTGATTTCTGAGGACTTTAATTGTTCGAGTACTTTTTGTCCGTAGTCGTTATTTCTGTCTGTAATGGGTACAATTTGTACTTGTATTGGTGCAAGCCAGGTTGGAAAAGCACCTTGAAAATGTTCAGTTAAGATTCCTGTAAAACGTTCAAATGATCCAAAGATTGCTCTGTGAATCATGACCGGTTTTTCCATTTTACCGTCTTCTGTCACATACTTTAAATCAAAAGCCTGAGGCATATGGAAATCCAATTGAACAGTTGCCAGCTGCCATTCGCGTCCTAAAGCATCTTTAATATGCATGTCTATTTTTGGACCATAAAAGGCTCCATCACCTTTTTTGTCAGAAGCTTTTATCCCTTTTTTCTTGAGTACTTCTTCCAAACCTTTTTCTGCTTTATCCCACATTTCATCAGTTCCCGCTCTTTGTTCCGGGCGGGTAGCAAATCTGAATTCATATTCAAATCCGAAATTCTTATAAAAAGCATTCATCATATCCAAGATATTTGAGACCTCATCAAAGATTTGATTTTCTCTGGCGTAAATATGAGCGTCATCCATGGTAATTTGCCTGACTCGAAGTAATCCATTTACTTCTCCTGACTTTTCTTTTCTGTGAAGCCTTCCTATTTCTGAAAGTCTTAAAGGTAGTTCTTTGTAAGATCTTGGTCTGAATCTGTAAAGAATTGTTGATTCAGGGCAATTCATAGGTTTTAAAGTATATCCAACTGGTTTGGAATTTTCATCATCTGAGAGTTCCAAGTTGTACATATTATGGGCACCAAATTTAGCAAAGTGACCAGATTGTTTGAAAATATCATTTTTAACCATGATCGGGGTAGATGTTTCTAAGTATCCGGCGTCCAGCGTAAGCTTGCGGATATATTTTTCCAGTTCTTTGAAAATAACCATTCCTTTTGGCAGCCAAAAAGGCGCACCAGGAGCAATGTCATCCGTAAAAAATAACTCTAGTTCTTGCCCTATTTGTTTATGATCTTTTAATTTTTTGTCTTCCATGTGACTTGGAATGATACTTCTTTTAGCTTCAATTTGTCAAATTTTCAGTTTCCAAATATTGCTGTAAATACATTTAATACACCCAAGCGGTTAAACATATATCCCACTGCTCCTACTACAACAGAAGCTCCTATTACCGTGCCTATCCCCCAAGCCATTCCTCCTAAAAAATTACCCAACATTATATCTTTCCTTTTCATATCTGAATTTGCTGTAAGATGTCTTTTTACTTGTGGTGTCATATATTAAATATAGCTACAGTTGAGGTTTGGGTCAATAGATGGTAATATTTAGCCGTACTATGAGGGTGGTATTAGATAGTTATTTTTTTGTTCGGGCGGTTAGCTCAGTTGGTAGAGCGTCTCATTGACGTTGAGAATGTCAGGGGTTCGAATCCCTTATCGCCCACAAACTCCCTATTTATCTGCTTCTGCCCCTAATTTATGGATCAAGAAAGAATAATATCACCGGTTATGGCCAGTCAACATCCTGATAATGCAGGTATTCCTTTTTGGCACAATGATACCTTTGTTGGACGTCAGGATGAGATAAAAGAGCTTTATGTTATGTTCTCTGATTTGGGTGTTGGAGAATGTATGCTGGACTGGGAAGGAAAATATGTGGCTGAAGACCACATGGAGCAGCTTTATACTTCTTACAGCGATTTTTTTGCTAAAAATCCGTTAGGTGATAAGAAGTTTTTAACTTACAGATTACCGAATCCAAAGGTGGAAACTGAATTCCGATTAGGACGGGCTCTGATGGGTATTTTAAGTTCATCGGTTTTAAGCAATCAATTTAATCTGACAAAGCCACCACTATTTGAAGTTATCCTTCCTATGACAGAAACTGCTGAAGAAATGATTGCGGTTCAGGATGCTTTTTCAGAGATGTCAAACTTAAAGAGTCCCTTATTAAGGTTCCAGGATGCAACACTAAAACATATTCAATTGATTCCACTTTTTGAACAGGCAGAAACTATTTCAATATCCGCAAAAATCTTAGAGGATTACGTAAAGTTGCATCAGGAAAGATTTGGTTTTAAGCCTGATTATATCCGGCCGTTTATTGCCCGATCAGATCCTGCCCTTAATTCCGGTTTAGTTCCTACGCTTTTGGCGGCAAAAATTGCTTTATCTGATTATGAGAAATTTGAAAATGAAACCGGAATTAACTTATATCCGATTATAGGTACAGGTTCGTTGCCTTTTAGAGGAAGTCTGAGGCCTGATGTTGTGGAAGATTTTGCTTCTGAATATAAAGGAGTTTCAACTGCATTAATTCAAAGTGCTTTTCGTTATGATTGGGATACAAAAACAGTTTCCGATGGAATTAGAAAATTAGAGGAACTACTACCAAAAGAATCAGCACGGTTAATCGATTCTGCAGATTTATCAGGCTTAAAATCGATAAGTTCGGTGTTTGAATTAAATTATAGAGGAGTAGTGGAAACTATTGCTCCTTTAGTAAATGCTGTTGCGCGTTTTGTTCCCACACGCCGCGAAAGATTGCAACACGTTGGACTATTCGGATATTCAAGAGGTGTTAGTGGAGTAGTTCTTCCGCGAGCTATCGGATTTACTGCTGCCCAATATAGTATCGGTGTGCCCCCTGAACTTATCGGAACAGGACGTGGTTTATCTGAAGCAAAAAAATCCGGTAAGTTAGACCTGATTGAAAATACTTATATAAATTTAAAGAAAGATTTGATACATGCGGGAAAATTTTTAAACAAAGAGAATTTAAGAAGGCTGGGCATCATATCATCGGGCTGGGAACGTGTTTTGAAGGATGTTTCCCTTATAGAAGAGTACTTGGATCAACCTTTGGGACCTGAAACAGATAAAGAACAGGAACATTTTGATATTGTAAGAAAAATTTATAACCGTTTGTCATCCGGGGATAATGAAATCGGAGATTTAATGCAACGCGCTGCAGAAAAAAGAAACAGTATTGGATAGACTTGACAAGCCCTTACAAAAATACTATACATTAAGTAATGCCACATATTGAAGATAATATTATTTATCATCAAGATTCAGGAGATATTCTGGTTCCGGTTAAATTAAATGAAGACGGAACATTAATTAGAGAAAGTGATCCTCTTCAAATGGGAAAAAGATACTTCTGCGGATTATTCGTGGATGTTCCAGGTGAAGATAAAAAGGTTGATAGAAAACCACTTACAGGCAATCAAATTACTGCGTCAGGCCGTAGCGTATATGTTGGTTGCGGATGCGAATTACTTGGAACAAAGGTTTCCAAGGAGGCAGTAGACAGAATTGTTACATGCTGTGATATGGATTTAACAGTAGTGAAGCCTGTTCCGCTTCCTTCTTCAGATTAATTTTTAACCTACAGCAGTTTGCGCAGTTGAGTGTGTCTCACCACTTTTATTATCATCTAAGCTCATTTTAGGACCCATGCCCCGTTTTCCAACACTAGGTAAACCATTTGAGCCTCCTTGTTGAGTTTTCATTATTTCTTGTCTGGCTCGTGCAACATCATCTTGTAAATCAGTTCTTATTTCCCCATTATCTTTTACAATACTGGATTTGCCTGAAAGCATATCCTGTAAGTGTACAAGATCACCAATCTCATGTTTTAAAGGCGCAAGACGTGCTTCATTTTCCAGCTTATTACGGAGGCTTGTTATCTCGTCCTCTGTAGTTTGCATTACCTGATTCTGGTATTGTGTTTCGATAACTTTCTTTTGTTCCTCAGCTTGCTTTTCAGGATCTTGTTTTTGTTCTTTTGGGGTTTCAAATGCAATATCATTTTTAACAACATCCACAACAGCCCCCAGAGTATCTTTAAAAATATTAGTGATTGCTCCTGCGCCTGATTTGGCAGCACCAAGTGCTACATAACCACCTTCTTTAAATAGATCTGATACAGCTATAGTTTTAGATTCGTCATCATTTTCAAAGGCTTTTTGAAAAGCTTGAGGGATTTCGGTTCTTTCAGCAACAGGATAGTTTTCAAGTTTCGGCAGATTAAATAAAATAGTTCCACCTGAATTTGCATCAAAAGCTCTTTCGCTTGGTGTTTCTTCATTAAAGAATCCTACCCTATCTATACCTTCTATATTTTCAGGAGAATCTAAAACAGGCGCAATGTTATTTTTCCTCTCATTTGTGGGAGGCAAGGTGCTTAAACTATTAGTTGTGGTAGATATGTTTGACATATAATCCTTTAGGCAGGATTTAGACCTATATTATACCACTTTTGGCTACTTTGTGCTTACTTTGTGCGGATGAGAGGAATAGGGCTACCTTTTGACTTCGTCAAAACGATCCTGTCCCGACGAAACGTCGGGATTGAACCTCCAATCCTTATGTGCCGGGAAGAGGACTCGAACCTCCACACTCTTTCGAGCAATAGGTCCTAAACCTATCGTGTCTACCATTTCACCATCCCGGCAGTTCAGAGTGTCAGAAAATCGGCGAATCAGAGTATCTGACTTTCTGATTTTAACAGATCTTCAAGCTCTATCCAAATTTGGAGATAGCTTTATTGTGTGCTTTAAGCTCGATTTCGTTATTTAGAGGCTCAAGTACAACGTCTTTTTTATACTTCTTTTCCAGTGCTTTTTGAAGAAGCCAGTCTGTAAGCCTTGGATTTTTAGGTAAAAGTGAACCATGTATATAGCAACCAACAGCATTTTTATAAATGCATCCTTCTGTTCGGTCTTCTCCATTATTACCAAATCCTTTTAAAACTTGCCCAAGAGGTTTAGCTCCTTTTTTAAGCTTGGTTTTTCCTGAATGGTTTTCGAAACCCACTAAGTCTGACGACTGACGACTGATGACTGACGTCTGAATCACAATATTTCCAATCATTCTGTCGTTACTTGCGTTTGTATAAGCCGGAAATAACCCAACCCCTTTTAATTTAGGTTTATCAAAAGGTTGATAATAATCTCCCAGCAATTGATATCCTCCACAGATTGAAAGCAACGGAACTCCTTTTTCTACTTCAGATTTGATAACTTTGCCCTTACCTTTAGTTAAATCTTTTGCCACTAATTCTTGTGATAAGTCTTGTCCCCCGCCAAAAAAGAAAATATCAACTTCCCCTGTTTTTAAACTGTCTCCAATAGAAATGTATTTAACTTCTGCCTCGATGCCTCTCCACTCTGCTCTTTTTTGCAAGGCAATAATATTGCCTATATCCCCATAAATATTCATTAAATCATGATACAAATAGCCAATTATTAGCTTCACTGCTTCCAATACCTTTCTTTGATCCCCTGGTTCACCAGAATCTTCTGCAGGCTCAAAAGTGCAGTATATGTCGGTAAGATGAAAAGACGGCCATTTAAGCCTGTTTGGGAGTCTTTAAGGGCATCTTCGATGCTGTTTTTAGTTGTAATTGAGTGTAAATTTACTCCTGAATATTTCAGTCTCAAAGCTAATTCCTCTGCGCGGGTTCCTGAACAAAAAATTTGGTAGTTCCTCGACTCTGCTCGGGACGAATTTTGAAATATTTCAAAATTCGCATCCCAGATCCAGGAAACGTCTGTTCCGTCGGCAAAATTGTCATTTAAAGCAATTAGGAGTCTATCTTCTTTTTTAAGCTCGGGTTTAATAGTTTGAAAAACCTGAGTTGCACCCACAGGATTTTTAATTAAGAAAATATACGCTTCTTTACCCGTAGGTAGTTTGAATTTTTCCACCCTGCCGAAAGCGGGAGCAAAGGTTTTAAAAGAATTAATTATGGCGGACGGCGCAAGTTTTAATGTTTGGGTAACTGCAAATGAAGCCATAAAATCATAAACATGATAAATACCGGGAATTGAAAGTGAAACTCCCCATTTACCTGTTTTGTCTTCCACCTCAAATTTAGTGCCTTCCAGACCATAAACTTCGATATTTTTGGCTTCAAAATCCAATTTTTTGGCAGATGTTGTTAAATTCTTCTCGCCTTTTATTTTAAACCTGGACACTCCGAAAGTCTGAATTTTACCTTTAAAACAAGCTTCTAAAGAAAGCAAACCTGCATCATCACCGTTCAAGATTATTTTGGTGTCTTTTTTTAATTTTTTGGCTGTCTCGCACCATTTTGAAACAATACTATCAACCTCACCATATCTGTCCAGTTGATCTCTGAAAACATTCAAAAAGACAATAATATCCGGTGAAAGTTTGGGTGCGACTGAGTTAAAAGCAGCCTCATCCGTTTCCCAGATGGCAGTATCAAAATTAAGCTTTAAGTTGAAAAGATTAACATTTGAAATTAAGGCAGACGCTATTCCTCTTTCTAAATTTGAACCTGTGGTATTTCTAAGCACCTTTAGTCCCTGACTGGAAATAAAATGTCCCAGCATTTTTGAAGTCGTAGTTTTACCATTAGTACCTGTAATAACAATAGCTTTGGGTATTTGTTTAGCTAGTTTTGAGACTAACTCAGGATAAAGCTTTAAGGCGTAATATCCGGGAGCAGCAGATCCGCCACCTATATTTAATACGTTTGTGGTAAAAAGAATTAACTTACCCAGGAGTATACTCAAGAAAAATTTTATACCCATGAGTGGATTGTATCAAAAAATTAAGACTTTGTTCTTATTGCAGCAGAAGTTCCTGCAGTTTGAGCTTCAAGTTCCGGAGCAGTTTTTTTGGCAATTTCAGTTTTATATTGTTTTTCAAATTTTTCCATGTCATTTAAAAAGAATGTAACATGTGCAGCCCATAACGGAGAAGCAGCATAAACTTTGGCAATTGAGGTTGTATTTGTTAAGCCTTTATTGTAGTAATTTTTTCTTAAACCTTCTGAAACAGTATAAATACCGTCTTTCCAGGATTTAAAGTAGATAGCTTGAGTTCCGTAAACTCCCCATCCCCAAGCATTGTAGGATTGGTAACCTGGTGTGTGTTTACCGAAAGTAGATTCGTTACCTGCAATAGCAGCCACAAATTTCCAGTCAATATTATATTTATCAGCAGCACCGACAAAGTTTACAGCTTCAGGAGCTAAAGGTGATTTGTACTTATTTAAGTAGGCTTCCAAAATTTCAACCCTTTGATCCCCCACAGCAATTTGAGTTTGGGATTCGTTAATAAAGGTTGGTGAATAAGCCGAAACTTGTCCGGTGATAATTAGTGAGAATATTAAGGAAATAATAACAAAATATTTTTTCATATTATTTAGCCCTTTTTCAGAGCACAAAAAAATCCTGGAGTCTGAGGGGACATACTCCAGGATTTGTTGTATATTATAGGCCACTTTGCTCTAAAAGTCAAATTAGGACAAGTGTGACAGATAATATAAATTCTGGTAAAATAGGCCTCAAGCCGAAGTGGCGGAATGGTAGACGCGCTACGTTCAGGTCGTAGTGCCCGCAAGGGCGTGGAGGTTCAACTCCTCTCTTCGGTACTAACCAGATGTTCGGTTTGTCGGTGGATCAGATTGTCAGATCAATCTAATTTGATATACTGATTTGCTGATACTCTGATCGACAGGTTTAAGGGCGAGTGGTGAAATGGTATACACGCTACCTTGAGGTGGTAGTGGCAGCAATGCCGTGAAGGTTCAACTCCTTTCTCGCCCACAATAAAAGTCAGCGCCCCATAGTTTGACAAGTTTTTTAGCCACTGTTATAATCCTCCCCATGTTAGAACGAGCAGGTCAAGTATTTGATGGAGTTTTCAATACAATAGATAAAGGACGTACTAAAATTCATGATAAATGGGCTAAAGTTAATCCTGATATTTATACTGCTACGGACGCAAATTATATCCTCAAACACACATCTGAAGCTAGTAAAAAGCATTTATTTGGTAACACACTATTGAATCCTGAAAACAATGTAGATAGGGCTAAAATTTGGTCTCTCCCGCCTGAAGTTTTTGAGTCAGTTCAAGGTATAGTCGAAGATTCAGGACATGTACATTTTCTTCCGTTTATCCTGGGTACCTATAATATTAGCTCAAGTACGATGAGGATGAATGATGTTTGTCTAACAGATCCTTTAATGGCATATTTGGCAGTGAATGGTGGTTTGGATGGGCTTTCTATGCCATTTCTCCGGGGACTTTATCATGTAGGGAGAAGAAGTTGGTGGAGACATGAATCTATTCATGCAAGGCATCATCAGCAAATGGCTTACTTCCTGGAGGCTAAAAATCAAGAAAAGAGTAAAAATAAAAATGTTAACTATTGGGGTGAAAATGCTTGGCAAAGCGAGTTTCGTTTAGATGAAGCTGCCTGCACTATTCATGAGGCCGGAATTGAAGAGTTATTAACCAGATGGCAGACTTTAAAAGAATCAAGAGGATTGAGAGAAAAGGCTGTCTCTTCTTTAGCCCTACTTTTGTTTATGGAGTACTCTCCTTTTATGGGAACACGGAATATGTTTATTGATGCTAAAGAACAAACAGCAGACCTAGTTAATCAGGGTTGGCTTAGAGTTCCTCTAAAAATAGCCACAGCAGCAGGTATTTTACTAGCTCCTCCTGTTTTGAATGCAGATACTCACATTGTTGATAATGTTGGCAATGCAGTTTCACATTTGTTACCAATTTCT
The DNA here is from genome assembly GCA_041659805.1 of Microgenomates group bacterium. Taxonomy (GTDB): domain Bacteria; phylum Patescibacteriota; class Microgenomatia; order Daviesbacterales; family UBA10151; genus STC-54. The sequence goes on along the minus strand of JBAZXP010000001.1, from coordinate 826,957 downwards.
GAAGGTCAAGTGACAGGTGCTGTTTGGCGCGGGCATAGCTACATATTTGCGTCAGCCGTTGGGGCCTTATTCAGTTCCAAAGAAAAAGGTGCATTTCAGCAGTTACAGGAATCTGGTCAAAGACTATCAACAAATGAATATAAATTCCCCTATACTTACAGCCCGGTTACATCTACTGGCAGAGCAATAGGATTTCTCAGCTATCTGCAAAATGTTTGGGATCAAATACCAAATTACAGAATGGTGGAATCGCCTCAGCAAATTGATCTTATAAAAAGGGAGATTGATGATAAGGTTGCACCTAAAATGGATTCCAGAAAACACCAATTTACTATGAAAGTAGTTGAAGATGCTTTAAGTCCAGTTGAACACTCAAATAAATCTGACTTCCCACAGGAGGTTTATCCAAAGGGCATGTTTACCCCTGCATTGTATATAAGGCTTAAAGAGTTATATAAATAAATTAACTTCTGGCTTCAATCAGTTGATTTCCGTGTTTATCCAGATATCGTAATCCTCTGAATAAGCGGTCAACAGGCACATTTGGACCTAATACCATATCTAATATGCTGTGTTTTGTAAATGGATCCTGAAAATTTGGTAATAAACTTTTATATTTAGGAAATCCTTTGGGTTGATGTGGAGCGAAGATTTTGTCCTCGGCAATATGTAATCCTGCGCCAAATAAATTGATTGCATTATGAGCTCCTGTCCAAAAAGTATATAATCCGCTTAAAATTAAAGCTGTATAAAGTGGATTTTCTCCGGTTGTTATTTGGGCAACAGCTACTCCTGGAAGCAACACCGCAATATCAATAAAAGCGTTATATCCTATAACAAGTCCTAAGTTATAGTTCCCGCTATTTAACAATTTTTCCCTTTTTAGACAAGTAGTTAGTCCCCTTTTAACCTCTTTGTTAAACGCTTCCAGATACAAGTCATCAAATTTCTGAGTTCCATCATTTGTTCTTGCTACTTTGTCTGCTAAATCTTCGTCATTTATAGCAATAAACCAATTGCCCTCCTCTTTTTTGGTCTCTACCAGACCGTCTCCATGCCAAAAATCTAATCTGGGCATTTTAAGAAACTTACCTATTCTAACAAAGCCTACATCTTCATAATCCCGGACTCTGTCTTGTGGTTTTTGAATAATTTGGATGTTTCCCCGCATATCGGCAACCCTCATAAATCCATCTGCTACAGGATCATTTAATTGCATCAATCCTTTTGCAACACCTTGATATCCATCAAGATAAATTCTTTGTTTGTGCCTGAATTCATACTCTTCCGGTTCGTTATCCAACATAAATGAGAATTATACATAAAAACTATGAGCTTATGCAAATAGTAAAATTCTAATGAGTTTATATGAGATTAATCAAAAAAGTAGTATAATTTGAGCCTAGGGCAGAATTAGTTAGTTTTTGTCCGGGCAGTTAGCTCAGTTGGTAGAGCGCTTCATTTACACTGAAGATGTCAGGGGTTCGAGTCCCTTACTGCCCACTCAGAAACCCATAGTAAAATTAATTATATTTTGTTATAATCTCCAAATGACTATTGAGAACCATTATGAATCAGGGGATACAATTTCCTTTTGTACCAGATATTCAGCAAATAGCCCAAAGGAATTTGCTTCCTTAGCACAAAGAATACGCTCTCTTTATGTTAAAGCATGGCTTATTGAACAAGGAAGAACCTCTGATGTGGAAAAGTATCAAAGTACTGGCGATCCTACATATGAACAAGAGTGTGGTTTGGGGTTGAAGAAAGGCCTATTGATCAAGGATGTTATCCCTCCCGTTCAAGAGATTTATTTAGACATTCCTCCTACTCACAATCCTGTTCTTGTACTGGCAGTTCAGTTAGCTCTAGAAAAGAATCTACATTAGTTAATCATAAAGGCTTTAGACTAACTTCTTCAAACCTGAATTGTCCGAATAGTTGTAATTTGCTATAATACCCAAGTGTTGCCACGATAGCCAAGATGGTCAAGGCGGGCGCCTGAAGAGCGTCTTATCCGGGTTCGAGTCCAGGTCGTGGCACAAATTCTTTGTTCAACTTTTGTTGGATAAAGAATTTTTTTGCCATGATATCGGGAATTTAACTTGCGCATCTCGCAGAGCTAAGCAGGTTCGAAGACCGAAGGTCGCAAGCTCCGCTTCGTCCAGGTCGTGGCACAAAGTTTTCGTTCGGCACAAATTCTTCTTAAGTATGTGTGGAATCTTTGCTTTAATTGATTCAGGAAATCATGCCCCCCAAACAGCCTTTAAAGGCTTGTCTGATATTGAATACCGCGGTTATGATTCATGGGGTATCTCGTATCCGTTAGATGGATTATTTCAAACTGTGAAGGAAATAGGATTCCTGCCAAAAGTATTGTTACTCCCCTGCTCGAATATTTCACTTGGACACACCCGTTGGGCAACTCATGGTGGTGTGACTGAAGCCAATGCTCACCCTCACTCTGATTGTAAAAATGAACTCGTGATGGTTCACAACGGCATCGTAGAAAATTATCTGGAACTCAAAAAAGGCTTGAAAAAACATACATTCAAATCTGAAACAGACTCAGAAGTGATTATTCACTTGATCGAAGAAGAATTTAAAAAAACAAAGAATTTAGTTAAATCTGTGGCTAAAATCTTTAATATTTTAGAGGGATTAAATGCTATCGTAGTTTCAGATGGCACCCAGATTATTGCCTGTAAAAAAGGCTCTCCTTTGGTTCTAGGTAAATTAAAAGAGGGGTATGCTTTGGCTTCTGATCCTAACGCCCTACTTTCTTTAACAGATAAACTGATATTTATAGAAGATGGTCAGATGGTGGTATTAAATGGCAAATTAAAAATTATGGAAGTGAAGAATTTAAAAGAAATTGAACCCAAATTTACCAAAGTTGTTTGGGATTATGCCTCATCTACTCTTAATAATTACAAATATTTCATGGAGAAAGAAACAAATGAACAGCCAAAAGTTATAGAAACAATCCTAAAAAACAGCAAAGTTCTAGAAGAAATTGCTACAGAAATAAGAAAAGCATATGGAACATATTTTATCGGTTGTGGTACTGCTGCATACGCATGTCTGGCTGGAACATATCTTTTCTCAAAATTTGCCAAAAAACATGTAAATTTCTCTATTGGATCTGAGTTTAATTATATAGAGCATGCTTTAACACCTAAAAGTCTAGTTGTTGCTGTCTCTCAAAGTGGTGAAACAATAGACACAATTGAGCCAGTGAATGCTGCAAAGGCAAAAAAATGCAAAATTGTGGCAATGACGAATACTTTGGGCTCAACCTTATATAGGAATGCGGATTATAAATTATTACTGAATGCAGGAGTGGAGAAAGCCGTTGCTTCTACTAAAGCCTTTATTGCTATGCTTTCTGAAATGATTTTACTGACCTTTATGGTTGCTGGTAAAAAACAAACAGGGATAGAAATTTTAGAAAAAAGTGCAATTGAAATAAAAAGTATTTTAAAACACGAGAAGAATTTGGAGGTGTTAGTTAAAGTTATTGCTAAGCAAGATCACATTTTTTGTTTAGGCAGGGGGTTATCTTATCCGATTGCTTTGGAAGCTGCTTTAAAAATAAAAGAAACAACATATGTTCATGCAGAAGGCTATGCAGGAGGAGAGTTAAAACATGGCCCACTTGCCCTAATTAGCAAAGGTACACCTGTGATTGTGTTTGTGCCAAATGATGAGACAAAAGATGGGATTTTGGCTAATGCCAAAGAGGTGCAAGCCAGGGGGGCTTATGTGATTGGGGTGGGGCCTGAAAATAATCCTGTATTTGATTTTTATTTTAAAGTAAAAGATTGTGGAGCAAGCTCTATAATTCCCCACACTGTTTTTGCCCAAATTTTAGCTTACAAATTAGCCCTTAAAAAAGGATTAAATCCAGATAAACCCAGGAATCTAGCAAAAAGTGTGGTTGTGAGGTAAAATGTGAATGTTTGTTATACCACGCGGGAGTAACTCAGTGGTAGAGTGCCTGCTTGCCAAGTAGGATGCCGCGGGTTCGAATCCCGTCTCCCGCTCCAGAAGCAAAAAGTCGATCGTTGTAATTAATCTTCTGTTTAATATTTTATGTAGATAAACCAAAGTATTTAAATGCGTCAAGAAGTCCATTTTCATCCACATCTGGAGCAATAAAATAATTTCCTTTGCCTTTAGTTTTCACTAATTCTTTAAATTCCTTTTTGGCATTCCCCATAGCTGTTGCATATTTACAGGAGGACATAAAATCCCAATCACTTAATGAATCACCAACTCCCAAAACAAAATCAAATGGTATTCCCAGTTTATTCAATATCAGATTTACCCCGTGTAGTTTAGTAATCCCCTTAGCTGTTACATCTAAAAGATCAAGATTACTCATCACAGGATTATGACCTCACGCAAATGAAATAATGTCCTGAAATTTTTCAAGCATTCTGTCTACCTTTCTTTTTTCTGATTTTTTCTGAGTAAATAAACTAACCTTGATAAGGTCAAGGGTTGGGATATCTTTAAAGGACTCCACGATAATAGGTTTTTTTTGTAATACAATACTTCGCAGTTTTGTTAGCTCGGAAAGTTTGCTTTTTTGAATAAAATAGTTCTTATCAGAAAAAACTTCTAAATAACTTTCTAAAGGCCACACAGTTTCAAGAGTAATTTTGGCAATTTTGTTATCAATTACATGCTTTTCCAAAAATTTATTTTTGAATGCATCAACAATCAAAGCAGCTCTATCTGAAATATGGGGATTTCGCAATTCAGTTAGCTGGATAATTTTTTTAATTGAGTAATAATAATTGCCTGTACATAAAATAATCGGAATGCCACTTTTATTTATTTTTTTCATTGCAGCTAAGACTTTTGTGTGTGGAAGAGGGAAATTTATACCAGTTTTTGAACCTTTAATTACGCCATCCACATCAAGAACAATTGCCTTAATCATGAAATATAATATACCACAAGAAGAAATTTAAATTAACTAAATTCTGTTAGTACTTCTTCCAACATTTTATTGAAATTGGAAAATTGTTGCTCTGAGGTAAATTTTTCTTCTACAGTTTTTATTCCTGCTTTAATAAAGCTATCCCTTGTTAATTTATTATTTATTAGAACTTCTATTCTTTGGGCTAGAACGCTGGCATCGTCAGGTATAATTAAGTAACCATTATAAGAATCACTGATAATTTCTGGTATTCCCCCCACTTTTGTGCCTATTACTGGTAAACCGCAACTCATAGCTTCTATAAAAACCTGCCCAAATGTCTCATTTTCAGAAGCCAGAACAAAAATATCAGATCCTCTATAAACATCTGGCATTTCATGTAAGGTAAAGGGTTTTAAGATTGTTTGTGCTTCCACATTGTGTAACTTAATATAACCCTGAAGCATTTCGTAGGCAATATTAAATTCATTATTTAAATTTTCTGGCGGTTTACCGATTGCTATAAGCGGCCTTAAATTAGGATACCTGGGGGTAAGTTTTGAGAAAGCCTCAATTAAATTGATAATCCCCTTTTCTTGTAAAATATTTTTCTTCCCTCTGATAATTCTGGTAGCTGTCAGGATTAACTTGCAATTTGGAGTTAATCCTAATTGTTCTTTTAAAACACTTGCCTTACTTATATCTAAATTAAATTCCCCTGTATTTACTCCCAAGTAATGAGTTGATAAAAAATTAATGTCCGTACCCTTTTGGAAACAATCACCAGCTACACTTTTACTGACGCAACTAATCCTATCCCATTTTAATTGATTAATAAGTTCTGTTTGAAGCTCTGTTGTAGCAAAGGAATGAAGCTGCAAGACCAAGGGAATTTTTAAAGACATTGTTACCATATTAAGTAACAAGCTATAGGCAGGAGGAAGATCTGTGTGAAAATTTTCTGCACAAATAATATTGATATCAAATTCTTTAATAATCTGAGCCACTCTCTCTGAAAATAACTGTGCTTTTTTTGTTATCTCTTTTTTAGCTGCCTGGGTACTTCTGGACAAAAACAAGCTATTTTCATAAAAAATTGTGACATTCCCCTTCTTTTCAAGGTAACTTTCTTTAATTGTAGGCAACATCAAGTATAGTTGGGACTTTAAATTAATCTTGATTCCGTAGTAGGCAATAAGATTATCAATATAACGTTCAATACCTCCAATACTCTCAAAAGGTGAATTCCTGCTGATAAATAAAATATTCATAGGATTTTGGGTCAGCGATGAGAAAAATGAAGGTGTGGATGTGGGGCCAGAACAACATATCGCTGAAGACTTTTCTATTATAGGTCTTTTATAGCTATTAAGATATACGCAACTTCAAATAATAGGATTTTGAGGTATTTCAATTTTACTTTTTTTAGTAGAATATAATTAGATGATCTCTGTTTTAATAATTTCTTTAAGTGTCTTAACTGTAGTTTATTTTATCGTGGGTTTAACAAGCTACTTTTTGGGAAGTGAAAAAACCATGAAATTTGGATTACCGTCCTTGGTAGTCCCTGCTATTTTAGTAGTTATGTATATCATTTTTAATGATTCAGAGAAAGAACATATAGCTTCTGCTATTGCCCTAGGTTTACTTTTTCTTGTACTTCCCTTAGCTAGCTTTACAATAGGAATGCTTTTCAGTAAGTTAATAAAATATTTTAAGAATAGAAATACTAAAATTTAAGGGTTTTGAGGTAATGTTTAAAGCCTTCTCCTAAATCTTCATGTTTCAAGGCATGCTCAACTACTGTTTTTAGATAATCTAGCTTATTGCCTGTATCGTAATACGTGGCATTATCAACAACTACCGCGTAAACAGGCATTCCTTCGTCCCTTAAAAGATTAATAGCATCAACTAACCAAATTTCCCCACCTTTACCTGGTTCAAGCCTTTTAAGTGCCCCAAAAATCTCAGGTGGTAAAATATATGCTCCATGAGTAGCAATATTTGAGGGAGCAACATCTGGATCTGGTTTTTCTACAATCGCTTTAATCTTAAAAACATTTCCTTCTACAGGTTCTAAATCAGCAATACCATAACGCCTTAATTCTTCCTTGTTTTTAATTTCAACTCCGGAAATGACAATTCCGCCATATTTTTCATAAACCTCGATCATTTGAGCCAAACGCGGAGGTTTGGCGGTTATAAACTCATCACCCCAAAGCACCGCAAAAGGTTCGTCGTCGATTACAGCTTCCCCTGCCAAAATCGGGGTACCGTTTCCGTATGGGCCTTTTTGTCTGATATAGATAAAATTAGCCATCTCGGAGATTCTATTGACTTCACTAAGGAGTTCCTCTTTACCACCACTTGTTAGATTTTGGACAAGACCTTCGCTCGGACTATCGAAATGATCCTCTATTGCCCTTTTATTGGCGCCGGTCACAATAATAATGTCATTTATGCCTGACTCAACAATCTCTTCAACTACATATTGGATAACTGGTTTATCAACAATGGGCAGCATTTCTTTGGGCATTGCTTTTGTTTGAGGAAGGAATCTGGTTCCAAAACCTGCTGCGGGGATTAAGGCTTTAGTTATTTTTTTGCTCATACATTGTGTTTATCATAAAAACACCGCTCTTATCAAGCGGTGTTTTAAATAAGTTCTTTTATGAAACGTACTTATTTCTTAACGTACATATCATATGCCACCAACAAAGCTGAAAGACCGACCAAATCATAAACAATGTTTGTTAACATTGATCCTGATCCAAAAATAGTTGTGACAAGATTCATATTAAGAAGACCTACTAAACCCCAGTTTAGGGCACCAACCAAAACAAGAACACCTGCAATCTGAGAAACTAATTTCATTTTCTCACCCCCTCTATAATCTCAGTATCTAATGTCTGTCATAAAATGTCAAATTTAAGAGCAAATAGAGGGTAAAAACTATTGCTGATTTCGAATTAGAGTGACACTTCGTGGAATAGGTAGACCTTCTATTCTATCTGCAGGGCGAATTACTGACGATTCAATTGGAATACTTGCACTTACGACTTTTACAACTCCATCAATTATTAATACTTCTATACCTTCATAAATAGTTGGAGGGTCTGTTCTTAAATCCACAACGCTTGGATTTGGGTGAAAATCTTTCTCTGTTTCTGACATATAATTTTAGAATAGTTAAAATAGATATATCACATTTAAACCATAGGTGCAATTAGAGTTTGATCAATAAAGGCAAATTGAGTATAATCATGGGTACATTGCGGGACACCGCAAATGTAATGCGGGATCGTCTAATGGTAGGACAACAGACTTTGGATCTGTTTATCATGGTTCGAATCCATGTCCCGCAGCCAGCTTCCCTTGAGATCTAATGAAGGCCTCGTTTAGAGCGATACAACTTGCTAAATCAGGTGTTCCAGAATCTATTTTTCCAGAAGTAAAATTGTTTATTTCCGTATAGGTTGGAGCCTTATCAAAAAGCACTCCAAAACAATTAGCCTTAAATATGGGATCTGAATTATTATCTAACAATAATTCGTCCATGTGCTCTAGATAATATTTTATATACGCCATAATAATATTGGCATCTACTGGTTTTTCCTGATCAGCCTTTTGCTTGTCGATCATAAGTTGAGCTATTTCTTCTTCTGCTTTAACTAAGTCTTGCTCCATATATCTAATAGCCACTTCAGAAGTGAGAAATTTAATTTTATCAATTGTCATCTTAACTTGGGTTTTTAGCTGAGTGATTCTTTCATCATAATTGGTAGTATCCTTAGTGATTTCCTTCTGTCTTTTGTCCCATTCTTCGGTTACAGATTTAACTAACTCATCTATATAACCTGGTGCTAAATTTATATTTTTAACAAATTTAATTATTGCTTCTTCAAAGTCTTTCTTAGGAACCCTAAAGTTGTGGCCTTCTTTACTACAGTGATATGCAGGGTAGTACTTGCCTAGTCTACCTCTAGAAGCACTGCCGTATAACGGTCTTTTGCAATGAGGACATAATACAACCCGTTTATATGGAAAATCCGGATTTCTTACTCCTTTTTTGATCCTCCATTCTTCTGGTTGCTTCCTATAAAGTTTAATTTGACCATCCTCTTCAGAAATAATAACTTTCCCCTTATTTGCTTTATTGAAAGTATCAATTGAAACTAATCCTTCATATTTCCCTTTAACTCTATGGCCTTCCGTCCACTTCTCTGCACTGACTCCGGCATAAACAGGATTTTGAATATACCTCCAGAAGCCTTTAATATCCAGCTTATGACCTCCATGTTCCTTAATAATTTTAGTTCTGTCGTGCTGGTCTCTGACATAATCTATTCTTGTTTTAAAGCCTAGCTTGTTTATCTCATCAACTATTTGATGATCTCCTAAAGTTCCCCTGCATCTTAATTCAAACATTTTGATAATCCATGAGGATTCAATAGGATGAGGTTTTAAAATACATCTTTTACCGTTTGGTGTTTCAATCTTTTCAACAACATATCCAATGGGAGCTTCCCGCACCCAATAGCCCATTCTGGCATAGCGAATTTCAGCCCCGATCATTCTAGACATGATATCCCGCATCTCGTCTTTAGCTCTTTCAGCCTCCAATAGTTCACTTTTCTTAGTAGGAGAGTAAACGCTCCAATTAAACGAAACTCCCAAGTGCTCTAAAGTGTTCACTTTGTGAGAACTGATGACCCCATAAATATCTACTAAGTTGACTTCATATTTTTCCAGCTGCATTTTAAGATGGTCGTATGAGTAAGAACCACCTCTGGTAAATCTATCTATAGATTTAATGATAAATTGCTGAATATCATTTTTAGGATTTTTACAGTAGTCAATTGCTTCTTGCATGGGTTGTTGCTCTTTGGACGCTGACTCCATGAAAACAAAGATCTTTTTGACGTTAAAGTTATGGTTAGCGGCAAATCTTTCTATCTGCTCTTTCTGTGCTTCAGGGGAATCACCATCAGTACCTTGCTGGGTTGAAGAAACTCTTATTGCAGCAACCGCGTTCTCAATTTTAGGAATGTTACTTAGACTCATAGATCTTTCTAATTAAAACCTTGCCGTTTTTCTGATCTTCTAAGGCTTTTTCTATGATCAGGTTAGCAATAAAGCGCAGTCTTTCCTGAAGTGACAAGCTAGAGGTTGTGATTCTTTCTTCGGAATTTTTATTCTTACTACCTTTCAGTCTTGCCATAATTATTATCCCTATAAGGATAATATACTATCCTTCTAGACACAGTGTCAAGAGGGAATTTGGCATAAATGCCATATAAAATCTGAGCTTTATCTGCTAGATTGCAAGTTAGCTATACTTTGATTACTTCTGCCTGGAAGTTATGACAAATCAAACGCCATTGCCGACATTTATTCCCCACAACGCAGTTGATGTCCAGCAATTGCAGTTGCTCCAGCAGATACAAAACCAGCAAATGCCTTTTATAAATGCTCTTATTTTAGGCTTCCTGCTTAAATTTCCATTACCTGAGTCACTCTTTCCACTTCAATCGAGACTGGATATGTATAATGCACTTACTGCTTCAAGCTCGTCTGTTACGGGATTATTTGGCGCGCAACCTGTAGCCGTCAGTATTTTAATCATATTTTGGCCGGTAACTCTTATTTTAAGCATAGCTATTCTTTTGATTTTTACGAAGATTTTGGCTTCACTCTTTCAAACACTATCCCCGTTTCTTTTTTCAAAATTTATTCCTAAACCAAACAAGGTTTTTCTTGAATTAACCTTTCCGTCTGATACTAGTAAATCAGCATATGCTACTCAACAGCTTTACACGCTACTACATAGCCTTGCCAGGCAACAAAGTTTTAGTGAACGATTATTAAAAAATAAAAAAGTATTTAGCCTGGAAATTATTTCAACCAAGAATCAAGGGATTAGATATATTCTTGTAACAGATATAAAAAATGCCAATGTTATTAAGAGGAGCCTTTTATCTTATTTGCCAGGTATAAGGATTGTAGAGGTAGAAGATTATATAGAAGATAACCCACAAGACAAAATATATCAAGGTATTGTTGAGTTTAAACTAGCATCAACCTTTGCCTTGCCTCTTTCTAAACAAAAAGTGCTCGAAGAACACGATCCGATTTCTTATTTGACTGGTAACATGACAAAGCTAAAAGATAATGAGCTTATATCATTTCAAATAGTGACAACTCCTGTCTTGTCGAATACTCATAAAAATATTGTAAGCAGTATGAATGGTTTAAGGAAGAGTATGTACCAAAGACAACCGCTTACGCCCCTGTTAAACCAAAACATTTTACAAAAGATTGCTGAATTACCAGGAGTTTCAATCATTGCAATATTTATCAAAGGAGTATGGTCGATTTTTAAATTTTTTTGGATGTTTGTCTATAGCATGCTTTTGGGTTTTATGGATCCAAACGGTAAAGCGATTCCTTTTTTAATGGCTTCTGAGGCGATGGATGCTGCTTCCACACAAGAAACGCTAAATCCTTACGAACAGGAGTTACAAATAACTGTAAAAGAAAAAATAGACCAGCCTTTGTTTGAAACATCAATACGAATGCTTGTTATAACAAAGGATTCAGAAGAGCTTAAAAGCAGGGTCTCTGGCCTTATGGCATCCTTTGGTGTTATGAATACAGCCTTCCAGTCGATTAATACGAAAAGAAGTTTATTCCCTTCTCCATTAGTAATAAGGCAGCGGTTAGACCAATTTAAAAGAAGAATACTGTCGCATAGTAGCGTTTTTAATAAAAACCCCATTCTTTCTATTTCTGAACTCTCGGATTTTTATCATTTTCCTTACACTGATACAACAAAAACAGAAGATATTGTAAAACTTTACAGCAAAGAGCTACCAGCTCCTTTGTCTCTAAAAAAAGATACAAAATTAAATGTCATCTTCGGAAAAAATACATACGGAGGGACAACTACGGATATTGGGCTAACAGAGGAAGAAAGACAAACCCATATGTATATTTTGGGAAGAACTGGAAGTGGAAAAACAACCTTAATGTTTTCAATGGCTAAACACGATATCGAAGAAGGTAGAGGTTTAGCTTTTATTGATCCGCATGGAGATGTGGCAGAAGATCTGGTTGCATCAATTCCCTTAAGTAGAAAGGATGATCTAATTTATGTTAACCCCATTGATTTAAAGTATCCAATAGGAATTAATTTATTGGAACTCACTCGAGGATTAGACGAGGAAGATGCAGAGTTAGAAAAAGAAGTAGTCGCTGAAGGTGTAATTTCCCTGTTTAGAAAAGTTTTTTCTAAAGACGAAAGTACCAATGCCCATAGGATTGAATATATTTTACGAAATACTATTTATACTGCATTTACAATCGAAGAATGCACCTTATTTACTATCAATAAAATTTTAACAAATCCTACTTTTAGAAAAAATGTAATTAGCCGATTAAAAGATGAAGACTTGGTTGATTTTTGGAAATACGAATTTGGCAAAGCCGGAGACTTTCAGGTTGTAAAAATGACACAGGGTGTAACAGCAAAAGTCGGAAGGTTTATGCGCTCCCCAACTGCTAAAAGAATCCTTGAACAGTCAAAATCAACAATAAACTTTGATGACATTATTAATCAAGGAAAAATTTTAATTTGTAATTTCTCACAGGGAAAATTAGGAGAAGATTCTTCAAGATTAATGGGTACAACCATTATGACCAAACTTCAACAAGCAGCATTAAAAAGAGCGTACATTCCACAAAACAAAAGAAAAAGTTTCTATTTATATGTTGATGAATTTCAAACTTTTGCTACCCCCTCATTTACCAAAATGGTTACTGAGGGAAGAAAATATAAAATGCCTTTAATAATTGCAGAACAATCCACCTCCCAGCAAAAAGACAGGGATATTACAAATATTATTCTTGCCAATGTCACCACAGTTATTAGTTTCAGAAGCGGTAATTATGTTGACGAGGAGTTAATGCTAAATCAGTTCAGCCCTTACTTGGAAAAAGGTGCGATTATGAATCTTCCAAGATATCGCTTTTATATTAAAATTTCCGCAATTGAATCGGAGGAACCTTTTTCTGGTGAAACAATATTTATACCTGTAGATAAAAATTCTAAAAAGATTGAAAAATTAATTGAGGCTTCAAGAAAAAACTGGGCAATCAAATATCAAAAAGTTACTAACAATCTAAGTGAAGTTAGCAATGAAAAGCATTCAAATAGTAAAAATATAGTTACATCTAAAAGCGGTTTTCCAGAGGATAGAAAGAGCTAAAAATAGTACCTACGTGTGGGTACTAAAATTTGTACAATTTGAGACTAAAATAGAAATAATTACAGACTCTTTATACTTATATAAATATAAGTGGATGTTATATAATCCCACCAAGGAGTTTAAACTTACCTATATCTAATCCTCTGCCTCAACTTCTTAACTAAAAATATGAAAGATAATAAAAATACTAAATCAATAAAAAAATACCAAAAACAAATTCTCTTCTTACTCTACAAATTCCGTTTCCTAACAATCAACCAACTACAAAAATACTTTAATCATAAAGATCCACACAGAGTAAAAGAACGATTAAAAACATTAAGAGAAAATAAATATATCTACGCAATAAAAGACACAAAAAATCCTACAAAACCTTTTATATTCTGCTTAGATACAAAAGCAAGACATATTTTGCAAGAAGATGAAAATAATGACAAAAGCTTTTTAGAAAGAATATATAAGGAGAAGAAATTAACTGAGAATTTTAGAAACCATTGTCTTTTTATTTTTGATATCTATCTCTTTTTCTTAAAACAACAAGCAAGAGATACAGAACTAAGCTTTTTTACACCACAAGATTTGATAGGATATGATTATTTCCCTGATGAGTTACCAGACGCTTATATTGCGGTTAACAGCAAAGAAGGGACAGACAGGTATTTTCTTGATCTTTATGACGGTTATAAAAACCCGGCATTTCTTCCAAGGCAAAGAATAAAACAATATATTTCCTACTGCGAATGCGGTGACTGGCAAGCCAATACGAATAATAGCCCTTTCCCCTTAATTCTTTTCATCCTTCAGGACGAAAAGAGAAAAAAGCATATCTATTATTACGGTAAAGCAGTTTTGGAAAAAACATTTGAAGACATCTCACTATTTTTAACTACACAAGATGCAATCCGGTTTACTAAAGACAAAACAAGTATCTGGCAGAAAGTAGAATAATTATTTCTTAAATACTTTTATATTGCTTGAGGAGTTCTTCTATCTAAAAAATCAAATATGTCTTTTGCAACTGATTTTTCTCTTAAACGCGAAATCCCTCTTTTAAAAGAGGTTCGTGCCCCTCTTCTACCCATTCCTTCTTTAATTCTTGAGCCAATCTCTTTACTAGACAATGAAGGGAGAGAAGAATCTAATTGATATTTAAGTTTCAGCGCAATCTGACCACGGAACCCTAAACCTGCAAGCGTAGAATCTACGGAATCCATAAAAGCTTCTGCTTTTTCCAAATTATATAAGATCATTTCTAATTGGTTTCTCCTTTGATTTCGGGTATTTCTAACTTCATCTGAACCTAATAAATTATATCCTTCAATACCTTGGCCTCTTGTTACCGCAAAATCTCCATGTAAATGTCTATCTGAAATTATTGGTTGATGATCGAAGCCGAATACGTTTCTGTTCTGCAAAACTTTTGTATAGATTTCTTCATCTGGCAACAAATCATAAGTATACCTAACCAATGCAACATATCCAGGTAGATTTCTGACTTGCATCATTTCTGGATTTCGCCCAATAACTTCGCTAGAACCTCTTCCTTCTTCAATAATACTCATATAGACAGGAATTCTAGCACACTATAGGCATGTATCGCAATTCTAAAGATGATATTTGGATAAGTGTAAAAACTCTACTAAATAAAATCACTTAGGAAATCAGTAAAAGAATTAGTGAAGGTAAGGCCAATATTGGGGTAGAAAGCTAAATAATTATTTCCTACCTACTTTTAATAATCCATAAACAGCAATTAGTAACTAAACAACATTAAGTCCCACAGAAGGAATTGCCATATGTATGGCAGAGTTAATAATAATACCTAACGCACCAAACAAATTTATCAATTGATATTCCTTTGAGGTAGGGGCAATTCTGCGGGTCGATACCAAAAAATATGCCAATAGAACTAATCCTGTACCAATCCAGCCAATAATTTCATAAATCATATTTTTACTATAACAAAACCTGAGAATTTAAAAAACAGCAATTGATTAGTGAATAGTTTTTATACAGCCTACTAATGGTCTATATGGCAACAATCCTATATGATCCATGTTGTTGTAAAATCTCTGATATCCTTTAGCAATTTCTCGTGGAGTATTTTTAAATAATGCATCAGGACGGGTAATAAAAAAACCGCCATAAACAATAGATGCTATTAAATGGTTTGCAGCTCTTTCAGTAAAATTTAAACTTGTACGATTAGTTGTTGGTCTGTAATATGGTTCATAATCTGGTGACCGTGTCATAATACCAAAATATCACATTGATTTTTTAAATACAATTTCTTGATATAAAAAGCTTAAATCTATAATTCGTGTGACTGAGGTATAATAATTTCATGAAATGTTCAAGGTGTAAGCAGAAAATGACAGAACAATGGGATGCAGTTACCAATAATGGTAAAAAGGGCAAAAAATATAAAGAATATAAAAAGGTTGTTTATTGGTGTGCAGAAGATGATATATGGATAAGTGTAGAAACTCCTACTGAATAAAATAATCACTAAGGCTTTATATATGAACAATTATTGACAAGGAGGAACCATAAGATGTATAAAATTATGTATTATGGCGCACACGGTTGAAGGCGAAGCTTATAAAGCTCCTGAAGGGTATAGTACTCTTGCCCACTCTTCGAATTTCAAATATGACGTACTTAAACCTGCCCACCTAAATAATCTTCCTCAAATCGCAAGAGAATTAGGTTTTACAAGTGTCGGTGATTTTCCTACTAAAGAATCACAATGGCAAGTTTTTGAACGACCAGAACATGATGTTCCTAATTTTCCCGACGGTTCAACCAATATAAGCTCTTCACTAGCTATATATGGTACAGGAGAAGAACTAACTCATGCAGTTTTAAGAACCTCTCCAGAACTTCACCCAAGAGCTGAATTTGAAAGAGACTTGCTATCATTTACCAAACACTATATGGAAAGACCTCGTTTGCTAGGATTCCCCTCTCAGGAACTATCAAGAGTGAGAACTGTATTTATAGCTTTAGCTGCCGGAACAGCTTTAATGAGTGCTGCTGACTACTACACTATTCACAGTCTACAAGGAAGCATAATCAATGTAGGTTCAGTTCTCGGTGAAATGTGCGGGCCTGCTGCTTATGGAATTTACTGGGGGCTTTCAGAAAAACATGCCAGAAGATCAATCTCTCACCCTGAACAATATGTAACAGGCGAAAGGGTTCAATGGACACTGGAAGGAGAACGTTACCATAATGTCACAGTAGCAATCCAAAAAGAGCTCTATCAAGCATTACAACAAGAAGAAACAGAACTTACCCCTGATCAATTCCTTGAAAAAATCTATGGACAAATACCTCAGGGTTTAGTTCAACAAAGACATGCAGAAATTGAACAGATTAAATATCCTAGATTAGATACTCAAGAAAAAACAGCGAACTCCCTTCCTAAATTAATAGAGGTATCCCATGTACTTCAATCAGTTGAAAATTACCTTAATTTAGCTAATGAGTTAAAAAGAGGACTAGCTAACAGCTAATACTTTTACTTTAGGTCCCTGTACAAGACAGTTCCGGTTTACAAAAGACAAAACAAATATCTGGCAAGTTGTAGAATAAAACCTACCGCTTGCATGTTAAACAAACGGTAGGTTTATAGAACTAACCCCATAGGGCTTCGTCATATTCTGGAAGGTCATAAATAATATGACTCATTAAATAAACCTTCACTACTTCATCAAAGAACCGATAGAGCTTTTTCCTGACAACATTACCCTCTGCACATTGATATAACCAGCATTGCAATGATTTTAATACCTGAATTTTGGCTACAGGTTGTGTGAGCTTATATCTAAAAAATAATTCTCTAGCTCCTTTTACCGATCCATATCTTTGTTTTAAAGACGCGAGGTTTAACCGAAACATATCTTTTGCTAATTTACCCATATCTTCAGTGTTATACCCCAACTTTTTTAATTCTTCTGTAAGGTAATAGTTGTTAGGTAATTCTCTAACTAGCCAATTAACTACGTTATTAATTGTTATGTCTTCTACTAAAAATGCACTCATGTTATTTTCACCTCCTCCCCAGCTTTTTCTAGAAAATATTTTTTCTGGAAGCAGCCTGCCTGCTTCCAATACTGGAAGTTTTCTAAGCGGGGTGAGGATTGCAAGGGCGACTGAATAGGAGTGCACTTTACCCTTGCAATACGAGGGGTGCAACCCCTAAGAGTGAAATGTGATGGGTATCTTCTAGAGATAATGAGGGCTATAAATACAGGTACACCATGCAAATTTATCTGTTGAGTTAAGTTTATTCGTACATTCCTTTATGGGAAGGATTGGATCTTTTTTTAATTCTTCGGCAGTATATTTTTTACCCTGATATTTACTACATTCTTTACAACATGAATCTGCCTCAATTACAAAATGAGACAGGGGTAGACCACTCCTCTTAGCTATTTGAATTTCGTAATCATGCACTGTGCCTAAATAGGAATTTGGATTCTTACCTCTATTGGCTTGATACAAAGCTTGTCCGAAGGTAATCATTTTAGCGTTGTGTAACATGGTCGATTCATTTCCAGAAAGTTGAGTAATAAGCCAGTTTGAGATGCCCCAGACAACATCATAAGATTTGGCTTTAGTGTCCCATCTCTTTGATAATTCAGCTTCAATTTTGGTATAGTCTTTAGTAGTAGCCCCAAGGTACTCTAGTTCTTTGAAAAAGTCTGCTGCTAGAGCATCCTCTTTCGTTAAAAGGGTCGAGGGAAATATTGTTTGTGTTGTACGAACGAAACACTCACCCTCACATTTTGGACATTTAGTTTTTCTTTTTGGTAGTTTCTCAAAAATAGCACCACAGTATGGACATAAATTATTATTTCCACCCTTCAAGTTCTGTTCTTTCATTATTGTGTTATGAGGTTTATGTTGTGAAGTAGATCGAAATAATTTACTAAAAATACCCATAGGGATTATTTAATAATTGTATCAAAAAAGTATAAAAATATTTGAAATATATAACCCTTGAAGATGTATAATACTAATAAACTTTCCGATTATAATGAAAAATGATAGCTATTCAGCAACTTGGGTATCGCATTCTTCGATAAGTGATTTTATAAAGTGCCCTAAAGCTTATTATTTTCACAATGTTTATAAAGATCCAAATACAAGACATAAAATTGCACTCATCAATCCTCCAATGGCACTTGGTCAATCAGTTCATTCTGTATTAGAGGCCTTATCTACCTTGAAAGCCGAGGATAGACTAAAAGTTTCGCTTTTAGATAGGTATGATGAGGTTTGGAAAGAAATTTCTGGCAAACGGGGAGGATTCAAGTCCCAAGATGAAGAAAATGTGTATAAAGAGCGAGGACGATTAATGATACAGCATGTCATTGATCATCCAGGGCCAATAGCCAATAAGGCGCTTACTTTACATATACCTGATCCTTCTTTCCCTTTACCACATTTTCAGCTCTCGATAGAAGACAATATTATTTTAAGCGGGAAAATTGACTGGATGGAATATGTTCCAGAAACAAACAGTGTGCATATTATCGATTTTAAGACTGGTAAATACGAAGAAGATCCAAGTTCGTTACAGTTAGCTATTTATTGTTTACTTGTGCAAAATCTTCAAAAAAGAAATATTCATAAGATTAGTTATTGGTATCTTGAGAGTAAGGATGAGCTTAAACAAATGGAATTACCTGATTTGGATGAATCAAAAAAGAGCCTTATTGAGTTTGGACGTAGAATTAAAAAAGCAAAAGCGATTGGCGAATTTAATTGTCCTAAAAATGGATGTTATGCATGTAAACCTTACATAGCGATAATAAATGGGGATGCTGAATATGTAGGTACTGCGGGTGGTTATCAGGATGTATACATAATTTAAGGAAGTAAGTTATGAATTCAATCACGTTATCTAAAACAGATTATATATTATATAGAGCTTGTAAAAAGAATGCTTGGTACAAGATACATGAACCCAAGATTTACTACCAACATGAATTATCTGCATTCGAAAGAATGATTATACAAGCAGGGAATGAAGTTGAATTAGCGGCTCGTAAACTTTTTCCAGCAGGGGTTTTAGTAGAAGGTAGGGATCGTGCAGAGCAATTACTGACATTAAAATATATTGAAGATAAGACACCTATTATCTTTCAAGCGGCGTTTGAAAAAGATTACTTCTTTGCAGCTATTGATATTCTGGAGCTTAATTCCGAAACAAACGGCTATACAGTATATGAAGTAAAATCTACAAATGAAATTGACGAAAAGATTCATTACTATGATTTAGCATTTCAAGTGAATTTACTTCGCAAGTCAGGGCTAACTGTAGAAAAGATTTGTCTTATCCATCTTAATAAGGAATATATTCGATCGGGAGAATTGAATATAATAGGACTCTTTCAAATTGAAGATATTACTGAAAAAATCGAAAGTCTTTGTGAAGAGGTCTCAATTGAAATGGATAGTGGCATTACATACCTCTCCCAAGAATCTCTTCCAGTTGGTTTTTGTACATGTGTATATAAAGGAAGATCTAATCACTGCACTTGTTTTTCTATAATAAATCCTGATATACCGGAATATGGTATTCACGACATCTCTCGTATAGGCTTAAGCAGGCAAAAACTACAGGACTTAGTTGATGGTAACATTTTTGAAATTCACCAAATTCCACCACATATTAAACTCTCTGATATTCAACAAAATCAAATTGATGCATACAAATCCAATGCTCCACTTATTAACAAAGATACAATTTTAAAAGAACTACAAAATTTAAAATTTCCTCTATATTTCATCGATTACGAAACACTTCCTTGTGCTATACCCCGTTTTGATGGATTTTCTCCCTATCAGCATATTCCTTTTCAATATTCGCTTTATGTTCTTGAGTCTGCAGATGAAGAACCAAAATTATTAGAATTTCTTCATTCGGATCTCGATGATCCAAGTAGGTATTTTGTTGATTCGCTACAAAAAAACATACAAGATTCAGGTAGTGTTATTGTTTGGAATAAAGTTTTTGAGTGCGGAAGAAATAGTGAAATAGCTTTGAGAATTCCTGAGGTTAAAGAATTCATAGATTCTTTGAATATACGAGTATATGACTTAATGGATATATTCAAAAAACAATATTATGTGCATAAGGATTTTAAAGGTAGTACTTCAATTAAAAAAGTATTACCAGTAATGGTACCTAGTCTTAGCTATAAAGAGCTGGAAATACAAGATGGGGGAAGCGCTGCAGAAATTTGGAATAGATTGTATTCTGAAAAAATAGATCAGCTAGAAAAAGAAAAAATTATTACAGACTTAAAAAAATACTGTGGTCTAGATGCATATGCAATGTATGCTATCTGGAAAGAATTATATGCCCCAGTTATCATTTAAAAGAAGTCGCTATATATTTAAATTTGCTTGATTTAGTTTAGCTAAGATATAAGGTGTGGCCATTCAAATTTAATTTTTTCTTACTAAGTAGTCGATTAATCGCTGACTCTATAATTTCAATAGGCTCCGCGCGATTATTACCAATGCCGAAAACTTCTAAAATTGCTTTGGAAATATGTTCTCGTGCAAAGCCAAACTGATCTTCAACTAGATAAAGTATTGCATTCTCAATTTCTTCTGGTGCAATTTGATTTAGGCCTCTTACCACTCCTTGTGCGGGAACTCTAAATTCGTTATTGTCATCTTCGTTTTTATATATAAATCCTGATCGATTTATCAAATCTGACCAGTGTGTAGATCTCTCTATTGCATAGGTTACATTTTTTTGTATATTCGCCCCAGCCCGACTTACTCCATATATTTCTTTTAATCTTTCGATGATTACATCTGCGTGTATCGGTGATTCGTATTTAACAATACTGGTGATAACTGCTGACAGTTGAACAGTTCCATTTTTGTTTAATAATTCTTTTGAAAACTTCCTTTTATTATTTAACAAATACTTTCGGTAAGGAATACCTTGCTTGTACTTTCTTTTGTGATTCGCCGAATCTTTTTCCTTGATCAAATCATCGTATGAATGCTCTATATTACTTGTGACTTGAATAATTGGCTTAGCCTGCACAGAGTCCTTTGCAGGTGCTCTCTTTGCTGCTTCTAATCCTGAAAGTATCCCTTTAAGTGCATCTTCACGATCCCTGAACCAATCTGTAGACCATACACGATATATTTTCCAACCTTGAGATCGCAACACTTCCTCGCGCAACATATCTCGGTCACGTGCTGTTTTTGTATGATGATAAGTAGCACCATCACATTCAACGGCCATAATATATCTATTTTTATCTCTAGGATCTCGAATTGCAAGGTCAATGCGATATTCACTAGCACCTACTTGCTCGTCAACAATAAGACCTCGATCTCGAAGAGCGGTTGCTATAGAGTCTTCAAAATCATTAGTTTCATCGCTAGTTGTTGTTACTGGATCAGGAGGAAGTTTTCCATCTTGTTCGACATATTGAATATAGTTTCGAAGCATGATGGCACCTTTGTTTAGTGGGTTAATTGCGCTTAGTTCATGGCTGCGTAAACTTGTAACTAAAATCGTTTGCCACTTAGCTCTTGTAACTAGCACATTTAATCTGCGCCACCCACCCTCACTATTTAATGGACCAAAATTAAGACTTAGAGCTCCTGTTGGGGTTTTAGCGTAACCCACACAAATAATGATTGTATCTCTTTCGTCACCTTGGACATTTTCTAATGATTTAACAAAGAATGGTTCTGGCCGATTTGTATCCAGAAGGGCTTGTAGCTCGGGCTTGTTAACCATTAATTCATCAAGGGCATCCTCGATAGCCTCTTTCTGGCTAGCGTTCATAGATGCAACACCTAAAGAACGATCAGGATACTTCTTAAATTGCTCTACCACAACTTCTGCTACTCGTTTTGCTTCAATTCTATTAGTCCTACTTCGTCCTCGATCCCAAGTCCCTTTTTCCGTGTAAACTAAATGTACGCCTCTACCTTCATTGCTCGTGGTTGAAGCAGGAAATGTAATAAGAGAATTATTATAAAAAAATCGATTAGAAAATTGAATTAAGCGCTCGTCCTTACTTCTGTAATGCCAGACTATTTTGCTTTCCTGAAATACTGGCTCAATTGCCATACAATTATCTAGCAAAGATTCTAGTGGCTCAAATTCTTCAGACGGATCTAATTCATTTTCTTCTTCAAATATAGTTGATGCCGAAAAGAAAGATGTTGGCGGTAATTGATTCTCATCGCCTGCTACAATTATTTGCTTTCCGCGCAAAATAGATGGAATTGCCTCTGGAGTTGGTAGTTGAGATGCTTCATCAAATACAACAAGATCAAAATTAACACTACCGGGTTTTAGAAAAGTAGAAACGGAAACAGGGCTCATTAACATACAAGGTTTGAGAGCCTGTAATACATGTGGGATTTCATTAAATAATCTACGCAATGGTTTTATACGCTTTCTTTTCTGTAATTCTTTACGCAAAATTCCAACTTCTCCTCCACTGCCAAAGTTATTCTGTGCTCCTATCACGCTTCTTGCAGGTTCAGATGCGTTATATTGAATGCGTTTTAGCATAGAAATCTGCAATTTTCTATCTAAATCTTTGAATTGGCTAATTTTCCCTTCCCGAAGAGAACCTGTAAATCCTAGTAAGCTAGGATTGGAGTTGAGGGAGGCTTCAATCCACTGCGAATAAAATCTTTTTTCAAAAACTTCAGACGCATTTTTCGCTCCGACTTTTTTTAAACTCAACAAAAAATTTGACAGATTTAAATTTTCGCACTTTGAAATTAACGATTGTAAAACAATCCATTCGTGCATTTTCTGTATAGATACTAAAACTTCTTTAACTCTATCTTGAATAGAAGACAAAGTTGAATTTTCGATATTTTCCATATTAATAAATCCATCTGGCCAACTAGATTCAATTGCTGTGACAGAGCTTTCAAAATCCTTGTTTTCAACAATTTCTATTATTTTTGAAATACTTTTATGATA
Organism: Microgenomates group bacterium; assembly: GCA_041659805.1. Lineage (GTDB taxonomy): Bacteria > Patescibacteriota > Microgenomatia > Daviesbacterales > UBA10151 > STC-54. The sequence continues at coordinate 803,763 of JBAZXP010000001.1, read as the reverse complement.
TTGAGAAGTAATATCTAAAATTTCCTTTTTTGGTTTTTTAAGAATATTTTGTGAAATCGCTATTTGTAATTCATGTGCTGTTTTGAAATGAATAATTCTATCTCTTAATAATTTCGAATTAACATTGGGATTACTTACATACTTTGTAAGTATTTTGCTATTTGAGTTAAACCAAATGTCTATTTTTTCCAAGGTTGTGGCCATGTCAAAATATGAACACAGTGAAGAATATGAGGTATTAGCATTTAGTGTAAATTGTGATCTTATAGAAGATTTCCATTTCCAAAAATTAGGGTTAACAACTCGAGCCCATGAGGAAAATTGTTCATTAATCGGCCGCAATAAGTCCAACAATTCTCGTGGAGAAAGAGATGTAATTACCTTAAATGTCTTTATGAGATCTTGATATTCTTCTGATTTAGTTACTGCTGTCTCAAATAAATTTTCTAAGTCTTTCAATTCCTCCTCTGTTTTAGATATCCATCCCTTTGGTAATTCATCGGTTATGGCTAATGAATTCAACGGTTGTAATAATTTTTTTAGTTCTCTTAATTTAAATCCAGGCTCGACAGGAACTAAGAGATCATTTAGTTTTTCCAGCGAAGTCTTAAGATCATCAACACCATCTATAATTATTTGCAAGTTTTTTTTAATTACATCTGAGGAGATTGGTTGCTCTGAGTCCGCTATAAATCCTCGCCATGGATGAATATTCTTTTTGTCAAAAATATTCGATTGAACTGCAATATTCTCAAGAGCTTCAAGCCTTTCTCCTAGCTGTTCTCTGCTTACATCTGTGACGTCAGACCATGGTAAGTCAAAATCTAGTGATACAAAATTATTCAGCTTCTCTAATTTACCAATAGCCTGAAAAATTGTTTTTCCTAAAGGCTCTTTTTGCAGATGCATCTCTTTTACATAGCTATTAAGGTTTGCTTTAATTTTTTTTAACTCTTCGAGTTGTTCTTCAAGTAATGCGCCATTACCACTAAGAGGTGTCTCTAGGGTGCGTTTGAGTTCTTCTATAATTTTTAATTTTCCTGCTTTTGTACTGTGTGCTTCAAGACAAAATCTTCCTAAACCTAACTTTGAAAGTCTGTCGTGAACTACATTTAGCGCAGCCATCTTGGCACTAACAAAGAGCACCTTTTTACCGTTCCCAATAGCCTCTGCAATAAGATTTGTGATTGTTTGGCTTTTACCTGTTCCGGGCGGACCCTTAATCACGAGATGTTTACCAGTTTGAGCAATAGTTAATGCTTCTAATTGACTGGCATCAGCAGTCATAACTGGAATTGGTACTATTTTAGGTACATCTAAATTATCCAATTCGTCTCCCAAAACTTCTGATCCCTCAGATATCTTACGTGCGTTAGCTAGAGCTGCAATAAGAGGATTTACTTGTGCAATCTCTACCATTGTTTGTAAATCTTTGTACATTACCAGCGATTCAAATGTGAATGTACTAAGCCAAGAAGTACTATCAATATCCCAACGCTGTTCTTTAATACGATCCTGTACTTGTGATAGAAATAATTTTAGGGATTCAATAGTTGGTTCTTCAGAAAACGCGGGCAAATCTATATGATGTTTTTTTCTAAGATAAAATTCCAATGCAGGATTTACCTGAAGTTCTTCATCAAGCATCTTGAGTCGCATATGTGAATTTGGACCGTAGTTCTCCAGTTGACATGGAACTAATAATAAAGGGGAAGAGGATTCTCCTAAGATAGGATCTTTCCAGTTCAAAACTCCAAAAGTTAAATGTAGAGTAGTAACGCCACGTTCTTCAACAGTTGATCGCCCATTATCGTATATTCTTTTAAGTAATCTATGTAAAATTTTTGGCTCTGCGTCAAAATCAACATCCCCAGGATGCACTACACAATCTGGTTCAATTTCTGAGTCTTCTATCTCTTCAATTTTTGTTTGTTTCTCATCCTGTTTCTCCTTTTTTTTCTTTATTAATACCAATGGCATTTTAATCGCCACTTCATCAACGACCAACATTTTAAATAATGATATTGCATCAGGAGTTTTAATCAGAAGCTTACTCACCCTTGATCGATTAATTCCCAATAAAGGATTTCCCTTTGTTAAATCCAAAAGACGCTCACCCCATATTTTTACTTGAGTAATAATTCTCGATATATCAAACTCATTATTCTCATTGGATGAAGTCTCACTTTTTTGATCTGTCATTGTTATATATAAAATTTTAGCAAAATTTAGGGCTATAAGATAGCCGAGCAATTATTGGGAGAATAACTAAACCCTTTAAGTTCGCTTTATTGTTAACCCTGGATAATTCCAAACTAAGCCTTGTGGAAATAATAATCCAATAAATGTTCTTTTTTGTTTGATATCGCATTGCTCAAAGGCTTTTGGTAAATCATCCAGGTTTTTCAAAACATGTTGACGCACACTTTCTAGATTATACTGATCAAAAGGCAATGAATTATTCAGTATTGCAAGATTCTGCAACTGTTTTTCTATCAATGGATACTGTTCCTTAAAAACATCGTCCGGAAAAACACCAGCAAGATTTTTCTCAATCATTGATTGTTTTTGGCCATTTAGCTTCTGAATTTGACTTGCTGTTATTCTTTCCCGTTGTTTAAACCTAACAAGACGGTATTGGTGTAGCTTATTTACAAGTATTAATGTGAGTGATCTTAATTTATTTACATCGACTGTTTTTAATAGTTGCGCAAAGGCATCATGAAAAATGGATCTTTGAATATATGAGCCCTGGCATTTGTTTATACAATGGTAATAGGCATATCTACCGCCAAGACGACCTGTACTCCAACTCGCTGTAAAATTATAGTTACACTTACTGCATCTGATGAATCTCCTTAACGGGAAATCTTCACGGTAAACATCCCTTTTTAAATTAATTTTTGTATGGCTTCTTCCATCAATTATTTCCTGTACCTTTAAGAAAGTTTCCATAGTTATCATTGGAATATGTTGGCCTTGTGCCTCTTCTTTATATGTTGGTGAATAAAGAATTCCGGAATAGAATTTAGATCTGAAGATCCTAAGGACGAATTTGTAGGAGATTTTAAACTTTTTGCCGTCTTTAGCTCTTTTAAATCCCCATTTATTCATAATCTCTGCCATCTCTCGAGTGCTTTTTGTTCCTGTTGCCATTAGTTCCCAAGCTTTTTTGATTTTGTCAAAAGATGCTTCGTCCCTCATAACAAATCCATTAACCTTTATATACCCGAAAGGAGGAGCTGAGCTAATTAGTCCTGATTCAAAACGGGCGTGCATTCCGTTTTTTGCTCTTTCACTTCTGATATCGTTATCCAGTTGGGCAAATCCAGCCAATATAGTTTCAACTAGTTTTTCAGTCGGGCCGTCACCTGTTGGCTCGGTAGCAGAGATAATAGTAATGCCCCAGTCGCTAAGTTTTTTGCGTACTGCTAAATAATCGGCAGTATCCCTTGATACCCGGTCTAATCGATAAACAATAACAGCTTTAATCTTGGTTTTGTTTTTACGACAGTACTCTAGAAGCTTTATAAGTACTGGTCTTCCAGCTATGTTTTTTGCTGATTTTCCTTCCTCTTTAAATATTTTATCTATCAGCAGACAATAACGTTCCGCTTCTTTTTTACAGATTTCTTCTTGAGTACCGAGGGAAAAATTATCAACCTGTTCTTCTGTTGAAACCCTAAGGTATAAGATAGATTTTTTTGAAGCAGGTTTCATAAACCTCCAAGCAGTTCATTAAGTGTTTTTCCATTAAATATTTTTCTTTCGAATTCATCCATCCATGTTTCAAGCAAGTATTGAACCATTACGATCTGATCTTTTAATTCCTCATCTGTGAGACTTTTGGCAGTATCACCTAACATTTCTCTTGCTTTCTCGATATCGTTATCTTCTATTAGCATGATATTAATAGTTTTTCTAAAATATGGCATTTATGCCAAAGATATTTTATCCAAAATTTGGCATAAACACAATATATGGGAAACAATATTTGGAAGGAGGTAAAATAAAACTACAGTATTAGAACAACAGATATGTTTACTTGACAGGTATTATAATTTCAAGGATTATAAGATTATATAAATGAACGAGTTGTTTCATAAAATTGCAGTCGTAATTTCCACATTAATGGGTTCTTCATTAGCTTTCTTAGTAGCTCTTTTAGGTGTAGCATTATGGTTTATTATTGGTACATTTAACGGAATGTCTGATAGCTGGCAGATTTTTATTCAGACAGTAACTGCAATTATTACTTTTTTAATGGTATTTTTGATTCAAAATGCTCAAAACAGAGATGCCAGAGCAATTCACATAAAACTGGATGAATTAATTAAATCTTCTAAAAGTGCCAGGAATGATATGGTAGATATTGAAGAGCTTCCAGGTGATCAACTGGAGAAGCTGCATAATGAATTTAAGGATTTTCATTTAAAGTGTGAACAAGAGCTAGCCAAACGGGGCCACAAAATATCATCATAGTCTCTGGTATACTTTATATGTGGATAATATATGGTATACAAAAAAGACATCAGAAGTTTTGGAAATACTCCACTCAAATGAGAATGGCTTAACTCAAGATGAAGTAAAAACCCGTCTTGAAAAGTATGGATTAAATAAACTTCCAGAAGCTAAAGTAGATAGTTTGATAGTTATTTTCCTCAGACAATTTCAAAATCCTTTAATTTATATTCTTTTTGTTGCATGTCTAATAGTTTTTGCAATGGGAGAGTTTATTGATGGTTCGATTATCCTCTTTGTCCTTACCTTTAATGCCATTGTAGGTACAATCCAAGAAGGCAAGGCTCAAAATACCTTGCTCGCTCTTAAAAAGTTTGCTGAAACTAATACTAAAGTTCTGCGTGATGGCAAAGAGATGGTTATTCCTGATTATGAGGTTGTCCCAGGAGATGTGGTTATCCTACAAGAGGGAGACAAAGTACCTGCAGATGCTAGAATAATTGAATCCAATAATCTGACAGTTAATGAAGCTGCCATGACTGGTGAATCACAACCAGTTCATAAGTTTGATGAGATATTGTCCGCTCCAAATTTGTCGACAGCCGATCAAAAAAATATGGTTTTCAAGGGAACTAATGTCTTGGCTGGTAATGGCAAAGCAATTATTGTTGCCACAGGGCTAGATTCAGTACTTGGTAAAATCTCAAAAGAAATTGCTGTCATTCATTCAGAGATTCCCCTTAAAGCCAATATCCGTTATCTCACCAGGCTAATCATTATTACTGTTGGAGTAATTAGCACTTCAATATTTATATTGGGAATTTTATTGGGTCATTCAATCAGAGAAATGTTTACAACTGTTGTATCGCTGTCTGTTTCTATTATCCCAGAAGGGTTGCCCATTGTCATGACTTTAGTATTAGCTACAGGAGTTTGGAGAATGAGTAAACGCAATGCTTTAGTGAAAAAACTACAGGCAGTTGAAGCATTAGGTCAGGCTAGAATTATAGCTGTAGATAAAACAGGCACTCTTACCAAAAATGAAATTCTTCTGCAAGAGGTTTATGTTAATGGAAAAATATTTAATATAGAGGGTGAAGGTTACAAACCAGAGGGAGCAGTAATTTTAAATAACAATAAAATTGATCCTCTCAACCATCCAGAATTACTTTTGGCAGGCAAGATGGCTGCTTTTGTTACCAATAATGGTATTGTTTTTGACAAAGAGGTAAATCAGTGGTTGGCAACTGGTGATCCAACAGAGTCTTCTCTATCAGTCTTTGCCCAAAAAGTGGGGTTTGATAAGGAAGTTTTAGAAAAAGAATCACCCAGACTATTTGAAATACCATTTGATTATAAAAATAAATATCATGCAGTTTTAAATAAGCAAAACTTCTCTTCGAGTAAAGTTGATGGAACTATTAATTTAACTGTTCTTGGTGCTCCTGAGGAAATTTTAGAGCTAACTTCTAAAATATGGCATGAAAGCAAAAGTCAGCCTATGTCAGCAGAAAAGAAAAAAGAGCTTGAGTCTGTGTTGGCTAAAATGTCTCAAGAGGGGCTAAGAGTTCTAGCTTTTGCTTTGAAAGATAATGTCAGTGATGATATTAAATCTAAAGATGTTGAGGAACTCACCTTTGTGGGGTTCTTTGGATTAAAAGATACTTTGCGTCCAGAAGTCCATGAAGCCATGAGGCAAGCTATGTCAGCAGGTATTAAAGTAGTAATGATAACAGGAGATCATAAAATAACTGCTGAAGCTATAGCCAGAGAAGCTGGTATTTATCATGACGGAGACACAATCCTTACAGGAGAAGATATAGATTCACTGTCTGATGATGAATTTGCAGATATGCTTGATAAAGTATCTGTTTTTGCCAGAGTTACACCAGAACATAAGCTAAAGATTGTTCAGGCTTACAAAAGAAAAGGAATAATTGTTGCTATGACAGGAGATGGGGTAAATGATGCTCCTTCTTTAGTGGCAGCAGACTTAGGTATCTCTATGGGTAAAATAGGTACCGAAGTGGCTAAAGAAGCCTCAGATATAGTTTTACTTGACGATAACTTTGCCAGTATTATTGCTGCAATTGAAGAAGGCAGAAGTATTTATAAGACGATCAAGAAGGTCATTTTGTACCTCTTTTCCACTAGTTTCGGTGAGGTATTTACTATAACTGGAGCATTAATTTTAGGATTCCCTTTACCAATTTTAGCAGCTCAAATTTTATGGCTAAACTTTGTTACTGATGGATTTCTCGATGTGTCCTTAGCTATGGAGCCGAAAGAAGAAGGCTTGCTCAAAGGTACTTTTGAGCATCCTAAAAAGTATTTAATAGATGGCTTAACAATTCAGCGGATGTTTTTGATGGCTATACCAATGATGATAGGAACACTTTTTCTTTTTAGCAGATACTATCAAGCTGATATGGTGAAAGCATGGACTGTCTCATTAACAGTACTTGCAGCCTTCCAATGGTTTAATGCTTGGAATTGCAGGAGCGAGAGTAAATCAATATTCCGGCTCAATTCTTTTTCCAATAAATTTTTATTAGGTTCAACATTGATTGTTATTATTCTCCAACTTTTTGCAATCTATAATCCTTTAATGCAAAATTTGCTACACACAACAGCCCTTGATCTATCTGATTGGTTACTAATAGTGCCAATTGCTGCCACTATATTAATAGTTGAGGAAATTAGGAAATTTATCTACAGACATACAATAGGAAGCAAAAAATTACTTAATTAAAATTAGTCCAAAAATTATTGATAGATTCATTAAAATACCTGCCAGATTTGTAAAAATGATTGGTTTTTCTTTGTGAATTATTCCATAAAATAACCAGAACAAAGATCCAATTAAAAACCCAATCCAGGTAATTATAGAAACTCCACTAGTGTCTTTGTCGACCCAAATTTTAAGTGTTTGGGGTAAAACCACAAAAATACCTAAGAAACTTACGCAATATACACCTTTATCAATAAAATATTTAAATTTAGAGCTATTAGCTATTAGTTTTTCTTCAGAATATATGTACTTATGCAAGAGGTGATGAAAACCAATATTCATCATATTATTATACCTTACACGATTGAAATTTTATCTAAATGTTTAGTGATTGGTCAATTTGAGATAATACTAATTGATGATAGATTCGCTCATATTGAGGAATGATTTTTTCTGCAGTAAAATTTTGAGATAACTTTTTTGCAGTTTCTTTCATCAAGACAATATTATTATTTTCAGAAAAATGATTAATGATATATTCAGATAAAGTATCTATATCTCCCAATCTAGCCAAATATCCTGATTTGCTATGTTTTATTACCTCAGGAATACCTCCTACTTTGGTACTAAATACCGGAACTCCGAAGGACATTGCTTCTAAAGCAACAAGACAAAAACTTTCATATTCTGAGGTAACAATTAATCCATCTGCTATTTGAAGGTATTGATAAGGATTTTTTACATTACCAATGAAGTGAATAGACTTGCCCCTATGTACTGATTGACTAAGAACTTTAGCTGTTTCACATTCCGGACCTTCTCCTATAAGGAGTAAAATGGAGGGAATTTTTTTATTTACGATTGAAAATACCTCTAATGTATCAGTGACTCTTTTAATGGGTCTGAAGTTTGAGATATGGAGGAAAATCTTTTTATCTGCTTTGGTGATATTTTTACTACTAAGTAAATTATCATTTGTTTTGAGATTACGGTTTAAATCAATAAAATTATATATGACCTGAATGTTCCTTTTCGTACGGTAAATCTTTCTAGCCCTATTAGCTAAATCTATTGAAACGGCTGTGACAGCATTGCTTTGTTCTAATACATACTTCATGGTTCCGGGAATTTCACGTCCTAGCGTCAAGACGTCGGTTCCGTGTAAGGTTGTGACTACTTTTATATTAATACCCATTTTCTTTAATATCTCCCGAGCCTGTAGAGCACAGTAAGCAAACGGGATTGCAAAATGAGCATGGATTATATTAATTTTATGCTCTATCACCGCTTCAACAATTCCTTCTACCAAAGCAACTTCTCTTAAGGGGTTTACAAAAAGAGCATGTTCAACTGTTCTGACCTTATAAAAAATCACATCATTTTCGTTTAGACGGAATGGAAAATCAAAACCAATACAAACTACTTTATATTTACCAGTATTAGCGAGATATTTTGCAAGCTCAGACCCAACTACACCACTTCCACCAACAGACGATGAACATACAATACCAATATTAATTTTTTTCATTTTAGGTTGTTGCTGATTTATATATATTTAATAATTGGGGATACACCTGATCTGAAGATAATACTTCTTTAAATCTTTTACGCATTTTATCATTTATTCCGAGTTTAGCCACCTTTTTAACTTTTTCAAACACATCTTCTGCAAAAGTAAAATCGGTTATCAAGTATCCTAGGCCTGCCTGGCGGAATACGTCGGCAATTCCCATATTTGATCCTATCAGAGCAGGTGTTCTTGTGGCAATCGCTTCTTGAGGAACATTTCCATAGGTTTCAAATGTAGAAGGACAGATAATTATTCCCATAGTTCCATAAAATTCTCCCAATTCATTAGTACTCATTGAAGGATGCAAATTTATCATCTTTGAAATTCCTTTATCTTTCTCTGGGATTTGATCGATGTCTGTTACCATATTTATTTTAAAAAAATTATGATTTTTTTGGTTTAGCTCTGCAAACTTTTTTATAAAGTCAATGTTTTTAACGTCTGTCCATCTGGCTACAATTCCAACATTTCTTGTTCCTCCAAGAATATCAACATCAAAAAAATGAGATGGTATAGGATTCGGTAAAATAGCACTTTGATGGATTTGATGTCCAAATACTTCTTTTTCTACTACCTCTTTTGCTAGATTTGAAGGAAAGATGTAGTATAGTCTGCTATTATCAAAAGTTTGTTCCATCTGTTTCATAAGTGAGTGAGAATGGGTGTCCCAAGTTTCAGTTTCTTTAGTAATTATTCCGTGATAATGTAAAATTATCGGAATACTAAACATCTTCGCTGCTAAATACAAACACCAAGGGATAAAATAAGTTCCGTTAATTACTATTAGATCTGGTTTTTCTTCTTCAATAATTTCTCTAAATATCTCAATAATATTTTGGTATTCATCCTCTATGTCTCTTACTGATTTAAAATTAGGTAAAATTTCTTGTATCTTTCGTATAGAAACTTCTTGAGTGATAACTGTAGATTGTCCATTTGTCTGCCGTTTGTATAATAAGTTCTCGCCAGAAGTATATTTTCTGATAATATCTACGGCAACAAGATGAACATCTTGTTGATTTTTATCTAAAAAATGCTGAAATGATGCAAGGTATTGCGTGATGCCACCTATTTGGACGGATTGGGTATTAGTTAGAATTTTCATAGTTATTCTTTTGCAGGATCATTTTATCAGATTTGATCTGTTTTTTCGATTTTTTACACTCTGTTATTAAATACTTTTACTTCAGGAGGCATATGCAATACTAAGGGTCCTCCCCCTGTTATCAAAATTACAGAGACTCCCTTGTTTACTAATTTGTTAACTAAGTTAAGCGTGTACTTTTCAGCTCCTCCGTAAATAAGATGCTTTACAATTACCATTACCGATTTAACCATATGGTATTTTAACAGAGAAAGCATAATTTTACCTATTTTCAGGACTGAGTATTACCCAAAATTTCTCTTGCTTTCTCAACATCGTTATCTTCTATAAGCATGATATGAATAGTTTTTCTAAAATATGGCATTTATGCCAAAGATATTTTATCCAAAATTTGGCATTAATACAATATATGTTAAAAAAACAAATTACCGAGCAAGAGGTAAAAAGAAGGTTCGGAAGCCGTATGAAAGAGCTAAGAAAAAAGAAGGGATTTTCCCAGGAAAAGTTAGCTTTGGATATCGAGATGGATCTTACTTCTATTAATGAAATAGAGAATGGTCACAGAAGCCCTAAACTCATCACAATGTATAAAATAGCTCAAGCCCTAGGAGTTTCACTAAAAGATCTAGCAGACCTTTAAGACCCCTTGTGCCTCTTTTTAGACATAGTATTTCCTTGCAATCCCCGGTATAATTAATCTGCAAATTTAACAGGCGAAGTTTAGCCTGGACAGACAATAAAATGCCTTCCCACAACGAACTTCGCAAGAAGTTTTTAATATGGATACATCAATTAAACCTCAAGGATCAGTTGAATTTTTTCATGATGAGCACGATAAAAAAGCATCTCATTTGTATGAAGAGTTTGAAAGGAAAAGAACGCCCGAGTTAGTCTTAGAAGCTGCTCAAGAATTTGAAATAAGTTCTAATCCCGATGGAAAAAAGATAGGCATATTGCTTCGGGGTCAGTATTTTAGAGAAAAGGCTCTTAAAGAAGAAAATAATGAGAAGGCGAGAAGACTGTTATTAAAAGCCATATCAAACTTCAAAAAAATAGTTAAACCAGATGACATAATTCTTAAAAAATTAGAACTAGAATTTCTTAAAAGAAAACTTATGGGGAGTAAAGAAATTAAAAGTAAACCTGATCCAAAGTTATTTTTTAGAAGGGCAACCCTTTTTAAAGAAACGGGTCAAATAAAAGGTTATCATCAAGATATGAGTCTATATCATATGTTTTCAGTTCTGGATAAATTGACAAAGGTGGAAGATCAAGAAATTATTGATCATGCTGAGCAGATGTTGGAACATTCCAAGCAAGGAGAGGAACCTGAGCTGATTCTGAAAACTGAATCGCTATATCATGGGATTAAAGCCCAGCATGTATTTAGCCCGAAAGAAAGAGCAGAGGAATTAAAGAAGGCCATAGAAGCTATTGACCAAACTAGCGATAAATATGGGAAGGATACTACAGAAACTGAATATCTAATGACAAAAGCAATGATGACAAGCAATATAAATAAGCGTAATCAATTACTAAATGTGGTTGCAAAAAGATACAAAAAACAGGGTCAAAGAGAAAGAGAAGTTTTTGTAGAAAAACTGCTTAGTCCAGTTCCGTTCAAAGCTGCAGGAATTATTTACTTAGCAGATCAGTCTTTAGAAAAACTTCGTAAACTTGAACAAAGGCTTAATGTATACAAAGGGACTCAACAGGGTCCCTTTGCAATTTTTTATCATATCAGCTATATGATGGAGAGAATTAAGGATGTAAGGATTATCCTTTTGAGAATGGCTTTAACAAGAAAGTCCATTACAGATTTAAACATTCGGGAAAATGCCTTAAGGCCAAAAAAAATCGCTCCAGGGAAACCTTGTCCTGAAAAATTACAGATATTATATAGGAGAAGTACAGAACTAAGAGATCAAATGAAACAAGACATGGAAAGTCTTTTTATTTATGGCAATTTACTCCTTGATCAGTGGTCATACCTAATTGGCCGTATTGCGGGATATGAGGTTTCTAAAAATCCTAGGATGCAATCCGAGTTTTATTTTCAAGATTTTCTTAAGTTATTTTCCGATCAGACAACAAAGGAAGATTTAAAGAAATTTTGGGGAACTCATAAGAAAGAAGTTGTTGATCATGAGTTAGAGATAAATTTTGTTGGCTTACTCAACCTAATTCAGTCAAAAAAATATAAGGGCGAATTATTATCATTTTGGGAAGAACATAAAAAAGATATTATTTGGTTAAACTTCCATTTAAGGTTCTATCGAAATGTTTTTATTGAACATCTTAGAAAGCCTTGGCAAAGAGGAAATACAATGGGGACGTATGGTGATGACTTCAGCTTTCATATTCCTGCTGCCGTCGGCTTTGTGAAGCCAGAAGAAGTGAAGAAAATTTTGGAAGAAATCTATCCCTTATCTCCCCAAAGACTTAGGGATATGCCCGACGATTATTGGGAAAAGAAAAATTTGCATAGGGTTTTAGAAGTAACTCTTTATTTTATAGATGAGATAGAAGACCAAGTAGATCGTGAGAAAGTATGGAATGCTTGGCATAAATTGGGGGGCTCAACCCCGTCATACGACGTAATTGGTAGTCGATTATTTAGCTATATTCATTCCTCAATTGATACAATGGCTGAGTTTATTGATAAGTACCCTAAGTTATTGAAATTCGGTAAGTTTTAATCAATCCCATAGTACGTTTTGGAGATCAAAAGTGATATACTATCCCTATGGGTATAGCTGAAGATAAGAAAATTATTAAAGAAATTGCTGACAATATAAAAGAAGCCAGAGAGAGAAAAGGGCTTACACAAGTAGAAGTTGCCATGAAAGCTGGACTGGACAGTAATTCTTATGCCAAGATTGAACGCGGAGAATCAAAGCCTTACGGAATCACTCTGGTAAAAATTATCAAAGCCTTAGGAGTTAAATCTTCAGATATTTTACCTATTTGAAATTTGTTTCCTGATTTATTCTTTTCTTTGTGGTGCGTTTTGAGTAGCTATTAGATAAGTTTTATCCAAGAAATCACAAATAGCTAAAGTAAGTCCTCTATAGACAGGATCTTGAAGATCATAATTTTGATTTAAAGTAGGTCCTTCTAGATGCATATTACCAAGATTATCTTGCGCCATACCCAGTTCAATTGCTGCAGCAGATTCTGCGAAACTTTCAATAAATGCTTGTCTTTTTTCAAGATTTGGTTCGCTTATTACGTGTCTAAAAGCGGAATGTAGGCCTTCCAAACCGCGAGAACCGCAATTGTGCCCCAATTTTCTTCCGAAAATAGTATATGAAGATGTGTCGGGTTCTATAGGAATAACTAAGGAATGATCTGATCTGTCTGTCTCAGGCATGTTCGGATTATAGCCAATACCTATAATAAATTCAACTAAGCTAGGTAAGACGTCTAAATGGAAGCTTGTACTTTGGTAATAATTATAAATTTTTAGCCTGTTTTTTCATCTCTAAGTCCTTTAGGATTTCAGCTAATTTTTTCGGATCAATGTGAGCTAATTCATGAAAAGCTCCTTTGAAATATTCCAATAGAGCCACTGCCATTTCCGGAGTTGCATTTTCCGGGTCGTGAATTTTGAGGTAATTCAACACAGTATCAATATCTTTTTCGTTGATTTGGTAGCCGTTGCTCATGCACATAGTATACATCAAAGTATTTTAGAAAGTTTTAGAAAATTAAACATCTCTTTTGCTGTTTTCTCACCTTGTATTCTTCTCATAATCTCACGACTATGCGTCTGTGATAATATGTTTAAGCTCCCCTCCCAAAGTATCCTTTTATCTAAAATAGCGAGTTTGCGGTGATGATTACCAGCGCATAGTAAAACTTGCACTCCCATTTCTTCACAAATGCTAATTTCAAGTTCTGCTTGTCTTGACAATCTTTCACTGTGTTCCTTTGGATTTCTTGTGATTAAATATACCTTAACCCCACGCTTAACTAATTTTTGAAGGATAGGTTCTAATAAATCCATTCTTTGACAGGTGATGTAAGGACTTTCGATGATTACCTGTGCTTTGCATCTTTTCAAATCCTTGATAAAAGCCTTATAAAATGTAGTTTCATCAAATAGCTTAGAAGATAGCACTTCAGACGAAGACTGCGAGCGATTAAAGAAGTTAAACATGCTTCTCCTCCTTTTCTGGTAAAATAATGAAGATCTCACCATTAATATAGGTGAAGCCGAGTTTCTTTAATTTCTCATAAGTATTGAGGAGTGAAGGATAGATTTGGTTCCACCTGGATGTAAGCTCGCCAGCCGATTCGATTCACTTCGTTCGCTCACGGCTATAGCAAGCCCCAAAAAACCTCAGTTTTGGTATAATCTTGCATTATGATATCTGAAATGTTAATTGGGGTAGCGATTGGTGATGCATTTGGAGCTGGTGTAGAAATGCAAGGAAGAGAATTATTAAAGAACCTTCCTTATGATAGGTGGACTAATCTAAGGACCGGTAAATACGCAAATAATTATCATGTAGGAGAATATTCTGATGATACAGAGCACACTATTGGTTTAGTAAAAGCCTTAATGAGCGGAAAGCCATTTACAGAAGATTTGCTCTTGGAATACTGGAAGAATGAATACGAGACAGATAAAAAGAGAAAAGGATATCCCCGACAAGGACATGGTTCTATTGAAAGCTATTATAAAGGTCAATGCACTATTGAGGAAATTAGGCAAAATCAAGCTAACCGCGCGCATCCCGGGAACGCACCAACTATGCGGGCAGCTCCGTTAGGTTTACTTCCAGATGATTTGTTATTTAAATATGCTGAAATAAATGCCAATGCAACTCACCCGCATAAAGAGGCGCGTGATGCAAGTGCCTTAGTTGCAGTTACTGCAAACTACATCTTAAATGGTGGCGATCATGCTAATATACTGGCTTATTGTGCTCGAATAGATGATTTTTACACAATAAAAGATACATTATTAGCAATGAATAGATTTGGTTCGCCGGAAGAAATTACAACTGATGAATATTCTGTATTGTGTGGACCTCAGCCAATTAAAGGTGCAGATGGATTGATTACCGGTTTACCCTGTTCTGCTATTCATACTGCTTTAACTACGGCATATATTCTAAAACATACAGACAATCCGTTTATTGGTTTGCAACGCTCAATACAGATAGGTGGCGATGTTGATTCACTTGCCAGCGCAACAGTTGGAATACTCGCGGGCCGATATGGATTAGACACTATTCCGGATTTTATGAACAGAGAGGTGGAAGGAAGGGATAATTTACAAAAATTGGGTCAAGAATTAAGACTATACTTGAATTCACAAACATGAATGAAATTAAGGAAATTGAGGTTAAAGCTAAAGCAAAGGATCCTAAATTGCTGCTCAAAAAACTTAAAAAACTTGGCTGTAAATTTTCTAAAGCTATAACTCAAAATGACAGGGTGTACAATAAAAATGGGAAAAGACGAACTGGCTCAAGATCGGGCAGCACAACTTTAAGGTTGCGCCAACAAAACGGAAAAGTATTATTTACCATAAAGCAGACTTTATCTACTGAGTTAGATTGCTTGGAAAGAGAAGTTTTAGTAAGTGATTTAAATCAAATGGAAGAAGCTATAAAAATGATGGGTTTTTTGGAGGTAATAAGAGTTAATAAAATCAGGCAGCACGCTAAATTCAGAGATTTTACAATTTGTTTGGATACTGTAGAAGGTTTAGGATCTTTTATAGAGGTTGAAAAAATATCAGATGGTAATAGTCAGGAAATTATGAATGAATTAATGGAATTTTTACTGTCTTTGGATATAAAAGTAGAAGACAGGGTAACAAAAGGTTATGATACCTTAATGATTGAGGCAAAAAATTAAAAGTTTAACAGTATGACTCATCCCATAGTTTGATATTTTAATTTGAAACTTATATAATACGCCATATGTATTCTTCCAAAGAACATGAAGCGGATAAAATTGAATATGCCTCAAGAACATTAAAAGTTCTTAGAAAAATCCGTGGTTCTGTGTTTAGAGAAAACACAGCTCCAAATAAAGTAATTAAGGCTGATTTGGCTCTTTCTGACGCTGAAAAACTGGGCCAAGCAACAGCACGTTATTTAATAGATCCACTTATAACCGGAGACGATAGCGTTCAACAAAATGATTTGGTTTCTATTTTAGATAATTTAGAGTTGAAATATAATCCTTATTGGGCATTAAGCTGTTATGGTAGTTTTTCGCCAAGCACGTTTAAGAGCTCATTGGGAGCTAGGCTCGACCTATTCCGAATTAACCTTAAGGACAAAGATACTTCCGATAATGCAAAAGTCTGGTCAATGCTTATGTGTAGCTGTAACAAAGCCCGGATGCCTGATTTAGATATCTTTAGTTCTGATTTAGGAATTATTTCACCATTGTCGACAGATTACTTATACACAGCCTTACTGGAACGTTTTATTACTGTTTATACAGATTATGATTGTTTCAAATTAAAGCCTTTGATTATAGATAAGGGAAGGTCTGTAAATCCAAAAGAGATTTTAAAACAAAAAGATGAACAATTTTCGCGAAATATTAAGGAAATTGCAATTTGGACAGATATAGACAGCAGCCTTGATACGCGCAGAGCAGCTACACAAGCAGCCCGTATCCTGTATCCAGGAAAACATATTCATGGGGCTATCCCCAACAACCAGCTATAATTAACCTATGGTTTTTTATGTTTATATTCTCAGAACTTCTTCCAACACCCTCTATATAGGTCAGACTAATAATCTGGAAAAAAGACTAAAGGAGCACGGAAGTAAAAGTGTTAAATCCTCAAAATATGTGAGGTCTTTCCCCACTTTTGAGCTAGTTTATCAAGAAGAATATTCCACCAGGACTGAGGCTATGAAACGTGAATATGAACTTAAACAATTTACAAAAGTTGAAAAAGAGGATTTAATTGCTAATTCCGGATCAGCATTAACTTAAACTAAATTTATATAATCAAAGCCAGAGATATTAAATCCCTGTCTTTGATTAGAACAATAATTTTCTAGTCTATGTCACAAGAATCATAGCTAGAATTTCTTCTTTTTCTGCTGAACGTGAAATATGCGTCAAAGTCCTCATCCATCGCTGGTTTCTCATATCCCACCTTCCAATTAGCTTTTCTGTACATTTCCTCGATATTTAGCCAACCCCTTTTATAGATTTCAGCGCTGTTTAAACCCTTGCTTTCCATAAGCTTCACGGCATCTTTTTGTTTGACTATAATATCTCTTCTACCATCATCATTTTCAACAATCAGTTCGTTAAAAGACTCAATGACGGCATCTGGAAAAGTTTCAATCTTTTTTTTGGCTACTTCTTCGGGACTAATTGGTCTGACTTTTATTTTTTCTGATTCCATTTATTTCACCTTCTTTCATAGTTAACGTAATTCTTACGCTAACCATTGTTATTATAGTAAAATCTTGTACTTTGTCAATAGCGTGTTTTTTACGCTAACTTGTGATATAATATCTTTTAATATGTTCGCGAAACAAAACTATGAGCAGGGAAATATTGCAGTTGATGCGGTAATATTTACTGTTTATGATCAGAATCTTCTTGTTTATTTAAACACCCGCGAGAAGGAGCCTTTTAAAGGTTTGTTTGAATTACCTGGTGGGTTATTACTACCTAATGAAACAGCCGAAGACACATTATCCAGAAAACTGAAAGATATAGTGGAAAATAACGATGTTTTCTTTGAACAATTTCGTACTTTTACTAAACCTAAAAGAGATCCCAGAGGAAGAACTATTTCTATCGGTTTTATTGCTTTAGTTCCCTATGATCATATTATTAATACTAAAAATCTTTGTCCGGTAAATTCTCTTTCAGATTTGGCCTTTGATCATATTGAAATCATAATGAAAGCTCAGAAGTATTTAGAAGAAAACACAGATAAATTAGCCAGGCAATTTATGCCCAAGCTTTTTCCCATCAATGATCTTCAAATAGTTTATGAAGTAGCAGGGCAAAAAAAGTTAGATAATAGAAATTTCAGAAAAAAAGTTTTGGATTCAGGAGTACTTAAAAAAATGGGAAAAACACAAAAAAATGTTACCCACCGCCCTGCAAATTTATACCAATTTAAATAAATCTGGAAAGTCCGCTTGATTTGTATTACACTAGGCACAGCTAATATGAAAATAGAATGTATTGGTAGCGGATCAGGTTTAAATCCTGTTTTGGGTAATACAAGTTTTCTGATTGAGGGAGAAGACAACAGAAAACTGCTTTTGGATTGTGGTGCCACTGTTCCATTATCTTTAATCAAAAGCGGTAAAATTAGCGAAGTTACAGATATAGTTTTAACTCATCAACATGCAGATCACATCGGAGGTTTAGAAGGATTGGGATTCATGATGTATTTTGCTTTAGGAAGAAGAGGAACTGAGAGACCGACACTTCATTTACCAAGTGAGGATTTTAAGGCCAAATTATGGCACGAATCTTTAAAAGGCGGTATGCAAAGAATTCATACAGATACAGGTGAACCGTTGGTCGTAGATTTAGAAACTTATTTTAAAGTCACAACTGAAAAAGTAGTAAATATTGAAGATCTACCTCAGCTAAAATTTATTCCCACTCATCATGTGAAAGGTATGGATTGCTATTCGATTGACTTTGAAAATGGAGTTTATTTCTCTGGTGATTCAGTTGATCTTCCACCCAAAGAACGAAAATTAATTTTTCAGGACTGCCAGTTTTTCGAATCCAAAAACGATATTCATGTGCCCTACAATAAACTAAAAAATGAACTTGATGAGGCTCAAAAGTCTAAAATTTGGCTTGTTCATTTAAGCGGAGGCTTTGAAAAAATAGATCCTAAAGCAGATGGTTTTGCAGGATTTTTCCTCCCGGGACAAGTAATCGATACTCAAAATTAAACAAACCAGAGATAACACTCTTAATTAATACCTTTGACTTATATTATATGTTATATTAAAATTCTTTCTTATGTTAGAAGCAACAGCAAAACATGAGTTTGGAGATGAATGTCCTGCTACCTTAGATTTAGGAACCTTTAAGGGGATTGCTACGTTGGGTTTGATTTATGGTCTTGCAAGATACCCTTTGAATAGTATTTTATATAAAGTTGGTCTAGGTAAGGCCTTTCTGCCTTTTGAGGCAATATCTGCCTTGAAACAAGTACGTGAATATATAAAAACTACCCCAGAACAAACTGCTCTTTCAGAATTTCAGGCTCCAGGAGTATTTGACTCAAATAAATATTCACCCGGTACAATCGTTAGATTAGCTCCATCCCTGCGTGCTCGTGCTTCACTTTTTGAAAATGATGAAACAAAAATTCCCTTATATGACCACAAAACAAAAATTGTGAAAGAAATACCAAGAGGCTGGGTTGAACTGAGTATGCCTACAGAGAAAATTCTATTATCATACCCCCGTAGCTTTTTGGGGGTAGTCCGAAAGCTTCGCGGATATTCAGATCACATAATTGTATATTTTGAAAACGATCAACAAAAAATTATGTCAAAGTTCGTGTCCCCTAAATTTGAAACAAAAGCTCTGGCATTAGGAAAAGAAGCGCACGTTGGCCTTGTAGGTCAATATTTCAATAGAGTAGGATTTAGGATTGATTTAATTGCATCTATGGAAAAAGCAGAAATTCTGGCGATGGGAACTCCTGTTAAAGAAAAATCTAAAGTGCCTGCTGAAAGAAACCCAGCTATGGCAAAAGGCTTTAGCTATTTCCCTACCTAAAAATAATATATAATCACAAGGTGAAAAAGTGTGATCAATGCGGTGTCTGTTGTACTTTATTTTTAATTAATTTGTCTGAAAAAGAATATTATTCAGGTAAATTTAAAACTCAATTTGAAAAATTCGGTGTAATTGATAATTTTTCATTAGCTTCAGAATCAGGAGCTAATATATTAAAACAAAAAAAAGACGGCAGTTGCTTCTATCTTGAGAGGAACTGTTGTTCAATTCATGAAATCAGGCCTCAGGTTTGCAGAAAGTTTTTTTGTGACTCAAAAAATAAAAAGTTTCAAAAAATGGTTGAGGAAATCAAAGATAAGAAAAGCCTTTTAAAAAGTTAATACTTCACGAAGCTTTGGGGAGTATGTTCTGGTATTCAGCTCTGCTTCTATTCTTTCACCTAAGGCTTTGGTTGAATCCTCTTCACCGTGAACCAGGATAAATTGATTAAGATTTCCCTGAGAATCACTCCGAATTTTAGCAGCCCAATCAATAAGCCCGTCCTGATCAAGATGTGAACTTAAAGCACTTATTTTACGGACTCTGCAATTAACGGGAATATCCTGGCCGTCAATATCTACCATTTCTGCTCCTTCAGCAATTTGCCTTCCCAAAGAACCTTCTGCTAAGTATCCTACAAAAAGTATTGTTGAATATGCATCAGGACCCCATTCTGCAAAATAGCTTCTTATCTTACCTCCATCCATCATTCCTGATCCTGCAATTACAACCATTGGTTGCGCCTTACGCCTTTGTTGTTTGTTAATTCTATGATCCATTCCTCTCGTATTATATATATCTTCAAAATGGTAATCATAATTATCTTTTTGTGTCATATTAAAATATTTTTGATGTATTTTTGTTGCAGCTCTGCCCATCGGACTTTCAAGGCGTACTAAAGTATTTTTATTAATCCTGCCCGTTTTTTTTAAATTATAAAGGATATTTTGTACCTTCTGAGTTCTGCCCACTGAAAAAGCTGGAATCATCACAACACCCCTGCCTTGGCCTTCAAGACGGTTAACTTCTTCCTGTAAAATTGCTTCAGGGTCTTCATAAGGCCGATTTCTGTCTCCGTATGTTGATTCCTCAATTGCAATATCAACATTTCCAATTCTGTGTTTAAAGTTACCACCCAAATCGCCACTAACAGCAATTGTAGGGTTTCCTCTCCCCTTTTCTTTAATTCTGATACTACTTGAACCTAAAATATGACCTGCATCATAAAAACCTACTGTAA
The DNA here is from genome assembly GCA_041659805.1 of Microgenomates group bacterium. Taxonomy (GTDB): domain Bacteria; phylum Patescibacteriota; class Microgenomatia; order Daviesbacterales; family UBA10151; genus STC-54. Next base: position 782,894 of record JBAZXP010000001.1, on the reverse strand, counting down.
AATCACCCACCTCAAATTCCTTCCTGTAATCAACAACTATCATCTGACCTAACGTTTGTTTTAAAATCCTTGAATTATAAAAAGACCTTTCTCGTTTTTTTTGCACAACTCTCATCTGATCTTCCAGTATGAGTCCTGTTAATTCCCTTGTTGGTGGGGTCATATATATATTTCCTGAATACCCTTCAAAATTTTCACCTCCTGCAACTAATGCAGGTAATCTGCCGGTATGATCAAGATGAGCATGGCTAATAAAAACTGCTTGCAGAGAATTTGGATCAAAACCAAACTCCTCATATTTAATTGTTTTACTTTCAGATGAACCCTGAAAAACACCGCAGTCAATCATTACTTTGGATCCTCGGGAGCTAGTCACAACAACGCAGGAACCAGTTACTTCCCCGCCCGCACCTCCTAAAAATTCAATGTTCATAATTCTAACTATTCTATACATTAAGGAACAAAAAGCACAAGGCCTAAAATCTTTGAAAAACGGCTATTTATTTAGTTAGTGAAAATCTTACAATACTATTCCATCTTGAATCATCTCTATGTTCAATTGCAAAGTTTCTGGCAGCTACTTCTATAGGATCATCACGGTAAAATTTTGCGGTCACTCTATTAGTACAACAAATTAGTGCCAACCCACCAGCGGTGATAACAGCACCTGTGTCTATACAGGCAACGTCTGTTCGAAGACCAAGCGTTTCTAAAACTTGAACTGTTGATCCCACCACAGCTGCTCCTACCAAACCAAACAGGCATCCGTTTCTGGTATTTTTCATATACTCTTGCGTATGCTCCACATGATCAATGTGGTTATTATGAAAATCATAAAGATGATATGCTTCATGCAAAAAAGTATCGTTCAGGCTCAGATTTGCGTTCTTTAGCGCTGTATCTTCTGATAGCCTATATAGCCAGCCCCTGAATCTACCCGGATAAAAATGTTCATATATTTCCATTCCGCGAGATGCTCTTATATTCATTGCTTTACTGCCGTGATTATATGATCCCAACTTATGGCGAAACATCCTGTTTGTAATGACTATTTTACTTTTGGTGATCACTTCATCGTCTACACCGAGATATCTAAGCAAATCTCCTGCTTTGGTAGCATCAACGTCAATTCTATATTTTAAAGATGATTTTTGAACACTTTTATCAAAAACAACTGTGGGATGTTTATTTATCTTAAATTCCTGCGACATAAATCCGTATTATACAAGCACATAAAGATGTACACAATAGAAAAAACTAAACGACTAAAATCAGTTATTGGAATATTTATTAAAAAAGAGTTAATATTTTTATATAGCGGGTGACTAAAAGTGAACTCTAAGATTTTAACCGGTATAGCTATATTAGTTTTATTGTCAGGAGGTCTCTACTATTACCTACAACAGCAATATCAATCAATCGCACCCCCAAATGTTAATGAAAATATAGCTCAAAATCAAAATGAAGCAAAACCTAACGAGATTGCAATTCAAAATTTTACCTTCAATCCTAGCCCTTTAACTGTTAAGGCGGGAACAACAGTTACCTGGATAAATAACGAATCAACTGCTCATAGCATTAAATCAAATACATTTAATTCAACAGATTTAGATCAAGGAGGAGTTTTTTCTTATACATTTAACACTGCAGGGAATTTTGATTATAGTTGTGGCATTCATCCTTCAATGACAGGTAAGATTGTGGTTGAGTAGAAATGCTGAGAAACATAACTTATTTTTTGATATTTGGTAAGCCCCTTATAATGTACTTGGGCATAATAACTTTGACGTCTTTTTTGATCACTACTCTGATAGGATATCTATTTCATCACGGAAATCAAAAAGTTTCTTTCTCTTGGCACCACAAGATGGCTTTTGTTTCGATAACCTTGGCAATAGTTCACGGCTTACTGGGAATACTTGTTTATTTCTGATAGAATTATTTTATGAATGATCTAAAAAGTAACGAAGGCAAGGTAACCAGCAAAGACGGCCAGCAGATTGCAGTGTTTAAAGGTGAAACCGGAAAATTACATTCAGTTTCTGCTATTTGTACTCATATGGGATGTACGGTTGGCTGGAATAATCAAGATAAAACATGGGATTGTCCTTGTCATGGCTCCAGTTTTGATAAATTCGGTAAAGTTATTAATGGTCCTGCTCCGACTGACCTGCTTGCTATAGAACTCGAATAATGATTGAAGCAGTAGATCAAGTCTCACTTTTAAATAGAATCGAAATAATCTCCAGTAACCCAACTTATCGCCCAACTACAGAAGAACTGTTTAATTTAGGAAAAGATGCATTTTTTCTTAAAAAAGGTTCTTGTAGCCGGGAAGTACGCTACGATTATACTTCGAATAATGAAGAAGGAAGCATTTACATTAGCCTGGTTGGGGATGAAAATAGATGCAATTGGCAAATTATTCCTGACGGAGATCTTGGTAAATTTGCCAGTATCTCTCTTGTAAGATATTTAGGAAAATCAGGAGAATTCTTATATGATTATCTGCCATGTGATTTTTCAGGAGAATCACAGACCTGTCACAATGAAGGCATATCTGCACCGATTCCTTTTAGATATGCAAGATACTTTACAACAAAATTATATGACGTTCTTTCAACCCAAGCTTGACAGTATAATTTAAGCAAAACCAGGGAAGTAATCGGTTTTAATTTTATTTGTCTGTACTCCCATTTTAGTTAAAACTCCTTTGAAAGCAGAAACCATCGCCGGAGGTCCGGAAATATAAAAAGACCTTTCTAAATAATCCGGCACTTCTGCCATAATAATACTTTGGTCAACATGTCCCACTCTCCCCTGCCAGTTCGGAAAATTATTTACGTCATCTACAAAATATACTGTTCTGAGCCCATACACTCTTCTTGCTTCATCAAAAATCTCTTCATATACAACCTCCTGAGGAGTTATGCAAGCATATAATAGAATTATTGATCTTATTTGTTTTGTATCCATTAGATATTTAATCATACTTCTGTATGGAGTGATCCCAATTCCTCCTGCAATAAAACACAACTTTATATTTGGATCCTTCGGTAAAACAAAATCACCTGCAAGACCGCCTGCCATTATTTCCGTACCCGGTTGAAGTGCCAGCATAGCTTTCTTATAAGAACTGGATTTTTCATAAAACCTGACTCCGATTGTAATATCCTCTTCAGTCGGTGAGGAAGCAATAGTAAAATACCTTCTGCTGCCTCTGGCATCAGGATTCGGATGTTTTATAGTCCATTCCATATATTGACCCGGTTGAAAATCTATTTTGCGGTCCAGCGTGAAAGTAAAATCAAAAATGTCCGGTGCAACCTGAATTTTTTCCTTCAAAGGAAGAATTAATTTCCCTTTTGGACTTACAAAATATGAAAAAATATTACCTAATACAAGGGCAAGCTCAGGTGTTGAATATAACGAAAAAATATGAAGCTGAGGAGAAAATAGAAAACCGACCAAAGTACCATAGTATACTTGTAACTTTCTAGTGGGCGGTGTTGTAAGGGGCTCAGTCAGCATTACAAAAGCAAAAAACAGCAAAGGCGACTCCAGCAAAATTTGCTTTGACAATTGCAATAGATCACTTCTATTGAAAATTCCAAAACCCAAGCCTGTTAATGTTGCAGCCGCTATAAAACTCAAAACCAATTCTATCCTTCTGATTTTCCAGACAATAAGCAGCCCGCTGACTAGAATAAACGGATTCATAAACATAGTTCCGACCCACCAGGTGATTGGTTGACCTAATAAAATTCCAGTCAAAACTACAGCAATAGCTGCCGGATTAAAAATATGCTTTTTACTTATGGCAATAATATATTTGGAAGCCTCCGCTAAAACTGCTGCCCAACCCAACAATATAAAGTCTTGCGGGTTATCTGCCGGAGGAATAATCAGAAAAAGGATAAGTGCTGTAACATATACTGATTCCAGGTTAGAATGAATTTTAAAAACACTCAGAAAAAGATTATTAGTTGCCCAGGAAATAATAAGCAAGAACAACAAGGTAAATATTAGTGAAATAGGGCTGTATGCAACCATACCAAACAAACTTCCAATAAGAGTAATTGCGCTTAGTGCTAAAAGGCAGTAGATCACAAGCCTGTACATTGTTGTCTTATCCAAAAAATTATCCATTGGTTTCATATTTAATTTGTGAATTGATTAAACCCTGTTGTCATTGTAGCAATTCCTTTGCAATCTATACTATATCCTTCAAAGCCATTTAACTTCTCAATAAAATTAATCCCTTCTTGCCCCATTGCAAACGCCGCTGTTGCAAACCTATCTGCTTCAAACACATTAGGGCCAATTACTGTCAGGCTAACGATTTTGTCTGCCGCGCAAAAATTATTCTTTGGGTTATATACATGTTTCCCTCTGATATAGGTGCCTGAAGTAGCGATTCCTTGATCATGTAAATGTACGACTTTTACTATTTCTTGTATATTAAAAGGGTTTCTTATACCGGTTTTCCATGGCTTCCCGTCCTTATTTTTTCCTGAAAATTGAATATCACCGCCAGCTTCTATAAAGAAATTTTTTATCCCCTTCTTCTTTATCATTCTAGAGGCGTTCAAAATCGCCCATCCTTTAACTAATCCCAAAGGATCCAGTTGTCCGTTTCTATTAACATCAAAAAAGCCCTTGGTTTGTTTTTTTGTTTCTTCTGATAGTTTAAGAACAGCTTTCATGTCTTTACTATATTCGCTTTTTTTAATTTTTCCCGAATTAATCAAGCTTGTTTCGCTATCTTCTTTATATGTACTAAAATTTCGGTCTACAGATGTAAAATAAGCAAAGACTTTATTAAAAATAATATTGTTTTCAAGAGTGTCTACAATCTGTACAGTAACAGGCATGCCCATTACAATCCGGGTCTGATGTTTCATGAAATTAAACCGCTTTATTTAAAGCTGATTGTAGAGACTTTACAAATGCTGCGCTGGTAAAAGTGGCTCCTGTCACTGCATCAACTGTTGCGCTTTGAGTAGTGATTGCTTCGCTAATGAGTATTGGCATTGCTTTGTTATTTATTTTTTGGGAAGTTGTTCTGTCTTTTGGATAATCTAAAAAGGTTACTTCAGCTATTTTTCCATCAACAATAGTTGCTTTAACCTGAACATTACCGTAATTTGCGTCAATAACGTCTCCGGTGAAGTTTCCGTCTTTATACTTATTGGCAGAAGTTATTGGAGCAGGTGAGCTTGTCGATGTATTTGTTGCAACAGAAGGTGTGGGAATTATGGTTTGTGTTTTGACAGAATCTTCCTGTTCTGAATTAAAAAATGGTAGTTGCGTACCTGCACCAAACTTTTGCATAAAAGCATAAGCCACAAATACTATAACTATTAACGCAGACAGCAAAAAACCCTTCATATAGATATACTACTATAAACCCTTAAAACAACAACTACTTTTTAATGTCTATAATATTCTTGTTATTAAAAAAATAGTTACTATACCTAAAATTGTCATTACACTGTTGCCTAAAGAAGAGTGAGGGCTGTGTGCCTCTGGTAAAATTTCTGAAGCCCCAATATATAGTAAGAAGCCTGCGAAAAATCCTAAGTAGATTACCAAAAAATACGCGGGTATTGATAAGAAACCCGAGGCAATAAATCCTAAAACAGGTGCTGTTGCATTTAACAGAAGCAGGGAAAAGGCTCTCTGGGTAGTACACTTATTAACAAGCGCTAATGTAACCGTATTTAGCCCATCAGCAAAACCGTGCGAAATAACAGCAATCGTGATTAGTATTCCTAATTCTTGTGAAACCTGAAAACCCAGACCAATCCCAACTCCATCTAAAAAAGAGTGGCCGCTTAAAGCAAGTGCTGATAAAATACCGACACTGGGATGTGTGTGTGCCACATATTCATCTTCCTGAGCATGATGAATTAAAAGAATTTTTTCTAAAAGGTGAAATCCTAAAAAACCCAGAACAAAAGCTATCATAGGTATTATAGGTTCTATATTGAGCTCTCCGACTTGTTTTATTATTTTAGGAAAAATTTCAAATGATACTACAGCTAAAAGTACGCCAGCTGTATAACCTAAAACTAAGTGAAGTTTATCTTTATATTTTAATCCGACAAGACCACCGATAATTATCAATGAAAATGTTAATAACGGAGAAATTAATGCAGGCATACTATTTTAGTTTTAGACGCTGTAAAGCAAATATCAAAAAGGTTGTAAATATGACTGTCACAGCAGCAATAATTCCAATTTTGTCCATGTTTTGCTGATTATAATAGGGCTTCAAGCAATCAACAAGCTCTGCAGGTTTACCGTAATTTGAGGTGCAAATCGTAGTATAGCTATTAAAAGACATTGGGGAGGAATCATACCAAAGGATCAAAATGAATACTAAGCACGCAAAAATAATAGTAAGAAACAACTGATTATCTAAGCGGGGTATCTTATGAAGCATTTTGATCTTTAAATATTTCTTCTACCTCTTTTGCTCCTTTTTCATAATATTCTTTTTCTCCTGCATCCAGATGCTCAAGAACTTTCATGAATTCTCCAACATGTACTTTTTCCTCATTAGCTATATCCATTAAAACATCCGAAACAAATTTACTGTCTGCAGCTTCTGCGAGTTGCGTGTATGTTTTTATGGCATCATACTCGGCAGAAATATTAAATCGTATAGCGCGGATTAGCTCTTGTTTCGTAAGCTTGCCGTCTTTAGCCAGAGATGAAAAAGGATTTCCGAATTTAGACATCTTTTTTAATATAACACCCGTTTTCTTTTCGGTCAACTTATTCTATTATTAAATAATGCAAAAGGTACAATTTTTTGGGGCTGCAGGAGGCGTAACAGGTTCATGCAACTTATTAATTGGTGAACACACTCAAATTTTAATTGATTTGGGTATGTTTCAGGGTATTGATGATAAAAATGGTATCAATGCTTCTCCATTGGCATTTGATGTAACTGCTATTTCTGCAGTTCTTGTAACTCATGCCCACTTGGATCATTGCGGCAGATTACCTTTGCTTATTAAAAACGGATTTAAAGGCAAGGTATATACAACACAAGCCACCAAGGATATTGTTGCCGTTTCACTTCTAGATTCTGCAGGAATTGCTCAGGAAAATGGCCTTCTTTTATACACCCCTCAGGATGTGGAAGAGCTGGTAAGCTTAATTGAGGTTGTGGATTACAACCAACCCTTTAAAGTTGGTGAATATGATATTAATTTTAAAAATGCAGGGCATATTTTAGGCTCTGCCAGTATAGAAATAAGCAACAATGAAACTATAGTTTTTAGCGGTGATTTGGGAAATACCCCAGAAGATCTAATCCCGGCAACAGAATATATCTCAAAAGCTGATTTCGTAGTTATGGAATCAACTTATGGTGATTCAAGCCATCCTGAAGGGGATGCCTCACAGACTATTCAAAATGAAATAAACGAAGTTGAAAAAAATGGCGGCGTTCTTCTTATCCCAGCCTTTGCAATAGAAAGAACACAGGAAGTTCTGCATATCATCGGGCATTTGAAACAAAAAGGGCTGGTAAAAAATGAAACTCCTGTTTATTTAGATAGTCCTCTAGCTCTGGAAGTAACTGAGATATTTAAAAAATACCCCAATTTATATAATCAGTCTACTTTTAAGGAAAGCAGTCCGTTTGATTTTTCAAATCTTAATATCATAGAAACTTTTAAACAAAGCAAATCAATTATTAAAGACAGAGGTCCAAAAATTATTATTGCCGGATCCGGAATGTTAACAGGAGGAAGGATTCTGCAGCATCTAAAAAACTATATTTCACTTCCCACGACAAGACTTCTAATGGTGGGCTACCAAGCAGTAAATACATTGGGAAGAGAGCTGGAAGAAGGAGCCAAACAAATTGCTATCAATGAAGCTGTTTTATCAGTCAGAGCGGTTGTAACTAAAATTGATTCACTAAGCTCTCATGCAGATTTACCTAAACTTTTAACTTGGTTAAAACATATACAGGGTATCAAAAAGGTTTTTATTAATCATGGTGAGATAAATCAAAGAAACTCTCTGGCAGAAAAAATTAAAACAGAAACAGAAATAAAGAATGTAGAGTTACCTGAAATGAATCAGATTTTTGAGCTGGTATAATATTTACATGTTTAATCTACCAAATTTACCTTTTAATTATTCTGCCTTAGAACCATTTATTGATGAAGAGACAATGAAAGTTCATCATGATGGTCATCATGCAACTTATGTAAAAAACCTGAACGAAGCGCTCATTGGCTTAGATAGATTTTCTAATATGGATATTAAAGAACTTTTGCAACACTTGGATGAAATCCCGGAAGAAATCAGAACCAAAGTCAAAAATAATGCTGGCGGCCATTATCACCATTCTTTTTTTTGGACTATTTTAGGCAAAGGTGAAAGTGGACCTGAAGGAAAGCTACTCGACGATATCAACTCATCTTTTGGGGGTGTGGACGAATTTAAGGTAAAATTTAAAGCTTCAGCACTAGGGGTTTTTGGGAGTGGTTATTGTTGGCTGGTTATAAATGATGGGAAATTAGAAATTTTAAATACCCCTAATCAGGATTCTCCCATCACCTTAGGCAAAACTCCGATTTTTACAATTGATGTTTGGGAGCATGCTTACTATTTAAAATATAAAAATAAAAGGACTGATTATATTGATGCTTTCTGGAATGTTATAAATTGGGATAAAGTTTCAGAATATTATAATCAACCAGTTTAGCCAACATTTCCCTATTTTTGGTATAATCGTCTCGATTACATCTCGCGCTTGAAACTCTAGAGAGTTATAATCCAAAACATGGAAAAAGTAATGTTCGGAAGAGAAATTATAGGTAAAGGCATGGAGCACATTGTCTTGCATCCAAAACGTAAAGAATTATCAAAGCTGAATTTTATGAAGATTCCAAGGCTTTTTAACAGAATGTCTTTTTGGCCTTATGAACCTGTTCCCAGACTTCAATTTGAATTAATGGCAGCAGAAGCACTTGTGGCCTATACGAGAGTTAAAATACCACATACCACAATCCGTAAAGAAAAATTTAGCTTCCCTGAATGCATTTTCCCAGGCTATATTATGAAGCAAGAAGCAATCATGGATGACGGCAGTGTATCTGATATTAAGAAGTTGTTAATTGAAGATAATTTAGATACCTTAGCAGATGAATACGGTCACGAACCGCGTAATTTTGTTTCAAAAGGTGGTTGCGTTTATTGGATAGATCCTACAACCGGCCCAGTTGGAAGAATTCTAGAAAACCTTGGAGTAATGAAATTGGAAAAATGGAGAAAAGTTCGTCTTACTTTTCACAAACCGATTAGGTTTATTCACTGTTAATGTCTTATTCCTCAGGAGGTAGAAATTCTTCTCCAGCGCTTGTTAAAACTTGCTCGCCTGGTTTTAACCATTGAATATACGTACACCCTGTTGCCTGTCTTGCTTCTCTATCCCAACCTGCAGTTGAACACTTTTTCATCTTTTTGCCTGCGGCTGTTGTAAAAAGAACTAATGGTTCGCTACACTCTGGACATTTTTCATCAAGCGCTTCTGTAGTTCCATTAATCCATTCAACATAGTCACAACCCGTTGCTTTCTTAGCTTCCTTATCCCAACCACCTGCAGAACATTTCTTCATCTTTTTCCCAAATCTGGTTACTTGTAACATTAAAGCTGCACCACATTTTGGGCATTTTTCATCAAGTTCTTTTGGTTCAACTTGCAACCACTTTACATAGTCACAACCTTCGTTTTGCTTAGTTTCAGGATTCCAAGAGCCTTTACTACATCTTTGTAGTTTCTTCCCTGTTTTTGTTTCTGTCACATCACCTAAACTAGATCCGCACTTAGGACATTTATCGTTTTCTTCTTGCATGTGTTTTAGAGTATCATGTTAAAATCTGAAAATAAAGTAGCAAAATATGTATAAAAGAAGACCAAAGGTAGGCGTGGGTATTATTGTGAGAAAGGACAATAAAGTTCTTGTTGGAAAGAGAAAATCCAAGCATGGTAAAGAAACCTGGGGCTTTCCCGGTGGACATCTTGAATTTATGGAAAGTATTGAAGATTGTGTTACACGGGAAGTTTTTGAGGAAACCTCAATTTTGGTTAAAAATATTAAATTCGCCTCACTTACAAACGACTTATTTAAAGATTCAAATAAACATTACATAACAATCTATATGGTTTGTGACTTTCATAAAGGCAAGGTTAAAAATACCGAACCAGATAAATCAGGTAAATGGCACTGGTTTGCCTGGAACGAATTACCAACTCCTCTTTTCCTCCCTATAACAAATCTTTTAATTCAGAAATATGATCCCTTCAAAGAATAATAATCACGCAATAAACGTGCAAATAATCGTGCATAAGCCTCAGGTATTTAAAATATAATAAGTGCTTGGACCCTTACCCTTTAAAGTTATTAATTTTTTATCAACCAGGCTTTTAAGCTTAAGCTGTGAAGTTCTTTTTGCAATATTCAAAATATCTTCAACATCACGGCTGGTCATTCTTCCTGTTGTTGATAGGAAATCCATAATTTTAATTTCATCTTTATCCAAAAAGACCTGCTCTGATATATCAGAAACCTTACCAAACCCAATTTGAGCAATGGATTCCGCCACTTTTCTGGCTTCTACTAAAAATCCTGTTACAAAGTACTCCAACCAGTGAGTAGAATCCTCACCTTCATGATAATGATTGCCTTGGATTTCATTCAGAGCATTATAATAGCCTAATCGATCTCTATTATAATAATCCTCAAGCACGATAATTTTACGAAAATCCCAATTATCCCTGTATAAAATTAAGGTTGTCAAAAGTCTTGCCATTCTGCCATTCCCATCAGAAAAAGGATGGATAGTAACAAACTGAAGGTGAAATATCGCGGCTTTAATAATCGGGTGAACGCCCTCCTTATCAGCCCCTGAAAGCCACTTTAAGAGCTCTAATACTAAGAAGGCTACTTTTGTTGAAGGAGGCCCTTCATACCTTAATTTTTCCCTTCCGTCTCCCAATTCATCAACTACAAATATCGGACCGGGTCTAAAATGTCCTGCCTTATTTTCTTCAAGCAATCCTCCTGCCATCATCATGCCATGAAGGGTTAAAACATCCTCCAAAGATATGGCCTTTTTGTGCTGAGCCATTTTCTCAATTTCCTGTAAAACTTTTTGATAATTTCGAACCTCAGCAATTGATTTACTGTCAGCATTCACAGACATCCCCGCCAAAACCTTATCAACCTGAAACTCAGCCAATGGATTACCTTCGATAGAGGTAGATGTATGTGCCATTCTAACTATTGCCTGTCGTTTTAGCTGCGCCTCATTAAGAGGCAGTACCTTTGACCTTTCAACGATAGCTTTTATTTCGGCAATTTCGCTAACATCTTTTAATATCTGTGGAGTAATATTGTACGTGGGTTTAAACATATTTTTATCTTAACACAGTCTGTATTATATCATAAATCACGCAATAATAGCGCAATAAATCGCGAAACATGCGTACTTTTAGTCCTTGACTTAAAAATCCTGAACTATGTATAGTAATTGAACATGGATCCGGACGAAACACAACCTACTGAAAAACCTAAAGAAGTTGACTCTTCAGAACTTGTTCTGAATATGGAAGGTATGATTAAAAATCTTATCTCCACAGTTGACCGTCAAAGAGAACAAGCCGCTAAGTTTCAGGAAACCCTAAATGATATATTTGAAAACGATGAGACCTATACCACCCACGCAAAAGCTGCCAAAGAAGCTGCCAGAGTAAAGTCTAATACTAAACAGCAGATACTAAAGCAACCTCAGGCTGCAGATTTAAATGAAAAAGTTAAAACTTTAAAATCAGAAATCGCTGAAAATCAGGCTTCGCTTTCTGATTATTTAAGAGAATTTCAAAGAATGTCTGGAATTTCCGAAATTGAGGGTGATGATGGTGAACTTCGGGAAATTGTGTATACCGCCAAACTTATCAAAAAATCTTCCAAATTTGGGAATTAACTCGGAGTTCTAATTTCTTTTCCGGTAATCTCACCTTTTTTATTTATTTCAAAAACAAATACCGCTCCTGTTTCCATTTCAAATGCAGGGATATCTTTATCGGAGATATGCTCCAGATACTTAATTAAAGCTCTTAAGCTGTTACCATGAGCCGCCACAAGCACATTTTTACCCGCTTTTAGCTTAGGTAGAATAGATTCTTCATAATAAGGAATAACACGGTTATAAACATCCTTTAGAGTTTCTCCGTTGGGAACAGGTTCATCCCAGCCCCTCCTCCATGCATTAAACTGTTTTTCACCATATGCTTTTTCAACTTCCCATTTATTCTTCCCAGTTAAATCTCCGTAGTCTCTCTCATTCAAAGCCGCACTTTCATATATAGGGATATGTTTAATACTCAAAACATCCAGAATTTCATCTAGTGTCTGTCTTGCCCTAATAAGTTTCGAGGTAAACGCTATTTGAAAGAGTATGTCATTTAATAGCTCTCCTGCTTCTCTTGATTCTTCAAAACCTTCCTCATCAAGACCTATATTTGTAAGTCCTGTCCAAGCACCAACAGCGTTCCAAGTCGATTCTCCATGTCTGACTAAAGCTAAATAAGCCATATTAAAATTATACTTTAAAGACCCTGTTTGAAATGAAATTTGTTAATTTGTCTAACATAAACCCAAGTAAAAGGAAGAAAACCAGATAACATGTTGTCGCAAAAGCAGGTGGTAGAATTTTATAAAAAATATCAAATCTTGAAAGTATTGGCCAGTGTATAAGATAAATTTCAAAAGAATATAAACCAAATATTCCCAATATACCGAACCTTATCTTGTTAAAAATAAATAAATACAATATTGCAGCGCAGCTGATTAAACTAATGTTTTGTTCAACTATATCGCCTTTTCCGACACCCGAATAAATTGCAGTGTACCAGGCAATATAAGCTGACCCAAAAAGGGCTAAATATGACAATAGGCCACTAACTATTTTATTTTTGCTGATAATTTTTGAAAGAAAATTCCAAATCATTTTCGGTGCGGTTTTATTTGTTGCCAAATCTGCAACAATAAGCCCTAAAGGAAAGGCAATATAGTGAGTCCTGTATAAAGTTAAAACATCTCGCTTAAAAATATCGTGGGAGGTTAAAAAATTTATTACCCCTTCATTAAAAAGAAAAAAGTAGCTTACTCCCATCAGTAGCGTTCCTGATAAAAAAAGATATTTTTTATTGAAAATCAAAGGATATATCAGATAATAAAATAAAATCGGGGTGATGAACCATAGGGGTGAGTTAATATTATAAATTGGGTTGGCAATTGGGTAATAGCCTATAAATGAATGCCAGATTTCAGTAAAAGAATATCCCCTGTTTAGAAGCGTTATGTCCATTAGTAAAAATATGGTTAATATTAAGCATACCGGAATAGAGAGATTAGTAATTTTCTTTTTATAAAAATCAAAAATACTTAACTGCTTTCTAATAGCTGAAACAGACATCCCATATCCCGACAAAAAAAGGAATAAATTTACTCCTATGCCTCCTCCTACAGAAATCGGAAACAAAAACCGGTTATCTGAAACTAAAATATAACCTACATGCGCAAAAATTACCATTAAAATCGCCAGTCCCTTAATCTCATTTGTCACCCTTAGATCAAATACAGGGTTTTCTCTTCTTCTTACAGAAAATAGCAGTAAAAGAGCCAGAATTATTAAAAATATTTGTGTCTGCGACTCTGCGGCAGAAATTAAGATTTGCATAAAATTAAAAATCCTTTGGATTAAGTAAAGATCCCCACATTATATAGCCCTCACCAGAAGGGTGAAAAGAATCAACTGAATAAAAATTAGGTTGTCTTGAAAATTGATTTTTGGTAGGGGTATAGAAATCAATCAGTGAAACATTATATTTTCTTGCAACCCTAAATAAGGCCTGATTATATTGTTTGGTTTGGTATTCAAAAAATAAATTATAAGGAAATAATATTAACCTTTCAGAACCCAAATACGGGAGGTTAAAAACAATAACTTTAGCGGATGTTTGGGTAGTCAAAAAATTTAGTATGTAGTCCATTTTAGCCTCGAAGCTAGAAACAGAAATAAGACTATGTACGTCGTTGGTTCCGATAAACACAGTCACATAGTTAGGTTTTTCTGCAATAGCTACAGGTAATTGACTAATTGCAACATCCTTGACGGTTGCCCCCTTTACCGCAACATTTACGAGAATCACAGACATATTTTCTGATAATTTAGATGCAATAATATAAGGCAATGTTTTTTTCCCATCTATTGTTCCTATACCGACAGTCAAACTATCACCAACTGACACATATTTAACTGAATTCTGAAAATTTGGATTAGTGAATGTAATAGGACGCATCCAAAAGCTTGTTAAATCAGGAACTAAGTTGCGGTTATAAATCATTGAATAACTTCGGTTAAGATAGAAAGCGAGAGATAAGAATAAAAGCATAATCAGTATTATTTTTTTAGTCATCTTTAAAGTATAACAAACTCATTAATTTTCCAGTGGCAGGTTTTGCATAAGCCTACTATAAACATACGCATTTTGTTGACTTTGCTCCAATGTATAAGCATTTTGGGCAGCCTTAACTGCTTTGTCGTGGTCATTAAGCTTGTATTCAGAAATTGCCAATATAGCCCAAAGTTCTGCATTGTTAGGCAAGCTTTTTAAAGACTCTTCGCAAAAAACCTTTGATTTTTCAGGCCCATCTTTAATTAAATAAATTTTAGCAAGATTTTGATAAGCCAAATAATACCGCCCATTATCAATAGCTTTTTGATAATATTTTTTTGCATTTTCCAGATTACCGTTTCTCTCCTCTACAGCCCCCAAATTATTCCAGTTGGTCCACCAATTCGGTGCAATTTTAGTCGAGGCTTCAAAATGTTTTCCAGCTTCTTCAAACCTACCGGCTCTAAAAAGTTCGACACCAAAATTATTTTCAATATCAAAGGTATTGGTGGAAAATAAAACATCATGACTATATAAAGTCAGCCCATCTTTCCAGTCTCCATTTCTAATGATTGTTCTAAAGCTTAATAAAAGTAAAAGCAAAATTAAAAGAACTACAAGAACTTTTTTAGTAAGCTTATTTAATTTGATTTGCAAAAATATTACACTTATTAACCCCAAAAGACCAGTCATTGGAAAATAAAACCATCGCTCTGAAACAGTCATGTCCAGTGGAAACACTATTTGGATATGCATGATCATCCCTGCTAAAAACCATATAAGAAAAAAAATATAGGTTTTGAAAAAATCGCTTTTTTTTGAATAAAATATATAAAGCATTATTCCGAATAAGCCCAAGATAATTATAGATAAACTAAGCGGCAGATAAAAATCTGAAAGACTTAAAGAACGGACTACCCAATGCTGACTAATTGCTAAATCGTTTGGATAAAAAAAGGTCTTAAAATAAAAGATACTAATTTTAGGTACGCTGAGCAGCCTTTCAAAAAAAGGTAATGTTGATATCGGAGTAAGCCCATGTTTGTTAAAGAAAATACCGGCAATAACAAATCGTAAAAAAGAATAGGCCGATACAGATAAAAAAGCAGTAATTAAAATATTTTTTAATTGTTTTCTTGAAAACAAAAAAACATATAATGTATCCACCAATATAAAAAGTATTCCAGTCTCCTTTGAAAGCAGAGAACTAAGCATTAATCCAAATAATAAGACATGACTTCTGATAGAAACTATTCTTTTTGTAACAATAAGCCAAAAAGCAATAATGCCAAAAAAGAAAAACAATATATCCTGAAGACACGAAATATACGAGACCGCCTCAACATTAATAGGATGAATTAAGAAAATTACGGCCAGAATAAAAGAAATTGAATTCGAACTCTTCACCTGAAAAATAACTCTAAAAATCAAAAAAACAAATATCGCGTTCGTAATATGCAGCAAGATTTGAAATAAATGAAAGAAGAAGGCACTCGTACCGAAAAACGTGTAGATTAGAGAAAAAGCAGCAGTCATTAAAGGTTTGTAGTAAAGACCGCCCAAAGTTCCAGACCCACCTGTATTAAAAGTACTACCAGAAAAAAAGCTAAAAAAATTTGAAAAAGAATGTACTAATACGTTATTTAAAATCTGCTCCTCATCATCCCAAACAAAGCCGTTAAATAAAGCGTTTGCAAATACTACAAGCCCGATAATAATTATAAGAAATATATATCCTCTTTTTGTCATATTTTAGTATATGATATACCAGTGAAAAATATTTTATTAGTCCTCACCTTTTTCCTTTCTTTTTTAATAACCTTTGATCTTTTTTTAAAAGAGCCTCCTGTTTGGCCTGATGAACCTTCACTAATATATGTAATTAATTTATTCAATGGGAATCTATTAGACGCTTATCACATTTACCCATCCATTTATACAGCTTTACTTTTCAATTGGTTTAGGATTTTTGGAGTTTCTATAGAGGCACAAAGAATGCTATCAATGCTTTCTGGAATCGTTACCATGATTATCTTTGGCTTTTTAGTACATTCACTATCCAAATTTTTTTTAAAAAAGAGTACTTTTCGAATAGCACCCTTAATTTTATTGGTCACCGATTTCGCATTTCTTCAATCCACCAGAATTGGAAGACCTGAAATATTCACTCTGCTTTTTGGGCTAAGCTCAATATATCTTTTGTATCTTTTTATTTCCAAAAAATCGAATAAACTAATTTTTTTTGCGTTTAGTTTTATTTCCGCAGTACTAGCCTTTCTCTTTCACGCGAATGGTTTAATTTATCTACTGACGAGTTCGGTGACTGGTTTTATTTTCTACAGGAAACAATCAATTAAAAATAAGAAACTAGTAGTTTTATTTGCAATATGCTTTTTTGCATTGTTCATTTTTTTACTACTTAGGGTAATGCCAACTCTTACAAGCATATTTGCTCGTTTACAGATTTCCGGCAATCAGGAGAGCTGGATTATAACAGTTTTTCGCTCAAAACCAATTGAATTTAAATTGATTTATTTTTCATTAAGCTTAGCTACCATTCTTTTTACTGTCTTTGCGTATCTTCGGAAAAAATTAGAATTATTTATAATTGCTTTTCCTTTGGTACTCTCTTGGATTATTCTAATTTTAAATAAGGACTTCTGGTACGCAGTCTATCTAGTCCCTTTAGCTATATTAGCCTTATACATCCTACTCGAAAGCTATTATTCGTTGTGGCAAATCTCAAAATCCTCTCAGAATAAATTCAAAGTCATCAGCCTAATTTTATTGTGTTTTACAATTTTTTTGTCTAATCTGAAACTTCACATTGATATTTTGAGAATAGAAGGCGGAGAGAAGTATTCGTATCAACAATATATAACAGAGATCAGGCAACTGATCCCTGATAGCAAATCAGTCTTCACATCAGCCATCCCTGATCCGTATTATGCATTTTTAGACAGAAAAAATAATAAATTGATTAGATTTCCACAATCTTATATTGAACGTAACACATTTCTAGAGATGTTAAATGACTCTGATTTTATTATTTATAATGGTTCTTTTAGTTATTCTAGAGAAGATCTGGTTCTTAATTATTTTAAGCTAAATTATTCAAAACTTACACAAATTGGCGGCCCCGAGCAATATCAAGGAGTTGTGGTAGAGTTAAAGCCGCGCGATCAAAGAAAAAACCCTTAATTTACCACCAAAGATTATTTTCCGATTTTAGGAAGTAATCTGAGTTGCCTTTGTTTTCCAAAGATTCGAAATAGAACATTAAAGAGTTTGCAATCCTACTGTCGGGATACATAGATAAGGCTTTTTCAGAAAAAGTCTTTGAAGATTGAAAATAACCGCAATTATATAAAAAATAACTCAACCTTAAATAAGAAAAATAGTTACTAAAATTATATTTTTCAGGCGAAAGGTTTTCCAAGTTAATAGAAGTAAGTCTCGGATTCTGCAACTCTTTATTTTTTATAAGTACAATAATAAAATCGTCTAAATATATTGTCGACCAGTCCTTATCACTTAAAATATTTTTTAGAAAATTCCGTCCCCAAGGAGTTTGATCAGTAATCGAAAAAATAGTAGTTTGAAATTTATAATAGTTTTCTAAATCTTTAAAGGTAGCATAATCAGATTGTGAAGGTATGTAAACCTTAGTAAAAAAGTCTGCAGGATAACTTTCTGGTCTGCCGTCTACAAAAACCTTAAATCTGGGATAGCTTCTATAAATAATGTAACTACCGATATCAAAATTATTATATATAGGTTGGGGCAAATTCTTATCTAAAATAAAATTCATCGCGCTTTTAGCGTTTTCTTCAAGTACTAAGCCAGACTTGATTGGTGCATCAATCTTTTTGTAATACTCCCCGCTTAGATACATTAAGGATTCAAAAATAAGTAAAACAGAAGAAACAATTATCAAAGCGTAAACCGTTTTGTTTATTTTCTTAAAAGTAGTTAGTACAAACGGAAATGATATAAAGAAAAGATAAGGAAAACTGCGGATATTTATAAGCGCCATACCTAAGCCTAAAACTACAATGAGATTATTTTTAATACTGAAAGGGTTTTTTAATAAGGTGATGAAACATGAAATTATAATAAAAATTGCACACACTTTAACAAAAAGGAAATTGTGATCAACAAAGTTTATACTTTCCAGTAAAAAAATATTCTGATTTTCTGCAATCGTATAACCGTAATTTCCAAAAACGCTTAAAGGGTAAAAAAATCCGGAGATACCATTCGGATTAAATAGACTTGCATAAATAGAGATACCTAAAACCCACAAAAGATTTTTAAATTTCTGAAATTCCTTAGAAATAAACAGGTCAATTAAATAAATTCCCTGCAAAACAAAACCAAGGAAAAAATATATATGAAAATTCACCCAAAAAAGTTGTATTAACGGCAGAAAAAAAATAAGCTTTGATTTATTTGTGTAAAATTTTTCTAAAATGAATAATGTGAGTGCGGTAAAAAGAAAACTAAATATTTCAGGCCTAAGGTCTGTTCTTTCCCGCAAAACATGTAAGAATAAGTAACCCAGTGGCATAAATAAAAATGAATTTGTTTTTCTAAAGTTTAATAAGGTTAGCGAGACAGCCGTTAACAAAATCAATATTTTTATATAAAGAAACGACTGTAGACTAAAAAAAATAGACCAGATATACAATATCACTCCGAATAAAAAATGATGATTGATAAAGGGAAAATCCGGATTTGTATATGAAAATAGATTGATTTTCGGAACTTCCAGGGTATTAACAATAATTTCTCCTAGTCTCAAATGTCTTCCTAAATCCTGGTCAAAAGAGCTATCAGAGCGGTAAAAAATAGATAAGGAATAAAATAAAAGTAAAATAAATGAAATCCAAAATAATTTTTTTCTTAAAAAGTTCACAATTTATTATAAATGATCACTGGAGAAGCGAAGCAAAAGAATTAATGTCGATTAAACCACTAATCCTGAGCCTTGGGGAATTATAGATTGTTCCTTGTGACTGAATTTTATTTGACCATGTTCCGATTGCACCAACATACCCTGCTTTTTGAACCAAACTTACGAGCCCAGAGCTTGTTTCACCATAAGGGTATGCCATGTAATTTATATTAATCCCAAGGCGGTCCTGCAAATCTTTTTTGCTCTCAGTTAATTCTTTTAAGGCAGCCTCAGGCGAAAGTGAGGCCAAATGATAATGATGCACTGAATGGGCTCCGAAATGAATAGATCCTGAAGAGTACATTTCCTGAATCATTGCCCAAGTTAAATACGAAGGTTCGCCTACCAAACCTGTAGGAATAAAGACTGTAGCGCTAAGACCATTCACCCTTATTATGTTATAAGCATTGTAATAGAAATCTATATAACCATCATCAAAAGTTAAGATAATCGGCTTGCTGGGTAAAATAGCTGGGTTTCCAAATGCTGCATATAAAGTGTCATATGAAATAGTAGTATACTCATTGTCTTTTAAATATTTCATTTGCTCAGCAAATTTATCAGGTGAAATAGACAATACATCCCGTTGTAAATCTGCACTATTAGGGTTATTTCCAACATAATGATAATAAAGAACTGGAACTTTAATCTGATTACCTGAAAAAACAGGAACCAGAGCTTGTGAAGTTCTTTTTATGGTGGGTGTTGATGTGTTTTTTACAGATACAGAAGAGGATTCAGTTTGTTTTAATGTTTTAGAATTGTTTGATATTACATTCTTTTCTTGTTTGAATGTTACAAAAACGTTAGACAAGAGAAGCACAGTTAAAAATCCGAGGATAACAAGTACCAAAAGCCATAGTTTAAATGGGAGCTTTATTTTTAAAATTTTTTGAAGCTTAATCATTACTTTTGTATTTTATCAACAGCATATGCCTAGTACAATACGCTACAAAGTATTAAATAGTAATGGGCTTACACATAAGATTTTAATTGGCAACACGTTTACCCTATGCTAATATTATAAAATGAGGCAAAGGAAGTGGACGGAATTAGAATTAAAAGGAGCTGTTATACAATCTAGGAGCATAAGAAACGTATTAATTATTCTTGGCTTGAAGCCAGCAGGTGGAAACTATAAACAAATCAAAAAGCACCTTATTAACCTAAAAATTAATGTAGACCATTTTACTGGGAAAGGCTGGAATAAAGGATTCAGTGGACGGTATTTACCTAGAATCCCTTTGAAGAATATTCTGGTTGCTAATAGTGATTTCCAGAGCTATAAGCTAAAAAGAAGATTATTTCAGACGAATCTAAAAAAAGAGGAATGTGAAGAATGTGGGTGGGCAGAATGCTCAATAGATGGTAGAATACCATTAGAGTTGGATCATATTAATGGTATTAGTCAGGATAATAGATTAGAAAATCTTAGAATCTTGTGTCCAAATTGCCATAGTCTAAAAACAACTCACAGAGGACGCAATAGAAAGTCTTATTAAGCTGGTGTGGTGGAATGGTATACACGCGCGCCTTAAGAGCGTGTGCCTAAAAGCATAAGGGTTCGAGTCCCTTCACCAGCACTTATGATAAAGTTTCCATAAACGGGCTTGCCCGCCGGAGCTTTAGCGAAGGCGGGGTGTAGTTTCGTCCAGAGGACGATCACCCTCTGGGTGACATCGGTAGAATACGCTACTATGTATTTTGTATACATACTAAAAAGTAGATTAAGTGAT
Organism: Microgenomates group bacterium; assembly: GCA_041659805.1. Classification (GTDB taxonomy): domain Bacteria; phylum Patescibacteriota; class Microgenomatia; order Daviesbacterales; family UBA10151; genus STC-54. The sequence goes on along the minus strand of JBAZXP010000001.1, from coordinate 761,710 downwards.
AAATCCTATGTAGGATTTACATCTAAAGACGTGGGTCGTAGACTTGAAGAGCATAATATTGGATCTAATCTTTGGACCAGTAAACATAAACCCTTTAAGTTAATATATTACGAGTCGTATTTTTGCAAGGCTGATGCATTGGGTAGAGAAAGTTTTTTAAAATCTGGGGTTGGCTGTAAATTAAAAAGGCTGATTTTAGATAATTACGGGGTGTAGTTCATCGGTAGAACGCTGCGTTTGGGACGCAGATGTAGCAGGTTCAATTCCTGTCACCCCGACAACCTATAGTTTGACATACAGCTAAAAGTTTTATATAATTCTTTTTATGTCAACACCAGAAAACGATCCTAGAAATAAATTTGATCCTAACGAAGAGAATTTTAGAAAAATGATGGATTCTCTTCTGAATATGCGATCTTCGAAATTTTATAATTCAGATCTGAACAGCCCACTGTTCAGTAAAAGAAATATATATAAAAAAGAAGAACCTATCATACAAAGTAAGCGTCCATCATTCTTTGATATACTTAAAGACTTCGTGAATCCGAATCCACCAAATCTATCTTCAGCAAGAGAATCTGATAAATCATCTCAAAGAATTCATGATTTGGAAGAAGAAACTTTTAATTTAAGAAGACAAAGAGACAGTATGGCTGCTGAAAACTACCAGCTAAGAAACATGAATACTGCTTTGAAAATTGATTTATCGACTAGTAGAGTAGTCGTCCAAAACTTACAATTTCAAAATGCACAACTTTCAGCCATGAATAGAGAGTTAGATAGGACAATTTTGGAATTGCGCGGTAGACTTACGGCAAGCGTCTTCGGGCGCCCCTCAGGTATTCCAGGAAGAGATTATTCCAGAGACGCATCTGATCCAAAAGGTTATTATAAAGCCTTGGGTATTGACCCGGCAGTGGCTAAAAGCTTACCCGAAGATAAATTTCAAATGCTGCTCACATCTTTATTCCGTGCTTACTCCCGTGTACACCACCCTGATACCGGTGGTAATACAGCCGCAATGGCTGCTTTAAATAATGCTTATGAGTTCCTTCAGAACCCAAATAACAGAAGAGCCTATTAATAATCTAACCGTTTAATAAAAATCCAGCATTTGTTATATTAAAATCAATGGAAGATTGTGTATTTTGTAAAATAATTAAAGGAGAAATACCTGCAGTAAAAGTTTGGGAAGATGAAAATTATCTGGCTTTTTTAAGTATTGCTCCAATAAACCCTGGGCATACTTTGGTAATTCCCAAAAAACATACTGATTATTTTTTTGATCTAGATGATAAAGACTTAGGTGAGCTTATGGTTGTCTGTAAACCTATTGCTGCTGCTATCAAAAAAGCTTTTAAACCAAAACTCGGCAAAGTTGGTGTAATGGTATCAGGTGATGGAGTTGCTCATACCCACATACACCTAATCCCAATGGATGGCGGACATGATTTAACATTTGACCGACAAAAACCTAATACTCCAGCTGAAGAGATAAAAGCTAATGCGGAAAAAATTAAGGAAAATCTATGAAAGCAATTGTAACAGGAGGAGCTGGTTTTTTAGGTTCACATCTTTGTGAATATTTACTCACAAAAGGCTATGAAGTTTTATGTATTGATAATTTACTAACCAGTGATGGCTCAAACATAGAAAAATTTGAAGGTAAACCTGGTTTTAGATTTCTCAGATATGACATAACTAATAAACTTCCAGAAGAACTCACAGCTGATGAAATTTATCATCTAGCCTCCCCTGCTTCACCGAATATCCACAGCCCAAAAGGCTATCATACCCTGGCTTTTGAAACAATGTTGGCAAACACCACAGGAACATGGAATCTGTGTGAATTAGCTGTAAAAAACAAAGCTAAATTTTTATTTGCTTCTACTTCTGAAACTTATGGTGACCCTCTGGAACATCCTCAAAAAGAAACTTACAGAGGAAATGTATCTACCACAGGCCCCAGAGCTGTTTATGATGAAGCAAAGAGGTTTGGTGAAACAATCACCTCAGCCTTTATCAGATCAAAAGGCTTAGATGGCAGAATTATTAGAATATTTAATACGTATGGACCAAATATGTCCATAGATGATGGGCGGGTTGTGACTGAATTTATTAAAGCTTCTTTTGCAAACCAACCTCTACCTATTTTTGGAGATGGAACTCAAACAAGGTCTTTTTGTTATGTTTCAGATTTAATTGAAGGAATATTTCTGAGCATGACAAAGGAAAACACTAAAAATGAAGTAATTAATCTAGGTAATCCTAATGAGTTTACAATCCTAGAACTGGCAGATTTGATTATTAAACTAACCAAAGCAACTTCAAAGGAAATTAAGGAAAAATTACCAGAGGATGATCCACTACAAAGATGTCCCGATATAACAAAGGCTAAAAATTTGCTTGGCTGGAAACCTAAAATAAATTTGGAAGAAGGTCTTAAAAAGACAATAGAATTCTTTTCTGCCGAATAACTGGCTCTTGAACCCAAAATTTGGTAAAATACCTTATCTGCGCCCATAGCTCAGTGGATAGAGCAAGACGGTTCTAACGTCGAGGTCGGGGGTTCGAATCCCTCTGGGCGCACCAAGTGAGTCGCTTGGGTTCTCTATGTCAAGAATAGCTTGATAGTAAGGGCTAATCTTGGTGTTCGCCAGACCTGGATAGTTCCAAAGTGCTCCAAGGGGCATAGTCGAACACAAGAGAACCCTTTTTTGCTCAAGATCTGATTGAATATAGGTTTCAGCTAGGTTTTCAAACTTATCCTTAATAAACTTAGTGATTGCTTCCATATTATATTTATCAATTAGGGCTTCGTCCTTGGTCGCTTCGATATCTTTGACTTTTTCCTCAATGAGTCTATTTTGATCTCTGAAAATATCATCAGAGTATATTCCTTTTAAATTCTTTTCTATAAGTGCTTGACGCAGTTCATAACATTTTTTAAGCTCTGTATCTGCTTCTGCTCTTCTTTTTTGTAAAGTAGCTACCCTTTGATAGTAGGTTTTTCTCATATAGGCAACCACAAGATCTAATGTTTGAGATTTGACAGTGATTTTTTTAAGTAGCTCAACCATGGCGTCGTTTAGTGTTTGTATTGGAACTGACGAACCACCACATCTTTGCTTGCAAAAATAATAGGCATAACGTGCATTTTTCCCCTTACTCCAGGCTCCGCTGAATGCAGTTCCACATCGCTGACACTTTACGATCCTCCTTAAAGGAAAGTCGGGATTATCATAGTTCCTTCTGGATAAAGCCACATTAATATTAGTGTTTCTACCGTCTAAAACAGCCTGCACGCGGTAAAATAACTCATTTTTAATCATAGGTGGATGTTGTCCTTGTACCTCATGACCATACTTTTTAGAAACTATTACTCCTGTATAGAATTTATTTCTGAAGATTCTATTAATTGTTTGTTGTCTAATTTGATACTCCTTACCCCTATGCCTTTCTTTTATTCCCCACTTATTCATAATTTCAGCCATTTGCCGTAGCGTGGTTGTTCCTGAACCCATTAACTCCCATGCTTCCTTAACTTTATCCCAAGCATTAGGATCTTTAGTAACATACCCGCTTTGATTTAAATATCCTAAGGGAGCAAATCCTGTGTTAAGTCCGGCTAAAAATCTTGCTCTTAGACCATTTCTACTGCGTTCACCTCTGACATCATTATCCATTTGAGCAAAGCCAGCCAACATTGTTTCAACAAACTTTTCAGTTGGACTGTCTCCTGTAGGTTCAGACGTAGAAATCAGGGTTATCTCAAACTCTAAAAGTTTCTTTCTAATTGCTAAATAATCGGCGGTAGAGCGGGAAAGGCGGTCTAGTCTGTAAACCATAAGAGCGTCGATTTCTCTTTTATTCTTCCGGCAGAACTCCAACATTTCAATCAGAACTGGTCTACCCATAATATTTTTCGCTGATCTACCCTCTTCTCTGAAGGTTTGAACAATTTCTATCCCGCGGCGTTCAGCTTCCCTAGAACAAGTACCTACCTGATTATCTAATGAGTAGTTTTCGACTTGTTCTTCTGTCGACACCCTAACATATACAACTGCTTTTTTAATCTCTTTTTTATTGTTAAAACCGATCTGATTCATATTTATTCCCCCTTCAAAATCTGCTTTAGTGTTAGTCCGTCAAATATTGTCCTTTCAAAACTATCAAGCCAACTGTCCAAAAGAAATTGAACCTCGGTTAAAAATATTTCAAGTTGCTCATCAGTAACCTCAGAGACTATTTCTCCTCCCAACACTCTTTTGGCTTTTTGAAGCTTTGTTTCTTCCTTATAGGTGGGGAATAACGTATTAAGACTTTCTTCAAGAGATTTTTGAGAATTATGGAGAGGTGAAACTAAACTACCCTCTTTAATATCAGGTTGTTTTATTAAGGTAGAATTTAATCCTCTAGGATCGAATAATTGTAGTTCAGTTTCCATATTTAGCTTTAATATACTATCGAGATATAGATAGTATATATCTACATCTCGATAGTTGTCAAGCAGTCAAATAAGCTCAAAAAGAATAGAATAAATGTGATATACTCTGTTATAGTTTCTGCCTGAAAGGGCAAGAATGATTGACATACATAAATTAGAGTTTGGATATTTACTTAACCAATTTGCTTCAAATTTTCATAAGCCACAAGATAATGCTCTAAATTCCGTTCAAAACTTAGTTGCTCCAGGTATCATCTTTATTCTATCTGCCTTTCTATTAATAGTAATCCGTAAAGTTTTAGCTCTTAGGAACTTATTAAAAGAGCCTTCTATGTTGCTGGAATTAACACCCCCCTCTTTTACAGAAAAGCAGTCATACACTACTGATCAACTCTTTTCTATTATTCATGCTCTGGGGAACCAAAAGTCATTTAAAGATAGATTATTGGGCAATCAATCAAGATTTTCTTTGGAGATAGTTTCCTCTAAAAATGAGGGAATTAGATATTTAATAAGGACTTCTCCAAAACAAGTAAATACCCTGAAGAAAAGTTTAATGGCATACCTTCCTAATTTAAGAGTTAAAACAGTTAATGAGTACTTACCCGGGAATACGGATGTTTTAAATAAATCTTTTTACAAAATCATGGAGTTTAAACTTTCCAAACATTTTGCTTTCTCTCTTAAAAGACAAGCTGAGTTAGATAAACATGATCCGATTGCTTACTTAACCGGACAAATGACAAAACTTGCACATGGTGAATTGATATCTCTGCAGATTGTTGTGTCAGCAACAGGAAATAAAGGAACAAAAAATATTTCAAAACTTATTTCAGCTAATGGTGATGTTATTAAACATTTAAAAACTCCGGGAATATTAAAATGGCTCTTTTACCCTGCACACCTGGCACCTAAAATAAAATCTTTATCTGAGATAGAAATAGTAAACTCAATAGATTCAAAAATTAACCAGCCTTTATTTAAAACAACAATAAGACTTCTGATGGCTTTTAAGGAAAAAGATGATTTATCTGAAAGAGTACAGGGTTTTAAGTCCTCTTTTTCAACCTTTTCATCAACTGGTTATCAGTCATTAGTAACCAAAAGATTTTTAAGTGTTAATAAAGTAAAAGATTACTTGTTTTTTTCTTTTAAGAAAAGAATATTATCACTTACCAAAACTTCAATACTCTCTATCTCTGAAATTTCTGATATTTATCATTTCCCCTTTACCAGCATGACGAATACTGAAAACCTGGTTAAATCCCACAGTAAAACTCTACCTGCTCCGCTGTCTCTTAAGAAAGGAAATAAATATGATGTTGTTTTTGGCAGAAATAATTATGGAGGAACTATCACTGATATTGGTTTAACAGAAGAAGAAAGGGAAACTCATATGTATATTATAGGAAGAACAGGATCAGGTAAAACTACCATGATGTTTTCCATGGCAAAACACGATATTGAACAAGGAAGAGGTATGGCGTTTCTTGATCCTCATGGAGATGCAGCAGATGATTTAATTTCCATTATTCCTGAAAATAGATTGAATGATTTGGTTTTTATTAATCCAATTGATTTAAAATACCCGATTGGTATTAATATCCTTGAACTTACTCCCGGCTTAGATGAGGATGAAGCAGAACTAGAAAAAGAAGTTGTTGCAGAAGGTGTTATTTCTTTATTTAGAAAGGTCTTTTCCAAAGAAGAAAATACTAATGCCCACAGAATTGAATATATTTTAAGGAATGCTATCTATACTGCTTTTACAGTTGAAAATAGAACAATATTTACAATTTACGATCTCCTAAATAATCCTCCTTTTCAAAAACAAGTTATCGCCAAATTAAAAGATGAAAACTTAAAGAACTTCTGGAAATTTGAATTTGGTAGAGCCGGAGATTATCAGGTAGTTAAAATGACAGGTGGTGTTACTGCCAAGATTGGAAGATTTCTTTTTTCTCCCACTGCTAAAAGAATTTTAGAACAACCAAAATCTACTATTAATTTTGATGAACTTATGGACTCAGGGAAGATTATTATCTGTAATCTTTCTCAAGGAAAACTTGGTGAAGATACTTCCAGGCTTTTAGGTATAACTATTATGACTAAAATCCAACAAGCAGCACTAAAGAGATCTAATATTCCTGAGAATAAAAGAAAACCATTTTACTTATATGTTGATGAGTTTCAAAATTTTGCTACTCATTCCTTTACCAAGATGTTATCGGAAGGAAGAAAATATAAATTAAGAGTTACTCTTGCTGAGCAGTCAACTTCCCAACAGGATGATAGAAATATTGTTAATGTAATCTTAGCCAATGTTACAACTGTAGTCTGTTTTAGAACTGCAAATTACGTTGATGAAGAATTAATGCTTAATCAGTTTGCACCTTATGTTGATAAAGGAGAGATATCTAACTTACCTAAATATAACTTTTATATTAAAGTTTCAGCCCTTGAACCGGAAGAACCATTTTCCGGTGAAACAATTTATACGCCCTTGAAAAAAGATGATAAAAAAATAGAAAAGTTAATTGAAAGTTCACGGAAAAATTGGGCAATAAAGTATCAAAAATTTAATAATCAAGTTACTGAGGTAAAAGAAACAAAGTCAGTAAATCAGATAAATAAATCAGATGGTGTACTATTTCCTGAAGGTACAGGCTTCTAGAAATTGTCCCCACGCGTAGGGACAGAAATAAGTATAATAATGAAGCTAAACCAAGAAAAAACACAGACTCTTTATACTTATATAAATATAAGGGGATGTAATATAATCCAAAACAAGGTATATAAACCTAACCTCTGCTCAAACCTTCTGCTCCAAAACATTAACTAACTATATGAAAACATTACCACCAATTACTAAATCACAAAAACAAATAATTCTCTTTCTTCTCAAATTCCGCTTTACTACAACATCACAACTACAAAAACACTTCAAACACAAAGACTCAAAACGAATAAAAGAATGGCTCAAAGATTTAAGGAAGAAAAAATATATAACCGCTGTTGTAGATTATAAAAATATTGCAAAGCCCTATATCTATTGTCTTGCTTCTATGTCACGACATATTCTTAAAGAAAACAAAAATGTAAGTGAGGATTTCTTAAATAGAATCTACAAAGAAAAAAGCTTAACAAAAGTTTTCAAAGAACATTGTCTATTTATGGTTGATATTTACTTATTCTTTTTATCCCAAAAAGATAAAAAGTCTAAGATGGCTTTTTGCACTCCACAAGATTTAGAAAGTTTTGATTACTTACCAAAAGATCTGGATGGATATATTGCAGTTGAAACCAATGGAGTAACTAAAAGATATTTTCTTGAATTGTTTGATGAGTATCGGGACAAAACAGGTGTAATAAGATATTCTGTTAGAAAATATCTAACCTATTTTCAAGATGGTAGCTGGCAAGCAAGTACTAACAACAGTCCTTCACCTTCAATATTTTTTGTTATGGCTAACGAAAGAAGAAGAGCTTTTGTCTCACATTATGGCAAAGCAAAACTTGCAAAAACTTTTGAAGAGATTTCCTTATTTGTTACCACACAGGACACTATTCGATTTAGTAAGAGCTCTCAAAATATTTGGAAAAAAGTGGATTGAACCACCTGTAATATTTTATACTGTCCTTTTCTGATCGCTAATTATCTTGTAACCACTATTCATAATCTTATTAACAAGTACAGTAACTATTCCCTGTAAGTCACTTCTCGTGTACTCATCTTGATTATCAATAAGGTCTAGAATTTCATCTTCATATTTTGATGTTAACAATGGATCTATCATAATTTTCACCTCCTTTCTTTTTTATAACCTGCCGCCGCTTTTTAAACAACGGCAGGTTTAATATTTAATATTGTCCTTCGTGTAGCTTTTTAATTTCTGAAAGCCTGCACGCTCTAAAATAAATGTCCCGCTCATTGGGCCCTTTAAGTCTTGTAGTTCGGAAAGAGTAAAATATCCTAATTCCGGAAAATCTCCTGCTACATATCCAAAGAAAGTATTGTTTCCGTCAAACTCTATTGCATACCATGTCCAATTTGTCCAAACAGCAAAGAATTTACAGATAACCATTGGATCCTCAATATCTTCCTGTGTATACAAGAATGGCAGCTTTGTTGCTATTTCTTTTGTTAATAGTTGCATATATTTCACCCCCTTTCTAGGCTTTTCCCTAAAAAATAATTTATTTTTAGGTAGCAGCCTGCCTGCTACCTATACCTGGGTAATTTAAGCGGGGTGAGGATTACAAGGGCGAAGCAACGACTTCGTTTATCTAGACCCTTGTAATCTGAGGGGTGCAACCCCTTAAAAGAACAGTAAAGTTCTTAATGATTTCCTAATCTAAATTACATATACTAAATATATAAGACTTTTTTATGGATAAATCTGATAATATGCCCGACCATGAAATGACGGGAATGATGGATCATTCAAAGATGAATCATGATATGTCTTCAATGAAGAGCGAAGGTCACTACGAAAGCGGTATTGAGGCCTCTTCAAAAATGGTTTGTTCAGAAACTGAAACACACTGTGAATGTCACCGTTCTAAAACTGAACACAATATGGCTCATATGGATCATGAAAGTGCTATGACTGATCCAAGGATGGCTGAGTTTATGGAAAAGGATATGAGAAACCGATTTCTTTGGTCACTTCTTTTCTCGATTCCAATTTTTCTTTATTCACCAGTGTTTACTAATATATTAAAGGTTACCCTCCCCACCCCAATTCCTGTTAATTGGTTATTGTTGATTCTTACTTCTGTAGTAGTTTTTAGGTTTGGTTCAATCTTTCCCCAAGGTGCTTATCAGGCTTTAAAGCAAAAAACTCTAAACATGATGGTTTTAATTTCTGTAGGTGTTTTTGCAGCCTATATATTCAGTGTCTTTATTACACTTTTTATTGGCGGAGAAACTTTTTTTGAAGCAGCAGCATTACTTGTAACCTTTGTTTTATTTGGTCACTGGATGGAAATGAAATCACGCAAAGGAACATCAGATGCTCTCCGTGCTTTATTTGACTTAGTACCGCCTAAGGCAAGAGTTATTAGAAATGGTCAGGAACTTATGATTTCAACCTCTGATGTTGTTATTGGAGATATCGTAGTTTTAAAACCTGGGGACAAAGTTCCGGTTGACGGAGTGGTAGTTGAAGGACAAACAGCCATTGATGAGTCATTTGTTACAGGTGAATCTATTCCAGTTAGCAAAACTATTGGAGATTCCGTAGTAGGTGGTTCAATCAATCAAACTGGTTCTGTGAAATTTAAGGCTACAAAAGTAGGAACTGATACTGCACTTGCTCAGATTGTGAAATTAGTAGAAACGGCTCAAAACTCTAAAGCCCCAGGCCAGAGATTAGCTGATCGTGCAGCCCAATATTTAGTTATTCTAGCTGTAGGTGCAGGAATAATCACTTTTATGGTTTGGTACTTCGGAATGGGGGCAGGGTTCATCGTGGCTCTAACTTTTGCAATTTCTGCTGTAGTAATCGCTTGCCCTGATGCATTGGGACTCGCCACCCCAACTGCAGTAGCTGTTGGAACCGGTATTGGAGCAAAACATAATATTTTAATCAAAGATGCAGCTACTTTAGAACGGGCTTCAAAAATTCAGGCAGTAGTTTTGGATAAAACCGGAACATTGACTGAGGGAAAACCCAAAGTAACGGATGTTTATGTCCTAGAAGGGTTTGATGAAAATGAAGTGCTTGGGCTTGTAGCAGCTACAGAGAAAAAATCAGGTCATCCTTTAAGTCAGGCAGTAATTGAGGAAGTAGATAAAAGAAAAATTAAACTTCCTACTGAAGTAACAGACTTCAATTCTCTTTCAGGATTAGGCGTTGAAGCAAAAGTTGAAGGTAAAAAATTACTTATTGGAACTAGAAAATTAATGGAAGAAAAATCAGTAAACCTAGATGCCTTAGATGAAAAAATTAATACCTTACTAGATGAAGGGAAAACTTTAATGATTGCAGCTATAGATGGGAAAGCAGCTGGAGTAATAGCAGCAGCAGACCAGATTCGTGATACCACAAAACAAGCCATAGCTAGAATGAAGGAATTAGGACTCGAAGTTGCAATGATCACAGGTGATAATCAAAAAACAGCTGATGCTATTGGTAAGGAACTTGGGATAGACAGAATATTTGCTGAAGTATTACCAGCAGATAAAGCCAAATATGTTAAAAAACTTCAGGATGAAAATAAATTTGTAGCCATGGTGGGTGATGGAGTAAATGATGCTCCGGCCTTGGCTCAAGCTGATATTGGTATTGCAATTGGAGCAGGAACTGATGTAGCAATTGAGACTGCCAATATAGTCTTAATGAAATCTGATCCAGGTGATGTCTTAAGGGCTATCAGATTAAGTAAAGCTACAGTCAATAAAATGAAACAAAATTTAGTTTGGGCAAGTGTCTACAATGTTTTAGCTATTCCAATCGCTGCAGGGGTTTTATATCCAAGCTTTGGTATTACTTTAAGACCAGAATTCTCCGCTCTTTTGATGTCTGCTTCATCAATTATTGTTGCTATTAATGCTGTATTATTAAAAAGAGCAGAAAAAGATTTAATAAATATTTAAATTTCCCAATTTTCTACTTAGTCTATTGAGTATTTCAAGGGTTTTCTATAATATAAACTCTATTTTCGCAAGGCTTCTCCCCTTTACTTACTAGTATGAGCAATAAAGTGAGTTATTAATGTAAAAGCGACAGCAAGCCACCCGACAATCTCGGGGAAAAAATGCGCTGCCGACCAAACCCTTGCAATCTAAGGGGTGCAACCACTATTGGTTTACATCTTTGAGTAGCTCATGAAAGTTTTTACTCCGTATCGTAGTTCACGGATATCGGTGAATATATTGGAGATTACTATTTTTTAAACCTTAGGTTTATAGTTATACAATCTTAAACCATTTAGTACTACAAAAAGAGTCACTCCAACGTCAGAAAATATAGCTAGAGTAAGATTGCTTCGTCCTGCAATAGCAAGAAATAAGAAGATAAACTTTACTAATACGGCTGAAGTGATATTAAAGCGAATTGTTGTGGTTGCTTTCTTTCCTAATTCAATCAAGTAAGGGATTGTTAGCAAATCATTATTCATTAAAGCAATATCTGAATTCTCAACCGCTACATCCGAGCCAATTGCCCCCATAGCAATACCAACAGATGAGGATGCTAAAGCTGGAGCATCATTAACGCCATCACCCACCATTGCCACATGCTTATAGTGATCTACCAAAGTTAATAATTCCTTCACTTTACCTTCAGGTAGAAGTCCAGCCTTTACAATATTAATTCCTACTTTTTGGGCAACATAACGGGCCGATGATTGGTTGTCACCAGTTAAGATAACGGGTGTGACATTTAATCTAAGGAGACTATCAATTGTTGGCCTACTCTCACTCCTTATTTCATCGGTTATACCAATAACTCCGCTTACCTTTTTGTTATCCACCAAGACAATAGCAGTTTTTCCTTCTTTTTCAAATTCCTCAACTTTTTTAACAACTGCTTCATCAACATGATGTTCTTCTGTAATAAATTTGAGATTTCCCAAACAATGATGTTTATCAACGCAAACGGCGCATTCTCCTTTTACACCTTTTCCCATAATCGCCTCAAAATTTACAAAATGATGTGGCATGAGATTATCCTGTTTGGCTTTTTGAACAATACTCTTTCCAAGGGGGTGTTCTGATAAAACCTCCATTCCAGCAACATCTGAAAGTAGCTCCTCTTTAGTAAATCCATTAAACGGAACTATATCAGATACTACTGGTTCACCTTTTGTTAGAGTGCGGGTTTTATCAAAAGCAATCGCTTTGATTTTACCTATTTCCTCTAAAAACCGACCTCCTTTAATGAGTACTCCCCGCCTAGTTGCATTACCCATAGCCGAAAAAATGGTAATCGGGGTAGAGATAACCAAAGCGCAAGGACAAGATATTAAAAGTAGTGTTAATGCTTCAACAAACCAGCGGTTAAAGGGTTGTTTAAAAACAACAACAGGGATAACGACTAATAGAATAGCAATAAATATAACAGCAGGAGTATAGTAGGTTGCAAATTTTTCAATAAATCTTTGAGTGTTTGATTTTTTTTCAGCAGATTTATAAGTTAGGTCAATAATTTTAGCCAGAGTAGTATCTTTAGCAGTTTTTGTTACTCTAATTTCAAGATAGCTATTACCGTTAACTGTACCAGCGTAAACAGAATCTCCTAAGTGTTTGTTTTTTGGTAAAGGCTCTCCGGTAATGGCAGTTTCATCAACAATAGAGTCGCCTTTTACAACCTCTCCATCAAGTGGAATATGGTCAAAAGGTTTAATTATCAATATGTCCCCAACCCCAATTTGTTCAATCGGTGTTCTTTCGTTTTTCCCTTTCACCTGACCTGATTTTGGAGCCTTATCAACCAGTTGCTTAAGAGCAGTTTGACTTCTTTCAATCCCAAACTCTTCGAGTGCATTTCCCAGGGCAAATAAGATAACGATAATAGTTGCTTCCTCAAATTCCTGCAGATATATTGCCCCGAATATGGCAATTGTCATTAAAAGATTTATATTAGCAAAATTAAAATGCAGAAGACTTTGGATACCGTCTCTGAAAACATTACGTCCAAAGATTAAAATAATAGATATAAATAGGGGTAATTCAACCCATAAGGGTAAATGAATTGAAAATATAGATAATATTTCAAGCGGGATAACTGCTATTAAAGCAATAAGTAGCCAACGGAACTTTTTTTCTTTCAAAAAGCTGGGTAAGTTTGGTTTATTAGCTATCTGATTTACATTGTTCATAAAAAGAGGGTACTCTTATATTATAGTGGAAAATATATGCAAAAGCATCTTGCTGTAAATGTTGTACTATTAAAGAGAAAAGGGAAAGATTTAATAAATATTTAAGGAGGTGAGTTATAAATGATGGATGGTTTTTCAAATATGATGAATGGTTATGGCATGGGTGGTTTCATTGGTGCGGTAACTTGGATTGCTTTAATGTTTTTTCTGGTATTAGGAAGTATTTATTTTTTGAAAGAAATTAACAAAAAGTGATATCCTATCCTGAAAGGAGGTGAAATTAATGAAGAATCAATATTCTCTCCCAAATGCATTAGCTGTTACTACAGCCATTGTTTTTGTGGCATGCCGAGTATTAGTAGGCTTATTTCCTGATGCATCTTTCGCCGTTGCCCAATCGTGGTTTCACGGTATTGGGATTAACCAAATAGGCACTTGGAATTTAGATATGCCTTCATTTATTTTGGGATTAGTTTCAGTAACACTAACAGCCTGGATAATTGGTTATATTTTTGTCAAGGTAAACAAATTGTTTGTAAGATAACTACTTAGATTAGTAATGAATGGAAACTCTAATACCAGGGTTATCTGCTGTTGAGTTAATAGCGTTTACACCTTCCCCTATTAAGGGGTTAGCCCAGTAATATAGTTTTGCTGCTTCTTCCGGACGAACATTAACACAACCCGAACTCCTTCTTTTTATTCCAAAGTCATTATGCCAATAAGCTCCATGAACGGCATATCCTTTACCTTTAGCTATTTTATTATTTGCGAAGAATAGAGAATAAGGAACATTTGGCAGATAATAATAATCCCCACGATCCTTTGACCCTCCTTTATATGCTTGATATAAAACTTTTCTCCAAACTGTAAATTCTCCAGTTGGAGTATCATATCCAGGACGACCAGTTGAAACAAAAAATTCAAAAACCTTTTGATTTCCTTCCCAAGCATAAATCTTTTGCTCAGTCAGATTAACCTCCAACCATTTGTCAGAAGTATTAACCCCTAGAATTTTAGCCAATTTATTATCTTCATACTTTTTAGGTTGAGTCGATACTTGCTCGTTATCAAAAATAGGAGCGTCTTTCTGTTCAATCCAATTGCCGCTACTTACTGCTATCTCTTTACCGAATTCTTCCTCTAAGGATTGTGTGGTACTTTTGGAAGTTGAAACTTGAGCTTGATTTTTTAACACAAAATATATAACGCCACTGGATATAATAACTAGCAATAAGAGCAGAAAAAGTAATCGCATAGGATCTTCGTATCATGATAGCTAATGAATTATTAAGATTTCATGAAGATTATAGACTACTATTTAATGAAGTAATCACGAGGACTATTAAGTATCTGTTTAACACACCATTTTGCATAGAATCCACCAAATAGTTTTCCAAGCCACGCATGTTTTGTCGGCAACTCATAATCGATAGATACTTCTAGTAGTGATGCTTCGTCTTGTGGTTTTATTTCAGCTTTCATTTGGTAAGAGCCAACAACAAGAAGCTTTGGAGCCCCAACTGTTTCCCAAATTTTCAATCTTGGAGGTTCTCTGCACGTTACAACTTCATCTAAGTAAAGATCAATCCCCAGAACTTTACCACTCATTTGTATATGGGATCCTACTTCTTTACCGCCTTTTTCATCAATAGAAGTGTTCATCTTTCCTCCACCCATCATCCAAGATGACTCATTCATATGTGACGAAAGTTTAGTATGATCATCCACAAAGTTAAAAACCTCTTCTGGACTTGCAGGAATTATCACGCTCTCTTCATAATGTTTCATTAATATTACTTTATCATAGATAATGAGGTTTTAGAGTTATGGCAGCAATTTCTGTATAATACAAGTAATTATGAGGATTTTATTGATCGAGGACGAAAAAAGACTCTCTAATGTTATAAAGACTGGATTTGTTGAATTAGGTTTTGCAGTGGATCAAGCCTTTGATGGACAGGAAGGCCTTTACTTAGCAGAATCTGAAAGTTATGACGTAATCATTTTGGATATTACCTTACCTAAACTAGATGGTCTTAATGTATGCAAGAACTTGAGAAACCAGAAAATAAATATACCAATTTTGATGCTAACAGCAAAAACTCAAGTTGAAGACAGAGTAACTGGTTTAAATGTTGGTGCAGATGACTACTTAACTAAACCATTTGAATTCATGGAATTAAAAGCCCGGGTAAATGCACTCCTCCGAAGGAATTATCACCAACCCCAAAGTTCAATTGTTATTGATGATTTAGAGATTGATTCTATCAAACGTATAGTCAAAAGAAATAATAAAGAAATTATTCTGACTCCAAAAGAATTTTCAATACTAGAATTCTTGGCACTACACAAAGACGAACCAGTAACAAGAACGCAAATTACTGAGCATACATGGGATTATAATTTTGATAGTTTTTCTAATGTAGTGGATGTATTTATCGCAACACTGAGGAAAAAAATTGATGGAGGACAAAAGAAAAAATTAATACACACTGTCCATGGTGTGGGTTATGTTATTTCGGAAAAGAATAAATGATTAAATTAAAAAGCCTAAGGGCTAAATTATTTCTTTGGTACATAGGAAGCCAGCTAATTGTAATTGCATATTTTTTGCTTTTTATACATTACTATCCCATCCCTCACACCATACACATTCTAATTGGACTTTTTGTGCTGTTAGCAATAGCAGCATTTACTGTTGTCTACAAAATGACCAGATCAATCACTTATTTATCAACCAAAATAAAATCGATTTCAAGTGAAAATTTGGAAGAAAAGATTAACGGTATAAAAAATGATGATGAAATTGGGGAACTAGCTAATTCATTTAATGGTTTACTTGACCGTTTGAACGAAGCATTTAAGAGAGAACAGCAATTTATAGGCGATGTAGCTCATGAACTTAAGACTCCTTTAGCTACCCAGATAAGCTCTTTTGAGATTACTTTAAATAAACCAAGAGGAAATGAAGAGTATAGAAAAACAATGGAAGTGGCATTGGCAGAAGCCCGCCAATTATCTGCAACTCTGAAAAATGTTTTGGATCTTGCCTGGTCAGAAAGTCCAAATAAACAAAATCATAAAGTAAGAATTAATCTGTCAGATCTTATGGATGATCTTTATGAAATCGCTCAAAAAATAGCCCTGAAAAAGAAAATCAATGTTAAATTTTCCACCACAAAAAATATACATATTTACGGTTTTAAGGATAAATTAGCCCGGGCACTTTTAAATATCATTGATAACGCGATAAAGTATTCTCCTTCTTATGGAGAGGTGGAAATAATTCTGGAAAAAAGTCCAAGTAAGGTTTTAATTAGCGTGATTGATGAAGGACTTGGTATACCAGAGGAAGAAATACCGCATATATTTGATAGATTCTACCGTGGTTCAAAAACTGATAAAGTTTTTGGCTCAGGATTGGGGTTAGCTATTGTAAAATCGATCATCACTCTTCACCAAGGAGAAATTAGAGTAAAAAGCAGCAAGGGTTATGGAACGACCTTTGTGGTTGTTTTACCGCTTCCCTAATAATCTATCTTCATACTTTCTTAATCTTCGATTTATTATCATTAGATATTCAATATGGGAAAAAGCAATCAGCTTGTCCTGTCAAAACTAAGGCAAGCGCAACATCGTTTGCAACAAGTAATAAATATTTTTCAAAACGGCTCATCCAGTCTTGAGGTTATAAAACAGTCGCAAGAAATACAGGGTTTACTAAAAGAAGCAAATAGTTTAATGGCAAAAGATCATTTAAACATTTGTGTGGTAGATCTCATCAAAAAAGGAAAGATTGAAAATGCTACAAAAGAAATAAAGCGTTTGCACAAATATAATTTTTAAAATATGAATGAAAAGAAAGTAATTATAAGTATCGTTTTGTTTAGCGCTTTGATCCTGGGTGGAGCATTTTTTTTACTATCTGGTAACAGCTCAACATCAGCAACTATTACTCCTTCCAAAAACACAAAAGTGAATATAGATCAAAAAACCTATGATTGGGGCACAATAAACATGAAGGATGGCAATGTTAGCAAAAATTTTGTGATTAAAAATACAGGCACAGATGTGCTAAAACTTACTAAGGTTAAAACTTCTTGCCACTGCACAAAAGCTCAAGTAATTATTAATGGAAATACCAGCCCTTCTTTCGGAATGAATACTGTATCCCCTTGGGTAGGAGAGGTTGCACCAGGAGACGAAGCACAACTTAATGTAGTATTTGATCCAGCCTATCATGGACCAAATGGAGTAGGCTCTATTATAAGATATATTTCAGTAGATACTAATGACTCAAGTAATCCAAATCTCGAATTTACTTTAACTGCCAATGTAACCAAATAATGGAAACAATACTCTTTCAGACATCTTTAATAGCAGCTTTTGTGGCAGGAATGGTAGCTCTGTTTGCCCCTTGTTGCATAACCTTTTTACTTCCAGCTTACTTAGGCGGAGTTTTTAAAGAAAAAGAGAAGGTTCTTTTGATGACACTAGTATTTGGATTAGGCATTTTTGTGGTTATGTTGCCTGCTGTTTTAGGAGTGGCATTAATTTCCAAGCTAACTTTTCGTTATCATGATCCAATTTATATTGCAGGTGGAATAGTGATGCTACTTGTGTCTTTAGTCACCTTTTTGGGTATAAAGCTACCGATGCCTCATTTACCAGGCAGCGTCCAAAAAGAAAAACCAGATATCTTGTCTGTTTTTACTTTGGGTATCTTCTCTGGTATTACCTCTGCTTGTTGTGCACCGGTATTAATAGGGATTCTAGCCCTCACCTTTTTATCCCCTAATTTCTTTGGGGCGCTAGCTATTGGCGGAGTATATGTTTTGGGAATGGTTACACCTTTACTACTTATATCTTTATTCTTAAACGATAAAATGCCAAAATTTAGTGTACTTAGGCGTCCAGTAGCCACTATTACCCTCTTTGGCAGATATACACCACTAATCCTGAGTAATTTAATTGGCTCAGCAGTCTTTTTTGTAACCGGAGTATTAATTTTGGTTCTTTCTTATAAAGGATCATTATCTCCTGATAATATGGAAGTATTCACTAAAACCATCACCAATTCTGCTGAATGGGTAAATTCCCTTGTGGGTAATAACTTAGCTTTAAATGTCGTGTTTCTAATTGCTATTTTAATTTTCATTTACAAAATTGTTAAAAGAGCCTAATTATGAATTGCTGTAAAAACATAAGTAAGAGTAAAATTTTTATATTTTGTTTACTAGGCATTAGTGCTGTATTAATTGCCATCTACTTTTTTAAAGTTCCTGTATCCAGTCTATTTACATTTGGTTTTCTACTTCTTTGCCCATTAATGCATATTTTTATGATGAAGGGTCATTCTATGAAAAGTGAGCATGAAAGTAGTCAGGAGAACAAGAAAGAAGAGCTAAAAGATTAAAGAAATCTTCATGATTTCTTAATCTCTGCTTCTGTATGATATTAAAAATATGTTAGCAAAAGCTTTATTTACAACAGTACCAGGGTCAATACTTTTGGCATCCATGATTATCTCCACAGCAATTTTAGTTAGTGGGGGCACTCTTAAGATAAAAGGTGATACTACTCAAAAAACTAATAACGCAGCCGTGCAAGTTGCTCAACCCAGCCAAGCACCTGTACAAGCTCAAGCAGCTGCCCAACCAGATCCTAGTAAGCCAGTAAAAGTATCTATTGCCGGAGATCCCATTTTAGGCGATAAAAACGCCAAACTAACTTTAGTGGAGTTTTCCGATTATGAGTGTCCTTTTTGTAAAAAAACCTTTACCGACCTATTACCAGATCTAAAAAAGAATTACATAGATACAGGAAAAATAAGATTAGTATATAAAGACTTACCACTTCCTTTCCATCAAAATGCTGTCAAAGAAGCTGAAGCAGCTCAGTGCGCAAAAGATCAAGGAGGAGATGTCGCCTACTATAAATATCATGATCAGATATTCACTAAAACTACTTCTGGTGGCACAGGTATTACTATAGATCAATTACCTGTTCTCGCAAAAACAATTGGGTTGAATGTAACACAATTTCAAAAATGTTTAGATGACGGTAAATTAAAAGCTGAGGTAGATAAAGATTTAGCAGAAGCACAAAAAGTCGGAGCAAATGGCACACCAACCTGGTTCCTTGGGAAAACTGTATCAGGAGATTATGTTGAAGGCATAACAATAGTTGGAGCACAACCATTTAGTGCTTTTAAAACAGCTATTGATTCTCAGCTTTCCCAATAATTTATTAAACTATGGAAAAAACTACTGTACATAT
This sequence comes from Microgenomates group bacterium, assembly GCA_041659805.1. Classification (GTDB taxonomy): domain Bacteria; phylum Patescibacteriota; class Microgenomatia; order Daviesbacterales; family UBA10151; genus STC-54. Next base: position 742,155 of record JBAZXP010000001.1, on the reverse strand, counting down.
TAAAGGAATGCATTGCCGGTCTTGCGAAATCTTGATCGAAGATGAACTATTAAAAATTCCCGGGGTGGAAAAATGCGTGGTTAGCCATACAAAAGGCACTGCTGAAATTTATCACAATAATGGGTTAGATGAAAACAGAGTTGACCTGGCAATAGGTGAAGTTGGTTACACTGTTGGTAAGGAAGAAAAACCTTTGCTTTCAAAAAATCCACAAGATTACTTTGATTTACTCACAGCTGCAGGAATTTTATTCTTTATTTACTTACTGTTAAGCAATTTAGGACTATTTGATTTGGTTGGCTCAACATCAAATAATTTTTCCAGTTTACCTGTTGTTCTCCTTATTGGACTCACAGCAGGGTTTTCTACTTGTATGGCTTTGGTCGGCGGTTTAATTTTAGGGGCTTCCGCTAAATTTGCTGAGCTTCATCCAACTGCTACCACACTACAGAAATTTAAACCTCATGTGTTCTTTAATATCGGAAGGATCGCTTCTTATATTTTCTTTGGAGGGGTTATAGGTTTTGCCGGTTCTTTTTTCAGTCTTTCCCCCACAGTTCTAGGTTTTTTGACTATTATTGTTGGCGGAGTTATGTTCCTTTTGGGAGCACAGCTTATTGATATTTCACCCAGGTTACGTTCGGTAAATATAACCCTACCGAAGTTTATTAGCAGAAGCTTAGGTATTAAAGACCGCCATGAAAAAGAATACAGTCACAACAACTCAATGATCCTGGGAGCAACGACATTCTTTTTGCCTTGCGGTTTTACTCAGGCTATGCAGCTTTATGCAATTAGCACAGGTGATCCTATTTCCGGAGCAATAACAATGGGAGCTTTTGCTTTAGGTACTACACCTGGACTTTTAGGGATTGGAGGGCTTACTTCAGTTGTAAAAGGCGCTTTTGCCAAAAGTTTCTTCAAATTTGCCGGAATAGTAGTAATAGCTCTGGCAATATTTAATATCTCCAATGGCTATAACCTTACTGGTTTGGCTTTTGCTGCACCATTTGGTGGTAGTTCTTCTTCTGCTGGTTCTAATGCTTCTGATCCCAATGTGACTTTAGAAAACGGTGTGCAGGTTGTTAGGATGACTCAGGATGGATCTGGTTATAATCCGAATACTTTTACAATTAAAAAAGGTGTTCCTGTTAAATGGATTGTTACTTCTACAAATGTTAATACTTGTGCAAGTTCAATCGTTTCATCTAGCTTAAATGTTCGAAAAAGCCTGGAGCTTGGTGAAAACATTATTGAGTTTACCCCTACTGAGACAGGTGCGTTAAAGTTTAGCTGCTCAATGGGTATGTACAGAGGAGTGTTTAATGTAGTAAATGATGATGGAAGCGGAGGGGTTGCAGCTCAAGACTTAAAGAATCAGGCTACGGCTCCAGCAGGTGGCGGTGGAAGTTGCGGTAGCGGTGGTGGTGGTTGTGGCTGTGGAGCAGGAGCGGCTGCTGCCCAACAAAAATTACAGGCAACAGCTTCGGTTTCACCAGCACCGGCTGCCAAGGAAGGCAACATTCAAGTTATTAAAATGACTTATACCCAAGATAAAGACATCCAACCAAACAGATTTACTGTAAAGTCTGGTCAACCCGTAAGAATGGAGATTGAAGTTAAAGATGATGGTTATGGCTGTATGGGTAGTATTATGGTTCCAGGTTTGACCCAAACACCAGAAATACTCCAAAAAGGTACACCGATTGTTTTCAACTTTACTCCCACAAAACCAGGAGATTACAAAATCACCTGTGCTATGGGAATACCGAGAGGGGTGATAACAGTTAATTAATATGAATAATACATTTAAAATATCAGGGATGCATTGCGGAGCATGTCAAAAGGTTATTGAGAAAAAACTCATGAAAATAGAAGGAGTTGAAAAGGTAAGTGTTGAGCTTAGTGGTGAAGCAATAGTTACAGCTAATCGTTCTATAAATATAGATGAAGTAGAACTTGCCCTGAAAGGGACTGACTACAAAGTTAGTTAGTCTTCATAATTTCTTAATGTTTCACCTGTATACTTACAACCTATAACTATATGAGCAAACAGAGAATTAATTTTATAGTCAAAGGAATGCACTGCGGTTCTTGTGAGATGCTCATTAAAGACGAGCTGGAAGAACTACCAGGAGTAAGCGATGCTGAAATTGATTTTAAATCCGGTAAAGGATCAGTACTTCTTAATTTAACAGTTAATAAACCTGAGGATATAGTAAAAGCTGTTGCCAATGCAGGATATCAGGCAACTGTAGACTCTATAGGTTCAGCGAACATACCAAATGAAAGAGGTATTTCTAGTGAGATTAAGATATCTCAAAAATCAGTTGCAAATGGTAAACCAATTAAGGTAAACGTACAATCAATTACCACAGCTGCCGGAAAAGTTTTAGAGGGTGCAGATGGAAAATTGTATTTTGAAGGCAAAGTAGACAATAGAAAAAAAGCTGAATTTTCAATTCCAAAAGACAAAAAAGACGATTCTAGGGATTTTATCGACAGATTACTCAGGTCAGTAAATCTTTTTAACACGCTGGATATTCATAAGGGAGAACAGCGCGTGCTTTTATCTGAAGCAGTAGATAATGCTGAGCATAATAATTTAAGTATTGCAACTCCTCAATTACCATCAAATTCTTCTGAAAAAGTTAGCCTATCTCTTTCTGGTATGCACTGCACTTCTTGTGCAGGAATTATTGAAAAATCCTTGAAGAAAGTACCCGGAGTAAAAGAAGCTCATGTTAACTTTACTGCTGAAAAAGCATCAGTTTTAGTAGACTCAAATCTTCCTTCAAAAGATTCCCTTCTTGAGGCAGTTAGAAAAGCAGGATATAAAGCTACAGTGCTTGATGAAGCTGATAGTGAATTTGAAACCCGAAAACAACAGGAAGAAATATCAGGACAATTTAAGAAATTTCTCATCAGTTTTATTTTAAGCGTCCCAATGCTTTATTTCATGTTCTTTGAATTTTTCCAAGGACTTCCAGGCAGTTCAACTCTTTCTCCCTATATTGGAATAATTTCATTAATACTAGCAACTCCAGTTCAATTTATTATTGGTAAAGGCTTTTATAAGGGTATGTGGTCTGCTCTTCGCATGAAAACCTTTAATATGGATAGTCTTATTGCTATCGGTACATCTACCGCTTATTTTTACAGCTTATTTAATTTTATAAATTACTTTTTAACAAATAATTCTTTAATTGGTTTAAATGGAGCTAGAATTCCTGATCTATATTTTGAAACAGCAGCCTTCCTTATTACCTTTGTTATTTTGGGTAAATGGTTAGAAGCTAAAGCTAAAGGCAGGACTTCTGAGGCTATCAAGAAACTCATGGGACTTCAGGCCAAAACGGCTAGAGTTATTAGAAACGGCGAAACTTTAGATATTCCAATTGAGCAAGTAGTAAAAGGTGATCTGTTAATGGTGAGACCTGGAGAAAAAGTACCTGTTGATGGTGTTATTGCCAGTGGTACTTCGTCTTTAGATGAGTCAATGATTACTGGAGAAAGCATGCCTGTCGAAAAAAGAGAAGGAGATAATGTTATTGGGGGTACTATTAATAAAGTTGGAAGTTTTCAATTTACCGCAACCCGTGTTGGATCAGAAACTACTCTTTCCCAGATTATCCGCTTGGTTGAAGATGCTCAAGGATCAAAAGCTCCTATCCAAGCCTTTGCCGATAGGATTTCTGCTTATTTTGTTCCTACTGTTATTGGCATTGCAGTAATTACATTTATAGTTTGGTTCTTCGTATTAGGAGCCCCTCTTGCCTTTGCCTTAATGGCCTTTACTGCGGTGATTGTTATAGCCTGTCCTTGTGCCTTAGGTCTTGCTACCCCTACTGCCATTATGGTGGGAACTGGTAAAGGTGCAGAGTATGGTATTTTGGTAAAGGGCGGTGAACCTTTAGAAGCAGCCTGTAAGATAAACGCCATTATTTTTGATAAAACAGGAACCTTAACTAAAGGAAAACCAGAAGTAACTGATGTTGAATCCTTGGGAAGCTTAGATGAGGATGAAGTATTAGAAATTTGTGCAAGTATTGAAAAACAATCTGAACATCCATTGGCTGAAGCTATCTATAATTATGCCCAAGAAGAAGGCGTTAAACTTCAAGAAGCCATTAATTTTAAAGCTATTCCAGGACATGGAGTTCAAGCAGAAATTGGCGGAAAAGTGTATTACTTTGGCAATAGAAAGCTAATTTCAGAAATAGTGGGATTACCGATTGATAGAGTCAACCGTAAAATGGCTCGTTTGGAAGATCAAGGCGTAACAGTCATGATTTTGGCTAGCAAAGACGAAGTCTTAGGGCTTATTGGAGTAGCTGATACTGTTAAAGAAACTTCAGCTGAGGCTGTTGAAAAACTACAGAAGATGGGTATTGAGGTATGGATGATTACTGGTGACAACGAAAGAACAGCCAGGGCAATTGCAGAGCAAGTCGGTATTACTAATGTTTTGGCTGAAGTATTACCGGAAGATAAGGCAAATGAGGTTAAAAAGCTGCAAAGCTTGGGTAAAAAGGTAGCTATGGTTGGAGATGGTATCAATGATGCTCCTGCTTTGGCACAGGCTGATTTAGGTATTGCCATGGGTTCAGGAACAGATGTTGCAATGGAGACTGGTGGAATTGTAATAATCAAAAATGATCTTCGTGATGTTGTCCACGCTATTTCTCTTTCTAAAGAAACAATGGGCAAGATTAAGCAGAATATGTTTTTTGCCCTCTTTTATAATGTTATTGGTATTCCTGTGGCAGCCAGAGTATTTGCAGGTATCGGGTTGGTTTTGAAGCCAGAATTAGCAGGACTTGCAATGGCTTTAAGCTCAATTTCTGTGGTCAGTAATTCACTCCTTTTAAGGCGTTACCGCCCTGGAAAAACTAATTATCTTTCAATCTTTGCCCCAGCCATTATGATGGTGTTATTTACCTTCATATTCTTTGAATTTGCCCGATTTAGCTCAAATATGTCAAACCCTGCAAATACAGTGGAAAAAACTAAAGTTGTGGCAGCTAAACAAGTCAAAGCTGAACCTGTAAGTAATACTCCTAAATTATTTGCAGAGATCAGTACTTTGGATAGTAAGCTTCTGAAGATCAAAGATGGTTCATTATCTTTAAATAATAATGAAATGATTTTGGGTTATGAAGAAGCCACCCTCATGCAAAAAGAAAAGCTTTTCCAGAAAACCGGTGATATAATCAACAACTTTTTTGGGATATCACAGATGAAGGTAGTTGGTATTTTGGAGCCTACAGGCACAATTGTTGATAAATATCACATAGTTAACTTAGAAACATTTGAGAACCTATCTTCTAAAGGAAATGTAAAAGTTAGTTATTAATACTTCATCTTTTTGACTCCTAAAGCCAACGTTGACATAGAGTGATATCTTATGCCATAATCCGCATAAGTTAGTGTTCTTGATTTTTCCTGCCTATGCCCAAAATTGAAAGTGGTTAGGTATGAAAAAAATAATTTATACATCTTCATTATTATTAACAGCCCTGATAGTTGCCTCCCCTGTGTTTGCAGCGGGTGCTGATGTTTCCAAAGTTCAAACTTTTATTCAAAGCATTATCCAGATTTTTGTGACGTTAGCAGCTCTGGTAGCTACAGCATTTTTAGTTTGGGGAGGATTTAGGTATATGACATCATCTGGTAATCCCGAGAGCTTGGATGTAGCTAAAAAAACTATTATGTTTTCTGCAATAGGTTTGGCAATAGTTTTAGGAGCTTATGTTCTTTCCAATATTGTTACCCAAGTTGCCACTTCTGCTTTTGGCACTATCTAATAAACCTGTCCATAGCTTTAATTATGAAGTTTCTAACAGGTTTTTTTGCAGTAATATGTTTACTTTTAAACCCAGCTCTAGTTTTTGCGGCTGAAACAAACTCTGAAATATCTACTTTTACTAACCAGACCCTAAGCACTCTAATCATATTTGCCACAGCTGCTGCCACATTTTTCTTGGTAAGAGGAGGATATATGTATATAACCTCTTCGGGAAAACCTGATGCATTGGAACACGCAAAATTAACTGTCAGAAATGCCCTGATAGGTCTGGTAATTATTATTTCCGCTGCCGTTTTCTCATCTTTGCTCCAAGGTGCTTTTAATACGCCGTCAACTTCCGCAAGTTCTGCACAACTTAATCTTTCTCCCATCCAACCTGTTACACCTTCCGATGGTTTAACACAGGTTCTTTTGGATGCAATCGCAGGATTTTTACAAAACATCGTCCAATCTGCTACTAAACCATTAACTGACGGAATTATGACTTTTTTAACAAATACACCTTCAATACTGACTAATTCTGTAATCTTTAACTTCTGGCTGGTAATGGTAGGCATTACTGATTCTTTATTTGCTTTGGTAGTAGCCCTTTTAGGATTCCACTTTATGTCTGCTTCAACATTCGGATTTGAAGAGATTGAATTTAAGCATTTATTACCCAGAGTTGGTCTGGCATTTCTTGGGGCTAATATGTCAATATTTCTTTGTGACTGGATTGTTCTATCCTGCAATACCTTAATTGCAGCAGTTCTTCATGCAACAGGTGGACTAAATAGTGCATGGATACTAAATGCCTTTGCGCCCACTTCAATTGTTACAAAAACCACACCGCTCATAACATTTATTTTCATGATTTTATTTATCATTGTGGCAATAATGCTTCTTCTATTCTATGTTTCAAGGCTTATTATAATTGCTTTAGGAGCGGTAATGTCTCCTTTTATTTTTCTTTTATGGGCAATCCCTAAATTTGCCGATTTTGCTGAAGTCTCAGTAAAAACTTATATAACGGCTGTTTATACTGTTTTTGTCCATGTAGTAATCATCCAGCTTGCAGCTTCATTTTTAACTGTTTCAAGCCAATCAGGCACCAATTCATTAATATCAATCCTTATAGGAATAGGGTTGTTATCAACCCTTCTTAAAACTCCTTCTATTATGATGCAATTGGTTTTCTATAACACAGGCGGGGGTATGGTTAGAAAAATAGGAGGACAAATAATGAATGTTATTTCAACGTCCTCAAAAGAAGCTTCAATGACTGGAAAAGTGGTGGGGTCAAAAATTACACCAAGGAGGACTATTACTGCATAAGCAAAGCTTGTAAATAAATTTATGAGAACTACAATCATACCAGCTCAAATTACTACTGTTGAAGATAAAATTGCAGGTAATTTAAATTTAGCTCAAATATTGCTGCTTTTAGCTTCATTATTTATTGCAGTTTTTATCTATTCAGTCCTACCTACCAGACTGCACTTTACTTTGTATAAACTTCCCTTGATTGGTCTTGAGTCTTTAGTTTGCTGTACATTAGCACTCCGCATAAAAGGAAGAATTATATTAAACTGGCTGTTTATTCTGGCAGGATATTATTTTAGACCCAGTTTTTATTTGTCTAATAAAAATGATACTTATCTTAGGGATATTGTTTTAGACTCTGTAGTCAAAAAGAATGCTGAAGAAGCAACCGCGCTTAATAAAGTTAAAAAAGAAGCAGGCATACCAATGTTTAACCCTGAAAGCGTAACACGTATTTTGGGCATCTCAAGGGCAAGATTATCCTTTAAATTTGATAAGGAGGGCGTAAATGCTGTTTGGCAAGTCAAAAAGTAAAGTCTCATCAAGAAGACAAATAAGAATTAAAGAGGTTAAGGATAATATCCTGATACTTCCAGGCAATAAGTACCGGTGTATTATTGAAACTTCAGCTATCAACTTCGAGCTTAAAAGTGAAGACGAACAGGATGCAATTATTGATAATTTTCAAAATTTTCTAAATTCGCTTCCTTGCTCACTGCAGATTTTAATAAGAGTAAGAGAAGTTGATATCGACAGGTATCTGGAAGAATTCAGCAAAAAAGAAAGCAAGGAAGAAGAGCAGGTTTATAAAACCCAAATTCAAAGCTACTGCTCATTTATATCTAGCCTAGTATCAGGAAATAAAATATTGTCCAGAAGATTTTATGTTGTGATTCCATATGATGTAACTGATAACCAAAACGATTTTGCACTGGTCAAGGAACAACTACTTCTAAACCAGGACATAGTAATAAAAGGGTTGGAGAAATTAGGTATGAAAACAAGAATCTTAGATTCTCTTGAAATACTTGAACTTTTCTATACTTTTTACAACTCGGAGCAGATTAAGTCCCAACCCCTTAAAGCAGAATCTTTAAAACCAATATTTGAAGGGACATATGCAATTTAGTTTTCTCAAAGATATTCAGGAAAGGAATAAGGCTAAACAGCAAGCTGTAAAGTTTAATGTGGGAGGACAGGATCAAGTAGACCTTATTTCCTATTCTGGATTGGAAGAACAATCCAGTTACCTAGTTTTGGGTAATAAATTTGTTAGAACACTTTTTGTATCCGGCTACCCATACACAGCTTCAACAGGATGGTTAACCATGCTAATCAACTTTAATCACAATGTTGATATCTCCTACCATATAGAACACATTGATCCAATACTCGCTTTACCTAAGTTAAACAGAAAAATAACAGAGCTTGAGTCAACTAAAAGATCAATGCAGCAATCAGGTAAAATAATTGGCTCTGAAATATTAGATCCATTGGATTCTGCTATTGAGCTAAAAAATAAAATCCAAAGAGGACAGGAGAAACTATTTCAGGTATCCATTTATATAACCATTACTGCTGATTCCCTAATTGAGCTTAATAAAATTACCACCTTGCTTGAAACAGTACTCTCAACAAGACTTTTCTACTCTAAAACTGCAACCTTCCAGCAACTTGAAGGCTTACAATCAGTTTTACCCAGAGCAGAAAATCAACTGAATCAAAAAAGAAACCTTGATTCCTCTTCCGCAGCCCTTACTTTTCCTTTCACCTCATCAGAACTGGTACAGGAGTCAGGAATACTTTACGGAGTAAACAAATCCAATAATTCCCTGGTAATGATTGACAGGTTTTCACTTAATAATTCCAACAGTATTACTTTTGCCCAATCCGGATCCGGAAAAAGCTATACAGCTAAAGTTGAAATACTAAGACATCTAATGCAGGGAACAAAAGTTATAGTAATTGATCCAGAAAGAGAATATAAAAGATTAGCTGAATCAGTTGGCGGAACATATATAAAATTATCAGTCAGATCAAAAGAAAAAATAAATCCCTTTGATTTTTCCTTATCTTCAAATACTGAAGAAGGAAATGGTCTGCCTGAACATATTCAGGATTTAACAGAACTTGTTTCCCTCTTGGCAGACGGATTAACTGCGGAAGAAAAAGCAGTTGTAGATAAAGCTATTATTCAAACTTACAAACAATTCCACCATTCCATGACAGAGGATGATCAGGCAAGTGAGGACATTAAGAAAAAAGGTAGAAAAAAGAAAGTTAAAAGAGGAAGACCAAAAAAGTTAAGAACTTACCCAATGCTAATAGATCTATACAAAACCTTAAAGCAGTTAGGCCAGAAAAAGCTTGTCACAAGGCTTACAAAGTACATTAAAGGGTCGTTATCCGGTGTATTTGATGAACAGACCAACATTGAATTAAACAATAGATTGGTGGTCTTTGACATTAAGGATCTTTCTGAATCCTTAAGGCAAATAATGATGTTTGTTGTAGCTTCCTTTGTCTTTAACCAAGTTAAAAAAGATCCTGTCAAAAGAATGCTGGTAATAGATGAAGGCTGGATGCTTCTAAAACATGAAGAAACAGCCAACTTTATAGCAGGACTAACCAGAAGAGCCAGAAAATACTATTTAGGGGTGTCTGTTATATCCCAACAAGCTAATGATTTCCTGTCTAATGAATATGGTAAAGCCATAGCTTCACAATCTTCCTTAAGGGTTTTAATGAGGCAGGATACAACCACAATTAAAAAAGTAGCTTCTGAATTTAATTTAAGTGAGTATGAACAAAAGTTCCTGTTGTCTTGTGATAGAGGTGAGGCTTTAATTATTGCTGATCAAAATCATGTAGCCTTAAAAGTTGTAGCATCAGAATCAGAACACCCATTAATAACAACAAACCCTGCTGAAAGAATAATGAATTAAATAGATCCTCCATGTGTTGGCTTATAGTAGTTTGAAACGAGTCAATCTTTCTGCTAAACTACCTATTCTATGAAGGAAATTCGTGATAGAAATAACCTTGTATATGTTAGTGAGGATAGGTTCACTGAGATGTATGACCCTAAATCATTAGGATGGAACAATTTTATAAACTTCCTGATGATGCTTGGATTAAAGAGAAACCGAGGTTTTACAGATTTAATTGATGCGTATAGTTTATACCATCAGAATAAAAATGGAATCATGTTGCATGCACACGCTAACCATGAACAAGGTGAGTGGGTTTTAGGTGATGGTGGAGAAACAATTAAAATACAAGATTGGATAGAGTCAGTTGATGGTAAAGCAGCTTCTATCCTTCTATGTTGCTGCAATCCAAGAAATGATTGTGTATCTGCTAAAGAATCCATCGTGATCCATCCTAATGCAGAAGTGAGGGGTATAAACTTTATTTTGGGAACAAATCTAAGATTATACGTTCCAGGAGAGGGATATCTAGAAAGCAATAAAGATCGCATTAAATCCCTTACTAAGGAATTGAGGGGTAATATTTAGCCTAAGAGAATTGAATTCTTTTATAAATGCTAAAATAATTTGGAGTATAATACGTTCATCTGCCCAGCAAGCAGATGAATCCAAAATTTGCATATCTTATATTTTCCTTTAAAAGAGAACTTAAATTTGTCTTAGTAGCTTTTTGTATTGCCATATCAATACCAATTATTGCAATTATTCTCTTAACTCAAATCGGGCTTGATATTATTTCGGATAAGCTAGTTTCAGTAAACGAACAAACCCAAAATGTAGAAATACATGATCCTGTTACAGGTGAAGCTATCCCTTTAAAGGTAATAGTTTCTTGGCCTACATTTGGAGTAATAACTTTAGAGTTTGGACAAAGCAGCGGTTTCCAGATTTTCCATACAGGAATTGATATAGCAAATGCCTATGGTCAGATAGGTGACCCTATAAACCCCTTTTTACCTGGTAAAGTAATCTACGCTGGTGAAATATCCTGGGGATACGGTAAACATATAATCATAGATCATGGTAATAATATTACTTCTATATATGCCCATCTTGATAAAATATTTGTAGTTAAAGGGCAGGAAATAACATCTACTAAACAGGTTATAGGAAGAATGGGTTCAACAGGCTGGTCAACAGGCCCACATTTACATTTTGAAGTTAGAGTTTATGGAATACCTGTTAATCCAAGAACATTTCTAGGAGCTGGAAATCCTTAATGATAAAGTAAAAATTATTTGATATTATTCAGCAAGATATGGCACTCACAGAAAAATCAAAAAAGAAAATTGAGGAAGAGGAAAAGTATAGAGCTCAAGTTAAGAGTAAATATTCTCCTGTTTTGGAGTCAAAGACAAGCAAAAATAGAATAGCAGCTGCATTATTGGCTATATTTCTTGGTGATTTTGGAATTCACAAATTTTATTTAGGTAAACCTATACAAGGAATTATCTATATAATATTCTTCTGGACATTTGTCCCCGGATTTATTGGTTTCTTAGAAGGCATTATTTATCTTTTAATGTCTGATAAGTCTTTTGAAAATAAATACGCTTAATCTTGAATTATTTTAGTATCTTTCTTAATTCGTTAATTACATTATCTGAAAACTCTGTTTTTTTGATCGTTATTCAAATCATCATAGTTTAGTTGAATATTCATTTATTTGATCTTTGAAGGAGGTATTTTGTTGTCTTTTCGAGCATCAACCAAAATATAGTTTTTGTTACCTTCTAAATTATTCTTTTTAAGAATCCCTAAAACCTTTTGATGATCTTTGTATGTAAAAAATATAATGACCCAAATACCCTGATTCGTCTTATTAACTTCTTTATACTTCTCTAATTGGTTAAGAATATTTTTTTCTAAGCTACTACTACTGGCCAATTTAAACTCAATTACAGTCTTGTCTTTTCTTCCTTGAGATGCTGTAAAATCTGGTTCACCAAGACCATTTTTAGGCTCTCTATTAAGATCGCTTTCGGATCCATACCAAACAAGCCAAAACATTCTCTGTATCCAATCTTCATCTGCTGGCTTTTGTCCATCGTATAGATTCTTATAATTGTCGTGAAGCTCAACACACTCTTTGAAATATAATGCACGAGCAAGAGCTTCTTTATATGAAGTCGGTTTAGTTTTTTTTGTATCAACCTGTTCTGCAAAATTTGAAAATTGATTTTCAAAAAATGTCTCTGTTTCAAGTACATATTCTTCGCTGATTACCTTTGCTTGATCCCCCTTCTCTTCTTTTAGCTTGATATATACATCAATTGATTGTGGAAATTTTTTGGCAGTTTCGATTGCTGCTTTTCCTCTTGTCTCTTGAGTCTGGTAATCCTCAAGTTTTTTTGTCTTCTTGTTTAATCTAGTTTTTGCGTTTTCCTTTAACTTTTGGTCAAAATATCTTGAAAGTTGTTCACGCAAAACATCATTAGGCATTGAATTTGGAATTTCAGCGAAGTCTTCTATAAAGTCAGTCTTGTTAATCCAAGTATCATTCTTTGTAAGTAAATCTTTTGGGGTAAGTAACACGTAATCTCCGCCATATGCTGGCAAAACATATACTTTGGGTTTCCAAACTTGATGAACATAATCAAATTCAGCTCTTTTAATCGTGAATGGTTTAGTTTGATTCTTGTCAACATATGTTTTAGTAAATTCTTCTGTCTGTTTTGCTAAAAATCCGTGGATCAGATTTGTCGCAAAGTCACTTACCGAATCTTTCCCAACCCTATCTGCAATTAAGGTTAACTTCTCTAAATGGTGGGTCTTTTTCCCAGATCCGAAATCATTAAACAGTTCGCTAAAATTATTGTTCAGTGCTTTTGCAAATTTGGCACCTAGACCATGACCTTCATTGCCGATAAAAGAAAAGCCAAACCAATTCTGTTTTACCTCTGGAAATTTGTAATAAGTATTGAGTATGGATGCTGGTAATTGCATACCAGCATAGTTTGTAGAAATTCCTCTTAGAAAAATCAGATATTCAATAATATCTTTATGTAGTTTTTGATATTCTGCTTTTGGACTATAGAAAAGGTGGAACGGATCGATGAAAAGTGGTAAATCCGACACTAGTGAAATATTAAAAAATCCCTCCTTATCAAGATCCTTTTTATTTACTTTAAAGTATTTATTAAATTTTATTCTAGGGTCATTCATTTCTCGAATTGTCTGATATCTTCTCTATATTTACAAAAGTCACAATCACTGCCACTATCGGATAGTTTACCAGATTTCAAACTCGTAGCAAAATGACTAATAAATATATTTGGCTTTAAGGGGACCCTATAGATTTTGATTGTTTTTTGGAAAATGCTATAATATCGAAATATGGATAGCTCATACAAAGAAATTTACGGCAAAAATATCAAAAAGTTAAGGGAAAAAGCCAAGCTTACCCAAGCAGAGGTAGCAAAAAAGGCTGAAATAAATGTAAATTATTTCGCTGTCATTGAAAGAGGCGAAGTTGCTACATCTCCTGATAATTTACTAAAAATAAGCAAAGCGCTCGGAGTGGATATATCCGAGATAATGAAGACTAAATAAACTTATTCAGCTTCAAAAAGTTAAACATCTCCATAGCAATTTCTTCATTTTCTATTCTCCTCATAATTTCACGACTGTGCGTTTGAGATAAAATGTTCAAGCTACCCTCCCAAAGTATTTTTCTGTCTAAAATAGCCAGTTTCCGGTGATGATTGCCAACGCACAGTAAAGTTTGAACTCCCATTATTTCAAAAGTCCTAATAGTCTCTTCTGATTGTGCCTCTAAGTTCAAATCGTGTTCTTTTGGGTCTCTGGTCATAACATAAATTCTTACACCTTTTTTCAAAAGCATTTCAAATATAGGAATAAACAAACTTGTTCGTTCGCTGGTAATATAAGGACTTTCAATGATAACTTCCTCATTACAGCTCTCCAAATCATCCAAAAATGACAGATAAAAGGTTTTTTCTGTATGAAGTTGGGAGGGAAACAGATTACTCATTCTTCTTCCACTCCTTTTTTGGTATAATCAGGATCAGTACCTTTCATGTAAGTCTGTTGGATATCAGAGATCCAGGCTAAAAGGTGTTCGAATGAAAGTGCAAGAAGGGCACATATTGTATTCAAATAAATAAGCCTATAGTTGATCTATTCACCTCCTTTTGATATAATTCCTGCTTATGAGACTTGATCAGGAACTATATACGAGTCACGCTTTAAATTTTCCAACAGAAACAGAAACACAAACTTCTGAGCCTAAAACCTATAAGGAAATGTTTGAACATTCTGAAAGTGATAATGTTGTCCAGCGTCTATTTAAATGGTACTTAAAACCAAGGGGAAATCCACATACAACTATTAAAATATTGAAAGCTCTCCAAATTCACCAATTTCAAAAAATACCAAGGATTCTTGCGAGGCATATGACTAGCAATGGCAAATATAGGTATCAATCAACTTACAGTGTTAAGGATACTAGACTCTCATCTTTGATTGATTACGGCACAAATCAAACAGCGTTTAATGAAATTTGGCATCTTGGAGCAATTGCAGTAACAAATTTACCCACATGTATAGCAGATATTATGAACGGCAATATGTTTGGGTTAACAATAATCGGCAGTGTCGGAGTTCTTAATCTCTATTGTGTACTTGCTCAAAGGTATTCAAGAGCAAGATGTGAGGTATTAATAGATAGAGCCTTATCAAGAGGTCGAACAATTGAGTTTTACGAATACAGCAACCGTTTTAATCTAAAATTACCTAAGTAGTAATATTTTTTTCTATACCCTTCACGCCTTCAATAAAAAAATCAACACCATCAGATTTCAAAACCATGTATGCAGTATTACCAACATGCAGAGGATCTTTATAGTTTGCATAACCTAAATGTACTAGTAAAGACCTGAGAATCCCCCCATGAGTGGTAATTAAAATATTTTTTCCCGGATTAGCCACACAAACCTCCCTTGTGAATGTAATAAAGTGATTGATTAATTCTTCATCATTTTCCACATCAGGAAAATGTTTGCTGGAAAATCTTTCTTCATCAGTCAATTTATCTAAAACATCACCCATCTCTTTAAATGCGTCAATATGTTTACCTTCAAAACGTCCGAATTTGCGTTCCCTGAGTAATTCTGTTGTAGTCACAGCAAGCTTTTTTTCTAAAGCTATAATTTCTGCTGTTCTTTTTGCTCTTATTAAATCTGAAGAAAACACAGCTTCAAAATCTATGTCTTTTAATTCTTCACCTAATAACTGTGCTTGTTTTTCTCCTTCAGTATTTAAATCAATATCTGTGTGACCTTGAATTTTTTTGGCAACATTCCAATCAGTTTCTCCATGACGGACAACATACAGAGTACAATAATTAGTTTTCATAATTTGTAGTCATTATATCATCAGAAGCGGTGAAATGAAGCGAAATCACCCTGACGATATTGAATATGTAAAACGCCTAGTAAGTAGGCCTAATTACTCTTTTTTGGATTGCCTACCAGTAGAACCATTTTAACTAGGGTTTTCTTTGGGCTGTCAAAACACCTCTTTTGATCTAACTACTATAGGTTGCTTTTACTCTGTGAAGGTACTATAATACAAATATGGAATTACCTAGTAACTTTCTTTCATATCACTCTGAACCACGTTCAATGCTTGATCTCGCAGGAAGATTAATTTTTGAATATCCAACGAAACTCGCGGTCGGAGATTCTAAACCCAGCTTTGATTGGACTTGGAATAAACAGCCCATGCCAAAAGGTTTTATCGGAAAATTTATAAATGGTGACCGAAATGCATCCACTCCAAAAAATTATTTAGAAATGCTAATCTCGCTTAGCCGCTTTGGCTGGCAAACTATCAGGGTTCTGGAAGTAGATGAAAAGCTTATTACTCCTGACCGATTGAACTCTTTAAGGTATTGGAAATATGCTTATGCACCTGACGATAGATCTTTTTTAGATGTTTGCTCTACCTCAATTAAGCCTAATGCAAAAATAAAGATTCTGAATGGCCCGGTGCCATTTTGGGTCATTGGTTTAGGAAATGATAATAAAGAGGTGCCTCTAACTGTATCTAATGCACTCTACAGAGGAAGCAAAAATTATAAAGGCATTCCTCTTTTTTAACCCTTTTTATACCTTGATTTAGGCTTTCGATCTAGTCTAATATAGATATATATGCTCCTTAAGCTGCTCCCTCTATTTATGTTAGGAATAGGTGTTTTTTTGCTTACACAGGTAATTATGCCTATTGTATCTTTTAAGGCCTGGGAGGCTTTTGTATATTCACAGCAAAATGTTGCTCTAGTTAGCCCTTCTCTTGATTCAAAATCAGTTTTAGGAGTATCTATCGAAAACCGAAATAATTTTCCCGTTATTACCTCAAACAACAAAAGGTCTATTCCGGCTTCGTATAATACTTTTACTGTTTCTGTGCCCGGTATTAAATTAGATGCAGCAGAAGTATCTGTTGACAGTAATACTTTTGAAACACACTTGTCTCATTTACCAGGATCAGCTCTTCCTGGTGAAAAAGGTAATGTTTTTATTTCTGGTCATTCTTCCCTGCCTCAATTTTTCAAACAAGATAACTATAAAGCTATTTTTTCTAAATTACCTGACATTAAAAAGGGTGATTCTATAATAGTTACTGCAGGTGGACAAAAATTTGAATATATTGTTAAGGGCCTAACAATTGTTAATCCCCAAGAAACATGGGTAATTAATCCTCCTGACGAAACAGGCAGATATTTAACACTGATGACTTGTGTCCCACCTGGATTAAACACAAAAAGATTAACAGTTCAGGCTAAACTAAAGGGATTTTAACTTAATTATTTCTTTACTGGAGCTTTTTTCTTTGCAACTTTTACTTTTTTCTCAACAACAACTTCTACTGGTAAATCTTCTGTAACTTCTTTGATTTCCTCAGCTATTTCTTCTAAATCTTCTTTTGAGGCTGTATTTGGAGCTAAAATTGCTAAAATCTTATCAAGTTTGCTATTTATAGCTTCAAGTTGTTTATTATCCTGAGGTTGAGAGTTTGGTCTTTCACTTCTTCTATTGTTACCTTCTTTTTTATCACCAAAACAATTGCTACAAAAAACCGGTTTACCGTTGGTTGGTTTAAAAGGAACCTGGCAACTGGAACCACAATCTGCACAAGTAGCTGTAAACATCTCACGATCTTCAGAATTAGAAGGTCTGACAAAGCTTCTTCCTTCTGATCTTGAATCAGAATTTCTGTTGTTTTCAAAACAGCTTGAACAATATACAGGCCTGTCATTGGTTGGTCTAAAAGGAATTTCACAGTTCTGTCCACATTTAGCACAAACAGCTTGTTGCATTTCTACTTGTCTATCTGAGCCACGGTTAAAGCTAGAAGGTCTATAACTACGTTCTCCGCCTGATCTATTACCTCTATTAAAATTTCCCATAGAGTGTATTGTACCATTTATCCTATAAGAATGCACAATAGGCAGTTTTACTGTATAATACCTGGATGCTTAGTGTACATAATTTATCATTTTCACATAATGCACATACTATATTTGATGATGTTAGCTTCACAATTACAGATGGGCAAAAGGTTGGTTTAATCGGTTCCAATGGCGCCGGTAAAAGTACCCTGCTTAAAATTCTTTGTAAGCAAGAGCTTGCTCAGTCTGGAAAAATTGAAATCACAGGCACAATTGGTATTGTTCCACAGGAAGTAAAACATGATCCTATTATGGAATCGGCTGTTACTATCCGGGAATATCTTAATCCTGATGGAACAAAACAAGACTATGAATTATATAAGATGATCACTGGTGTGGAACTTTCAGAATTAGATATGGATTCCTCACCAAAGGTTTTAAGTGGTGGTCAAAAAACCAGATTAGCTTTAGCAAGAGCGCTTTTAGCCCAACCTGATATTTTACTACTTGATGAACCAACTAACTTTTTGGATACAGAGGGTAAGAAATGGGTAATGGGTTTTTTAAGCAATTATCCAAAAACACTAATCCTTATCTCCCATGATTTGGAATTACTGGACAAACATATTAATAAGATTTTATATGTGGACACACAGCTTCATAAGATAGAAGAATATAGAGGTAATTATACTCAAGCTTTAGAACAAAGGGCAGAAAAAGAAGCTACTTTACGTAAACAAGTTCATGTTGAACAAAGAAATATTTCCCGTTTGGAAGAAAGTGCTAAAGGAATGGGGGTCAGACAAAGAATAAATTTACAAAAAAGGGTTCATAAATTAAAAGAGAAATTACCAGACTTACCTCCAGAAGTAAAAGCAATCAAATTTAGGCTGCCTGAGCCTGCAACTGTGGGAGCTTTACCTATCAAAGCTTTAAACATCTCTAAATCATATGGGGAAAAGGAAATATTAAAAGGAATCAATCTTTCAATAGAACGTGGTGAATGTGTGGCATTAATTGGTCCTAATGGGGTTGGAAAAAGTACTTTTATTAAAATACTTATGGGGATTTTAGAACCAAATGAAGGAGAAATTTTTAAAGAATCAAACCTAAAAGTGGGTTATTATTCACAGGAATTTGAGAATTTAGATTTTGAGAAAAATCTTTTGGAAACTGCAATGAATATGAGCCACCAACCGGAAAGTGTTGTCCGTCCCCTGCTTGCCAGCTTCTTGTTTCCAGGAAGTAAAGTTCATCAAAAGATTGGTACTTTATCCGGTGGAGAAAAAACCAGACTTTCTATAGCCTTACTTTTATTACAGGATTACAATCTTTTAATCTTGGATGAGCCAACTACATACCTGGATATGATGTCTCAAAAAATTATCCTGCAGGTTCTTAAAGAATACCAGGGAGCCTTGCTAATTGTATCCCACACAGAAGAATTTATTGCAGAACTTGCACCAAAAAGAGCTTTGATATTACCTGAAAATTACTTTGATGTCTGGTCAGAAGATCTGCTGGAACGTGTTTCCCATACATAATCTCACAGTCTTGACTTATGTTTTATTGCTCTGTAATACTTAAGTTATGAAGCTTTCAAAAAAATATACTACAATTACACCTCTTTCTAAAGCAATTGCAATGATAATGCTTATAGCTTTACCGTTTGTTGGATTCTACTTAGGTCTAAAATATCAACAAGACACTAAATCTTTGGCCAAAACTTCTATAGAGAACGCTAAAATCTATAAAAATATCCCCTCTTCCACTAAAACCTCAGATACAATAACAATTTCCCAGGATCTTAACTATATGAATCAAATTACTCATTTTACTATAACTATGCCAAAAGCAGGTGGAGATGTAACCGGTACACTCAGCGGAGTATGTAATGGAAATATAAACGGCAGATATAGCGGTGGTGAAGGTGGTTCTGTTTTAGGAAGAGCATTTGGAACTTGTTCCATAGCGTTCTTAAGTTCTGATATAGATATTTCTTACACAGGAACAATGTGGCCAAAGGCTGGCAAAGCAAATATTGATTGGTTAAGTCACTCTGGTGTAACTGGGGAAAACAGCGGATCTTTTACTCAAAATTTTGTCCCACAGCCTTAAAGACTGATTCCTATTGGAGCGGGAGAGGTAAATTATTCCGGCGTGGATCGTTACTAAAGAGAAATCACGACACTCCTAAATTCATACCTGTTTAAAGCTTTAGGTCTCTTACACCATTCTGATAGAGTATTGCCCAAGCAGAACCTTCATGAGTATTTAACATTCCTCTTAAAAGGTGAAGTGGAGTAAGGCTTTTAGCTCCCTCCTTATTACATATAGTTATTGCTTTTTCTAAAGTTTTTTCAGCCAGATCGTTATATTTAAGCGCCCCTTCAAAAGGTTGTTCAGATTTAGGTAAGGATTCTTCAACTTGATGAAGAAATTTTCCATGATCAAATCTCTGACCTCCTAAAAACCACTTTATTTCTTTGTCTTGGTATACAAATAAAGTCCGTAGTAAATGTCCAGTTGTAACGAAACTACTACCAAGTTTTTGAGCTAAATAGGAGGATTGTGAGAGAATTACTCCAAGTTCATCAGAAGGTCTAGCTGTAGCGAATTTTTCAGCAAAATTTTCAACTAACATATTATAAAATACTTGCAACTAATTGCTTATTTTAACACACCGCGAGCAATACAGACTATATAAAAAAGCGACTTACAAAGACGGACTATAATCAATCTCTCTTTGAAAAGGTCATTGTAGATGAAAAACGAACCATTGAGATAAAATGGTATATGCTGTTTAGAGCGTTATATAAAGCTAAAGGAATTTTGGTTTACCATCATCTGGAGCGGATGATGCAAATTGGTTTAAACCCTTTTACCTGGCAGATTACACTGTTATTCATTTTACTAAGCTAATGAAAGCTTATCTGGAAAATGCTACTATAAATTTATGAAAGAAAAAGGTTTTATTCCCGTAAATGTTTTTTTGATTTTTACTCTCCTTTTGGTGACGATTACAGGTACTTATTCTTTTATAAAAAAATCTAGTAGCACAGACTCAAGTAATACTTTATATCGTTTTATTACATTACAAGGAGGAGAATATGATGTTTATTACCCAGCCAAATATTCTGCGGCGCAAGATTATTTCACAAAGGCTGTGGCATTTAAGTTAGCTAGCTGTAATCAAGATTGTGACACACTAATTATAGCTGACCCTGTTAAACCAGATTCAAACCAAGAAGAGATGATTAAGATAGGAATTCATGAGTTTTATAAAAGTAAAGAAGGGAGCGACTTATTATTTAACCCTAAAAGTCTGGAAAAATTAGGACTAATAAAAATAAAATCTTCTAATTTAGATTCCCAGCCTTCTGTTGACTTTAAACAAATTATTAGTTCTTTAAAATTTATTAAAGAGGTACCTACTCCAATAATAAACCCAACAACAATATATAAGCCTGCTACTGCAACTCCTCAACCTTCCAAAATTATAGGTACTGTTCCGACTTTTGACACATCTACACCTTCTAAACCCCCAACTAATACGCCATCTCCTACTGTCCCGCCATTTCTTAAGATTCGGGATATGCAAACTGGACCAAGCAACTGGGCAAATTATGATAGAAAACTATCAGGCTTTCCTGAAGCCCAATTAGTGGGAATCAGTTGTTATTGGAATCCTAATCTGCCTACAGATTCAAAATCAAAAGAGTTAATGGATAAGCTAAGCAAGGATTTTTATGTATCAGAATTTTGCCGAACAGAGATAGGTAAAACTTTGATTACAGGAACAAAAGATGGGAGCAATTATATTGCTCTGGTAGATACAAATAGTAATGTGATTTCTGTTGTAAATTGGAAATATCCTACAAACTCAAGTGGATTATGGGAATGCGTGTACCCAGTTGCTTACAGGGCTCAAGATAATATTTTCTCATCTATCAATATAGTTTATGTTGGTTGCTCTCACACTGGTGGTGTATATATAGTAGACCTTAATGCTAAAACTGCCAGTCAGCTTTAGCTGTTAAAAATCTGAGCGGATGATGCAAATTGGTTCAAACCCTTTTGCCTGGCAGATTATGCCGTAATTCACTTTACTAAGCTTATGAACGTTTACAGCAATGAGGATGTAAATTGACCAATAAACAATCTTGTAGTAAACTTCCAGGCATGGCTAGAAGTGAAATATCTATTACTCAAGAGCAACAGGCACTTCAAGGTTATTATAAGGAGATTTTGCAGCTTTTAGGGGAACCAACAAAAGATGGAACCCCCTACCCTTTACCTGATTTTGGTGTATTTCCATATATTGTCAGTCGATCTATCCACTCTCCTAATTTTTTACTTGTTGAACATGAAAATATTGGTTTAAATCAGTTAAATTTTCATTGGTACAAAGCTCCTACCGTAAAATTTGGAGAAGGAAAGGTTATCGTATTGGCAAAACTGCCAATTGAAAACAACTGGTCAAAAGGACCAGTACTTACAATTGAGGGCATTTTGCTTGCAGGCAGACCAGTACCAGCAAGGGGTACAATTATTTCATATTCACTGTTCGCCGACGGAAAGCAATCTTCTGATTATAGGTACACAACTTGGGACTCACAAGGTAATGCAGTAGTTAATAGAAGTTGGTTCTTTTATAACACTGGTGAAGCTCCAAAAGGAATTTGGAGGAAGGTTGCTGAAGCAATAAAAACTAATCCTTTACTTCCTGATGAACGATTAACAGTGATTCATCCACCTACAACTCGACCTCTTTCTATTAAATCAGGTAATATAAGAGATTAGTTTAGATTAAATAACTGAGATTGCAAGATTTTACATCAAACCCTTTTGATCCTGAATTAGTGGTTCTAAAATCTTTCTTAATTGTCTTCTTCCCCATGATGTTTTAAAGCGTTGCTCACGGTTAAAAGCTTCATATTTATCTACAAAGTCTTCTTTATACCAAAGAATAAATGGAGTTCTTGCTTTTGTAGATTTTACCTCTCCTGAGTTATGTTCTTTAATTCTGTTTTCTAGATCTTTTGTACAACCAACATATGTTCTTCCATCTGTTAAGCTCTTTAGAACATACACAGTATACATTTATTGTTTTAATGAGTCCGTCTCTTTTTGCAATACAAAAAGGACGAGACTATGAGCGGGAGATGCAAGTTATTCCGAACTCTTTCTACCTCAAATACTATCTCATTTTAGCAACTTAATGGAAACGTATCAAGTTTAATAATAGTGAAAAATAGGTCGATGCTCGATGGTTAATGAGGGTGGGCAGATACATAATTTGTTGCGTAGTATTTATGTACGTGATATTCTAAATTTAAGAATGGATATAAAAAATGTAGCTACTATAGCGCTCCTAGTATTATGGGTACTTCTTTTTACAGCAGGTGTAGCCTTATTGTTTGGCAAGAAGATAGACTGGCTTCCGCTTATGAAATCGCTGAATGCGCTAAAAGGAAGGGAAACAAAAATTAGTAAGAAAACCGAATATTATATATATCTGCAGGATAAATTTTTTGGTATTGCTTTCGTAGTTGTCGCTTTATATATGATTTATTTCACAATTAGTTTTTATTTCGAGAAAAATGATATTTTGAATCTGCCAATCATGCTAAACAACTTATTTTTTCCGCCTTTGAGTTCACCTCAAATAAAGGAAAGAGAGCTTAATGTTGCAAAAAGCAATCTAAACCCATATTTTTTGATCTTTGGCATTTATTTATTAATACAAGGGGTAATTTCTATACATCCCCAATTAAGAGGTTGGTCTATAAAACTTGTTAATTCACTTTCAGGCACTACTACTAAAATAACAGCTGCGACAAATATTTGGCATATTTTGCGTGGGTTAGCGAGTTTATTAGTCGGAGGGCTTATTTTATATTCTATATTAATTCAAAAAACCTCAATATCAATACCATAATTAAACAGGTTAGAAATACTCAATATTATAAGTAATATACTTGCCTCCTTTGGAGTGAGGAGACGGGATGATACTTAAATTATGAGATACCTGAAGCTAAATTTTCAAAACTATCAATCTGGAGCGGGTGAGGGGAGTCGAACCCCTTGCGTTCACTTTGGAAAAGTGACATTCTAACCGGTGAATTACACCCGCGCTTTGTGAATTATACCAAAAATAACCCCAACTGGAAATTAAGATATTGACTTCGGGTATTCTTTGGGTGTAGTCTTAAAATCCATGATTCAAAAGATTGATGCCCCTATTTCTGTTAATTTAATTTATGATCACAAAAGGCGTTCTGTCTACCCTAAATATATTTTATGGGAGGGAAAAAATTATCAGGTTACTAAAATTGGTTTACATCATACCTACCGTTTAGGCAAAACTTTATACCATGTTTTTTCTGTTGATACCCCTACCCTATTTTTTAGGTTAGTGATGAATACGGACAATCTGCACTGGAGTGTTGAGGAAATAGCTGATGGCGAATGTAATTAATTTGCCTTTTAACCCCAAAAAACCTACTTTAATGCATCTGGATCTAAATTCCTGTTTTGCTACCATTGAGCAACAAGCTAATCCTAGACTTAGAGGTAAACCAATTGCTGTAGCTGCTTACAACTCCCCTTCAGGTTGTATTCTTGCCCCATCTATAGAAGCTAAAAAATTGGGAATTAAAGTGGGGTTTAAAGTTAGAGACGCCAAAATACTTTGTCCAAACTTAATTGTTTTATCCCCTGATCCTAATAAATATAGAAATATTCACCTCAAGTTTAGAGCTATTTTAGAAGGCTATAGCAGTGATGTGATCCCAAAGTCTATAGATGAATTTGTGCTTGATTTGAAGGACTCTCTAGCCCTTAAAAAGGGTATTACAGAGGTAGCAATAGAAATAAAACAAAGAATAAAGACTGAAATTGGTGAATGGTTAACAATCTCTGTGGGAATTGCTCCTAACCGCTTTTTGGCTAAAACTGCAGCAGGATTACATAAACCAGATGGACTTGACGTAATAGATTGCAATAGCTACCTGAAAATTTATCAAAATTTGGGATTGATGGATCTTTGTGGGATCAAAACCAGAAATACTGTCAGGTTAAATAATATGGGAATTTTTACTGTTTTAGATTTTTATGACTCCCCTATCTGGAAATTAAAAGCTGCTTTTAAATCAATCACTGGGTATTATTGGTTTTTAAGATTACATGGTTGGGAAATTGATGATGTTACTATTAAACGCGGCAGTTATGGGAATTCTTTTGCCCTACCAAAACCATTTATTACTTCAGAAGAACTGGCTCCTTTGTTACAAAAGCTGGTGGAAAAAACAGGCTTTAGGTTGAGAAAAGCAGGATATAAGTGCCGGGGTGTACATTTATCTATAGTCTATCGTGATTTTACCTACTGGCATCAGGGGGTAAGTTTTGCTGATTTTTTATTTGATTCCAAAGATATATACAAAAGAATTTTTAGATTGCTTTTAAAATGCCCTTTTCAAAAACCTGTGCGCTCACTGGCTGTATCAGTTTTTAATTTAGAAAAAAATACTAATACCCAAATAAGTTTGCTAGAAGATTTAATTGTGAAAGAAAGTCTTGTTAAGGCTGTAGATTGCATCAATGAAAAATGGGGAGATTTTATAATTACTCCTGCAACTATGCTGGGAACAGGAAATATCATGCCTGACAGAATCTCTTTTGGTGGAATTAAAGCTTTAGAAGAAATCATTACCTGATAAGTGTTAAAATATACCCCTCATGAAATTCTTCAAATATATTCTGGTATTTATTTTCTTATTTATTATCAATGCTGTATCTGCTAACCCTGCTAAGGCAATAGTAGATCCCCTATTATCCCCAAACAATAAATTTGGTATTCATATGATTTCTCCGACTGTTGATGAATCATCTCCTGCAGCTTCCCTTGTTAATTCTAATGGCGGTGATTGGGGCTATATAACAATCTTAATAGAAAGTAAAAGTAGGGATCATAATAAATGGCAGGCTTTTTTTGATGATTTAAGAAGGAAGCATTTGATTCCCATTGTAAGACTGGCAACAGAACCTGAAAAAGATTATTGGAAAAGACCTTATGATGGAGAAGAAATTGCCTGGGCTGATTTTTTGGATAGTTTGAATTGGCCTACGAAGAACCGTTATATCCTTGTTTATAATGAACCAAATCAGGGTCAAGAATGGGGTGGGACTGTTGATCCGAAATCTTATGCCAGAGTTTTAGATAAAACAATTGCTGCTTTAAAGAATAAAAACCCTGATTTTTTTGTTATAAACGCCGGACTTGATGCCTCAGCCCCACAAAAAACTCCTAAATATATGGACGAAGAAGTATTTTTAACTCAAATGGAAGAGGAAGTTCCTGGTATTTTAAATAAACTGGATGGCTGGGCATCACATTCGTATCCAAACCCCGGATTTGTAGGATCTCCTAATAACAATGGAAGAATTTCAGTCCGTACATGGATTTGGGAATCCTTATTACTTCAAAGATTTACAACTAAAAACTTACCAGTATTTATCACTGAAACAGGCTGGAAACACGCAGAAGGACTATATCATGATAAGTCCTTACCGAGTGCTGAAAAAATTGGAGATTATTATAAAACTGCTTTTAGTACTGCTTGGAATAGTAATAGAATTATTGCGGTTACCCCATTCTTATTAAATTATCAGGAAGCTCCTTTTGATCATTTCTCCTTTAAAAAAATCACAGGAGAAAAACAAAACATAAAGATTTTAGGTGTTTCAACCTCTTCTGATCCTAATTATTACGCCTGTTATGGTTCTTTGATTGATATTCCCAAAACAAGTGGTAAACCAATAATTGAAAACAAGGCAGAGCTCACAAAAGGTGAAATATATACCTCGCTTGTCTCAAACGAAAGTTACAATATTTTTCTTACCTTTAAAAATACCGGGCAAAGCATTTGGAATGATGGAGATATTGAACTAAAAGCTACCCGGGGTGGCAGTGAGTTACAAATCGAAACAATTAAACTAAAACCGGATCAAAAAATTGAGCCAGGACAAACTGCTACCTTCACTTTAAAACTAAAGACACCTGAAAGTGGAACATATAACATATCCCTGCAGCTTTTTAATAAAGACAGAGAGTTTGATTCATCTCCTTTAGTTTTTGCAACAACAATTAAATCACCAGTTCAATTAATTATAAAATCCGCCTTGCAGTGGAAGAATGATTTTTCAGGTGACTATATTCTAACTATTTCCTCTGATGCTATAGAAAATTCTAGTGGGGTAAGGTTGGATAACACTGGTATATCTACTAAAATCGAAGCCAGATATCTGTTACCGGATTATGCATTCGACTTCACCCTGCACAAACCTTTTTATAAACCCAAAACTATCAGGGTAAATGTTAAACCCGGGGAAAATATCTTATATTTTGGCGTTTTGGAACCAGACATAGTATCTGCATTATTTAAACCAAGAGATTTGTGGTCGCTATTACCCTTTTCTAACTGAGATTCTTGACAGAAAAAAATCAGTGTCATATATTTAAATTACTTATTAACCTTTTGGTTTTTAAGTGTGTTTTTGAAAAAGGCTCCGAAAGGAGCCTTTTTCTTATTAATCTGGTAAAATACGAAGTATGGTGGTCGTAGCTCAATGGTAGAGCCCTGGTTTGTGGTACCAGTGGTTGCGGGTTCGAATCCCGTCGATCACCCCGAACAGGATTACTTTTTCCCAAGCTTATGCTTTAAGGTTAAAGTGTGACCATATTCTTTTGAAGCTTTTGGCAAAGGAAGTTCTGAAGGGTCTTTTTTTGCATAAATATATAAATCTATTAATCTTTTTCTAAGTAATTTTACTTGATCACCTAACTGTTTTCTTGTTTCAAATCCATTATCATAAAAACTTTGGTAAGATATATAACTTTCAGGTGTCTCCATAAGTTTGGTCAGGATTAAATTTAAAGTTGGGCCAAGTTTTGCCTTGGCAAAAGCATTATTATCATATTCTACAAAAGCAGCCTGTTTTTCATAATCGTGAAGCAAACCTGAAACTACCACCAAGGGACTTTTGATTTCAGAGCGTTCAACAAACGAGAAAATTCCTTCACTATGCTCAGGAATTGTTGACTCCCCAGATTCTACCATCCTATAGCCAAGCTTTTTATGAAACTCAATGATTACGGGAATATCCTGATGAATATCACCTTTTAAGCCATATAGCTCCTCAATTCTTCCTCTTAACCTGAAAACATGGCTTCTTAGCGCATTGGAAATATCAGTAAACTCAGGAGCAGTTTTATGCATCTGCTCAAGAATGTTATTTCTGGCAACAAAATTACCAGGACTTTTTAGTAAAATTTCCAAAATAGAACCCTGTGTTTTACTGAGTCTACAACTAACCCATTCACTGGAAGCTATTCTTTCTTCTGGAACATAGCTAAAACCATGAAAATGAAGCCCTTTTTCTAAGGTTTTTGTTTCTGAATTAATTTCTCCTGTTGCAAGTTCAATACCTTTCATAACCTGCGTATTATACCTTTTTTGAGCTCAAATAGCAAACTATAGGATAGATCTATTCTTGGAAGGCAAAAGATATTCTTAATCCCGTCAATCACTAAAAAGAACCTATAGTTTGTATTTTACTGTAATTTCTGCTTAGAATCCTCTCAACTATCCTAAAACCCTATAGTTTGACTAGTTCTGGCTAAACAGGTATAATCACTGTTTATGAACGAACAATCATTGCAAAAAACAATTGCCCTCAAAGAACTTATAGCTCAGGCAAGAGAAACTTCTAGAACTGTTACAACCCCATCAGACAGATCAAGACTAAACTGTATACTAAGACAAAGTCACCAGCAGATTTTGGATCTCAACGGAAGGTATATTAAAAGACCTTTAAAGGATGAGACAATCACCTCAAAATTTATACTGCTCGACCAAAACTCTTATGATAAAGTTATACAGCAAAGTCATGAAATCCGGGAAATTCAAACACCGAAAATTAATAGTACTTATTCAGAAATGATCCCAGTAGGCAGGCAAAGACTCTTTCCTCTTTACTGGCCTGACGCATGGTCTCAACTACCGGAAGAGAATCAGGAGTTGTTGATAAACAGGCATCAAGGCATTGAAAGTGCACAAAAATATTCTGCAGATGCTATTTGTCTTATGATTGCATCACATGAAATTTCTCATTTATATATGGATGATTCTTTGCCATTATGGTTAGCTGAAACAGGGGCGTACTATTATAGCCGAAAATCTGTTGAGGCAATGGGGATAAGTGCAAACTCTCCCAGCTGGGAACCTTATGAAAAAGTATATACTTCTTTAGAAGAAAAGTATGGTGAAAATTTACACCATACTTATTTTGGCACCCTTGAAACGCAGCTATTCAGGTTATTGATTTGCCTCCAGTATTCAAGCGATGAATCAATAAGAAAATTATTTCCTCATTAAAAACAAATTCCGCAACAGGAGAACGGACAATATTCCCTCTACGAACCACCAAAATCAATTTGGAACCCTTTTTCATATTGACAATTATATATATGACATCCCAAATTCATAAAATCTCAACAAAGTTGACAAACACAAAATTACCCATATAATTACAACATATCTGTTCTGCATAAAAAATATTTTATGAGTAAATTAGACATAGAACCTACACTGCCAAACGATTGCTTAACCCTCCCACCTGTTTGCCAAGAAGGGGTACTAAAGGTTTTAACCACTTTAAATGAAATAACTGAAAAAAAATTATGGTTTAAACCAAGAACCCTTGCAGAAATTGACACTATTTTGCCAAATATTAATGAACTTGCTCAAAAAATAAATAAATCTTTAAGAGATTATGCTAACTTTGAAGATGCCTATGGCGCTTCTTACAAAGAAGCTTCAAAAAGAGGAAGATCAGGCGCCAGAGATGCAGCTTTTAGTGTAGCTTCTGATAAAGCTTTTTTTGCAGCTTTAGAAGCAGCTAGTCGTTCAGATATAGGTGCAGGTTGGCGCCCACGTATGGCACCAGATCAAAACGAAGATATGGATCCAACAACATCTGCTGCCTGGAATGCAAACCATATTGCTGGAAGATGCGCAGCAGGAGAAGTTATTAAGGACAATAATCAGTTTGCAGACAACCCATTTTCTCATTGTTTGGAACTATACAGATTAGGAGCAACTGAAATAGCTTTAAAACAGGTTTATGAACCACCTAAAAGGACAGAATGTCTCATTCTCCATTTCCCACTAATTTTACCTGGTCAAAAAACATTTGTTTTAGCCAGTCTTGCTTACCCTAAGGATGGGACCCCCCGGTGATGATAGAGTAAAATTTGTACAGAAAACACATTGGTGGCCAAACTCAGTGAGCGAACCATTATACCCTCAACAAGCACCACGGGAGATCGAATAATATAATCAATAAATTATATTAGCCTTATTTTTGTGTTGCTAAAAATGAATACTGCTCTAAGACGTCCTCTTCTTGGTTCTACTGTATATTTACCATTTATTTTTTGAAACACATCGTTTCCTTCACCCATCAACAATACATTCTGTGCTCCACTACTAATCATGTTTTGTGCCATACCCTCAAGAGTTTGCCCAACTCTTCCAACCAAACCACCTGCAGCAGACGCAATAATATCCCCGTCTTTATCAATACCAATCATAGTATAAGCATAAACATTTCTTTGTAGGTATATCTCCACCTGATTTTTACCATATTCTCTCCATTCTACTCTTGACCTTGGCCGATAAAGTGCCTGCACATCCATGGAGAACCGATTCCGTCCCTATGAAAACCTCTACCTTGACCTTCTTCTACACCCTTACTAAATAAAAGAAATCATTCCTCGCGGCCTGAAGTATGCTTAGGACCAATTTTAAAAGCTACTATACTTGTTGATATACCTGTTTCTTGTCTAGGCATTTTTGTAAGATTATTAACTTATAGCAAAACAATAAATGTTTTGTCAAATTAATCAAAAGAGGAATTGACAATGCTTTATTTTCCTACTATAGTTCTTCTGGGCTATTAATGAAAAAAGAAATTAGACCTAACTCATTTGCATTTTGCGGTGGTGCTTTTGGTGACGAAGGCAAAGGCAGAATTGTCGATGAATACGTAAATACTTACTCCTCTAATGGACATCCTGTTATAGTTTATCGGGATAATGGCGGCGCGAATGCGGGACATACTGTGGAATTAGATGATGGAAGACGAATTGCCATGCATCTTTTACCATCAGGAATGTTATGTTCATCAGCAAAAGTAATCTTAGGCAAAGATATGGTCATTCATCCGGCAGATTTATTAACTGAAATATATGAAGTTAATGAAACTGCAGGACCGGGAAATGCGGCTGAAATTATTATTGATGAAATGAGTTTTCTGGCGCTAGATACTCACAGAGCCTATGAGGCGGCTTTAAAAGACTGGCAATCGGGCGGTAATGGCGCAACAGGACGGGGAATTGGTCCTGCTTATGCAGATATATTGCTGCGACATCCTCTACGAATGAAGGATATTACCGATTTTAATGCTAAAAAAATCATTGAACATTACGAATTATATCAAGCATTGCTAGATGGCATGGGATTTAAATTAGAACAAACAAAAGTTCCACTATTATGCCACGAGGAATTATACACAGTGGGAGGTAAATATAATTTTGTTGAGAAATTAATGGCACAGGGTAAAACGCTAAAACCATTAACTTCAGACGTTAATTCTTATCTAAAAAAAGATTGGCAGGATGAAAATAATGTTTTTATTTTTGAAAAAGCTCAGGCAATCGGGCTGGATCATCGCTACGGAGTGTACCCTGATGTTACTGCCTCAGACACAACTTTTGAAGGTATCCGTTCCTCAACAGAAGGTATTGTTGACCCTAATCAAATTGAACTTAGAGCGGCTGTAATTAAGGCCACTTATATGAGTAGCGTCGGTAATAGAAATTTACCCACAATGATGGAAGAAAAATGGGATACCAGAATAAGAGAAGACCATAAAGAATTCGGTGCAACCACAAAAAGAATCAGGCGTATCGCTCATATTGATTTACCTGCGCTCCGTGTCTTTACTAGTGCAGGTAATATTAACTCTTTAATCCTTACTCATATGGATTGCGTATACCCCGATCTTCCGATAAAAATTTGCACCTCTTATAGATTAGGCAGAGAAGAAGTTGATTATAGACCCAGCCAGGAATTCTTAAACCAGGTAACACCTGAATATATCGAACTACCTACCTGGAATAGAAATGCTATTCAAGCAGCCAGAAATTACAAGGAACTACCAAAAGAAGCTAAAGCATATCTGGATTTTATGGAAGCAAATTTAGGAACTAAAATTACCATGATCACAACAGGTCCCCAAAGAAACCAAAGTATCAAAATTCAGTGAATTCAAACTAGTTGTTGACAAAGTATAAAAACTAGTGTATTATATACAAACTTAATAACCGTAAGGTTAATAAGTCTTTTTGTTTTCCGTAAGGTTTACAAATTGGGAAAAAGGCTCCGAAAGGGGCTTTTTTCATGCCTTTTTTCTGCGAAATCAACTACTTTCAAGTATAATACTTAGATTATGAAGAATATTTGGCACACTTTACAAAAGCCTTTTACTGCCCTTGCTCCAATGGAGGACGTGACTGACACAGTTTTTAGACAAATCGTGGCAAAATACGGCAAACCGGATATCTTTTTTACTGAGTTTGCGTCCATTGACGGGCTTACATCTGAAGGCTATGAAAAAATCATTCCCCGTTTTAAATTTTCAAAAAAAGAAAAGCCTTTAATTGCCCAAATTTGGGGTAATGACCCAGAAAAATTTTATACTGTTGCAAAAATGATTTCCAAAATGGGCTTTGACGGAATTGATATAAATATGGGCTGTCCGGATAAAAATGTAGTTAAAAAAGGTGCCGGTGGAGGCTTAATATTAAATAATATTTTAGCCAAACAAATTGTTGATGAAACCAAAAAAGGAGCTCCCAAGTTACCGATCAGCGTTAAAACCAGAATCGGACTTAGGTCTATTACAACAGAAGAGTGGATCAGTTTTTTATTAACGCTTAATCTTGATGCACTCACTATACACGGAAGGACAGTAAAAGAGTTGTCAAAAGTGCCTGCTCATTGGGATGAAATTGCCAAATGTGTCAAACTGAGGGATAAAATCAATCCAAAAACAAAAATAATTGGAAATGGAGATGTAACGAGCCTAAAACAGGCGCATGATTATGCAAAAAAATATGGAGTTGACGGAGTGATGATTGGACGCGGAATTTTTAATAATTTATGGGTATTTAATCCTAAAATTAATGAAAGCGACATAACTCCTGGGATGAGAATAAAGGCCTTAATAAATCATATTAAGCTTTTTGATAAAACCTGGGGAAAAAATAAAAATTACGACATCCTAAAAAAGTTTTATAAGGCTTATATCTCAGGTTTCCCTGAAGCAAAACAACTAAGAGTAAAATTGATGAAAACAAATTCTGCTCAAGAAGTCTTAAAAATACTTATTTCTTAGTCTTAGCTTCTATACCCAACCTTTTAACTTCTTCGTAAACAAAATTAGTATATCTCCTAGCAAAATCTCGTCCTATCTCGAGTGCTGGGCTACTTGGACTATTTTCTACCCACTGACTAAGAGAATGCAAAAATTTCTTTTTACCAACTCGAGCCCTGCGTAATTCGTTTACCATACCTGTAAACTCATTGTTTTTGATTAAATCAGACTCGTCACCCTCATTACCACTCATTAACCTTACGATTTGTTCGCAATTTCCGGTAAAAAAAGTATGTGCCCTTTCGGCAGCACGAAGTTTTCTTAAAGCAGCTTCATTTTTAACGCTAATATAATAGCTGGTCCCGTCAGCACCGTTTACATTTATGCGTGTTTTTCCTTTACCGACTTCAATTGATTTCATCACAGGAATAATATCTCAAAGGGTACTTTTTTTCAAATTTCTGGTACAATTTATATGTGTCTAAGAAAATTCCCTTCCTGCTCATTTCCGCAACAATATTCTTAGTTTTTGTTATATTCTCAAACTATGTGGCCAGAGAAAGGTTTACTCAACTGGATTTCGACCTTACAACCAAATTTCAGGACCATATTTCAAGAAAGTTTGATTTACCGTTTACAATTCTTTCATTGGTCGGATCAGCGGAGATTACCGGAATTATTTGGCTTACTTTAACTATTTTCATTTTTTTGAAACGACACTGGATGGCATTTTTCGCGCTTTCGTTATTTTGGATTGGACATATTTTTGAATTATTCGGGAAAACGTTTGTTTTTCATCCAGCGCCCCCGCATTTGTTTTACCGGGGTTCTGTTGAATTTAATTTTCCCAGCCACTACGTACAGTCAGCTTTTTCCTACCCTTCAGGACATATGATGAGAACATCATTTTTGGCAACATTTTTATTTTTGTATTTCTATTACAAAACAGGTAACTCCGTTAAGTATCCAATACTCGCAGGACTAGTTGTGTTTATTTTAATTATGGCAATCTCAAGAATTTACCTTGGCGAGCACTGGACTTCGGATGTTATCGGCGGCACTCTCTTGGGGATTTCTCTGGGGATCTTTTCTGCTATCTGGTTGCTTCCAAAACAAACTAAATCGAAAGAACAACCTCAGCCAGCTTAACCGGGTCATGCCTTAATAAATTTGCATCCTTATCGTAATCTGCAACCTGTTTTGAAATAATTTTTATACCTGGTGCTTGCTTCAAACATCTTACTTCATCCACCTTAATTGGTGTCTGACCCTTATGTTTATAAATTTCCAAAGTTTCTTTGGTTAAATGATTCTGATTAACTACGAGTTTTTGAATTCTGCTTTTGCGATTTTTTTTAATATATTCAAAATCCCCTAAATAATACTGAAAAACCTTAAGCCAATTTGAAGCATAATTTAAATGATGGTCTTCGCCAGTCGTAGTCATTAAATTTAAAACTACAATTAATTTTGCTTTAGATTCTAAAATAGCATTCGCAATACCGGGAACTAAAAGATGCGGAAAAATACTGGTATAAGGACTTCCAGGAGGAATTACAATCTTGTCTGCTTTTTTGAAAGCTACAAGAGCATCCGGATTCGCCTCAGGCTTTACATCAAAATAAATCCGGGAAATTTTATCTAATTCTTTAAAAGACGGATCATCTTTAATTTCGTCAATTTCATGTTCATTAGAATATTTTTTACCTGTCTTTGTTTCGGAAAGGAGATGAATATCTGTGAGTGAAACAGGAAAAATATTTCCTTTTACTCTGAAAAGGGTTTTTAAACCATTGATACCGCCTTGAATTCCATGATGATGTTTTTCAGAATACGCACCCAATAAATTTACGATCGGATGCCCACTGGATCTATCTCTTAAGATCAAAATCGCTTCCTGACGCTGCATAGGATCTTCCATCATAGCCAACAAACATTGCATATAATCCCCAGGGGGTAAAATTCCTTCGTTTACTCTAAGCTCTCCAGATGAACCACCGCTATCCCAGGTACCGAAAATTGCTGTGTTTTTTGAAGGATTGTTTAATAAGGACGCACCTGACCACCAAGTGAAAGCACCGGTGCCGCCACCGGGAGCCACAATATATTGATTATATTTATGTTTCAAAGGCACCCCGATAATATAAACTAATTTAACTCGAGATTGCAACTCTCATTAGGAATTTCAAGCATTAATTGGTAAAATACACTTGTTGCGCCTGTGGCTCAATGGATAAGACATGCTAAAGCAGTCTTGACCATTTCACTATAAAGTGCGCTACAAAAACAAATGCGCCTGTGGCTCAATGGATAGAGCACCTCGCTTCGGACGAGGCGGTTGGGGGTTCGAGTCCCTCCAGGCGCACATGCTTAAATATGGCCCGGTAGCTCAGTGGTAGAGCAGGAGACTCTTAATCTCTTTGTCGTGGGTTCAAGTCCCACCCGGGTCACTTTATTTACATTTCTTTCTCCGCTCACTACGGTCTATTGTATTTAATGCAGTAACATATGCTTTAATCGCAGACAAAGGCACACTTTCATCTTCTGCGTAGGATGTAATTTTAATTTCATTTTTAACAATTAAAGAACATCCAAATTGTGCATTTGAACCCTCCCTCAAAGACCTGCCAACACAATTTACAATATCTATATTAAGACCAGTTGCATTCTTTATAGCACGCACAGCAGCATCTATTAAACCATCCCCTTTTTCTTCCACCTCATGAGGCTCGCCATCTATAAAAATAACTACTCTACTTCTGGAATCATGATCCAATTCATGCATCTCAATTTCCCCTAAAACATATTTATTGATTAATGTTTCTCCTTTAAAATCAGCTATTATTTGTTCTAGCTCAATATCTGTTACTGCTCTTTCAGTTTCGTCGGCATATTTTTTTACCATAGTTCTTATTCCTTTGGAAATCTCTACATCACTAGTGTCAAATCCCAATTGCTTCGCCCTGCTATCTATACCTGCCCTGCCAGATTGGGCGCTAATTGCAAAAGATGATTCTTGCCCTACTGCATTTGGATCCATCCATTCATAAGTTTCTCTGTGTCGCACTATTCCCTGTTGATGATATCCTGATGTATGGGCAAAGGCGTTTGGTCCGACAATTGCTTTATTTCTTTGAACCACCAATCCTGAACGTCTTTCCACTAGTTGACTTGCCTTCTGTAAAAAGCCTGAGTCGATTGTTGTAAAAAGAGGACCACCGTTCGCTCTATAAAAATCAGTCCGGTAGCGAATAGCCTCCACAACTTCTTCTAAAGATGTATTTCCTGCTCTTTCTCCAATTCCATTAATAGTAACTTCTACCTGTCTTATTCCTTTATCTATTGCAGCCAATGTATTTGCTGTTGCTAAACCCAGATCATCATGACAGTGAGCTGAGACAACAACCAAATCCTTGCCTATGTAATTATCAATTATCTGTTTTGCTTGTCCCAATCGATCTGCATATTCCAAAGGCATGGCATAACCTACAGTATCAGGAATGTTGACTGTACGAGCGCCAGCATCCACTGCTGTTAAGATTGCCCGCATCATGAATTTAAAATCAGACCTAGAAGCATCTTCCGGTGAAAATTCCACGTCATCGGTATAATCTCTAGCTCTTCTAACCGATTCTCTGATTGCATCTACTACTTCATCCTCGGTCATATCCAGCTTATAAAACATATGCGTCGGACTTGTGCCCAAAACAATATGTAAACGGGCTCCACCTTCGCCTTTTGCCGGCTCTATAGCTCTCCAGCTTTTATCAATATCCCCTAAAACTGCACCAGATAAACAAGCTATGGTTGGCCCATGGATTGTTTTTGCAATTTCTGATACGGCTTCAAAATTAGCTGGTGAGGAACTAGGAAATCCTGCTTCAATAACATTTACCCCTAATTTATTCAGCATTCCAGCAATTTCCAATTTATCCTGAACAGTAAACTGCTCTGGTTTAAAACCCTCCGGCCTGGGTGACTGGTCACCATCCCGCAGAGTAGTATCAAATATTATTACGTGATTTGGGTCTCTAGATTTTCTTTCTAACATATTTTTCTCCAAAAAAAATCTCCCTGGTCTGGGAGATCTTGTATTTTTTATTAATTTATTTCTTTTAAATTACGATCTTTTCTCCCACACCATTAGGACTCCTTTGTTAAGGAGTAAGTTAAGGTTGAGGAGCAATGCAAATCTTTTATTCATAACTTAAGATATTATATTGGCCTATTACTACCTCTGTCAATAATTGACGGTTTTAAATATACTTAAAGAACCTTTAAGCAAAAACTACCCCAAGTAAAAATTTAAAATTCTTTTAAAGTATCCTATACTAGGTTAAACTAGTCTTTATGTTTAAACACACTGAAACAGAGAAGAATAATTTACGTCCGGCAACTATGATTTGTTTATTGGATCCAGTTGCCCAGCTTAAACCTGAAGGTTTTGAAAATTATGAAGATAATCAGGGAAACCGTTTTATAAAAGAAAAAGGGAAATTTATAGGAACATTGGCTCTGGAGGATGATAATCGTTATAACCTATTAAGTAGTCTACCCGTAAAAGGTTTAAGCAAAATTAAATCTTTCATTTTAAAAATTAGAGATAATGCCACTGGAAATATCGTTGCAGCAAAAACCGGGCCTATCCCAACCTTATTAAAAGAAGCTGAGTTAATGGATCAGGCTACCAATCCACATATAACTCAATTTCTAGGTATGGCGGTTTCCAAAAATGCTGACCCATGCATAATTATGGAATGGCTACACGGGGGGACTTTAAAAGATCAAATACAAAAACCTAGTTTAAATCTTCCTTTACATTGGCTAGCATCAACCATCGATCAGACGGCAACTGCCTTATCCCATATTAACATGATAGGATACGTCCACGGCGATATTAAACCGTCAAATATTATGTTTAATGAAGAGGGTAAGGTAAAAGTAGTCGACTTTAGTAACAGTTTTCCAATTACGGAAGCCGGGAGCACTAGCCCTGATATCAGCTGTGATATATCAAATAATTACGCACCACCAGAACAATTTACACTGGCAACAAAAGGCAAGGGTAGATTACATATCCAATCGGATGTTTTTTCTTTTGCAACAGTAATATTTGAATCCCTAACTTGCCGGAAAAGTAAATTAGACAGAGAAGCATTTGTTGAAGATGTAGAATTACCTGTCCCTTTAAGTGCTGCCTATGGCGACATCTTACCAAGCACAAAACAAAAGCTATTATCACATAGTTTAAGAAGAGCCTTGGCTCCTGATTATAGAAAAAGGCATGCGACCATAGAAGAATTTAACTCAGAGATTCAGGAAATTCTTGCATAAAGTATTTAACTGACGTATTATTTGAGTAAGATTATGCTTAAACAAATTGGAAGCTCAACAGCTACACTAATAATCTTTTTTATTCTTCTATTCATTTATACCAAATTTGTAGGACCTATTCCCTTTCAGGTAAATTCTACCTCCACAACTAAAACTACTACCTTTGACGTAACAGGAGAGGGTAAATCTACAATTAAACCTGATTTTGCAACCATATCTGCAGGAGTTTCTGCAACGGGCACTACTACAAAAGAAGTTCAGGATAAGGTTAATCAAATAATTGGCAAAGTTTCTGAGAGTGTTAAAGCACTTGGAATAGATTCCAAAGATATTCAAACCGCAAATTACAACATAAATCCGACTTATGATTATTCAGGCGGCCCCCAAAGAATAACAGGATACAGTGCCAACACAAATTTAACTGTTAAGGTCAGAAAAATTGATGAAGCAGGAAAAGTAATTGATGCTGCAACCCAAGCTGGAGCAAATAATGTCAATAATCTGGGTTTTGATTCAACAGACACAACTTCTGCTGAAAATGAGGCCAGAACAAAAGCAGTAGCTGCAGCCAAGAAAAAAGCCGAAGATGCTGCAAAAATTGCAGGTTTCACTTTAGGTAAGATTGTTAATTACAGTGAAAACACCGGCGGAAGCCCTATTATCCGAGCAATGGGACTTGGAGGGGCAAATCTGGCTGCTACTCCTGAGACAAAGCTTGAAACAGGTTCTAATGAAGTAATAATTAATGTTACTCTGAGCTACGAAATCCGCTGATAAGCACAAAAGAGCTAGAATTTAATATGAGCTGTCATCTTTTCTCATTTAAGACCCTCTCCAAATACCATCCTTCTGGCAATATTTTCTCTCAAAGGACAGGAAAAAGCCTTAAGGAGGATAAGGCCACTTAGGCATTGGATAATTACGAATACCTGTAGCTATATAAAGTTCTTGTCACTGTTCTTTAGGAAGTTTATAAAAATTTAGATCTAATCCTATATCTAACATACTGCTCGCCTTAAGATGCAATCTGCCTATTTCTTCTCCATGCAATTCCAGTTTTCTATCAGCTGTAACACTAGCAGGCAACAAGCACTCAACCCTATCTAAACACTCTCCAGAAACAGATTTATCATAAATCCTCTCAGACTCTAAACCCAATTCCTCTAAATCAATTAGATCAACAGCTGGCCTCAAAGCACGGTTAGAAGCAAAGGTAGCCTCTATTAATAGCTCTTTTACTGGGTTTGGTGCTCCTTCATTAAATATACTCATCTTTGTGGGAATATCATTCTTCTAGCAATGTTTTCTCTTATGGGACAAGAAAAAGCCTGAAGATCATATTTAGCAACAACATCTCTTAACCAAGCCATTTGCACCCTACGATTTGTTTGTGTTTGTTCGCGCATTAACATGTTCGGCCTTAAAGACGCGAACGCTCTTTCCTCTATCATCTTATCCCAAGATATTACCTTTTGATCAATAAAATCCCGAGTCCAGCCCGGAGTATTTTCCCCTCGAAAAAGAACAATTTTTTCTGCTTCGGAAGATGTAAAAACTGCTGTGCTTGCGATTGGATTCTCGTCACTTAGAAACAAGCCACCCAAATCACATGGGGAAGGAGGGGTAGGTACAGGATGATTGTGTATACCAACAGCCAAAAAATATTCCTGTCTCTTTTCTTTAGGAAGTCTAGTATAATTCCTTTCCAAGCGAATCTTCATTAGATAGGCCACGCTCTTTCCACTGCCATGAATATCTTCTTTGCGCAATTTTATTTTTCTATCAGAGGTAATAATAGCAGGTAACATGTATTCGATTTTTGTGCCGGTAGCTGAAAGATCGTGCAATCTTTCAGCTTCTTCACCTAAAATACCTAAATCAATTACCTCAACACCAGGTCTCAAAGCACGATTAGGTGCAAAAGTTGCCTTAATTAGTAATTCTTTTATTGAAATTGGTTCCTTTTCAGAAGAAGTACTCATATTTGAAAAACATTTTAACAGAAATATTTTGAAATATCAAACTATAGGTTTTAATTTGAGATCAGTAATTTGTACTTTGGTTAAAAAAATGGTATCATTAGGGATCGCGGAAAGCGATTTTTTTATTGAATTATGAACAACATCAGAAATGTAGCGATTATAGCCCACGTAGATCACGGTAAAACCACTTTGGTGGATGCCTTGCTGCGCCAGTCTTCTACCAAATTAGGTAAAGAATTTACAGAAACCTCACATTTAATCATGGATAGTAATGATTTGGAAAAAGAAAGAGGTATTACAATCTTTTCTAAAAATGCCTCAATTATCTGGAAAGATACAAAAATCAATATTATAGATACTCCGGGACACGCTGATTTTGGTGGTGAAGTTGAAAGGGTCTTAAAAATGGCTGACGGATGTTTATTGCTTATTGACGCCAAAGAAGGACCAATGCCTCAAACCAGATTTGTGCTTAAGAGGGCTTTGGAAATGAAACATAAAATTATTGTTGTTATTAATAAAATCGATAAGGCTGATGCACGAATTCAGGAAGTTTTAAATAAAACATTTGATTTGTTCCTGGAACTTGGTGCAGATGAAGAAACTGCATATTTCCCAACAGTTTATTGTTCTAGTAAGCTTGCCAAAGCAGGATTAGAACCTGATTTAGATAAAATGCAGGACATTACCCCTATTTTTGACGCGATTCTAGAACATATTCCTGCTCCAAAAGTTGATGTGAACAAACCTTTACAAATGTTGGTAACTTCAACTGTCGGTGATAATTTTAAAGGCAGAATTGCTGTCGGAAGAATTTACAACGGTAATATAAAAGCTGCACAAGACGTTGCCTGGATAAATAGACGCGGAGAGATAAAAAAATGTCATTTAACTTCTCTTATGACTTTTTCAGGTTTAGAACGAATTGAAACCTTAACGGCCGAAGCCGGAGACATTTGTGCTATTGCAGGTATTCCTGATATCACAATCGGTGAAACAATTGCAGATTTGAATAATCCACAAGCATTACCACTTTTGGATATTGAAGAACCGACTGTCCGAATGACAGTCTCTGTTAATGCCTCACCTTTTGCGGGACGTGAGGGAGTTTATAAAACATCAAGACAAATCCAGGACAGACTTTATAAAGAATTGGAAACTGATGTTGCCTTAAGAGTTGAGGATGGTATGGGTGGATGGATTATTTCAGGACGTGGTGAACTTCACTTAGCTATTTTAATTGAAAGAATGAGACGTGAAGGATTCGAATTTCAAGTTTCACGACCACAGGTTATCGAAAAAGAAATAGACGGAATAACTATGACTCCGTTTGAAAATGTTTCAATTGAAGTTCCCGAAGATTATTCAGGTTCTGTTATGCAAAAAATGGGCCTTCGACACGGTGCATTGCAGGAAATGAATCAAAATAACGGAATTGTTTCTATGGAATTTGTAATTGCTACAAAAGAACTTTTCGGCTACAGAAGTGAATTTATCACAGATACTCATGGACTCGGAATAATTAACAGCACCTTCTTAGAATACAGAAAAGACACAGGTATTAATTTCTCCAGAGAAAGAGGTTCATTGGTTGTTCATGAAAGCGGTATAACTAAATTATTTGGCTTATTAGCAGCCCAGGGTCGCGGAGATTTATTTATCGGACCTGCAACCCCTGTTTATGCAGGACAAGTTATCGGAGCTAACGCCAGAGAAGATGATATCAGAATTAACGTTTGTAAAGAAAAACAACAAACAAATCATCGTTCTGCAGGAGAAGGTGTTTCTGAACATTTTAATGTTCCGGAACTCATGACATTAGAAAGAGCCTTAGAATATATTACAGATGACGAAATCGTGGAAGTTACACCCAAAAACATCCGAATTCGAAA
This sequence comes from Microgenomates group bacterium, assembly GCA_041659805.1. Lineage (GTDB taxonomy): Bacteria > Patescibacteriota > Microgenomatia > Daviesbacterales > UBA10151 > STC-54. The sequence continues at coordinate 699,931 of JBAZXP010000001.1, read as the reverse complement.
AGTCTCCTTAAATTAATACTGAGTAATTTGTGTAGGCAAAATTTTATTTAAATTACTTTCTGCTTTTTGACGGTATACCACATTTATTTTAGGAAAATATAAGAAAGATGCAGGAGCATCATCCTGTAAAACTTTCTGAAAGTCGAAATATTTTTCTTTCCTTTTTTCAGTGTCACCTATTTTCCGACCGTCTTCAAGATCTTTATCTACCCTTGGAGATGAATATTTCGAAAGGTTGGTATTTGCCTGGGTTGAATGCCATAATGCATATTGATCAGGATCGCGTGGGATAGAAACTGTCGTTAATAGTGCCTGGAAATTTTGCGGATTTCCACTTTCTGTGCGTATTACTGCATTAATTCCGACCTTTTTCCAGTCTTCGACAATCTTTTGAGCTAAATTTGCAAGATATGGAGAGGTTGTAAGTGTCACAGGTTTATCTTTTCCTGTTTCAACTTTCGCCAAAAAAGTCTTTGCAGAAGCAGTATCACCATGAATTTCTTTTAGATCAGTATTATATGCCCAAGATATCTGAGGAATAGATGTTTTTGCCTTGTCCTCGTTTTCAATCGGGTTAATTGAGTAATTTAAGGCTTTTCTGTAATTTTTATCCAAAATGGTATCTTTAAAATTATAGAAAATTGCAGTTAATTTATTAAAACTTTGAATTTTTTTAACAACGACATTCGGTTGCTTAGTAAAATCATTTAAATCAGATATTGCCAATATTGCATCTATTTCACCCAGATTAAAGGCAGTTTTAATAGTTTGCTCATCCTGATAAAAACGGATCGAAACATACGGATTAACATCACAACTCTTTTTGTCAGTAGGTTCCAGCACTAATTTGGAGATATGGCCGCGATTAATCTCTTGGAAACTTACTTTATATTTTCCTAACCCTATTAGGCTGTTTGGTTTTAAAACCGGAGTTGTTAACAAAGACAAAAACGGTGAAAAGGAATCCGCCAATTTAAAGTGAATTGTTGAATCATCAGGATAGTTTACCTCAATATCAGGTAAATTTATTTTTATATCGGAAGATTTAACTTTTACCCCATCATTCCAAACCAAATTCTTTTTTAAAGTTAAATTAAATTCTGTATTTTCTTGATTTGAACTAATATTTTCAACCAATCTTGCAGCCGGACTACCGGTTTTATCTAATTGAAATAAGGAATCGGACAAAAGAGCTGTTACACTCGAAGGCAGATTCGAATTATCATATGCTCCCACAATACCCTCTGAAATGGAGGGACAAGTTACACTTACCTGATTTCTCCTCCAAAATAAAAAGATTACAACAAAAACCAAAAGTATAAAAAAGATGTAAACAGTCCCTATAGCAAGCCTCTTAAAAGAAAAATCCTTTGAAGAATTAACCAGTTTCTGGTAATAGCGACGAGAAAGCCTTGATAAATAAAGCCTGAAAAATTTTAAATTATTCACCTGATTAATTCGATTATAGAAGTAACTATAAATAATGTTGTCACAACAATGGTTGCGTTAAAAAGTAGCTTCTCAAAGCCTCTTTTGGTCCTGTAAAAACCCATATCTCCCCCAAATGCAGAACCTAAACCAGCTCCCTTAGATTGTAAAAGAATTAGAACAATCAAAAGTACCCCTAAAGCCATCTGAATAATTGTAATAATATTGTTCATGTTTTTTGTTTAATTGCGACTTTAATTTTACACTTTTTAGTAAAATTATCAAAGGTTAGATTATTTGATCAACCAGGTTGTGAAATGAATAATAAAACCCAGTAGAAATGAAGCAATAATTACAACATGAAAAACTGATAAATCGACTGCAGGAATAGAAAAACCCTGCCAATAAACACCATTAAAAGTATATGCTGTCACTTTAAAATAAGGGACTACATTAACCAAGAAATATAATGCAAGAACATTACTTAACCAAGCAAATAACCCTAAAGTAAGCAAGTTAAGAGGTAAGAGAAGAACTCTGAGTAAAGGAACAAGTAAAATATTGGCAATCATAAAAGCCAGCGCTCCTATTAATAACCCTTTTGCACCACCAACAATGGTTAATGCAGGTAGAATTTGTGTGGTTACCCATAGCGCCCCTAAATTAATTAAATAATTTCTGACTATAGATTTCATCTATTAACTTATTATACAACCTTAATACTAAAAAGCTTTCCGTAATTTTCTATGATATGTAATCGCAAAACGGTGAGCTTCATCCCTAATTTTCTGCAACAATTTTAAAGCTAGGGATACCCTTGGCAATTTAATAATTGAATAATCACCCGCAACAACCCACTCCATCTTTTTAGCCAGCCCAAAAACAGGAACATCCCAACTCTTTTGTTCAAGCTCCTTTATTACTGCGCCAACCTGAGGCTTCCCCCCATCAACTAATATTAAATCCGGTTTAGGCCATTCATCATGTTTGCATCTCCTTCCAACCATTTCTCTCATCATCAGTGTATCATTCGGCTTCCCTTGTAATTTTATTTTGAAACGTCGGTACCATTTTTTATCAACCTCTCCGTTACTTAAAACAACCAAAGAACCAACAGCCTGCTTCCCCATAATATTTGAAATATCGAAACATTCAATTCTCTCCGGAATACTTTCAAGATTTAATACTGCTTTTAAATTCTCCAATGCTTTTTTAGTTTGATCCTCAACAAAATTAGGATTTTCCAAATAAATAGATGTATCGCTGCTCTGAAGCAGGTACTTTAATCCTGTAACGGTTTTTTTAATCTGTTCTGCTTTTTCGAATTCCAAATTTGTAACATAATATTTCATCTCCTTTTCATATTCTTTTAACACCTCTTCTTTTTTACCCTGCATGAATTTTGAAAATTGTTTAATCATTTTATTGTATTCATTTTTATCAATTGCTCCTGCGCAGGGACCGACACATAAATTCAAATGATAATAAAAACATGGTCTCTTACCATCAGGATTTGAACACCAGGGAAAAATCCTACGTAATTTTTTTAACGTAGTTCGAACAGTTTTTCCTGACGGAAAAGGTCCAAAGTATTCTTTTGCGTCTGATAAATCCTGTTTTCTGGCAACCAGTATTTGAGGGTAAACTTCACTGGTAATTTTAATGTAAAGATAATCCTTACCATCTATCAGTTTGATATTAAAGGGAGGAAGGTATTGCTTTATTAAATTTGCTTCTAAGATCAGTGCTTCAAATTCCGAATCCACAATAATTGTTTCAAGACTTTTTATTTCAGAAACCAGTTGTGTTGTTTTAAGATCATGTGAGCCCATAAAATATGAAGAAACCCTGTGATAAAGATCAATTGCTTTTCCGACATATAAAATGTTACCGGCGCTATCTTTGTAGATATATATACCGGGTTTGTGCGGAATTTTAGACTTATCAATAAATTGCGGAATCATTTGCTACCTTTTTCTTCTTTTGTGGGCATGTACACCTAAAACTAAAAAATACATAAATACAACCAAAAATACAGCAAATCTGAACAAGTAAGGAAGCAAGCTTAGTAAGAAAAACGGGGTGAGCGCAACCTTCTTCGTATATTGTTTGCCCATATAATTTACAACTATCTCATCAGTAGTATATTCATTTAAAAACGGGGTTCTGAAATTCACATCAAAGGTTGTGGAACCAAAAGGAGGGATTTGATCTACAGTAATCTCTTTTGAGTCTAATAAATTAATTCTACCTGCGCTGATATTTATGCTGTTTGATGGAATTGTGATACTCCCATTATTTTGAATTATTACTTTAAAAATTCCCGGCAACCCTACCCAAAGTTCAGGTTTTACATCCAAATCTATTTGAGGTGAAGAATTCGGAGCAAATTCATTTGGAGAAACTGTCATCTCGGCGACAGTAGCTGCAGTTGGACTGGTTGAGGACTCTCCTCTAATATTAATTACGAAATGGTTTAAATCAAGTTTGTTAAAATAATCTACACCACCCGATGTTTGTTCCCATGTTGGATCTACCATAACCCAACCAGAATGTTCATCGAAATACTCGGTCCATGAATGAGTCACATCAGGAATTAGAGAAAGTGGCCTTAAAGTTTTATTCTGACTGTATGCTATACCATCAAGCCCTCTTGCCGGGATACCGTCTGCCCTAACAAGTGCGATAAAAAGATCTGTAAACTCTAATGCTTTCGATCTATCTAAATTTGAAAGGGACGTTAGTGCACCGAGCCTTGTTTGTTCAGATATAGCAGAATTATATTTTAAAGTATTTACCAAATACTGATAAATTTGATGAACTTGTTCTTCGGTGGTTTTTGGCTTCCCGTTTTTAAATATTTCAGCGTTCACTGCTTTAATACTGGGGTTATCTCTTTCCCAATACTTATCAGACTTTGTTAAACCTGAAACTTGAGCCTTAGTTAATTTTGTTGTGTTAGTTTTGGGATTTATATATAACTTAACAGAACCTGAAACTGTAACTTGCTCTGAAGAACGCTTTTGAATTTGATACCAAGCCAAGTAATTTCCATCTAAATCAGTTGTCACATTTAACGGTTTTGGGTTAATGGAATTTATTAAAACATCCTGATAATTTGTATTCATTGGCAAACTGATTGATACAACCGTAGGGAAAAAAGAATTATTATTTAGATTATATTTAAGGTTAAAATCAAAAACCTGATTACTGCCGAAGTTGACTGAAACACCGCTATTTGCCAACTGATCTTTAGTAAAATTTAAAACCAATTTTCCTGCGCCATCAGACTCGGATTTTGGTTTCGGAGTAATTGAAGTGGGTTCTCCAAAACTCAGGGGAACAGAAAGCGCAACATTAAAAGTTTTTATATCTTCTCCTTCATGAATTCGTGGCAAATTTACTTCCCAGTTTTTACCGATTTTTAAAGCAAAATCATTGGATTTATATTTTAATGTGAAGGTTTGCGTCTTATCTATACCCGTAATCTGTTCGTTAAATTTTAATGTGACTACTGTTTTATTATCTTTAACTTCGGATTTTGCCTCCATTACTCCGCCACCATCTATAGCAGACACGTCACCAAGAGATGTCGAACCAATAGTCAGAACAAAAGTAGAAGCATAGTAAGTCTCGGTTAAATTTGTCAGAGTTATTTTTTCTGCAACCTGAGTTACACCGTCTTCAGTCACATCATAGCTAACTTTATAATCAGTCTCAAATTCACTGGCAGCGCTCACATTTTTAGGAAGTACGACAAAAATTAGGAATAATAAAAAGATCAGAATAAATTTGCGGAGCATACTATAATTGTAACAAATATTTTACGCTAAAACCTGCGCTAAATATGAACCGGTAATTGAGTTTTTGTTTCGACCTATATCTTTAGGTGTGCCTTCTGCAATAATTGTTCCTCCCCCAACTCCACCTTCAGGTCCTAAATCTATAATCCAGTCTGTATTTTTTATAACATCCAGATTATGTTCAATAATAATTACAGTATTACCGAAATTTACCAGTTTTCGAAGTATCGTTAATAACCTTTCAATATCTGCAAAATGTAAACCAGTTGTCGGTTCATCCAAAATATATACGGTTTTACCTGTTTGTCTTTTAGAAAGTTCTGAACTTAATTTAATTCTTTGTGCTTCACCACCGGAAAGAGTTGGTGCAGGCTGACCTAATCTTATATAACCAAGACCTACATCATTTAAAACTTCCAGTTTATTCTTTATTTGCGGAATATTATTAAAAAAGCTTAATGACTCTTCAACAGTCATATCTAAAACTTCCGCAATATTTTTTTCCTTAAAAGTAATTTCTAAAGCTTCCCTGTTATATCTTTTTCCGTTACAGGATTCGCAGTCAACATAAACGTCTGGCAAAAATTGCATTTCAATTTTAATCTGACCCTCTCCTTCACAAACCTCACATCGTCCCCCCTTAACGTTAAAACTAAATCTTCCGGGTCCATATCCCCTAACCTTTGCCTCAGGAGAATTTGCAAACAATTCTCTGATAAAAGTAAACGCTCCTGTATAAGTTGCCGGATTAGACCTCGGTGTTCTACCGATGGGCGATTGATCAACCATGACAACTTTATCAATATTTTCTGTGCCTTCAATTTTTTCGTGTTGTCCGATTTTATCTTTAGAGTGATAATACTTCGAAGCTAAAGATTTATACAAAATATCATGAACCAGCGTTGATTTTCCTGATCCGCTAACACCGGTTACAGTTACAAATTTACCCAAAGGAAAACTGACATTAATATTTTTTAAATTATGTTCTGATGCGCCAATAACTTTTAACTCACCCATATTTTTTTGAATCTTATTCAAACTGCTTTCAACGCCAACCCTTTTTTTACCTGATAGATACTTTCCTGTTAATGAGTCGGGGTTATGCTTTACTTCTTTCGGTGTTCCTTGAGCCACAATATTTCCTCCATGCTCACCTGCTCCAGGACCAAAATCAATTAAATAATCAGCGTTTTCCATAGTTTCTGCATCATGTTCCACCACTACCACAGTATTTCCCAAATCTCTCAGTCTTTTTAAAGTAATAATTAATCTGCTATTGTCTCTTTGATGTAATCCAATAGATGGTTCATCAAGCACATACAAAACACCTGATAAACCGGAACCGATTTGTGAAGCAAGTCTTATTCTTTGAGCTTCTCCTCCAGCTAGCGTCATTGAAGCCCGGTCTAGCGTTAAATAATCAAGTCCCACGTCAATCAAGAATTGTAATCTTGCTTTTATTTCCTTAACTATAGATTCTGCAATTGTTAAATCCCTGTTATTTAAAACGGGAGATTTTAATTTCTCCACCCAATCGAGAGCTCCTCTTATTGCCAATGCTGTCATTTGACTAATATTAAAATCATTAACGGTTATTGATAAGGCCTCTTTTTTAAGCCTTGCTCCGTGACATTCCGGACATTCCTCTGTCACCATATATTTTTCAATTTCCCTTTTAACAAATTCTGATTCTGTTTCCTGATATCTGCGTTCCAAATTAACTATCAAACCTTCAAAAGAAGCCATAAATTGGGTCATTCTTCCTTCACGATTTTTACCAGATACTTTAAATTGTTTGTCACCTGCTCCGTAAAGCAATATTTTCTTTTGTTCATCACTGTATTCACCCAATCTTATATTTAAACTAAATCCATATTCTTCACCAACAGATTTAATAAGTCTGCTGAACCATGTTTCAGTTTCTCCTAAATGTGACCAAGCTAAAACTCCTCCTTCAGCAATAGTTAAAATTGGATTTAAAATAGATTCTGGATCAATTTTCAGAAGTGAGCCTAGCCCAGTGCAAGTCGGACAAGCCCCATGCGGTGAGTTAAAAGAAAAAGTTCTTGGCTCAATTTCAGGTAATGCGATATTACATTTAGGACAAGCAAACTTTTCTGAATATAAAGTATCATTCATTTTTATAGGATTTGCCGGAAATTCTAAAGATGCATCAAGCACATCTGAAACTATCGCAAATCCTTCTCCGAGCTTTAGCGCTGTTTCCAAGCTTTGGCTCAAACGGAGTAATATATTTGGATCTTTAACAGAGTTTTTATCTAACACAAGACGGTCGACAACTGCATCTATAGTATGTTTGTTTGTCTTAATGAGCACAAAATCATCGTCTGATAGATCCCTGACATGTCCATCAACCCTAACCTTAGAAAATCCTTTTTTCTTTAAATCAGTAAAAAGCTGACTATATTCACCTTTTCTGTCTTTAATAACCGGAGCCAAAATCATAATCCTCTTGCCTTTTTGAACAGCAGACCCTTCGACTTCGCTCAGGGTAACGCTTTGCGTTATTTGTTCTACACTCATTCTGGAAACTTCCTGACCACAGACAGGGCAATGTGGGTGACCAATTCTGGCATAAAGCAGCCTTAAATAATCATAAATTTCTGTGGTTGTACCGACTGTTGATCTTGGATTATGAGAAGCGCTTTTTTGATCAATGGAAATTGCAGGAGACAGCCCTTCAATATAATCTACATCAGGTTTATCCATAATACCTAAGAATTGCCTGGCATAAGAAGAAAGGGATTCAACATAACGTCTTTGACCTTCTGCATAAAGAGTGTCAAAAGCCAATGAAGATTTACCAGACCCCGAAAGTCCGGTTAATACAACCAATTTGTTTTTTGGAATCTCAAGATCAATATTTTTTAGATTATGTTCTCTTGCTCCTTTAATAATAATTAAGTCTTTCATAATAATTTTACTTGCCCTCTGTAGCTTTACGCGAAAGAGGGTCTGTACTCATACGAAGTTTTCCCGAAAAGAAACAATCTATTTTAACAGTTTTTAGAAACTTTTAAAAGGGGTAAGGAGATTCCTATTTATGATTCACCAAATTACTTAATACATCCATGTATCCTATAAAATTATCCATAGTAATTCCCAGATAAATTGAAGTTCTTTTTAATTCACTACTAAATTTTACTTCTTTACCCAATAAGCTAATTTCTCCTAAATGAGCCTTACAGGTTCTAGGATGTTTTGTAACAACAAAAAATTTCTCGCTATTCACGCGGATACCTTCATTTTTTACAGGAAAATATAATTCCTTCTCTGTTAACATAAATTTCACCCTAGATTGACTACAGCAAATTGATTAACACAATATATTGTATTCCTTTTTGTCAACATTTGCTATTAAAGGGTTGCTTTAAGTTTTTTAGAGGTCTAAAATAGCCAAGTATGAAAGAAGCTAACACTCATATCTGTGGATTCTGCAAATATTACGTACGAGATGAGAATATTAAACCAATACAAATTGGCGTTAATTTTTTAAATAGACATGCAAAAGGTAAAAAGAGGGGTATGTCACAAAGAAGTTATTCCAGAATCTTAACAAATATCGCCAGCCATTTAGAAATTGGATATATAACTTGTGGTGATAAGGAAGAAATTGTAGGATCTTCAAATACCTGTGATAAAGAAAATATGTACAATCCAAGAAGAAACCTTAAGTATTGGTTTTTAATTATTCGAAACACAGCCAACCAAGTTGCAAGGGTTATACCAAGATTTTAAATACTTAGTTCTTTAATCTGATCTCTTATTTTAGCTGCTTCTTCAAAATCCTGAATCTCTGCAGCCTGTTTCATTTGAGCTTCCAAATTTTTAATCATTCTTTGTCTTTCTGCTTCTGGAATATCAGCAATAGAAAAATCCTTTTTACCTAACTCACTTTCCAATTCTTCAACTTTATCGATTAATCTATCTCTTAAGGCCTTAATAATTGGTTTTGGAGTAATATTGTGCTTTTTATTAAATTTTTCCTGATATTGCCTACGCCTTGAAACCTCATCAATAGCCTCTTTCATGGAACCAGTCTCTTTATCTGCATACATAATTACCCTGCCTTCTATATGCCTTGCAGCCCTTCCCATGCTCTGAATCAAGGCAGACCTTGATCTCAAAAAGCCCTCTTTGTCTGCATCAAGTATTGCAACAAGTGAAACTTCTGGTAAATCCAATCCTTCTCTGAGTAAATTAATTCCGACAATAACATCATATTCTCCCATCCTTAGGGATTGTAAAATATCTGCTCTTTCCATAGTCTTAATATCTGAGTGCAAATAATTAACTTTTATTCCTTTATCATGCAAATATTCTGATAAATCTTCTGCCATTCTCTTAGTCATTGTAGTAACTAAAGTTCTCTCGCCTTTCTTAACTCTTATTTCAATTTCGCTTAATAAATCCTGAATCTGATTTTTTGTGGGCCTGACATCAATAATAGGATCCAAAATTCCTGTTGGTCTGACTAATTGTTCTGCCACACCGTCCTTACCTGCAAGAGATAATTCATATTCGTTTGGGGTAGCTGAAACATATACAACCTGGTTAATTTTTCTTACAAATTCATCAAATTTTAATGGTCTGTTATCAAGCGCTGAAGGAAGCCTAAAACCAAAATCGATTAAGGTTTCTTTGCGGGCTCTGTCTCCGTTATACATTCCCCTGACTTGGGGTAAAGACATGTGGGATTCATCAATAAGTAATAAATAATCATCAGGAAAATAATCCAATAAGCTGTATGGAGGTTGTCCAGGTTCTCTCCCGTCAAAATATCTGGAATAATTTTCTATTCCGTTACAATATCCATATTGTTTAATAATTTCCAAATCATAAGATGTCCTCTGTTCAAGTCTTTGTGCTTCTACTAACTTATTTTGATCCCTAAGCTGCTTTAATCTAATTTCTAAATCTTCTTCTATTTGTTTTACAGCAGGAATCAATCTTTGCATTGGTGTTACATAATGTTTTGAAGGATAAATTACCTGAGCTTCAGAAACAGGAATAGTTTCCCCAGAAACAGGATCCATAGAGTAAATTTTCTCAATATCATCTCCTAAAAATTCAATTCTTAAAGCAGTATCTTTATAGGCAGGAAAAATATCTAACGTGTCTCCTCTTAACCTGAAAGTTCCTCTATGAAAATCTATATCATTTCTCTCATAATAAATTGAGGTCAGAAACTTTAATATGGAATGCATTGTTGCTTTCATACCTGCCTTAATTTCTAAAACTGCAGAACCGTATTCAACAGGTGAACCTAAGTTGTAAATTGCAGAAACAGAAGCAACTACTATTACATCTTTTCGGGTCATAAGTGACGCTGTGGTAGAAAGCCTTAATTTTTCAATTTCATCATTAACCATTGCCTCTTTTTCTATATAAGTATCTGATTGAGGAACATATGCTTCAGGCTGATAATAATCATAATAAGAAACAAAATATTCAACAGCATTTTCAGGAAACAAAGACCTGAATTCCTGGGCTAATTGTCCTGCCAAAGTTTTATTGTGAGAAATAATCAAGGTTGGCTTGTTTATCTTCTGAATAACATTAGCCATACTAAAGGTTTTACCACTGCCTGTCACGCCGAGTAAAACCTGATGTTGTTTTCCCGCCTTAAGACCAACTACAAGTTTTTCGATAGCTTGTGGCTGGTCTCCTGTCGGTTTAAAATCAGATATGATCTTTAAATTTGCCATAATAGACCACCTTTTCAGCCTAACTGAAAAGGCAAGGTTCTGCAAACGAGCTGAAAATTATAAATTCAGCGAGTGAAGCAGGTTCTTATTTTAACACGAAGAAGACCCGAAATCACTACTGCTCTATCATTTTAGCCTGAACAACAAGGCGGAACATCATTGTACCAGGAGGCCAACCGGATAAAATAGTTAATATTTTTTGATCAGATGCAGCAGTGTAATTTTCAAGCCTTTTCTCGCTAACCCAACTATTTTCTGTAACTATATAATCAAATCTTTCACCTTTATAAAAAACCTCAATAACATCACCCGGCATGAGTTTATAAATTAAATAAAACTCCGGATTTGTTCTTGTATACCAATACCAACCACCACTCGTTTGAGTGATTATTACCACATTTCCAATACTACCCGGCCTGGCAGAATCAGACAGGTGAACCAACCCACGCTGTAAAAAATACTCTAAAGAGAGATTGTTATTTACAACATCAAATTCCTGCACTTTACCGTTAGCTGCAATCTTATTAATCACTATCCCAAATTGATCATCATTAGGAATAAGCTGCCTTTTCTCTGTTTGGATTGCATCTACCTGAAACCTCAAGCCATTATGGTTTAAAAAATATAAATTTATTTCTGCCTTAATAACAGGGTAAAAAAAGGCAATAAAAGCGCCAATAAAAATTGTTACTAAACCTAGGACAATCAGCTTCATTAATATTTAGTATAACACCCGGAAGTTCTTAGAGATGAAGTACTCTTATTTTGAAGAATTAGTCAGATCTTTCCAACCTTTAATCAGTACCATGAAGACAAGAAATAAACCACCGTCAAGCAACCAAAAGTAACGACAGAAAAAAATACTGCTGACACAACTTTTATTCAAAGACTGAAAAACAAGATAGACTGATAATGGAATAAGGGTGGAGATGAAATAATTATTTTTGGATCCATATTTTTTCAAAACTAAATGATAAAAGGTAAGCAACGCAATAAATTCCAATAATAAAATTGGCCACCAAAGACAACTTTGACAAATGCCTGTTTCGATTCCTGCAACTTCACCGCTTTGCGTTCCTTCCGATAATTTTCCGGACGGTGTTGACTCTTTATCGGAATTGATGCCTAAAACATTTTCCTGAAAACCTCCGGCCAAACCTGTAGCAGAACTTGAGCTTAAAAATACGGAGACCGGACCTGCAAAATCTCCCGGCATACAACTATTGTTCTCCCTTACCCAAAAAAAGAATGTCCCATTTGGTAAGCCTGATACTATATACGAGGATACATTTCCAACATCAGGATTTCCCCATTTTGGAGCATCGGGAGTATCGGAATAAGCAATCAAAAAGGATGTGTAGGGAGAAACCCCAGACCAGAACAATGTAACTTGATCAGAATTTGGCCCGACAATTACGGCTAAATTAATTGGGGTACCTGGCTTAGAATCCGTACAGACAGAAGGCCCTCCCGTGCCGGTTGATGTACCTGCAACATCACCGCCTCCGGAGGTTGTTGTTTCAGTAGCCCAAAAACCTAAGGTTAAATCAAAGACTGTTTTTCTACCCTGATATTCATTCCCTGCCAAAGGAGACATCGTAACTAAAAAATTAATATCTTTATTTTCACCAGGCGCTAAATTACCTAAGTTAATATGATCCAGATCATAAAAATCAGCAAGATTTCCTGAAAAAATATTTACTCCTCCTAAGGGTGCTACGTCAACCAACATTACATTTTCTAAAATATCTGCCTCGGAAGTTCTGGCAGCTTTAACAGCAATTTGTTTAGTTTCTGAACTTGAATTTTTTAGGTTGATTGTTTTAATTAAATTAACACCAGGAACCCAACTTCCATCACTTGATTCACTAAATAATGGATCCATACCGCTTTTGGAGCATGAACCGGAACCGTTACATTCAACATTTAAATCTGCTGCTAAAACACTCGGCGCAGATAACCCAAAGAACAAAATAAAAAGAATGATAGTTATAATTTTTTTCATGGTGTAGGAATCTGTGTTTCTGTGGGAGCAGGTGTTGATTCAGGTATTATTACAGCTGTTGGCGTCGGGCTTGGTTCAGAAACAGGAGTTGGAGTTGGTGTTTCTGAAGGCGTAGGAACAATTGAAGCAGATCCGCTGGACTCCGGAGTAGGGCTAATATTCAAAATGGCTGAGGAAGAAACCTCGATTGGCGGAGCCAGCGAAGGAATGTAATCCGGTGAGGTCGGATCATTTTCAGATAAGTTTACAGCTTTCGGTGTTCCATAATTTCGTCCTTCACTATCCCAATATGTTGTGTCATTACAGAATGAATTTATACATAAATGCCAATTACTTATCTGTGTTCCATCACCAGGTGTATTGTTTCTCTCCATAGATTTTTTATCTGTTCCATTTTCGCCTACAGGCCAACTATCACCTTTAGCTTGATCTATAATATTTCCGTTTTTATCCTTTAATATAATATTTCCATTTTCAGAATTAAGGAGTTCTAAATTGGCTACTTCATCTACATCTACATTAAGAACCGAATTTGCACTTGTTTTTGGATAATTAGCAATAAGAAAATAACCATTGGCCGGGATACTTCTACTCGCCGGAATCATTAATTTTCTAGCTCCACCATCTTTTGTATTATCCAGTGTCCATTTACCAATATCTATTTCATGATTAGTCATATTTCGAAGTTCCAGCCATTCATCAGCCGTAGATTCTGTTGACCCCATCCACATCACCTCATTAATAATGACGTCTCCTGCAGAAATCGCTCCCCAATTCCCGGTGCTCACATTATTACTTAATATTTCTTCATCACTAAATCCCCATGTTCCGTCAGAATCTGTCTGCCAACCTCGGTACGCAATATTAAAGTTACATGTTTTATCCTGCAAAGAAGCATCTGAATTTACTAAAGTCACTCTAAAAGTCCAGTCATCCTGATCTCCTGTGATTGTTATTGCCGGTGTGGTGTTTAAACCTAGTAAATTACCGCTGTATTTGGTTACCCCATCCAATTTAGCCTCAATTTGAAGGGCAGAACATAAATTATCATCACCTATTTTAGCTGCTGAAATATTGTAGTTAAAATCCAAAGTACCGTCTTTTTTAATAACAGCACTTTTTGAAGAACTGTCTTCCGGTTTAAATGATGAAACATTAAATAAAGGAGGAGTTATCAAACTTCCGTCTGAGTTTCTTAAGGAAAAATCCAAAGTCGAAGCCTGCAAATTATTTCCGGCAGACTCTTCAAAATCATTGAAACCGGCAGGATTAACTCTCCCATATGTAACTCCCACAAAACTAAAACTAAAAACAAACACCATTACGCTAATTTTTAATAATAGGTTTTTGATCATTTTTTATTTTTGGTTTTCTTTTTGGTAACTTTTTTGATTTTAATAATTTCTTCTCCGATTTTTTCTTCTACTCGTTCTATTGCTGTTAACTTTCTGCTTTTTCTTTCGCTCATCAATCTTTGAGTTTCTTTTTTTATTGTCAATAGTTCACTAAAAATAATTAAGGTGATAGGCACAATAATAAACGCGATAAAACCCACTTGAGTCTTGGTAAAAGCAATAAGATAACCTATCAAAGGAATCACTAACAAAACTTTTCCTAAAATTTGTCTTTGAGTAATTGATTCCATATCAGCAGAACGGTTGGCATCGCCTTTTGTTTGATAAGTGGGCCTTCCCTCATCATCTGAAACTTTAGTAATTCTGTGAGTTGTAGTTGAATTGGGATCTTTTAATTTGGCTGTAGTTTTATTCAAAAAAGTTACAATATCTCCGGCTGAATATTTTGTCTGTGGTGCCACCAATACTATTGATCCTGTCTTAACTGCAGGTTCCATGGAACCTGATCTAACTAAAAATAACCTGTATCCACCGGGAGCTTCCAACACAGTAAAAGCTGTTGCAATAGCCACAAAAATTAGCAATGTCAGACAAATCCAGTAAAATATATTTCCTATTTTTTTCATAAGGCTTTAGAGGAAGCCGAAAACTTCTTCGGCTCCCAAAAAACCAATTAACTAAAAAAAATTAATAGCTAATTAAGTTAACTTCCCACAAGTTTTTGAGATTATTACCCCATCCACTTGAACCGTATAGTAACCAAACCTTGCCTGTTAAAGACAAAGGAAGATTGCTTCCGGATAAAGTTATAGTTCCACCTGTTGCTACTCCACTAGCAAGCTGTGTAAAGCTTCCATATGGATCAACTGAGTAAACTAAACGATACGTTGCCCCTGCTTCCAAACCATAACCATTAAAGGTATAGTCTGTTGCTCCTGTCTTGTTCAATACTCCAAAAGTGCCGTCAACCATTGAATACCAATCAGGATCACCTGTTTTGTTATCAACAACGACTCCGTTAGAGGTATCTACACCAAGCCCAAGTCTTTGTTCTGCAAATAACTTGATATCAAAGGTTAAAGTATCACCTTGATATTGATTACCTGCATCTGGACTCATTTTGTAGCTTTGAGTAACTGTTAAAGTCTGACCAGGTTCAATTGTTCCCAATGGGAACCAGAGATCTTCAACGTTAGCCATGGTCTTACCTAAACTTTCTGGTAAAACAACAATTGGGGAACCGCCTTCCGGAGTAACAGTCATACTGTAAATCATGACTTTGGATAAATCATTATCCTCTGCAGTCATTCCAGTACATCCTTCACCCCATGATCCAAGTTCTGCTGCACATTCCGGTTCAGTTTGAGATCCTGTGCTGGCTACGAAATTTTCCAACATTTTTCTCAAAACCACTGGATTAGCGCCCTCATTTCTTACCACAAAGGTCATTTCCTTAGTTACACCAGGCTTAAAATCTGTCCAGTTTTCAGTATATGTTCTAGACCAAGGATTTTCTCCATCAACTGAGATATCGATTGTCCCTGCCTGAATTTCATTTCCGGTTGAGACTTCGGTATCGGTAAAATATGCTCTTGTAGAGTAAATTCCGGCTGTTGCCACTAAGGCAATAGCCATTATGCTTAAAAGTATTTTTTTCATTTTTTCACCTCCTTTCCCTTAAAAATTGAATTTTTCTTACAAAAAACCAGCTCTAAATTGGCTGGTTTTCTAATTTACAAAGTAAATTTTTTATTTGAACTTGGAGAAAAATGATCATAATTTCATCCTTGAGGCAGTTAATCAGTACAAATATTGTTATAAGCTTTTATTGCAGTCTCTGTCAAGTAACTAGAAATGATATATTTTTACCTAGTTGACATATTCGGGTTGTCTTTGGTATCTTAAATACACAAACAAAAAGCGAAAATATATGCCGATAACTTTATACAAACGCCAAAGACAAATACTGGATTTTATTAAACAATATATTGAAAAATATGGATATTCACCTACCTTAGCTGAAATTGCCAACAGCATTGGAGTTTCTTCTCTTGCTACAGTTCACGAACATTTACAGGCCTTAGTTCATAAGGGATTAATCAAAAAGTTTGAAGGAGCAATCAGAGGAATAGAAGTGCTGGACGCACAAATAGCTCAAGGCTTAAAAGGAATAGAGTTGCCAATATTAGGCTTTATTGCAGCAGGACAACCGATTATGGTTTACACGGATCCAAACGCCACAGTAAATGTACCAACCAATATGATCACAGGCAAAAAACGTTCTTTTGTGCTCCAGGTTAAAGGTGATTCAATGATTGAAGAAGGAATTCTGGATGGTGATTACGTCATCATTGAAGAACAAACTTCTGCCAACAATGGTGAAATAGTGGTAGCGCTTCTTGAAAACGGACTGGCTACCCTTAAAAAATTCTACCGTGAGGCAACCAGAATCAGGTTAGAACCTGCAAATTCAGCCATGGAGCCAATTTATGCAACAGACGTTAAAATTCAGGGTAAATGTGTAGGAGTAATCAGGAGATTTTAGTTAAATTTCACTGATTTTTTAAACACTACCTCTTCTACGAAAAGTTTCAGCACCTTTATGATCACCAATATAATATATAAGCACAATTTTACCTTTATCTATTACTTTATAAATAACCCTGTCCCCCCAAGTTAAATCGTATTGCCATAATTTTTTTCCATCACAATAAACACATTTAATACTTTTGTGTGTAGTTGAGTTCCCTTTTGGAAAATTTTCCAAAATATTAACTAACTCTTCAGCTTGAACTATGGTTATGGAATTGATTATTTTTTCGAAATCTCTATCTATAGAGCCTGATTTACCTGTAATTGTATACATCTCATCTGCTCTTTTTTATTTTTCTATAAAGTTCAGAGAGATTAGCAAAACTGGTAGAATTTGTTTCAAAAAGTTTATCTGTCTCTCTAACCTCTTCGATAAATTCAGAATTAAGCAAAAGCTTCTTAAATGATTCTTCTTCTGCAAAATCAAGATAAGAAGGATAATTAGAAACCCATACTACAAAATGACCTTCGCCCCAATCCGTTTCATTATCCGCAGTAATTTTTTTACCCCATTTAGGCATTTTTGTAGGTTCAGAAAAAGTTGGATCGATATAACCTTGTGGCATTTTAGTTCCCTTTCTTAGCAAAATGTTTTGTCAACGTATCCTTTATAGTTTCAGAAAGACCTTTTGCTGCTTCTATCGGAAGTGTTACCCTAGCTACAACTGCGCCTTCATTAGTTCCTTCTTGATTAGGTCTTGGATTTACATAAACAAATTCTAATGTCAAATCAATATCGGTGATGGTAACCCCAACAAGCTGTGAGTAAACAGTTCCAACTATAGTATTAGACTTAACAATAACATGTTTTCCTTCTTTTGCATTAATCATATTTTGTTATTATATCAAAAAATAAATATCAATCAATAATACCTTCCGCTATTTAAAAAATATTTACTGCTGTATATAGATATTATAGAAAGATTTTAATTTCCTATAGGAATTATTGTTCTGGGCTGATCGGGTTGTGGTCCAACTTCAGGGTAATCATCAGGTTCTTGATATTGATTATTAACTCTTGGAACAAAAATTTTATGTGTTGTTGACTCGTCACAACCAGAATCAGAAGGCATTTCTTCCCATTCAATCCTATCAAAACATGCATCTGAAAAACATCTAATTATATTTGTTACTCTGTTTTTAGCTCTAGTTATCACTTGAGCACACGCAGTTGATTCAGGAGTTGGTTTAATATCATTTATATTTCCCTGTGCTGAAACATTTTTCATCTGGCTAACTCCTAAAATCCCTACGCAAACAAGCATTAATAAGCCAGTAGGTAATATTAGCCTTGAAGTTCTTTTTGCTACTGGAGGCAAGGTTCCGTCAGGCATTAAACCATAAGTTTCAGGAGAGATAGCGCATTTATTTGTATTTTCTGCAGACATAAGCCGATAATATGCTTCTGGAGGGTTACTTGTCAACCTTGTTCTTTTTGAGTTTATATCTGATATAAAGGCCTACTGCTACTAAAATTAAAACAATAATTGCTGCATCTGCTTTATGAAAGTATGGTCCCAAAGTATCCCAATTTTCTCCCATGAAAAAACCAATCCATGCCAGAAAATATGACCAAATAAAGGAACCTATAAATGTCATGATGATAAATCTGAATAATGGTAGTTTGGCAAAACCACAAGGCAGAGAAATTACGGTTCTTATTCCAGGGACAACCCTACTTCCTAATACAACTAAATCCTTATATTTGTGTAATAATTTTTCTGTTTCATCTAATTCATCTTCAGAAATTAAAATCCATTTACCAAATTTTCTAATAAACCTTCTAACCAGTTTTTCATGCCCGTAATAACCAATCGCATAAGCAATCAAAGATCCTATTACATTACCAACAGCTCCTGCCATTGCAACCCAAAATAAGCTAAATTTCCCAATTGAGGCTAAGTATCCAGAAAAAGGCATGATAATTTCTGAAGGCAAAGGAATTAAGGCTGACTCGATTGCCATGGCAATTACGATTCCTGGATAACCTAAGCTAGATATTAAATTGATGACCCAACCAGCGACAGCTTCAAGCATAAGTTATATAATACAAATGTATGTTAACTATTGTATCAACACCTATTGGAAATTTAAAAGATATCACTTTAAGGGCTCTTGAAGCTCTAAAAAGTTGTGATGCGGTAATTTGTGAGGATTCCAGACACACTGGTTTACTTCTTCATCACTTTGAAATTAAAAAACCTATGGTGGTCTTAAATGACAATAATGAATTTAAGATGTTCCCGGTTGTTATAAACAGATTACAAAATGGTAAAAATTTATGCCTTGTTTCTGATGCTGGGACACCCTTAGTTTCTGACCCAGGGTATAAACTGATCAGAGAATGTCTGGCACAAGATAT
Organism: Microgenomates group bacterium; assembly: GCA_041659805.1. Classification (GTDB taxonomy): domain Bacteria; phylum Patescibacteriota; class Microgenomatia; order Daviesbacterales; family UBA10151; genus STC-54. Next base: position 680,657 of record JBAZXP010000001.1, on the reverse strand, counting down.
TACAGTAGATTCTCTACCCGGCCCAACAGCTGCTATAGTTGCTTTAACTTTATCAGGTCTACCGCCGGACAAATTTATGTTTTTAGGTTATTTGCCTGAAAAACAGGGAAAAAGAACTGAACTACTAAAAAAGCTACTTAATATTAATGAGCTGATCTCAACCACCTTTATCACTTATGTTGCTCCCCATAAATTAATCAGGACTTTAGAAGACATGCAGACTATTTATGGAAGTGATTTTGAAATCGTACTTGAAAAAGAATTAACCAAATTACATCAAAACGTAAAAAAGCAAAAAATTTCTGAATGGCTAGAGGACTTTAAAAAGCAACAACCAAAAGGTGAATTTACCCTTTTATTGGGCTTTAACAGCTGAAGGAGTGCTGGTCTGAGGGGCAGGATTCAGCTGTTGCTTTATTAAATCAAATCCCTGCTTGGCAGAACTCAAATCCTGCCTTGCAGCAATTAATTTTTTCCTTGCATCTTGTAAGGCTTGTTTATTGGCAGTAAATTTAACCTGATCCCCCTGATCAGGAACAAGTGGTGTAACCAAATCAACCGCAGCTTTAGCCTGAATATTAGCATCAGCAATCTTAGTCTTAATGTCATCGACAGTAGCCTGCATCAGGGTCACATCCTTACCGTTTTGTTTGGCAAAATCAATTCTGGTTTGCAATTTTATAAGCAAACTGTCCATATCTGAAGAAATCTCCATTATCCGGTCAGAGGTCGCTAAAATATGAATTTTTGGAATAAACAATAAATAAATCCTGTATTGATTCGCCATTGCCAAACGTTCATCTTTTAAAGTTGCGAGATCAATATCTCCCTGTATTCTAGATTTTATTGAATTTAGGCTTGTAATTTGATCCTGTATTTGCAAAACAAGATTATTTTTGTTTGATTCACTGAGTTTTTTTACCTCCTGAACTCTTTTTTCCAAATTAGTAAGACTTGTTAATCTGCGGTTTATTTCGAGTGTGATTTTATCCTGTAAACTTTGTTCAACTTTTGTGAGCTTACTTTTTGGTTGAACAGAATCAGTTGAAATTTGAGCGAAGGCTTGTTGACTTGCTAAAACCAAACCAAAAACTATTAATAATGTTAAAAAAATTTTATATTTTCTCATTATTCAGTAATTAAAGTTTTATCAGAAAGACCATTATCGATAAAATTAAAATCTGTATCCAGATTACTTAGCTTATTATTTAAAGCCTGAATATCCTTATCTATTTGTGGGTCTGAAATAACTGTCTCTGTTACAGTTGGACTAGGAACAACACTTTCCTGACTTGGCTTAGCATTAAACACACTTAAAATCCCTGGATTTATTGCTAGTAAATAATAAGCAGCACCAATAATTATCAATATTATTAAGCCTACAATTAGAGTTTTATTTTTATTTGAATTAAAATTAAGCTCTGCTGTTGGCTGAGCAGAAACAATCTGCTCTTCAATTGCTTCATCTTCTGATTTTTTTTCTGTGGCAGATTCTTTATCCATATCAGATTAATTCTATGTACTTTAGATATCCTCTGTCAAGCTTATTAACTCAACCGTTTTTGGATAATTCTATTTTCTACCCAATGTAAGTGCTCAGGTAAGCTACTCGTTTCAGCTAAAGTATTTGCAACTACCCCCCATACCCCTTTTTCTACCAGAAAATCTAACACTTCCGGGTGAAGCACTACAGATCCTTTCACAATAATTGGAACTTTTGATTTATGACATGCAGAAAAAGCAGGGGTGATAAATTTAATTAAAGTTCTTACATGCTCTTTTATTAAATCAGATTGATCATCATGGTTATCACAAAGTGTTTTTTGCAAAACGTCTAAATCAAAAAGGATTGTGTCTAAACCTGATTCTAAATAATCTTCAATATTAATAATGTTCTCAGGAACCAACATTTCCAAGCCCAGTTTCATAGACCCTTTCCTACTAATACCCTGGCTCGCTAGCTCTCTTTTAATTTCTAAAAATTCAGCTAAGGATCTTACTCTGGGAATAAATAATTCTATATTTAATAAATTCTTTTTATTTCTAACAAACAAAAATGCATTACAGGCACTCTCCAATAAGTTCTTTTTATGAAGCAATCTCATCGTCCCCCGCAACTCCCCTTCATCAACATCAGGCAGCTTAAATAAAACAGGTTTCTCAGAGTTAATTAATGCACCTTCAGATAATTTAAATACTAACTCATCAAAGTCCTTGGAGTGCTCACCTTCAATTAATAATCCATCCACTTGGGGATCAATTGCAAATCCTGATGATAAATTTAAAAACAATTTAATTGCAGATCTGATAATCTTCTTTTGCTTATTTTCAGGTAAAATTATGTCTTCTGTTTTTGACAGGGGAAGTGATTGTGTAAAAGGTTTTAAAGCAATAATTTTTGCTTCTTCATTAAAAATTACAAAACTATATATTTGAGGTAAAAATAATTTTTTATTTCCCTCCGTTACAACTTTATCAATTTTATTTAAAGTGGATGGAGAAAGTTTGCTGTCAGTTGCAATAACCACATCTTCTCTTAATGGATCAAAAAACGCCTTAGCTGTTTCAAATTTATCTTTAATCCAAAAAATTACCTGAGAAGATAGATTTACAGTAATACCTTCCCCTAAACCTGTATTCCAGATCTTATTTCTTATTTCATCCAACCAAATTTCTAATAATTTTAACCAAAGGGCTTCCTTCTTTTCATAGATTGATCCGTTTAAAAAATAATATGATTGTTTCTGCAATTTATCAAATAATTCCTGAGGGATGGGAATTTTTGCAATTTCTGACTTAATTAAAGTCAAATTAGCTTCAAAAATTTCTCTTTTGTTATCCTCCAGATGCCTTAAAACTGTTTGAAGTACAATCTCAGGTGGATAAATAATGATTCCCGCAGGCACTGAAAAACCTAAACGCTTAAGTAGGGATAAATTATAAAGATTGGCTCCGTATATATCTTTTTCAAAATCAGATAAACTTTCTATTGGCAGTATTTCCATATTTATTTTACAAGTGTGACACTATCTCCTACTTTTACCCCATGCGAATCAATGTAATTACTGTTTACTTCAAGCACCATATTAACTTCCGCTGTCGGAGAAAGGTGTGGCAAGTCAGTATCAGGCTGGTCAGGAGTAGGGGGAGCCACATTTTTCAAAAGATCTACAACTTTGCCATCATTAATATAAATAAAATCCAATGGAATTTTCATACCCTTCATCCAAAAAACATATTTTGAACTGGTATCAAATGTAAATAACATTCCACTATCAGTCGCCAAACTCTCTCTGCCACTCAAACCCCTGGCTCTTTTTTCAGGGGTATCTGCAATTTCTATCTTTAAATTATTTTCACCTAATTTTAAACCAGTTAAAACAATCGGTGTGGCATTTGGAAAAAAAGAATAAAATATTGAAGGATTGCTATAAAAATAAAACCCCCCAAATATTACCAAGGTTAAAACAGTAACTTGAATCCAAAATTTCTTCATAACTAATTTATTATACACATTAAGGACACATCTTCCATAAGCCTCTGGCTGAATTTCTGGCTTCTTTTTCAGCTTCCACGAATTGGACAGCAAATTTTACATCCGGAGGGTATGTTGAAGCTTTGGCAAAACCATTTCTTATTAAATAATCATTCACAAAAATTAAATTACCATCATCTTGTTTTAAGTAAACAAATCTTAATAACCGGCCAAATTGATCTTTATCAGAAACATCTTTAGTAAGTGTGACAGTCTTTCCCGCAACCAATTTTTTATTTTCATTTGAAGCTTCTTTTCCAAAACAGGCAACAGCCCGTCTTGGGTCAACTGTCTCCGGTGTATCAACACCAATATATCTGATTTTTTCACCACTCTCGATCACAATCGTATCGCCATCGACTACCCTAATTACTTTAACTTCCTCACCAATAATTCCTGATGACGCAGTTAGTTGTATTTGAGCTGAACTTGTACTTATGTTAATTGTTTCTTCAGAGTTATTAAAGCTGTTGGAAACTTGATTAAATCCAATAAATAAAAATATTAGACCTGAAACTAAAAGGATAAAAGAAAGTAAAAAAAATTTAAATTTAACCATTGTTTCCTCATTCATACCTTAACGCTTCGATTGGGTTCATTTTTGCAGCTTTTCTAGCAGGCATTACCCCAAAAACAATACCAATAATTGCAGATACAGAAAAAGCCAATGAAACAGACCATAAAGTAACTTCTGTCGGAATAAACAACCGCATAATCAAAGCTATTCCACCACCTAAAAGCATTCCAATCATTCCACCACCAACTGATAGAACAACAGCCTCAATTAAAAATTGAATCATAATTACATTTGGAGTTGCTCCAAGTGCTTTTCTAAGCCCAATTTCCTGTGTTCTTTCTGTCACAGAAACCAACATTATATTCATAATCCCTATGCCTCCAACGAGCAAGGATATTGCTGCAATTCCGCCTAAAGCCAACGTCAAAACATCCAAGATAGACGAAACTGCTCCAAGCAAATCCTTCATTGTTAAAAGCGTAAAATCGTCCTCCGTTAAACGCCCCAGTAAAATTCTTTTAATATCAGCACTCGCTGCATCCATCTCATTGGAATTAATAACTTTTGCGTAGAGTGCAAAAACTTTGTTTTGATTAAATAAATGCATCTCTGTTGTAATCGGAATAACCACATGATCCTCCTGACCTCCGGAAACCCCACGGTTTTTTAAAACCCCAATTACAGTAAACCTAGACTCATTAACAACCACTTTTTTATCAATAGGCTCTTCTGTTCCAAAAAGATTCTTTGCAATTTCCGAACCAAGTATAATCACTTTCCTGCCAGACCTATCGTCACTTTCCGTAAAATATTCACCCGAAGCAAGCGGGGAATTCATTACCTGAGAAAAATTTGCCGTTAAACCCAACAGTTCTGTGTAAGTTTTTTGATCCTGGTACTTTAATACCCCTTGAGCAACAGCACTTGGAACCACTGCTTCAATATATTGTGATTGAGTTTCTAAATCATTTGCATCTTTCAAAACAAATTTCGGGCTGGTTATGCTTGCCATTCCACCTTGACCAAGTGATTTTAAATCAAGCTTTCCGGGGTAAACAATAATTAAATTAGACCCAACATTTTCCAATTGCTTAACAATATACCCTTGCAAACCTGAGCCAAGTGCAGTTAAAAGTATCACTGACATTACGCCGATGATCACACCCAGCATTGTCAAAAAAGAACGAACCTTATTGGCTTGCAAAGACCGAATTGCCATAAAAATTATTTGATCAAATTGCATTTAAGAAGACACCACCTTTCCATCTCTAATGTGAATATGTCTGTTAGCTTGCTCAGCCACATAAGAGTCATGGGTAACCAGAATAATTGTATGACCTTCTTTGTTTAACTTATGTAAAAACTCTAAAATTTCTTTGCCTGTTTTTGTATCCAAATTTCCTGTCGGTTCATCAGCTAAAATAATCAAAGGATTTAATACAAGCGATCTGGCAATAGCTACCCTTTGTTGTTGTCCTCCGGATAGTTGATTTGGGCGGTTGTTTAACCTTTCTCCAAGTCCTACCATATCCAGCATCTCTTTGGCCTTTTTGTGTCTTTCCTCAGACTTCATTCCTCTATAAATCATGGGAAGCTCAACATTTTCTAACGCAGATAACCTGGGCAATAGATTAAATTGCTGAAAAACAAAGCCGATATGCTCATTCCGAAGCTTGGATAGAGTCGTCTCGGACATCTTTGTAACATCTTTGCCTTCCAAAAATACTTCGCCTGAGGTAGGCGTATCAAGAAGACCAATTAAATGCATTAATGTGGATTTGCCGGAACCGGATGGACCAACTATTGCCAAAAAATCACCCTCTTTAACATCAACACTCACATCATCTAAAGCCTTAATTTCAACACCTTCAAGAAAATAAGTTTTACTAACATGTTTTAGTTGCAGGATCATTGTTTGACATCGCCTAAAATTACTTGATCATCGGTATTTAAACCGGAAACAATCTCTACTTGAGAACCCAGTGTTTCACCTATTTCAACTGTTCTTTTTTCCGCTTTTTTACCAACCAATAAATAAACATATTTTGTTGAATTTTCACTTCTTATTGTGGATTTAGGCAAAGTAAAAACATCTTTTTTTGTAACAACTGTAAAATCTACTTCACCGTTTAACCCGCTCTTAAGCTTATTATTTGCAGGTAACGAGACTTCAACAGGTATAGCTGAACCTCCTGTTGCAAGTTTAATCGCGGCAACACCAATCTTTATAATCTGACCCACAAATTTTTCTTCAGGAAAAGCATCCAGGAAAATTTCTCCGCTTTGTGATGAAACCAAATTACTAAAATCAACCTCATCAACATTGGCCACAAACTTCAACTTACCGTCTCCTACCAAAGTAACAGTCCCCGGACTTAGCGCTGAAACGTTCTGTCCGGTATTTATACCTGATATTTTTGATATAAATCCGTCAAATGGAGCAATGATTGTTGACCACTCAAAATTTTTTCTGGCAGACTGAAGATCCTGATAAGCAGCATCTCTTGTCATTTCAGCTGCCTCTCTCAAATTCTTTTGAGTCATAGTCTCGTTTTTTGAACCGATATTGCCAAATCCTCCATTTCCATATTGAGAAAGATGAATATCATCCAGAACTTTATTAAGAGAGGATTGTGCGCTACTGTAAACAGCTTGTGCTTTTGAAACAGCCTCGTAAACCTGTGTTGTGTCAAGCGAAGCGATTAATTCTCCTTTTTTAACGCTATCCCCTTCCTTAAAACCTAAATAAGAAGCACGGCCGGAGATTAAAAAGGACAATGTTGCCTGATTTTCAGATTCGACCATACCTGAAGCATTAATAACTGTGGAAAGATCTCCTTTGACCACTGTTATTGTTCTGTATTCAGGAGCCTTGGTACCAATCCAACCCAGTCTATATGAACCAAAAATCAAAACAATAAATAAAATTATTGCAATGATAACTGTTTTTTTGTGTTGAAGAAGAAAATGAAATATTCTACCCATTATTTTATAGTTTTAGTCTAGCATTTTACCCACGAAAATTAAAGTTGCCAACTAATCTGCTAAGGTTATTACCATATTGCTAAAGCCACAACAACCTGTTATACTGAAAACACTTCTGAGAAATCAGTTGAGTAGAAAGTATTATTTAAACGACAGCCCACTCCATGTTTTCAAATTTTCCTGAGTTTCATTTGTTTTTCAACGCAGTTTAACACACATAGAAAGGTGGTGATATTAATGACAAAGATTTTCGTTGGTAGTTTACCTTATAGTACAACAAGCCAAGAGTTACAAGAAATGTTCGAAAAATTCGGACAAGTTGTATCTGCAACCGTTGTAATGGATAAGTTTACCGGACAATCTAGGGGATTTGGTTTTGTCGAAATGCAAAATGATGATGAAGCTAATAAAGCTATTCAAGAATTGAATGGTTCTGACATGAATGGACGAGCTTTGGCTGTATCCGTTGCCAGACCGAGAGAAGAAAGACCTCACCAAGATAATTTCCGCAGAGATGCTGGAGGATATCAAGGAGGACGAGGTGGACAAGGCGGTGGTTATGACAAAAGGGGTGGTGGAAGAAGATAATTTAATCGGATTAACCAAAAAATGATAGCCTTCAAGTATAAAAGCTGGGAGGCTATTTTTTATGCATTTTTAATACATTTCCTATCTCAGTTTTGCTTTTATTAATTGTGCCTGAAGGTAATTCTATAACTATATTTAATTTAGGATTCCAAAAAAACAAACTATTTGAAGGCAAGTTTTTCTTAATTTTAGCGGCTTTCCATTTCTGATCAAGCACAATCACATCTATCTTCCGATTCATTCCAAAAGTGTGAATTCCAAATCTGGTATAAAAAAGCATTGCCTGTTTAGTATGCTGCAAAAGCCCTAACAGCTGATCAAAAAAAGAAGAAGCAATTTCTATATTAGGATAAACAATTGTTTTTTGAGTAACATTTTCTAAAATCACAATTAATTTTAAAGCTTAAATCTCTTTTTAGCTACTCTGGCAATAATATCTACTGCATCATCCGCAGAAAAAGAAAGACTGGTCTTTATTATCAAATCATAGTTTTTGGGCTCAGTTATATCTTTGTTAAATAAATTAGATACAAATTTTGTACTCTCTTTATCAGTTTCATCTGCCTCAGCTTTAGCAGCTTTTTCAGAAAGATTTTCATATTGCATCAGCCATTTAATCCTCTGTTCTTTATCTGCAATGATCCTAACCTTTAAAGCATCCGGAAATATAAAATTTGCCCCACGACCTACAATAATTGCGTTCCCTTTTTTACCGATTTCAAAAAGCACCTTGATTAAATTTTTTTGGTATTTACTTACATCTAAGCCATTTCCTCCCAAAAAACCTTCAAAGAAATCCTGAAAATAAGGAGCAGGCTTTTCTTCCATATCTTTCACCTTTTCAGACGATGTTTTTGACTCTTCTGCAATTTTATCTACTATATCCTTGTGGTAATAATCCCATTTCTTACCGAGCTTTTTGGCTAATCTTTGTGCAATTACTATACCTCCAGCTCCTTTCTCACGGGAAATTGTAATAATAGGTAGGGCTTTATTTTCTGAGACACGTTTTGAGAGGCGAAAGTTAATCGAAGAATGCAAATTTTTATTTATAATGTTAAAAATTTTCATCTTTTGGCAATTATATAGTCTAATCAGGCTAAAGTAAACTCCAGATATTTGCTAATTACTATAAGATATTATATAATACTTAGCTTATGGCAATAGAAACCCATGGATATTCCGATATAGCAAACTCAACTGCAACTTCTAGACTTAGAAGGGTCTCTGAGTACGCTCAAACAGCCAGCTTAAGCCATCTATATTTTAAGGAAGAGTTTGCTCCACCGTCTGCAATTATTGGAGCAGGTTTTGAGGACATTTCTAAACCAGAACTAAGATGCGCAAATTTTACGTTTTCTAAATTACACCCCGGGGTTACTTCAGAACTTGGAAAATTATTAGCTCAACCGGCAATGGAAAAAGATAGGAAAGTCTTAAGCCAACTAGAAGTCATCTTGTCTAATGAATTTAATAGCCAAGCGTCTTTGATTTTTGTTGCCGACCATAATTGCTATGAATGTAGAACTACACTTGTCCGGGGCGTAAATGAAGAAAAAGTTGTCCGAGCAGAAATACATGAAGCTACAAGAAGTCAAACTATCGAAGCATTCACAAAAGAAAGAGCAGAAAGAATAAGAGCAGAAAGACGTCTTAAGTGGATTACAGACAGGGCAAGCTTTTTCACACATGAATTAAGGGCTCCGCTTACAACAATCCAGGGCTATTCTGAGCTAGTCGAACGATCACTAAGCTCACTTTCTGAGGATGAAAAATTAGATAAGCCTACCGCCAGATTCCTAAGAACTGTCAGTACAACTATATATTCCTACTGTAAAAAAATGGACGAGCAAGTTACAGAGATTGTTAAAATATTTAAGGCGACAGAAGAGTCAAAACCAATTATTGTAAGTCCGGAGAGCCTACTTCAAGAAATTGTACAAAAAAACCTTGCTGAAGCAGATAATAAGGTAGAACTGGTAATTGAAGCACAATCCGGATTACCACCAGTACAACTTGAAAAAGAGCTTTTTGTGCTTATCCAAAATACGTTAGTCCTTAATGCCATGCAGGCAGGGGCAACAAAAATTACTCTTAGAGCTTATTCAGAAAAAGGGCATATACTTTTTGCCGTCGAAGACAATGGTCAGGGTATGGATGAGGTAGCTTTAAGAAGATGCTTAAAATATGTTAATACCTCAAAAAAGGGTTCCGGAATCATGTTAGTTTTAGCAAAAGAAATTATAGAAGAAGAATTTAACGGTAAGATAATGGTTGAAAGCACTGTTGGGAAGGGAACAATTTTCACAACCTTAATTCCTATCGATAGGACTTCGAACCAGACTCACAGAGCAGTGGTATTTAATGATTAGCTTCACAAACTTCTTGCTTTTAGTCCTATAATATAGGATAATTCGGCAATGGAATTTGATAATGAAACGTTTAAACATCCAATTGATGCCTTTACAAGAAAAGGAGACCATATAGATCTTACTTTGGGCCCGCTTACTAAACGTTTATTTTAACCAAAAGTTTTTTGTGTGTGTTGAGAAATTCTACGATCATAAAATAATGCCAATTCTTTTATTCTATTTCTATCTGCGTCTGGTCCTATTTCCTCTTTAAGCCTTTTGATAAAATTCCGCCTAATTTTATTTGCCTGGCCAAGGATTCTTGCAAGCTCATCCCAGGTAATAGACATTTTTTGACTCTCCTCACTTTCGATATTACTTCCCTTGTACCCACTTTTAAAGCCTAGCCATATTTCTTTTTTAAGATTATCTATATCCTCACAAGGATTTAACGCTCTTAGTAAATAACCTCCTGCCATTCCAATGGTTTCAATTTCTTCTTCCCAGTCTAAATCTGGAATATTTTGATTAATTACACAATCAACAATTTTGCCGGCAACAAACGGGTGAAAATATTTTATCCTTCTTGCCCTACTTACCACCTCAGAAGTATTCATCCAATAGCAAAAACGGGTAAGATCATTTTTTTGAATAATTTTTACAGTTTCCTGTAATTCTTTTGGATCTCCATCTAGATAACCAATGGAAATATCAAAATCCACCATCCCTACTTCAGCTGCTCCTGAATCAGTAGGGAAAATAACAATATTTCCAAGATGAGCATTACTTGCTTTTGTTACTGGGCTAGAATCCCAGGAAAAATTATTTTCATGAAAGGACTTTAACCTTTTCCCAGTTTGATAACCTAACTCGTCAAAAGCATAAGACAATTGACTGGCGTATTCTGATGAAGCATATTCATAAGGACTTCTTTCAACCCACCAAATAAGTTCATCAAGCCGAGTGTCACCTTTAGCCCTATAAAGAGTGGCTGCATTTGATTCGCCATTAAACTTTACATGATCATAAACCCATATTCCAATTGGTTCTAGAGGATAATCAAAGCCATTTTTTAAAAAAACCTCTCTTCTTTCCAACATATCATCCGCTTCAAATTGTGCGCTTGATAAAACATGTGATCCCCTAGGTTGATTTCCCCGCTTTCCTCCTACAGGTCTACAGCTTTTTATTTTATACAATTGATTTTCGGACTTAATTAATCCGGATCTCCAACCACTTTCATAGCCTTTTAATAAGCCTCCTTCAGACCTAATCATTGGTTGCTTCAACACATCAGGTACGTCATTTGATAAAGCAATAAACCTGCCTTCTTCAAGAGGAGTAAAAGTAATTGGTTTTCTGGGAACCAGAAGTTCGCTTATCATAGCTTGATATTATACTTTAGGTAAGTACAAAATTCAAACTATAGGGTGTGACCCGTCTGAGATTCGAACTCAGAACCAATAGCTTAAAAGGCTACTGCTCTAACCATTGAGCTAACGGGCCGACTAGAATACACTGATATTTTACACCAAACAGGCTCAATATGAAAGTATTTTGAAGTTTTTCTAATTTTTAACTAATGATACCCCTTGCCTGCAATAGGCATATAATTTTTGTAAGAGCCTACAGGAGCAAATATAAGTCTTCTCATTTATTTCTCCTCCCTTCTGTGTGGTGTAAACCATACAGGCAGAGAGTATGGGGTTTATATGACGGAGAAGGCAGGGGCAGATTTTGGCAGTTAAGGTTTTATCTCCGCAGATATTTCCTTAGAAATTTATTTAAAAGCATTGGGTATATTTTGTCAAGTTTAAAGCGCAAAATTTAATCTTTTTTATCAGCAGAGGTGGTAGAACGAAGTTCTGCAGACTTAGTAGAAGCATTATAAGATTTTAGATTACTGATAATTTTAGCTACATCCTGTCTCACGATATTTAAGTCTTTATGTACTGTCTGAAGATTCATTTGAGCATTCTTGAAACTATTTTTATCTAAGCCAGTTCCCACCAAACTTTTAAGAGCATCCATTTTAGACTTAGCATCTGTCAATTTTGCCCTGGCATCTGTCATCAACGCTTCTGAACTCTTAGTGTCAGCCCCTGCAGCCTTAGCTCTGTTTATTCTAATTTGTATTTTATCTAAAAGCTGCCCTGCTCTGATTATTAATTTATCATAAGCAGTCCATCTTGATGTAACTGCTGTCCTCACTTTAATTTTCTTGTCTTCTTCTCCTGATTTTGTGCTTACAATTTCGGGTTTGTTCCCTCTATTTTCCTGTGCAATTGAAGCTCTTTCTTTGCCCAAAACTTTATCAGAGTCTTCTTTTTCTTTGGCTAAGATAGGTGATAAAGCTAAAGAAAAAACAAATATAACAAGTAATGTAGAAATTATTTTTTTCATAAGGAATTTATATCATTTGTAAGTGCCTTGTCTGATTTATCCAATTCTAGTAGATCTTTATCCAAGGCGGATAAATCTGAATCAAGTGCCTCATCACTGGTATTTAAAGAAACAGGAGTTACGGTGGGAATTGCTGTTGATAGGCTGACTTTCGGAGCTACAGGAGCCGCTGTACGCTGATTTGTTGTGTAATAAACTACCCCACCTGCTAGCGCTACTAATACAAGAATAATTCCTAAAATTTTTCCCATAGCTACATTCATATTAAACATCGTGAAAATTTTGTTGTCAAGTCAGCCTCAATCTGATAAAATATATATTACGGCAATAAAAACATGGCGCCTTCGTCATTAGAGAGCTTTGCTCTCGCAGATGAAGGCAAAATGAAACGGCGCCTTCGTCTAGTGGTTAGGACACTGGGTTTTCATCCCAGTAATCACGGGTTCGAATCCCGTAGGCGCTACTACAAAGTAGTAAGTATCCTTGGGGTGCGCTACCAGCTGATAACCTTCTTGACAAGATATCAACTTTTACATATCGTGAATATACAAATTTTATGTCAGACCTACTAGGCGAATTATTAAAGACTCAACGGGAAACAAAAAAGATAGCTTTGGAAGAGGAGGCGCAACGACAGGGAGGCGAAGAAGCCTGGAGATTCGATAATGAAAATCTTTCGCAATTTGAAAGTTTTTTTGCACCAGTATTAGATAAGCCGCTATATGAAACAATAAGCGAATATAAATCTTCCCACCCGGAAAGCACATATGTCATGAATATAATGGGAGGCACACAGCTTCTAAAAGAGCTCAGACCAACAAAGGGTATTGCTGTTAGGCTAGCTGATAACCGTACTGATCAGGAAAAAGAGGAGGATACAAAAAGAAAAATTTCCATTATTACCGGAAAAGTTCTATCAAATAGTCTTTGGAAAAAAATTCCTTCGCAACAGAATTTTATTCTCAGCATGCCTCAGGGTGCGTTATATTCACTTCCTATCAGTGACGATATTTACTATTTCCTGATAAATGAAATGTGGAAAAAATTAGCCGATAACGGAACAATGCTAGTACAGATCCCTAATTTTGCAAAACCGATTCTCTCCAAATGGACCCCAGCTTTAAATCAAAACTCGGCAATAAATGCTGATTATGCACCTTCTAAAAGTCGTAACTTAGATTATTTAGCCTTTAAAATGAATAGACTAAAAGGCTCGCCTATAAATTTACCCCAATTACCTGACTAAAAAATTTCTTAGTTCTTTGTTAATTGAATGATGACATAGTTTTCTCAATGCCTGAGTTTTAATCCTGATTATGCTCTGACGAACTGTGTTGCATTCATTTGCAATCTCTTCCGGAGTTTTAGGCATAAAATATAAAACAGCTCATTCATTAATAAGTCTATGATCCTTGATAGAAGTCTCTGTGTCAAGTAAATGAAGGCGGTTTACAAAACGGTTGGGTCTGGGCAAATCAGGCACCCAAAGATCGCATGAAGGCAATTCTAAAACATTAACACTCATTCTTTCTGTTTTTTGAGGTAATGGCCATTCTACAAAAATTTTATTAAATCTGGGAGGAATCTCAAGATCTTTCAAAACAGCCTTAACCAATTCTTTTTCCATAGTGTAGCGAAGATGAACCAATAACCAAACCTCATCTGCTTCAGGAATTCTGTAATCATTATGTAATTTTTTACCCAAAGTTTTTATCAAAGGCGCAAAATCCTTTGTGCAAGAAGGGGTGTTCCTGTCTGTAGTACCTTTAGGTGGACCAAATGAAGTCAACTCTAGAGCAATCACACTGCCATCATCCAGTTTACAAATTGAATCAGGGGCTTCTTGTTCTCTATCTGCTTTTACTTCAACTATTTTGGGCGCATTTTGAGTGTTGTATATACTGCGAGCAAACCAATTAATAAGCCTTCTTTCAGAACTACTTGGCATTGCATACCAGAATAAGTAGCCCTATAAAAAATGTCAATATCTTTATTCTGTAATATTTTTTATCAAAGTAATTTCAGGATCGTTTTTAGAATTTGCAAAATCTACTGAGATAAAATCTAATCTATATGGTTTATCTCCCCACTTAATTTTTTGTAAATAAAACTGGGCAGTTTTTAGCAAATGCTTAATTTTCCAAAAAGTTATTGCCTCAACCGGCAAACCATACTCATGAGAAGATCTTGTTTTAACTTCCACAAAAACTAAATATTCTTTGTCAGACGCCACAATGTCAATCTCTCCACCTCTGATTCTGTAATTTTTTTCCAGGATTTTATAACCTTGTTTCTGAAGATATTTAACTGCCAAATCCTCACCGATATTTCCCGTTGTAAGATTTGACATAAATTTATTATGTCATAAAAACTTGTCTAAATTAAAAGAGGTTCTGTGAATTTTACATAGCCCATGTTTTTTAATAGCATCTCTGTGATCTTTAGTTCCATAGCCTTTATTCTGCTCAAAATTATATTGCGGATATATTTTATGCAATTTTCTCATTAAATCATCTCTATAAACCTTAGCAATTATGGAAGCAGCAGAAATTGAAGCACAAATTTTATCACCAAATTTTATTGGTTTTTGTTTTACTTTATCTAAATGTTTAATAAAAAAAGCATCAATTAAATAGAAATCTGGGGTTTTGGATAAATTACTAATAGCTTTTCTAAAAGCCGTCTGGGTAGCTTTTCCTATTCCTAACTTATTGATATGTAGAACGCTTATTTCTCCTACTGCCCAAAATAAGGCCACTTTCTTAATTTCTAAAGTTAATATTTCTCTTTTTTGAGGAGTTAAAAGTTTTGAATCAGCAATACCTGTAGGCAAAATAATATCTTTAGGGAAAACTACAGCTCCTGCAACTACTGGTCCTGCAAAACAACCACGTCCTACTTCATCAATACCGCAAACTAATTTAAAACCTTGACTCCAAAGTTCTTGTTCAAAATTTAATGTAGGGAAAATCACTTATACTCTTGTGGCG
This sequence comes from Microgenomates group bacterium, assembly GCA_041659805.1. Lineage (GTDB taxonomy): Bacteria > Patescibacteriota > Microgenomatia > Daviesbacterales > UBA10151 > STC-54. Next base: position 665,288 of record JBAZXP010000001.1, on the reverse strand, counting down.
TTACGTCCAATTAGATTTCTAAGATAATATAATTTGCTTCGTCTGACATTTTTTGCATGTTTCATAACCTCAATTTTAACAATTGATTTCGCGTTCAAAGGCCATTGCTTCTCAACACCGATTCCGCCTGTACCGATGTGTCTGACAGTCATCATTTTATTTTCGCCTCTACCAGATAAAGCAATTAAAATACCTTCAAAAACCTGAACCCTGCTTTTGGTTCCTTCAACCACAGTAGAGTGAACACGGATAGTGTCGCCGATATGAATATTTTGATCGTTCAATTCAAATGAAATCATGAGAGTAATTTTACCCTTTTCGGGCACTTAAATCAATAACCGCTCCAATGCCTAATAATTGTTCTAATTCTTCAATCATTAATGGCTCTAAATTAACTCCAAAAGGCAGATCCATGATCCTTAAATCAGAACCTCCACTCGGGAGTAATATAGCCACTTTTTTCTTTCCGGGATATCCTCTGAGAGTTTTATTTACCTTTTGCAAAATATCTACCCCACAATCCTTCGGCACCATAATTTCCAAATCTCTATAAGTTTTAGGCTCACTAGAATAGGACTTTCTGTCTTCCACATCTTCACCGATAGCATCAGGGGGTAAATTAGGATCAAAAGGAGTTATATTATCAATCACCAGAGATAATTTATCTTCGCGGTTATCAACTTTCGCCCAAATAATTACCACAGTATCTTTAGTTAAAAAATGCTTTGTTTCTTCATATGTTTTAGGGAAAACTACAGTTTCAATCTCTGTAGTTAAGTCTGAAATTTTCAAGAAAGCCATCTCAGATTGGTTTTTCTTTGTTAAAACTTTTTTTAATTCCATAATTACTCCTCCCACAACCACTTTTTGCCCCACAATATGCTCAGACAAATCAGAAATTTTATAAGAAGTATATTTACCGATTTGAGCCAACAGCTTAATATAAGGTGGTTCATGTAAATAAAATCCCAACAAATCTTTTTCAAAGGCTAACATTTGATCCAGTGCTAATTCTTCTATTTCAGGCAAATCTATATTTATAACATTCACACTTTCTTCTTCACTGAATAAACCCACCTGGCCTGAAACTGCTTTTTTGGCATTTTGGTGAACTTTTTCTAAAATTTGTTCCATCACCAAAAGCTGAGAAGCCCTACTACCAAGCGAATCCATAGCCCCTGATTTAATTAAGCTTTCTAAAGTTTTTTTATTTACCAAACGGTTATCAACTCTGGAGCAAAGATCTGCCAAAGATTTAAATTCTCCTTTTTGTCTGGCTTTTAATATTGATTCTATTGCAGAGATGCCAACATTTTTAATGGCAGACAACCCAAAAATAATGGCTTTCTCGTGTGTATTGGCCTTTGTTTCACCAATCTGACGTTTTAATTGATCTTCTGTTAGATCTTTTATATTCTGCAAAGTAAAATCAACTTTTGACTTATTTACATCAGGAGGCAAAACAATAATCCCCAGCCTTTTACATTCTTCCATCGCAGCTGAAATCTTATCCGGATCCCCATACTCAGCAGTCATCACAGCCGCCATAAACTCTGCTGTATAGTTTGCCTTCATATATGCAGTTTGATAAGCCACCATGGCATAAGAGGCTGCATGAGCCTTATTAAACCCATACGCCGCAAACGGCTCAATTAATTTAAACAACTCTTCTGCTTGTTTTTTATCCATTCCATTCTTAATTGAACCTGTAATAAAATGATCTTTTTGTTTAGCCATTTCTGCAGGAATCTTTTTACCCATAGCTTTTCTGAATTTATCTGCTTCCTCCCAGTCATATCCTGCAATTTTTATAGCAGTTAATAAAACATCATCCTGATAAACCAAAAGCCCTAAGGACCTTTGTAAATATTCTTCCATCCTTGGGTCAAAATATTTAATGAGTTTGGGATTGTGTTTGCGGGCAATATATTCAGGAATAATTGCCAAAGGACCAGGACGATATAAAGCAACCATTGCCGAAATATCAAAAATATTGGTTGGCTTCAGATCAACTAAATATTTAGTCATACCAGAACCCTCAAGCTGGAAAAGCCCAATAGTGTCCCCTCTGCCTAATAGTTCATACGTTTTTTTACATCCATCCTTAGGATATTCAGGATGGATGGAGCTTTGCTCATCATCTAAAGGCAGATTATTTAAATCTATATCTAATCCATGAGTTTCTTTTACGATCGCAACAGCCCGCCCTAAAATAGAAAGATTTCTTATTCCCAACATATCCATTTTAACCAAGCCTACATCTTCTATTGCGTGCATCTCATATTGGGTCACAATCTTTTCTCCCTTAGATTCCCTCTGAATTGGGGTAAAATCAGTGAGAGGTGTAGGAGCAATGACCAAGCCTGCTGCATGGACTGAAGCATGCCTGATTGTTCCTTCAACTTTTTTAGCCAGATCAATCAAAGTTCTCACTTCAGGATCCTGCTTATATTGCACACTCAATTCCGGTACTTCTTTTAAAGCATCGTCCAAGGTCTGATGAAAACCCTGTCTGGGAGGAGGAACAAGCTTGGCAATTCCATCAACCTGTCCATAAGGAAGTCCTAAAACCCTCCCAATATCGCGGATGGCAGCACGCCCCATCATAGTTCCGTAAGTAATAATGTGTGCCACTTTATCCTGTCCATATTTATCCCTAATGTACCTGATAACATCGTCACGGCGATCATCTGCAATATCGGAATCAATATCAGGGAGTGACGGCCTCATAGGATTTAAAAACCTTTCAAAAGGTAACATATATGCAATCGGATCAATGTTAGTTACCCCTAAACAAAAAAGTACAAGCGAGCCTGCAGCAGAACCCCTGGTGTTGGTAATAATTCTTTGATCATGAGACCACTTAATAAAATCTGAAACAATTAAAAAATAAGTGGGGTAATTTTTCTTTTCAATGACTGACAGCTCATATTCCAACCTCTCTCTTAAAACTTCTAAGGGAGCTGGTAATTTAGCACCTTCAGGATATTTTTGGTTAAAACCTTCCTCGCAAAGTTGCCTTAAATAGTCCATAGGTGTCAAACCTTGTGGTATATCAAAAATAGGAAAGTAGGCTTTTCCTAAAGGAATCTCCAAATTAGTCATATCTGCCACTTTAACTGTATTGGAAATTGCATCAGGTACTTCAGAAAACATATTTGCCATTTCATCTCCTGAGCGGATATAAAGATTAGGGGTATCGATCATCCGGAGCCTATCAATGTCTTTTATAAATTTACCTGTTTGCACACAAAGGACTGCATCTTGTGCATTTGCATCATCCTGTTTCACATAATGGTAATCATTGGTAGCAACTATTGGAACTCCAATTTTTGGACTGATTTCTTTGACTGCTTTCCACCACATTTTTTGAAAATTAGCCATTCTTTCCAAATCTGCTTTAATTTTAGGATCAGAATTAGCATGTTTTAGCAATAAAGATTCATATTCATGATTCTGCAACTCCATAAAGTAATTTCCTTCACCAAAAATTTCTAAATACTTACGGGCGATTTCTTCCCCATCTTTAAAGCTATCTGGTTTTAAGCTTTCTGCAAATTCACCACCTGGACAACCAGACAAAGCGATGATTCCTTCGTGATATTCCTTAAGCAAATCTTTATCCACCCTGGGTTTGTAGTAATAACCGTCAAGATGAGCAATAGACACCAGCTTCATCAAATTTTTATAGCCTTTATAATTTTTAGCTAGCAGTGTTAAATGGTATGGTTCTGTATCTATCTTTCCTTCTTTATCTTTGTGGGATCTTTTTGCCACATAAACCTCACAGCCAACAATAGGTTTAATATTTTCTTCCAGAGCTGATTTATAAAATTCAATTGCGCCATACATTACTCCGTGATCAGTCACAGCTATAGCTGGCATATCATATTCTTTGGCAACTTTTACAAGTTTTTTTATCTTGGATAAACCGTCTAAAAGAGAATATTCACTATGACCATGAAGATGAACAAATTTAGGCATAAGAAATTTTAACCGTACCCATTTTAACAGTCGAGTGGATACCTATTTCAAGTGGTATTTTCACTTCAATTTTTCTTCCAAAATAGAGCGGATTTTATCTGTATTTGCTTTACCTTTAGATTTTTTCATCACTGAGCCTAATAAAACATTTAAGGCTCCTTTCTTACCTGATTTATAAGCATCAACTGAAGCCTGATTTTCTTCTGTAGCCTCTTTAGCTAATTTTTCCAGTTCCCCTTCATCTTCTATTAAATCCACTTTTTTATCAGCAATATTTTCCAGTATCTGCAAGACGTCCTCTTGCGAGGCTAATTTGATCTTTTGGTTTACTACAAGATTAGCAATTTGTTGTGGTTTGATTTGTTTTTCTAAACCTAATTTCACAGCTTCCTCAAAAAGATCTGCTGTTTTCCTGTCTTCTGTTAAGATTTTGGCATTGCTGTTTGAAATCTCATAATCTTCTATAAATCTTTCCAGTTTTTGCCAGGGAAGTTCTGGTAATTCACTTTTAATTTTATCCACTTCCGGAATTGTAAATTCTATTAAGGGTAAATCAGGGTCAGGGAAATATCTGTAATCGTTTGCTTCTTCTTTTGACCTTTGGACAAAGGTTTGTTTTTTATCTTCATCCCAGCCTCTGGTTTCCTGATTTAACTTTTCTCCTTTTTCCAAGGCTTCAATTTGTCTTTTTATTTCATATTCAATTGCAGCCACCATAAATCTAAAAGAGTTAATGTTTTTTAATTCCACCCTGTAATTTGGTAATTCTTTTGTACCCTCAGGGCGAACACTGACATTTGCTTCCAGTCTCATATCTCCCCGCTCCATATCTGCATTGGATACTCCTAAATATCTGAACAGCTGCTGGAGTTTTTTCGCGTAATCCCGGACTTCTGAGGTATCATGAAAATCAGGCTCAGTCACTACTTCAACCAGAGGAACGCTGGAACGGTTGTAATCGATTAAAGTTACGCCATCTTGATGTGTTAGTTTTCCAGTATCTTCTTCCTGATGTGCACGATTAATTCTGATTGTTACTATTTCCCCTTGTTGGTTTTCGACTTCCAACCAACCATTTATAGTAAGTGGCCAACGGTATTGGGAAATCTGATAGCCTTTGGCAAGGTCTGGATAAAAATAATTTTTTCTTTCAAATCTGGAAATTTCAGAGACTTCACAATTTAAGGCAAGACCTATCTTCATACAATCTTCTATCGCCTGTTTATTGGCGAAGGGGAGTGCACCAGGTAAACCTAAACAAACAGGACAAGTGTGAGTATTAGGTTTTGCACCAAAATAATCTGCAGAACACCTGCAAAACATTTTACTTTTAGTGTTCAACTCTACATGAACTTCCAAACCAATTACAGGTTCATATTTCATAACTTAGGTTTCTCCTCATGCCAATTAGTATTTTGCTCATAAACTTCACCAACATTTAATATAGTTTCCTCATCCATATATTTTCCTAAAACCTGAAGTCCCACAGGCAAACCTTCTGAAAATCCACAAGGAACAGAAAGCCCCGGAATTCCTGCTAAATTTACAGAAATAGTATAAATATCAGATAAATACATAGTTAGTGGATCTTTCATTTTCTCTCCCAAATTCCAGGCAACTGTCGGAGAAACAGGACCCACTATAACGTCACATTTTTCAAATGCCTTTTCAAAATCCTGTTTCATCAGATTCCTGACTTTGGCAGCCTTAGCAAAATAATCATCATAATAACCGGTAGACAGGGCAAAGGTCCCCAGCATTATTCTTCGCTTTACTTCTTCTCCAAAATCTTCTCTTTTTGAACCAAATCTTATTCCGTCAAATCGGGCTTGGTTTGATGAAACTTCTGATGCCATCAAAACATAATATACTGCTACTGCGTACTGTGTATGAGGTAAGCTTACCTCAATAATTTCTGATCCCAATTCTTCTAATTTAGAAATTGCTTTCCTGATAACTTTTTCTACCCCTGAATCTAATCCTTTACCAAAATATTCCTTCGGCACACCCACCCGAAATCCTTTTAAATCATTCTTAAATCTTAAATCTTTACTCTTAAATCTATCTTCATTGCAGTTGCTATCAAAACCATCCGGTCCTGAAATCCACTCCAAAACTTTTCTGGCGTCCCCTACTGTTTTTGTAATCGGGCCAATCTGATCGAACGATGAGGCCATCGCCATTGCTCCATACCTTGAAACTCTACCATAACTTGGTTTTAACCCAACAACCCCACATAATGATGCGGGCTGTCTGATTGAACCCCCGGTATCTGTTCCAAGTGCAAAAACACAAAGGTCAGCTGCCACAGCGGCTGCAGAACCAGAAGAAGAACCACCAGGAACTTTATTTAAGTCCCATGGATTTTTAGTTACGCCATATGCTGAATTTTCACCAGAAGAGCCCATGGCAAATTCATCCATATTTGCTTTTCCGATTATTCCCATACCTTGTTCTAAAAGCTTGTTTACTACTGTAGCATTATATTGGGGAATAAAATTACTCAGTATTTTAGATCCCGCAGTTGTTTCGATATTTTGAGTACAAATTATATCCTTTATGGCGACCGGTATGCCTTGTAAATCTTCCACAACTTTCAAATAAGCATTTAATTTTGGATTTAATTCCTTAATTCTTTGTAAATATGCTTCATTTAATTCTGCTTTGGAAAACTTGTTTTCCTCCAAGGCTTTCAGAGTATCCAACAAACTTAATTTGGTTATATCATTCATTTTCAAAAACTCCTTTGGTTTCAAAGAATCCATTTTTAGAAAGTGGTGCATTTTTCAAGGCTTCGTCTTGTGTTAAACTCGGTTTAACTTCATCTTCAGCTAAAACATTACTCAAATCTGTAACATTAAATGTGGGTTCTGCATTTTGAATCTTTGCTGAATTTAACTGATCAATATAATCGAGTATCGCGGATAGCTGTTCTGCGTATTTGTCTTCTTCGTCTTGTGTTAAAGAAAGATTGGCAAGTTTAGCCACTTTTTTTACCTGATCTTTGGAAAGCTTCATAGCAGAATTATACAGTTTTCAAATATTCTTTTAAAGCTTCTAAACTATCCCAATCATGAATTGAAACCGGTAGAATTTCTTTCTTTAACTTTTTTAATGTTTTTAACTTTTCAGAGAGTTCCTTCTTATTTACCAAATCTGTTTTGGTAAGCAATATTATTTCTTTTTTCTTTAATATCTCAGGATTAAATTTTTCCATTTCAGATTTGACAACTTTATAATCTTCAATAGAATTTTCTGATTCTGCAGTTATACAATGAAGTAATAAGTTTACCTTTTCAATATGTTTTAAAAACCTGGTTCCTAACCCTTTTCCCTCAGATGCTCCTTCAATAAGTCCAGGAATATCAGCTAAAATCTTTGTATTCATAACACCTAAATTAGGTTCCAAAGTTGTGAAAGGATAGTTTGCAGTTTTTACATTAGCCTTTGTTAGTTCATTTAGCAAACTGCTTTTACCTGCATTCGGTAATCCGATCAACCCGAAATCTGCTATTAATTTTAAATTAACTTTAAAGAAAAATTCCTCACCAGCTAAACCTGGTTGCGCAAACTTTGGAGTAGTTCTAAGTGAAGATTTAAACTCTGTATTTCCTTTTCCTCCCAAACCACCTTTAGCAATTAAAATTCTTTGATCAACTTCAGTTAGATTAATCTCCTCACCTGTTTCTTTATTGGTCATTGTTACCCCAACAGGCATAATAATTTCTATATCTTCAGCATTTAAGCCTGATTTTACATTACTTCCACCAGGGTTACCGTTTTTCCCCTCAACTATTTTTTTTCTGGAAAATTGATTCAATGCAGTTAAGTCGGAAACAGTTCTGATGTAAACATCTCCGCCTTTCCCTCCGTTTCCCCCATCAGGTCCGCCATAATGCCCAGGGAAAAAAGAAACCTTTCCAGCTCCTCCGTGTCCCCCTCTTATAACAATATCAACTTCATCAATCAGCATAATGGAATTATACTTTAATTTGAGGCAAAAAGGTTAAACCTGCCCAGCCATTTCGCGTAGAGCTTTAAGACGGGCTTCAATCGGCGGATGAGTATTAAATAGCCCAACAAACCAACTTGTTGCTTCTTTACCCTTTAAAGGATTGGTTATGTAAAGGTGTGCCGTACCACGGTTTGCTACTTCTAGAGGTTCTTTGTCTGCTGAAATCTTTTGCAGAGCATTTGCAAGCCCTTCCGGATATCGGGTTAATAATACTGCAGACGCATCTGCCAAAAACTCCCGTCTCCTGGATACTGCTAGCTGAATTAGGGTTGCAATAATCGGTGCTAAAATAGCTGCCGCAATTGCCAAAATTACAAACAGAATATTATTGTTATCCCGATCGCGATCTCCTCCAAACCACATTGATCTTAGAAAAAAATCAGAAAGTAGGGCGATTGACCCTACCAGAATTGCTACCACTGCCATAAGCAATGTGTCCCTATTACCTATATGTGAAAGTTCATGAGCGATCACTCCCTCCAGCTCTTGTTTATTTAACTTATCCAAAATTCCCATGGTTAAGGCAATAGCTGCATGATTTTTATCTCTGCCTGTAGCAAAAGCATTGGGAGCACTATCATCTATGGTATAAATTTTAGGAACAGGAAGCCCTCCTGCAATACAAAGATTTTCAACCAGATGGTATATTTCGGGATTTTTATCATGTTCTACGAGTTTTGCCCCAGATATACCAAGTACTATTTGATCAGACCAAAAGTATGAAACAAAATTCATAATCCCTGCAGCGACTAAGGCAAAACCAACAATTCCTAATCCACCAACTTGTCCATAACCAAACCCCATTGCAATCACATAAACTACTGCAATAGTAAAAAGGGAGAACAAAAACATAATTACATATGTTTTAAAGATATTTCCTGAAACCTGATCCCAAGCGGTATTAACAACAGCCATGGAGTAATTTTAACACAAAAACAAACTACATCTTAACTTCTACGTCTTTTTTCTCAGCCTCTGTGGCCTGGAAAAAATCTGATTTTTGGAAATGCAGCATATTAGCAATTAAAGCTGTTGGCATAACTTCAAGGGAATTATTATAATCCAATACATTAGTATTATAAAACTGCCTGGAAGCAGCAACTTTTGTTTCAGTATCAGAAATTTCAGTTTGTAAGGTTTTAAAATTTTCAGAGGCTTTAAGGTCAGGATAATTCTCCGCAACTGCAAATAAAGTTTTTAAAGCACTAGACATTTGATTGCTTGCAGCAGCTGTGTCTGTCGGACCTTTGGCCTGCATCAAAGCGCTTCTGGCTTTTGTTACATTTTCAAAAACTTCTTTTTCATGTTTGGCATAGCCTTTTACCACCTCTACTAAATTAGGAATTAAGGATGATCTTCTTTTGAGTTGAACATCTATTTGGGACCAAGCTTCACGAACACGATTTCGGAGTGTAACCAAATGGTTGTAAGATAAAAACAACCAACCAAGAGCAGCTATTAATATAAGTCCAAGAATTAAAAAGAAATACATATCTAAATCCTAACTAAAGCATTTGCTTTTTGCAAGTGTTTAAATTCCAAGCCAGCTTGCAAACTTTTTCCAGTCCCATGAATTAATTACGTCTTCTTTCGTAAGCCACCCGCGTCTGGCAACAGAAACTCCAAAAACCATCATTTCCATTTGAGACACTTCATGAGAGTCAGTATTAATTACAAATTTTACTCCATATGTCTTTGCTTTTCGCACTAATTGATCCGACAAATCTAGTCTATTCGGATATGCACTAATTTCTAAAGCTTTCATATGCTTTGCTGCAGTTTTAAAAACTTCATCCCAGTCTGCATCAGACGCTTCTCTTTCATTAATCAGTCTTCCGGTTGGATGGGTTAAAACTTTCACGAAAGGGTTCTCTAAAATCTTAACTAATCTTTTGGTCATTTCATCCTTTGGTTGGTGATGTGAAGAATGAACACCTGCAATTCCAAAATCTAATAATTTAAGCGCTTCATCTGGCACAGACAAAGATCCATCAGGCATAATATCTAATTCGAGTAAATTTAGTACTCGAACACTTTTGTCTGAGTAATTAATTTGTTCAATAATCTTTTTCTTTTTCTGGATAAGTTCAATCATCTGCTCAGGTGTATGATTTGATTTTGAGGGTTGATGTTCTGACATACCAATATAGTCATAACCCAAGCTCTTCCCTTTGTTTATTATTTGCTCAAAGCTGCTAACGCCAAGATCATGAGAGGGCTCAATATTAAAACTTGAATGAATATGTAAATCTCCCTTTATATCCTCTAGGTCAATAAAACTCGGTAGTTTATGCTCCAAAGCTGATTCTATTTCCCCTGTATCCTCTCTGATTTCGGGTATAGGTGTCTGCATTCCCAAAATATTGTATAGAGCTTCTTCTTTGTCGCACTTAATCACTTCACCGCTTTTAATTCTTTTAACACCATCTTCTGATAGCGAATAACCTTTATCATTTGCAATTTTTCTTAAATGAATATTATGCATTTTTGAACCGGTAAAATGTTGGAGTAAAGCACCATATGATTTTGAATCAGCTATTAAAAAATCAACATGTAACCCGGAAGAGATTACCAGTGTTGCTTTTGTCTCCCCTTTTTCTACTACTTCTGTTATTCCGGGCATAGAAAGGATATGTTTTAAAGCTTCTGCAGGGTTATTTGAGGCAATTGCAAAATCTAAGTCTCCGATTGTTGCAACCATCCTTCGAAGAGACCCCAATGCGTCTACTTTTTCTATACTTTTATCCTGTTTTAGATAATCAAGAATTTTTTCTGCTTGTGCAAAAGCATAAGGCAATAACATCCTCCCTGTTTTTAAGGTTTGTGATTCCAGAAAACCGGTTTTTAACCGCTCAATAAATTTTGAAGAAAAACCATGCTTTATTAGCTCATCTGTTTTTATCTTATTCTCAAGGTCGTGCAGATCTTTAACGCCTGCTTTAGCCAGCTTCAAGGCTGTCTGAGGACCTACTCCCGGGATGTCCAGAAAACTAAATACAGCCGGAGGTACACCTTTTTTTGCGTCAATCCAATGCTTAACTTTTCCTGTTTTAAATAATTCATCCAGATGGCCTTTTAAACTTTCTCCGATACCTGGAATTTGGTCTAACTGATTATCCTGCCATAAATCATGAACCTCAGAAGTGGAATGTTCTATAGCATCAGCAACAGATTCATATGCTTTAATTTGAAAAGAATTCCCTTTTTTGAGAGTATAAGCCGTGGCTACATCACGGAGTAAATGTGCAACTTTAGCATTACTAAAATCCATTAGGAATAATATAACACAAATGATATAACTTTTAGATCAATTTTATATATAAACAATCGGTACAACGATTAAAACATTGCTCCGTCTTTGAAAACATTCTATTTCATCAATATTCATGCCGGTAATTTTTGATATATATTTAAATTCCTTAATATTTTGTGACCCGTTATCAGGCAGATTGGCTTCAAGAATAATCAGACGTCTCTGTTCAACAGAATCCAGGAAAAATGATCTCCACCCAAACATCTTATTGCCGATATGAATTAACGGCGCTTCGGAATTATTTGCACAATATTCCGCCATTTCTGAACGATCCATCTCTTTTGTCATAAGGGGAATTATAACAAGAATAAACTTCTAATTCAAACTATAAGATATAATAGCTATATATTAATTGACCGTGTGGCTAGGCTCTGATACAATATCACAGTCTTGGGGCCGTAGCTCAATGGTTAGAGCGCTTCCCTGTCACGGAAGAGGTTGCGGGTTCGAATCCCGTCGGTCCCGCTTAATAAGGACTTTACTTCTTGAATAACCTATAATATTTAAGTATAAATTTATTAATGAGTCAACCGGATGTTGAACCATATAAATTTGAACAATTTAAAATAGAGATAGACGAAGAAATTAAATTTTTGGATAATAACGTGTATTTAAAAATAGATCGCTTAGCATCTAAAACCCTACAAGAATTAATTAGTCAAGGTTACACTAGTAGACAAGTAGTGATAAAAGGGGAAACTCCTGAGATGGGTGCTTCTATTTACCATCAAATTGAAATTTTAAGAAGAGAACTAAGCACTACAGGAACTATTTTGAGCTTTTCTTTAATATCTTTTGATCAAATGTCCGGTGGTGGAGAAGACTTCTCTGCAGATGTAATGGAATTAGGTGCTGAATCGTTAAAAGCAGAGCTACAAGAAATTAGTAGACGATTAAGATTGCCTATCGATAAAAGAAAAATTCTACCTATTGTTATTCGCTAATTCATTCATACTAGTTAATTTCTTAACAAGATTAAAACTATTGAGTTTTTTAGGCTTGTGTTTTAACAAATTAAATCCAATTAAATTATGTCTGGGAATTAAATGCCAATGTACATGTTTGATCTCATCCATGTACATTAAATATACTTTATCTACTTTCATAACCTTCATTAAAGCATCTCTAGTCTTATCAACTATATTCATTAAATATTCATAATCTTCTCTTGATAACAAGTGTAGATCTGTTACTGGTTTTTTCCAAACTACAATAGAATGACCTTTTGCAATTGGAAAACTTGCTAAACAAGCATAAACCTTATCATCTTCATAAAAAACTGCATCCGAATTTGGGGTTGTCAGATTATCCATAACCTAACTATAACAATTTAGACAAAAATTTGTAAATTATTTAACACTTTATATTGATTCATAATACTTCCACATAGTACTCCCTGATTTTTTGCTTTAAGCCCGTAAGATAATCTAGATTTGACATATTATTATTCCCCTCTAAAATACAACTATGGAATTTAAAGAAATGTTCGACGGCACCGTTGAAAACTTAAAATTCAGATTTGGATGGGAAAAACAAATTATTGTACCCAAAAATAGCTGGGATGAAATATCAAATATCCTATGGTTGGAAAAAGAGCATCCGTCCAAAGACAGAACCCAATATATATATAATACTGCAACTCTTTTACTCTCTGGGTTAGGACTGGAAAGATATTTATCTATACAGACAACTCCCTGGGGATATCCCATATGGATAGATAAAAAGAAGGGTTTCGACGCATCTATACAACTGTTAGACCCTGAAAGTTACTCAATTGTGGTTAAAAGAGCTAAACGCTCTTGACAAACATTTCAGAATCCTTTAAATATAAATCAACATAAATTTTTCTGATCAAATTAATGCTTCTGCCTAAATATTCTGCCCACCAACAAAAGGAGGTGAATTAAATGCCAAGAACTAAAAAAACAACAGTCAGAAAGACTGTCAAACAAGCTGCTATAAAAAATGCAGTGGCTGAACAATCTTTATTCCAACAACTTCAGGAACAGCTAAAAATAGATCAATCTTATTTAAGCCTGGTTCTGGGACTTCTGATCGTATTGATTGCCGGAATTTTAGTATTTAATTATTTTAAATCCAGCAAACCCAGTTTAGGTCCTTCCGATCAAATAAGCGCAGAAACGCAAACTGATGTTTCACCTGAAAATTTACCTGGTAAATACACAGTTAAAGACGGTGATACATTATTTTTGATAGCTCAAAAATATTATACAGATGGATATAAATATACTGAAATAGTTAAAGCCAATAACCTACCCGACGCAAATACAATTGAAGAAGGACAAGTTTTGGAGATTCCTAAAATTGAACAAGCAATTGCAGAAGTAACTATAACACCAACCATAGCACCCTCAACTGAAAAAGGAGGAGACTTAGGAACAGGTGGAGCAGAAAATCAAACCATCTGGGGTGAAAAAATTAATGGTGATACTTACACAGTAGTCAAGGGTGACTGGTTATCAACAATTGCAGGAAGAGCATATGGTGACATTATGCAATTTAATAAAATTGCTGAAGCTAACAATATTGCCAATCCAAACGCAATCGAAGTAGGAACAGTATTAAAAATCCCACGCTGATTTATACACGAGTGATATAATTCTCATGTGTAACATTGGCGCGGGATTCGTATACCGGTAGTATGCTACCTTCCCAAGGTAGAGAAGCCAGTTCGATTCTGGTATCCCGCTCCAAATTGCTTAAATTTAAATTTTAGGCTTACATCTCTCATAAAATATCCCATTTTGCATCTCCCACCTCAACAATTGAATTCAATTTAAACTCAAGAGAGTTCGGTGTAAAATCTCTGTCAAGATCCTATAATCTAAGCTTCCTTGCTCTTTTTCCGTCTCTTTTCTATTTTTCTTCCGAATGCCTGAACACATACATCATCCATAACATCATCGAAATATTTTAATAGTCTTTTATTATTAGATGAAAGCTGTGGTTTTTCGTAACCCTTATGATAAAGATAATTTTTGAAACTAATTGCATCAGGAACGTATCCCAAGTCATTTTTAGTAACGTACAGGTGTGCATATTCAGCAAGAATTTGTATTGTCTCTTCGCTACCTTTTTCTGAAGAAATTGCTTCAAGTATCTCTATTTCCTCTGCAGTTAAAATAATAAAGGGTAAGATATCCTTATCATTAATTATTGACTTAGCTTTCTCAGCGATTGTTTCATAAAGTTTACGATTGTATGCATCCCCAGGCATTCCTTCAGATACCACAAGAACGGGAATAAATTGTTTATCCTTGATATCTACAGGTAGCTTCCATTCACCATTCTTAGTTTTCCTTATGCACTTTGCTATTTGAGCCAGACCTTTATCTGTAAATAATTGCTTGAGTGAGGATCCCGAACTTTCAAGATCTCCTGTTACCATTGCTTTATATGACCAATGAAGATTTTTGGTCTCTACTATAAACACAAAACTTGCTGAGTCGATAATGCCATCTGCCATTTCTTCCTTTGATTTCTTATCCATAGAACTTGGGTAAAAATCATTCCCAAATGCACTTGACATAGAAGAGTTTATATATTGTTCAAATGCATCTCCCCATGCTATTGAGAATGTATCTCTATCTTTCCCTCTTTTTTCATTACGTAAAAAGGTCTCAATTGTTCTGTATATACCATCGGTTACTTTATCGAATAAATATTCCACCGACGGACATATAAAACACTTCTTATCCTGATACCAAATTAATGGTTTCCAGACTAAAGGCATAAAATTATAATGAAATTGTTCATGACCACCCAATATTTCTTCAACAGAGGTTTTATATGTATTTTCAAACTCTTGGGGTAACATAGATATCATTTCTAATACTCTTTTAATTAATATTTTTTCTAACTTTGTGTCTTTGAAATACACATCAGGACAGGTTATCCAATCATTTGTTAGGTTCACCTTTTCTTTATTTGAGATATTGACCCATTTAACAAGTAGAGAGGAACATACAGTCATATAATCATCTAAGGGGACGCCTCCAGTAGCTTCATTAAATAGTTTTGCTATGTCAATTCCATGGGGTTTGTGTGTCTTGAAGTAGTCGACCAGCCATCTAAACCGTCCAATTTTATAGCCCAGCCTTTCAGATATATGGAAAAATTGATACCGGGCAAGAGCTTGCCTAAGTCTTTCTCTTTCATGGCCTCTCGGTAAAGCTATTTGTCCGCCGGTTTCTTCTGCGAAGCATTCATCATTCAGAATAAGGAGCCAATAACCAAGTTGTTCAATGTTGCTTGTATCAATACTTTTTCCTCCTTCGATCGGACAATTGGCAAGAGCAATCTTTACAAGAGCAAGTACGCTTTGTTGGTTAAAAATTGCCCATGCTGACCCAGCCGCTTTTGCTCTAGCTATTTCATAAAATCTCAATCGCTGTGTTTTGTTTGAAAAAATTCCACTTAGTAGTTCTGCCTGGCCTAGAGGATTTGCTACGCCTCTATTTAAAAGAGTGAGTGATATTTTCGAACATGATTCCAATACTGCATATAAATTGTAAGCTTTAATTTCAGATTCAATTCTTTTGATCCCTCCCGCCCCCGTTATTCCCACTAAATCTCTGTAGCCAAAAGAAAGAACTAGGTATTTTTGCAAAGTAGTCATGTATCTATGGTCGGAAATTAGGCTTTTCAGAAAAACGATGATAATCTTGCCAAGAGCCATTTTTTAATTTTTCGCTCTTAAACGGAGAATTCCAATTAACAAAAGATGAAAGCAAGAAAAGTCCGCCAATAACTATGAGTACCAATGAAACATTAAAAAGAAAGTTTAAATCTAATTTAGTAGGTTTTGGTTTCGGAGTCTCAGTATTAGCTACTGCTTCATCGAGTGCTTTTTCAAAGAAAGCTCGACTTTGTTTCTTCATAAAGAAATCTATGTATACCTTACTTTTTGCATCAAATATTTTATTCAGTTTCTCACTAATATCTTGAAAAGCCTCGCTTTCAGTAATATGAAACTGTTTTAAGTAAAAAATGTTAAAAATAAATAGACTAACAAAAAACGCTTCGCCCATAAGAAATAGGTATATGTTTTCAACTTTATCTATGGCTGTAAATCCGAATCCAGCCACTATACCTATAAAAGTAACTATATGATTGTAAGTATTTAATAAATCTGCCCTTTTTCGTATTTGGTGATCCTCACTCTGTTGACTAACTTTTGCACGAAACTCTGTAAATTCTTTAAACTGTTGTTTAACTTGATCAAAATAATCTTCACTATAATCAACTTTTGCCATAATAGTATTATATCAGTCTGTTATAGGTTCCTGAGAAGTACTTTGGTATGCGTAATAAAGCCTGTCCATCCAATCCCATGCGAACATGAATCGTTCTAATAGTTCGGAATAACTTGCATCTCCCGCTCTTATTCTTTTTTTACTCACTCGTAAAATATGGCTTTTTTCTGTAAAATATACATTAGCAGTTTGGCAATCCTGCCAACGTAGCTCAGCGGTAGAGCACTCCCTTCGTAAGGGATAGGTCGTGAGTTCAATTCTCACCGTTGGCTCCGAGAATAATGGGAATCTGAAAACATGAAACATAGACGCACAACAAATAAATCATTTTTATCAAGAAGATTAGAAAGAAAAAGCAAAAAGAACTTTTATCTTACAATTGTTATTTGCGCAGTTCTTCTTTATATTTTAGCTGTCTGGTTTATTCCGACATTTATCGGCAGTCTTTCTTTATTAAACCGTTTTAAAACACCTGTAAAAGCACCTGAGTCAATAAAAGAAAACGCATCCGTTGCTCCTCCTGTTTTAAATATCCCATATGAGGCTACTTCAACAGCCACAATTTTAGTTCATGGTTACAGCCTGACGAACACAACAATAGAGATCTACCTTGATGGAGAACTAAAATCTTCTGTCAGCACTTCAGAAGACGGAAGTTTTATCAGTAACCCAATAGACCTAAGTCTCGGTTCTAATAGTATTTCAGGGGTAACAATTGATAATAATGGAAATAAAAGTCTTTCTTCAAAACCAATCTATATTATTTATTCAAACGAAAAACCCAAATTAGACATACAGTCACCTACAGATAATACAGAAATTAAAGGCGGAGATAAAAAAATAACAGTCAGTGGCAAGACTAATTCAGACAAAGATATTACTATTACAATTAACGGCAGCAGAGCTATAGTTGACGGCGATGGTGCCTTCTCTCAGATTATAGAAATAAATGAAGGAGACAATACCATAACTATTATTGCAACTGACAAAGCAGGGAACATCACCCAACTAACACGCAAAGTAAAATACACAAGTTAAAAAATATTGCATCTCTTCTCTTTAACATTTTTAATAATATATTGGTCTGATACAATTTTTGATTTTTGTATAATTTTTCTTTTTTCAAATAATACCCTTAAATTACAAAGTATAAACCACTCAGCTTTTAAAGCTCCCATCAAATAACCCTTACCAATTAAGTATTTCAAGGTATTTAAATTAACCAAAATAATTTTTAACCAATTAAAATTGTGCATCAGCAAAGCAACCGGAAAATCCTTGATTATATTCATAGTCATGTTACGGAAATTTAAACATTCAACTAGTGAAAGATTCTTTGAAGAAGTAGCCATTCTTTTATGATAAATTATCGCCCTTGGCTCAAATAAAGCTCTAAATCCTGCCAACTGTGCTCTAAAGCATAAATCAGCATCTTCCATATACATAAAATAACTTTCATCAAAATATCCAATCTTTTCAAATACCTCCCTCTTGAATAAACTTCCTCCGCCGGATACTAAAAATAAAGAATATTGTTTACTAAACTTTAATCCGTCTTTTTTTCCATATCCTTTAACCAATAAATGTCCTACAGTATCCAGCTCATCTCCTGCATTATCAATAAAATCTCTTTGATAAAAATTTAAAATCTTAGATGCCATCATTCCTACTTCCTGGTTTTTACTTAGTGCTTTGACCAAATGTAAAATACAATTTTTATCTACTTCTGTATCGTTATTAAGTATAAAAATATACTCGCCCAAAGATTTCTTAATCCCAATATTCACTGCTACAGAGAAACCCTGATTATATGAAAGCTCGACTACTTTAAACTTTGGAAAATTTGATTTTATATATTTAACTGAATCATCAGAAGATCCATTGTCGACAACAATAACCTCTAAAGACTTATACGACTGCTTCTCTAAAGACAATAAACAATCATTAAGCAATTCAATGCCATTCCAAGATGGTATGACAACAGAAACTAGCATATCTTTTTTCATCGATTTCATTTAGGTGAACAATTTTTGACTAATTTAATATTATCTAAATTTATATTTTTTATAATCAATAAAATATTACTAAACTCATATGCTGAAATCTCATTATCCCCTATACAAATCTCATTTGTGTTTTTGTTATATCCTTTTTCTATAATAATTCGATATTTAGAATATAGTGTCCCTACTACTTTTGGTGCTACAAAATAATGACCTATGGACTCGATATAAACTATATTCAAAGCTCGTACAGCTGTAAAATGCGCATGCTCGTATTTTATAGGAAAAGATATATGCGCTTGTTGTATCTCGTCAGAGAAAGCATAAAAGGTTATTTTATCCCAGTTTGTTATCATAATTGTATTACTGTTAAAAAAAGATCCCAATGAAATACTTGTAGGATATAGCAATAATAGAATGACAATTATAAATTTAAAATTAATTTTACTTGTAAAAGTATTTTTTAAATACAGTGCAAACAGGGGGTATACGAAAGGAACCAAATAGAGCAAAAATCTTCTGTCATTCCATTCGTAAAAAACTGTCCAAAAAAGAAGTGTTGTAAAAAACCCTAAAGTTAAAAAAAGGGTTTTTCTATCAAATAAATATGATTTATATCGGGTTAATAACGAATAAACAACTAAAAAGAACATTGCGCCGAATAAAGTATATGCATTAATAAAGTAGAAGAATAATGAGTTAAAATTCGGTTGAAGCAAATGAAATTGATCAACTTTTGAATAAAAAGGATTACCGAAATTAAATATTTTATATAAATACCAAGGTAGATTAAAACCTAACAATAGTAAAAATAAAACAGCGAGCTTATTAAAACTACCTAGTATAAAACCTGCTGAGACATTTTTTATATAATATAAATACAGAAACCAAACAGGAGAAATAATAAATGCTAAATTTTGAAATAATCCAGAAATTCCCAGCAAAAAAAAGGATAATCTAATCCTTTCAGAAATTAACAGATAGGAAGACACAGCAATAAAAAATATTGCATAATAATCCGCTAAAATATAATTTGCAAAAATTTGAAGATTATAATTTAAAAACATGAATATAACAACTAAAAAACTCCAATAAAAGCTGTTCGTTAGAAGTTTAGAAATTTTAAATACAAAAAAAATTATTCCTAAAAAGACCAAATGATTTATCAAAACCAAGAGGAAAAGTGAATTAAATGAATGTAAAAGATTAACAATAAACGAAAAGCCGAAATTATGAAATGTGGGATTTGCCGAATCAAACAACCTTATTCCTGACGCCAATAAGCGGTAGCTGTCCGGGGTAAAATACGGATATGTTAGTAAAAAATTATTCCTATCCAAACTTGTAACAAAAATGAATTTCAAAAATAGTAAAAAAGAAAGAAGGCCCCATACCCATAACTCATTCTTTTTAAGAAATTTTTCCTTATTCATATTTATTTTCTTATTTTAGTAACATTTCCGGAATTTAAAACAATATGTGAATTATAAAAATTGGGATTATAGTTAATTACAAACTCATTCGACCAAATTTTTACATCATTAAATTTTCGTTTACGCTGTATCTCTAATCTTTTTTTAATAATTAATGGGGCCAAAAACAAAAGACTAATAAGAATTTTGAGCATTAACAACATTTTCCGCCACTCTTTAAATTTAATCGAATGTTTTAAAGCAACCCTGAAATGATAGGTATAACTTGAAAATTTACCGATAATATTTTTCAGTTCATAATTTTTAAGAATAACAATTAAATAATTCCGTAAAAAATAAAAATACGACCAAAGCGGTTGAATCTCGTCTAACGACGAAGATCTATAATCATGATAAACCTTAATTAAAGGCGTATACAAAAATTTATATCCGTAAATATTCATGCGGTAAGATAAATCAAAATCTTCACCGTAAGTAAATAACATCTCGTCAAATCCACCGCTGCTTTCAAGAATACTTTTTTTAAATATTGGTGCAATAAACATTGCCCCAAACACTTCCTTCTGTTGATCATCCAAACTTAATAATTCAGGATCTACCGAACCTATATGTTCGTCAAACCACAGTATATCTTTATGCCATATTGCATAAGTACTGTTTAATACGTTTTTTTCCCAATTAAAAAAAACTTTCGGGAAAATCC
This sequence comes from Microgenomates group bacterium, assembly GCA_041659805.1. Taxonomy (GTDB): domain Bacteria; phylum Patescibacteriota; class Microgenomatia; order Daviesbacterales; family UBA10151; genus STC-54. Next base: position 644,561 of record JBAZXP010000001.1, on the reverse strand, counting down.
CACAAATATTATTTTTGGATTTTTTTAAAATATTTTCTGCAATAACAAGAAAGTTTTTGCCTGACAAATAAGCATCATTATTCAGGAACATAATATACTCTCCTTTACTTTCAGATATCCCCAAATTACATCCTTTTGTGAAACCAAAATTTTTTTTCAATTCAATTAATTTAATTTTTCCGGAAAATTTTTGAATAATTTCATCTTTCGAATTATCGGTCGATCCATTATCTACAACAATCAACTCATAATCACGGTGCGCTTGAGCCAACACACTTCTTACCGATTTCACAACCTTTATTCCGCCATTAAAATTTACAATAACAATACTTATCATTTTAATTTCCCTGATATAAAATATGAAGATTCTTTGCCTGGTCACTAAGAGTCTTAATTTGCAAACCACTATCTCTTGTCCTAAGACTATCTATATTATTAATTACATCAAACATCTTTTCTGCTAAATCTTGGGACGAGTTTTTATTAAAGATAATATGTTTCGGTGAAGGAATTTCTGAAAGTGCACCCATTCCGGAAGAAATTAATATTTTTTCTGCAAATAAAGCCTCCCTTGCACTCATCGAAAAAGTTTCATAGGCTTGACTCGGAACAATAAGACAGTCCGTTTCTGATAAGATTTGATAAATTTTCGAGTTATCAAACGTGCCAAATAGTTTTATATTACGTTTACGGAGAGAATTATAATTAAAGATGGTTTTTAAAGCATGATCTAAAACACGATAGCACCTAATCTCATATTTATCTGTATTTAGTTTAAGATAGCTTGACGCTCCATATATTAAATGAAACCCTTTCACCGATATATCAACACCACCCAAAAAAGAAAATACCACTTTTCCTTCTTTTTTTTCGGTTAAATTAACTTTATCAAAAGTACAGGGTATTATCCCATTCTCTACAACTAAATAATTTTTTGCATTTGGTAACCCAAGATAAATCAATGCCTTTTTTGCGGATTCTGAAACAGAAATAATTTTAAGCTTATTTTCTTTTAAGATCTCATATAAATATTGTTTTCTTTTTAGGAGCCTCTCTGCATAAGAACCTTTGTAACAAAATTGCTCATGATTATGAAAAGGAACTGTTTGGCTATGAGAACTCTTTAAGAAAAGTGAAGGACAAATCCACCAAAAATCGTGCATTGTAAGAAAAGTCTTTATATCAAGTTTCAAAGATAACTTAATAAGATTTGCCCCTAAACCCTGGATGGAATTAAAATGAACTATATTAATATTATTTTTTTTAATTATATTGATAAATTTTCTTTCTAAAACTTTTCTTAAATAATTAGAATTGGAAAGCGGAGAGTTTTCCTGAACATGACTTTTATTTCTATAAATTATAACTCCGCTATCATTAACTATTTCTTCCCTTCTTCCTCCGGTAAATACGAACACATTGTAACCAAGATCTTGTAAAAAAACGGTAAGATTCTTGATATTAATTCCTGATCCACCATAGTGGTGTGGGGGATAAGCGATATTTACAAGTAATATATTCTTTAGCATAGATTAAGGATTTTTAATGTTTTTAATATATTGTTGTATGTATATTTCTTTACGGCATATACAAATTCTACTTCTGTAGAGGCGTTTTTAGTCATCCCAAGCTGTAAAGTATAAAAAAAAGGTTGATCGAGTAAAAATATCTTTCCATCTTTTAATCTTTTAATTTTTATATATAAATCATTTCCTACATTTTCAAAATCTAATGCTACCCATTTATTTGTTTCCTTTTTTAGAAAAATAAAGTCTCTTTCGTAAAGATCCTCTTTAATAAGAATTGAGCTTCTATAATAAAAAGCCTTTTTCAAGCGATAAAGCTTGTGTTTTAATTTACGCAAAAAAGAAATTAGTTTACTTAAAAGAGGATCTTTATCAAAGAAAGAAACAATGGATTTAGTAGTCATATGAATTTGATAAATAAAGGTACCAATTGAATATTATTTTTAATTTATTAATTTATTATATTTTTTAATTATGTTTTCTGTTAATCCCACACCAATAATTTTCCCCTGATTTATTAAAAAAACTTTTTTACAAAAGGATTTAATTAAATCCGGAGAATGGGAGATAACTATAACCGTAACCCCGTTTTTGTGAAATTCCTTCATTTTATCCAAACATTTCTTTTGAAAACCAATGTCGCCAACTGATAAAATTTCATCAACCAACAATATGTCCGGTTCAACATGAACAGCTATAGCAAAACCTAACCTCATATACATACCTGAAGAATAATGTTTAACAGGAGTATCGATAAAATCTGAAAGTTCTGAGAAATTAACAATCTCATCAAATTTAGCATCGATTTCTTTTATAGATAACCCCAAAATAGTCCCGTTTAAATATATATTCTCCCGACCTGTTAATTCCGGATGGAATCCTGCGCCAAGTTCTATTAAAGGGCCTATCTTACCCTGTACTTTAATCGTTCCATGAGTTGGCGTCAAAACACCTGCGATCAGTTTTAAAATCGTGCTTTTCCCGGAACCGTTGCTTCCAATTATTCCTATGGATTCCCCTTTTTTGATTTTAAAACTTACGCTTTTCAATGCCCAAAAATCCTCTTGTCTTGGCGCTCTAAATAAATCTAACAAAGCTTCCTTCAAAAGAAGTCTATGCCCACGCTTAAATTTTTTACTAACATTATCTAATTTGATTACAAAGTTTTCGCCCATATTTATATTACTTCTGCAAAATATTTGGCATTAGCTCTAAAATAAAAATAGCCCACTATAAAAATAATAAGTGAAAAAAGGAAAGAATATAAAAATGCCGGCCATAAAGGAATAACACCGTATAGGATGGTTGCTCTATAAGCATCAATTATTCCACTCATCGGGTTTAAATAAAAAAATATTTTTAAATCAGGTGGAATTAAATCAGGAGAATAAACAACAGGCGTTAGATACATCCAAACACCGAGTATTACTCCGATTGCATGTTCTATATCTCTATAGAAAACATTGCTGGCAGAAAGAATAAAAGATATACCTGTTATCAACATCACTTGAATAAATAAAATTATGGGAACGAATAGAATTGAAGTATGGAAAGGAACTCTAAAAAGAATCATAAATAATCCCAATATGACCGCAGTTAAAAATAAATCAACCAATTTTGACGCAATCGCCGATAACGGCAAAATTTCTCTGGGTAAATATATTTTTGTGACAAGCGATGAATTTGCTAAAACACTTCCGGTTGCTGCAACTATAGCATTTGACATAAACAGCCAGGGAACAAGCGCGGTAAATAAATAAACAGGATACGGAACCGGTCCAGTCGGAACTTTAAAAACAAAAGTAAATACAATGCTGAGCACAGTTAAATTAATTAAAGGCACTAAAATTACCCAGGAATAACCCAGATAAGATTGTTTATATTTTGCCTTAATGTCTCGCAAAGTTAATTGCCAAAACAAATCCTTATACTTAAATATTTTATTTTTTTGTATAATCATTTTTTCCCTATAAGCCTGGAATCAATTTTAAGTTTAAAGGTATAATAAATCAAGGTTAACAATATATGAATCAGTTAAAAAAATTTATTGAATTAAATCAAAATATCAGCAGAAAAATAGAAAAGATGCTTCCTCATGCAAAACCAGACATTACTGATAAATATTCCCAGATAGTTTCAGAATATGCAAACAAACAAAAAAATCAGGTGATTGTAGATCTTGGAGGAGGAAGATCAAGCCCTTTTGTAAAATATCTTAACAAAAAACTAAAAAATCAATTAATAGTAGTCGATGAAGATGAAAGCGAATTAGAAAAAAACATTAGTGCAAACAAAACATTAGTCGCAGATATTAATAAACCATTACCCCTTAAACCTCAATCAGTAGATTTAGTCGTTTCCCGTTATGTTCTCGAACATCTAGAAGGTGTCCCCAATTTTATAATTAACTCTAAAAAGATTTTAAAGGATGGCGGGTATTCCATTAATCTTTTTTCCTGTAAATTCGCTATATTTTCTATATTAAATCAGCTTATTCCAAGTAAACTCGCAAAAATACTATTAAATAATTTAATCCCGGGAAGTCAACATATTAGAGGTTTCAAGACTAACTACAATTATTGCTTTTATGATTCAATTATAAATATTTATCTTAAGAATGGATTTACTGTTGAAAAAATTAAATTAAGTTATTACCAATCAAGATATTTTAGTTTCTTCCTGCCTTTTTATATTGTTTCAATTATTTATGAATTGATTTTATATACACTTGGGTTAAAAAATCTCTGTGCTTATATATTAATTATAGCCAGAAAAAATGGAGATTAGGCATCATTCGTGCTAAACTACCTTCATGCATAAATATTTTTTTGTTTTGGGTAATAATCACTCGCTTTCAAAGGTAGAAATTTTGGCGCTTTTAGATAAGCATCAGAAATCTAAGATTATTACATCGTCCCAAGAAATATTTATCTTAGAAACAAGTCAGGAAATTGATTCACAAAACCTGATGACAAAACTCGGAGGAACAATAAAAATCGGTGAAATTATAGATTCAATTCCGTTTGAAAAATTCTCAGAACAATTTGGCTCTTTAGTAACTGATTTAGATTTTTTAAGTAAACTTTTTGATCCACAGCTGACAAAACTATCTTTCGGCATTAGTATTTACAACGCAGGTACACCAATAAGTCATATCAATCAAGTCTTCCCCCAAGCAATCAAAACATTGCCGAAAATGAAACAGTTCCTACAAGATTCTTACAAAGTAAATTTCTTTAAATCGCATGAAAGATATATCTCCAGTGTTTCGGTTGTAAAAAATAAATTAATATCTGATGGTTTCGAATTAGATATTTGCGTTGAAGAAAACACCGTCTATTTCGGAAAAACACTGGCAGTCCAGAATTTTGAAGACTATAGTTTCAGAGACTACAGAAGACCAGGAAGAGACACAGAAGCCGGGATGCTTCCCCCTAAACTTGCAAAAATTATGATCAATATTGCAGGAAAAGAATTAGACGACACTATCTTGGATCCTTTTTGCGGCAACGGTACAATTCTGCAGGAATTAATCCTTTTAGATTATAAAAATATTATAGGAACAGATTTTAAAAAAGATCAGATAGAAAAAACAAATCAGAATATTGATTGGCTTTTTCAACAATATCCAGATTTAAAAAGATCAGAATTTAATATCAAGGCTTTTCAATATGATGTTAGAAAATTAAGTAAAGCATTTGGTGAAAAAAGCATTGATGTAATTATTACTGAACCATTTTTAGGATCACCAAAATCGAAACACTTTAATATTGGACAAATCGAAAACGAAATAAAGATTTTAGAAAAATTATATTTAGATGCTTTTTATCAATTTAAATCGCTGCTAAATTCAGACGGAAAAATAGTTATCATTTTCCCTACTTTTAAACTGGGAAATATTCTACATACTCTAAATATTTTACCCCAACTATCAAAACTTGGATTCACTCCAGTTAATTTTCAGAAAAATTCTGTCAATGAAGAACTGCATCTGGAAATAACAGATCGTGGATCAATAATTTATTTCCGTCCCGACCAAACCGTGCACCGCGAAATTTTCGTCTTTCAACAAACTTAAATAAAAATGTGGTCGTATCTGGACTCGAACCAGAGACCTCTTCAATGTGAATGAAGCGCTCTAACCAACTGAGCTATACGACCTAAACGTCTTATTTTAGCATTCAACCTCTTGTCTTACAAATAAAAAATAGGGATAATACATATCTATGGAACCAACACCACCTTCGGCACAACAATCAGCACAAGCAGCACCAGATTACCAGCTTGAAGAACCGGGTTTGGGTACTAGATTTAAAGATAGTTTAGTCGAGTTAATCCAATTTGTAGCAATAGTTGCTTCTATTTTAATGATCATCAGGGTTTTTATCGCTGAACCTCATAAAGTTTCAGGAAAATCTATGGTTCCGAATTTTCAGGATGGGGATTATATAATAACTAATAAACTCGCAACCAGATCTTCTGCTTATCAAAGAGGTGAAATTATTATCCTTAAGAACCCTCAAAATCCAGAGAAAGAAGTATTCATCAAAAGAGTAATAGGGTTACCAGGTGAAACATTAAAATTATCAGACGGGAAAGTATATATAAATGAAACATTATTAAACGAGCCTTATTTACCTCAGGATTTAGAAACACACGGCGAAGGCTTCTTAAAAGATGGCGATGAAATCACTATGCCTGCAGATAACTATTTTGTAATGGGAGATAACCGTAAGAATAGTTCAGACTCAAGACAATTTGGACTTATTCCCAAAAGTGAAATTATAGGTCAGGCTTTTTTAAGATATTGGCCGGTGGACAAAATGGTAATTATTCCAATTGGAACTTCAACTAATTAATTTCCTGATAAGAAGTAATTGCCTTATAAACTTTTCTCATCAACTCAGTTGTTTGCTCCGGATTACCCGGTAATCTTATATCTAAACGGGCATGATTACCTGTTAATACATACTTAACCGTTGCTTTCTTATCATTTGAAGTTAATGCTTCTGCTAAACCTTCCTGAATTCTATCAACTTCTTCATTTAAAATATGCATACTTTCAACATCAACGTTTCTTTTTGGAGCAACATTAAACTTTGCTTTCATTTTCCTGACTAATTCTTCTGTTCCTCTAACAGATAAGTTCTTTCGAAGCACTTCTTTATAAGCCTCTATAATAAGATGGGGGTCTTCCAAGGCAGACATTGCTCTTACATGCCCTTCTGTTGTTTGACCGGACATTAAGGCATCCTTAAGGGCATCAGGCAGGGTAAGCAGTCTGATTGTATTGGAAATATAAGCCGGGCTTTTACCAACTTTTTGAGCGATTTCAGAATTAGGCAGACCAAACTCATCCATTAAACGGCGATAAGCCTGGGCTCTTTCCAAAGGATTTAAATCCTGACGCTGAACATTCTCTACAATTGCCATTTCCAACATACCTTGAGGAGTGGTTTCTTTTATTACAACAGGGACCTTCGGAAGTCCGACTAATTTGGAAGCTCTCCAACGTCGTTCTCCTGCAATGATTTGAAAACCTGCGGGAGTTTTGGCAACCACAATAGGCTCTAAAATCCCATGTTCCCGAATTGATTCTGCTAACTCGGCTAATGATTCTGGTGTAATGAGCCCACGGGGCTGAAGAGGATTTGGTTCAAGTAAATTTATTTCAAGTAAGTAGATTTGATCGTTAGAGTCCATTGATATTTATTAAGTTTCGTCCTTTTCTCTTAACAAATTGAACTACTCCGGATGTTATAGCAAACAAAGTGTAATCATTGCCTTGCTTCACTCCGACTCCGGGATAATATTTATTTCCTTTTTGTCTTATAATAATATTTCCGGGTTTAACTAATTCTCCACCATAATGTTTAACACCTAAGCGTTTTGAAATTGAATCTCTATTGGTTTTTGTTGTTCCGCCTGCTTTTGTATGTGCCATGTCTTTAGATTACCTTTCGTGAAAACTTATGTCAATACCTTTTTCACAGTTTCTTTTTTTTCTGATTTTGCTTTTGGACTATTATCCTGTAATTTAACTTTTGTCATCTGTCTTCTTGACCCTGTAACTTTTCGATAGTTAGCTTTAGACTTAAATTTTAATACTCTGATTTTTAGTTTTTTAACAGTTTCAAGAACATCAAGCTCTAAAGTTTCTTTTAAATAAGGTGTGCCGATTTGAACTTTATCGTCGTCAACCTTAAGTAAAACTTTATCTACTGTTAATTTTTTGACATCATCGGGAAGCCTGTCGATTTCAATCGTCTGGCCTGGTTCAATCTTATATTGTCTGCTTCCAATTTGAACTATATTATATTGCATACAAAGCGTATTTTACCTCTGATTGCCAAATTTAGCAACAGAGGCTATAAAACCAAGGCAAATCAAGGTAGTAAGAAGAGAACTTCCGCCGTAAGAAACAAGCGGAAGAGTAATTCCGGTGATTGGTAATATCCCAATGTTCATTCCAATATTCACTATAATCTGAAAGAAAAACATTCCTAAAACTCCCAACACCACTAAGTTGCTAAACCGGTTGTTTGCGTTATGCATAATCCGCAAGCTTCGACCAATAATAGCCGAATACAAAAACAACAAAATTACTGAACCTAAAAATCCAAATTCCTCTGCGATTGATGCAAAAATAAAATCAGTCCTGAATTCCGGTAAAAACTGCAACCTTGATTGGGTTCCTCTGCCAAGCCCCCGACCAAATACTTCTCCTGATCCAACAGCAATAGTTGACTGAATTGCATTATAGCCAATACCTAAAGGATCTTTTTCTGGAGATAAAAAACTGGTAATTCTATATTTTTGGTAATCTTTTAGAAATAACCACCCAAGAGGGGTTAAGATTAACGAAGTAATAAACATTAGAAATAATTTCAAAACAGAAATATTTGAACCAATAAGCATAAAAATCCAAATCATTATTACAGTTAAAGTTGTACCTAAATCAGGCTGTTTAAAAATGAGGATAATTGCAGGAGATATAATTAAGATACTCTTTACAATATTTAGCCAACTTGAATTATTGTCTGACCAAAATTTAGCAAGCAAAAGAATCAAAATAGGTTTTATAAATTCTGATGGTTGGAAATTAAATAACCCAAGAGGTATCCATCTAATAGATCCTCTGGTTTCAAAACCTAAAATAAAAACAACACCTAAAAGAAATAACATAAAACCATATATAAATTTTAAGTATTCCTGATAAAATCTAAGGTCAATTAATGAAAAGAACCAATATAAACCTATACCAATAACTGCAATTATTAATTGTTGAATCGCTAATTTCGGTTCAGAAGAATAAATAACTAAAACACCAAGACTCATTAAAAGAATAGCAGGAATTGAAATATAAAAATCCGGAATCAAAATTGACTGCTTATTCATACTTAGAAGTTACAACACTTCAATTTCTACTTTATCGCCTAGTTTAATCTGTTTGGCATTTGTCTGTTTTAAAATTAATTTTTTAAGGTCTTCTTCTTTCGGAATAAATAGCGAGGTGATATTAATTTCATCTTTTAACGTTAAACCCTGTTCTTTTCTCAGATTTTGAATCTGTCTGATTAATTCCCTAGTATCTCCCTCGGCCTGAAGTTCAGGGGAAATTTTTGTTTCTATTTTTCCCTTAACTTCATCAGATTTTTTGAAAGTAATTTTTTTAACATTTAATTCTTCTGCTAATATTTTTTCTAAATCTTCATCTAATTTATTTTTCAGATGATAAGTAAACCCTGAAAGGGGTTGTCTGAGTTTTATCCCCGCGTCTTTCCGTTGACCGTGACCCATCTCCGCAAATTTTCTCAAGATCGACATTTGTGAAATTAATTCTTCATCAATTAAATCTAAATTTGGCCTTGGAAAATCTGAAAGATGAACAGACTCTTCCCCAGTTAAGTTCATAAATATTTCCTCGGAAATAAAAGGTGCAAGGGGAGCTAATAATTGACTATATTTAGCTAGAACAGCATGCATAACACTTAAAGTCAAATCCCGATCTTTACTTTCTGAATTATTATTAACCCTATCGCGACTCCGTCTAATATACCAGGTTGAAAAGTCATCAACGATAAAACTTCTAAGCAACCTTACACTATTTAAAGTATCATATTTTTCCAAAGACTCTGAGAGTTGAAGAACTAATTCCTCTAAACGGGCTAGAATCCATTTATCTAAAATAGAACAATCTTTAAAATTAACATTAGATTTATCTTTGTCAAAATCATAGGTAATTGCATAATCAATAAAATATTTATAGCAATTCCACAATATTAAGAAAAATCCCCGTGTTACTTCTGGAACTCCATCATTTGCAAAATCTATATCCTCACCTTTCATCAAGGGAGAACCCATTAAATAAGTCCTGAGAGCATCGCCTCCATATTGTTCAATTAAATTTTTGGGGTCTGGAAAATTACTATAATTTTTACTCATCTTCCTTCCGTCATTTCCCAAAAGAACTCCTTCAACTAAAACATTTTTAAAGCCAGGACCGTCATAAAGGGCAGTTGAGATAACATGAATCACATAAAACCAGGCCCTGATTTGACCGGTATATTCTGCAATAAAATCGGGTGGAAAAAAATCTTCAAGTTTTTGGTTTTCAAAAGGAAAGTGTCTTTCTGCAAATGATGCGCTTCCAGCTTCTATCCACGAATCCAACACCTCGGGCACTCTTTTAACCGATTTAGCACACTTTGGGCAGATTATTTCCACCTCATCAATTTCTGGCTTATGTAAATTGGTTACTTTTTGTCCAGATAGTTTCTCAAGTTCGGCAATAGAACCAGGAACAATTCTTTCTCCACACTCACATTCCCAAACAGGGACAGGAGAACCCCAATATCTATTTCTTGAAATATTCCAGTCAGGAGCTGATTCCATACTTTTTTCAAATCGACCATGTTTAAAATGTTTTGGAAACCAATTAATATTTTCGTTATTTTTAAATAATCTTGGCTTTAAAGTTTGAACGTTCACAAACCACGCATCTTTTGGCGCATAAATAAGTCTTGTTGCGCATCTCCAGCAATGTGCTACGGAATGAGTATATAATTTCTCATCATACACGAAGCCTCTATCTGCCAAATCTTTGTTCACTGCTTCATTTGCGTCCAAATAATACATCCCGCCAAATTTTGGTACATCTTGTTTTATAAAACCTTCATCATCAACATGTAAGACTATCTGAATATTTTCTTTTTTCATAACTGCCAAATCTTCTTCACCATATGCAGCTATAGTAACCACTCCTGTTCCTTCTTCTTCTGTTACAAAATCACCAGGGATAACAACAAAAGCTCTTTTATCCTTTTCAATCTTGTAATAATCATAGCTTGGAATAAATTCTTTATTAACTAACTTTTCTCCCTTAAATTCCTCTACCACTTTATATAGTTCATCTTTTAACATACCCAAAGTTTTCTTACCCAAAATATAATAATTATCACCTTGCTTCACCTTTACATAATCCAACTTTGGATTAACTGCCAAAGCTGGAGTTGCTAATTTATTCCATGGTGTTGTAGACCAAGCCAAAAGGTAAGTATCTTTTTCGCCTTTTATCTGATATTTATAAGTTGTTGCTGGCTCTGTAACATTTTTATAATTTTCAACATCCATCGCTACCTCAAAATTAGAAATTGGTGTAACACAATGAGGACAATAAAGTGAAACGCGGAGTCCTTTATAGATTAAATCTTTATCATACATTTGCTTAAAAACCCACATTACAGATTCCATGTAATTTATGTCCCAGGTTTTATAAGCATTTTCAAAATCTACCCATCTCCCGATATGATCGATATACCACTGCCATTCCGAAGATATTTCATTTACATATCCCAAACATTCCTTAACAAATCGGTCCACTCCAACTTTTTCTTCTATGTCTTTTTTGCGTTTTATTCCAAGTTTACTTTCAACCTTATTTTCAATCGGTAAACCGTGTCCATCCCAACCCCAAACGCGTCTTACCCGATAACCTTTCATAGTCCAATATCTGCCGAATAAATCTTTTGGCATACTCGATAAAAGCGAACCATAATGAGGCATTCCTGTTACAAAAGGAGGACCGTCAAGGAAATTCCAGGTTTTATCTTCCGGACGCAATGAAATAGATTTTTCAAAAATCTTTTTTTCTTTCCAATACTTAAGAGTCTCCTCTTCGATGGCAAAAAAATCTACTTGCGATGAAACTTGTTTGAACTTTGTCATAATAGGAGTATTCTAACAAAAAACATGGGATCAAACTAGCTCCTAAGCTACTTTTTTATACATGTAGATATGATCAACCGGAACATCTGCATGCAAAACTCCTTCTGGTAAAATTCCAAATTTTTGAAACCCAAATTTTTCATAAAGAGACATTGCTACAGGGTTGTCGCTAAAAACACTTAATTCAATAATTTTTAAATCTTTAAGATTCTTTTCAGCTTCTTTGATTACTAAATCCATCAGCAAACCACCTATTCCCTTTCCACGGTATTCTTTTGCAACAGATATTCCGAAATAACCAATGTGTTTCTCAGCTTTATCCTTCATATTAATATCAGAAACAGCAATTAATTTAATACCATCAAAAACAAGTAACATAGCAACAGTTCCCTCTCCTATACCTTTTAACTGATTATCCAAATATTTTTGTTCGTCTTCTAAACTTACTTGTTCGCCTTGAAAACGGATAAATGTTTTTTCTAAAGAAAGTGTATTTATATAATCACAAAGCAATTGTGCATCTCCCTGTTGAGGATACCGCACTAAAATCTCAAGATCCTTTTTGGTCTTTCCCTGAAATATAATTTGTCCGGGTTGCATACTAATATTGTAGCAAAAAACTTAGTTATTGCGTCTTAAAAATGCGGGAATATCTAATCTGCTTTCATCTACATCATCAGACTCTTCTTTTACCATAGATTCTTCAGAAACCAGTGGATCATCATCCTGTGCATTTGAAGGATCCTGTTGACCCTGATACTGGTTTTGCTGTTGAGGCTGGTTGAAATTCATCTGTGGCAAAGGATTAACGCCTGCATTTGTACCGGCATATTCCCGTAACCGTGCTCTATTTTGATCAAAACCAGTGGCAATAACAGAAATCTTGATCTGATCGAAATGTTCCTGATCATCCTTAATTGTTGCTCCAAAGATAATATTGGCGTCAGGATCTGCTGCAGCAGAAATAATCTTAGCAGCTTTATCAACCTCTTCCATTGTAAGATCTGACCCTCCCACAATATTGAATAGCACACCTTTTGCTCCTTCGATTGATACTTCCAATAAGTGAGAAGCAATAGCCATCCTAGCTGCAACTTCTGCCCTATTTTCACCACCAGCCTGACCAATACCCATCAAGGCAGACCCTGCATCAGTCATAATGGTTTTTACATCAGCAAAGTCAACATTAATGAGCCCCGGCATAACAATCAAATCAGAAATACCCTGCACCCCCTGACCCAAAACATTATCAGCCATCTTAAAAGCTTCCTGAAGAGACATATTTCTATCAATAACTTCCAAGAGTCTTTGATTTGGTATAACAATCAATGCGTCAACTTTATCGCGCAATTCTTCCACACCTTCTTCTGCCACCATCATCCGTCTGGTTCCTTCAAAATTAAATGGCTTTGTAACAACAGCTACAGTTAATGCCCCCAATTTACGGGCAATTTGTGCAGCCACTGCAATTGATCCTGTTCCTGTTCCTCCACCCATACCAGCTGTTAAAAAAACCATATCTGCGTCAGCAATAACATCTTCAATTTTTTGGGCTGATTCTTCAGCTGCCTGGCGACCTACTTCAGGATTTCCGCCGGAACCGAGCCCTTTTGTTAAAGCTTCTCCTATTTGAACTTTTGTGGGTGATTGATTAGCGAGTAACGCCTGAGCATCAGTATTGATGGCAATAAATTCCACTCCCTGTATCTGTTGCAGTGCTATCATCGAAGAAAGAGCGTTTGTTCCACCGCCACCAAGACCGATAACTTTTATTTTTGCAAATTTTTGAACATCAGGCTTAATAAGCATAAATTTATCCTATACACACTCTTTGGGCAGATTCTAACAATAAAATACACCACCGTCAACAACGGCTAAGAAACTCAGGGCAAGAATGATTTAATCAGATTAATTCCTCTTTGTACCACCTCTTTTATAGGTAATCCTTTTGCCAAAACAGGTAAACTAAATTGTGAAGAACCGGTGTCGTTTTTAGCCCCGTAAATTATGAGCCCTGCTGCTGTTGCAAAGACAGGAGAATCAATCTCATCAACCATACCAGATAACCCTTCTACTTTTCCAAGTCGTGCAGGATAACCCATTACATATTTAGCCTGATCCAAGAGTCCTACTGTTAAAGATCCTCCGCCACAAATCACTAATCCTGATGGAGTTTGAGCTCCAAAACCACTCTTTTTAACTTCTTTACCTACCAACTCAAAAATCTCTCTGACTCTCGGTCTGATGATAGAATCAACCACAGCTTTTTTAGAGATTTTTTGAATTTCTTCAGAGATACCTAAGGCTTTCACATCCAGAGGCTCCTCTTTTGCTTTACTGAGCCCCCTTCTATCGTCTTCTTTCTCACTTGCTTCAGGCATTGTAGGTTGTTTACTAATTTTTCCTAAATAAAGTTTAATCTTTTCTGCAGATTCCAAAGAGACCCGAAGCCCCACAGCCAAATCAGAAGTTATGTGTCTTGCGCCAATTGGTATAACAGAAGAGTAAGCTATTGCACCATCAACATAAATTACAATATCAGTAGTTTCACCCCCAATATCAACCAAAATTACTCCTAATTCTTTTTCTGTATCAGTCAGCACTGCATGTGATGAAGCAATTCCGGTAAAAACAAGCTCTTCAACACCCACCCCTACTAGCTCCATACACTTAATAAGATTTTTCATCGCAGTTGTGGATCCAGTAATAATGTGTGTATCAGTTTCAAGTCTCACTCCTGTCATCCCAATCGGGTCTCTTATACCTTCCTGACCATCAACGGTAAATGTCCGCGGGATAACATGCAGAATTTCTTTTGAAGTTGGTAACGGTACTGCACGGGCTGCATCATTAACACGCAAGATATCATTTTCTTCAATCTCTCCTTCAGGTTTAGCCACAGCCACCACAGCGTGAGAGTTTATGCTTTCAATATGGGGCCCTCCGATTGAAACAAAAACTGAAGATACGGAATAACCACCCATTCTTTCTGAAGCTTCGATGCTTTCCGTAATTGCAGTTACAGCATCTTCGATATCAACTATCTGACCTTTCTTAACTCCTTTAGAATTTACTGCAGAAACTCCAATTAGATTAATTTTTTCATCTTCACCTATTGAAGCAATCAAAGTCGCGATTTTTGAAGACCCTACATCAATTGCACAGATTACTTTATCTTTAGCCATATTTTTTACCCAAATTATTTACTCATTTTGTGCGATATTGCACGACTGGCTTATCAAATCTTAAGTCAATAAATTCAGCCACCCTCTCGTCTATTTTAGCTTTTTGCAAGATTAGTTGTAAAGAGGCGAGTTGCCTCAAAATGTCCTTTTCTAGCGAAAAAGCAACTTTTGGAGAAGTATTAATTAATAATATATTGCTATATTTTTTTGCTTTAAAATTTGGCTGATAAGAAATTGGTGCCAATGTTAAAATCTTCGAAAATATTTGCTCGATGGATTTAAAAATAGGAGGATCCAATTGAGTACCCAAAATAATATTTTCATTTAGAAATAAAATCGGTAATGACGTTTCCGGTTTAACCTTCGTAAATACAAAACCCGTCTCATCGGTAACAAATGCATCTTCAGAAGATTCTTGAGGAAAATTCCAATCAAGTAAAGAAGTTTCAGATGATATGCTTGCTTCCAAATCTGTCAGATTAAGAGGCGTCTCCACAGAATAGATCTTTGTTAAAAATTTCCGGCCGTAAACATTAACGTTAACTGTTTTTGGAAATTCATAAGACATGCTTATATCTTTTATACATTTGTATTTAGAACTTAACTCGTTTTTCAACCTTTCCGGACTAATCAAAATCGAATTTTTATCAAAACGGTTTATTTCTGTACTTAAATCATTAACACTCACGCATTCTGCAAAGTTTATAACATTGACTTTTTCAATTGATAAAATATTTAGCCTCCAGATAATTATGATAAAGAGGATCGACAAAAGAAGAATCAAAATCTTAAGTTTCATGTCCTTTTCTTCGCCAGCAACACAATTTCCAGAGCTAATCTTTTTGCAGCATCAGGAATCACCAGCTTTGAAGCCTGTTTAGCTGTTTTTTCCCAATCATCTAAGTTGTTTATAATTTCTAAAATATTTTTAGTTAAATTTTTATTCAGATTATTTTGAAGTAAAACTTTAACTAATCCGACTTTTTCAAAAAAATCTGCATTAATTGCTTGTTCTTTATTTTGTGAAGCAGGTAAAGGTACTGCAATAGTCGGGATCGCAAAGAGACTGAGTTCGAGTAGTGTATTTATTCCGGCCCGAGAAATAACCAAGTCTACTTTCTTCAGCAAGAATCCCCAATCATCACTGTTGATCCATTTTCTAACAACATATTTTTCAGGATTTTTCATAGATTTTTTATAGGATTGCAATTTATCAAAATCCGCAAATTTAGAATCACCTGTTTGGTGAATAATATAAGAATTTTGAGTTAATTCATTTAGATTATCAGTAACTGCCTGATTTATAGCATGTGATCCCTGATTCCCTCCTGTAATTAGTATTAAGGGCTGTTTATTTTTCAAAGATGTCTCAACAATTTTTTTTAATTCCTCATCTTTTGTATTTTGAGGGTTTAGGACCTCTTTTCTTAAAGGATTTCCTGTTAAAACCGTTTTGTTATTTTTATAAAAAACATTTTCCGGAAATGAAATGGCAATTTTATCAGCAAACCAACTATTAATAGTGTTTGCCAATCCAGGAACTAGAGTTTGCTCATGGATTATTACCGGAATTTTTAGAAGCCAGGCCGCGAAGACTACTGGAACAGATGTATACCCACCCATTGATAAAACAACATCTGGCTCCTCGTCGAATAAATAATAAAGTGCTTCCAAAAAACCAATCGGAATTTTGAGTAATGATGGAATCGTGTGAATAGTAAAAGACCGTTGCAATCTTCCTGAAGTAACGGATATAAATCTTATACCAAGGCCTGACAAAACCTGAGACTCTACTGATTTTGTCCTATCCCCTTCCATGGTAGAGGACCTGCCAAAATAAGTTACTTCCATACCGGAAACTTTCTTTAATTCTTCTATAACTGCTAAAGACGGCGTTAGGTGTGTTCCTGTAATAATTGTTTTCATCTATGTGTGTGTCCTTGTTTAGATATATTAAGTAATATACCAACTGACACGAGATTTGCAATGAGTGCTGATCCACCATATGAAATAAAAGGTAAGGGGACTCCTGTAAGCGGCAACAATGAAACCATTGCTGCTAAATTAACAATTGTTTGCGACCCCAACCAAACAACCAAACCAACTGCCAAAAATTTTCCGAATTTATCAGATGCATTTTCTGCTATTTTAAATGCCCTGTGTATTAAAAGTCCGATTATTGATATGAGTAGCAGACATCCGATGAAGCCGATTTCCTCGCCGATAATTGAAAAAATTGAATCAGTAGTAACCTCCGGAATATATGAAAATTTTTGTCTGGATTGACCAATCCCAAGGCCCAACAGCCCTCCCGAACCAATTGCAATCAGAACTTGTGAAATATGGTATGTAAAACCTTGCGTATCCGCGAATGGATCCATAAAAGCCAAAACACGTTGAACTCTGTATGGCGCAGTGATTATAAATGCAACAGCTCCGCTAATTCCGATAAAAAATAAACCTAAAAAATGAGAAATCGGCGCTTCGGCGATAAAATATAATGAAAAAACAATCAGGCTATAAACAATAGCTGAACCCAAATCCTTTTGAAAAACACCAATTATTATTGCCACGATACTAAATACTGTTATGAATATCTTTGTATTTGCGGCCTTCTGAAAAACAGATGCAAGATATATGATTGACGAAAGTTTTATTATCTCAGCAGGTTGAATGGTAAAACCTCCGAATTTCAACCAACGATGAGCTCCTCCTGCCAATACCCCAAAACCGGGAACAAAAACTAAAATAAGCAGTAAAATTGAAAATAATAAAAGGGGCAAAGCAATTTTTTCCAACCTGTGATAATCAAAAAAGACGAAAAAGGTAAGAAAAATAAACCCTATTCCCGCAGAAATCAGTTGTTGTCTTATGAAATACATTTTGTCACCAAATTCCTGAAAAGCCTGAAACTGTGAAGCATCAAATACTGCCAGAAGTCCCAGTAAACACAAAAGGATCACGGTAATTAATAAAATAATGTCGATTTTTTTATTTTGTGGTAGTGAACGTAAATGTCTCATTGTAATATTTTTACCTGCACAAATCTCAAAAAATATATCTACTTAGAGAGTAAAGCTAACCATAAACCAAAGATAGCAAACATCGATCCGGCCAGCCAAAACCTCATTACGATTTTTGGTTCTTCCCAGCCAATATATTTAAAATACATATGAATCGGAGCAACAGGCATGATTTTTTTGTTAAATATTTTTTTGGATAATATTTGAAGCAACGAGGAAAGAATTATAACAATATAAATTCCCCCAATTACCGCCAGCGCTAAAATTTTACCGGTAAGCAATCCTACTACTGCCAATGTTGCACCAAAACTAAAAGCACCGGCATCCCCTAAATATATACGGGCAGGGAAAACATTGAAGTATAAATATGCAATTAAAGCTCCAATCCAAATACCGACAAAAATAGCTAAATTTTGATCAAAGACAGAATTAACAAGCGCAAGAAACGCAAACAAACAAATAGTCAAAAGCCCTGTCGATAAGCCGTCTAATCCATCAGAAATATTATATGCATTTGTAAAAGAAACGATTGCAAAAACAGCAAGCGGAATATACCACCAACCTAAAATAATATTACCAAAAACAGGAATATAGATATTATTAAGACCGACTTTAAAATAAAGTAATAAAGCAACAGATAGTGCAAAAACAACCTGAAAAAGAAGTATCTTTGCTGTAGACAAACCTTTAAACTTCCCCAAAGTACTTGAATAAATATGCCTTAAATCATCTACTAATCCAAGAGTACCAAAAGTACACATTGTAAAGAAAATAACGATAATTTCCCAGTTAATTTTTAGATGTGTAAAAGAAAAAACTAAAAGATTTAAAATTATTACCACAGGAATAACCAAAATTCCTCCACCGACAGGCGTTCCAAAATCTTTTTTCATTAACTTATCATGGATTGGCGTATTTGATTTTATATCAGCAGAAATCTGTGAAACACTAATCTTTTTTGCTCTGAAATAGTAAAGCAAATCAATATATGGAAGTAAGAAAAAACTTGTTGTAAAAAAGGATATAATTATTAAACCCAAAAGTTCTGTCATTTTTATTTTTTATGCTTTGTAATCCTTTGAACCACTTCATTCAGTTTAACAGCATGCGACCCTTTTATTAATACCAAATCCCCTTTTCCTGCGAATCTGACTATTTTAGAAACTAATTGTGTATTCGATAAATTAGCTTCGACGCGTTCACTTGGAAATCCTAATTTAATTAATTCGTCATAAATAAATACTGCATCTCCTGATCCAAGAAGCACTAAATCAATTCTGTCTTTAACGATTTTTTGAGCAATACTTCGATGAAGGTGTTCAGAATAATCCCCTAATTCTTTCATCTCTCCTAGTATTGCAATTCTTTTTTTAGCAGGTAACTCATTTAAAACATTCAGCGCCTCTTCTACAGCTGCCGGAGATGAGTTGTGAGTGTCATCTATTACATTAAAACCGTTTATTCCTTCTAATAGCTGTAGCCTATGAGAAACAGGTTTTACTTTTTCTAAACCTTTTTTAATTTGTATAAGATTCATATCACAGCTAATCCCTAATGCTGCAGCCGCTAGTGCAGGATATACCATGTGACGGCCTAAAAACTTAAAAGAGACCTCTACTCTTTCTACCCCATAATTTAATTCAAATTTTGTGAGTCCATCTTCCAGTCTTACATTTGAACTCCAAACATCACATTTTTGACTATCAAAGCCATAAAAAATTACCTGAGCTTCTGTTTCCTTTGCAAGTCTTCTGCAATACGGATCATCGTAATTTAAAATTGCAAAACCGTTTTTGGGAAGTTGTTTTACTAAAGGAGACTTCTCTTTTAAAATCCCTTCTATATTCCCTAAAAACTCACTATGAGCGTAAGATATTCTGGTAATTATTGCGGTAGCAGGACGAACCAACGAAAGATAAAAATCCATCTCACCGGGGTATTCTACCCCCATTTCAAGAATAACTTTTTTTGTTTTTGGCCTTGCTTTTAATAAAGTGATAGGGATATTTAAAATAGAATCCAGATTTATATCTGTTGCAATTGTTGTGAATTTTTCCGAAAGAACATTCAAACAACTGATAGTGGTGCTCGTTTTGCTTACTGAACCAGTAATGCCAATAAAAGTTGTTCTGGAAAATAAACAGGCATAACGCTTTGCTACAAAAAACCTTGCTAGGTGAGCAGGCTTTTTATAGGATTTTATATTATTCCAAATCGGATGATTTTTAATCTCCATACACGCCTAGAATTATACTTTAAATACAAACAATTTTAAACTTCCCTTGCTTTTAAGTGAAAAATTACTCTTAGTATAACTTCATTGCTTGATAGCTCTTGAATCTCTTTTCTGTTTTCTGTATTTTTATTACTTAAAACAATTATCTGAGTTACCTTATCTTGCAAAATTTTATTGCTTAAAATAGACCCCCCAACAGTACTTTTAGACAGCCTTAAATCATCAAAGCCTGCAAGACCCTGACTTTCAGAAAAAGCTGCTAAATCAGGCAGAGTAACTCCTGAGTCAGCCTCCACAAAGGCTTCTTTAATTCCTATACCAGAACGTGATACTTTTCCTTTTACTCCAAAAATTTTAAGGTTCTTGCTGCGGTTTTTGATTATCAAAACTGGTAATTTAGAATCTTTAATAAAAACCTTACTTCCTGAACCGATTAATAAATAAGTTATATTTAGCTCTTCACACAAAGTCACAACTTTAATCAATTCAGAAACAGATGTTGCGATATATAAAGCTCCGATTTTTCCTTTATAATTTTCACCTAAATACTCACCAATATCAGCATCTTTTTTTACCCTAATTTCACCAAGCTGGCTGACTAAAAGATTTATTTTTTCTTCCATATAACTTCCTTTACAGCATCAGAATCAGACCAAGGAAGTTCTAGACCTTGATAACTCATAGATTTTTCATGCCCCTTACCAAAAAGTCCTACTACATCTCCTCTTTTAGCTAAATCGATCGCTATCTGAATTGCTTTCTGACGATTAGGTTCTTTATAAAGATTTTTATCATTTTTCCCTTTAATTTTATAATACCCTTCAGCAATTTCTTCAATAATTTTATTTTTATCTTCAAATCTCGGATCATCTTCAGTCAAAACGGTAATGTCAGCCAGTTTAGCAGACACTTCACCCATCAATGGTCTTTTACTGGAATCACGCTCAGACGGAACACCAAATAAAGCAATCAGCTTTCCTTTTGTTTGTTTTCTAAGAGCTGTTAGCGCATTTTCCAAAGCGTTTTGATTAGTTGCAAAATCGACGAATATTTTAATACCAAGTTCATTATCAATTTCTTCCATTCGTCCAACTAAACCGGCAAAATTTTCTAAAGTATTTTTAATCAATTTTTCATCAATATCCAAAGTTCTTCCCACTAAAAAGGCCGCTTCTGCATTTAAAATATTAAAATCTCCGATAATTTTTAAATTTAAACCAAGATTACTGGGAAAAGTAAGGATTTTACCAGAAGTCATCTTTTTTAATATTTCAAAATAAGAATCATCTTTATTTAATATTGCCCACTTAACATTTTTAATTAACTTACTTTTAGCTTCAATATAATTTTTTAAACTTCCGTGATAATCAAGATGATCAGAGGTAATATTAGTTATTACCCCAATCTCAAAATTAATACTCCAAACCCTAAATTGTTCCAGAGCATGAGAAGAAACTTCAAGCACCATATATTCATCTCCGTTTTCTAAAGATTTTTTCATAAATTTTTGAATATCTGATGCCTCTGGACTGGTAACATGTAAACCTGTATCATAACTTTTACCTCCTATTTCAGCATTAATAGTTGAAATCATAGAAACTTTTTTCCCGGCAGCTTTGAGGATTTGGTAAATCATGTTAACAGTAGTGGTTTTCCCATCTGTCCCTGTTACTCCAATCACATGGAGTTTTTTACCAGGAAAACCATGCCTCACACTTGCCACCACAGCCTTTGGCAAATGCTTACCATAATTTACAAAAGAGTGAGGAATGAACTTACGTAATTTTATAGTCATTATGATATTATACCCTATCGATCAGGCGTAATTTGATAATACGAAAAAAGCTCTTTGGCAATTTCAAAAAAAGTAGGAGCTGCAGTTGAAGTTCCGTAAATTGAAGATGTCGGTTCTACATAGCGGACTAACATAATAAATTTTGGATTATCTGCTGGTGCAAATCCTACAAAAGAGGCAACGTATTTTGTTGCATCATAATGTCCTGCTATTGGAATTTGAGCTGTACCTGTTTTACCGGCAATTTTATAATTTTTAGGAGCATATCCACCGGCCTCTCCTTCATCTACTGCCTTAACCATCATTTCTTTCACAGTATATGCAGTTTCTTTAGAAATAGGATTCCCGACAATTTTAGGTTTTATTTCTGATATCTTATTCTTCGTGTTTATATTTTTAACAACATGCGGTTCCATTAAATACCCTCCATTTGCAATTGATGCAACAGCCTTTACCATTTGAATTGGGGTGACAGCAATACCCTGTCCAAATGTCGCCGTTGCATAGTCAATTTCCTTCCAATCTTTTCTTAATCTCAAATCAGGCGTAATCTCGTCCTCTAAATCAACTTGAGTAAGCTTGCCTATTCCGAAACGCTGAATATAATCAAAAACTTTATCCTCTCCCAATTTTCGTCCTACAAAAACCATTCCGGTATTATCTGACTGAGTAATAACATCCTGCATGGTCTCTTTTTTCCTATATTTGTTATCATGTGTACGGATTTTGTATTCACCAATAGCTACTGGTCCCTCACAAGTTTCGTCACAAATTGTTTCCGGCTTCACTACATTCTCATTTATACCGGCAGCCATAATTAAAGTCTTGAAAGTCGAACCCGGTTCATATGAGTCTGCTACAACTAAATTTTTAAATGAATCCTTTGGATAATTTGTATAGTCATTCGGATCATAATTCGGAAAAGTTGCCATTGCCAATATCGCACCTGTAAAAGGATCCATCACTACAACAGAGCCGGATTTTGCTCCGTATTTTTCTAAACCAAGTTTTAATTTCTTCTCCACAATATACTGAACTCCACGGTCAATATTCAAAGTTAAATCATATCCTTTTTTGGAATCCTGCAAGGAAAAAGTACCCATTAGAATAGGCAATCCTTCTGCATCTTTCTCTTCAGTAATTTCACCTTTAACACCGGTTAACTGCCTGTCATAATAACCTTCAATTCCAAAATATCCTTTAGGGTTACCTATTTTATCCAAGCCGACAAAGCCCAAAATATTCGCCGCTGAAGAGCTTTCTGGATATAATCTTGCAGAGTTTTCATCAAAACCTATTCCCGGAATTTTTAAGCTTTCAATGGATTTTTTAGTTTCTAGTTCTATGTTTCGTTCTAATGCAACCCAGCTTAGATTTTGATTAAGCTTGTTATTTAAGGCTTCTCTGATGTTTATCAATTGCTTCTTATAATCAGTATCAGTAGGTTCTATTTTTGCTAATGCAAGAATATTTGCAAGTTCACCGACAGCAGTTTTTTTGTCTTTTATTAAGGTAGGATTTGAAAAAAGTGTATATACTGGTTTGTTGGTTGCATAAATTCCCCCATCTTCTGAATAGATTATTCCCCTGGGAGCACTAAGTGAAGATGTTGAGAGATGCTGCTTCTCAGCCATCGCAGACATATCATCAAAGCGAATTATTTGCCAATAGAATAACCTTATAAGGATTAAAAATATAAATGAATAATAGATTAACTTAACAAGCTTAAGCCTCATGAAAAAGATATCTTAATATAGGGACAAAACAATTCTTACACAATCTAGTTAGCAGAAGCAAGTTTATCTGAAAGCTTAATATAATCAAGTTGGTTTATTGTATTAAAACCCAAGAGATTTGCTTTTCTCTCAAGTAAAACCATAGCAGATGACGCAGCAATCGAGTTTGCCAGTACTTGATTTTCAAGTTCAAGACGTGCTTGAGATTGTTTTAATTGATAAATTTTATCTCCATAAGTAGATGTTCTGTTTGCAACCCAAATTTCTACAAAAAGAATAATCAATAGAACAGTTAAACAGCCAATAGTAAGACGCATCTTTGAAGAAGAGCCCCTAAGGGTATGCGCTATCATTGTTCTCCTCTTTTCTTCTAAAATAATTCTTTTCATATCTTTATTTCACAGGACTTAACCATAATTTCATTAATGAATCTAATATCCAGATTTTTTTAATAATAGCCAAATCATTTCCCTTCCTGAGTGATTTTACTAATTAGATCACTCCATTTTTGGGGATCCCAAATTTCAAAATGATCCCCTGTTCCGATTAAAACCACCTCTGTTGCCAAACCCGCATAATCTATTAGAGCTTTCGGTATTACAAATCTACCCTGTTCATCCAATATTGTTTCCTCTGCTCCTGAAAATAAATATCGCCTTAAATGCCTTGCTCCTTCCTCAGTTGGCGAGATTGCCAATTGTCTTTCTGCCTCTTTGGCAAAATCAGGTACAGAATAACCCCAAATACATCCCTCAAATCCTCTACTTAAAACTATTTCCTTAAACCCGGATAATTCTTTTCGGAATTTCTTAGGTAGGATAATCCTTCCTTGTCCAGAAAATTTGGTTTGATATTCGCCCAAAAACATTGAGGTTCTTTCCGGGCAGAATATGATGGATCAATCACGAATGTGACTTCACCTTTTTTCACCATCTTTATCCATATTAAACCATTGAAAAAATAAGTCAATACCCCTTTTCACGAAAAAAGAAAGTAATTTGAAGCTAAAACAATAAATTTATCTTGTTGTGAAAACGAAAATTATTTCGTTGCAGAAAGAACAGTGATAATCCCTGCTGTGTCTGATTTTGCAGTTAAAGTACTGCCACTTATTTTAGTATCCATTTCTATCCATTTATTTAACGACTCATCAAAACGGGCTATTTTTGCGTCAACCGGCGGGTTTTCAGCCAGTTCAATCGTAATTTGACCAAAAGGCATAGTCTTTGCAACGGGTGCATTTACTCCATAAACTTTTCCGAGAATCTGTTTATCACCTGCTAATTTAGGCGCACCTGATAAATCATTAATAATAGAATAATCTACTAGAGAAAGCTGGGTAGAATTGGGGTCAATTTGATAGATAAAATGAGTGTCTCCTGATGTTAATTTTCCCAATGCAATATCAGGTTTTTGTATATGCCACTGGGTAATCATTCGATATGCATGGTTTCCTTTTTGAATATGAAGAGTTAGAGTTCCGTTTTCCACACCTTTATCATATTTACATACATTTTTGCTACAAGTTCCAAATAGAATTTCCTGTTCATATTCTCCTTTTTTATCCTTTGTATTAATATCACCAGACACACCCCGATCAATCCCTCCGGAAGGCACTTCCCCTGACTCTGAACTTTTTTCTGCTTCGCTTACATAAGCTAAGTCATAACTAATCTTGTCATAAGAACCAGTCCTTTTAAGATTTAGTACTAATGCATTTCCATCTTTTCTCGGATAAAGCAAGGCATAGGGTCCTTCAGGATCAAAAGGCAAATCAACCTCCTCTAAAATCTGAGAATCATCCTTAGAAGAAATAAATTTTTGATAGGCAAATACACCTCCAACAATTAAAACAATAATTATTATAATTAAACCGAGTGTAAGCTTATTGTGTAAAAGATTATTAATTTTAGGCATGTACTTTTTCACCTTCCAGTATAAATTTATCACGTCCGTTCGGAATTTGCATCCTGTATTGTCCTGTAAAACAACTTATGCAAAGCCTGTCTTTTAAATTCAATCCAATTGCCTTTATCCCTGCTTCCAAGCTAAGATAACCCAGGTGATCAGCACCGATAAATGCTCTTATTTCTTCTATACTCTTATTGGCAGCAATCAGTTCCGAAAGATCAGCCGTATCCACTCCATCCCAACATACACCTCTGATTGGTGGCGCGGTACTTAAAACACTTACTTCTTTTGCTCCTGCATTTCTTACCAGTTTTACAAGTTTTTTTGTAGTTGTTCCTCTAACAATAGTGTCATCAATCACAATTATCTTTTTCCCCTCTATAATTTCTGGCAGAGATCCATATTTCAACTCAGCAGCAAGTTCACGAAGCCTTTGAGAAGGTTCAATAAATGTTCTTCCCAACCATCTGTTCCTAATTAATGCACTTCTTACTGGAATTTTTGAGGCAAATGCATATCCTTCTGCTGCAGGCCTGGCTGTCTCTGGTACAGGTATAATCCAATCAGCATCAAAAGAATGTTCTTCTGCCAAAGCAACCCCCATATCAAATCTGGCGTTTTCCACTCTCCTCCCAAGTAACTTACTATAAGGATCACAAAAATAGTAATATTCAAAGCTACACAAAGATTCCTGCTCTCTTCCCAGAGAATCATACCTTGCACCCTCTCTGTCAATTACTACAATTTCACCAGCATTAATATCTTCACAATTAGATCCGCCTGCTTTTTCTATACCATTTGTTTCTGAAGCTACAATATAACCATTACCATTAAATCTTCCTATACTTAAAGGCCAAACTCCTCTGGGATCCTTAAAACCAATAAGAGAATCTTTGTTGGCAATTAAGCAACTGTAAGCTCCTTTTATTTTAGGGGCAGCTTCTTTTATTTTTCCAACCATTGTTTTGGCAGAAGACTTTGCAATCAGTTGAGCAACCACCTCACTATCTGTAGAAGAATCAAATTTTACCCCGTTTTCGGCTAATTCTTTCCGCAATTCTAAAGTATTATGAATATTACCATTGTGTACAAATGCAAAAGGTCCGATATCCGAGTCAACCAAAAATGGGTGAGCGTTTTCTTTTGATGATTTACCTGTTATCCCATATCTATTATGACCCACACCAATACTCCCCTTTAAAGAAGCAATGTCATCTTTACTGTAAACAGCATAAACCAGGCCTTCATCTTTACGGAGATATATCTTGCCATTTTCATCAACTGTAGCAATTCCACTGCCTTCCTGTCCTCTATTTTGAAGAGCAATTAAACCATAAAAAATTTCTTGACTAACTTCTTTTCCGGGAGAAAAAATACCTATTACGCCGCACTCATGTTGTGGAGACTCTAGACCCATTTTTATTTATTCGATTTGAAATTTCTTTTGATAATTCATCAATCTTTATTCTTTCCTGTTTGGCAGTATCCCTGTCTCTCATAGTTACTGTATCATCCTCTAAGCTCTGGAAGTCAATAGTTAAACAATACGGTGTTCCCGCTTCATCTTGCGACGCATATCTTTTACCAATATTTCCTCTTTCATCCCAAGCCACAACAAAATCTTTCTTCAAATCATTGAAAATTTCTTTAGCCTTTTTAACGAGTTTTGGTTTATTGGCGAGCAACGGAAAAACAGCAGCTTTATATGGAGCCAATTGAATAGGCAATTTTAAAACAACCCTTTGTTTTTCAGTATCTTCAAAGTAAGCGTCCATCAACAAAATTGTAATTAAACGGGACAAACCGAAAGTTGGTTCAATCACATGCGGAATAAATTTTTCATTGGTAAAGGGGTCTATATATCTTAAATCAACACCTGATTGTTCCATGTGATTTTTTAAGTCAAAATCAGTGCGGTATGCCAAACCCCACATCTCTTTATACCCCCAAGGAAATTCATATTCTAAATCTTCAGTTCTTTTGGAATAATGAGAAAGTTCTTTTTCGGAATGAGGCCTCCAACGCAATTTCTTTTCATCAAGTCCTAATGACAACGCGAACTCCCACATTTCTTTTTTCCAATATTCAAATGTTTTTTCCCATTCATCAGGACGCACAAAATATTCAAATTCAGCTAAATCAAACTCCAAAGTTCTGAAAGTAAATTTACCCATGGTAATTTCGTTTCTAAAGACTTTACCGGATTGAGCCAAACCAAAAGGCAATTTGGGATGCATACTGTCTAAAACCTGTTTAAAATTAACAAACATTCCCTGCGCCAGTTCTCCCCGCAAATATGCAGTATTTTTTTCAGAAGTTAGAATTCCAACTTTTGTTTCAAATAATTGATTAAAATTACGTGATTTTGTCCAGGTTGATTTTCCACAATTAGGACATTTAATTTTATTTTCAGCAATAATTTTGTCTAATTCTTCGAGCGGTAAACCCTCTACATCCTTAATTTCAGGTAATGCATCTTCAATCAAGTGATCAGTTCTGGTCCTGAGTTTACAGGTGGTGCAATCTATTAGCACATTTGTAAAACTTGCTGTGTGTCCTGAAGCTTCCCATACTTTTGGGCTCATCAAAATAGATGAATCAAGCCCCAACATATCCTCGCGTTTTGACACAAAGTTCTGCCACCAGAAATTAGTCAAATTACGTTTTAGTTCAGCCCCAAGAGGACCGAAATCATAAGTATTAGCAAGACCTCCGTAAATCTCGGATCCCGCAAAAATAAATCCTCTTCTTTTACAAAGTGCAACTATTTTATCTAGTAAATCTTTATCCATTTTGTTTTAATCTTTGGAGTATTTTAACCGATTGCAACGTCGACTCCAAAATCTTTTCTATATAATAGCGTACTATTTTCTCCAGTTCCATAGCCTGATTTTTAGTTATATCCATTTTCTCAATATTTGTCCAAGTTTCGTGTTGTAATGTCTCTAACAGATCTTTAATTTCCGAAGTCACAGAAATTTCATCAAGAGACCAAAAACCCATCACAGAAAGTAATTTTAACTCATATGCCCTGATAAATATTTGCCTTGGATTTGTTTCCAAAAGGCCTAAGATTGATGCAAGTAACTGATAAGCTGCAGGATTTGCCTGCTCTTCAGGTAATAATTTATCTGCCAATTCAATGATATATGAGCCATAAGAAGACATTATTAAATCATTTTTAATTTTAGGAAAAGTTTCAATTGATTCTGCTTCTGTAAGTATCGGCATTCCGGTTGCCTGATAAATATGAAGCCTTACCTTGTTTAATAATTCTACATTCCCACCACGGCGTGATGTTATTTTCCGAACCCCTTTGGCAACAATTTTAATCTTCCCTTTGTATGGAGTTATCACTGTTAAAATCCGGTCAGCTTCCCCAAAATTTGATCGCTTTATAATTATTCCTTCAGTTGTAATTACTCCCATGCAACAGCATTATACCTTGATTGTAAGTTTTGCGGGTTGAATTTAACTTACCTTTGTGAGCATATTAAGGGATGCAAAAAACAAAGCTACTTATTTTTCTTCTAGTACTTTTTGCAACAGGGATTTTTATTACAATATCTTTAACTAAGTCGACCGGCGCCAGAAATTTTTTAACAAAAATCACGCAAAACAAAAACGTTAAAGGAACTTCTGTTTCCTTAAAACCCACAGAAGTAATTATAGATGGGAAAAGAAGGATCAAATACCCACAGGATTTCACAATCGTCTTACTCGGAGATTCTATGACAGAAAGACTTGGTAATAGTGACGAGTTACTTGCCGATTTAGCAAATTATTATCCCAAAAAAACTTTTGAAGTTTTGAATTACGGATTTGGATCAACGAACATTCTATCTGCCCAAAAAAGACTGGAATCTGAAACTTTTAATGGTCGTGTTTTCCGTCCGATAATTAATATTGATTTTGATTTAATATTGGTTGAATCATTCGGACATAATCCTTTATCAGAATTTCCACTAGATCAAGGGTTACAAAAACAAACCGAGGCTTTAGATAATATTGTTAAAACAATTATAGAAAACAATTCCCATGCCAAAATCGTTTTTGTTGCAACCTTAGCTCCAAGTAAAAAACATTATGCCAGAGGAATAGCGGATTTAACCCCCGAAGTAAGGGAAAAATGGGCCCTTGAGAGGATTGCCTATATCAAAAACCATATGGAATATGCCAAAGCACACAATATCCCCCTTATAAATGTTTTTTCAAAATCTCTAAACTCTGATGGGGATTTAAATTTGGACTATATAAACACTCTAGATTATATTCATCCTTCACCCAAAGGTATATATTTAATCAGCGATGAAATGGCTAAATTTATCTTCGAAAATCATATTTTGTAATGGTCAGAGGTGGGTTAATCAGTGTTAATTAAGGGATTAATATAAAATAATCTTAAATTTATTTCCTTACTAAGGCTATGTTCATCTCTTGCTCCGTTAGACCTGGTCCAACCTGGGGTCATAAATATGTCTGTTACATGTCCGGAGGTTAAGACTTTTCTCCAAAAATTTACAAATTTCGGTTCCCTTTCAGAATAGGAAAGTTTCATTTCTTCCAACCTCTCATATAAACCATGCCCAAAAACATCGCTGGCACAAAAGGTCGGAATTCCGCTTTGGACCCTAATAAGGTTTGTGTATAACCTTAGTATCTCGATATTTTTTTCTATAAGTTCAGATCCATCAGAGGTTATAATTCCTGCAACATATCCAATCCTTGGAGATTTACTCATCCTAACTTCTTCTAAAACCTGGGAAAGATTGGTAAATGTTTGATCCAGGTTGGTGGAGGTATTAACAGATTCAATAATTAATTCTTTCATCTGATTTCTGTAAAAGTAAAATACTCTAATAGATTCAAAAAATCAATTACCCAAAAATCAGAAAGAGAGATTTAACAAATTATCTGTAGTTAGATCGAAATCAGCTTTAGCCCCACCGTTTATCTTAATTGTATAATGATGATCTTTAGTTCCTGGCTGTTTTTGAATTAATAGCGGGTATTTTTTATCTGTAACTTTAAATGGCAGAGTATATTCTAAAACTAATGTTCTTGAATTTTGCGGTCTGACTTGAACGAAACCCTCAAAATAAGTTTTATTCAAATTATCATCATTAACAGCATTCACAATATCATCTGAGCCCTTGGAAAAGGTCAACTTTGAACCTTTAGGAACGTAAACCCTGACATAGCTACGGTTGATACCATTTAACCATGTATTAAAAGATTGGGGATTTTTATAATCAATTGTTAATTTATTTTTCACTGTTCCATCACCCTCAACTTTAACTGCTAAATTCACCTTTTCTGTTACATAAAGATTTGATTTTCCGCCTGCGAAGTTGGAATCATTTATATGCAAGTAATCACCTGAAACATCTCTCTTGATTTCTCCGGTCCAATTTAAAGAGGCGAAGGCTTGCTGAGGCTTGTTATCATGCATATACATCATGATATTTTTACTGTTTAACAATTTTACCCCGACATTAATAAAGGTAGGTAGCTTATCTGCACCCGATCCAAGCAATCTGGCGAGTATTGTTTGCATCAAAGTCCCCACCACTTCTTTTCTATCTGCTTCTCCTTTTGAAGCAATCTCTGCATAATGCTCAAGCTCATAAATAACATTAGCACAATTACATCTATTATCTTTATCCGCACTGTATTTTGTACCATTTACTTCAACGGGCCCTGTAATTTTAATTAACTCTTCCACCACATTTGTATCAATCATAATAATTCCGTCGAAAGCATTCGTTGAATCAATTATTGAATACATTTTTTCAAATTCCTTCATAGAAGTTGGTAAGTCTGGAGATAAATTAGAATCCCTCATTGACCAGGCAGAACGTGGTTTTCCGGTAACTTCAGGCAAATACTTAACAATAGGTGCAGGAGGAGTCAGCGGACAAATTTTATTCAAGCATACCTTAAGCAATTTTTCATCGAGTCTATAGATATCATCAGACTGGGTTGTAGTTAAATGACCTCTATCAAGCTTTAAAAAGGCGTAGGCAGTTAAAAATCCTCCGGTTGCGCGAAGCTCCTTATCGTTTTGAAATAACATAAGATAGGTTTTGGGCGATGGTTCTCCCAACATACTCGGTGCAATTTCCAGTGCCGGCCTGGCATCTGTCACTGCAACATGAGCACCAATAATAAAATTCTTAGCTTCGTCCACCCTGGATCTTAATTGCCTATTACCAATTTGTTCAGGATATTTTGAAACATCAATGCTACTTACTTCATCCCGTGCTTTCTTCATATGTGGCGCAAATTTATCAATATTAGGTAATGTTTTGTCTAAAATCTTAACAATTTGGGCTATACGATCCTGACCTGCTGTTGATTGTCCAGTAAAGCCAAGCTCATTTTTGTAAGGATCCAATCCATCTACGATTGTTTGGGCAGCATCCATTTCATAGCCCGCTGCTGTTACAAAATGTTTTGCGTCAGAGTAATACCCGCCTACAAACGGAATTATTCTAAGATAAAAATAAAAATTAAGAGAAAAATTTATACTGCCGATTGCAGACTTGCTAGTTGCAAGACCCACCTTAATATCATCTAAATTCTCGGCTTTCATGCCGGCATTCATTTGATTTACCCCAAGCATGGCTTGTTTAGCCGAGGAATAAATATTTCTGGCAGGCAAATAAACTAATAAGAATAAAAGTCCGATTACAAAAAGAATTTTAATTATTCTGGATTTCCGGTTCTTTTTTACTTTATATGAGTCGGTTTTTTTAAAAGTATCTATTTTCTTATTTAAATTAGTAATGTTCATAGACAGTTTTAAATCGCGCCTTGACCCAGTAAAACTACAGGAATAGTCCTCAAAATGAGTTGAATGTCATAGAGTATAGATTTTTTTTGCACATAATCTGCATCCATCTGTACTCTTTTATCAAAATTTATATTAGACCTGCCTGATACCTGCCAAACTCCGGTTATTCCTGGTTTTGACTGTAAAACTATCTTAACAAATTTTTTACTTTGTGGATACTTTTGTTGCTGTTCTTCTAATTCAAAAGGGTAATAAGGCCTGATGCCCACAATACTCATATCCCCTTTCAAAACATTAAAAAATTGAGGCATCTCATCAATGGAAACCTTCCTGATAACTCGTCCTACGCGGGTTACTCTTGGATCATCTACAATTTTATAGCTATTCTTCTTGTATTCTTTAAGCAGTTTAGGATTTTTTTGCAAAAGTTGATGGGCATTTTCCACCATTGAACGGAATTTATACATTTTAAAATGTTTGCCGTCTTTTCCAACTCTCATTGGAGTGTCTGCAAATACAGGACCGCTGGAATCAAGTTTAATTAAAATAGCTGTGATCAACATAACGGGAGAAAACAACACAATTCCCACAACTGCACCAAAAATATCAATTAGTCTTTTAAGGAAATCAAATATTTTATCTTCGCGGACTATTAGGTTTTCTTCGTTAATTTCAGATTCAAGCATATTTAATTTACATTTATAGCTGATTTTACAAGAGAATTAAATTCCTGAATAAATTTATCCTTTGAAAAAAACCGAGCTTGGTTAAGACATGTTTTTTTATTATACCCATGTTTGTCCAATTTAACCAATGCAGATATTATACTCTCAGCACTTTGAACATCAAATAATATACCTGTTTCCCCATCCTTCACAGTTTCTGCAACCCCGCCCTTTTTATAAGCTATTACTGGTTTTGAAAGGGCTTGCGCTTCAAGTGGCATCAACCCAAAATCCTCTTCTGCAGCTATAACTAATGCCTTACAACCAGAAAGAAGCAAAGCTAAAGATTCCTCATCAACTGATCCAAGAAATGTTACATTCGGGTTAGCCAGTTTTTTTAATCTTTCCTCCTGTGGTCCTGTTCCGACAATTTTCAGAGGAATGTTCAGTTTATTGGCAGCAGTAATAACTAAATCTACTCTTTTGTAATTGTTTAGCCGTGAAACGACTAATAAGTAGCCACCATCAAACGAAGAAACATTTGAAAATCTGGTTAAATCAACAAAAGGATATATAATGCTTGCTTTCTTTTTATAGATTTTGTTTATTCTTTTCTGTGCGTTTTTAGAACCGGCTACAAATATATCTACACGCGAGCTGGTAATCTGATCTAATATTCTCTGACAGCAAAAAAAGAGCTGGGCAAACCCGGTAATTTTTCCTCCTGAAAAATCCCATAAAAAACGAGGTGGTGTATGAACGTAGCTAATATGAGTTGTTCCCGATTTAGTAATAATTCCTTTCGCGAAGCGGGTGGTCTGTGAAATTACTAAATCATAATCGCTGAAATCAAATGCCTCGAACGCAATAGAATAAAAAGGGAGCATCATTCTGTACATTTGTTTCCAAAATGGTATTTTTTGAATAAAAGAAGTGATTATTTTCCGATCAGCAAAATGACGCCTTAACATCCTATTATCTTTATCAAATACAGAGGTATAGATAGGCGCTTCAGGAAACATTTGGCTTAAAGTTACCAAAACCCTTTCTGCTCCACCCCATTGAACTAAATCATCATGTGCAAGTGCTACTTTTAAATTTCTATTCATATTTTAAATTGTATCAGAATGCTAAAATACAGACATGGGCACATATCATATTCCAGTCATGGCAAACGAGGCAATCCAATATTTAAAAATCAAAAAAAATGCCTGGTATATTGATTGCAATCTGGGTGGCGGAGGGCACACGGATAAAATACTTGAAGAAGGGGGAAATGTATTGGGGATAGATTTGGATTTTGAGGCAATTAAAGAAGTTGCTGAAAAACACAAGCTAACGGTTAATTTAGTTAATGACCGTTTCCTGGCAGTTTCTGATAAATTAATTATCTGTCAGGCAAATTTTTCTCAATTAAAAGACATCTCGTCGCAATTTCTGAAACAGGATCCTGCAGGTATACTATTTGATCTGGGACTTTCATCAAGTCAATTAGACACAACCTCAAGAGGATTCTCTTTTAATAAAAATGCACCTTTAGATATGAGGATGAACAGATCCCAAAGTTTAACAGCAGCTGATCTTGTAAACGGATTGTATTTATCAGAGCTTACAGAACTATTTTGGAAATACGGGGATGAGCAATTTGCAAAACCTATTGCCAAAAAAATTATCGAATACAGAAGTCGTGAAAAAATTGATACTACAGAAAAATTATCACAAATTATTCTTTCAGTAAAAAGATTTAATCGTGTAAACAAAATTCATCCGGCAACAAAAGTATTCCAAGCATTGCGTATTGCTGTAAATGACGAGTTACGCAGTCTGGAAGATGCATTACCCCAAGCACTAGATGTTTTACAACCCTTCGGTAGGATAGTTGTAATTAGTTTCCACTCGTTGGAAGACAGAATTGTTAAGAATTTCTTTAAAATTGAGGAAGAAAAGTACTCGATCAAAATTATTACTCAAAAACCAATTGAGCCAACAGAGTCAGAAGTTGAAGTTAACCCGCGTTCCCGTAGTGCTAAACTCCGCGCAGCAGAAAAAATTTAAGATTTTAGATAAATTTCCAGAGTTTGATGAGCTAATCTTTTCCAACTAAATTTTTTAAATCTCAATTCACCTTTTTCGATTAATTCTTTTCTAAATTTCCGGTTTTCCAAAACTGAAGAAATTTTTTCTTCCATATCTTTTAGAATCCGGGGGTTAAAATAAACAGCTGCATCCGCGGCAACCTCTGGTAAAGACCCTGTATTAGAACATACAACAGGACAACCGCATGCCATTGCCTCCAAGACAGGAATCCCGAATCCTTCCTCCAATGATGGGAGCACAAAGAGATCAGCATTTTTATACAAAGTTACGAGTTCCCTCTCACTTAAAAAACCTGTAAAAATTAAATCCTTAACATTATATCTTTTTATAGTTTTATTCCAAAAATAATTGTCAGGGCCTGACAAAATTAATTGATATTCAGAATACTTATTTTTTATTTGAATAAATACCTCAATTAACCGTTCTATATTTTTGTGCGGTTGAGCATTTCCGACATAAAAAATATATGGTTTTTTTATACCCCATTTATGACTTACTTTTTGGAAATCATTATTCCTAATTTGCTTGGAAATATTTATTAAAGAAGTATCTACTGCCTCAGGAGTAATCTCAATTTTTGCCTGATCTATATTCCATTCATTAATTAATTGGTTCTTTACGGACTTTGACGGAGTAATAATTCTATCGGCTTTCTTAATAGCATTGCTAAAAATTTTTTTATATCCGAGATTTTTCATACTATACATCAATTTATTATGAGTTGTAGATTCTCTGGTTTTATAATGTTGATGAATTAAATCATGAATCGTTACTACAAACTTTCCTTTGTATAAAATAGGTACATTGAAATGAGGGAAATGCACCAAATCAGGTTTTAAACTATTTAATAACTTTGGCATTTTAATCTGCTCAGCAAACCCATACCACTTAAAATCAGCCAAAACTTTATGAAAATTATTTCTAAAATAATCTATTTTGTCAAAGTCTTTTTTTAAAAGAAGAATATCATAATGATTTGCTGAATCAATTTTTGCAAGTTCCAATACTAAGTTTCTGATATACCTTCCTAGCCCACTCTCAGACCAAAGACGAGCATCAATTACAATCCTCATACATGTAATTTCCTTAAAGCCAAAAACCATTTTAAATTAATCCCTAAATAAACTAACCAATTTATAAAAAATGGATAGTCTTTTGCAAGATTCTTTCGGTAAAAAATTTTCATTGTTTCATAAAAAGAATTAAAAGCTCTTATCTTAGACTCTTTACTAGCTTGCGTAATTTCTTGACTATGTTGTTTTATCCCAGAGGAAACTCCCTTATAATGAATTATTTTAACCTCTGGTGTAAACATTATTTTATACCCAGCCTTTTTAATTCTGAAACAAAGATCTAGATCTTCCCCATACATAAAATAATCTTCATCAAATAATCCTACTTTATCTAGAACTGATTTTCTGGTTAAAAAGAATGCTCCTGTTATTGCATCCACTTCGTGATCTTTTGTCATATCCAAATTACTTAGATGGTAATAGGTATCATCATGCAAAAAATAATAGAAGAAAGACGCCGTTGGTGTCGGAAATCCTCTGTGTGATCCCCAGTCTATTTTTCCATTTGCAAGTTCCACCCGGCATGTAGCAGCACCGACTTCAGGATTACTTTTTATAAATTTAATCATGTGACTCAAAGTATCGGGTAAAACTTTGGTGTCCGGATTAAGAATTAAAATAAATTCATTTTTAACTTTCCTTAATGCTTGGTTGTTAGACTTGGTAAAACCTACATTGTCTTTGTTCAAAAGATAATTAATTTTAGGAAACCTTTTTTTAGCGTTATCTATACTTTTATCGGACGAAGCACTATCGACTACCCAAATATCAAAATCTATTATTTTGTCGCTTTTATAAATAGATTCCAAACAATCACTCAAAAAATCGCCTGAATTATAATTTACAATAACAATAGATAATTTATCCTGCATTATTTTTTACCTCCTGATAAATACTTTCCAATTGGTCTGCAACGGCAGTGTAAGTATACTTTTCTTCAACCAATCTTCTGGCATTATTTGCAACATTTATGTAAAGCTTCTTATCTACCAGAAGTTTTACCGCTAACTCAGCTAGTGACTCTGGACTATCTCCATATAAAGCATGTCTGCCATTAACAGCCTCAATACCCTCAATCCCAACGTTTGTTGTTACAACAGGTAGTTTAGCAGCCATCGCTCCCAATATTTTTAATCTTGTTCCTCCCGGTCCGTATAAAGGAGCAACTAGTATCCCACATTCCTGATAAGCTCTTTTAACCCCTTCAATATCATCAAGTCCTAAATTTATTAATTTGACATCAGTTGATTCAAGTTCAGCAATCTTTTCAGTATATTGGCCAGCAATAATTAACTGAGCTTCAGGCACCTGTTTTTTAATTAAAGGGAAGACTTCTTTCGCTAAAATCCTGGCAGCTTCTATATTTTGTAACCAGGCATAATTTCCCATAAATAATATTTTTTGAGAAAAATGAATTGGAATTTCCTCCATTAAATCTTCACCAACCCCGTTGGGCACAACGGAAACATTTAGACCCGGAACGAGTTGTCTCATTTTTTTGGCGTCAGACACAGAAACAGCCACAACTTTTTTCGCTTTTTTCCAAAAATATGTTTCCCAATATTTAATTTTTAAAACATCAATTAGAAGCATCGGTTTTAAGAAAAACCACTTAAAGGTTTGCACATAGTGTTGGTATACCTGGAATTCAATTGTCTGGTCTACCAATACCATTGGTATATCTGTCGTGGGAATGTGTGGACTTACATAAAAAGTTTCTGCGTGTATCAAATCAAAATGTTCTTTTTTTAATGTTTTAGTTATATCATTCTTTTCTTCTGAAGAATAATTTCTAATCACTAAAAAAGGATAGGTGCTCATTGCTGTCTTAAAAATATTAGTGGGAGTCCATGGTTTTTGAGGCCTTCTGAAAATTTTTACCGACTTACAGTATTTTTCAAGTTCTGTAACATACTTTTTTTCATTTTCATATTTTATTAAAGAATATAAGGTAATCTCGTGTTTTTTTGAAAGCTGTTTAATTAGATTGTAGGATCTAATTTGACCGCCCGATGAAGGAGGATATGGTAAATATGGTGTTAACATTAAAATTTTCATATCTTTTTATGGTTCAGGGTCCGGCTTTGCCCCAGGGGTAGAAATCGGTTGCATTAAATCTGCTATCACAAATTTAGGATTTTTTTCTAAAACTTTAAAATTCCTGATTATCCAGTTAGTTTTATCATTATAATCAACCGAGACATAGTATTGAATTTTATATATCTTTACTAAGTCCACAACTGGAAGCACAGAGTAGGCAAATCCGTGACGGTTTGTTTGGTACAAAAACGCAGTATCACCACCGTATGGCGCAACCACAAGGGCATCCTTCGGCAAGATTTTATCTGCAAATTGCCCTGCTTCAACAATTGGCCCATTATTAATCTGATACAATCCTTTTACTTCCTGCCACTGTAAATAAGTCATCAAAGAAAATATAAAAAGAGCTAAAGGAATTGTAAATAAACGGGGAATCATTCCATTAAAACCTCTAAAAAGGGTGACAAACCCAACAGCCGCAAAAATTGATAAAGCCGGAACAATTATTGTCTGATAATAATCGTGAGTAACATTTCCCGTAGCGAAAACCAACAAATACGATAATGCTGAAAGAGACAGAAAATGCAAAAGATATTTTCCGTTCTCCGGTTTTTTAATTAAACCAAAGAAAAATAAAAACGAGCCTGCCATTCCCAATATTTCCCTGCCCAATCTATCCCCAAATATCCATCTCCAAAATGCCGGTCTAAATCTTATATGAGTACCGTTAAACAGCCAGTTTGAAGCCGGTATACCTTCAGGGTAATGAGACATCCAAATCCTCCAAAGAGCAAAAGGAGCTAATGAAAAAATCGACCAAACATAATACCTGTTTGGTATCGGCCACAACTTTCCCTCTTTCTTCAAATATGAATACATTAAAGGCAATAAAAAGAAAAGGGCAATTGGTTTAATCAAAAAAGCACAGATGGTGAAAAAGGTGGAAGCAAAAAAGAGCTTATATCCATCTTTCCAAATCCAAAGTTCGACAAAATAAAACATCCCAAGACTGAAAAAAATTAAAGTTGGTTCAGGTAAAACCACTCTTGAATAAAAAATACTGTAGGGCAAAACTGCAAATACTAAAGCTGTCATCAATCCTGTAACAACATCCAGTTGTCTTCTGACAATCAAGAAAAGGAAAATCATTGATCCAAGAGACATTAAAACAGAAACAAGTCTGGCAAGCTTAATATCAACTCCACCATTAATTACATATGCAAAATAAACTAAACTGTTATAAATAGGAAATTCCACAAAACGGTATCTGCTAGGATTCATTACAGGATCTTCTGCAACTCCCGACATATCATCATACCTGGGGATAAATGGAGTATAGCCATCCTTATAAAAATTTCTGGCAACAGCAGCAGTATCTGCTTGTCTCCATG
This sequence comes from Microgenomates group bacterium, assembly GCA_041659805.1. Taxonomy (GTDB): domain Bacteria; phylum Patescibacteriota; class Microgenomatia; order Daviesbacterales; family UBA10151; genus STC-54. Next base: position 604,860 of record JBAZXP010000001.1, on the reverse strand, counting down.
AATGCCAATCAGCAAGCGGAGTATCAATTTTATAAAGACGCACAGAATAACCAATTATTAAAATCAGAAATAGCCAAAAATATTGATTGGAAATAATTTTAAGTATTTTCATTAAAGTTCCTCAAAGCGATACCAAATCCACAAAAAAGCCAAAACAAAGTTGCTACTTTCGAAGCCTCAAATACATCAATAAAAATACCATTAGCAACAAACGCTATCATCATTGCAAGCAATCCTGCAGCCACGAATTTTATTAATTTATCATTTATCTTTCTGTATGAAATCCAAATCTTTTTCATAATCTCGATAATCACCAAAGAAAACGCGATTGTACCCAAGATACCTACCTCTCCTAAAGACCTCAAAAAATCATTGTCCGTAGCTAACCCCAAAGATGAATAACCTGTACCGAGCAAAGGATTTTTTTCAAAAGCCCTAATTGCTCTAGGCCACTCCTGATTAAATCGTATTCCATAAGATCTGTACACTGCTAAATCAGTTATATTAGTTGGCTCTCCCGGAACGATATCAGATATTTGAGCAGAAATGGTCGATTCAGGCGTTGACGCCGAATCAGTTGAATCATGTCTTAAGCCTGAGGTGCTGGATGTTTGAATTAATAAAGTAGGAATATTTATTCTACTCTCCTGTTGTTGATCTGCATTAGGGCTTACATATCTATCCCCTTCCTGTAGGATACTGACCGAAACTGTTGCGATTAATCTTTCCCGAAGTTGTGACGGATACGCCAAAATTGCAATAGAAATAATAATCATCACTAAAATAAACCATTTCTTACCTGTTAAAAGTAACGAGGTTGCAATCCCGACTAAAACTGCAACAAAAGATAATCTGGCTGCCGTCATCACCAAAACCACAATTGATACTAAAAATATTAAAAAAGAAGCTATCCTTATATATAGCTTTTTCAAGTTAAAAAAGATTGCACTTCCGATGGATAACACCATTACCATAAAAACGGCCAGATCATAATGTCCTGCAAAAGTTGAGCTGACACGGGCTTCAGGGCTAAGTTTTAAAATCAAACCTTTGGAAAATTCCGAATTGCCCGTGGATATAACCGGCCAATCCAGATACTTTTGACCGAATGCATACCCGTCAACAAGAAAAGCGATAAGAAGCCCTGCTATGAGCAAAATTAAAACTTGTTTCCGTTTTGTCAAAACACTGGCAGCTACGGGAACCAACATCATTAACTCAACCCTTCTTAAAAAATGCAATAAGGCCAGAGAAGGAGAGACTGTCTTAGTTAATAAAATTCCGGACAATAAAGATACCAGCCCTACGAAAAAGAAGACCAGCATAGTTTTATTTACTCCCTCAGATAAAGTTGAGATTACTTTTTTACCCAAAATTATACGTAATCCCCATAAAGTTAAAATTAAAGCTATTAGAAAATCTTCGATTCTGACTGCTACAAAAGTTCCGGTTACATTTAACAATGGGAATTTTGGGTACAACGGAATAAATGCCATTAAAAACAGCACTAACCAAAAAAAATATTTATCAAAGATTAATAAAAATTTTTGCATAAGTTCTACTATATAAAATTTTACCAAGAACCAAAAACGCAAATGCTCTTATCAAAATAAAAAAATAAAAAAATATTCGGATTAATTGAGCTGGCATAAAACCGAATAACTTATTATATACATAAATCATCCCTCGAAATTCTCCTATCCATTGATTATATTTCGGCTTGCTTGAGCTTGCTCCGCCAATATGGATAATTTCAGCCTCATCTGTCCAGCCCACTCTAAATCCGGCCCGGTTTGCCCGGAAACAGTAATCAACGTCTTCCCCGTACATAAAGATACCTTCGTCCAGTACTCCGATTTTTTCAATTACATCCTTTTTGATTAACATTACTGATCCTGAAATCCACCCCACTTGAGTTTTATTCTTATAATAACCCTTGTCTCTGGCTTGATATGATTTTATATGAATTATTTTTCCTAAAATGTCATCAAGACCTGATAACCATAAAAGTACCGGGATAAAAGAAGGCAGCTCTCCTGCGTTTGGCTGGAACGATCCATTCTGATAGGTTAGCTTACAAGAACATATTCCATAATCTGAGTTTTCTGCAAAATTAACCAAATTATCTAAGGAATTTTTATTTACCAATGTGTCAGAATTTAAAAGTAAATAATACTTTGCATTAATTCCTGTTAACGCTAGATTATTTCCTCCTGCAAAACCCAAATTTTCTTTGCTTTCAATTAAGTCAACTTCCGGAAATAGTTTTTTAATAGACTCGACTGAATCATCTGTTGAATTATTGTCAACTACAATTACTTTAAATTCACCGTCAGGCTTGTTTTTAAATATGGAGTCCAAACATTCCAACACAAGTTTCTCAGTATTAAAATTAACAATAATGATTACTAAATTAATCATGTATTACTCTCTTTGCTGATGTCCAAATAAGATAAACAGAAGCTAAAATCCCCAGCCAAACAGCAACTCTTACCCAAATAGATGATGGATAAAATCTTAAAGTAGTTTTATTGTAATAAATATCATTTTGTTCATCCGATTTAACAGAACCAAAAAATTTCGGTTTACCGTTTTCATAAAACGGTTCATAACCATTTATAAAAAGCGAATCTCTCAAAGGGTATACATATTCTTCTAAATATGTGCTCCGAGTTTGATCTTTAATAGTGGTATAGGCAAATTCAGGAGGATAATTTAATCTGATCGGCAAAAATGGAATTACTACTTGCGATTTATAACTCATTTTATAAAAATTTGTCACAAATGCTCTGAAATTATCTGAAAAATAACCTGAAACATTAGGAACTTGAACCGTATCCCCGGGAAGATTAGATTTAGCAGAATTAGGCAACCCGGGAAAATCATTAATCGAAGAAGGTCCCGGAATTAATAAATAAATTAATAAAATAATTGCAAAAAGTATAAAAATTAATCTGGACATTTATTTATTGAAACAATCTTGCTCTTCCCAATTTATAATGTAAATCTTTTAGCTCTCTTTCTTTGATCATTTTTGCAGGTACTCCACCGACTACCGCAAAATCCGGTACATCTTTGGTAACTACTGCACCTGCAGCAACGATTGCTCCCTTTCCTATCTTAACCCCCGGCAAAATTATCACGCGGGGACCGATAAAAACATAATCTCCTATCTCAACCCGTTCGTTCACTGCATGAAAATCCTCAGCATTCATATCATGTTCAGAGTTATAGATCATTACCTCTGACGCAATATCTACATGATCTCCAATTTTAAGCTTTGCCCTACCGTCTAAAAATACTCCCTGACCAATAATCGTATCGTCTCCGATTTCTATCCCAGAGGGCTCAAAAAACTGAGCATTCATATGAATATGAGAGTTATATGGAATTTTGACACCTGAGCATATATAAATTAGCCATCTGATTGTATAAATCGGAATAAACCCTGCAATTCTTACAATAAGGAGTTCCAAATCTAAAATATAGCTGAATAAACGGTTAATTATTTTTTGTGAAGCCTCTGAGGCACTTAAATCTCTTCCCATCTTGTCTTTAAATATACTCATATCTTAATTATACTTGAGTCGAAGAAAAAATGTTAAATATTTCTTCATCAGTTAATCTCGCATATTTTCTTTCAATTTCTCTCTTTTTCATAATTTCTGGGTATTTTGGGAAAGCTGCCAAAAATATTGACCAATATTTAGGATGTGAAAACAACCTTCTTATTAAAGCTTTTTTATGTTCATTAATCAATTTTTCACTGGTTATATTTTTCCAAATAAAAATCAACATGTTTCTTTCCGCAGTATCATTAATTTTATTCCGGGAAAAATTACTTTCGATAACGCCCTTTTCTTTATAATGCTCTACTTTACTTTTAGGTTCCCAAATATTGATATATCCTCTTTTTGTTGCTCTATACCCAAGATCCACATCTTCTACATAAAAAGGATTAAATAATTCATCTAGTCCTTTCAACTCATCCCAAACAGATTTACGGAAAATAGCTGACCCGCCTGATGCCCAAAGCGTTTGATGAGACTTTATCTCTCCCTCTTGTTCAACGTCTGCTTCGTTATGCCAAAAATAACCGTTTTCAAATTTTCCTATTGCCCAAAGACCACCCACATTACAACCGACACTAAAAACCTGTTCGTTTTCAAAATGAGGAAGCGCATATTTTAAAGCGTCCATATCCGGTGAAGCATCGCTGTTTAATAAAAATACAAGATCACCGGAAGCTTTGGCAAAACCTGAATTTACATTAGAAGCAAATCCTTCATTTTTTTTTCTTTCAACAATTATTACCTCAGGGAAATCATTTTTAAGAAGGCCCACTGTTCCATCAGTCGAAGCATCGTCAGAGGCAATAATTTCCTTAATATTATTTTTATGCGCAAATTCCAAAACCTTGGGTAAGTGTTTTTTAATTTTTTCTGCGCCATTCCAATACGGAATAACAATCGATACTTTAACCATTTTTACCCACTTCTTCAAAAACTTTTAATACAGTTTTTGCCATTTTATTCCAGGAATATTTTTTGGCTTGTTCCAACCCTGCTTTAACTCTTTTTTCTCTGAGTTTTTTATCTGTAGTAACAGTTCTAATTGCCTGCTCAGTTTGAGTTACAGAACGGGGATCAATCAGCAAACCTGCTTCCCCTACAACCTCCGGTAAAGATGAAACGTTTGAAACAATCACCGGTGCCCCACATGCCATTGCCTCAACAGCAGGTATACCAAATCCCTCCCACAAAGAAGGCAGAATAAATGTTTCTGCGTCTGATAATAAATATGGTAGTTCCTCAGTTGGCACAAAACCTGTAAATACAACTTTGTCTTCAATCCCCAATTTTGCAGGTTTTTCCAATATTTCATCAAACATCCATCCTTCTCTTCCTAAACCCTTTGTCTTTCCGACTATCACGAGTTTTAGATTTTCAATTGGTTTAAACGCTTCTATTAACCTGATCAGATTCTTTTTTGGCTGAATTGTTCCTATATATATAATGTATTTACCAATAATTCCATATTTTTCTTTAATTAAATCAATTTTTTTATGATCTCTGGTAGGTTTGAAGATATTTTTATCATACCCAGGATAAGCAGCTGTAATTTTCTCAGCATCAATTTTATAGTTTTTAATTATGTCTTTTTTAGAAAAATTAGAAATAGTTACTATATGATCTGCATTTTCTATACTAAATTTTCCCCAATTCACCATTTTCCATAAATCCCCCTTGGGGATCATTTCCGGAAAATGAAGATAAGATAAATCAAAAATAGTAACAATTCTTTTAACCGGTGAAAAACGGGGTATGTAATGTGTCGGGGAAAAAATCAAATCAGGCTTTACTTTTGCAGAATATAAAGCAAAGGGAAGGGCAATCCTTGTCCAAAGTTTATTTGGCTTTAAAATCTTGTAAGTCCAACCTTTGCGTGTCTTTGGCAAATCAGAAAGAGGTGCTGAAGGCAACAATATTGTATATTCATTTTTGTGATCTATTTTTTCCAGATGATGCAAAAGCTCAAAACCAATCTGAGAAGATCCCAGTCTTTGCGGTACATTCGCTTCATATCCATCTATCCAAATATTCATGTAAATTTATCCTTAAGAAGATTCTACACTTTTCTGCAGTCTTTTTTAAGATCCATCTACAGCTTCTTCCCTCACGAGAACAAATTGTAGAGTTGTCATATCATTTACAGGTGTGACTTTGAAAATATACTCTTTATTCTTTTTAACATCTTCAAAAATCAACATAGAATTATCAATATCCTCAGTAGATTCAATTCTTAAGTAACGCTTCTCAAATGTCCTTTTATCTCCTAATAGATCAATCGTTAATTGTGGAACAACTTTTCCATCCTTTACCCTGGTATAGGTATCGGTAAAAATCCATGTCACTATATCTACTGTTTCTTTCGGAGATTTCTCTTCTTTCCAATTCACATAGGAAGCTTTTCCAATATTAAAGGAATTATATGTTCCTCCAACTTCAACATATCTTACGCCTTCCTTCTTTGGCATATAGCGAAAAGAGAAACCGGTATTTGAAATAGGGGATCTTTCCAATCCCAATGTTCTCTCGCCTTCTAGCTGAGACTTGCTTATGAATTCCTGTTCTTTTTTTGCCCTTTCATTTTCTTGATTTATAGCATTTTGTGCTACTCTTTTCTCAACTGCTTCCGGGGAATTATAACTGTCAGAACAACTATATATACCCCACATAGCTGCAACAACAGTTACTACTCCTGCTGCCCTTAAAGCAATTTGTCCCAAACTTTTTCTTGTGTGCTGAACTTGTGACATTTTAAGCTCTCTTTCCAATGCCTTAAACCCTAATGCCCTATCCTGCTCATCCAGCACCTGTTTTAAGGCGATATCATAACCCGCAGGGTAATCAGAATGCTTTTTTAAAGTTTGCAAGACTTTTCTGGTAAGTGCAATGTCTCTAGCAGATAATCCTAAATCTGTAAATTTTTCACCACTTAAAAAATTTACAGAAGCTTCTTTACTCGCCTCGTTTTTCATAATGAGGCATATTATTATATAAAAGTTCTGAAAAGTCAAACTATAGGATCACAAATATCCTTGACTTTTATATCCTATAACTATTATAATTCCCAGCATGGCAAAAATTGAAGTAGATTATCTTTCAGATACCGCCTTACTGACTCCTCTAACAGGTTATCAGGGGCTTCTGGAAACAGGAAAAAATAAAACATCTTTAGACACTTTTGAGGCAGTAGATTCTCTAAAAGGAGCTATGAAGAATGTCTCACAAAGAGTCGTGGGCAGAGACAAATTAGTTTCACAAACCTTACTCGCTTTACTTACCAAAGAACACCAGCTTATCTTTGCAAGACCCGGAACAGCCAAATCTCTTTACGGTAAAACAGTATTCGGACAATTTGAAAACGCTCAAACATTTTCTATTCAATTATCTCAAGGCACTACAGAAGAAAAACTCATTGGAGCTTATGATTTAGCTATGTTTAATGATGGTATCCTATGGAATAAAACAGAAGGATCAATTATTACAGCAAATTTTGCCTTTTTAGATGAATTCATGGATGCAAATGACATGGTATTGCGTACGCTTTTGGGGATTCTAAATGAACGAGAATTCATCAATGGTCAACAACATGAAAAAGCAAAACTCCATACAGCTATTGCCACCACAAATTATTTAAGGGTCACAGATGCTTCAGAAGCTGTTTTGGACAGAATGCTTTTTAAGGCCAGATTAAACCCGGAAGTCGATATTTTTGATCAGGTATTAATTGATCGTGTATATAGCAAACATAATGGCCATGTTGTTGCACCTGATCAATACATTCCTATGGAAGTACTTGCTGAGTTATCTGGAATTGTTAATGGTGACAACCCCAATAGATTAATCACAGCATCCAATGCAGTGCTTTTTTTAAAAAATCAATTAATTAGAAATTTTGTAGAAGGTGTCTATGAACAAAGAAAACAGAAAGATTCAAAAGCCAACAGACCTTATATAAGTCCACGAACAATCGCAAAAAGCAGAAATACACTGAATGCCTCTGCCTTGCTTCATGGGCGCTTTGAAGTAACAGGACAGGATCTATCCACATTAAGATATCTTCTTACTACTGTACAAAATGATGGAGGAGCTACTACCCAAAATGATGAAGATGAATCATTTCTAAAAGCTTTGGATGATACCCTGGGGGCTTTTTCAGGAAAAGACTTAGAAGATATTGAGCATCTTTTTAAGATTAATGATTTCTATGAAGCCTACAGGGAAAACAGACAAATCGAAGCAAAGAAAAGAGATAATATCTTTAAAAAACCTTTTACGTTACTTTCTGAAATACTTGGTGTAACTTCCTGGGTTGAGGTAAACCAGAATACTTTTTCAAATACTTTAACTGCCATGAATATTTCTAATCCTGAAGTCCAAAAAGTAAGAGAAAGTATTTTGCACAGGATTAATTAAAATGGCAAAAGAGGATGAATCAAACCCTTATGCGCAGTCAGAAGATCTAACAGAATTATATAAATCCTGGGGAATCTTTGATTCCATGCAAGTAGCTCTTGAGCAACTTCCGAATAACTATTTACATATCTTAAATATTGCCCGAAACCTGCTTGACGGCAAACCCATCCCTGGGGTAGATATTCCGGAAAATTTTATGGGATTACTTGAACGGGATCAAAAAACTGTTTATGAAAAAAGATACGTTACCAGAACATGGCAGCAAAAAACAAATTTTCCCTCTGACTCAATTAAGATCAGGCCCATTCAGTCACTCAGGGAATTACCTCAGGTATTACCCCCATACCGTCTACTAAAAACAACTAATCCTGATATATTTGCCTATAAAGCTATTACCGGTAACCTACCTATTATCGAGCAACAAAAACCAAGAGTACAAACTGAAGAAAAATCAGAAACTTTGGAAGAAGTTGTTCCTAAACTTGTAAAAGGAATGTCTAAAAGACAGGCAGTTTACGCCTTAATGGATGTCTCAATGTCCATGGCAGAAAATTATAAACTGATAGTGGCTAAATCAATCTTACTTGCCTATTTCAAAAAAGCCAGTGAGGAGGATGCCCAGGTATATTTCCGTGCTTTTTCAGGTGACGCACACGGAAGAACAGATTGTCTTTCACCTGATCAATTCGGTCCTCTAGCCAGAAATGTCTTAGGCTACCCGTTAAGTGGAACAGGCACATACATCGGGAATGCCGTTAGTGTTGCTATTAGGGATCTTTTTGATATGCGCGAAGAAAGAGTAAGGAACGGACTTGAAACTGAAATCCTTCTGATAACTGATTGTGATAGCTCCGATTACCTGCCAATAATTCCAAGGAGTATCAGTTTGCACACTCTCCATCTTAATGGGGGAGATGAAACTTATCATAGAAATAGTGAACAAAGAAAGTTGTTGACTCTCTTCCGTTCAAAAAGCAAAACTTTTACACAACTGAATACCAGCGGATTAAATATTCCTGTTGATCTTGAGAAACAAATGATGTTGAGAGAAGAATTGGAAAAATTAGAAGAAATACACAAAGAAATGGACCTTGCGGAAATAGATAAAGATAAAGGATTTCAAAAAAGAGTAAAAAAATTGGCAGAGATGTCTAAAGCTTATGAAAAAATGTTTGTTGAGAACAAGGAGCATAAAGAATTATCACAAAAAGCGCAAGCTCTACGCCGTAAAGTTTCCGGTGAAGGTTTAAAAAAGAGGCTTATGGAGAAATTAAAAGCTGCGCTGTCTTTAAAATCCAGCATTCAAAAACGTTTAAAAGGCCTTAAGTTACCATCAAATGACAAACTCTCAGGAACTTTGTTTGATTTTAGAATCAGAAAATAAGCTTTAGAGTACTACTTATTCAAAAGATCTTGGTAAACCCCAAAAGTTTCTTTAGCACACTTTTCCCAGGAAAATTTCTTCGCCTGTTCAAAGCCTTTTTTAATGAGTTCAGGCCTTAAAAGCGGATCTTCCATTACTATTCTTAAATTTTTACTCATCTCTTCGATATTTTCAGGATCAATATAAATCGCAGCTTCTCCTCCAACTTCCGGCATTGATGAGCTATTGGAAGTAATAACAGGGGTTCCGCAACTCATAGCTTCCAATATAGGAAGACCGAAGCCCTCATAAAAAGATGGGTATAGCAATACTTTTGCTCCTGCATATAGTAACGGAAGATCTTCGTTTGAAACCCAAGGGATAGTCTCACCGGTAACTACTAAATTAAACCCGTGTGAAGCTTCCTTAACTCTATTTAAATTTCTCCTTTCTCCTATTCCACCGATTGCCAAAACATAATCCTCTGGCAACCCATACTTATTTCTGAAAGCCTCGGTCTTTTCTTTGTCTTGTGGTTTAAATTGAGCTCCCGCTGCCTCATATATAACTTTAATTTTTTCTTCAGGGATGGAGGATACTTCCATTAAATCTTTTTTTGTATAGTTTGACACTGCAATTACCATATCTATCTCTTTTTCAACAATTTTTAACCTTCTTTTGTGCACCTCGACGATTTTAGGTGAAGACCATTGTGAGTATTTTAAAGGAACTACATCATGGTAAGTAGTGACTTTCTTGGCATTTGTTGGAGGTTGAACCCAATCTGAGGAATGAAAAATATCAACCGGACCGATAAATTTTTCAATCGGAATTTTCCTTATCCTGTTAAAAAATATTTCAAATAGAGTTGGTGGCATTTTAAAAGTTTTAACATTAGATAAATTCCCCTGATAAGATTTTCTAAAAGAGGAATAAAAATAAATCATGTCTAAAGATTTAATTTTTGATAACTGATCCGTTAGATTCTCAGTATAAGTGGCAACTCCCCCGTTATGTGCGATTTGTGATATATCAAAACCTACCTTCATAAAGTATATACATTGTAGCAAATAATATTAAATTATTATTAACTAATCGGGATTACTATTCTCGGATCAGACTGAAAAATGTGTATTAACTGCAGAATAAAAAGTAAAATTACAATAATTATTAGCGCCTTCTTTATATACTTAGGAGCAACCAATAATAGTAATGAAAGAATAGCTGCTAAAAGAATGTGTGCAAAGGGAAAAACAATAACTGTAAAAAAGGGACTATTCCATATTTTTTCAAAATCAAATCTTAATAATGCTACGACTTGTATACTGGGAAAATCTTGATTTACGAAAGAAAAATTGAAGGGCTCTTTAAAGGAAAACCCAAGCATCCTTAAAGAATCCAACATAATTCCAAGATAATGTCTTCCTGAAATTGAAGTATATCTAATTGATTCTAAAACAAGATCTATCCCAAAAATGAAGGGGATTAGGTATATAAACAACGAGTTCCTAAATAGCGTCCTACTACTCCATCTATCCAAAAACCACATCAAAACAAAAGAAAATATAATTAATCCCAGCTTAATAAATTCGATGTTTTTATCAACAATACTAAAGTAAATAACCCAACCATATTGCATATATGATCTAAAAATTAAACCATAAGCAACAATAATAAAAAGTATCGTCAAAATATATAATTTAATCTTTTTCAAAAAATATGCAGCTATACCAAAAATTACCAATAAAAATAAATACCAGGGGAAGGGTGTTTTTGGAATTATTTTTAGCTTTAATAAACTTCGATCTAAAAAAGAAGATTTATCAGATACAAAATAATCAGCAAATGACAAGTTTGGGTTATAACCAACTAAATCATTAAGAGAATTATTAGTTCTGTTTTTAGTATTTAAATTCCAGACAACAGGATCTCCAAGGCTTATATTTTCCGGAAAAAGTGGGTAGACTTTTGCAAATTTATCAGCAAAATCACTCATTTTAACTATCTGTAACCCTCTAATTTCCTTTAACGCCAATAATTGATTTTTATACTCTGATAATGACCCTACACTTTCCATCCCTGTCTCTAGCCCTACTGTAACTTGACCTAACGGATTCCTACAGTCAAGATAAATATTTACTAAATTTTTAAAAAAATCTGTATCTTTACCAAGGCTAATATAATCATTTGCCTGTAGAGAAAAATTCGATGACTTCGGACCTTCTCCGTAGGCTAAAAGCAAATCTCTTTGTGCCCATTGAATTACGACAACATCCTGTTTATTATCCTTAGCACTTGCAGGAGTTAAAATATTTGCAATTGACGGATAATACGGCACTCCCCACCATTGACCCCACACCCCATAGCTGTCTGTGGTTTTTTGGTCAGCTACGATCATTGCAGTTTTAACTTGATACTTCTCTTTCATATATTGCAGAGAATAAGAATCAATCCACCACGCACCGACAGATTTAGGATAATATCCGAAAGTCTGATAAAAATCTTTGAACATACGGTCTATTAAAAGACGTCTCTCAGATTGAGAATAGCCGGACAAAAATACTGTTTTAGGATCGTACCAGGGAGTAAAAGGCGGATAAGCGACCCTGGCTTTATTTGCTAATTGCTCTGAGACTTCCAAGAATAATCCCTTTTCCTGGTTTGTGTTAAAACTTTTGATTTCATTTATCAGTTCTCCATCAAACAAAACGTCATTTTGTAAAAGCCAAGTGGCAGGAAAATTATTACTTTCTATTAAACCATATTGATCTTGAATTGGTTTCAAAGTTTTATCTACCCAAAGAGATCTGGATCTTACAGGATTAATAAGTGTTAAATACCTGTTAGGACAATCAGTATTTACTTGTTGAGCATAAATATTTGACGGGGTAAAAAAAGAAAAACAAAAAAACAAAAATAACCCTACAATTATTTTTTTAAACATATCATCTAAAGAATATAGATTGAATCAGAAATTGATTTGCTTGAATTTTTATTTCATTTTCATTCAGGTTATATTTTTCAATTCTAAAGCCATTCGGAAAACCTCTTGTTTCATCTGCTTTTCTATTAATCCTAACATCATTATTTTTCCATGAATCACTGTTAATATTTTTCTGATACCAAAGACTACTCGGATCTTTACCATATTCCGGAGGAGGAGCAATCAGTAAATATGTCACTGCCTTCTTATTATAAGGAAAAGACGTTTTATCTTTAGAAATCTTTTGGTAATAGTTCATCGCATACCTTGGTGAATAACCATATAAATCCGGAGTAAATATATAATAACCAAATTCATTTTTCTTTCCTCCGAAAGCATTTTCTGCTACAAGATAATTAAATTTCCAGGTGCTTACATCCTGTGTTGAGGCATCCGGATTATAATTTAATAAGTCTTTAAAATTTGTTTGAAAATTAAAAATAAGTATCAAAATAAAAAGACTATAAAAAATTCTCTGATCTAAAAGTTTATACAAAGAACAGAAAACCAAAATTATCAGTGGGATAAAAGGAATATAATAATAATTCCAAATCGGTCCTTTAAATAAAAATGTTAGCAGCCAAAAACCACAGTAAAAAAAGATAAATAATTTATAAATAGGCAATATTTTTTTCTGATTTTTTAATTTTAAAAATGCAAATAGAAGAAATATTGCAAGAAAAATTGTTAAAACATCCAGATGTAAAGTAATTTCCCCTAATCCCCCTAAAATACTTTCCTGAAAACGTAGATTTAATAGTTGGATAAGGTTTAGATCTATTTTTCCATGGTTTTCTGCACCTGTTAGATAATTAATAACCGATCTAATTTGTAAAAAATTATTTCGGATATCAAATAATATAAACGTCGATAACGGAATTAGCAGAACAAAAAAAGCAAATGCATCTTTCAATCTTTTTGATTGCCAAAAAAAGTAACAAAGATAAATAAAAGTTATTGCTAAAATAGGTACCCCAAAAGCCATTTGAAATTGAATTATCAAGCCCAGAATTAATAAAGATAAGATTAAAACTTTTACATTTTTGTCCTGCAAATAATTTATTAAGAAATATAAAAATAATGGGAGTAAAAGCAGTGCTCCATAAGGATTAAAAAGAGTTCTTACTTGTAAGACAGTAACTGATGAGAGCATCAAACTGCTTAATAAACCGGTTTTTTCATCAAATATTTTTTTACCGACATAATAAATAAAATATAAGCTAGTCAAATAAAGTCCTACCCAAAACCAAGCAATAACTGCAGGATTGCCATTACCTACGATAAAAGCAGGAACATTTAAATAAAGCCATAACGGCCCATGAAAAACACCGGGTATGGCTCCTGATCTTGGTCCTATTAAGGTTACGGGCTTGTTATTGACAATATCTTCAATCAATAAAAAATCCCTGGCAATATCAGTATGGAAAAAAAGATTACCGTCCAGCGCCCAACGGGAAGCCAATAGAATATTGAAAGCTATAAGTATAAAAATTATTACTTTAAAAATTTTCATTTCCTTAGTCTACATCTTTGTATAAACCCTTACAAACCCCACTCCGATAAAGTTATATGTATTAATTTCAATAAAATTCATACCTTTAATTTTTTGCTCAATCGATCTTTCCGGATCATAAACATCGGCAAGATATTCGAATAAATATACTTTTCTTACATTTAAGAATTTGCTTTCGAAATCATCTGCAAGACCGGGTTCAAAATTAGTCAGGTTATTGCTGTAATATTTTGCTGCAGCAGGGATTTCAGTATTTTCGAAAACTACCAGTGTTTGTTTATCTATATTTTGTGTAACTATATCAATTGCCCCTCTCCAGTCTTCTCTTTGAAAATTATTATCAAAAAGATATAAACAACTGACAGATAATTCAAAAAATAATATTAAACCTAAAAGCATCTTAAAATAACTGTTAGAAAATTTAACTAAACAAACAGCAGCTGCAATGTAAAAAGCAGGTAAAATATACAAAAGACGAAAATATGAAAAAACAGGAACGATATAAGAAAATATCCACACTAAAACAGGTGTAAAAATCAACCAAAATAGAATCAAATAATATTTATTATCAAAAACTTTTTTAACATTAGTAAACACAAACAAAAAAGGGCTTGCAAGAACCGCTATTAACAATAAGTATAATAGGCTGTTTTCTAAACTAACCCTCCCCATTAAAGTTTTTACCGGCAAGAGCACCAGTTCTTTTAAGGAAGACCCCCCAACCACTTCTTTCCACCCGGGAATTAAAATTGCAGTATTTTGCCCTGCTGTAAGTTGATTCGGAAATATAAATAACCAGGGAGAAAAAAGCATTACACTTAACCCCAAAGAAAGTAATATTGTTTTTATATATTGTTTTTGAAATAAAAATACATATATTAATTGAGTGGGAAAAATAAAGTATGCTACATAATCTGAATACAAAACCAGAGCTGAGGACAATAAATAAATTAAAAGACTATATCTATCGTTCCTTAATAGCCTGATCAGACTATATATTGAAAGAGACACAGCAAAGGCACTAAGAGCATACATTCTTGCTTCCTGCGAATAATATATATGCAAAGGTGCCAAACTAAGCATAAGTGCCGCCAAAAGTCCTACCTTCCTTGAAAATAATTCCTTTGCAATTAAATACGTTATATATACTGTTCCAATACCTAAAAGAACTGAGGGCATTCTTACAGAAACTTCTGACCATCCGAAAAGATGACCCCATACCCAAAGAATAAAAAACCAACCCGGCGGATGAAAATCACCAAGAGGATATTTTGTAATAAACCACCATAGGTCGCTTTGTCTGGCATAGACTACATTAATAGCTTCATCCCACCATAAACTTTGATTTAAACTAATTAATCGAAAAAAAGCTGCCAACAGAATAACCGATAAAATACTAATTTTGTTAAGCCACATAGTATCCTTTAGAAAACAACATCCATAATATTATTAACAAAAATACGCTTGCTATGCTATAAACTATTTTAAATAACTGGTTTTTCATTAAAGCAATCGAAATAAATACCGGGAACGCGACCAAAACATAACGCGGCACACCACTTAATGTGCCAGTTGATAAGGGCACCAGTAGTGCGAAAAGGCTAAAAATTATATATGAAACCCTAACTTTTTGTTTATACGTAATAAACAATAAACATAGAACCAACAAAGTTATACATATCTCGAGTAAGGCGATCCACCATTCAAATTGCTGATACGAAACAGTTGTAATGATCTTAAAATATCTGAATAACGTTTGTGGAAAAAGTATAATTTGATCCACACTCCGATTATTACTCAACATCCCTTGTGCTTTAATAAAGTAAAGAGGATTTCCCCAATTCATAAAATTAAAAAACATATATGAAAATAACCCAAATGGAACAAGTAATAATGGAATAAACTTTTTAAGATTTGTTCTAATATTATCTTTTTCCAGTGCATAAAATTCCCACATCAAAGCGGGTAATATTAAGACTCCTACTATCCTTGTTGCAGATAAAAATATTCCTGAAAGCGCAGCACAAAACCACATTCTCTTTCTGGCAAAATAGAAGGACAGAATCAGCAATAAGAAGAAGAGGCTTTCACTATAAATAGCAGAAAAGAAAAAAGCAGTAGGAAAAATCAATAAAAATATTACTGATTGATAGGAAACTTCTTTAGTAAAATCCAACCTGATTAATTTGTAAAAAATTATCAGTCCTGATATAAAAAATAAATTCGAAAGAATTAATCCGGATAAAAAATAATCGCCGATTAAATAACTGAGCACATTAATCATTACCGGATATAAAGGAAAAAATCCCGCATCAGTCGTATATCCATATTTCGCAATTGCCAGATAATGAACGCCGTCGAAATTTGCCCAGGGATAAAGAGGTGACAAGCTTAAAATTGATTCCGAAGTTGTATGCAAAATATTAGTAAACTCTTGCCCTTGTCTATAATTAATAACATCACGACTGATAATTAAAATAGAAAACAGGCATAGCCAAAAAAGAATGAATGAAAAAAATATAAACTTAATTACCCTCATATAATGATTTTAATCTTTTTAATCGAATTTATATAGAAGAAGTAACAATTCTAATAACGGTAGTGGTCTGCTTTAAAAGGCCCTGATTTAGGTATATTTAAATATTCTGACTGATCTGTATTCAATTTTGTTAATTTCCCTCCCAGTTGTTCAACATGCAAGCTTGCCACTTTCTCATCCAAGTGTTTCGGAAGACGGTAAACACCAATCTCGTATTCTTTTGTATAAAGTTCAATCTGTGCCAAAACCTGATTAGTAAAAGAATTAGACATTACAAAAGAGGGATGACCTGTAGCACATCCTAAATTGACTAACCTTCCTTCCGCTAAAACAATGATCCTGTGCCCATCCGGAAAAGTGTATAGATCTACCTGTGGTTTTATTTCTTCCTTCTTTATTTTAGGGTAATTATTTAACCTTTCTATTTGTATCTCAACATCAAAATGACCAATGTTACAAACGATTGCCGTATCTTTCATTTTCAACATATGTTCAAGAGTAATAATATCTTTACAACCTGTTGCTGTAACAAATATATCAGCTTCTTTTAAGGCTTGTTCCATGGTAACAACACTGAATCCTGCCATCAAAGCCTGGAGCGCACAGATCGGATCAATTTCTGTCACCATAACACGGCAACCAAAAGCTCTGAGTGATTCTGCACTCCCTTTACCAACATCACCATAACCTGCAACAACAGCCTGTTTTCCTGCAAGCATTATATCTGTTGCCCTTTTGATTCCGTCTGTCAAAGATTCTCGACAACCATAAAGATTATCAAATTTAGATTTAGTCACACTATCGTTTACATTAATTGCAGGAATTTTTAATTTTTCTTCTTTCAACATTTGATAAAGGTGATGAACACCAGTAGTAGTTTCTTCAGAAACACCTTTGATATCTTGTAGAAGTTCCGGATGCTCATTATGAACATAACCGGTTAAATCTCCTCCATCATCAAGCAGCATATTGGGACCTTTTCCTTTTGAAAATTTAAGAGACTCCTCAATACACCACCAATATTCTTTTTCAGTTTCACCTTTCCAGGCAAAAACAGGAGTATTTTTGGCGGCAATGGCAGCAGCTGCATGATCTTGTGTTGAAAAAATGTTGCAGGACGACCAACGGACTTCTGCTCCAAGCGCCTGTAAAGTTTCAATCAAAACAGCGGTCTGGATTGTCATATGCAATGAGCCTGCAACCCTCGCGCCTTTAAGTGGTTTGGATTTACCAAATTCTTGTCTTAAACTCATAAGTCCCGGCATTTCTTTCTCTGCCAAGGTTATTTCCATCCGCCCCCATTTAGCAAGCTTCAGGTCTTTTACTTTAAAATCATTTTTCGCCATATTCGTTTTGCTATATTAACAACAACTTTTCACCAAAACAAGACTCATATTTTTTAGTATATTCCTCTTTGGTAAATGAATGTTCCTGTGTTCCGTGTTTTCCGATTGCATAGGCGGCAGCCAAAGCTCCCATTTGTCCGCAGGTTCTTAAATCAAATCCTCTGGCATACCCATAAAAAAATCCTCCCCTATATGCGTCCCCGGCTCCGGTCGGATCAATAATTTCATCAAGTTTTATAGAATCAATTTTAATTTTTGAAGACAGATCCTTTCCCTCAATAACCGAACCTTTTTCTCCAAAAGTAGTAATAACTAAAGGAATTTTTGATTTAAGTAAAACTTGGGAATTATTCGTTTTTTTACATAAAGCTTTCATTTCAAACTCATTTAAAATAAGGATATCCGCTTTTGAAAGACCGAATATAAGATCCTCCTTAGATGTATTTAATACCTGTTGTCCGATGTCGTAGCACATCTGAAATTTATACTTGGAGCATTCTTCTATTTGTCGTCTCATTGCTTTAGGATCATGAGGTGAAATTATCACTAATACATTTTTATCTTTCCATTTTTTGAGTGTTTGTTTATCGCTATCAAACATCGCGCCAGGGTAAAAACCACCTATTTGATTATTCATCCCATCTGTAATTACATTAAAAGACGCTGTTTCAAGATCACTTAGGTGGATATTTGATATATCTATCCCTAAAGATAAAAGTTTCTGTAAATAAAGAGAGGCTTCTTTTCCAACAGACCCAACTAATATCGGTTTGTCTCCCAATAAAGCCAACGTATAAGCAATATTCGCTCCTACCCCGCCATAATTATTTTTTAAATTGGATAAAAAAACACTGATTGAAAGCACATCGTTTTCAGCAAGGTCTAAAACATCTTTATATTTTCCTGAAAAGCTCATAATCCGATCTATTGCAATAGAGCCACATAATATAATCTTCGTTTGCTTCTTCATAAGATAAATCAATCTTGTTTATGTTTAAAGTAATCTTTTAAACCACAATATATCCTCCAAAATTTATAGAATTTCGAATTTTTGATAACTTTGTTAAATTGTATCAATTCAGAGTATTCATTAATCTCTTGTCTAGAACAATAATCTG
Organism: Microgenomates group bacterium; assembly: GCA_041659805.1. Taxonomy (GTDB): domain Bacteria; phylum Patescibacteriota; class Microgenomatia; order Daviesbacterales; family UBA10151; genus STC-54. Next base: position 586,016 of record JBAZXP010000001.1, on the reverse strand, counting down.
CTAATATCAATTTTTTATATAAAATTCCAGTTGATTTATTCGTATAATTTTTTTTGCCTTTTTTTTGCACTACTATTTGATAACCGGAATGTAAAATTCTGTACCAACCCTTATATACCTTTAAAAAAGAATTTATTGCGGGTGTGGGATTCAATGTTTCATCCTTGTAACGATCCCATCCATAATCATCAAAAATTATTATTCCGTTATCCTTCAATAAATTCCAGCTCAATACAATATCTTCCAATACGTCTTTGGCAATATGCGAACCGTCAACATAAATAAAATCAAACTCTCCTGATAGTAACCTTAAAACCTCTCCTGAAAAACCTTTTTTAATAATAATTTTATTCATCTTAGGATTTTCAGAAATATAATCCTTTAAATTCTCTTTAAATCTTTCAAATAACTTACCAGTTTTAACTCCGAAATCTTTTTGGTCGTCACCGCCTTGAAAAGTATCTATTACCACTATTTTTGAACTAGGATGAGTCAATACATTTTTTAAAAGCCACGAGGTTGCCTGCCCTTCAAAACATCCGATTTCCAAAAAAAGAAGATTATCTTTATTCTTATAACCCTTTAAAGTCTTTTCCCAAACAGGGATATTAGGAGTAAACCAATCATATAAAAAACTCATTCTGCAGCAGAGATTAGCATAAACTCAATCAATCAGTAAACTACTTCTTTTTTCACATTTAAAAAGATAGACCTTACGTCGTTCAGAAATTATTTCAAATTGAAATTCGTTTTGATTTTGTAAGCTAATCGTTTGATTTTTATCAGAAATGAGATACTGATTCGGCTGACATTCGATTTCTCTATTTTCTAATTGTTTAATATATTCGATTCTGTCTTTTGCACTGAAGGGAAGCAATAAATCAAGAACATTGATATCTGCCAGATAAACTCCACGGCCTGCAAAAGCAGGCGCCACACTATTTAGGTAATATTTTTCCCCTACAATAATCTGTACACTAGGCGGAAGTGTTCTAACCTGTTGCAAAATATTCATAAACTCAGGTGAATAATAAATATATGAATTTATATTTGAATGAAATTTTAACGGATGAAGTGATGAAGGAACTCCAACAATAAAGATAAGAATAAAAACTATAACTTGGTATCTGTAATTCAAAAGTTTTGTGACACAAAATACCAATACTACCACTAACGGTAACTGCGCATATACGAGAAATTGAACAACATTCCAAGAAACAGCTCTTTGTGCCAACAAAAGACCGGAACTTATACTTAATACAATGATTACTGATGAAAACAACAAAATAATTTTATTATCCTTAGATAATTTTTTATTTCTTAATAAAATCGGAATAAAAAATAACGATAAAATTTTTAAATTAAAATTTCCGATTAGAAAAATAGCTAGTCCTTTAACCCAAAGATAAGCTAATCTAAGCCAATCATGCCGCTCTACTAAAATAAGCCTATGAACCTCCCAGTCAGGATAGCTTAATCTCCAAGGATCAGTAAACATTGACCGAATCAATAATCCTGGATCAAGGTAAAACGGAAATCCTGAGCTTGAACCCTCAATAAAAACTGTAAAAACAGAAATAAAAATCGATAACAAAAGTAAGCCAATATAATTCCAATCTTTCTTTTTATACCAAAGATAAAAACCTATTAATGAAATAGCAGGGAAAATGATAAGCAATCCATAAACCTTAACTCCGGCTAAGCTTCCTACAAGCAATCCTATCGCCCACCACCATTTCCTGTACGAACTTATAAACAAAAATAGAATTATATTTATAATTGCAATCGATAAGGTCAATTGTTGATTAAAAATATAGTACGTCGGTTGATCCAACCAAAAAACAGATTGATGAAACCCTGCTTTAGAGAAAAATAGCGGAGCTATAAAAGACAAACTCGATGTAAAAACTACAATGCTCGAAGCAACATATGCAACTCTTTTATCACCAAATATCTTTAGTGTAAGCAATAGCGTAGTTGCAACAAATAACATTGAAATAAATAAAGGAGCCCAAAAGATACAAAGATTAATAGTTGTTATATCAAAAACCCTACTAAACCAAGACCAATATATATCATTTAAATAATGGTACCCCGATAAAATTTGTCCGGAATACAAAGGGTTTACAGGGGGCACAGATATTTTTAATGATTCTTGCAGTGCTATATGCCACAGCGCATCAACATTTCCTTTAGCCAACATAAATCCCCCATTTTTATCAAAGCCCTCAAAAAATAATTTGCTGTTCAACAAAATAGTCCCCGTGAAAGTAAAAATAACAGGTAAAATTAAATTACGAAGATGCAATTCTAATTGAGGCTTAAATTTGAACATTCTTATCAAAACGAATAGAATCAAAAAGAGATTGATCGCCGAAAATGGTATTTTCAAATAAGTAAAAAATAAATAAATAAAAGAAATTAATACGATCCCTAATACCAAAGAAATTAATAAAATATTAACGGATATTTTTTTCTCTAATCTAACAATTAAAGAAGCTCCTACTAAAATAGCAAAAACTGTCCCAGTCAAAAATTTAAAAACCTCAACAACGCTATCCATAAGCTCAAATACCTGTTTTTAACTCGACCTTGTAAATATTGCATGCATCGAAACAACCTGATGCCACTTCAATCAATTTAAACCGACTTACTATATTCTGAAAATCTTCATTCAGATAACTTTCATTACCAATCCCATATTTATTAACATATACTCCATATCCATTTTTGATATAAGTTTGGTAGAGTTTAATCAAATCCGAATAGTCATTTGGTCCGTAAACAGTTTCTTTAGAATTTCTAAATTCCTGCTGTGGGGACAAAGGCATAAGAGTATAGTTCCCGTTTGAAAAAAAGTCTATATAATACGGTGGTATTGGAGAAATCACAATTGGTTTTTTGCCCACCAATATTTTATCAGAAGTAAAATATTTGTTTAATTCCTGGACAGTCATGTAATACCACGGAGTTTCGCTATGCTTAATGTTAAGCATTATTTGATTTTTAATTCTTAAAGCATTTAAACTGAAATAAAAGATTATCAAAAAAGCTAGGCCAATATAAAAAAGAATCTTTAATTGAGGTTTTTTTATTCTATTAACAATAATCTGCATAAATATCCCAAACCCCAACAAAAGAGTTGGAATAGTTTGATAAATATAACGCATGTCGACAGAATAAAAAGTTGACATAAATAAAACCGAACTTACAAGCATAATTAAAAGTGTAATACTAATAAGCCGGTGGGTTTTCGTTAATATCCCGAGGATCAATCCTAACAACCCACTAATAGCGACAAATCTTGGAGCCATTGGTGAAAAATCCCACAGAAATCTCTCTGATCCGCCTGTTATAACATTTAAATAATGGCTTATATTTTCTTTAGCATATACAAGAGAAAACCAGCGAGGAGCTGCACTCACTTGTTCTGCACTTTGACTCGTTTGACTGCTAAAATTAGAACCAAAAGTTATTAAAAAACTAAAAGGAATAACATTTTTAGTTATATATTCACTAAGAGAAAATGCCATAAAAGCTATAAAAGAACTACTAAAGAAAAGAAGGAAACCCTTAATTTTCAATTTTCCGTTCCGCCAAAGATAAATGAGTTTAATAAAATAAGCCAAAAGTGCGCAGGCTGTTAACGGTACACTTGCGTATTTGGTTGCGTAAAACGAAATAGCTAATAAACCTGCCATAAAAATATTAAACCTGCTAGCTTTAGATAAAAGAAGCATCAGAAAAGAAACGAAAAGAAAAAGAATTAAATTTTCCGCCATAGCCAAGTTCGGGAACCAGTATAAATAATAATTTGTAATATACAAAAATAAAATGAAATTTCTAATAATTGAATTATTTACTAATATGATTAATAAACGGTAGAAAATAAAATAAGATGCTAGAGCAAGCAAAACGTTTATAAAATAAAACATTCTTGGATCATTATTTAAAATATATGCTGGAGCCAAGAAGAAGGAATATAAAGGCGGGACAGATGTAGCCAGAGCCCTTCCTTCTCTAACAATAAATAATCCATCTCCACTCAACAAACTTCTAACAGCATTAACATAATGAATACTATCCGGGAAAGGTTCCATATTTGAAATTAAGGTTCGAGCAGAAAAAACATCCTTAAAAAGAAGTAAGCAAAATATAAAAAAGAAAAATAGAAAAAAGGTATGTGCTTTTAAAAATTTCATGACATAATAATAGCAGGTAATTGAAAGAAATATAATCATTGTGTAATAATCAATCATTGAATGAATAAATTGTCGATAGTCATCCCTGTTTATAATGAAGAAGGATTCATCCAAAAAACTGTTGAGGCAGTGATTGATTCTTCTGCAAACGGTTTTCATAAAGAAATCATCCTGGTCGATGACGGGTCAAAAGATAAATCAGTTGAGCAAATCAAGGCAACAGTAGAGCTTTTCGAGAAAAAAAATAAATATATTTCTTTCAAAACTATTTTTAAAAAAAAGAATGCCGGTAAAGGAGCAGCCTTAAAAGATGGGTTTTTAGCTACTACCGGAGACATAGTTTTGGTACAAGACGCTGATCTGGAATATAACCCTGAAGACTACCCTTTACTTATGGAACCATTTATAAAACACAGTGCCGACGTTGTCTATGGATCAAGATTCATTTCTAACAGACCTCATCGTGTCTTGTTTTTTTGGCATTATCAGGTAAATCGTTTTTTAACTTCTTTTTCGAATATGTTAACGAACCTTAACCTTACTGACATGGAAACCGGATACAAAGTTTTCAGAGGAGATTTAATCAGATCCATTGCACCAAGACTGGTAAGTAAAAGGTTCGGTATCGAGCCGGAGCTCACTGCAAGAATATCAAAAGATAAAAGACTAAAAATTTTTGAGGTCGGCATATCGTATTATGGACGAACTTACGAGGAGGGGAAGAAGATTGGTTGGAAAGACGGTATAAACGCCCTTTGGGAAATCATAAGGTTTAATCTTCTATCACGTTAATCATGCATATTTCAGAGGAGGCATTGTTAGAACCTATCGCCCGTTATTTTCGCTATATGAAAGGAGTCGCTGAAATACCTAAAAACAAACCATTGATTTTAGCGGACATTGGGTGTGGTCCCAAAATACGTTTTTATAAATTTGCACAAAAAAATCAGATAAAAATCAAACAATATTTTGGTATAGATCCATTAGCACAAGATGTCGAGCTTAAGAATGTCCGATTAATCCGTAAACCTATGTCAAACGCCATCCCCCTTCCTTCCGGATCTGTCGATATTTTAACCGGATTTGCAGTTTTGGAGCATCTCAACAATCCTGAAGATATTATGAATGATATCTTCAGAGTACTAAAAAAGGACGGTAAGGCAATTTTTACAACTCCCTCTAAAAAAAGTAAAAAAATTTTGGAAATTCTTTGCTATAAATTCAATCTTATATCACGACGTGAACTTGAAGAACATAAAGGTTATTTTGATAAAGAAAGTATTTTAAAATTAATTAAGACAAACAAAAAACAAGCAGTTTTTCATTCTTATTTTGAATTCGGCTGGAACAATCTAATAATTCTTAAAAAATTACCTGATTAATCTATTGAATTTTCTTAACTTCTCTACTAAGATTCAATCAATGAAATATGATTTTTCAGTCGTTATGCCATGTTTAAATGAGGAACGGACGCTTGCAACCTGTATAAAAAAAATACATAAATCATTCCGATCCCTTAAACTAAAATATGAGATTATTGTAGCTGACAATGGCAGCACCGATAAATCAATACAGATAGCTAAGAAGGAAGGCGCCAGGGTTGTTCACGTTTCCGAAAAAGGATATGGCTCGGCGCTGCAAAACGGTATAGAACAAGCGAAGGGCGAATACATCATAATGGGTGACGCCGATGATAGTTACGATTTTTCTGAAATAACCCCCTTTGTAGAAAAAACGCAACAAGGTTTTGATTTAGTAATGGGCAACCGCTTTGCCGGGAAAATTATGCCCGGTGCTATGCCATGGCAACATCAACTCTTTGGGAACCCAATGTTATCGCTTTTAGGTAGGATTTTCTTTCACTCACCTGTTGGAGATTTTTATTGTGGTCTTCGTGCTTTTACCAAAAAGGCGTGGAAGAAGATGGCACTACAGACTACAGGCATGGAATATGCAATAGAGATGGTTGCCAAAGCAAGTATTTTAAACATGAAGATTGCCGAAACCCCTATCACCTTACACAAAGACGGCCGCCAAAGGAAACCTCATTTAAAAACCTGGCATGACGGATTTAAAACATTGCATTTTATGCTGCTTTTTGCACCAGACTGGTTATTCCTGGGACCGGGTTTATTTCTAATCTCAAGCGGAACAGTCTTATTTGTCTTAACACTATTTAAACCTGCAGAAATATTCGGAATAAATCTAGATGTTCATACATTACTAATTTCCGCGACCTTTATTTCAATCGGTATTCAAATTCTTTTCTTAGGGTTATTTACAAAGATTTTCCTTCACCAATACAATATTATTCCGACTACCCACCCGCTAGCTTTCACTTTAATAAAAAAACATTTAAACAGAGCCACGTTAATATGTGGAGTTGCATTATTACTGGGTTTAATCATAGTTGCTAAAACATTTCTTGGATGGTATCAACAAGGTTTCGGAGCATTAGATTACAGTGTCACGATGAGAATGGTAATCCCAGCTGCTTTTCTTATTCAATTAGGCTTTCAAGTATTTTTTAATACCTTTTTCTTGGGAATAATTCTACTCCCCAGAAAGTCAAGATTTTAATGCTTACCAATTACATCCCTCAATTCCTTCATAACAAATTAATTCACAATAAAAGAATCCATATTCTGGAACAAAAAATTAATGCCATTATTCCTAAAAACACTCAAAGTGTTTTAGATATTGGTTGCGGTGATGGGTTAATAAGTTCAATCATTCAGAAAAAACGCTCAACTTTAGAAATTCAAGGACTTGAGGTATTTAAACGGAATAAATGCCTAATTCCATGTAAATATTTTAACGGCAAAAAAATTCCCTATAAAAATAACTCATTCGATCTCTGCATGATGGTTGATGTGCTACATCACACTACAGATATAAACGTCTTATTAAAAGAAGCTCAGAGAGTTACTAAAAGATATATCTTAATAAAAGACCATATATACTCAAATAAATTTGAATTCTATATATTAAAGGTTATGGATTGGGTCGGTAATAAACCATATGGAGTCAAGCTTGTTTATAATTACCAGCGAGATAAAGAGTGGAAAGAGCTATTCAAGTTAAATAAACTAAATATCCTTAAATGGCAAAACAATTTGCCACTTTATATTTTTCCTTTCAATTTATTGTTCGGAAGAAAAATGCACGTTTTAATATTGTTAGAAAAATAACATAGTTTCTCAGTATTATTAAGCAAAGTTGTGTGATATATTTGCAATTGATGAAAAAGTCTTTCATTCTATTCTTTGTTCTCTATCTCATAATCTTAATCTTTGTCTTTCGATCTTTATTTTTTAATATGTCTACAAACCTAATGGATTGGAGAGACTACCCAACGATAGATTGGATGATTTTTCAAAATGTTTCCAAACTCACTACTTTAAACTTTAATGGTTACTTTGATACAAATGCTTTCTATCCGTATAAGAACTCTCTGTTATTTTCTGATTTATTATTACCCCAAGCAATTATAGAAACACCTTTCTATCTACTCACTCATAACGTTATTCTCTCCTTTAATATTGTTTTTTTTATTACTTTTATTTTAAATTATTTTGCGACATTTCTTTTTTGGAGACAAATTTTTAAAAAGAACTTCTTGGCATTCTTTGGAAGTTTATTTACGATTTTTTCTCCATTTACGCATCTTGAAATAAGCCACTTTCCAATGCTTTCTTTTTGGCCATTCTTTTTTTCTTTATATTTTATTTTAAAATCCCGCACGAACACAGAACGAAGAAATTTGGTTTTTGCGGGGATATTTTTAGCAATTCAATTCCTCGCAGCTGCTTATCTTTCATTTTTCCTAATGCTCATAATTATACTTTTTTATTCTATTGAAATTCTCAGAACAAAAGATAAAAGAATACACCTAATACGTAATCTAAGCATTATCCTGATTGTTTTTGTTCTGTTGGATGGATACTTTATTAAGAATTTTATTGATACTAAAAAATTATACAACATCAGCCATGAACTCAAAGAGAATGTGACATATTCTGCGCATCTGAGCGATTACTTATTCACATCGCATATCGACTCAATATTACATCAGTCATTACTAGCGGAAAAATGGAACAACTTTAATAAAAATACAATGGGTGGACAGGCATCTTTTCCGGGGTTACTTCTTTTTACACTTTTCATATTTAGTCTCTTTGAAGTAAAGAAAATCCAAAATAAATTAGTTTTTAAACTTGACATAAATAATGAACAATTATTTTTTTTGATTCTTTTAATTGTGGGTTTTTTAAGTTCTCTTGGACCCAGAATAAATTTTAACGGTGCTTACGCATATATTCCGACTCCATACAACTTAATCCTAAAAATAGTGCCTTTGGTTCAGGAAGAAGTAAGAGCTCCTTCGCGTTGGTATTTCCTATTCATTATCGCAGTCGTATATTTTGCTCTCCAAACAATTAAAAGACTACAAATGAAAATAAACATACGCTTACTTTCAGCAATATTGCTTCTTCTTTTCTTCCTTGAATACTTACCAACCAATATAACTACTCATTCAGAAAAATATATTGATAGTAATCAATTCACTCTTAAAAATTTATGCTTACCAAAGAAATTAGTTCTACTGGAGATTCCTGTTACTCACTTAAACGCCTATCCTGATATCATTACGGGTTTAAACTATATTAGTAAGGTTCAGCTAGCTTCTACATACCATCAATGCTACTTGGTAAATGGCTACAGCAGCTATGACATGCCACATCTGTATGCTCTCTCAAACGTTTTATATCGGGCAATTATCGACAATAATTCAGATATATTTATGAAAGAGCTCAAAAAATCTAAAGCGGACGTAGTTAAATTTAATACTGAGCAATTCCCAAGAGAAGTGCTTAAAGAATTTCCTTCTTTTTTACAAAAATTTGAGAATGAGAAAAACATAAAACAAATTGGCGATCAAATGTACCGAATCCAATAATACTCTACTTTTCTTGTAAAATACTTAGAAACTTCTTACGAAAAGCATCTAGGGAAAATTCTGAATCGATTCTTGAAAAAATGCCTGTCCAGTCTAACTCACCGGCATGATCGATATGATAGATTGTATTTTCTACAAGTTCATTTATTGATTTAAAAAGATTCCTTTCGTTAAACCCTGCTTTATAAATCGTTTCGCGCAATCCCCCACCATCAAATAGTATCGGTATACATTTAGCGCTCATCGCTTCAATCGGGGCTATTCCAAAATGTTCAAATTTTATGGGACTCGTGTCCTCATTCTCTCCAAATCCTGTTGCGTGCCAATAAATTTTCGAATTTAATAATATTCTCTCTATTTCGCTTCTAGAAACATTCAAGTGGAAATAGACTGGATAACCGTTTACTTCAGACTTTAACCTTTCTAAGAAATCAAGACTACTCTCTTCTGTACTTATTCCTCCACATAAATGTAACTCCCAATCATTGTTACCCAAATCATAGAATTTTTTAAATGCTTTAATCAAAATTTCTTGTTTCTTCCCGTGGCCTAACATAAAAAATCTTCCGACCGAACAAATCCATTTTTTCTTTTTTTGATTGTCTAAATTATATTTATGAAATAATAATTCCACGGGAGGATAAAGTATGGTGGATTCTCGCTTCCAATAATTTTTTATCCATTTTTGTGTAAAAGATGAGTTTGCCAAAATTAGTTGATAACTGCCTAACCTTTCTAACGGGTTAGAAAAAACCCCTGACCTTAGCTTGTTATTTATTTTATTATAAATTACTTTAAAAACAGATTCATAAACATTTCTAATTTTTATTTTTGGATAAAGTAAATAAACTTGATCATCTTTTACCGCAAGCTGAGACTTTAATATTTCGATTCCTAAATACGCAGTTGAACTTAACGCTTTTATCTTAAACCGAAAGTTAATTTGATTATGATTATGATCAATAAACACCTCCCGCGAACGAATATTTGCTTCTTCAAAATATATCTTTATATCTCTCATTAAGGATTGTGAAAATGAACTAAGAAATAATGAAAATTCGATAACATGAATCTTATTTTTTTGTAAATATGAAATAGCAACCTTATTGTTTTCTTTAAGTAGGTATGCCGGCTCACTATCCTCTACTGTTTTAATAACTGTTGTCATCTCCAAATCACTAAACATTTCAAAGGGATTTATAAAATTTACTACGAGGGGAAATAAAAATTTAGTAAACAACATTTCTCCGATTGTGTTATAAGGCTCTTTCGGAAAATGAGTGTAGTAAATATTCTTTTTAGCAATCCCATATGTATAATCAAGAAAGGAAGTATTAATGAATAGGTCTTTATCTTTAGAAAGTTGCTTCACCTTTGCTTCATCTGTCCAAACCTCTACCATAGAAACTTTTGATAGATCTATACTGAGTTTATTCTTTATGATCTCTTTATCTACCTTTTTCCCGGCAATAAAAGTTACCTCGTAACCGTTATCAGCTAATATTTTTGCAATATTGCATGCAACAACTTCCCCCCCTCCCAAAGACCTTAACCATTTATCATAAACTACAGCATTTTTTTTCATTAGTTAAAATACCATTTTCCTTTTAGGATATCTTGATAATTATTAATAATAGCATTACTAGATATATGTCTATGCTTTATGTATCTTTTTAGAATAAGCATGGGCATATTTCCCGAGAAATACAATATTATCTTTATATATTGCATTACTTTTCCAAAATCAGTCTTGCCGGCACCCTCTTTCTCAGCTTCTCTAAAAACATATCCAACAACCCCCCGAATAAATTTTATAACCCTTTTTCGATCAGAAAGGTTTTTCATAATCCTAACTCCAACCTCTGCAATTTTTATTATCAATATAAAAAATTCCTTAATAAATACACGCAACGGAAAGCTAAAAAAGATGTGTAGCAACCTACCTTTTTCAGCCTGGTAAATGAAAAAATTAGACCATTCTTTGCTAGAAAAAGCATGGAGATGACGAACTTCAGCGTTTGGACAATAGAATATTTTATATCCTCTAAGACGTGCTCTTTCAGAAATTTCTACATCTTCATAATACATAAAAAATAAATCCTCCAAAAAACCTATTTTACCTAAAATCTTTTTGTTATACATCACTGCCGCCCCACATGCAGCATATACTTCCTGTTCTTCCGCATATTGCCCATAATCACATTCGTAAAATTGTCTCTGGACTATGATTTGTGCTCCGATATCACGTCCCGCACCATTCTGAAAAACTACAATTCCTGCATTCTGTATTTTGTCAAAAACACTATTTTTATCAAATTTTTCAGCATCAAACTTAACCGTAAAAACAAGTCGTTGTTTATGAACAGTTATCTTAGGATGTCCTTCAACCCCTTCATCGTTTAGTATCGTAACTAATTGTTCGTATGATTTTATAGAATCCTGTTTATCGAGTTCAAAGACCATTTCTACTGAAAATAATCCGTCCTTGGCAACATATGGAATTTCCAGTACAGAATACCCATCTTCAAGTATTACTTCGAGGTTTACGTTTCTGGGTTTTTCCAGCTTAGCAAGATACCCGTCCTTTAAAAAAGCATTCACTAAAAATAAACCACTAGTATAATTAAATTTTAGATTGTAATATTTTGGATAAAGCTTAATCTTAGAAGAAACTGCGAAAATTTTTGGATCCTTCCGTGCTGTTTTTACTAACTCCGTTAACCAATCCTTTTCTACGATACAATCATTATTCAATAATGTTACGTACTCACCTTTCGCTACTTTTATCCCCTCATTGTTGCCGCCCGCAAAACCTTTATTCTTGTTAAGGAATATGTATTTGATATTTTTTTCTTGTTCCGCATAATTCATAATTATTTCGCGACTTTTATCTTGGGAGTTATTATCAACAATAAGGATCTCAAGTTTTTCTTTCGGATAATCCAGATTCAAAAGCGAGTTAATCGTATTTTTGATTACTCTCTCTCCAAAATAATTGAGAACAACAACCGAACAATTAGGATATGTTTCTCTCATGAAGCAATCGCTCCTTTTCCTAACTTTATAATTTCAAAAAACTTATCTTTCATATCACTATATACACGCCATGCTTTGTAAAATTTAGAATTGATAATTTTATCAAAATGTTGCTTCTCAGAAACATTCAATTTGGTTATTCCTAAAGACAAATGCTTATTCTGTTCAACATATTTTTTTAATTGAATAGGGCTACACAATTCAGGATATTTGTGAGTTTCCCAATACTTCACAAAAACTAAAAAGCGATAATATTCCATGAATTTACTTAAAATATAACCTCTCATTCCATCCAGATATCCTTTTTCTTCAAAGAACCTCCACTGGAACTCTTGATCTATGTAGTTTATGACATCATTAAAAGAAAGTTTTTTTTCTTTCTCAAAATATTTCTCAAGTGAAGTATATCGATCTATTTTAAATATCAACTCCTTGCTTGTTTTGGTTTGAAAATGGAGGATCGAGTTTTCTTCTTTGGGAGGTAGTGTAAGTATCCTACCTTTAATTTTATATCGTTTATGAATTATATCCGGGCAATTAACAAATCCCTTTTTGAATAATCTATGCTGATAATCAGGCCACCAGGCAGTGTGTTTAATCCATTTTTCAAAATGAATATTCTTTCTCGGAAAAGCCACTACGTCAAAATTATCAGCGACAATAATTTCATTAATTTTTTTGCATAATATCTCAGATATTCGCTCGTCAGCATCTAATATAAAGATCCATTTGTTGGTAGCCTTACTTATGGCAAAATTTCTTGCAGGATCAGCAAAATTATAATCAGGCACTGAAAAAACTTTTGCTCCCATTTTTTTTGCTATTGCAATAGTTTCATCCGAACTTTGCATATCGGCAATAATAATCTCAGAAGCAATACTTTGAGCAGACCTTATACATTCCGCGATATTAGCCTCTTCGTTTTTGGTATGGATTATTAAACTTAAACCGATTTTTATATTCATTCTTTTTTACTGACTTTATGAATACCTATGATCCTACAATAATTTTCCCTGGATTAATAGTATGTTATCATCAAGCTTATGAAAAGACTGATAATTTATTATTTCTTATTTCTTTATTCCACATTCATTTTTCTATCATCAGGCGTGATAGATTCACAAGATGGGTTACAGTATCTTGCCGTAGCTCGTAATATCTATTACAAAGGTGAGCCCACAGGACCCTTATATGAATTTAATGAGAATAAAAATATACATATGAGCACATACATTGGCAAGGATGGCAAGACATACAGTCCAACTGGTTTAGGATTTTCACTAGCATACTTACCAGCTGTTGCAATTACAGATATGGTATACAAATATTATAACGTTTCTCCACCAGTCCATTTTCCATTAGAATCAGATTGGCTTATTTTTTTACTAGCTAGTTTTACGAATTCTTTTTTTGCTGCAAGTTTGGGTCTTATACTGTTCCTTTATTTTCTAGCTCTAAAAATTAGACTAAAACAAGCTTTGTTAATGAGTATGGTTTCATTATTTGCAACCAATCTTTTAGTTTACAGCAAACACAGTGTTGCACATATGGTGTTTACCAGCTTTCTAGTGTTAGCATTTTTTCTTGTTAAAAAATATTCTTTATCACATAAAAAATTTCTATTATTTTTTTCAGCCATTTCTTACGGTATAGTACTGATTGCCTATAATCCAACTTTCTTATTACCTTTCCCTGTACTCATACTTTATTATTTGCTCCTTACAAAACCTCAATTAAACCGAAATTCATTTATATCAATCCTTAAAGACGCTTATGTCTTTTTACTCGGACTTATACCTCTAATGATAATTTACGTTTGGTTTGAAAATATTCGTGCTCAAGGTAGTATTAGCTCATCTTCTCCTCAATATTTTTCCAGTGTTGCTGCTAACACCTTATCTCATATTCAAATACCAGTTATTATTGAAGGGTTATACGGACAATTGCTTAGCCCAGGAAGAAGCTTCTTCTTATATTCTCCTTTGATACTCATTATCTTATTCTTCTGGCACAAAATCCGCAATAAAATAGTATCTGAATTAATAGTATTTCTAATGATATCTATTATATATATATTTTTTTTCTCTACCCAATATGCCTTTAGAGAATCCGACCAGGTTGTTGCTGAATTATGGCATGGAGAATCAAGCTGGGGACCGCGTTATTTAACACCACTTATTCCTTTCGGAATGCTGGTTGTTGGAAATATTTTTGTTGCTTTATCAAAAATGCAAAAAATATTTATCTTCCTGCCTCTTGCGATTCTCGGTCTTTACATTGAGTTACTAGGTATTTTTATGCCCTATCAAATTAAATACCACAACCTAGAAAGCCGTTTCTTCATTAATGGAATAGAATATCCAGTTTCTATATATAGTAATTTTTTACCTCGTTTCAGTCCAATCTATACAATGTCGAAAAGCTTTATTAAAACAATTCAATTATTCCCAAAAACATTGGAGCATGGAATTTATAACGTAAAATTCTATGATGGCGTAGATTTTCCTTTTAATGTTGGCCCGGAGAGATGGCGAGTCATAGATGAAACAGGACACATTTCTTTTGACAATAATGATAAACAACCTATCAAAGAAATAATCTTTGGAATAATTAATCATCCAATAGGCAATTCGAGTTCGTCAGCTAATCTTCAATTTATGCTGAATAATCACCCAATATCATTGGAAAAGGAAGTTTTGTCCCTAAGGGAAAGAAAATTGATTAAAATACCAATTAAAAAAGAATATCTTAAATCCACAAATAACCAATTGATAATTAAGATTCAATTTGATGATCCCAATGTAGTTATAAACCACACCCAAATAATCGGATTAATTAATTCAAGCATTAACAATATTCCTATAAATATGGAAAGCATTGATATCCCCTATATATCACCCCTGGGACCCAAAATGACTGGTACAACATATCAAAATTATGGAGGAACAAATCAAGACCCTTGGAAAACATGGCAAATTCATACTCAAATCTTTGAACGAGTACCGGATTTCTGGTGGGTTAAAGCTATATATTATTGGGATTTTCCTAAACAGATATTTTTGGCTGCATTTCTATTAAATCTCAGCCTGGTTTTATTCACCGCACAAAAAATATATTCAATGCAAAAAAAACTTAAATAATTATTTAACTCTTTGTATCCAAATCGATCCGCCTTTATAAAAAGGCGATTTAGAAAATACTTTTTTAACATTTTTCAAATACTTGTACCCCATAAAACTGTTAGAATAAATAATTTTAAAGCTATCGTTAAACATTAAAAAAGCTTGCAATAGATATTGCTCTCCCCATGATCTATGCTCTTTTATAATCCAGTCCTTGGGATAATCAAAAGGAAAAAAAATATCATGAATATGGATAATAACCCCTTTATTAAGTCTGGGTAATACCTCTAAAAATAGATAATTTACATCGCCTTGTGTTTTTACAGTATGTGAAGAATCAATAAATAAAATATCTCCGTCTGTCAATTGACCGAACGTACTTAAGGGTAGTTCCTCTACTTTTTTTGCAATAACCTTGAATAATCCCGGAAATGTTCTCTGCATAAAAGGCTGTGGATAAGGTTCAATGCTGATTAATTCGCCTTGACCATTCTTAAGCACAGCCTGAGCAGCAATTTTTGTTGACCAACCCGACCCAACTTCAATAATATTTTTAGGTTTAAAATAACGAATCATACAATAGTAGACCAGAGCATCCACTCCATCAAAAGCCAGATTTTTAAAATAAAACACATGTCCCTGTGAATCCCCTTTCAAAGGAATCCTCTCGTACTCTTTTTTGAACTTTGCAAACTTGCCTAATAAATTCATTTGACCTTTTTCATGCATATCAATTCCCTCAAGCGAACTTACATTGCTTAAAGATCTTTGATTCATTGAAGAGAAATCAGGAATCGGTTGATAAAAATTATTAGGAATAATTGAAAATCCGTTTTTCTGCCAATATTCAAAAAAATCATAATGTGTAAAATCAGCATTTTTAATTTTCAATGAGCCTACTAATATAACAATTGCTTTGGCTATTATTCCTCTGCTCTTTTCAGCAAAAGGAGGATAATTTAGTATTTTTTTAAAAATCTTTACTATAGGTTTTTTAAGCATATGGTGCCCATATTATAGGTATTTTTTCTCAGGCTAACAACCCTTATTTATATAGAATAATTAACCATGATAGATTATAATTTTAGATGATGCTGAAATTATTAATTCAACCTTTTCTTACCCATAAATATCTTTTATTTCAACTTACCCAAAGATCAATCAAAGCCCGTTACAAACAATCTATCATCGGTTACGCATGGGTATTGATTAATCCTCTTGCCCAACTCCTGGTGTACACTTTTGTCTTTTCGGTGATCTTTAAATTTCCGACTAACAACATACCCTACCCGGTCTTTCTGTTTGCAGGGCTGTTGCCATGGATTTATCTGCAAAATGTCTTAATTACTGCTACAAGCTCTTTAATTGATAATTCAGATCTTATTAGGAAAGTTTATTTTCCGCGCGAAATACTACCATATTCAGTTGTCCTATCTAAAACAATTGATTTCTTTTTTGCTCTTTCATTATTGCTTATCTTCATGCTGGCTTATCAAATCCCTATTGGGATCACTATTTTATATATATTCCCTCTTTTTCTCATTCAAATAATACTTATGAGTGGGTTGTCTCTGATTTTCAGTACATTTAATTTATTTTACCGGGATATTCAGTATCTTGTTCCTTTACTGCTTTTATTATGGACATACATTACACCGGTTGTTTACGCTCTTTCACTTGTTCCAAAAACATATGTAGCTATTTATAAATTAAACCCTATGGTCGGAATTATTGAAGGATATAGGTCTGCATTATTCAATTTACCTTTTGATACAGGTACTATATATTGGTCATTTATATTTTCAGTCTTTGTTTTTCTAAGCGGGTTTATTTTTTTCAAGAAAAGCGAAAAAGTGTTTGCTGATATTGTATAACTATGGATAATCCGGTAATAATTTTTGAAAAAGTTAATAAAAATTTTTATATTCAGGAAGAAAAAACATTTAAAGAATTCTTACCAAATTTATTTTTGGGTAAACCTTGGGCTAAAAAAGTGGCTGCGCTTGACGATGTTTCATTTAAAATATTTCAGGGTGAAACTGTGGGGATAATCGGCAAAAACGGTGCAGGTAAATCAACAGCTTTAAAATTAATTGCCGGAGTAACGACACCTACAACAGGAAAAGTCATAATTACGGGCAAGGTAGCACCTCTGATCGAACTTGGAGCAGGGTTTCATCATGAACTTACAGGATATGAAAACATTTTTCTCAACGCTGCAATTTTAGGTATGCATAAAAAAGAAATCGAATTAAAACTCGACGATATTATTAACTTCTCTGAATTAAAAGATTTTATCTATGCACCTGTAAAAAAATATTCCTCCGGAATGTATATGAGACTGGCATTTTCTATTGCTATTAACACCAACGCCCCTCTTTTGCTGATTGATGAAGTTTTAGCAGTCGGGGATGAAGGTTTCCAAAAAAAATGTATAAATTATTTACAGGAGGTAAAAAAATCTGGAGAGAAAACAATTATTTTTGTTAGTCACAGCGAGCAGCTAGTTAAGGACTTCTGTGAAAAAGTAATTTTGCTTGATCAGGGAAAAATGATTGCAGAAGGAAAGCCCTCTGAAGTATTTGAAAGATATCATCATATTCTCAAACAGGATGAAGAAAATTCAAAACTGTAATATACAATCAAGCTACTCCCATTAGAGATAATTTTTCATTTTCAAGTTCTAGTTGTTCCTCAGAATAAGCAGCCTCATCCCTTTTCTTTTCTCTTTTAGTCTTACTTTCAAAAACTTCTGCAGCTCTTCTTTGTTTATTACATATTCTTGTTATCTTTTCGAAACGCTCTTCCCCTAACGCTTTAAGCCTTTCTTCGTTATAGCTTTTCTCAAGTTCATTTCTTAATTTTATTACTTCGTAATCAGACATTGATGACATATTAACCACCTGATTCCATGGTCCAACTTTTCCAGCGATATAGCGGTAATAAAAGTCCTCATCACTTTTCAACAATTTTTTGGCAAATAAGATATCGTATAAAATTGAGCCGGGAAAAGGAGTTGTGATAGTAAAAGCGAACGAAATTAAGGGATTAGTTTTAACAGCTTTTTTCATCAGTTCAAAAGATTTCTCTACATCCTCTCTTGTTTCCGTATATTGACCTACCATTACAGAAACAGTCGGTAATATTCCGGACTGTTTGATCCTTTTAAGTCCTTTTAAGATCTTTTCAGAAGTTGTATTTTTACCAACTAATTTTAGTATCCTATTAGATCCGGATTCTACCCCTAAACCAATAATCCTGCATCCTGTTTCATGTAGCTCCTTAAGCAGTTCATCACTAAGCCTTTCTAAAATATCAAACCTAGTTGAAATTTTATAACTTATCGGGCGCTTGAGTCTTTTAACCCTGGCTATCAATTCTCTAACTCTTTGAGGATTGGCGATTACTAAATCGTCTGAAAAGTAAAGCATGTTTGCGTCAAACCTTTCTAATGCTTTTTCCGCTTCGTCCATCATATCGTTAATATCACGGTACCTTGGTTTATTATGGTGATAACAAAAATTACATTTAAACGGACATCCTCGTCCACCATGTACATTAATAACCCTGTCATCAAATCTCCAATGTGGTTGTTCAGGCCTGAATTGGGTAAACCATCTTCCAATCAACAACCATTTATCGACATCAAATAATTCATATGGAATTTTGGGAAGTTTTGACAGGTCATCAATATACTCTCCTCCGTCATTAATAGTAATTTTATCCTTATCTCTGATGACTAAGCCTTTGATTTTAGAAAGATCAGAATTTTTCTGTAAAGCTTTTACTAATTTATAGAGTATGATTTCTCCTTCACCGATCACTCCGTAATCTGCACCAGTTAATTTCATAGCAAATTCCGGAATAGGGGAAAACATCTGCCCGCCAATAACAATTGGAAAATCACGTCCTGATTGATTTAGTTTATATATAATACTTGAGATCTCCTCAAGTTCCGGATATAAATTTCCAAAACCGACTAAAATGGGATGGAGTTTTTTTATTTTTTTAACCAATTCGTCCTGGCCTATGTTTTTAAAAAGGATAACTACATCAACTCCTTTTTCTTTTAAATAACCTGCCAAATATGCATATGATAAAGGAAATGTAAAAGCAATATCCCTGGAAACAAGAACCACCGGACCTTTCTTTTTACTGACTGATTTCCTATCAAAAAAAGTTTTACTTAAGTATTCTTTTTTCTTATCCGGAATCACAAACGGGGAAATTTTTGTATTCCATAAAATATTAGACTTTCGCCATAAAATGTATAACCTTATGGAAAACGGAATATTCGTAACAATGCTTTTTAATAATAACAACATCTTCCTAAAGTGAAGGGCTATTCAATCCGATGATTATATCACAAAGAAAATAGCATCACGCTAATTTGTATGATACTATAATTACCTGAGTCTTCTCCTAAATGCATAACCAAGAAATTTTGTCAAAAAGAATATTTAAAGGAACATCCATTATCATTTTCTTCTCGCTTTTAACATCCCCATTAGGATATGTCTTACGAATTCTTTATTCTAATTCTTTATCGATTGAGATGTATGGACTATTCTATTCATTACTTGCTTTTTTTGGGATCTTAACAACATATAAGGATCTCGGATTCGGTTATAGTGTCACTTATCTAATTCCTAAATTTATCAAACAAAAAGATTTTCAAAAAAGTTGGCTGGTTTTTAAATATAACCAGTTTATTGAAGTCGGGACATCAATTTTACTCTCATTAATCTTAATCGCTTCCGCACCTTGGTTGAGCATCAATTATTTTAAGGTCCCCGAGGCACAAAATCTAATTTATATTTTTTGTATCTATTTTATTGCCAATAGCTTTTTAGAAGCATTGTATAAAATGTTTACAGGACTGCAGCAAGAAAAAATCTATTCCTCGATACAATTTTCCAGACTATTTTTAGCATTGATATTTTCCTTATTATTCTTAGTTTTTGATTATGCTAACATACTTTATTTCACTCTTGCCTGGGCACTATCACACATAATATGCACTGTTGTTTATACATACTCATTAAGCCAAAATATGGATTTCAAGAAAAAAACTTTGTCATGGGATAGAAAATTATTTACAACAATGCTTCAATACGCAATTCCTACATTAATTACTACATCTATTTATACTTTTATAACCTTCACTGATAATTTTTTCTTAACTTTATTTAAAAATGTTAGAGAAGTTGGTATCTACAATATAATACTACCTTTAATATCAATTCCAAGTATTTTTCTTTCTCCAATAAATAATTTATTATTTCCGTTAGTTTCTCATCTTATGGAAGGAGAGCAGACAAAAACACGTTATATATTAAATGCCAGCCTTCAGCTTATCCCCTTTGTTGGATCTTATTTTTCTTTATTCATTATTCTCTTCCCTTCGTTTACAGTTCAAATAATCTTCGGTGCAAAATGGGTTGGTTTAGTAGAAACTCCATTAAGAATTATGGCTTTCGGCTCTATTCTTGCCTTACTTTCAAGTTTTTTAACAACTATAGCCAGCGGAATGGGAAAAGTCCGGGAAAGAATGCAAATATCAGTAATAATCGCCATATTCAATGTAATCTTGAGTATAATTTTAATTAGACTTTATGGAATCACAGGTGCTGCAGTTGCTAGCACGGCAGTATATTTATTGTCAATAATTTTGTTCGCAAAAACAGTCAAAAAAGAATTAATTTTTAATTTTCCATTCAAACTTTACGGCATCATTATTATTTTTTCCTTATTTTTATATATTTTTATTGAATTTACAGGTTTTGCTCCACATAATTTCATTCAATTCATCATTACTGGAATAATTTACAGCTTCATAGTATTTGTTTTTGGACTTGCTCTTGGTATATTTGATTATTTTATTACTATAATTACAGAAACTAATAATTTTATTGCAATTGGTAATCAATATCCAAAAATATTAAATACCCTTGTTCGAATCAATAGTTTCTTAAAACAATTCTCATTAAAAAAATAAAAGTCATAGTAACATTAGACAATCTAGTTGTTTAATTTTGGAAGTGAATCAAATATATCGGCAATTTTAATATTTCTATTTTTTTTGCTAATATTATATTTAGATAATCGTTTTTTGAGGTCCTCCATAGTTGGTTGAATAATATTAAACAATCCCGCATCAATCATCAATTGTTCTTCTTCATCTGTATATAAACGTTCGTCTAATTTTTCTCTTATTCTAGAACCAGTAATCTTTATTTTAATTAACTTACCACTACTATAACGATCAATTACTTCTTGAGCTAATTCATAGATATTACACTTAGACATTTTAAGAACAAAGATCTCCTTTCCCAACATAATTTTTGTGGACATAAATATAAGATTTACAGCATCTCTAATAGTCATAAAATATCTTTCCATCTTTTTATCTGTTACAGTAACCGGCCCACCCTTTTTTATTTGATCTATCCACAAAGGAATCACAGAACCCCTTGAATTGATAACATTACCAAATCTTACCGCAGCGAATTTAGTTTCCAGTTGCCCTGAGTAGTTAGCAGCAGAAATCACCATTCTTTCCATCATTAATTTAGTTATTCCCATAAACGTGTTTGGATTTACAGCTTTATCAGATGAAATAGCTATTACTTTTTCTACCCTATGGTCAATCGCTAAATCTAGGACGTTTTGGGTACCTTGAACATTAGTTTTTGTGGCTTCAAAGGGGTTATCTTCGCAAAAGGGCACATGTTTTAGCGCAGCTGCATGAAAAACAATATCTATATCATTAAAGGCTCTTTTCAATCTTTCTTTATCCCGAATATCTCCGATCAAAAAACGTAAAATATCTTTATTGTTAGTAAAGTAACTTAGTTCATGCTGTAGTTGGTATTGTTTTGATTCATCTCTCGAATAAATCCTGATTTGTTTAGGTTTTAAAGGAATTAGTTGTCTGACAATTTCACTACCAATCGAACCAGTACCTCCTGTAACCAAAATTCTTTTGTTTTTAAAAGTAGTACGGAAATCATTCATTTAAGCGATTCCCTTATTTTATTTGCTATATATTTAATATCATCTTCTGCTAATCCAATATAAAAAGGTAGCGCAAGTGTCTGGGAGGAAATATTTTCGGTTACAGGAAAATCTCCCTTTTTAAAACCGAACATTTTTTTCATAAACGATTGTAAGTGAATTGCCGGTAAATAGGGTCTTACTTGAATACCCGAAGCAGATAGATCGCTCATTAATTTATCTCGTTTGTTATTCAACACTCTAATGACATATACAAACCATGTATGGGTTCTGTTTTTACCTATTATGGGAACCATAATACTTTCCATTTCTCCTAAATATTTTTTATATAGATCTACAATTTTCCTTCTTTCACCAATCATCCAATCAATTTTTTGGAGTTGTGTCACTCCAAGCGCAGCGCTCATTTCATCCATCCGGTAGTTATATCCTACCCTTTCACTCATGAGCCAATCCCAATCTTTCCCTTTTTTAGACTCTCTTAAACCTCTACCCTGATTTCTCAAACTATCACATAATTCATATAACTTTTTTGAATTTGTAACAATTACCGCTCCTTCTCCTGTAGTCATTTGTTTATTGGGGTAAAAAGAATAAACACCGATATCTCCGAATGTTCCTGTCATCTTATCTTGGAACCTGGCGCCCAAACTCTCACATGAATCCTCAATAACTTTCAGTTTATATTTTTTAGCAATTTTCAAAATCTTATCCATCCGCGCGGATTGACCGAAGATATGTACAACTAAAATTGCTTTTGTTCTTTTTGTTATTGCCGCTTCGATTTTATCAGGATCTAAATTAAAAGTCTCTTCTTCTATATCAACAAATACCGGTTTTACCCCTTCGTATATTAGACAATTCGATGAGGCTACAAAAGAAAATGGTGTAGTAATTACCTCATCTCCTGCTTTTAATCCCAGTGCAATGACTGCCAAATGAAGTCCTGAAGTACCACTGGATACCGCACAAGCATAAGTTGCACTGGTATACGAAGCTATATTGGTTTCAAATTCCTTATATTTTGGACCCAATGAAAGCCAACCTGATTCCAAAACGTCCATTACAGCTCTTTTATCAGTTTCATCAATGAACGGCTTGGCAATCTGAATCTTATCGTTATGCCGGTTGGTTTTTTTAATAACTTTAGCCGGAATTCCGAATGCCGTACAATTTGCGGGGATATCGTTCTTTACAAAACTATATGCTCCAATCAAAGAGTTCTCTCCGATTGTTACTCCTGGCATAATGGTACAATGAGCTCCGATTTTAGCATTTTTTTTGATAACAATTTTTCCGGTTATTCCGTCGATAGTATTGTTAGAATAAATACTACACCCCGAACCGATCTCTACATAATCTTCTATCTCGACTCCAAAATTAGCATTAATATAAGTAAAAGCGCCTATATCTGTGTATTTGCCTAATTTAAGATTTTCGTGATATTGACACATCCAATTCCATTTGGTCATGCCAGTTTTATTAAATTTAGGCAGTTTCCAATTTTTAAAATTATCGTGCATTAATATGTTATTTGTTTGATTAATATTTTGGAGTTAATTTCAATTTCTTCCAAAATTCGGACAATCCTTGATCCTGTTTTACCATCTCCCCAAGGATTCTTGATAGTTTGCAGCTTAGCAAGATATGACTTATCAGTCAAGGATTTTTTTATGGCTATTAAGATATTTTTTCTGTTATATCCTACATCAATTACATTTTCTCCCCGCTGTCTACCGATCTGTCTCGTACCGATATTTACCACTGGAGTTTTAAAAGATGACGACTCTATCATCGCTGCACTGCTATTACCTACCCAAACTATTGCTTCGCGCTCCAGTGCTAAAAACGATTCAAAATCTATGTTCGGGAAAATATGAAATAATGGGTTATTCTTTTCTTTTTCTATAATTTTAATAATCTTTCTCCCACCCGGATCAGGATGGGGATAAATTATCACAACGGGCAAATTAATTTCTTTTACTGCAGTAATTGTTTCTTGCATTTGATAACCCGAATCTTTCATTTCACTGCTCACTGGATGTTGAACTACCAAAATAAATTTTTGCTTTGGATCCATACTTAATTTTTCAAGAACTTCTATTCTTGTTGGTAGTTTTTTATTTAAGATACTATCCAATGTCGGGGCTCCAACTACATGTATCCGCCATTTTTCTTCCCCCATTTTTAGAATTCTTTCGGCAGATTCTTTTGTTGCAGGAAAATGCAAACTAGAAATTTTAGAAATTGCATGACGGGAAACCTCATCAACTGTAAAAGTTTTCTCTCCTCCGTGAATATGTGCAGTAGGAATTCCTAAATATAAACAAACCATTGCCGTACATAGCATCTCTACCCTATCACCCAAAATTAAGACAATATCCGGTTTATCCTTTTTAAAAACCTTGTTCAATAAATTAATATAAAGTCCGGAAAAATCAACCACGCTGGATTTTTCATCTGTTTTAAAAATTGCTTTGATTCTTCTTGTTTGTGGAAATTCTTTTTTAACTAATTTAGCTGTTTCACCAAATTGCGGCATTAAATGGATACCAGTTGTATAAAGTTGGAGTTCTAATTTTTTGCTTTCTTCAATACTTCGCAAAACAGGGGTCATTAAACCATAATCTGCTCTTGTACCAGTTATATATGCAATTTTTCTTTTTCTCACAAAATTCCCTTTATGAGACAGATTATATATACGTCAATTTATGAATGCTAGTGTCTAATATCAGTTTTTTGGATCTGTTGATCTTTTGATAAATCATTCTTGAGAGTTTTCCCTAAAAGCTTTTCGTATTCTTTCGGAGAAATACCATCACCCGGTCTTTTTGCTTCTAAATCTTTAAGCGTTAACAAATGCCCTGAGGATAAATCTGATGCAGCTACAATACTTCTTCTTACAATTGAAATTAATTTCAATTCACTTTTATTAGGAACCTTTTTGGCGCTCCCCATCATTACTCCTACGTCCCTTATGGCATCTATTCTCATTTTTAGTTCTTCAGGACTAACTGAAGCGACATGATCAGGACCAGGTAATTTTTTATCTACAGTGAAATGGCATTCATAAATTGTTGCACCCAGTGTTGTTGCCATAATAGCTGCAACAACACCTTGAGTATGATCAGAATATCCTACAGGAACATCTAATCTTTTCATCATGGTAACCATTGAGGCCATATTCACTTTCTCGGAAGAACACGGATAATCGGTGGTGCAGTGAAGCATTGCTAACTTTTTACAACCTTTGCTTTTTATGAATTCAACTGCATCAATAACTTCTTTTAAAGTTGCCATTCCTGAACTTAGAATTACAGGTTTTTTGGTTTTTGCCAGTCTGTTTAAAAGTAAGTAATTGGTTAAGTCACCTGATCCTACCTTAAATGCCTCCACTCCCAAATTTTCTAAAAAATCTACACTTTCTACTCCCCCATGAGGTGTAGAAAGAAACATGATATTCTTTTCCTTGCATCTTTTAATAATAGGTTCATAAAATTGTTCTTTTAGCTCAAGCTTCCTGAGCATATCCTGTTGAGATTCCACTTTACCCAAGTTAGCTTTTTGATAATCAGCCATTTCCCCTTTTTCAGTTGCTACTTGTTCTGCTTTGAAGGTTTGAAATTTTATAACATCAGCTCCGGATGCTGCAGCAACGTCAACCAGCTGCAGAGCTAAATCTAACTTACCATTGTGATTTACACCAGCTTCGGCAATAATGAATACAGGATTATTTCCACCAATCTTTTTTTCGCCAATTTCCATCATAATATGTGGTAGAATATCACAAATAAAAATAAATGAATAGAGTTTTTGTTGTTTTTTGTATTGATACTGAAGGACCTTTCACAGACCCAAACTATCATCAACCTTCCCAACTTTTAGGTAGTTGGAAAGATATTGATAAAATATTTTTATCAAAAGTCTTTTCTGATAATTTCCGTTATTCATTTCCCGATAGTACCGGAAAGCCTGCAGTTTTCACCTGGTTTATGTTAAATTGGACAGGATTTCTTACAAACCCCATTCAACATGAACTCGGTTATCATAAAGTTTATGACCATTATTTAAAAAAATGGGGTAAACAGATCAAAAAGTATCAAGATGAAATTGGCTGGCACTATCACCATGCTTCAATAACCGGGATTGGAAATGAATGGGGTTTAAACTGGTTTACAAACCGTGAATATGAAAATCAATTATGCAGATTTATCATTGATCGAAAGTTCTTTCCGATAGTTTATCGTTCGGGCGGAACAATCGAAGATACTAATCAATCTAATTGGTTAGAACAGTGGATTCCTTATGACTATTCAAATAGAAATGGCAGTAATATAAACTGGGAGAAAATTGAAGCGGATGGTAATAAATTGAGAGACTTGCTTAGCTGGCACAAAGCTCCAAACAATTGGATTCCATATCATCCGTCAGAAGTTGATTTTACAGTCTCTGGAAAAATGAAAAGGTTGATCATCCGCTCCTTGGATGTTAAATCTGGTGCACATACCGTTATAAAAGAAGAAATTTTGAAAGCTTTTAAAGATGCAAAAAATTCTGATATTATTTTATCTGTTTTTGATCATGATTTTCGTGACCGAGCTCATGAATTTGAACAAATCATGCAATGGATTTCAGAATCCTCAAAAAAAACTGGGATTAAATTTTCATATACCTCAGGCAAAGATGCCATAAAAATGTTTCAGAAAATCCGATCAGGAAAAATTTTAAAACTTAGGATTAAAAAAGAATCGGAAAAAATACAAATTAAAACCAACAAAAGCTTATATAACCACCAGCCTTTTTTAGCAATTAAATATAGTAAAAATATCTATATTTGGAAGCCAATGTTTAAAAAAGACAAGGATACATGGGAATATAATTTAATTCCGGAAGATAGGGGTAAAACTGCTGGCATAGCAGCTCATGATTTAGAAGGAAATACTTTTACGAAAGTCTTTGAAATATAATTTTATGATGACTTTCCTTATGCTATAATTTCGCAATCATGGCTAAAAAAATTATTACTCCTGATATCGTACTTGTGGCTCCTAATTCATTTGCCGAAAGAGATATTCCCGAACTTAAAGCAAGGGGTGGTGCACACAGTATACCTTCTGTCGGAATCTTATGCGTAGCGACATGCTTAAAAAAACAGGGGTTCAAAGTTGCTGTTCTTGATGCAGATAAGGAATTGTTAACTGAAGATGAAACAGTAGATAGAATACTGGAAATAATGCCGGATGGAGGGTATGTGGGATGGGCTGGATGGATAACTACAATTGATAAAACTGCGCGGATTGCCAAAAAACTTAAAGAAAAATCATCAAAATACCGGCAGTTTTTGGGAGGCCCTCACCCAAGTGCAGTTCCGGTAAGAACAATGGAAAAATATGGTGACATCTTTTCCTATGAGGTTGTCGGTGAAGGCGAATTAGTTACTCCTATTTTAATTAAAAATTGGGGTAATCAAAAATTATTGAAAAAAGTGCCGGGAATTGTATTCAAAGATAAAAAAGGTAAACTGCATTATGTAAAGGATAAGGTTCGTGGGTATACCAGATTAACCCAAAACATTAAAGATTTGGGTAAAAAAATTGACTGGCCTAAACATGCTGAAAGGATAGAAGATATTAATAAAATTCCGATTCCTGAATATGAGCTGCTGGGTGATTTAACCAAATATCATCTCTCTGAATTCACTCCTCAAAAAGGAGAATTTCAACTTGCCATGCTTACTTCCCGGGGATGCCCTAACGCATGCTTTTTTTGTGACCAGGAAGTATCGGGTCATAAATGGAGAGGGCTAACACCTAAAAATATTATTAAACATATGGAATATTTAAAAAAATTAGGTGTCGTGGATTTTTATCTTACTGATGATCTTTATTTAGTGCAACTGGATGTAGTAGAAAAAACCGCACGAATGATTTTAGAAAATCCTAAACTTAAAGGCTGTATTTGGACAGCTATTACCAGAGCAAATTTAGTTACAAGAGCCGCTGAGTATAAAGTTACTTACAAAGGACGTAAAATGAATCTTTTGCAACTAATATATAAAGCAGGCTGTCGTCAATTACACATCGCACCTGAAACAGGCAGCGAAATATTAAGGTATCAAGCAATAGGAAAAATGATTTCTAATAAAACTATAGAGGATGCGACTGAGGCGATGGCTAAAGCGGGCATCGAAGTGAAATTATTAAACATGGTTGGTCTCCCCGGAGAAACCCCCCAACAAACTCTTGAAACATTAAAATATATCCAGAAATTGGAAAAGAAAGGCGCTGTATATGCCATGATTTCAATCTGTACCCCTCTGCCAAGTACACAACTTGCAGTGATGATAGAAGAAGGAAAGTTGAAATGGACAGGAGATCTGGATGCCTGGACAACCATGACCTTATGGGACGCCGCAGGGTTATTTGCCAGCGATATTAATGGCAAAAAAGCCGATTACACACCTAAAGAAATTCTTTATGCCTGTCGTGGTAAGCATAGACTGGGAAAACTGGTTACAAAAAAGGATCGCGAACGGGGAGAAACTTTAGGACAAAAAATTAAAATAGTTGAAAAAATGGTAAATGATTATTATGCCAAACATTCCAGGAAAACAATTAATTAGTTTTTTCCTTTTTTACCCGCTGCTTTAAATAAAGCTTAACTATTTCAAAATCTACCAAATTATCTATATCAAAAGATCTTTCAGGAGGCATAATATACAATTTTGTCTTATTGGTAAAAAAGGTTCCTCGTTTAAGAAGTTCGTCCCTCCACATAACATAAATGCTCCCGTTCATGGCATATACCTTCGGAGCATCCTGTCTCCTTGTAACAGATTGTGAAAGCTTCTTTGATACAGAAACATATTTTTGGTCATCCATTTCTACCATATTATAATAAGGATTATGATGAGACTCCATTGCTGTGATGACTGACAATGTATCACGAGCAAACAAAAGATCAATGGTTTTTTTAATATCGTCTGTAAAGCGTAAAGGACTGGTAGCATCTAAATCCACCCAAATATCATATTTCTCATTCCAATATTTTTCGGCTTCTTGAATAGCGTGCAAAAATACGGGGATTTTAGGAGCTACATCTGTAGCTAATGCTGCAGGTCTCATAAATGGTACCTCTACTCCCATTTTTTCTGCTACCTTTTTTATTTCTTTATCATCAGTTGAAATTACTATCCGGTCTATCCAACTAAGAGTCTTAGCTTGTTCTATAGAATAAGCTATTAGCGGTTTTCCTAAAAGATTTTTCGTATTTTTCCCAGGTAAACCTTTAGAGCCACCTCTAGCACAAATTGTCAAAATTATTTTCTTCTTTTTATACATATTTATGTTCTTCCGCTTACTATAATTAGTGCAACTCCAATTGCTCCAAATAAGAAACCGATTATCTCATATTTTGTCAAAATTTTTCTTTCTTTAAAAATTGCTAATCCTAAAATTAATGGAATAAAAGCAGTCCCGAATGCCTGTATAGGCAATACTATAGCTGCAGGAGCAATTTGGAAAGCCCAATATAAAGCCGCCAAAGTTCCTAAGGTTCCTATGCTGGCTAACGGAATTTTCCAAAAACCTTTTTGAAATAATTTATTTTGATCGTGCCTTCCTGCCCATAAAAATATTGCAGAACCTAAAATTGCTCCCAAATACCAGTAAATTAAAAATTGAGTCCTGGATATAGAAAAAGAAAAAACTTTCATTAGAAATAATGTGATTCCTGTAAAAATTATCATCCCAAAAACTGAAAATAACCATTCCAAATCAAGTTTACTTTTATCATTTGATTTCTTTCTAACGAGTAAAAAAGAAGCAATAAAAGAAAAAATAACTCCTAAAACAAATTCGATATTCGAATAAAGGAATTTTTCTTTCAAAAATATTGCTGTTAATATTGCAGCAATAATATTCATAAATGGCATAAATAACCCTGTCTTGCTTAGACTAATTTTATATGCTCTCCATTGAAAATAAGCTCCGATAGAGCTCAGAAAACCTGCGAATGTGATTAAAAAAAATCCTATTTCCATTTGGATTTGTTCTGTGAAGATCGCATAAAATACGATGAATAAAAATGAAATTATATATTGAGCGATGAGAGCCTTCGACTTGGGTAATTTATCAACAATGGATTTGAGAATAATTTGAGTAATAGACCAAAAGGTTAAACTCAAAATTATTGCAAAATATGCCATATCTATTCACCTATTGTTTTATCTATTTGTTTATAGACTTTACTAAATTTTGAGGCAATCTTGTGCTTATTTTTACCCTGTGCAGTTTTTCTCAAAATCAAAATATATTCATAAAATTTTCGAGAGGATTCATTCGTACTTAAATCGTTTGCAAAATCCCCTCTTCTTTTAAATTTAAATAGTTTTACAATCTCAAAACCGAAATCTTTAATGTGTTGTTCGAGAAAATTAATGTCAGTAAAATAATTCGGATGACCCTTTTTACGTGCATTAATTTCAGCTGTTAGTGCTTTCTTATCAGTTGCAAGATACTTGTCATTTTTTCCTGTAATTAAAGCCAAACCTCCTATTTTTAAAAGTCTTTGAAATTCCCATAATGTTTTGTCCTGAAAGGTAGCATCAAAAGTTGCCCAACAAATAATTAAATCCATGCTTGCGTCTTTAAATGGCTGAGTTTCAGCAGGTGCTGTTTTAATCTGTTTGGATATTTCAGGATAATTCTTTTTACATTCATCCACCATTCCTTGGGAAATATCACTACCCCATATATTAGATTCAAAATTTTCTTTATAAAGAGGAGCAAACCTTCCGAAGCCAATTCCTATATCAAGAATTGTGGGAGAATTTTTATTTATATAGCTAAGAGCTTTTTTATAATATTTTTTAAATATTTTTAAATCAGGCGGTAAAACATCTTTTTTAGCTAAATTGTTTTTAGAATTATCGCTAACCCTATCTTTCCAATATTCAACATAGTTTTTTTCCCAATATTTAATTCTTTTATCCATATTATTCATATCTTTTTATCATAAAACGCAAGAAAAGTTAACTTGACAAAAAATTCTTATTAATATATAACCTTATCACCTCTTATCCTTATAAATATGAAAGCCAAAAAAAATATAGGTCGCGTTCTTCTTGTCGTTTATGATAATGATTCTTTAGTCTCCTGGTTCCCTCAGGGACTCGCATACATTGCAACACCGCTAATAAAGGCTGGCTACGATGTTACTGTATATAATCAAGATATTTATCATTGGCCTGAACAACATCTCACAGACCTATTAGATAGAGAACATTTTGATGTAATCGGAGTTAGTGTAATTGCAGGTTATTATCAATACCAAAAGCTTCTTAAACTTTCTGATGCTATCAATAAATCAAAAAGACGTCCTATTTATATATTAGGTGGCCATGGGCCTGCACCTGAACCGGAATATTTTCTGAAAAAGACCGGTGCTGACATTATCGTCAGAGGAGAAGGAGAGATTACTATTCTCGAAGTAATGAAGGCGCTTGCAGGGAAACACTCGCTTTCTCCCATTAATGGAATTGCCTACAGAGACGGCAAGAAATATGTAATAAATCCGCCCAGACCGTTAATTACAGATATAGATAAAATCGATTTTCCCTCTTGGGAATTATTTCCGATAAATCATTATTCTTTATACCGAACCCCCAATATACTAAGAAGCGATCGTCTAATGCCCGTTCTTTCAGGGAGAGGATGTATTTTTCAGTGTAATTTCTGCTACAGAATGGATAAAGGGTTCAGACCAAGATCAATAGGAAATATTTTAGAAGAAGTTAAAAAACTTCAAACTGATTACAATATTACAGCAATTACCTTTTCTGATGATTTGTTAATGTCTTCTCAACAAAGAACTGTTGAGCTATGCGAAGGAATATTAAAATCGGGAATGAAGTTTAAATGGGATTGTAACGGCAGATTAAATTTCGCAAATAAAGAAGTTTTACAACTCATGAAAAAAGCCGGCTGCATCTTTATAAACTATGGCATTGAATCCTTAGACCAAAAAGCCTTAATTACTATGAAAAAAGGCTTAACTATTAAAATGATCCATGAAGGAATAAAAAATACTTTGGATGTAGGAATTAGCCCCGGATTAAATATTATTTTCGGAAACATAGGAGAAACAAGAACCTCGTTGCAAAAAGGTGTCGATTTTCTTTTAAAATACGACGATCATGCTCAACTCCGTACCATACGGCCAGTAACTCCATACCCAGGTTCCCCTCTATACTATTATGCGATAGAAAAAGGCTTATTAAAAGGTCCGAAGGATTTTTATGAAAATAAACACATCAATTCGGACCTATTAGCGGTTAATTTCACAAATATGACAGACGACAAATTCCATGAAGCATTATTTAAAGCAAATAAAACCCTTCTAGAAGCATATTATAAACAGTCATGCAAAAATGCTATAAAAACTGCACGAAAACTCTACATTGATAAAGATTCTAGTTTTCGCGGCTTCAGAGCTGTCTAAAACTTTAAGATGTTTTTAAGAATTTCCTAATATAAGGAGTATACTTTTTTTCTAAATTAATAAAATCTGGTTGTTCGTTATACCATTTTAAAATTGTTGACTTATTCAAAAAAGGTAACCAAATAAGTCTAGAAAGCAAAACCAATGATAAATGTTGTATTAAATAACAAATTTTAAAAGACAAAAGGGAAGTATCACGGCGTTTTGAAGATATCATAAGAAATTGATGAATCTTCTCTGCAGTTCTTTTAAAATTAAGGCCATCTTCTCTGTAAACAAGCGCTCTTATAATCTTTTTTCTATATTTTTTCTTCTCATAAAAACCTTCCACCCTCTCTTTTTCTTTATAATTATCAATAAGATCTGAAAGTTGGTGTAAATTACGAGCAATCGCACTACCTTTATAACAGTCACTGCGAAATTTTATGTTAGGTGAAGGCATAATCACTATTGTTGGCTTACCCAACAACCAAGCTTCCGTGCATGTTGTGGAATCATAAACCATCCAAATATCACAGACGTTGATAATATCTGCTACAGGCTCCTCTGCTTGAAAAACTAAAACATTATCAAATTCTTGCGCCCAACTTCTTGAAATATCCATATTATCTTCCATCTCGCTTGGATGCAATTTGAAAATAAAAAGTGTGTCTTTATTTGATTTAATGATTTGACGCAAAATATTACTAACTGTCTCTTTATCATTTTTAAAATAGGAAAAGTATTTTTGCCCGAATTCACTAATAAGTTTTTCGTATTCTTTAGGATTAAAATACGAACAAAATACCCATCCTGCGTAACCGATAACTTTTTTATATTTTTCTTTATGGTATTTTTTTAAAAATTTTCTTTGATCAGCGAAATCATATATCTGATATCTATCAAACCCAATTGCTCCTGAGATATCAAGATCAACTTTTTTCTTTAGGTCAGGAAAATATTTTAATGCCATTCTTTTTAAACCCGGCGTCCAAAGAAACCATTTATTGAAATATATCTCATGCTTTAGGTTACACCCCCATAAATCAGTCTGTACATTTTGTTCGGTTAAATATCCTTCTGAAACCAGACTCACTATAGGATATCCTTTTTTAAAAGCATATTTTCCGAAAGCGACATGAAATTCAGACCCAATAGTATTTTCCATTAATACAATTCCTGGATTATATATATCAATCATATACGGATCAAAAACTGAACAAACTTTTACATTAAGATGGAATATATTTTCTAAATAATATTTAAGTGGAATAATAATTTCGGCATCTCTTCCTTTAAAAAAGAACATAACGATCAGTATGTCACATTTATCCATCATTTCTTTTAACATATTCCATATTTAAAGTACATCCTGTGCCTTCAGAATACGTTAACATTGACAAAAGAGAGCAATAAAAATTACCATCTATCTTACGTGATATTAATAGTTATTCTTTATATTGTTTCTTTCGGCCTATCTTTGTTAAATTCAGGTGCTTATTGGGACGATTGGGCTGTGATTGTGAACAAAGATCCGGAACTAATAAAATCAACATGCGACTCATTTGGGCAGATTCTGGCTCCATATATATTTAATTCAATAAATATTTTTCATTCATTCACTGCATACCGCATTGTGACATTTCTCGTGTATCTCTTTTCTGGATATTTTTTCTACTCAATTTTGAGCACAATTAAAGAAATTGATTCTAAGAAAAGGTTACTATTAACTATCTTTTTTTTGCTATTTCCGGCGAATGATGCCAGAGTAGTATTAGTAATTCTTTGGTATAGCGTATGCTATTTTTTCTTCTATTTTGGTTGGTGGTTAACAACTCTTTATTTAATTAACAAAAAGGTTATTTTCCGGTTACTTGCGCTGGTTACCCTAATACTTTCATTTTCTATCAATTCAATGCTTTTCTTTTATATCCTTATTCTTGCATATATAGCCTTCAAGCAAAAAAATCAGTTAAAGTCCCGAAAAGATGTGTGCCGTTTAATCATTAACCATATTGACTTTATTCTGTTGCCAGTATTTTTCTTTCTATACAAGCAATATTTTTTCCCGTTGCCAGAGATCAACAAGGGCTATAATGAAATAACTGCGTTTAATCTACTGACTGCTTTTTATAGAAGCGTTGAGGGCTATGGATTTTCTTTTCTAATTGTTTTACTCTCTTCCTTTTATTCTTTATTTAATATGTCATTGATTACAACAGTCTGGCAAGCAGGAATAAAATTAGAGCTCCATCCTTATGTCTCACCTCTAACCTTTAAAAATATTTTTGATCTTCTCAAAGAAACTATTTTCATTACTTCAGCAACATTATTTCAAAAAAATCTTATTTCTAATCTATTAATTATTGCTTCAGGAATTACAGCGATCTTTATTTCCTTGCGACACACCCTTCAAACTAAAGATATAAAGAAAAAACATTATTCAAAAGATACAATCTTATTTATTCTCGGATGTATATCCTTTTATGTAGCTGTTTTTCCTTATTATGTAGTAAATAAGATCCCCACAATACTTGAAGGATTCTCAGACCGGCACCTATTGCTGACCCCTTTGGGGGCCAGTTTCATGATCGTTTACGGAATTCAAATCATTGGTAATTTTTTACGCGTGAGAATAAATATAATAATCGCTATCTACTCAATATTGATTGCCATGTTTGTAAGCTACCATCTTAAAATAAATGTAGAATTCCTCAAAGATCAATATAAACAAATGTCAGTTATCGAACAAATGAAAAGAAATCAGGAACTAAAAAATAATACTACTTTTCTTTTTATTGATAACACCATACATCTAAATGCAAAACATAAGCCTTATGCTTTCTATGAATACACAGGTTTTATGAAGAAAGCATTCGGTGATGAAAAAAGATTTGGGTCGAGCATTGATGAATTTAAAACATATAACCAAACAATTAATGAATCTCGAGAAAAACAACTTTCTTTTCCTAAAAATAATGGATTCCTAAATACATTCAATAAACTTAACAACATGCAGGAATATATTGTAAAAAATCCGGAATTTATTATTGAAATTAATGTTGGATCCTATGAATTATCTGATTTAAATTTATTTTATCTTATCTATTTTAAGCATTTTGATAAAGAATCCTTTACCAAAGCTGTAAACAATATTATAAAACTATCAACCTCGTCTATCACCCAAAAATAAAGCCAATTTGTTATAATACCTTCCAATAAGAGCATCCTATGGAAAGAGCTATTGAGAAAAATTATAAAAACTGGCCACTGGTGTCAGAAGATCAGTCTTTAAAAACAGCAATTGAGATCTCTCTTAAAGCTGGGAAAATTTTAAGAACAGCTTTTTATAAAGGTGTTAAGACTCACCTTTATGATGACAAAAGCAATTATACCAAGTTTGATGGAATGGTTGAAATGATGGCCAAAAAAGCCATACGAAATCTACAACCTGACAGCAAGATATTGGGAGAAGAATATTCAAAAGATGAAGACGTCTCCGGAAAAAAATTCTGGACAGTTGACGGAGTAGACGGCACCACAAATTTTGCGACCGGTATCCCAATATTTAATTTCACAATCGGGGAAGTTGTAGACGGTAAGACTAGATCAGCAGTAGTTTATGACCCCATCAATCATAACTGTTATTATTCTGCAGAAGGAGAAAAAGCATATCGTAATGGTCAACCACTCAACGTAAGCAACCATCCTTTTGAGGAATGTCTACTCTCGTTTGCACCTTTAAGAAATGTCAGAAAAGGACGGGGATATTATGAAAAAGAACTTGTTGAAGCATTATGGTCCGGGATGAAAGATATTACTAATAGATCAGGTAGATTCCATCGTGAACTTCAATCCGGTGGCTTAGAATTATCTTTTGTTGCGTCAGGTATATTAGATGGCTATGCATCTTCCTGGACCAGCCCATATGATTTGGCACCCGGAGCATTAATAGCCAGACGTGCTGGAGCAACAGTTACAAATATGCAAGGTTTAGATTGGCACCCAATGATAGAAGAAGCTGCCCCAGGAACTGTTGAGAAAAAATGGAGACCAAATTATTGGGGTGTTATTGCAGGGAATCCTATGGTGCAACCTAAAATGCTTGAAATTTTTCAAAAATACTTACCTGAGGACTTAATAGTTAATCCTGCGTAAAATGACAAAGGAATTAGGAATTTTTGATGCTAATATTAAAACTGATGTCTCTTTAGAAAAGAGCCCAGTTGTTGAACTTTCTTATAAAGACATAGATCCTTCCAAAGATCTTACTGCTTCCATTGCACCTGAATTCGGCAGTAACCTTTTTAAGTTTCGGTTGGGAGATTTAGATTTAATCCATTGTGATTCTGACTTATTAAGAGCACGGGATTTTACAGGAACTTTTGTAATGTGGCCTATTCCAAATAGACTGAAAGATAAAAAATATTCTTGGCAAGGTGAGGAATATTCTTTAGCTGGTTTAAAAAGACCTCAGGGTAATAATGTTTTAGTGCATGGTTTAGTCTTTGATAAACCTTGGAATTTTGACTTACCAATTGCTAGTAAGAATTTTACTCGAGTACGGACTTATACTGAAATTAATGAAAATCATCCCTTTTTTGCCGGGTTTCCTTTTAAAAGTCGTATATCCTTAGACTATATTCTTTCTACTGATGGTATGAAAGTTGTATATACTATTGATAATCAATCAAAACAAGATTTACCTTTTGGATTTGGTTTACATCCTTATTTTAAAGCTTTATCAGAAAAATCAACAATATTAATTTCGGCACCGGCTAATTATGTGATGAAAGCAGATAGCGAGTTGCTGCCATCAGGAAGATTAGATAACGTTGAAGGAACTGCTTTTGATTTAAGACAACCTCAACGGCTTAATCGTTTAAATCTTGATCATGTATTTACGGGACTTGAACCAGGAAAATATGGAAGTATTGATTATACTTCTGAAAAGCTAAAAATTAACTTAGAAACTTCGGGCGACTTCAGCCATCTTACTATTTATACTCCCTCTGTTACAGAGCCTTTCTTCTGCATGGAAAATCAAACTTGCTCCACTGATGCTTTGAATCTTGATAAACAAGGATTTAAACAAGAATCCCACCTATTATCAGTAGCTCCTGGACAAAGGTATAGTGGTTATATAAAATACCAAGTTAGCCATTATTAAAGTATGGAAAGATTGCTTTTAGACGGAAAAATTGCTGTTGTAACTGGCGGAGCTTATGGCATTGGTAAAGCGGTAGTCAAAAACTTCCTGAAAGAAGGAGCTATTGTAGCCCTTTTTGATGTTAATAGGCTTCAGATAGAAAAAACTATAGAGGAACTATCATCTTCTTCACTTAGAGGTTACGTCGTTGATGTCAGAGATAGAGAAAATATTAGCAAGTCTTTAAGTGAAGTGGAAAGTGAGCTGGGAAATATTAACACACTTGTTAGTAATGCGGGTATTAATCCTGAAGGATCAGTTGAAAAAATGGATAGTCAAGTTTGGCAAGAAACCTTGGATGTTAATTTAACTGGTTCTTTTAATATGACCCAAATCATTGGGAGAAAAATTCTTAAAAGAGGGGATAAAGGTTCTATTACTTTTGTTACATCAGTACATACTGGACAAGCTTTTTTGGATAACGGAGCCTATGATGCATCAAAAGGCGGTTTGTTGACTTTTATGAGGACTGCCGCTGTTGAATGGGCGTCAAAAGGGATCCGAGTTAATGCAGTTGCACCTGGTGCAATT
Source organism: Microgenomates group bacterium (assembly GCA_041659805.1). GTDB lineage: Bacteria > Patescibacteriota > Microgenomatia > Daviesbacterales > UBA10151 > STC-54. The sequence continues at coordinate 547,460 of JBAZXP010000001.1, read as the reverse complement.
TATCCTACTGGTATTACCGAAAAGACTTTACCTGAAAAAGTAAATGAGATCTCCAGTAAAATTCCTTTGGGTAGGTGGGGGACTCCATTGGAAATTGCGCAGGTAGTATCCTTTTTAGCTTCTGACCTTGCTAGTTATATTGTTGGAGCAGAAATAAGAGTTGATGGGGGCTTGTCGACCGTTTCTCCCCTTTGTGTCCCCTTTTAACTATTATTTATTAAATCATTCTATATCATTTAAACTAAGAGTCATTGATATTTTTACTTGTTTAATGTAATGTAGAAATCTACAAAGTAGGTTGTTATAAGCTCTACTTAAAATCTGCCATTAGATCTATTATTTCTAAAAAATGGCTATAAAAGCACCAAATTTAAATGGCAAGAAGATATTGATTACAGGAGCAGCGGGTTTTGTCGGATCAAATTTATTACGGCGTTTAATTTCAAATTACCCACAAGCAAAAATATATATTACCCTAAGAAAAAGTTCTGATACTTGGAGGATTAAGGACATTCTTAAAAAAGTTAAAATTTTACAAGTTGATTTAGCTGATCAAGAAAATCTCAAGAGAAATTTATCAAAAATAAAACCAGATATAATTTTTCATCTGGCAGCATATGGTGCTTACGCGAAACAAAACTCTTTGGAATCTGCGGTACAAATTAATATAAATGGAACAAAAAATTTATTACTCGCCTTAGAAAACACCGACTATCAAATTTTTGTAAATACCGGTTCTTCATCTGAATATGGTTATAAGAGTCATCCCATGAAAGAAACAGATCTTTTGGAACCAAATAGTTACTACTCAGCAACTAAAGCAGCTTCCACCTTAATCTGTAATACCTACGGACTTATGATGAAAAAGCCAATAATAACTATTCGTCTTTTCTCTATATTTGGTCCATATGAAGAGCCGGGAAGATTAATCCCGACTGTAATAATGCAAGCATTGAATAGTCAAAAAATTAATATTGTAGGCAACTCACAAAAAAGAGACTTTGTATACATCGAAGACTTAATTGATGCTTATCTTCAATGTACTAAATTAAAAAAATTTGATCAAAGAACTTTTAATATCTGCTCTGGTAAACAAACCTCTATTGAAAAAATTACCAGACTGATTGTGAAATTAGCACATTCTAAATCTGAGATTGCTATAGGCAGTTATCCAGGCCGTCCTTGGGATACTAGTTTTTGGCTAGGAAATAATCAACTTACAAAAAACGTTCTCAAATGGCAACCTAAAAATACACTCACTGAAGGTTTGATGGAAGCAATTAATTGGTTTAAAATCAATAAGGACTTGTATAACAAAAATTAGATTCAAAACATGTCAAAATCAAATATCTCCTTAATAAAAATGTGTCAAATAATAAAACGCGACATGTTAACAATCTCCCATAATGTCCAAATCGGTCATGTCGGCTCCTCTTTATCAGTAATAGATCTATTAACAACACTTTATTTTAAAATTTTAAATATTCGTACAAATGATCCTTTTTGGGAGGAACGCGATCGGTTTATTTTAAGTAAGGGTCATGCAGGAGCAGGGCTTTTTACTGTATTACATCATCGTGGTTTTTTTAATAAGGAAACTTTAGATACTTTCTGCCAAGACGGTGGTAAATTAATGGTTCATCCGGAATCAAATGGTTTACCTGGGATTGATTGGGGGACCGGCTCATTAGGGCATGGTTTATCGGTTGGTGTTGGCATGGCCTATGCAGCTAAATTAATGAATAAACAATATAAAATTTATGTCCTAATTTCTGATGGAGAAATTAACGAAGGTACAATTTGGGAAGCAGCTTTATTCGCAGGACATCATCATCTAAACAATTTAGTTGTAATTTTAGACCGAGATGGAACCCAAGGTTTAGGAAATACAAAGGATATTATTAATATGGAACCTTTAGAAGCAAAGTGGAAAACATTCAATTTTAGTACGTCTGTAATCGATGGCCATAACATAGATCAAATCACAAAAGCCTTAACAAACATCTCCGATAGCAAACCTAATATTATTATCGCTAATACGATAATTGGTAAAGGAGTTTCTTTTATGGAGGGAGATTTCAGGTGGCATTATTACGACCCCAAACCTCAACACATGCAGATAGCATTAAAGGAAATAGATGAAACACTAAATTTTAAAAGGACAAAAGTAAAGAAGACTGTAAGTAAAACAAATTTATGAGACTTTCATTTTCTAAGGCCTTAATTAACGCTAATAAAAAGTATAGCAATATTCACTTGTCAACTGCAGATTTGGGCTTCGAGGTTTTTGAAGAATTTATCGAAAAATTTCCTGAACGATTTACTAATGCCGGTATTTCAGAAGCAAATATGGTCGGAATGGCAGCCGGTATGGCTCATTCCGGGCTCATACCCGTTTGCTATAGCATTGTACCTTTTTTAACCTTCAGAGCATTCGAACAAATTAGAAATGATGTTTGTTATCCAAATCTAAATGTCAAAATAGTTGGTGTCGGCGGAGGATACGGTTATTCCTTAAATGGTCAATCTCATTGTGCAATCGAAGACATATCCTTAATGAGGTCGCTTCCCAACATGACAGTCATTTGCCCTGGAGACCCGCTAGAAGCTTACCGGGCAGCGTATGATATGTTTAGTATAAAAGGGCCTGTATATTTACGTTTGGGTAAGAAAGGTGAGCCAATTTTGTCATATGAATATATAGGTGCTTTCTGTATAGGCAAAACTGTAGAAATAAAAAAAGGAAAAGATCTTGTAATTTTTACAACCGGCAACATGCTAGAATCATCTATCATTGTTGAAGAGAAATTACAGGAAGTTGGGATAGATGCATCATTAATTCATGTGCATACTATTAAGCCTTTAGATAAGGATCATATCAGAAAGATCATTGGAGAACATTCTAAATTGATAACAATCGAGGAACACAATATAACTGGCGGATTGGGCAGTGCTATTGCTGAGATAAATGTTGCAAGCAATGATTGTTTGCGTCACCAATTAATAATTGGCATTGATGACAAATACCATAATGTCGGAGGATCACAAAAATACCTGAGAAGCTTAGATGGTCTAGACGTCAACTCTATAATACAAAGGACATTAACATGGCTAAAATCTTAACTAAAAGAAAAATTTCCGCAATTATTGCATGCTACAAAGATGGTCAGGCAGTTCCATTTATGTATAGTAGATTAGTTAAAGTTTTTTCTAAAATAAAAATCGATTATGAAATTATTTTTGTTAATGATGGAAGCCCCGACGATACAGAAAATATACTGGAAAAACTAGCAAAAAAGGATAAAAAAGTAGTTGCAATAAACCATTCCCGCAATTTTGGATCACAAATGGCTTTTAGCAGTGGAATGGAGATTGCAACAGGTGATGCTGTTGTACTTTTAGACGGAGATCTTCAGGATCCTCCAGAATTAATAGAAAAATTTTACGGAAAGTGGTTAGAAGGCTATGATGTTATTTATGGCATAAGAGTAAAAAGAGAAGCAACCACAACCTTACAAATTTGCTACAAGTTATTTTATCGTATATTCCAAAAACTATCTTACATAAAGATTCCTGTAGATGCCGGTGATTTCTCTTTAATTGATAGAAATGTCGTTGAAGTATTAAATAATATGCCTGAAAAAGACCGTTTTTTAAGAGGTCTACGGGCTTGGGTAGGCTTTAATCAAACTGGCATTCCATACACCAGACCAGAGAGGATGTTTGGTAAAACTACAAACAATTGGCATAAAAACTTTGGTTGGGCAAGAAAAGGAATTTTTTCTTTCTCCTATGTACCTTTAGAAATGATTACTTATATTTCCATGTTCGTTGTTTTCTTTTCTTTTGTGGGTATTGTTATACAAGTTATTCTTCGTCTTTTATACCCTCAATCACCACGGGGCATTTCACTAATCGTAGTACTAACTCTGTTTTTAGGAGGAATACAGCTTCTAGGAATAAGTATCCTTGGGGAGTATATTGGTAAGATATTTGAAGAAGTTAAAAACCGACCAAAATATATTGTAAAAAGTATTTTTAATAAACCAATACATCCTAAGAGAAAATAGTCCAATGCATGCAATCTTTAATATAATTTCATTCTTTTTTATATATAAAAGTCAGGGTGTTAAAAAGTCCATCATAAGCATGATCCGTCTATTAATACTACCTTTTTGGAAAATAGATAAAGCATTACCTCTTTCAGGAACTATTATGGACGTCGGATGCGGTGCAGGAATCATGAGCAATTACTTGGCAATATGTTCTCCTGCACGCAAGGTTTTGGGGGTCGATCTTTCAAAAAACAGAATCATCAGTGCAAAACAGTCGATTAGTGGAAGAAAAAATATTAAGTTTAAATTAGGCAATATAACAAAAATGACCATCAAAAAATATGAAAATTACCTAATGGTAGATGTGCTGCATCATATTCCATTTCAAGAACAACAAAAACTTTTAACCATTCTTAGTAAAAAATTAAACAAGAGTTCATTGCTAATTATTAAAGAAGTTGATGCTTCTAACAGACTACCCTTTTTGTTTGGTCACTTTTGGGAAAAAGTTCTATATCCCAATGAACAAATAAACGTTAGGACTCGAAAAGAATGGCTCAAGGTTTTTAGTAAACTGGGTTTGGGTTGTACGGTTCTAACCGGCTCCCCAATTTTTCCAGATTCAACACTAATTTTCGTCTGTCATAAGAAATAACAATAATTGTATAAGTTACCATGGCAAAACAAACAGTCAATAAAAAGAACTTAAAAGTAAAATTTGTCTCTGTGGAGGAAGGTATAAACGCCCTGGGATTCCGGCGTGTAGCAGCTGTTGCACGTAAACTTAATCCAAATATAGATATTTATTTTATTACACCTGGCAATCTCTATTCATTTTTAAATCACCTGTTACCTTCTCATAAAAGCATGCTTACCAATAAAGATATTAATTTAATAGCTAAGGAACTTGCTAAGGCTGATCTACTTTGTTTCTCCTCTATGACGCCTAGCTCATCATACGTTGCTCGAATAATAACAGCTGTAAAAAAATACAATCCTAAGACCTATATCGTTTGGGGAGGTGTTCATTGCATAATTAATCCGGAAGAAGCAATAAAACATGCTGATGCCATTTGCATCGGAGAAGGTGAAGTCCCTTTTGAAATGTTTTATTCCAATTATTTAATTAATAAAAAATATACTCAAACTCTTAATATGTGGTTTAGACAAGGGAAAAGAATTATACGAAACCCTATCCGTCCACTAAATACCAAAGAAGAATTAAGTTTATTCCCCCATCTTTATCACAATTATGATTGCTTCATCTATGACCAAAAGATAAAAACGTTTCGAAATCTAAATACGAGCGATTTTTTTAGGTATAATGGTTTGTGCTATTGGACAATTTGGACACTCGGGTGCCCTTATTCGTGTACTTATTGTGCGAATGATGCCTTCATAAAAATTGACAATAATTACAGAAATATCCGTTACTCTTCTGTCGATTATATTCTTGATGAAATTGAGGAAAATATAAAGAAAAACCCTTTTATAACAACAATTATGTTTAATGATGATAATTTTATTGCGCTACCTTTAGACGTCATTAAAAAATTTGCCAAAGAATATAAGAAAAGAATCAATTTGCCTTTCGCTGTAAGTGGTCTTCATCCAAATCTTGTAACCACTCAAAAAATGGAAATTTTAGGAAAAGCAGGAATGAACCGCGGAAGGATGGGAATTCAAAGTGGAAGTGAAAAAATACTTGCCTTTTACGAACGCCCCACATCTCTAAAAAATATCAAACAATCAGTTAAAATCCTGGCAAAAGTAACCAAAAAGTACAATATGATTCCTCCAGCCTATGATATTATTTCCGACAACCCTATTGCTACTTTGGATGATATTCTCAAGTCATTAAAGTTTATTTACGAGTTGGAAAGACCATATACTTTGACTATTTTTTCTTTAAGGATTTTTCCAAAAACAAAACTCTTTGATTATTTCAAGAAGCATCCAGAGATTGATATCCAGGCTTTACAATCCTCATATTTAGAAACTGGAAAAACATTAGATAATATCTTATTGTACAGCCTTGCCATTTTTAAACCACCGAAGTTTATATTCTTTTTTCTTCTTAAATATGTAAAAGGCTACGAAGAAAAACAAAAAAACTATCCTACTTTATATTGGGCGATTAAAACTTTATACTTAATCTCAAGGGCAATAGCCCATTTAGAAAGGCTTGATTTTTCTACAATTACCGGCCCCTGGGGTTATTATCTTTGGAAACTAGGCATAAGACACAGAAAAGCTTGAGTAAACCCAATTTATTTTTTTAAAACAAAGAAAAGGGTGTAGCCATAATTAATCGGCAAAGAATACTCTAATCTTAATATAGGGTTAACCATGGCTCTACCAAACCTACCAATAGGTCCAAGTGAACCTTTAGTTTGAAATATAATTTTGTCCGAAATATCAAAAAACAAACTTATTACATTAGAAAACAACGGCGCAAAAAAAATTCCTTTCTCGCTTTTATATATAATTTTCATATCTGATTTCTTTACAGTACTCAAAAAAATTTCCTCATTTATAAAATAATTTGGCAAAAGCAGTCTGTATATATTGAATATTCGGTACGGAACATGATCTACAGCACAACTAATAATAACCCTACCGTCTTTTCTCAGCACTTTTCTTGCCTCTTTTAAAAAAAGATCGATTTCCTTTTGTGACATGTATTGCAAAACACCGATTAATACAATCAAATCAATCGAATTTGGCTTACCTAATTTAGCAGGATATCCTTGGCGAATTAATCCGAAACTTATCTTTTTTGATCTGTAGTTTTTATTAGCAAAATCGATGCTGCTAAGATTGATATCCAAACCAAGATATTTCAATATTCTTCCCTTTGGAAAATATTCTAAAAACAGTCCGTTTCCGCATCCATAATCAACCAGGCTGACTTTTCTATCATTTGATAAAAACTCGTTAATGAGATGAAAAATATAATTGTATGTAGGATGCATCAATTATTTGCCTTTACAACATATTTATTAATTCTATCTTGTATCTTTTTAGATCTATTCACAGCTAATATATTAAAAGTATGGTGAGATCTGAGATCTTTGTCTGTTAATCTACTTATTTTATTGCTATCCCTCAATGAGTAAAGAAGATAATTATTTTCTTCCAAGAAACTAATAATGTCTCCAACAGAATAACCATACGATTTACTATTAGAATTAACCTCGAATAAAATCAACCCGATTTTTCCTTTTTCTAGATAACCTTTCAGTCCTTCCATAACTTTAAACTCCGCACCTTCAACATCAATTTTTATAAAATCTACAAAAGATATTCTATGTAAAGTCAAAAATTTATCAAGAGTAATCGAAGAAATCAGCTTAATTACTTGTGATGAATCATCTTTTTGCCCGATTCTATCGATTTCAGAATGCTTACCTGAAATGAATTTTTCATATCCATCCTTGTTCGAAACAACTTTATCTATAATTGTCACTAAAGCCTCCAAGTGGTTGATTCGAATATTCTCTTTTAAATATTTCAAAGCTTTGAGAGAAGGTTCAAATGAAACTATCTTACCGTTTTTAATCTTTGATGCTGCCATTAAGGTATGAGCACCTATATTTGCTCCAACATCTAAAAAGACGTCATCTCTACGCAAATAATCATATATAAAATTCATCTCCTCGTATTCGGGAAACCTTGTATAGATAATAAGGCTACCGAAAGAACTGTCCGGATAACACAGGCATTTCATTTCAGGGGTCAAATTAACAATTACAGTCTTTTTCAAAAATAACTGGTTAAATTTCCACAGCAATAAACGTCCTAAAGTATTAATTTTAGTGTTTCTATTATTAGGATGATTCAACACTTTTTGAAATGAAAATAAGTAATTCATATTTTATGATGTCTTGTGATTAATTCTTCTGTTAATAATGAATCTATAAAAAATTTTACCGCCCAATTTAGATAAGCCATTCTACAATAACCCTTAAATCCTACCAAGTCTCCATATATAGGAAAACTGCCTTTAATCCCACCTTTTATATTTTTATTTGATGTTGAAATATCCTGAGTCTTTTTGAGATAAGCATTTAGTCTTTTTGCCTCCCTCAAGTATTTAATTTCCTTAGTAATTTTATATAGTTCCAACCAAACAAGCGATATTTGAGCATCCCCAGTTAAGCATGAATAGTGATCTTTTGTTTTCCAATCCTTATCAAATGTCCCGGGCAAAAAATTAAATTTATTGAAGTATTCCAATATTTGATCTGCAGCTTTTTTAGCAATATCAATATATTTTTTTTCTTTTAATAAAACACCTGACCATAAAAATCCTTCGATAGCGTACGAAATAGTATGAATCAAAGGCTCTTTAGGATCAGGATATGGTAAATTGTTGTATTTGAACCAACCATTCTTCAATTGATTTTTAGCTACCCATTCTAAATTCTTTATTCCGCAATCTCTATACTTTTTGTTATTAGTTGCTGCATATACTTTTAATAAAGCCCAGGCGGTTCTGGTTTCATAACTTCGAGCAGAGCCTCCATATTCAAACCTTACCCAACTGCCATTTTTTTCTTGAACAGAACAAAGAAAATCTGCGGCTTTTTTTGCAGAAGCCAAATATTTAGAAACCTTCGTTTCTTTATATAGATCTACCAATCCGATTATATCTTGTCCTGTATCAAAAATTATCGGTTTAGAATCACTTGTAACACGAGGCACCTGACGTCTGAAACTTCCGTCTGAATTTTGCATACTTATCAAAAAATCTCCCATTTTGATAGCTCTTTTTTTAAGATCAATATCTTTAAAATATTTAGAGCACTGAAGAAACGTACTGACAATATAACCTGTTGTTTCAATATAGGATGGCATCCAACCCGTGACTAATGAATACCAGGCAGCAACTCCACCATCACCACTTTTATCTTGAGCGCATTTCAACCAATCTAACCCTGCCTTAATATGTGCTTCGTTTTTTTGCTCAGGATATAATACGCCTAGAAAGTCACGAATACATATGAGAGCTGTCGTTGGAGACAAAAATCGGAGCATATTATTGTAAAAATTTAGCAGCGGTGATTTCCCATGATAATTTCCCCACTGCCAGCTCCCTTCCCTTTTTACCCATTTGTTTTCTTTCCATCGGATTATTATAGAGATATTCTATTTTTTTTGCTAATTCTTTGTAGTCACCCTTTTTGTAAAGTAAACCATTATTGTTACTTATTCTGGTTTTATCTCCGACCGTATCGTTTGCAATAAACGGCAAAGAATTCGAAGCTGCATCATTCATACTGGTTGACTCCTGAAGCGGCCAAACACCAGATTCTGAAGCTGAATAATACTTATACAAATTTTCAGGACGCTGAAATTCTATCCAAATTACTTTGGAATGATATTTCTTATCTAATTTTGACAGGCAAAAATCTGTATATTCTTTACTCCCTTCACCTACAATCATCAACTTTATATGCAAATTTTTCTTACAAAGTTCATTGAAAGCTTTAAATAAAATATCCACACCCTTAGATTCAATTAATTTTCCGGCATAAATAATAACAAAATCTTGATTTCCAATCTCATTTTTTTTTCTTATCTCGGATCTCACTTTTGCATTAAACTTAAATCTATCTGTATCAGTACCTAGAGGTATTACTGTAATATTTTTCTTAACACCATAAAAATCTTTTAAAATAATTTTGGTTTTTTCCTGAACAGCAATGAATTTATCGATCCTCGAATTTATTATATTTGCAAAAAAAAGTCTAAAGATAAAATAAACAATCTTTTTTACAAATAGGTTTTCTCGTTCGAGTTCGGAGGGAAGATGGCTATCATAAGAATATAGTTTGTATTTAAATTGATCTTTAAGCTGACACATTCTAACAGCATTATAGCTTGCTGCCTTATTCACAAGAACCAAATCAGGTTTAAATGTATTTAACAAACTCTCGTGTCCGGAAAAAATTGCCCTGGTAAAAATTTCCCTAATCATTTTTTGGCGGAATATTTCTAATCCATCATAAACTTCCTTACCTATAGGTAATTCTCGTTTGCCAAGTACTTTTTTAACAGTACTATCATAATCGGGAAATGGGAAGTAAAAATTAGAGGTCAAAATTTTAACCTCATGACCAAATTTTTTAAAATTTTTAGCTAAGAAGCTGTCGCTATACCCCAGCTTTGGTTGGTAATAATCAATTACTATTAGTATCTTCATTTAAAATTAATTCCCGAGCTTTTGAGTTAAAATTTTCGTAATCCTTGAAGCTGTTTGCCCGTCCCAAAAAGGGGGTATTTTCCCTTTTTTATTCTTTTCATTTAAAATAAAATCAACTTCTTTCAGCAAGCTCTGTTCTGTTACTAATTTATTAGTCCCCAATTTAATAGTAATTGGTCTTTCTGTATTTGGACGAAGTGTTAAACAAGGTACTCCCAAAAAAGTTGTTTCTTCCTGAATACCACCTGAATCTGTGATTACTAAACCGGCATTTTTTTCTAAAAAAGTAAAATCTTTATAACCTAACGGAGGAATAAATTTGAGCTTTTTGCTTACAGTAATTCCCCAATCATGTAAATTTTTATTTGTCCTTGGATGAACAGGAAAAACAACTGATATCTTTTGACTAATCTCGTTAACTTTTTCTATAATTTCTGTTAACTTATTTCTTTCATCAACGTTCGAAGGTCTATGCAGCGTTACTAAACAATATTTTTTGTCCTCTATTTTAAATTTGTTGAAAAACTTTGCTCCCTGTGTCATTTTACTTACAGAAGTCATTAAAGAATCAATCATAATATTTCCCACCAAATATATTTTTTCCATGCTTATACCCTCTTTTAATAAATTTAAATTCGCATCTTTTGAAGGAGTAAGCAAAATTTCAGAAATAGAATCAGTTATTCTCCGATTTATTTCTTCCGGCATCGTATCATCATAGCTTCTCAAACCGGCTTCGACGTGAGCCACAGGTATTTGTATTTTTTTAGCTACTAGACTACAGGCAACAGTTGAATTAACATCACCAAAAACAACTACTAACTCAGGTTTTTCTTTCAATAAAACTTTTTCAAACTTAACCATTATTTTGGCAGTCTGGGCAGCATGTGACCCTGACTGAACATTTAAAAAGTAATCCGGTTTTGGTAAATCCAAATCTTCAAAAAATATTTGTGACATTTCGTAATCATAATGCTGACCTGTATGCAATAAGATTACTTTAAATAAATTTTGCGTCTTTAGGTAACGATAAAGAGGTGCAGCCTTCATAAAATTGGGTCTTGCACCCACAACTAAAATGATTTTTTTCATAGACAAATGATTAACATCACACTATAATTGTTAACACAGTCAAAGCATTATAATAGAAATTTAATGAACAACTCAACTCCCAAAAAACAAACAGTCGGAATATTAGGATATGGCGAAATTGGTAAAGCCATGGCTAAAATCTGCGAAAGGGCAGGGTATAATGTTTTGATCCGAGAATTAGATTACGACCAAATCGGAAACAATAAAATAGATTACTTACACGTCAACATTCCTGAAATTAATCCTAAGATCTTCATTAAAATAATATCCCAGAATATAAAGGAACTAAAACCAAAATTAGTAATTATTAATAGTACCACCACAACAGGAACCACAAGAAAAATATTTAAAAATACAAACATACCAATGGTACATTCTCCTGTCATAGGCGTTCATCCTCACCTTTACGAATCCATCAAATCAACTTTCCCAAAAATAATTGGGGCCATAGATGATATTTCTTTATCGCTTGCTAAAAAACATTTTAAAACTTTAGGGTTAAAGGTTGAAATATACGACAGTGCGGAAAATTCAGAAACGGCAAAACTTTTAGACTTAACATATTTTGCCTGGAATATAATTTTCTGTAAATGGATGTCTAAAATTGCTGAAGATTTAAATTTGAATTTCGAACAAATTTATACAAAGCACAACAAAATTTATAATGAAGGTTACAAGAAGCTACTTCCTAATGTCGTTCGACCGATATTAACCCCTATTAAGGGCCCTATCGGTGGACATTGTACAATCCCGGATGTAATTATGTTTGATAAATTTCATAAAACTAATTTCACTAAATTTATTTTAGATGAAAATAAAAAATATTCTAAGGAAGCTTCTGAAAAGTTAAAAAGTTCTAAATCTCAAAATAAGAAGGCCTAAATCCTATACCTTTCTGATTAGAGAATACTCTAACCCTATATCTGAAATATTAAATATCTTATAACCCGCCTTATTTAGTTTTTTAATAGCTTTTTCTGTATCATTTTTATTAAAACCGGAAAAACGGTGATGAAACTCCACCAGAATTTGTTTTATATCTAATTGGCTTTTTAGAATATCCTCCAAAACACCATATTCAAATCCCTCTATATCCATTTTTAAAATATCAATCTTCTTATGACCTAATTTTTTCATAATGGTTGATAGCCGGTAAACAGGAAGAGAAATCATGTTTTTTGTTAAACCTGTTTTTGTTTTTCTGAATGAAACAAAGTGATCCTGAGGCGGAAGAGTAAATTTTTCTTTTCCGTCATAATCTGCTATCCCCCAAGGGTAAATTCTAAATTTTTTAGTAATTTTTTGCTTTTTAAGCCACTCAAGAGATCTTGGAGTCGGGTCAAAAGCATATACGTTTAATGAATAGTTATTAATTAAATCCAAATCGAATGATATGTCAGTTCCAATTCCAAAAGAATAGATTATACTTTTTTTGTTAATACCATCTACTGCTATTGTCCATCCGCCATTTTGTGATCCAAAATGTTTTCTCAAACATTTAATTTGTTCAAAAAAATATGGGTCTATGCCAAAAATTATATTCTTATACCTGATTATCTTGCTTATTATCATATTATTTACCTCGTTTTAGAGTTTTCGAAGTTATTTCCATAGCCGAATTTAGTTTAATTAAGAAATCAAAGAAAATCCACAAGCTAAATACCCCGAACATTCTTAAATAACCAGTTTGCAACCACCACTTCATAGTTGATTTTCCCGCAACAGGCACTGTTAAATACTCAAAAATCAAATAGCTGAAACAAAGAATATTAACAAAAAACCAAAATTTTGAACCTTTTATCAAAAAAGCTAGCAAAACATAAAACAAAATAAACCAATAAATTTGATCTAAAGCCATAATTTGTAAGTTATATTGTAAAATCTCAATTGCTTTTGATACGACTAAAGATTTATTCTCATTTATCTGTCCAGCTCCCTGAATTAGATAACCGGTAATTGGATTTGAAATGCCATTACTAATGTAAAAAATAGTCCATGAAATATATGATAAGAATATTAAAATAGCACATCTAATTAACGGCTTCATTCGTTTCTCTTTATATGATTGAATAAACTTTACGATAAACCAAAGTCCGACAAAAACAATGGCCTCAGGACGGCTAAGCACAGCAGCAATCAATACTATGGTTAATAAAATCCATATCCTTTTTTCCTCTAACCGATCATTTAAAAAGAAAGCGAGAGATAAAAAGGTAGCAACTATAAAATTAGCATAAAGCTCTAAAGCATACATACTAAAAATTAAATTGATAAAGGTTGGTATAAAAAATGGATAAATATAGAGAATGAGCTTTTTCCCCGAAATTGTTTTTAAATAGTCTCCTGTTGCCAATACCAAATGAATTATAAGAACAATGGGTAATAGATAGAGAAAATTACTATTAATGTGCAGCGCATGTGAACCGATGATAATCCATAAAGGCGGATATGAAGGGAAACCAATGCTTAGAGATGGCATAAAGCCTCCTGATGCCACTTCTTTCATTCTTGGCACCCAATAGATTACTGAATCCCAACCAAATTTAGGAATAGAATACTGCTTAGCCAGAATAAACAAACCAAATATTAATGTTAGGGATTGTGCAATAGAATATGACCATTTTGCGCCTGTAGATAATTTTTCTTCTTTTCTAAGTGTAATTATCGAACTATTCGTCAGTACTTTTTGTCTGATAAAAATACTGAAAATTAGAATAAAGGAGAAACTAAAAAAATAATTAATCAAAATATTATCAGAAAAAATCAAGGATATAAGATATATAATGCTAAGTAACCCCAAGAAAGAAAGGTTTGCAATTAAACTACTAAGGAATACCGGTGATAATTTGATAATAAATGTTGATTTAAACCAGATTAAACAAAATAATGTATAGAAAATATATATAAAGAAGTATCCGAATATATCGTAGTTCATGATTTTTTTAAATTTATAATATTTATATTAATTTGTTGTCTATCCTCATTAGCTAATAATTCTATTTTATACTGACAACTGGTATCTTCTCCCGGTAGGGCTGATCTATTAAGCCAAAAATAATGAAAGTAAGCTTCGTCTTGGTTAAAAACGATTTTATAATAATTTTCAGGAAAACATACGATTGATGAATCAGGAATACTCTTGGAAATATACTCGAGTATCTGAAATTGAGGGCCTAATGACTTAGCCAGGATTATTTCAGGTTTATAAACGGGTTTAAATAAACTTGATAATGATTGATCTAATATTTTTGAGTAAGAAACATAAAAATTTTGGATTACCAAAACAAATATCGATAAAACTAATATTGTTAAGCCAATATTCGATAATTTGTTTAACATTATCTACTCATTTTAACAGCCTTTTGATAGATAGTTATAATCCTATCTCCGATTACTTTCATAGAAAAGTCATTAAATATTAATCTTTCAGCATTTTTTCCAAATTGAATCCTTAATTTATAATCCTCTGCTATCTTTTCAATTGCATTTGCTATTTGTTCATCATCTGGATCAACCACAATACCTGCTTTTTGTTTACCAACCTCATCAAAATGGCAGCCGGATGTAATAACAAGTGGCAAACCTGATGCTGCTGCCTCTAAAATCCCTAATGAAAATCCTTCTGAATATGAAGGGTATACAAAAATATCACTGGCTTTAAAAAGTTGTGATTTTTCTTCTCCGAAACATGTTCCCCATAGTGTAATTTTCTTTTGTAATTTATACTTTTGGATATCTTTTTTTAGCTGAGGCAAATAACCATCATTTGAACCTGCAATTACAAAATGAATTTTAGGATTTTTTATTCTTCTTATAGCTTTAACAAGATTATCTAATCCTTTAATACGGTGAATCCGACCTAAAAATGTAACAACGCAATCATTTCGGTTTAATCCAAAATTTTTTCTCGCAACCAACTTGCTAACTTCAGTTTGAAACTCTTCAGGGTTTACTCCATGACCAAAAAATACAATTTTTTCTTTCGGTATACCATACTCCTGGTAGGCAACAATTTCATTCAGGGATGTTGCCACTAAAAAGGAGGCATTATTTAATAGCATTTTTCCGAAAAGCTTTAAGAAAATCTGCTTAAATAAACTTCTCTGCTCCAACCGTTGTTTCTCTAAACATCCGTGAACACTCAAAATATAAGGCTTTTTGTATATTTCGGACAAAAAGCTTATCCAAACATTTTGAGGGGTATAAAAATCATGTAAATGTATTACATCGAACTTATTAAACTCCTTAAGCGATTGAATAAATATACCTGGTGTAAAAAATATATTATAAACATAAGCTAAGTTATTATTAATATTCCTGAAATAACGCACGTTTAAACCTTTTACATCAGTTACATACTTCTCCTTCGGCATTCTTTTCTTTTCGTCGTAAGAATCTGAAGTATAAACAGTCACTTCATGCCCTGACTCGGCAAAATATTTACTGGTATCATAAACCAGCTTAGCGGGGCCACCATAAGCCCAGGCAGGATAGAAATAGGGAACCATCTGCAAAATTTTCATAGCTTAATTTTATCCAAAACATCATCTATCGTTAACGGAGCAAATCCTAACTTAGATTTTGTCTGCTCTCCCCTTAAGCAGGAATTTTTAAGTCTTAATTTAGCTCTGTCTTCTCCGAAATACTCTTCCAAAGTCTGCCCTACAATTAAAGAATCATCAAAACCAAATTTATTCGCCAACTTAAATGCAAGATCATAGATTGTTGTTTTAGAGTCCGGAGAAATATGAAATATTCCTGATTGAGGCTTTTGAATTAATAAGGATATGGATTTGATAATATCATCTGTATATGTTGGGGTAATTATTTGATCTGTTACTGCACCAAAACTCTTTTTATCTTTAAGTGATTGCAATAATTTCCCGAATAAGGTTTTTTCAAGGTCATTTTCATGATAAGCTATCACTGCTCTAATAATTGATGCCTCCGGGAAATTAGTTCTAATAATATCCTCGGCTTCACTTTTAGTTCTACCATACCAGTTTTTAGGATTTTTTGAAGATTTTTCTTCATATAATGGTTCCTCTCCGTCAAAAACACATTCAGTCGATAAGAATATCAGTTTCGTATGATTTTTTTTACAATATTTGGATATTGCATCTGATGCGCCTACATTAACTTTCCAAACACTACCTTCTTTTCCGTATTTCCTGTCCTCCTCACATCTATCTATATGAGTTATAGCTGCCATATGTATGATCATATCTGGACTTACTTCTTCTAAACATTTAAGAATATTTTTCGGATCCAACAACTCTATGTGCTTATTTATTACTTGTTCAGAAGATGCCTTATGGGTGTGATAAAGGTCATAAAATTCAAAACCCACAGGAAGATTTTTCATAAATCTGGTTCCTATTGCTCCGCTCAAACCTGTTATAGCTATTTTTTTCATTTTTAATTAATTAAATTTTTAATAATTCTCCAGTAACAAAACAAAAAAGGATTAATAATATATTTTACTCCCAAATTATCATATATTTTGCTGTTTAAAGTACTCGCAAAAATAGCAGTTACCTGTTTATCGGATAATATTCTATTTTTTTGGACAAAAACTCTGTTTTGATGTAATGAGCTGCTAAGTTTAACAATAGAGGCATAACCTTTTATCTTTTCTTCAAACCATCCACCTATTAAAGAAAAAAATAACATACAAATTTCAATGATTAATACGGCAGGAAAAATTAAAAGAAGAGTCGCCATACTATAATTTTTATACACGGTAATAAGCCTATTCCTTTCATTATAAAAAAGCTTATTTTTTAAAGGCTGGTAACTTTCAACGGGAATATATTTGTAATCATGGAACATAACTGCATATGGCACAAATATTAACTTGTATCCAAATAGACGCAGCCTCCATGAAAGATCACTGTCTTCATAGTACATAAAATAGTTTGAATCGAATGCTTTTGTTCTTTCCAAGATACTTTTCCTGATCATTACTCCACAGCCGCTAAACGACATTATCTCACCCATTTCAGGTGAATTCTTCTTCCCGTAATCTCTCACCCAATCGAACCCTAAATAATGAGTGACTTTACCGGTTAAGTTCAAACGATCAGAATCTTTCATTAAGTATATTGCCGGCTGACTTACGGCAACTTTAGAATCAGACAAAAAAGGCTCTATCAAGAAAGAAAAAATATTCTTATCAACTAAAGTATCAGGATTTAGCAAAAAAACAAATTCCCCTTTGGCTTGATTTATCCCTAAATTATTACCACCTGCATAACCTAAATTTTTATCAGAAAATATAGGAATTATGTTTTGTTTTAATGATTTTATAAATTTAATTGTATTATCAGTGGAATTATTATCTACAACAATAATTTCTAAATTAGGATATTTAGCTTTCATAAGTGAACTTAAACATTTTGCAAGATAATCAGTTGAGTTAAAAGTCACAATTATTACTGAAATTAAAGGAAGCTTCATAATAAGTTATTTTGCATATACCACCGGCCTGTTACGGTAGATCCTTTTTTAAAATCTATCTGAGGATTATAACCCAATTCTTTTTTAGCTTTATTGATATTATAAAAGTAAGTAGTTGTCATGGTTCTGACACGTGACGGAAAAAGCGGCGGCTTAATGCCGACCATTTTCCCTGCAAGTTCCATTAAGTAACTAAGTACTAATGCTAATTTTTTCGGTAAGTAAAACCTCGGGATTTTCATATCTATACTTGCAGCAATTGAATCGGCGATATCAATAAATTTATCGGCACTCGGACCTCCAATTATGTAATCACCTTTTATCTTACGGCTTAACTCTGCCAAGCGGGCGGCTTTCACTAAATCTCCAACAAAAACATAATGCATTTTATTTTTTCCATTCCCTATCATCAAAAATTGATGTTTTTTTATTGCCTGATACATACCATATGTCGGACCCTTTTCTCTGGGTCCATAGACACTTGCAGGTCTTATAATTGCATAAGGCAAACCCCATTTATCATGTGCTTTCATAACCCTCTTCTCACCCTCCCACTTAGATTTGCCATAGAAATTAGTGTATGTCTTAGGGTGATTTTCATCCCAATTAATAATATCTCCGATCCCTGCAGGAAGACCAAATACCCCAATACTGGAAAAGAAAATAAATTTCCGGATCTTTTTCCCTTTACAGGCATCGAGTAAATTCTGTGTACCGTCGACGTTTATTTCCCCGTACTCATGATATGTTTTACCATCAAAGTCTATTTTTGCCGCTAAATGGTAAACAACATCAACGCCTTTCATTGCCTTCGCCACAGATTTTTTATCACGAATGTCTCCTCGAATAATTTCAAACGGAACTTTTGCTAAATTATTTAGGGACTCACCCTTAGGAATAATCAATCTTAAATCTTTGGCACCAACCCCCTCAGCTAGTAATAAATCAACTAAGTGGCTACCTATAAATCCTGCCGCTCCTGTTATCAATATTTTCATATGTTCATTTAAATTGTGAGAATAGTAATTTGGCAAAAAAGAACAGACGCTTATACTATTTTTTTCTATTTTTCCTTATTTTATTTAAGCTTTCCTCTCTCACGTAATCTTCAATCTTTTTTTCTAATCTCTTAGTCCTAACATACGCAATATAAACAACAGAGATAACCATAATAAACCCTCCTATAACCATCAAATCAAACACCCTTGAAATTGCAAAAGTTTTTGCAAAAGCAGCCAGTAATTCCGGGAAGACAACTATTACTATTGTCACCATCCATATAACCACCCAAGACAAAATCTCAATGCCGTTTAATTCTCCGCGGGAAAAATGCAAATAAGCAAAATAAATCATTATTAACGCAAAGACTATTGCTGTTAGTTGTAGTGCAATTATCATTTATAAATTCTCCATTTCAAAACACTAAATAAAATACCTACCGCATCAAGTATTGTGACCCCTTTAAATTTATCAAAATATATTGTCTCCACAGGTACTTCGCAAAATCTTAATTTTAGTTTTCCGGTCCTTACAACCATTTCTGTCTCCACTCCATATCCGGACGATTGCCACTTAAGGTTATCATAGCCCTTTTTGGTAAAAGCCCGGTAGCCACAGATCAAGTCTGACACATAAATTCCAAAAAGAAAAGATACTAGCACAGACGCAAATTTATTACCTACAAACCGCATAAACGGAACTCCAAAACTTAGATTTCTTGATCCGAATACTACATCATAATTTCCTGTTTCAAGTGCAGCGACGAATTTATCGAGATCGCCTACTCTATGCTGACCATCCGAATCCATAATAATAACGCCCTCCACCCCCAAGGAAAAAGCTGCCTCACAACCGGTTTTTAAAGCTGCGCCTTTGCCCAAATTAATTTTATGTTTTAAAGGAATGACCTTGTTGCTTTGAACAATTTTATAAGTGTTATCACTCGAACCGTCGTCAATTACAATAATGGGGATTTTCGTTTTTATAAGATCCTGCAGCACAGAGCCAATCCTGCTTTCCTCATTATATGCGGGAACTACGATGGCGAGCTTCATGCAACCCAATATCCTCTGGTAAATAAAGCTGTTAGTAACATGCCTAGAATAATAAACAATGTTACAAGTAAAATAAAGTACTTACTGTTAATTTTTGCAATCAAGGGTAATAAAAGAAACATCATTAAAATATATCTGGGCATCGAAGAAAAAGTACCTGTTAGAGTAGGTGTTAGCCAACAACCGAAAGAAAATACCCAATAGCTAAGCCTTGTTTTTCCATATGCAATAATTAAAAAAATAAGAGAAATTAAGGTAAAACAAAACTCCAGAAAACCATTAAAAAACAGAGTGGAATTTACGGGTACTGTAAGCAGTATTTTTATATATCTAAAAAATACCTGCGGAGTCGTTACAATGAAGCTACTTCTTTGGGCTCCGAAAGCAGGCTGTGAACTCAAAAATAAAATCGGATCATTAAAATTAAAACCTAAATAAAGCATGTATAGAAAAACACCAAGGGGAATAAGAAATAATCCGAAGATTATTTTAGTAGATGTACCCTTATCAACCTTTGTACCCTTATACTCAAAAAAGATTTCTGTTAAAAATAAAGGTATTAGCCATAGTCCAATAATCCGGGTGCTACAAGCAAGCAAACCATAAACTCCTGCAGCTAAATAGTTCTTTTTGCGTAAAAGATAAACAGTTGAGACAGTAAAAAATAAAAATAAAGATTCTGAATATAAAGATCCGAAATAAAAAGAAGTTGGAAAAACTAATAGCAAAATTATAGAAAGTAAAGCAGTCTTGTGATTATAATCCAACTCAACCAATTTATAGAAAACGATTAAAGCCATCAAAAAAACCAAATTTGTGAATATTAACCCAACTAAAAAATTTCCGCTATATAAAGTCACCATCTTTATAAATAACGGAAAGAGCGGGAAAAAAGCTTGTGAATATTGTGATGACTCATATCCCATTGTTACAATCCGAAGGTAGTGCACACCATCAAAACTTCCAAAACCCCAGATCCATGATGGAAGACCGGTTGTTGAAAGTAACATATCCCAATAAGGAAATCTGTTACCGAAAACCGGAAATGCAAAAAGCGCCAAAAATGCAACGACAAAAAGTGCAATTCTCCAAAAGGCAAAAATAAGAATAATTTTAGGAATGTAGGACTTTATCATATACTTGAATAGTTTCTTGGGCAGTTTTTTTCCAGGAAAATCTTTTTACGTTCTTTAACCCTTCTTTGATCAACTCTTCTCTAAGATCTTTCTTAGTTAATATTCTTGAAATTGCCCGTGAAATACTTTCAACCGAATTCGGATCAACCAATAAAGCACCTCTACCGGCAACTTCGGGCATAGAAGAAATATTTGATGTAATAACAGGCGTACCACAAATTTGAGCCTCCAGGATAGGCAAACCGAACCCTTCTGCGTTTGACGGGAATAATGCCATTGTTGCCATATTAGTTATACCAACTAAGTCCCCAACCTCAACAAACCCTAAAATATGAACCTTCGAATTAGTAGAAAATTTATTCAGAAATTCCTTAAAGCTTCTAAGCTCCGGATGATCCAAATTCTCTTTTTCTTCAAAACCCTTACCGATTAAAACAACATCAATATCCGCTTTTATTGCAGCAGCAGTAAGATTAACTAAATTTTTATTCCAATTAACATTACCTGTAAAAAGAGCAAATTTTTCAGGCAGATTAAATTTTTGCCTTATCGTTTTTAGTTTATCCTTGTCATCTATCTTGTGAAAATAATCTGCAGGGGCCAACGGAATTGTGTAAATTTTTGAGGCAGGAAATTTCAGGTATTTAATTATATCTTCCTTAGAAGCTTTAGAATCCGTTATTACCGCTGATACGTTTTTTAAAGACAATTTCTGTAAATACAAATTTACAAAACCCCTAGTCCCGGCAGGGTAAAATTCAGAATATGCCAAAGGTATAACGTCATGAATTGTAACAACAGTCGGAACATCTTTTCGAATCGGTAACGACTTTTTGAATAAATCAAAAAAAGGATAGTGAACTATGTCAGTTTTAGGAATCGCAGAACCTGAAAATTCCTGAATGACTACCCCGTCATTAGATTTTAGAGCTGCAAGAAGGTTTTTCGTATAAACGCCTATTCCTCTTATATTATGTCCGCTTGAAAGTGCTGAGACGCAAAAACCTATTTTCATAATTGTGTTATATATCTATAATAAGCCCTGGGAAATCTTAATGCAGAAAAAAAAGAAAAAACTATTCCCTGAAAACCATCTAAAACACCTTTGTGTCGTATTTGAGTTAAAAAATACCAATAAACAGGCTTTAAAATAAAATAATTAATCATTTGAATAATATTTTTACCTACTTTATCTCTTTTCAGCTCATCCCGGATAAGATCTATATAACGGCTGTTTCTTTGCAAATATCTTTCAAATGTTGTATCAGCCATATGCAATAAATCATGCTGGAGCCAGCCAACCCTTCCGCTCACAACCATTTGTTCATGAACGCTTTTACAGGGTAGATATGCTTTTCCTTTTCTAATTAAACGGATTACCCCGTCCGGATAAACACCTCCGTATCTCAAATATTTGCCTAAAAAATAATTAAGTCTGGGAAAATAAAAAGCATTATATGCGCCACTTTTTTCTCCTATTGTCCCATCTCTTTCTTCAACCAACTTTTGGTGCCGTAAAAAAAGATTTCTATTTGGTAACTTTTTTTCATATGCTTCAATCCCACTTTCATCCATAGAAATAATCTTCTTTATCTCTTCAGCAAGCTTCGGCGACACTCTTTCATCAGCATCAAGCTGTAAAATCCATTCATTGCTCGCGATATCAATTGCTTTTTGTTTATTAATATGAAAAATTTTGGGATTATCAGTTATAACAACTTTTGCATTATATGATTTTGCAATATCAACTGTTTTATCAGTTGAAGACCCGTCAACAATAACAATTTCATCAGTGATATACTTTATTGAATCTAAACATCCTTTAATATTTTTTTCTTCGTTATAGGTAGCCAGCACAACTGTTAATTTATTATTCATGGATAGCTTACTAAAAAGAACGCATCTCTTCCATCCAGATATTTTATACGTTTTTTAACGTCAAATACACTTTTATATCTTAAACCGTCATACTGACTTGCTGTAACTGCATATAAAACTCCCGGATTAGGCATACTTTCAATCGGGTCCCATTCCCCGAAGTAATATTTATCATAAAATGATACCAAACTGGTGTCCTTCATTTTACCGTTATTATAAGATGCTGTATCTAAAAATTCGGATAGAGGTGTTTTGAGATAATAAAGAAAAAAGATATAAGGTTGGGATCTGATATCTGTCACATAAATTTGAGAATATCCATTGTGGTCCTTAACATATTCAACAATCTGTTTCATTCCATATTGCCAATCAATAGATTCCTTACTCGGGTAAACATTGAAATAATAATCTAAGTAATTTTTACTGAAAGATCCTAAAATTAATAAAATAGCTACTATTGAAATAATTTTTAAAGGCTTTAAAGGTATTAGTTTTATAATTGTTGCAGCACCTAAAGCAGATAACATATGCAAAGACCCCATCATAAATAGAGCTCTTGTTGCGTTCGGCGGATTCATCACTAAAGCAGACGGCAAAGGTGCCAGTAAAATCCAGGCAAATAAAATAAGAGTTACTCTGGATCTTAAAAAAACTAAGGCAGCAAACCCAATCAACATAAATATTGCGTCTATTTTATAAAACTCCCCGAAAACTTTAACTGAGTTTCTGGCACTTTGATCACCTTTTTCAAACAGATACTCAGAAGTATAATGAACCGGATACTGACTTAAAGCAATCTCAAGGGCAGCGAGATTATTATTTTTAGTAAGTTGGTACATCTGTGTTTTTCTCAACAGATCATCTCCGAATTTTGTTTGTTTAATCCTGGCAAGTCCTAATATTCGCGGATTTAAAACTAATATTAATGTGAGTAATGCCAACACTATTATTCCAACAAACAGATGTTTAATTTTAATTATTTCCCGGAAATAAAGAAGGATTAGCAACAACATAATCGGGGGAACTACAACAACAGGAGAATGGTATGACAATATGCTTATAAAAAAACTTACTATAGACAATATAAGAAATTTGACATTTCTGTTTATTGACTTATAAAAAAATATAAAACCCATCAAAAAGAAAAATAGTGCGAAATTTGTCTCCCAAAGACCTCTCGAAAATTGTATATTATAAGGCGAAATTGCTAAAAACAGTGCTGCAAAAATAGCTACTAAATCTGATTTAAACCATAATCTTGCCAAAAAGAACATCGCCGCAACACAAAAAACTCCAAATAAAGCTGCCGGCAATCTTGTTGAAAAATCATTCAAACCCAATAGTTTTACACTTATTGCAGCAAAGTATATATGCACAGGGTGTTTGTCATCCTTAAACGAAGTAAAAACAAGAGGAAATGATTGCCCCCATTCGTCACGTCCCCAATTTGCAATTGTATATGCGTTATATCCTGCATCAATTTCATCCCAATTTAGTGCAGGTGGAATTGAATCAAGTTTATATATTCTTAAAACTGCTGCCAGGACAATGATTACAAAAAAAATTATTTTAATTTTCTTAGTCATCTTTTAAATACCGGTTATTTTAAAGGCGGGTGAACCGTTAGGGAAATTAATTGTTTTCAAAACATTGCCTTGTTTAATCTCCTCTCCAGTCCCGACAAAAAGTGTATTACGATCATTTAATACCTCTTCTTGTGAAACCGGCCTAAATTCGTATTTATCAAAATTTGTAACAGTTGTAAATCCGAATTTATTATCACCCTCTTTTTTAATCATTCTTTGATATTTTGTCGGATCATATTTGGAATAAAATAATAACAATATATAAGGTTGATCATACCGGTCTGTAATAACTATTTTTTGATATTTATTCTGATTTTCTAAAACATAAGGTACCATTTGAGAAAAACCATATTCCCATTCCAATGCATATTCTTTAGGAAGATGCACATAATAATTATCCATATAGTCTACAACAAAAAAACTTATTATAAAAAAAAGTAAAATTAAGAAAATACTCCTGAAAATCTTTTTTATTTGCCAAATTTTCTCAATTAAAAACCCCAGGCCTGAACCAGAAACTAAGATTAACGGAATAACCATATTATGAGATCTGTGAGCATCCGGTGTTTGGAAAGTAAGCGACGAAGCAATAGGAGCTACAATAAACCATAAAATTATTATTTCCGAATCTTTAAATTTATTCCGGAAAAGGAAATATAGACCCAGAAGAAGTGTAATAATTTCAAACCTATACATCTGTCCCATATTAGGCTCTTCATTCCTCTTTAATGAACCTCCTGAAATGAATAGAAAGTCAGGACTCATATGATCAGTGTAATGTTTAAAATAGCTTTTTGAATAAGTAAAGAAATAATTGTGAAAGAATTTAGCTGAAATCGAATCAGGATCTTGATGCTGTCCTCTTTCTTCATTTGCCCGATTTATAGGACCGGGATCGGAAAAAATAGAAACTCCTTTTAATCTGGCTAAACCTGCTGTAGTAGGCAAAATGAGGATTAAAGGAAGTAGTAGAATAAACGATGCAGTAATTATTAAGATATTTTTTTTGATCAACAATCTTTTCCAGTGAAATAATCCTATCAAAAGCAGTAATGCAGGCGTCACCAACCTTGTGCTTTGATATACATACATAGAGGCTATAAAAGCTAGCGCGGATACCCACAGGAAACGGCGGTTGGTAAAAGACTTTAAAAATGAAAAAACTCCCAGGAGCATAAAAAAGGTAGCCACATTGGCTTCCCAAGCTCCTCTTGAAAAATGCAGATGCCAAGGTGAAATCGCCAATAAAAATGCAGTGGACAAAGCAACTACCTCTTTTTTGAATAGAAGCTTCGAGAGAAGATAAATAAGTATAATTGAAAACGAACCTAAAATAATTGAGGGCAATCTAACTGCTAGCTCATTTAAACCGAACAAATAAACAAAAGGTATATCCAAATAGACGTATAAGCCAGGCTTGTAGTCTGAAAATGATTTAAATACCAGAGGAAGAGTTTGCCCCCATTCATCTTTACCTGTTTGTATGATTGAATAAGCGTTGTAGCCTAAAGCTGCCTCATCTGCATTAAAGCCCGGTGGAAAATTTTGAAGAGAAACAACCCTTAACAAAAGTCCCAGAAGAAAAATTACTGAAATTATGAATACATAAATGGAGGGAGTTTTTATCCTCATACTAATATTATACCTAAATTTTCTACTCTATATCCACTATATCAAAAGCCCTTTTCCCATCCAAAAAATCAATTGTCTGCACAATCGCGCTTCCGGGAGGATAATTACCGGGACTTGTTACCAGAAGTGTATTATGAGCATTCTTCATTCTATCTTTTATTTCCCAATCATTTATGAATTCAAACTTATCAAATCTATCAACCCAAAACCACTGACTCCTTTCATAACGGACCAAACTCAGATCGTGCTGATATTTATAAGAATCATATTTAAGGTAAAAGAGCAGAAATTCATGCGGTTCTCCGTATGATTTTGTAATTACAATCTTGGAATAATTTGAATAATTGACCTGAATATATTCCATCGCCTGTTTATAACCATACTGCCAGGACCAGGAAAACTCCTGTCTATAACTGCCATTATAATTAACCCAAAAAAGATAGGTTTGAAAGACCATCAACAAAAGAAAAATTAGAATAACTATCTTAAATAATGTTTGCTTAAGTTTATTGCCTAAAAAAACGATTCCTAAGGAGCTGATGATAATAATTGGTGGAATAATAAATAAACTACGTAAAGCATGTGGTGCATCTCTGGTAATTGAACCCGGGATTGGCGCAATAAACAACCAAGCCAGAATAAACAATTGACAGTCTTTTCTTTTTGAAAGAACATAAAAAATCCCGATAAGAAAAAACGGAATTAAAGCCCAAAACAAAAGCCCTGTTCCCGGAACTGAAAATTGAAAATTCGATCCTCCGTTTATAAATAAAAAATCAGGATTATAATACGAAAGATAATTTTGCGCAGATGTGACTATAAAATAAGTCACTTTGTTATAAACAAGAGGC
The DNA here is from genome assembly GCA_041659805.1 of Microgenomates group bacterium. Lineage (GTDB taxonomy): Bacteria > Patescibacteriota > Microgenomatia > Daviesbacterales > UBA10151 > STC-54. The sequence continues at coordinate 520,509 of JBAZXP010000001.1, read as the reverse complement.
TTAAATGCAGCAGGCAAAGAGGATAAACCTCTTTCTTGATTAATAGATAAAATTGCTCCCTCATCAAGTATGGTCGTCCACTGAAAACGCGCACTGGAATCTGAAAATAAAGCCAAAGGAATAACTACAGAAACAAAAAAAATTAAAACTACTGCAGCTAGAATGCTTTCCCTCTTATGACTCTTTAGCTTATTCCAAAAAAGTATTACAGCAGCAAAAATAAGAAAAGGGGTGGTAACGCGGCTGCTATTATAAGTAAAAAGAGACAGACCAAGGGGTATACCGGACCACACAAGAAATCGTTTTTCCTCAACTCCTCTTAAAAAAAGATAAACAAACAGGGTTACTAAAAATAATGCAAAATTTGCTTCTAGCCCTATTCTTGATAAAATTATTAACCATGGCAATGTTGCTGCCGTAAACATCCCGATAAGTGCTATGGTGTTATTTTTAGTTAAGTTTTTTAGAATAAGATAGCTAAGAATGACTACTCCTAATCCGGAAAGTACTGATAATAAACGCACGCCAACCGCATTCAACCCAAATAAAGCGATAAAAGGAATGTCTGCATAAATATATAATGGTAATTTATAATCACCGAAGGCCCGGAAATTTAATGGCATAAATTTTCCCCATTCATCAGTACCTGTTTTTAAAATTGAGTAAGCATTATAGCCAATTGACACCTCATCCCAATTTAAGCTTGGGGGGACATTGTCAAGATTAATAAACCTTAGAAAAAAGGCTATTAATAATATTCCTAAAAAAAATATTTTTGTCTTCATTTGCTTACAGTCTGTTGATTCTTCCTAAGTTCTATATCAGCAAATACCTCATTACCTTTTAATTTAAAAAATTCTGCTAATTTTAAATGAAAATCTTTTTTCCCTAAGAATATGTAAGCGAAACTTTCGAGTTCGTTATAATAACTAACACTCCTATAATCTTTCAGCTCGTTTTTAATAACTTGATTTGATAAAGAAAAAATAGGTCCATAATCACCGTTGATTATTTTTGCAGAAGACAAATATTGATTAAAAGAAAAAACAAAAATAATATTGGCACTAATAAAAAATATAAAAACTATATATGTAAGTGTTTTTAATAAATTACTCTTCATAAAATTATATATACTACTAAACGAGAACGCATACAAAGTTGCAACCATAGGAATTAAAATTACGAAATAATGCATATAAGGATTTGTTCTAGTAATAAAATAAAGTATCGGAATGATAGTTAAATACAAAACAAGGAAAAGATATTCACGTCTTTTGGAAATAATAAAAAATGCACCGATAAACGGAATAACAAAACTTGATAAAAAGAAATATTTCAATATATTCAGAAGAGGGAAAGAAGACAAGAAACCATCAAAACTATTCCCTAAGACAAAATGATACCCCTGACCGTTCATTAGCTGAAACGGACGGATTAAATTATATAAATCAAATGGCCGGGGCAAATTTTGATATCTAAAAAAGTTATCACAATCTGGACAAATAGGTATAGCTGATAATTGAAAAGCTATATAAGGTATTGTTGTAATAGCTCCAATACAGATTCCCATTAGAGCTTGTTTAAAATTAATCTTTACCCTTAGAATAATAAGAATCAAAACAGTGGCCGCTGATAGAAAAAAACCTGAGGCGTGTAATTGACTTAATAAAACTAAAAGAGTAAATATCGGCAAGGTAAATTTTGTCTTTTTATCAATAATCAGCCCGTGAATTAAAGCAAAAAAAGGCAAGGCTAATAATAAAATTAGGTCCTGAGCCCAAATTTTACGGGAAAATATTATTGCCCAGGGTGAAAAAGCCAATAAAAAGCCGGCAAAAATTGCAGTTAACTGATCATAATATTTCCTTATAACAATATAGAAAACAGGAACTAGCATCGTATTAATTAAAGCAATGAGAAAACTAATATATTGTGGATCACGAGAGAAAATTGCCAATATAATAATCAAATAACTAAAAAGTGGAAAATTATAAACTCCGATTCCTGATATTAAACCTCTTTGAATTAAATATGGATTTAAATAAAACTCTACCGTTTGAAAAGTCGTTATTGCTTCATCTGCTTTAAATTCAATTAGATCAAAGAAAAATATTCTGAAAAATGCTGCTCCGAGAAAAATAATCAAAGCCCAAAACAACTTTCTTTTTCCGTTACTTAACCGCAATATCAATTGAATTAAAAAATATTCCACTAAACTATGATATTTTTGGGCAGATTCATTCAACATTTGAGAAGTTTTTTGATTTATTCCTGATTTTCCTTCAGCATGTTCAATGGTAATTTCAGGTAAAAACCCTACCTTAAAGCCCAGTTCTCTTACCCTTCTGCATAATTCCAAATCTTCATAATACATAAAATATTTTTCATCAAATCCTCCGATTTTTTTAAATAATTCTTTCCTAATAATAATACAGGCACCGATAATGCTTTCTACCTCACAAAGTGATTTACAATCAGGGGAATAAAAGTCATACTCACCCTTTTTGTTTAAAAAATACTCGTTAAATGCTCGAGCTATTGTAGGTAAATTACGTACTCGGTCTTGAGGCGTCCCATCCGGATATATTAATTTTGGTCCGATAATTCCATATTCAGGATTTAATTCCATACTTATCTTTAATTTTTCCAAACTACCCTTTTCAAGTATCTTTGTATCAGGATTCAAAAAAATTAAATAATCTCCACCGGCAGACTTTACCCCTAGATTGTTTGCTTTAGCAAACCCTAAATTCCCCCCAGAATTAGCTAACTTTACCTTATTTCCGAATGCTTTAACTATATCTATAGTCTGATCCTCTGAATTGTTATCAACTACAATAATTTCTGCTTCCGAAGAATACCTAATAACAGAATTCAAGCAAGCCTTGATTGTTCTGGCACTGTTAAATGTCACAATAATAATACTCGTCTTATTCATATGATTTAAACGATTTTTAGAATGTCTTCTTCAAAAGTCTTTTTAGAAAAGTTTTTACTTCTTTTTATGGCATTAGCGGATAATTTTTGCCATAAAGAATGGTCCATAATTACTTTAACAGTAAGAACTTTTAATTCATTGACTTGATTCCAGAGATATCCGGAAGTTTCATTTTCAACAATTTCTGTTTGTCCTCCTTGATTTATAACTATCGGAACGCATCCTCCGGCCATCGCTTCTACTGTCGCTATACCAAAATGTTCCATTTGGGTAGGATCTTCTTCACCATACCCTGCTGCATGCCAATAAATACTGGATTCACCGAATAATCGCTTTAAATCTTTAAATGGAATGTTGGGATAAAAGGTTACCGGCAACCCTTCTGCCAAATTCTTTAGTTCCGCGATATAGTCTTCACTTCCTTCGATCGATCCTGCCAAATGCAAACCCCATCCATCAATTTTTCCGGAATGGAATAAATCTCCGAAAGCCTTTATCATCTCCTCGTGCTTTTTTGATTTAGAAAAACTGGCAAACCTGCCAACGGATAATATCTGTTTTTTCTTAGCTAACGGTTCAATTACTTCTACTTCAACCGGAGGATAAAGAACCTGAGATTTAATCGGCCATTCTTTTTCGATAATGCTTTGTGTGAACTTCGAATTACAAATCGCCAGATTCCAGCTTAAAAGTTTTATCCTTCCCCAAAAAGAATTGGTTACAGTATTTTTAAAGGGAACCTGAAAGTGTAAAATATTTTTTTTAGCGGTTGAATAAAAAATACTTCCATCTGTTAAATAAAACAGCAGATCGTATTTTCTTAAAAAAAATAATTTTCTCCAAAATCCTGAATTAGCTCCTATAGGAGCTTCAATTAAATTTACTTTAGAAAGATCTAAGTTGAATCTTTCACCAAGATTTTTTTTAACTTCTTCGGTAATCAAAACTTGCAGATGCCGGTCAAGCAACAGATCAACCCGGTTATTTGATGATAAAATTTCAGCGATAGTTAACATATACCGCTCCCCACCGCCAAAACTGTCCAGATATGGAGTGTAAATTCCGACTCTCATTTAGAAATTAAAATTTTCCTTAATTAACTGAGTATCTAAATCTTTATATATTTCATCCAAAGGCTTTCTTTGCTGCATCTCCCAAAGTCTGATATATGTTGTTAACATACTGAATGTTTGCAACAGGGCATCAATTGTTCCGACAGACCCGTTAAAAAATCCGCGTCTTATAATTCCCTGATTAAATAGCTCTGAACATAATATCCGTAAAAATCTCCATCTGGACATCTTGGGGTGATGAGCGTCCATTCTTAATTTAGCATCAATTTTTGACCATTGTAAATTTTTTAAAATTACCTGCTCCACATTTCTATGAGTTAAATGAAGTAAAGAATTTTTTGTATAACCTAATTTTCCTTCAAATTCCATATGCTCATGCACTTCCCCCACCCATTTAACAAAGTCATCTTTTTTTACCAACCTTATCACCCAATCAGGCCAGAACGGGCCATACTTTTCCTCTTTTCCGAAAATAATATTCCTTCTGGAAAGAGCATAGGCAGAAATCTGATCTTTGGCAATCAAACCCAAAACCTCCTGTCTTAGAGGTTCCAAAACCCTCTCATCAGCATCAACATATAAAATCCAATCCCCGGATGCTTTTGTCATCGCAAATCCTTTTTGATTAACATAATTATCAAACTCACGGGCAAAAACCTTTGCTCCGAAATTTTTTGCAATTTCCGCTGTTTTGTCCTGACTGTTTGAATCTATAACAATTACCTCGTCAGCCCATTTAACAGATTCCAAACAGGCGTGAATCATACTCTCTTCATTTTTTGTTAGTATAATTATTGAGATCATTGAATATAACTCCCCTTCCCCATATTACCACTTAAAAAATCAAAAAAAGCTAGTCTTCTGACTAGACTTCCGATATTTCTTATAGCTTCCCTGAAGAGAGCAAATCTTGTTCTGAAGGACAAAAACTTTGAGGCAAAATACATTCTGTTGCGGGTTATAAAATAATCCTGTAAAGGTGACCCTAATCCTGCTGATTTTGCATTTTCATGATAAACAACCGCTTTAGGATTGTATAAAATTTTATATCCCATTTTTTGGGCTCTAAAACAAAAATCACTATCTTCTAAATACATAAAATATTTTTCATCAAATAAACCAATCTTCTCAAAAACCTCACTACTTACAAACATTGCCCCTCCTGTCACAAATTCAGTCTGCTCTACTTTATCATATTGCCCTGCATCCATCTCATCCACCCCTCTATGTTGGCCTAAAACGTTCGCCAAATCCATTAACCCACCCGCATACCAAATCGTCTTTCTATCCCCAAAAAGGATTTTAGGACCCATTATTCCTATTTTTTCTTTTTCAGATTCAGTCACTAAACTGCTTATAGCAGTTATCGTTACCTCTGTATCCGGATTCAATACAAAAATATAATCTACTTTATCTTCTAGCGCTCTTTTAATTCCTAAATTGTTCCCGCCGGTATATCCCAAATTGTCTCCGCTCTGAATAAAAATTGTTCTGTTGTTTTTAGGCAGACTGTCCTCGATATCATCTCCTGAATTATTATCTACAACAATAATTTCTATATCATGATAATCTGATTTTTCAACAGAAGCCACACATTTCAGTGTTTCTTCTTTAACTTTGAAATTTAAAATTACAACTGCAACTTTTACCATTAAAATTTATTTTTAGCTTTTTGAAATGCACGTATAATAGGATTTTTAGAAAGGTTACCATATTTAAACCAGTAGTTAATTTCTTTACCAATCTTTTTACCCTCATCAGACACTTCTTTAAATTGTAGTTTTTGCTCTTTAAACTTTTCTTCTTCCCATACTTTCAGATACATTACCAAAAAAGAGAGTGCCTGAAGCAAACCTAAAGCCAATCCATGCAATCCATCCTCATAGCCACGACCTGCAAAATATCTGTTTAGAAATTCACTGACAGGTTTTTCAATTAGGTCTTTCCAATTTAATTTATAACCGCTTTTAGCCAATTCCCCAGCTTGTGCGGTAGTATAACGGTCCATTCTGGTAATAAATTGTGAAATACTCTCATAATGATGATGAATTATTGCCAAATCCTCTGTTGAGTCAAGCTGAAAGCCTTTACCTTCTGTTTGGGGCGGTCTATGGATCTCTTCACTCCATACCACACTACCCTTTTTAAATAATCTGATATTATAATCAGGCCACCACATTGAATTTTCCATCCATTTGCCGAAAATAATATTCTTCCGGGGGATCTCTGCGAATGTCACACCATCCATCTCTGTCACTTCTTGTATTTTTTTAGCTAAACTTTCAGGAATTTCTTCATCAGGATCCAAAATTAACACCCAATCATTTGAAGCTTGAGATATATTAAAGTTACGGACTAATTCTACATACTTTTGAGGCTTGTGCAAAACTACTTTGGCCCCCATTTTTTTGGCAATTTCTGCGGTTTTATCACCTGATAACATATCGCAAACAACCGTCTCATCTGCCCATTTAACTGACTTTAAGGCTCTTTCAATATTTTCTTCCTCATTGAAGGTATTTATAACGACTGAAATTTTATTTTTCATCATATTAATCTTACCAGTTGAGTATTTGTAAGTAAAATATTAAGGAGCAACCACTCTTAAAGTCTCATTTCCGTTCGGTAGATATATTTTCTTTAAGATAGTCGCTTCTGTGAGATCTTCTTCGGGGAGAGTCCAGGGGCTGCCGATAAACAATATATCAGACTGACCCCGGTCAGTTCTCCAATCAATATCTCTGAACGTAAAATTATTTATTTTCAACTGATTATCAGGGTGATCATTGAAAAGAGTTTGAAATGCCTTGGGATCATATTTTGTATAAAATAAATAGTAAAGATACGGAACACTAACTATAATTTGACCGTTTGAAAATCTCCTGGAATCGAAGACTACCTCTTCTTTATTATTATTGTTCTCTGCAATCCAAGCTAGCACTTCTTTATTCCCAACCATAAAAGTATCAGATTGCTCAATCGGAAAATGTACATGAAACATCAAAAAGGCCTGAAAAAGATTAATACTTACTACCAGAAAAAATACCAACCCGGTTGCAACCTTTAAAAATTTATTTCTGATTTGCATAAACCAATTTAAAACTACCCATAAACCAACACCAGAAACAATAGCTAAAACAGGAATTACAACCATGGTGCGTACTGTATGATATTCTGCCAGTGTTATAGCAGCAGGTAACAAACCAAAGGAAAACCATATCGGAAGAAGATATTTATTATCCGATTTTAAACTGAAAGCTTTAATTAAACCTATCAAAAAAATCGGGGCCTGAAAAATATACATAACTCCTAAACCATATAATCCTGTTGAAAGAATCGGTAAAGCATTAAAAAATAAAAAATCAGGCTGAAAGAAAGTAAGATATTTCCGTATCACAAAGAATATTACATATAACCACTGTTGATTAAATAAAATATAAAAAGGATCAAAATAAGTATATACAGGTTCGGGGGTAATAAAAACCTGCCGTAAAAAGTTGATGTCATTATATATGCTTTGCTGACCCGCCCGAATAGTACTTTTACCAAAAACAAGATCAATAAGAAGTGGTGAAGCTAAAATTGCTCCCATCAAAAGCATCAGTGCCACTTTCTTTTTATTAACTATTAACCAACTTTTATTTATGAATGCCCATATTAAAAAAAACAAAGGTAAAAATAACCGCTCTGAATGATAAGCATACATCGAACTAACCATAGAGAATACGGATATATATCCCCAAAGTATGTTTCCGTTTTTGAATTTAATCAGCGCAAGTAATCCCAGTGTTGCTAAAACCATTGCAACCTGAGACTCAGAAACAATCCGTGAATAAAAAATATGCCAGGGAGAAATAGCCAAAAATAAAGCACTAAAAACACTAATCTTATTATTTTTAAAAAAATTATTTGTCAAAAAAAAGATAAGCGGAATTGCCAATGTCCCAAAAAATGCAGATATAAACCTTACGCTAAACTCATTAAGTCCAAATACAGCAACGACAATTGATGTTAAATAAGTATATAAAGGAGCCTTATAATCCCCCAGTGATTGAAAAGATATGGGCATAAATGATCCGCTCATATCTTTACCTGTTTTTAATATGGAATAAGCATCATAACCGATTGCTACCTCATCAACATTTAAGCCTGCAGGGATATTCCCTATATCAATAATACGGAGATAACCCCCAAGTAAAGTGATAATTATTAAAATGATGAAACTTTTTCTCATAATTTTAAAGATACTTACCATAAATCGTGTCAAACCGTGCTTTTTCCCGTAAATCAATGTCTGCTATTACAAACAAAGCCTGGATACTCACCATAATGATAACAATCAATAATAATCTAGTAGGTCTGAAAATCTTAATATTTTTTGTGATCGTTATTAAACCTAGTGCTATATACATATAAATGATAGGGGAAACAAGAATTAACTTTTCTAAATTCGGTGATCTGCTGTCCAAAACAGAAGGCAGTGATAATGCCAAGATCAACCCAATAGATACAACTAAATATTTCATATGCCGCTTTAACATAAAAATCCCAATAACAAAGGGAAGTATAAATCCCAAAAGAATGGGCGGGCTAAAAGAGAAATTAAATAGCTTAAACTGAGAACTAAAGAATAAAGAAGGGGAAAAATCCATAGAAAAATTTAACAATATTTTTTCACCAGTATAGAGATATTTATTTTCAATAATTTTTCCTAATTTACTAAAATTAGCAGAATCTGTTTCTCCTCTAAGTTGATTTACAATATTTAATATTCCCGGATCCTGAAAAAAAATAGTATTATCTATGATTAAATTTTTTGTTACATTTATATTTGAAAATAACATATACAAAACTACAAGAACCGGGAATAATGTTATTTTGCAAACGGTTATCAATTGTGAATAATTCACATATTTAATAATGTATACACTTATCAAAAGGCTAATAAATACAAATAAACCGAAAATAGAGGAAGTCAGTAAACCGATTGCACTAAAAAACAGATAAACACTACTATTTTTATGGTTATGTATAAATAAAATAACCGATAAAATGAAAGCCAATGACCAACTTAAAAAATAAGCATTGCTACTCCCTAAAATATCTACATATGCTGACCAGGGAGAAATTGCATACAATAAAGCCAGAAAGACTGCAAATTTAAAATTATATATTCTTAAACCAATATTATATAGGAAAAAAATATTAACAAAACCTAATCCAAAAGCTAACCAACTCAAAAAAACATGTCTTGGAAAATATTCTGAGAAAAAAAGGGGTTCTTGATTAAAGTTAAAATAGTATAGATAATAAATAATGTGCCCGCGCAATATAACAAATAAACTTAAAATTGCGAAAAGAATCAATACTTTTTTAAAAAAAGGGGGGCTTATTTTCAAATTCATATTATCAATATACCACATAGCTAAATTAGCATAATGAAAAAGATAATTATATTTTACTTAACATGATATTAGGCTTTATTATTTTCATACTGGCAGTAATTTTCTGTTTTTGTCTTCCTGGGCTCTTTTTATTAAAAAAGTCATCAATAACCATTACCAGTTGGGAAAGATTGATTTTGGGAACCTCACTGGGATTTGTCGCATTCACTTTACTTTCATATATATTAATACTTGTTAAACTGGAACTATTAATTTTATTAATTGTTATATTTATTGATATTTTTTGTTTAAAGAATACCAACTTATCATTTAAGCAATATAAAATTCCGGACAAAAAACATTTAATAACTCTTTTGTTAATTTTTATTCTTGGTATTGCCGGACAATTGGCGGTTATTGCCCCGAGCGGAACTACAATAAACGGCGATATCGTTTTTTGGAGCTCAAACGGACACGATGGTGCTTGGCACATCGCCTTAATGGAATCAATTTCCAAAGGTCCTCCTTTTATGAATCCATCTTTAGCCGGCGAAAGATTAATTAATTATCATTTCTTTTCTGATATAGCTCCTGCTGTATTTTATAAATATTTAGGAATTTCCGGTTTCGATCTTTATTTCAAATTTTTCCCTCTTTTTTATTCTATTCTTTTAGGAGCATTGACCTTTTTTATCGGAAAAAAAATTGGCGACAATTTTAGCGCAGGAATATGGTCTGTTTTCTTTGTCTACTTTTCAGGTAGTTTTGGGTACATTGCCACATGGATAAAAAACAAGACTATTGATGGAGAATCAATTTTTTGGGCCTCACAAATTCAAAGCTCATCCGGCAACCCTCCCCAAATCGCATCTTTCATTATCCTTATTACTTTTCTCTATTTATTCTACCAATTTTTGGCAAAAAAGAATTTGTCTCTATATTTACTTTGTTGCATGCTTGCAGGCACGCTTATTGTCTTTAAAGTTTACGCAGGTGTGGTTGTTTTGGGAAGTTTAGTCATAATAGGTTTCTGGCAACTATTAAGAGAAAAGCAATTTTCAATTTTAGCTGTCGCATCTTTAAGTAGTTTACTCTCCGCTGTTTTATATTTTCCGAATACCTCGCAATCCGCCTCCTTCTTAATATACGAACCATGGTGGCTTATCAGAACAATGGTTGTTTCCAACAGCCGTTTAGACTGGCTTGATCTTGAACTTAAAAGGCAAACTTACTTTTCGGAGAATAACTGGAAACGGGTATTCCAAATTGAGATAACATCATTCCTAATTTTTATATTCGGAAACCTTGGTGCTAAATTTATCGGCATCGTTGCATTCTTTGATAAACTTAAATTCAATTATTTCAGCCAATTATTATTACTTATCTCTTTTTCATCCTTAATATTGCCACTTATATTTTTACAAAAAGGGGTAGCCGGAAACATTGCTCAATTTCTCCAATATTTAATATTGATATTTGCCATTCTTTCCGGAATTGCTGTTTCAACCTTAATGCAAAAGCTTTCCTCAAAAGTTATGTACCTTTTAGTTTCATTTTTCATAATATTTATTTCTGTGCCGACTCAAGTTGCTTTATTATATGATTTTTATTCAAAGCCACCACTTGCTAAAATAAGCTCGAACGAAATTCAAGCTTTAAATTATTTAAAATTAAACTCTGAGAAAAACAGCACGATAATCGCACCTCCTTATAACAGATATTTTATCTCAAAATTCTCCATACCTCCTATTTGGGTTTGGTCAGATACAAGTTATATAAGTGCAATGTCAGACAGAAATACTTTTCTTTCCGATAACGAGCAGATAGACATCATGGGATATAATTTTAAGCAAAGACAAGTTGTCCAGGAAGAAGTTTTTAAAATTTCTGATCCCCTAGAATTCAGCAAAATACTGGCTGAAAACAAAATAAATTATCTCTACTTTCCTAAACTAAATCCTCCTGCTGCGGACTTACAAAAAACTAAATTAACAAAAGAATTTGAGAATGACGAAATTCAAATATGGAAAGTTAATTAATAAGACTTACGGTCACTTTTAAATATATCCAAGATCAAATAAACAACACAACTGAGAACTAAAGTTATATAGAATACAGAAAAAATTAAATCATTAAATAATTTAACAAATACACCGGAAAAAATTTCTCCCAAAACCGCAATTGGATTACCGGATTTATATATTCTAATGAAAGACACATTATCTTGTCTTTCATTATTGTTTACTATCAAACTTTCATCTGAAAATTTTTCGTTAGTAAGATACGCCTCAAATGCCTCAGGTTCTACAGACGCAGGAGAATTTAAAACAAAAGTATATACTTTTCCTTTTGAATCCGGGATTTTAGGAAATAAAAACCTTAACAGGCTCCCGTCCTCAATCGCTCCCCCATTAATTGATAAACTCCGGATTGCCCTTTCTCCTTCATAAAGAGAAAGGGTTAATTCATTTTTATTTGCTAAGTTTGGGTTTTTTATACTGATACCAATACCAGACAAGCCATTCTCTTTAGAAAGAAATTTTTGTGAAACTAAAACGGATTGAAAAATTTTTTCGGTTCCTGCGAATGAAGGCTGTATAGGATCCTGAGTCGAACGGATATTCAAACCAATAATCACAGGCATTAGAATAATGAATGAAATAACTACTAAAAAAATATTATTCAATTGTTTCATTTTTTTCTCCTCCAAACATTTGAACTATTAATATAATCGATCCTCCCAAAAATACACTGTGTAAAATGCTTTGAATGGCGTAAGGGTCATAAAATCTCTGAGTTATCTGAAATAATGTGGGCAATGGAATGAAATAAGAGCTGATCGGCTCCATCAGGGAAAAACCCATAAAATGGTCCGGATATAATAAGGGGATAAATATTGCAGTAGTCAAAAGAACAAACAGCGAGGCGAGAAATCGTTTATGTATAGCTCCAATAATAATTATAAACGGAATCATCCACAACAACCATTGAATATGAAAATGAATTGAAGAAAAAATTAATAATAAGGCTGCTAAATAAAATTGTGGTAGCCGCTCAAACTTAAAATTTTCAAGATTAAATGCATAGAAAAAAAGAGCTCCTAAAGAAATCATAGCAATGATTAGGCTTTCGCTAAAACCAATGGCAAAAGTGGGCGAGATAATTCTGGTTGTTAGCCCAGAAGCAATTGTTGCCTGTTGGAAGCCGGAGGACTTTAAAAATGGAGCAATCACTGCAAAAAATGCAATTAATCCCGGAACAACCACTAATGTTTTTTGCTTTAAGCCCTGAGCATAAAAGAATAAAAATGGAATAAAAAGTATAGGGTATGCCTTAAATCCTGCTGCCAAACCTATCAAAAGCGATGCAATCATTATTTTATTTATTTTGGAAAAATATAAGCTCAGTACAGTTAAAAAAACAGGAAAAATATCTATATTACTAAAGATATAGATTAATGCCAATGAAAAAGGATTCAGTAACCATAAAGTTAATACAGCTCTCTTTTTTTTATTATCATCAAATAATTTCATTAAAATAATTGCAGTGGCAAAATCCAAAATCAGATAAGGCAGTTTTAAAATAAATAAGTATCGGAAAACGCCTGTCTGATCAATTGCATTCTGGGAAGCATCCCCTAACCATAACTGAAAATTATTACCCAAAAATGGCTGCATTATTATCTGATATCCACCCAAAGAAAAATACGTTAGCGGAAAATATACAAACTCATCTTTCAAAGGCAGCTTTTCTTTATTTGTAATAAGGTATGAGTAAATATCAACAACACCTTGTTTTAGAAAAGATGACTGAAAATTGTAAGTTTTGATATCAGGATGAAAATAAAAAGGCATTATGATCAACCTAATTAAAAGTGCTAATACAAATATTTTAACAATGTATTTATCTTTCAAAAAATTCATATAATCTTTTATTTTTCTACCTTAATTAGTGCCGGCTGATTATTTAACCCATTAATCGTATCATAATTTTTTACTTCCTTTAAGGCGTCTGCTTCACCGATATAGAGTACGTTTCCGGAAAGACCCGCAATAAAATCATTAACTTCAGAATTAGGAACAGCTCCTAGATAAATATTTTCAAACTGTTTGAAGCTATATTTTCCAATGATTTTTGGCTGTCGGTTTTCAGCAATTACTAATTCCGGATCAATCGCTGCATATGTTGGATATGCAAACTCCATATTGTCTATATGAGTAGACAGAAAAATGTAATTAAATTTCTGCCTGTTTTCTAAGGCCTCTGTACTCGCTTTTTTAGCAGAAAAAGACCAAAAATTGGCATACTTATCTCCTGACACATAAAATAAATTTCCTATCAACCATATAAACTGTAATAAAAAGATTGCAATTATAAATGCCAAAAATATTCTAATCTTTAAAAATCTCCGGTAATTTTGAATTACAGTCTCCATGCCCATTGTGGATAATATGGTAAGCGGAAACAAAAGAAAACTGCTTCGCAAAGCATGCCCGTTCGATACCACTGATGTGGGAATAGGGCTAATAAGAATACAACCGATCAGAAAAATCATTAGTTTCTTATGCTGGTTAAGCTTAGTCAGCAACGCAATAAGAATTAGAAAAAATTGGGCCAGATATAATTCACCCATAGCGAAAGGGTTATGACGTGGGTTACGATCGCCACTGCTAAATAAAAAGCTTAGGGAAATATTATCAATATAATTTTGTTCTAAAACTCCTGCGTAAAAAACATATTTATTATAAAAAAGATTATTTAAACCAAACGGAAGATTATTTTGATTTCTTTGAGTAACAGTAGAATCGATTTCGCTGCGGGCAATATCAGGATTAGAAAAAACATTGGTATTATTGAATCTTCCTTCAGATCCATTAAAAATTAAAAATACCCATACTGAAAAAAGTATAAAGAAAATTAATACTGAAGAAATTAAAAATTTAATGGATTTTTTTACAAAAAAACTTTTTATGTCTATTAGGAATAGAAGCAATATTATTACGAGCGGAACCAGAACTTTATATGAATGATAAGTATGTATTGCAAGACCTAAGGATAATGCTGAAAAAATCAACCAAAACGGTTTTTCCCTTGCTTTAATAAAAGAAAATATCCCAAGGAGAATCAGAAATAAAGCAAGATGAGTTTCAAAACCTCCCCTGCTAAGCGCAATATCCCAGGGAGAAATTGCAAGCAAAAAAGACGCAAACAAGGCTGCCCGCTTACTTATTAAAATTTCTGTTAGGAAAAAGGTAATTAAAATTATCCCTAAACCTGAGAGTATTGACAAAGCCCTAACACCCACAGCTGTCGGGCCGAATAAAGCAACAAACGGGATAGTTGCATATACATAGAAGGGGGGTCTTCCGTCCCCCATCTTGAATGTCAGAGGAAGAAATTGGCCTGTCTGATCATGACCGGTTTTAAGAATTGAATAAGCATCATAAACGATTGTCAGCTCATCCCCATACATTGCGGGGGGATTATTCGCTAAATCAAAAGTCCTGATAAAAAATGCGAAAACAATAATAACTGTCAGCCAAAATAAATAGTTTGATAATATTTTCTTAAGTAAACTAAACATTTTATTATTTTATTTTAACTACTAATCTCATAGATTAATACTTCCTTATTTTCAAAAATCTTTTTCCATTGTTTACTTGTATCTACATTAATTTCAAAAAACTTAGGCAGATAAACATATCTTATTTTCCCTTCCAAACTTGGTGGCATTATGCCGCTACTAAAAAAATCTTCTGCTGCAACGAGTCTCGGATTGTAATCTGTCTGTAAAATTTCATTTTGCATAGTGTCTTCAATATATGTTTGCTTCCCGGAAAAAGCAGAAACATAAGCTGAGGTTGTATAAGCAAAAAGAGGAATTGGGGTTAAAAATTTACTGTTCAATGAATCGTTATAGGGGTAAGTCAAAACGACCCCATCCGGCTGTTTGGCAAGAAAATTTAATGCTTCCAACTCATTTTGGCTAAGTGAAGCAGGCGGTATTTGACCCAAAGTATCCGTAAAAGACACTACTGCATTAACAGGCGCCAATAACAGAACAATCCCTAAAAATACTAGTCCGATAATTTTTGGTAATTTTCTATATAAAGCATATAGTCCGAAACCTGCAGAAAGAGCAATTAAGTAAATTAAATAGTACAAAAATTGAATCGTATTCCAGGGGTTACCTTTTTGAATCAAAAATATCGGAATTATTAGAGATGCAAACCCCATAAAAAGCATAAAAGGATATTCTGTTGTTTGCCAAAAGTCTTTTTTAAATAAGAGATTTATCCTGGAAAAAGATATTATTCTAAGTCCCAAATTACCCAAAATAAATATACTCAAGGATAAAACTTCGATAGCTACATATTTTAACCACTCTCCCCTTTCAAAATAGGCAAGCCTTGCAGAAGATAATTTAGCCCACCCTACCCTATCCGGAGAATCAATCATCGAGTCAATAAACCAAAACGGAGACCAAACCAATAATCCGATTGCGCCTTTATTTTGAGATATAAACAATACTATTGAAACAATTGCCGCCACAGAAAAAATCTTTAAGTATTCAAAGTTTCTCCTGAAAAGAATTTCTGTCAAAACCATTACAGACATACCACCCAGTACCACCACCCCTGCATAAACCTTAAATTCAACCAAAGTCCCAATAAGCAAAACCAGCAAGGCAGAACACCAAACACTTTTTCTCAGTCTAAAAACGATCACTAATAAAATAATCGCAATCATTAGAATTAAAGAAATCGCAAAGGGCGGGTTAAGATTCATCGAAACAGGTTGATTGACCCAAAAGACTGATTCCCCGCTAAAAATCTTATCTCGGAGATATGTAACAATCCAACCAAAGCTACCTGCAAAATAAACAAAATATAAAGAAATTAAAACAATAATTTTATTTTTGGTAATTCTGTTAAGCAAACAAACAGTCCCGATTCCTAAAAATATAGAAAACATTACAGGATAAAATCTATAGAGTAAATCCAAAATAGAAATTTGGGTTAACCGAAATGTATCTGCGACTAATAAATCATAAAAATAGTGGTATCCCTGCAATGATTCTCCGGCTAAAATTGGATTTTGAGGAGGAACATTGTTAATTAATTGATTAACCAATGCCTGGTGCCAAACCATATCATGACCTGTAGGACCCCAAAAACCGATTCCAAAATCATAAACCCAACCTGAACGGATCATTATTAATGATTGAAAGATAGTCCCAAAGAATATAATTATTATGACTGGTAATAAATTTTTGATTTTAGGTAAATTTATTTCTCTAAAAGATATCTCCTTGTAGAATTTTCCAAAAATAAAAATTAAAAAAGAAAGTGCTACATAAATATATGTCAGCCAAAACATTTTTAAATAACCTACAGCAAAAGACATCAAAACTAACATAACAAAACCACTGCATATGGATAAAAATATATTTAGAAATACTGATTCTTGTTTTAAAAATTTAACAATCAAAAACCCCGGAATAAATAAGCCTAAAATAACAAATAAAAGAAATTTTAGAATATTAATAATCAAAGTGCCGGATGACTCTTGAAAATACTTAGTAGTACCCGGCGTAAATTCAACTTTTATTTTAGAACTATCAGTTTGAGTATTCTTGGTCTGCAAGATTAAATTATCAATCGAGCTGATTTTGTCATCAATTGAAATATCTCTTGGCAAAAAACTAATTTGTCTTTTTCTTTCGGCTTCATTAGTATAGTTTAAAATAAATCCCGTACCTTTTTTAACATTAAAATCATTAATCTTACCTTTATCCAAAACTAATTTTTGTCCGTAAGTCACATCATCAAGCACTCTTGTTGAAAAAGTAGCAAAGTTTATTTGCTGACATGCTGAAAGGTAGCAGGGTTCTGTCTCCCCTTCGACATATTGTCTGATATCACGGAAGGCACTCCCGTTTTGATTGTAAAACCAACCAGCGCGGTAATAAGGATTCATGTACCATACAACTTTTTTAGAAG
This sequence comes from Microgenomates group bacterium, assembly GCA_041659805.1. GTDB lineage: Bacteria > Patescibacteriota > Microgenomatia > Daviesbacterales > UBA10151 > STC-54. The sequence continues at coordinate 503,111 of JBAZXP010000001.1, read as the reverse complement.
AACCCAACGGGTCATTTGCCACAATTATTTGTGCAGGGGATAAATCAGGGAATGTGCGTTCATACCATTTAGCAAAATCTGCCATTGTTAAGATTGATAATTGTCCTTTTTGCTGCCTGTTACTTAATATTTCAATCTGTTTACGGTATTCAGATTCATATTTTTGCCAGGAATAGGAATTTTCCAAACCTACAACAAGCTGATTAAATTGGTTAAATTGCTGTGTTGTATACAAATCAATTAACTTCCCGAAGTAATCTGAATTTAATTTATGATAATCAATATAATCATTTGCCTGCACGCTGTAAGTTGTTTCATTCACCCCTTCCCCATAGCCATTTATAGGGTCTCTGGTTGCCCACTGCATCATGACGACCGAAATTTTATTTTTAACATCCTGTGCGGGCATTAAGGCATTTTTCTTGGCAGGATAATATGGGGTTGCGAAATATTGTCCCCAGATTTGATAGTTATCTGTTGAATATTGGTCTGCCACAATCAATGCTGCATCAATATTGTATTTTGTCTGCATGTACTCAAGCGAGTAACTATCAATCCACCAAGCTCCCACAGATTTCGGATAAAAACCGAATGTTTTTTTAAACTCTTCGAATGCTGTATCAATTAATTTATTTCTTTCCTGCGTCTCATAACCGCTTAAAAAAACACTTCCTGCCAAATGCCAGACAGCAGATTGCCTGTAACTCACTCCCGCGGCTTTAGTCCAGGAAGGAGTTACTTCCAAAAATAATCCTTTTTCATAACCTGAATTTTTTAATACATTGATTGTTTTATCAGATGAAAATGCATCAAAACGGATTAAAAATGTAGCAGGAAGCCTAAACTCATTTAAAATTTGAATTTGACCCAAAACAGCTGTTTCTATTTTCTGACTTGGTTGATCCCAAAAATCATTTCCTCTAATAGGGTTCACTACCGTCACAAAAGAGTTATCAACCGCGTAAACAGATGAAACTAAACTTAAACATAAAAAAATAATTAAACTGAAAAAAAGTTTTTTAAAAAATACCATAATTTACTAATGATTAATCTTTAACATTCAGAACTATTTTTTTTACATCCAGCCATATTGATGGCCCCACTAAAATAAAAAGTAAAAGTGCATAAACAAACAGAGACGAAATACCTAAAATAATTACTGACATCCATGACCAGGGTAAATATATTCGTCCGACAGCTAAAACAATGCCCATCAAAATTACGGCAATAGTGGGCGATCCTATACTCTTCCATAAATTAATCGGAATATATTTCATTACAATATAAATTGCGATTACTGCACTTGTGCCAACCAGTGCATATCCTAAAGCTGCACCATTAAGACCGTAAAAGTACGCCAATGTTGGTACTAATACCCATGTCAGTACCGTCCACATAATCATTAGGCGAAAAGTTATTTTGATTTTTCCAATCGCATTCAGCGCATTAACTAAAGGTGTATTTACTGAAGCCAAAAGAGTATTAATAGAAATTAAACCGAGGGCTAAAATAGCTGGTTGCCATTTTCCATACTTCGGAATAATGCTAACTAATATAGGTGAAAGAAATACTAATAAAGCAACCGTCGGAAAAACTAATACACTGATAAAGAAAATAGATTTTGAAACCGCTTTTGATAGCTCTTCTCTATGATCCTGCATACGTGCATAAGCCGGAAAAGTAACCTTAATCACCTGATCCATAAAAAAACGCAGAGGTGCATTTCCCCATTTTTGCGCCCAACCCAATAACCCAATATTTGCCGGTCCTAAAATTCCTCCCAAAAATACTGTCATACCGTCATCCTTAATAGATGCCAAAAAAGTATTAATCTGATAAGGCAAACCAAAACGAAGCAAACCTTTCAGAGATTCAATATCAAAAGCAAAGCCGGGCCTCCAAGGACGAACGATAAAAATCGCCGCGAGCCCTGCGATACGGCTTACAATAACTGCAATTGTATAGCTCGTGATCCCGAACCCTCTCCATGCTAAGAACACTGCAATAACCTGAAATAGTAAGAACTCAAACATTTGCGGAATAACTAATTTATTAAAATCCAATTCTCTTTCTAGAAGTAACGACGGTACACTTTTTAAAGAAGACAATAAAAGTCCGAATGCCAGTGCCCACAATAAATATACTGATTCAGTATCCAAATGTTGCCAACTTTTAAGAAGAGGCGTAATTAAAAAAATAATCACTACCAATGTTAGAACCAATGCATTTTGAATAGTAAAAGTTGTTTCCAGGTCTTTTCTAGTTAAACGTTCTTTTTTCTGAATAATCGCTGCTCCGAGTCCTATATCAGAAAAATATGTAAAAAAATTAACTGCAGCACTGACTATAAAATAAATTCCAAATTGATTCGGAGTTAAAAAAATAGTTAATAAGAAAGTTGCCACAAGCCCTACAACTTGAGTAAATATTGTTCTTCCGGTTAATGTTGCAACCCCACGAACAGCGCGCTTTTTTACCAAATCCAGCGTTATCTCAGAGGTAGCATCCAGGTGTTCACCTGATTCAATATCATCGTTCATATTTTTTTAAATTCCTTTAATCCGAATATTAAATACATTGTAACAATAAAAGCAGACAACGAGACAATATCAGCGAATAATTTAAAAGGTGTCTCTCTAAATCCAATTTTAACTTCATGCTGCCCCGAAGGAATATTCAACTGAATCTGACCAAAGGGATCACCCGCAGAAATTTCAGTTTCCTGATTATCGATTTTTGCATACCAACCTGGGAAATAATACTTATTATAATTTATTGTAAATTTTTCATTTGATTGGGTTTTAATTAAAGTCGTTAAACTATCTACCTCAATTACTTCCTTTACCTGATCAGTCTGAGGAAAAACGCGCGGGTAATTTTTATCAGGACGGCTAATTGTACCTACTGGTAATCTTAAATATTCCTCATGTAACAAAGAATAATCCTTGCTTGCAGTAGGCAAAGGAATATAGTTATTTAAATAATAATTATCAGTTCTTCCTAAATTATCATGCGGGTGAAAATCATTAAAGTTTGTAACGAGTGATAAAAATATAATTACTAAGGCTATAAATCCCTTATATTTTATTTTATCGAAAACAATTACAAAAACCGGAACCATAAAAGTAGTGATAATTAAAAATCTCCACGGGAATTGGAAATAAGGAATTAACGGCACATTCTGCCAAATAAAAATTGATCTGAAATTCATCATCAAAAAAGCAATCAAAAAAGAGGTACCAGCCCAACAAGTAATTATTTTCTGATTATTTGAAAATTTCTTCCACATCAAAATAATCAGCAATAAACCAACAATCAGAATCATTAAACTGACTGAACCGATATAAAATGACATTCCGTCATTTGGTCCCGGTACAGAAGCACCATACCCCCAGTAGGGAATAATTAATTGTTGCAGTGTCGGAAAATGATCAACAAAATTAAAAACAGTGTCATATTTCATTAAACTACTATCCAATATTGCCGGAAACCAAAAATAAAGGCTGATTAATAACCCAAGCAAAAAAGAAACAAACAAATTTAGTAAATTGTTTAAGATTCTTTTGAAAACGATTAACCTGACTATTGCTAAAATAAAAATAAAAGGAAGAAACATATATGCGGTTATATTATGAGTAAGTATTAAGGCAGCAAGTGACAGCGCACCGATTCCAATCCATCTGAAATTTAATGACAGCTTAGAACTGCTATTTTCTGCTGAAAGATTTACTACAGATAATGCAATCAGAGGTAAAAAAACAAAAGCAATTATCTCACCAATTGCTCCTCTGATATAAATATCCGTTGATCTGTATGGGGTATACATATATATAACAGCTCCCGCCAAACTTAAAAGTTTAGAAGTAAAACTTTTTAGAAACTGATACATAAAAATCCCCGATAAAGGCACACTTAATAAAAAAGCAGTCTTGATACTATCTACAAAATTCAGACCAAATAGATGAAATATTTCTCCTATATAAAAAGGCAGCGGAAAAACAAAATTAAATAACGGATAACCGAATCCGAAACTTAAATCCGGCACAAAACGTGGTGGAAATTGACCTAATTTAATTAAGTGGTCAAGTTCAAATAACCAAGCAATATGTAAGTCATCTGAAGCACCATAAAAACCGGGTACAAAAAGAGCCTTCACACTAAAGTAGCTTAAAGGTAAAATCAAAATCCAAAAATGTTCAGATAAATATTTTTTTAAACTTTCCATAAGAAAATAAGATTAATAATCCCAAAGATATTAAGGATAAGGTATCTGCAAATGTCCGTAATTGAGTATTTTTAAAATTACCGCTTACCTCATATGATCCGGGCGGAAGATCGATATTTATCCTCCCGATTAAATTTTGATGATTATGAGGATAATCAGAGCCATTTACAGAAACTTGCCAATTCGGAAAATCAAAAACAGGAATATCTATTTTAGAAGTTTCTATAACATTCGTTTTAAAAAACCACTTATTTGAATAGTTTGCAAATGAACTGATTTCTGCCTTACCTGAAACTAAAAGCGGACTATTCGGAGCTTTTTCCCTCGGTTCTAATGCTGTCTTGGGCAAATAATCTGTAATTGCTGCTTTTTGTTGATCTTCCCACAAAGAACCTGTAAGTTTTTCCTGATCTGTCATACTCAAATAAAATTTATCAGGTTTGAAATAACTCCAGTTTAAAAATACTGTTATAAAAATAATTACTGATGCCAGAATGACCTGTTGTCCTTTGTTCCTTAGAACAAAAACAAAAAAACCACCGATTAAACTGGATGTAAAAACAGCCAAGGATAAAAATCTCCATGGAAATTGAGCATATTTTAAAACATCAATTTTTTCCCAAATAAACGCAGATTGATTATGAGTCATAAAGACTGAAAAGCAAAAAATAACTATCAGAAAAACTGGTAACAAAATTTGATTTAATTTTAATTTTCGGGTAAAAATACCGATAATCAAAAACGGAATTGATAGAGCCATAAGCCACCAATGCGGCCAACCTATCTGAAAAGATATAGTATCATTCGAGCCAAAAGTTGAAGCTCCGTAACCCCAAAAACGTTCCAGGAAGAGTTGATTAATTGCCACAAAATTTGCCCTGAAATTCAAATCCATTTGTATCAAAGAATCTGACTGAACGAGGGACTTTTCAAAAAATGCAGGAAGAATAAAAAATGCAGCCATTCCGAATCCTAATATTAAACCTATAAAAACCAGCCATATTCTTTTTAATTTTTCGGAATATGAAAAACATAAAGTCCAAAGAAAGATAATGGGTGCAAAAAATAATGTCATAATATTGTGACTGATTAAAAAAGCTGCAAAAGAAACAGACAATCCTGCAAAGTTTTTAAAAGATGACTGCTTAATCAATCTTAAAATAAAATAAAAAACCAAAGGCACAATTGATAATGCAAAACTTTCAGCCACAGCACCTCTGACGTATAGATCCAGTGCTAAATAAGGAGCAAACAAATATAAAACAGCAGAAACTATTCCGGCAATTTTGCCAAATAATTCTTTGCCTAAAAGATACATAGAAAAACCTCCTAAAATTAAAGGGATAAAAAATAAAACCTTTGCCGACCAAATATAGCCCAGCAAAAAACTCAGTACCGCACCTATATAATAAGGTAGGGCGCTGTAATAATTAAAAAGAGGGAAACCGTTTCCATACCCCATATCAGGAACCCAACGGCAGGGGATTTGGGCATCAATTAAACAACGCCTCATTTCAAAAATGCGCATAATCTGTAAATCATCATGATGGGAAAAATAACCGGGCAAAGAAAGCGGCCATGAAACACTGGCAATAAAAATTACTAATACCCAAACTGCCCAATATTTTGTTAAATTTTTTATCATCTGCGGTTTTTCCAAATCAAATAACCCAAAACTAATAAACTGCTGACTGTTATTCCGTTCCCCAATCCTCTGATCAAAGTATTCTTCAGTCTTGCTTCTATTGTATGCTCACCGGGGTAAATATCAAAACTAATTAACCCCAAACAGAATTCCTGATTTCTGCAATCATCATGCCAGTGAGGAACAACTTTTCCGTCAACTTTCACTTCCATCCCCGGGAAATCAAACAAAGGCAGCCTTAAATTTGCGGGTGACTCTGCAGCCACTTTCCCAACCTGAAAATCACTCCCCTTTTTATAGCCTACAAACGTGGCTTTCCCGTCCATCACTTCCGGATAATCCGGGGCTTTTTGAATAGGCGGAAGTTTGGCATAAATCGGCAAATAATCAAAAATACTGACTGTTAATTGTTTTTCCCAGCTTTTACCTGAAAACTTTTGAGCATCTGTCATCTCAAACCATCTTGATGGTTGGAAAAAACTAAAATTTAAGCATAAAACCAATGCTATTAAAAAAATACTGACTATTTTTTGCAATGTTTTACCGTTCAGGAAAAATATTGCGATACAAGACAGTAGAGATAATATAAAAATGCTATCAGCTAAAAATCTCCAGGGAAATTGCAAAAACCACAAAGGTGACAATAAATCCCAAACCGGACTGGATTTTTGATGGGTCATAAATAAAACAAACAGGTCAGCAATAAATAAAACAATTGTCAGTAAGGCAATCTTTTTATTTTTTTTGTAATAAAAAATTGCCAGGAGTAAAGCTAAAAGTGAGGCCAACACCTGCACACTGCCTGTTGAAAGATTTAAATCGTCATTTGGCCCGAGCCATGAAGAACCATAACCCCAGTGATTAGAAATAAACAATTGATTTATATCAACAAAATGTTGTCTGTAATCAAAATATCCGCCCAACATTGATTCTGTATGTGCATATTGTTTTTCCAAAATTACCGGAAAAGTAAAAAATGCGGCCAGACCAAGTCCCAAAAGTCCTGCAAAAATAACTTTGGGAAATATTTTCCAATTCTTTTCTGCTATGATCCAAAAAATCCCCCAAACCGCTGCAATAGGGATAAAGATCAAAGACATCAAATTATGGGTAAGAAGTAATAATCCTACAGAAATCGCACACCATATAATATATTTATCATTTTTCGATTTAATCAATTTATAGATAGACCAAAAAATTAGAGGGAAAAAAACAAAAGACCAAAATTCGCTCATTGCTCCTCTGACATAAACATCAACAGCGCGATATGGCGCATAAGTATATAAAATACTACCCACAAATGCAGGAAAAACTCCGAATATTTCTTTAAGCAAAATAAACATTGTAACTGCAGCTAAAATAAATCCTAAAATAAATAAAATCTTGACGGAATCTATAATTTGAAAACCTGCTAAATGAAAAAGTTCTCCTAAATAATAAACACTGGGCGGATAGTAAATAAATTGAGGATATCCATATTGATACCCAGCATCCGGTACCCAACGGCAGGGAAATTGAAAATCTGAAAAACATTTATCCATTTGCTGGATTCTAAACGCCTGCAAATCATCCTGCATCGGGAAAAATCCCGGACGTACTAAATAGACAAAACTTGGGATGATAAAAATTAAAAGCAGAACAAAAGGGTTTTTAAACAAATGCACTACTTTTTTCATCATTTAACAGGACTTACCTTAAAGACCAAAATAGAATCCTTAAAAGCTCCGGGGAAATTAGCCTTTGGATATTCCTTAATCAATTCTGTATTCGGCGGATTTTGAGTCACCCTAGACCTATTGGCAATAAAATATGTAGGTCCTCTTTTTGCACTATCGCGCAATACATCAGTAATGGTTCCTTTTCCACCCAAAACTACTATTTTATTTACCCCCTGAGTATGGAAATATTTATCTAAATAAATTGTCAAACCATCAGGAAGTGTCCCAAAATTACCTTCCGTCCCGACAACTACCAGCCCGTTTTGTGCTTGTTGAATAAGAAAATCTGCGATTTGCGGAAAACCATAACCTGCTGTCCAATCTTCAAAATAACCGATTCTTTCTTCGCGGGGTAAATCCGCTTTTGCCGGATCGGTTAATAGGGTAAAGTTAAACATCAAAGCCATCGGTAAAATAAACACCAGAATAGCAAGATAGGTAACCTCTTTTTTGAACCGGCTTTTTTCTACAACAAAGCTTATTGCTAAACCTGACAAACATAATAACGGAGCAATTGCTGATAAAATATATCTGGCAGTAAATGTTTGCAGTAAAAATAACTCAGCTGTTAATGGACCAAGCAACCAAAGCAAAATTACCAAAGCAACTTTATTCCTTTTGACTAATGTCAAAATTATTCCCAGTATTGTAAATAACAATATTGGCAAAGTAATCAACTTGAAAAACCAATCAGCTAAATCCTTTAAATGAGGGACTAAAGGGTCCAGAGGATTGGTAAATATTCTTGTGAAAGGGAAAATATAATCCTGATTTCGGGAAGAAAGGCTCTCAAAGCCCGGGCCTAAACGGAGCAAATTATATATTCCCATAGCAATTGCTGCTGCAATTACAAAAAATCCGGCAGTTTTAATAAAATTCTTTTGCCTATTATCAAAAGACCAGTTAAATGCAAAAAATGCAGCAGGAAGCATTAAAACATTAAACAAACCTGGAGTCTTTGTTAAGAGTCCCCCGCCTAGTATGTAACCCAATATCATACTTAAATCAAAACGGGGGCTTTTAACCAAAATTAATGCAAAAATTAAAGACCAAATAGAAAACGCTGCCAACATAGAATCAACCAAAGCCATCCTGTCAAAAAATAAAACAAATGGGGTGACAGCAATCAGCAAACCCGACCAAAGGGCAACTTTCCTGTCAAAAAATCTCCAACCTAAAAACATTCCTCCAAGCATAGTCATAAAACCTGATAAAACAGATATAACTCTACCTGCAAACAAAGGATCATTAAACATCTTGAAAAAAGGAGTCATTACCCACATAAACAAAGGTGTCTTTCCGTCAGTAAGAGAAATAAAACGCAGGGTTGGTTCTGCCTTCATGATCTGAGCCCATCTTATATAAATCGCTTCATCTGCAAAAATGGGCTGTAGGGTTAAGTTAGGCAACCTTAATCCAAAATATAAAATGATAATCAAAACAAAGGCCAAAGATTCCCATTTATGTTGCAAAATATTATATAAAATAATCTTTAATCCTTTATTCATTAATGTTTCCCTGAATCAAAATTTTATCACGATCTGTTTTTATTATACGGTATCTACTCTCTGGAATGTTAGCTTCATCCAGCCTCCATTTTACAGTAATGAGCAAAAATGGCTGGTTGTAACTGAATATTGTTTTCAAACCATTATACCTAATTATTTCCACCTCCCTGCCGGAATAAAAAACAGCCACCGGAACAAAATCACCATCAATATAAAATTTATCACTATATAATCCTGCTTCTTTTGAAAGAATTGCCTCATCAGAAATAAAGGCCGGAATATCGATAAATTGAAACCATATTTGCCTAATTTGCATAAACGAAAAGTAAAAGGATATCCCGATTAGCAAAATAGTTACTAAGATTCTGTTTTTAATTATTTTTTCTAGTAAAAACGAACTTGCACCGAAAAACATCAGAATAAGAAACGGATGCAATGGTATTAAATGCCAAATTTGTCCTTTTGTGGAAAATATTAAAGGTATAAAAAACACCAGGAAAAAAAGAGAGAAAACAAAAAATCTTTTTTGAAAAAGAAACAATCCCAAAAACATAGAAAACACCCCCGGCCAAAACCATTTCCCAATACCGCTATGTAAATACCCTTTTGCAAGATTAAAATTGTTTAAATAAGAAGTTTCCGTTGTTAAACCGGGCAAACCGATGCTTAAATATCTCCCGGTAAAATTCGGCTGATTAATTAGTTGATCGATAAACCAAACACCTGTAGATAAAATAAATATCAAAAGGGGTATTACATATTCTTTAATTTTATAATTTTTATTCCCCCAAAAAATTAACAACAGCGACAGGATAATCGTAAAAGGAACCATAGATTTGGTTAGAAATAAACAAGATAAACTGACTGAAAAGGGGATTAAGAATTTTTTATTTTTTACTGCCTTAAACGCCAGATAAAATGTAAGTACAAAAAGAGTTGTTAAAATAACATCCAGATTGCCTGAACGGGCGCGGTACACAAACCAGATTGCAGAAGACAAAGCTACGGCTGAGGCAAATCCAACTGTGCGGTTAAATAACTCTTTCCCTAAAAAATATAAAATCACAATACAAAGAAAACCGGCCCCGGCACTGGCAAATCTAGTCCAAAACTCAGATACACCAAAAATTTTATATGTAAGTGACATCAACCAAAAAACAAACGGCGGATGATCAAAATATGGACTACCGTTAAAAGTTAAATTGAGAAAATCACCTGAATGAAATATGTTTTTAGCAATCTCTCCATACCAGGCCTCATCCCAATTCTCCAGCGATGACTGACCGAGTTTGTAGAAAAAAAGGGGCAGCGATAAAGCAAGCAGTGCAACAATTACGGAATCAATTTTACTTTGAAAAAAGCGTTTAATACTTCCCTTGTATATCATTAATTTTAATACGTGCCATGTCTTTTAACGCCTCCAAAGAGTCCCTGACTGCCTGTACCCGTTCTGTTCCGACATGTCTCCAGTCAACAGGAACTTCAGCAATTTTTAATCCTTTTTTTCTGGCAATAAAAAGCGTCTCGACATCAAAACCTGCATTTACTGCAGCCCCGCTTGTCCCGGTCTTTTTCCACCTTTCCAAAAGTTCCGGAAATATCAGCTGAATGGATTTTTTATTAAATGCTTTAAATCCGCATTGCGTATCAGCAAAAGGCAGACCCAATATTAGTTTTCGTAAAACAGAAAACCCCCAACCCATTAATTTGCGGATGGCCGGTGCGCCTTCCCTACCATGTCTTGAACCAATCACAATATCAAATCCTTCTTCAAATTTTGGTAAAAGCTTTTCTATTTGATCAATAGGGGTAGCCTGATCCATATCTGTAAAAAGGGCGATCTCCCCATTGCTCATAAGCAAACCGCTCATGACTGTAATCGCCTTACCGCCGTGAGAGTTTTTTACAATTCTAAAACCGGGCATATTTTTAATAACACTTTCAACAAGTGTCACTGTTGCGTCTAACGAACCGTCATCAACAATCAAAACCTCATAACTATATTTTTGATTTTTAAGATACTGGTAAACGGACTCCAGAGCGCCTTTTTTAAGATTGTCTGCTTCATTAAAAGCAGGAATAACAACAGTCAATTTGATATTTTTCATATTCTTTCTCGTCTCTCTACAGTTACACCACCAAATCTTTGTGTATCTATTATTTTACCAATTCCGGCTTGTCTTTTTAACCATGCAGTTTCTCTGTCAGGATGTGATATGTCCACTTCATGAATAGTATAAAGAGTACTTACCTGAGCATCTGTCGGCATACGTTGGTATTTATTTCCGTAATACTTAAATAAATATGTATAAGTATAAGGTATTACAGGGGGTACATAAGCGTCCCAGTTATATTCTTTATCGCTTGCATTATTAAGTACATATTTCACAGCATTTACCTGGCTACCCAAAGCAATTGTGGTATCCCCTTCTACTCCACTGGAAAGATAGCTGAGTGACATCGGCAGCTGATCATATAGAAATAGTGCCAATAACAAAGCCACAATTGGAATAGATATTTTGAATTTAAAACCCCATTCTAAAAGCAAGGCAATAAATATAAAAAATATCGGTAGTACCGGAATAAAATAATAGCTGTTTATAGAGCCATAGTTTCCGCTATAAAATAGGAAAAAAATCAGTGAACCATAAAACCAAATTACCATTAATTTAATTGCCATTTTAGACCAGTTTTTTGTTATATATAGAAAGCTGGCAATTAAGAAAATAATAAATAGAAAACTAAAACTTTTATCAAAATCCAGTTTCAATTCACCCAAAAAAGTTACAGCATAAAGATCAAGTCTGTTTTGAAAAGTTAAGGTTGTTGGAAATTGGAAAGTTGATACCCCTGTTGTCTGAACATTACCGCCAAGAAAACTGAGTAATAATTTTGTGATCAAAAAATCATGTTTTAATTCAAAAATAATTTGTGGTAGTAATGTAGCAGAAAAAGCTAGACACGCAAACATAATTGATTTTGGGGTGAATTTTTTTCTGAAAATAATAATAAACAAGAATGTTAAAATCATTAAAATAAAACTGCTGGAGGCTTCAAGTTGCATTAATAAACCCACAGAAAAAGCCGAAAGGGGCAAAAATATATTTGGATTATTAAAACTTAATAAAAGAAAAAATATGGTCAGGGGACCAAATAAAATAGCCGGCGTTGGGTTTGATAACCAGCGGTCTAATTTTATTTGAGAAAATGAAAAAGTCATTAAAAACATGGCAATCAGACCAACCCTGAATGAAAAAAATATTCTGCCTATTAAAAATGTAATTAGTAGTCCGACAATTACAAAAAAGGTTTGAAAAATTGAGGCAACAGCGGGGTTTCCCTGTCCCAGTAGATATCCAATGCTTAAAAAATAATAATAAAACGGTCCTAAAAAAATTCCTTCAATCCCAGTTGTTGGACCGATAAGCGTCAATTTTCCATGAAGTATCTGGTCCACTATTAAGGCGTCCCTGCCCTGATCAAAATAAAAACCCAATAGCTGATCTATTCTCCACACCCTTAAAACAAAAGCACAAAGTAAGATGACGAAAACTAAAAAATAATATATTTTATGAGATTGAATTTCTTTCTTTATTCTTTTCATTTGGGCTGAGCCGAATTATGTATAAGTCTATAAATTCTGACTCCGTCAAAATAAGTTTCTTTATCCATTAAAGTCCAGCCGAATCCTGCAATTTCATACTTGGCATTACCGACAGGTTTACATATAGGATCCTCACAAACAACCAACAATTGGTCAGTCACATCAATTGGCACTACTTTGGGTTCATGCCCGTAAATATAGAAATAAAATTGATACGCTGAATCATAATTATTTTTTGAAATCAAAGCAAAATTAAAAGGTTTATTTCCGGCTTCATTAAGCACAAATTGTGCAATTTCCCGAGTACGGGTAAATTGATTACCTGCAGGCTTAAACAATACGTTTTGCTGCAAATTCAAAAATCCCAATATAATAATAATTAGCGCTGCTGCAATTTTTTTCCATTTATCAGGCAATTCAAAAATAAAAGCACCTAAAAGTAAAAATGGCACAGGGCTCAAAAAACCCAGATAATGATCATATACTTCCAGTCTGAATAAGGAGACCCCAAAAAGACCTACCGCCAGCCAAACACTAAGAGCTTTTATTGACCAGCTCATTGCTTCTTTTTTGTAAACAACTTTATACAGAGCAATCATTATCGGAGTAATAATAAAAATAGAAACCAGAAAAATAATTAACGGATTTTCTGCGCCCAAGTATCTTCCAACCAATTTTTGATCGAAAATTGGTGAAATTTTTGCCAGACTGTCAAAAAGATTAAAACTCACGCTACTGCCGCTTTTAGTAAATAGGGCAACAACCCCACGATAGTTTAAAAAATCATGACGGAAATCAAATAATATAAGCGGTAACATTACCAGAATAAATGACACCACCCCCAAAAATGCACCTGATATAAAATAATTGTATTCCTGTAATTTTTTTTGCTGAAAGAGCTCAAAAATATATAAAATACCGAAAACCGGGATTAAAATCAAAGCCAGATAATGCATCTGCACAGCTGCTGCAGTACTCAATCCGGTTAAAATAAGCCACAAAAAATTCTTGGTTTGTCTGGCTTTATAAAACCCCAAAACAGCCAGAAGTGTAAAAAAAGGGGCAGGGTTAGGATTCCAGGAAGATCTGGAGTAAAAAGTAACCACAAAAGATAGGGCATAAAGTGAGGCTGATAAAATTGCAGAATACATTCCAAACCAAACCCGGGCTAAATAATAAATCAGAGCAACAGCCATCACTCCGATCAAAGCCACCATTCCTGCAGCAGCCACGGGGTTAAGCCAAAAAATTGCCATAGAAGTCGCCATCATATAGTAATACAAAGGACCTAAATACACATTCCCCACAGATGATGGGGGACCAATTGAGGGGATAATATGCTCAACTAAGATATCTTTAACTATTAAAGCATCCCTGCCCTCATCACCTAAAAAAGTCATGTAATCAGAAAGCTTATAAAATCTGAGAAAAGAGGCCACCACTATTATCAAAATAATAATAATTGCTTCAAACCGATTTCGTTTAATCCATTGAATTGAAGACTTCATAAACTAATGTAATTTCCACCACAATTTAATCAGATCAAGATAGCTTTTAAATACCACCAATAAATTCCCACCAGTGGATTTGCCAAACATTCTTGGGTAGTGATGAACTCCGACTTCTGCAAATTTAAAACCAAGCCTTTTAGCTTTTACCAACATTTCTATTTGAGTTACTTTTTCTCCTGCCTGCAAGGGGAGTGTGGCATCAAAAGCAGATTTTTTAATCAACTTGAAACCACAGGAATAATCCCGAGATGGAAAATCAAATAAAATTCTGGCACCGATTATCCAAACAACATTGAAAAAAATCCTGACAAAAGGATCTGCTCTTCTCAAGCGATACCCTAAAATAAAATCAGCCTTATCTGTTTCATCCATCAGTTTAGTAATTTCTGCAAAATCAAACTGACCATCTGCATCAGCAAAAGCTACCCAAGGAAATTTTGCCTCTCTAAACCCAGTTTTTAATGCTTCACCATATCCTTTATTAACCTCATGACTCACAAGACGTATATGTTTATTTGTTTTTATTAGGTTATTAACAGTTTCTACTGTTTTATCCTTTGAACCATCATCCACCACAATTATTTCGTAATCTTTTAAGGAAAGTGAGGCTAAAACATCATTTGCTTTTGTAATTGTAGAAGTTATGTTTTCCTCTTCATTAAAAGCCGGAAAAAAGACAGATAAAGCATCAATTTTCATAAAAAAGTTGGTACAATCTTAGCCAGTGTAGCACAAGAATATATGGTTATGCTAACATAAATTTATGAAGAGTTCTATTAAAGATTTACTTGTTTTAACCGGTTTTACCTTTTTTCTGATACTTTTAATCTGGCTCCCTTTTTATTTGAAGCTGGATAACTTTTTTGGCCTTAACTTTTCCGAAGGCATCGGCTCAATCTACAGGAATTTTGACGGGTTAGAATATATTGTTATCGCAAAATCCCTTTATCAACCACAAATTATTACCCAAATACCGAATACTCTTTCGCCAAACTATTATGCAGCCCATTTCCCGGGTTTTGCTGTGTTAATTTTATTTCTAGCTCCACTTTTTGGCTTTTTAAAATCCATGCTGGCAATTTCGATTGCTTTTACCCTGTTATCTGTTTTTGCTTTCTACTATTTAATAAAAGATTTTAAATTAAGTAACCATCCTTTATTTTTATCATCAGTTTTTTTAATACTGCCTGCCAGATGGTTAATTGTTCATAGTGTTGGTTCTGCAGAACCAATCTTCATCTTCTTTACCATTGCCGCGTTCCATTGTTTTTTAAAGTTTGAAGCCTTAAAACAACAAAGATATATTTGGGCTTCAGCTCTAGCAGGAATGTTAGCCCAATTTACCAGACCACCGGGAATTTTAATTTTTATTGCAATTGGACTATTTGTTTTATGGAACCTTTTTATAAAAAATAGAGAATCTTTTTCAAAATCTGTTAAACAAATGTTCAATTACTATCCCCTGCTGCTTATACCCTTAACCCTTTTGGGAGTTTTTTATTGGTATTCAATTGCCTACCAGGATTTTTTTGCTTACTTTCATTCAGGAGATAATATTCATCTGATCTTCCCGCCTTTTCAGGTCTTTAATAAAAATCAATTTTGGGTAGGAGATATCTGGCTGGAAGATATTGTTTATACTTTTCTACTAGGATTTTTGGGTGGGCTGCTTTTAATAAAACAAAAACTTTATCCTTTGGCTTTTTTTGTCCTTACATATCTTACAGCAAGTATTTTTGTTGCCCACCGGGATATCAGCAGATATGTTTTACCTGTTTTTCCTTTTGTATTAATTGCATATGAAAAAGTATTGACCTCAAAGGAATTTAAAATTGTCTTGCTGATAATTTCTTTGGGGATTTATCTGTATGCTCAAAATTTTCTGATCAGTAATATGGCCCCAATCCCTAATTTACAGGTATATAATTAGTCTTCTTTTTGTCTTCTCCAGGTAACAAAGTGATTAATTACAAAGTTCCAAATCATTACAGGAGGAATAGTGGCAAAAAAGTAGAAATTGTTGTAAGCCACATGTCTGCCCATTACATACACATATCCTGCCCCAAAAACAGTATCCAACCATTTAACAATCCCCACCCCAATTAAAATTCCTCCCACACTAACCAAATTAAAAATAAAGAATTTTTGCCAAAGATTGGTGTTCGTTTTTCTGTATTTAAAAGTCCAAAAATTATTCCAAGTAAAATTATTTATTACTGCAATTTCTGCTGAAAAACCCTTGGCTGTTGCAGGAGTTATCCCAAAAACATTAATAAAAAGTTTATAAAAAGCAAAATCAACTATGGTACCTGTTACACCGACAATCCCAAATTTAATAAAAGTTTTTCCTCTTCTGGACATCTTAAAAAAGGGAATATTAAAACCCCATTTGTGTAACCTGGCATCAATTGCATAAGTCACCACATCATAGGTATAGTTAAAAACTTTATTTTTGGAATAACCCTCTTCCCTATTTTTAAAATATAAAGGCACCTCTTTATATTTTGCCCCGGCCAAAACTGCTTCATTTAAAAAAGCAGGCTGGATAATATAAGATTGTTCCCTCCAAGGGAGTCTTTTTAAATTAATTTTGCTAAAGAGTTCAGGAGTAAAAGCTCTGGCAGAATTGGTAAATTCCTGGATATCCAAAGGCCCCATTACAATTCTGGATAAAGTACAAGATCCCCAGGTAAAAATTCTTCGGAGTAATGTTAAATCGTTTTTACCACCCTTAACAAACCTTGAACCAATTGCCAAAGTATATCCTTCACCAATCGCTTTAAGAAGTCTTGGAATAACATCTGCTCTGGCTTGTCCGTCTGCGTCAAGTTGTACCAAGGCGTCCGGCTTTAAGTGTTTCACTGCATACTGATGACCCTCAATTACAGCCACCCCCAAGCCTTTTCCTACAATAATTGCATGAATTTTAGGATTATTTTTTGCCAGCCTTTTAGCAATTTCAAAAGTTCCATCTGGGGAAGAACTATCTGCAATCAGTATTTCAAATTTCCAGCCAGCAGAAGCACTTTCCTGCTTTAAAACTTCCCCCACAAATTTTTCCAGATTTTCTTTTTCATTATAAGTATAAAGTAGAATGCTAGCTTTTTTCATACTTGATCGATTGTAATTGAAGGAATATCTTTTGACAATAATGGAATCTTAATAATTGACTAAAGTTAAATAATTATTGATACTGTGTTAGTGATAAAGATCACCAAAATTTTGTTTTCAGCAATTTTACTTTTTCTCTTTTTTCCAAATTTAGTTAGTGCGGCAACAATTCCTTACAGCATTACTACAGGTATCTATGAAACATGGACCCCAACAGGTGAAACTTTTTTAACTACAGATTTTGATGTGAATTACCAAGGTGGACAAATTATTTTAGGTGAATTCGCTGACGGGACAGGAGTTACCAGAGTTGATGATGCAATTTCTATTTCAGTTACAAGACCCGATGGCACCACTGAATCAAGCACTACCAGGTATGACGGTAACTGCACCTATATTCATCTTAATCCTCCGCTAAATTTCACCTCTCTTTTTAAACCCGGTCTGAATAAAGTCCAGGTTAAACTTATGGATATTTGTGGAGCATATTATGCCAGCTCATCCCTTTATCTGGTTAACACCAATGCTCCTGACCCAACCCCACCCAAAACACCAGTAATTTTTATTCCAGGAATAGGGGGATCAGAGTTTAAAACAAAAGATACAATCCTTTGGTCTATGCCTGATAGTCGTGGAGGAACTTATAACCATACTTACCCTGCAGATGAAAAAGTTTGGGTAAATGAGGATGAAGGAAGGGCACTGGGAAATGATGATTATTTTGATATTTTAGGATTAAACCCTGATGGAATAACAAGCCCAGTAGATTTAACTTTGATAGAGGACAATATTTATTCAGGGGCATATGGAGATACTATTAAATTCTTTACAGATAACGGATATAAACTAAACCAAGACCTGTTTGTTTTTCCGTATGATTGGAGAAAAGATATTGCAAAAACTTTTCCTCTACTAGATCAAAAAATAACAAATATTAAAAATCTAACAGGCAGCCAAAAAGTAGATATAGTAAGCCATTCCATGGGAGGTCTAGTTGCCAGAAATTATATTAATGATCCAGTAAAAGCCCAAGATGTCAGAAAATTAGTTACATTAGGCGCACCTTACCTAGGAACAACATTTTTCTTAAAAAATCTCATATATGGAGGCTGCTTATCAAAACCTTGGCTAGATTCTTTAAATTTACCGTTTTGCTTAGGTATTCCGGATTCAGAAATCAAAGATATTCTTCGAAATATGATTAGCGGATATGAGCTAGCTCCTTCTCAAAAATATTATAATTTTTATAATGGATCTGATAATAATCACCCCATACCTTTTGTTGATAATCGTGATGTTGATAATAACGGAGTAATTGGCTTTCTATCTTATCAACAACTTAAAACTACTCTTACGAATCTGAGTTACAATACCGCATTATTTAATCCAGCTGAAACTTTTCATAATCTAGACAATAATCTTAACAATCTAAATGGAGTTGATGCTTCTATTATTACAGGCTCAGGGCAAGCAACTACCGGGCAAATTATAGAAGACTATCATCTAAATTTTGCAGGTATAAAAATTCCTAAAACAGATATAAGAAAAATTAATGGAGATGACACAGTTCCTTTATTTAGCGCTTCTTTAACAGACGGAGTAAAAACTATCGCAGGAACAGCAATAATATACTATACGAATCAACGTCACAGTGATTTAGTTTTCGATGGACCTGCTATGAATTTAGTTAAAAATATTCTATCTGGTGATAGTTCTTTACCTTCTGAAGTATCCACCACTGCATATCGCTTCCAGGGCACTGGCCTATCTTCTCATTCTCCTGTTCTAATTCATGCATATGATCAAAATAATAACCACACAGGTCCTTTACCAAACGGAGATTATGAAACAAATATTCCCGGTTCTTCTTATGAAGTTTTAGGGGATGCAAAATTTATATGGCTACCTGATGGTGGAACCTATATCGTTAAATTTGAAGCAACTGATCAGGGAAGTTTTGATTTTAAAATCAGAAATTATAAAGATGATGTGAATGACAAAACTATTTTATACAAAGATGTTCCTTTAACAAAGGATACTGAAGCAGAAACCACTTTCGATACCGCTGCAACTACTCCACCAATCTTACAAATTGACGCAGATGGAAATGGAATTACTGATTTTCAAGTAAATGACACTAGTATTTTAACTGGAGACGCAAGTTATGATCAAACTGCACCCACAACAATTATAAAACTCACAGGAACCACAGGAAACAACAGTTGGTATAAAAGTGATGTGATAGTTGAATTAAACGCTACTGATGAAACAAATGGTTCTGGAATATTAAAAACAGAATATTCTTTGGATAATGGACAAACTATACAGACCTATACTGAACCCTTTACTATTTCGCAGGAAGGAATTAACAAATTAAAGGTAAAAAGCACTGATAATGCCGGAAATGAGGAGAATCCTCAAGAAATAGAAATAAAAATTGATAAAACTTCTCCAGAAGTAAATATTAGTTTTGATCTTCAAACCAGTCAATTTAAGACTATCGGGTTAGATAATTTAACCCCAACACAAGTTAATCAGAGTTCTTCTGAAATTAACATAGCTGACGAGGCTGGTAATACTACAAAACTACAACTAAAATCACAAGATTCTGAACAAAATCATGATGAAGATAAAGATGAAAAAGAAGATGAAAAGGATGAAGAAGAAAATAAACTAAGAATTATAAATATTTCATATAATGCAAACTCACCTATACAATTACCCAAAAATGAGTTTGCAGTTGACATGGAAAACGACAAAAGAAGTGATAATATTAAGAAATTTGAACAGAAAATTGAAATTAAAAATCAGATAGAAATAAACACTGATTTTAATCCTAGAAAAAATATAACAAAACTTCAAACTAAGCAAAAAGGTTCTAAAGAACAAAAATTAGAAAAAGAAGGAATTATATTCTTGGAACTATTAACTAATCAAGGAATCATAGAAGTGAAATATTAATTATCTTCTTGAAAGTTTTAAAAATAACTTCCAAATTCCAAATAAAACAACAGCCCAAAATATAACATCAACAATGAACATTGATTGATTGATAGTCGAACCACCAAAAAAAGAAGAATATCCATACTTAAACGGAAAACCTGATGCTCCTGATAGTACTTTACTGCTCATTAAAATTTCAATTAGAGTAGCAATATAGGTACTAATTAAGCCTAATATCAAGAATCCTATTACAACGAATATATTCTTTTTACTCATTAATTTAACAATATCACAACTTCTGTAAGTCAGCAATTAAGAAATGGTTCTAGAAAATTAGGGGTCTTAATCAGCAACTTTTTTTTAATTTTTTTGTTAAGATAGTATTATGCACTTAAAGAGAAAAAAGATTACCATCTATCTAGTACTAATTTGTTTAGCATTCTTAATTTCCTTGAAAGCTTCTATTTCCTATGCCTTGCTTAATATATTCATTTCGGAAGAAAATTTACCATTAGAGCTAGGTATAGCAAATACGATAGGTGAGCAAGGAGCATTGGCAGTAAATATTATTACTGATACAATAATTTGGATTCCCTTTCTTGCTTTAAATTATTATATATTTAAGAAATTAAAAATAATAAAAACTATTATTTTTCTTATACTAAGCCCTATTCTATGGATTGCGGGTACTTATATCTGGGTGTTAATAGATTTTTTTGTTTTTAAAAATCACATAGTAGAGCTATTCCCTGGTAGTTGTAGTGGCACCGGCTTCCCTTTTATGAAAGCAACTTGCAGTGATAGAGGATTATATGGTTTTTATTATTTAACCATATTCTTCTGGTTTTTATTTATTTGGTTTATCAAAGAACAAGGAATAAGTAGAATTTTTTATTTTTTACTTAAAAAGACTCCTTCTCATCATCCCAAAAAAACTTTATCCAAACGTCGATCAGACGAGGGTTGGTAGTCTGTGGTCAGGAGAATTTGGCGAGGTCTGAGTCTACCATTAACCCAACCAACTCTTTAAATGTAGTTTTTGGTTCCCACTTTAATATCTTTTTAGCTTTTGCAGCATTTCCACAAAGAGGACCTGTTTCTAGGGGTCTAACAAAATCAGGATTTACTACCACATGATCTTTCCAGTTTAACCCAACATGAGAAAATGCTGCTTCCAGTAAATCTTTTATGGTATGTACTTCGCCTGTTGCTATCACAAAATCATCAGCTTTTTCTTGCTGCATCATAGTATGCATTGCTTCCACATATTCTTTGGCATATCCCCAATCCCTTTGAGCATCCAAATTCCCCATTTGAATTTTCCAGTCCTTGGTAATAATTGGCTGTCCCAATTCATTTAATGGCGGATCTTTTACCTTATTGGCAATACAGGCAACAGCCACAGTGACTTTGCGGGTTACATATTGCATTCCCCTTCTTGGGCTTTCATGATTAAATAAAATTCCACAACAAATAAACATATTATTTGTACCCTCTCTTAAAATTCTGGCGTTATAATGAGCAAATAATTTTGCCACGCCATAGGGATTATTTGGCCTGAATGGTGTTGTTTCGCTTTGGGGAATTTCCGGAGGAGCACCAAACATCTCAGACGTTGAGGCCTGATAAATTTTTATTCTTTTACCTGAGGATCTTTGTAATCTATTAGCTGCTTCAAAAACCCTTAATGGACCCAAGGCATTTATATCAGATGTATAAACAGGTCTACGGAATGAATCAAAAGGAGCTGCTTCTGCCCCTAAATTATAAATTTCATCAGGCTGAAAATCAGACAAAGCTTCTTCTATTGATCTTTCATCATCAAGTGAGCCTCTATAAAATTGAAGTTCATCACGCAGGTGGGTTACATTACCAAGACTTCCTGTACTATTTGACCTGATAAATCCCGCTACTTCATATCCCTTTTTAAGTAAAAGTTCAGTTAAAAAAGAACCGTCTTGCCCCGTAATACCTGTAATTAATGCTTTTTTCTTGGAATTTGTGTTGCTCATACTACTTGTTTCTTAAAAAGATTAATACTTTCTTCAACACTGTGCAAGATACCTTTTCCAAATTTACTTTCAAATTTTTCAACACTCAACCATCCATATTTAGATCTCTTGGCAGTTCTTGTTTGGTTATATTCCTCAATTGTTGTGGGTTTAACTAAGTTTTCATCCAATCCAAATTCTTTGGCAATTATTTTTGCCAGATCAAAGGGGGTAGTGGAGTTTGTACACACAGCATGATAAATTCCTGTTTCTTTTTGTTCTATCAAAACTTTTAAGGCATTTGCTAAATCATCTACAAATACAGGTGTCACCATTTGATCTTTAATGGCAGTGATTTCCTGATTATCCTGTAACTGTTTTAGAAAAAATCTGACAATATCCTGTTTCAAATCATAATAGCTGGAAAAAGGCATTGAGAGTCTGATAATTGTGCTTTGGGCCTTACTTTCTAAAATAAATTTTTCTGCTTCATATTTTGTCTGACCATACCAACTTAAAGGATTTTGTTTATCATCTTCTGTATAAGGACTTTCCTTTTTACCATCAAAAACATAGTCTGTTGAAAAATGAATATAATGCATATTTAAAGATGTACAAATTTCACAAAGATCTTTGACAATTCCTGCATTTAATTTATAAACAATTCCCTCTTTGTTACCTTTTTCTGCTTCTGCCTTATCCACATCAGTGAAAGCTGCATAATTAATCAAAAACTCTGCGCCAGATTTCTTTATATAATCTGTAACTACTTCCTTGTTTAAAATATCCAGTTCATCAATGGTGGGATCGTCAATTTCAAAATGATCGCCGAACATTTCAATAAATTTTGAGCCAACTAGTCCTGCTCCACCGAAAATAAGAAGTTTTTGTTTCATGAATTTTTATACTCTTCAAAGGTTGGATTATTTTGGTCTTTTTCTGAGAGTACTGGTTCTTTAACCTGCCAGTCAATATTCAGATCAGTGTCATTCCAGACAACATTTTTTTCTTTCCCCGGTGCCCAATAATCCGTCACCAGATAGGTATAATCACACTCTTCACTTAAAACCAAAAAGGCATTGCCGCATTGTGGCGGAATAAATAAGGCTTGTTTATTTTCTTCTCCTAACTCTACTGTAATCCATTTACCGAATGTTTCTGAAGTCTGTCTTAAATCAACCACCACTTGTTGGACTTTTCCGCGGGGAACATAAATTAATTTTGACCAAGGGGCAACATGTATGCCTCTTAATGTATTTTTAACTGACCTGGAATGATTTTGTTGAACAATATTAAAAGGTTTCCCGAGTTTTTCTTCCAACTCATTCATTCTGAAAGTTTCATGGAAAAATCCTCTGTCATCTGCAAAAACAGGGCGGTTAACTAAAAAAACTCCCTCTATATCTGTTTTTATAAATACGTCATCCATTATTTAAAGAATCAAACTTTGCACAATAATAAGTGCCAAAGCTGCAATTAAAATGTATTCTATCACAATCTCCAAAATCAAAGTTTTGTGCCTAAAATGATGAGTTAGTGCCACAAGAAGATAAAAAACTGTGGCAACAAAAAAGATTATAAATTGTATATTCGGGGCAAACCTGAATAAAAATAAAGCAATGATAAATAATGGGACAGAGCCCACAAACGTCCAAATCAGATCTGCTTTACTGAATGCTTTTTTAAATAAAGACTTAATTTTTGTCATAGTATTTCTCCTACCTTAGAAAGTAATGTTGATGCTCCAGCCAGCGCTAAAAAGCTTAAGTGAGCCACATGAGCAGAAGATATCCTAAATACCCCTCTTCTTTTTAAGACTATAAAATCAAGCAAAAGTAAAGCTGAAATCAGAACAAAAAAACTCATACCTGCAGCTTTTATAATTATTGAAGGATCAATTAAGAAGTTTGCAACTGGTGCATTTTGAGTTGCAGGCAAAACTTCTTTGGCACTAGGTACTTGCGGCTGCGGTATATTTACTTCCGGAGCAGGTGTTACCTGAACTGTTTTCGGGGTCTCAGTCACAGGTTTATTTTGTACAACGTTTTGTTGAGGCTCAGCTGCCACTACCCCATAAGGATGACCGAACATTTGTACTACCAAGGTTGTGGTTTGCCCCTGCAGCACCCCTTCTTCAATTGCTATCCCAATATCCTGATATCTGGGGCTTAACAAATTCTCGCGGTGAGTCGGAGAAGCCATCCAGGCAGCCACCACATCATCTGAGTTGGTAAAATTTCTGGCTAAGTTTTCGCCTGCATAAGAAAATTTATAACCTGCAGCTTTCATAAAACCCCAAGGGTCTTTACCTGAGGGAGCAAAATGAGCCCAATAATTTTCTGCAAACATGTTTTGAGCTTTTGCTCTGGCTGCCTCAGACAAGGCAGCATTATAAGTTACAGGCTGCAGTCCCGCTTTTTGCCGTTCAATGTTGGTGTCAGAAATTATTTTATCCACACTTAACTCTGCACTAATTCCTAAGACTCCCGGTTTATAAACAGAAACAATATCTATTCCAACCCTAATCAGGATAAAAATTAAGATATAAATTAATAAAAAATGCCAGGATAAAAGTTTTGCTTTTTTATGGGTTTCAGGATGTGGCAGAAAATAATGTAAAATCTTCATAAAAACCTATCAATATATTACCACCAATTGTACCTTAGGTATATTTTAATTTTACAGGACTATTAAGTTTACCGTTAACAGGAATATTTAAAGCAAATCCCAAAGCCTGAGCAACAGTAGCACCAACCCTTAGTCCTGTAAAAGAACCTGGTCCTTCTTCAACTTCCACCTCTGTTAAATCCTTAAATTCCAAATCCTCTTTTTTAAGTAATTTAGTAATTAAAGGAAGTAAAACCTGTGAGCCGTATTCATTTTCCTCAGACATTTCACCCACCACTTTATTTTTATCCTTCAAAGCAACGGTTATTAACTTAGAATCTTTAGTATTTATATGAAGTATCATGCTCAAATTTTAGCACATATTCTCCTTGTATTTTAGATTATTATCTTATAATATCTCAAACAATGCTTACAGAAAGATATGCTGACTTAAAATTATATTATGCATATTGCCCTTCAGATGGTCTCCGCCCAGAAGGATATTTTGATCCCTCCCCTACTGATCTTGGGGCTATCAAAGCTTGCAACGTGGCAATAGAAAGAATTGAAAAATACTTATCGCCTAATTATCAATGGGGGTTACACTATGGTGATGCTAAAAACGGGAACTTAGCCTCTACAGAAGAAGAAGCTAAAAAGCTTATTGAGTTTGCACAAAATAATCTCCCTTTATCTACTGGAATAGTCATACCGCATTACTTATATCACGGAAGTATTAATTTCTGGAGAAAAATCAGATTTAATGGAGCTACCCCAGATCAAGCAGATTGGTTAATTGAGGAAATGAAAAAATCAGGATATGTACCAATAAGTTGGGATGAATTTGTTATAGAAACCCGAAGAAACTCTATTACTAATGATGCAGAAAGAAAAGTTTTATATCCACAAGAAATAGATCAAAAATGGCGAAAATCCTTAGAATTTTATCCTAAATTTTGATAAAAAATTACCACAGTACTAAGCAAAACTAAGGTTCCTCACAATGACTAGAAAGAGCTATGCTGGTATAATTTGCCCATGGAAGAAATTAAAGATAGTTTAAAAAATTTAAAAGACAGATTTGGAAAAATTTCTGCCCAATTTGACAGAGATAAAATTCAGGGTGAGATCAGGGAACTGGAAGTAGAAATGAACAAACCCGGTTTTTGGAATGATTCCCAGACAGCAAAAAAAGTTTCCCAGGCGCTGTCCCAAAAACAAAAACTGCTTAATACCCTGGAAGGTTTAGAACAAAGAATTGAAGATGCACTGGAAATGAGCGACGAGGAATCAATGAAAGAAGATTTATCCAAAGAATCCCGGGATTTAACCAAAACTTTAGACGCACTGGAAATGCAGCTATTTTTATCAGGTCCGCGGGACGCCTCTGAGGCAATTTTATCTGTTCATTCAGGTGCAGGAGGAGTGGAGGCTATGGATTGGGCAGGCATGGTTTCACGCATGTACCAAAGGTTTTTTGATCGTGTAGGCTGGGAATTTGAAATTACCAACGAAGATATGGGTGAAGAAGCGGGTATTAAATCCATTTCTATGATAGTTCACACACCTTTTGCTTATGGGTATTTAAAAGGTGAAGCAGGCACCCACAGACTGGTCAGACAATCCCCTTTTAACGCTGATAAGCTAAGGCAGACTTCTTTTTGTCTGGTTGAGGTTTTGCCTGTTATAGAAGGAGACGCAGAAATAGAAATAAATCCTGCAGATGTTGAATTTGAAGCTTTCAGATCAGGAGGGGCAGGAGGACAAAATGTTAATAAAGTTAATACAGCTGTTCGGGTGAAACATTTACCATCTGGGATTGTGGTAACAGCCCAAACAGAAAGGTCTCAGCTGCAAAACAGGGAAAATGCCATGGCTTTACTGAAAGCAAAACTTTGGGCTCTGCAGCAATCTCAGGAAAAACAAACAACAGAAGATTTAAAAGGAGAAAATAGGCAGGCTTCCTGGGGCACCCAAATCAGATCTTATGTTCTGCATCCATATCATATGGTCAAAGACTTGCGCACTGATGTGGAAACTTCCAATACAGATGCTGTTTTAGATGGTGATTTACAGGATTTTATTGAGGCTGAAATAAGGACACTGGACAAAAGCAACTGCTAACTTGTAGAATAGATTAATGGAACTGACTGCCAATACTCCTTTAAAATATCTGAAAGTAGACAATATCAACAAAATATTTTTGGGTGTATTAATAGCTTCTGTTGTACTCGGAATAGTTGCAGGTTATTTAATATCAAACTCAGGTAAAACCAGCCAGCAAGCTGCCACGCAAGGCTCAACCATCCAAGCCAAAGTAGCCAGCCAGGATTCCAAAACATTCCGCGATTTTGCAGAAGGAACCATTCAAAAACAGGTGGCACCCAAAAAGCCTAATGATTATGTAGAAGGCACACATCTACTTATCAGAATCGGAGCAACCCCTGTTGCCTTAACTTCATCAGTTGTTGACCTCAGCCAATACGAAGGCAAAAAGGTTAAAGTTTTTGGGGAAACACAAAAAGCTATGAAAGAAGGTTGGTTAATGGATGTAGGTAAAGTAGAGTTACAATAACTCGCCCCTAATAATATGGTTTCATTTCAAAATGTCACAAAAAAATTTACGACAAATATCACAGCCCTGGAAGATATTAATCTTAATATAGAAAACGGTGAATTTGTTTTCCTTGTAGGGCCATCCGGCGCCGGTAAATCCACATTGCTAAGACTTCTTGCCCGTGAATATTTACCCACCACAGGCAAAATTTTAGTTGATAATCAGGATATTTCCAAACTCAAATCCGGTGAAGTCCCCTTTTACCGACGAAAGGTCGGTTTTGTATTCCAGGATTTTAAGTTACTGGATGATAGAACTGTTTTAGAAAATGTTGCCCTTCCTCTACATGTTAGAGGAGTAAGTGACGTAGAAATTGCTAAAGAAGTAGAAAGAACCTTAAAGCTTTTTGATATCTGGGGCAGACGGAATCTTTTTCCCAGACAACTTTCCGGAGGAGAGGCTCAACGCACAGCTATTGCCCGGGCGATTATCGGCAAACCGGAAATTTTACTGGCAGATGAGCCGACAGGAGATTTGGATCCTGAAACTGCCTGGTCAGTTTTACAGCTTCTGATTGAAATTAATTCCTGGGGAACTACAGTACTTATGGCCACCCACAACAAAGAAATTGTTGATACTCAAAAAAGAAGGGTGGTATCTTTAAAAGGCGGTAAAATTATAAAAGATATCAAAGGAGGAGGTTATTCTCATTAATCTATGAACTTTTTTACACTCACAAGAAGAAACATCAGAAGAACTCCATATCAGGCATTAGCTGCTTTAATGGTAATGTTTTTAACCTTTTTGGTTCTTTCCAGCTTTTTACTGCTTGCCACAGGTTCCCAGCAAATCTTAAATTATTACGAAAGTAAACCTCAGGCTATAGCTTTTTTCAAAGACGGAACCACAATTAATGACGTTAAAGCAATACAAAATGCTTTGGAAAAAACAGGGAAAATTGCCAAATTTAAGTATGTTTCCAAAGAAGACGCCTTGCAAATTTACCGTGACCGCAATAAAGCCAACCCAATGCTATTGGAACTCGTTACAGCCAATATCCTTCCTGCGTCCCTCGAGATTTCAACATACACTCCGGAAGATTTAAAACCAATTGCTGACATTGTTAAAAAAGAACCTGTGGTGGAAGAGGTGGTTTTCCCGGAAGATGTTGTGGCTTCTTTAAGCTCTGCAACCCGTTTAATCAGAGTAGTAGGTGGAGCTGTCGTGTTATTTCTAATTTCATTCTCAATTTTAATTACAGTGATGATTATTGGATTTAAAATCAGGATAAAAAGAGATGAGATAGAAACTATGAAACTTTTGGGAGCATCAAATTGGTTTATCAGATTGCCTTTTTTGCTTGAAGGTATTTTTTATGCCACCATGGGTGCGTTCCTCGGATGGCTGACCAGTTTTGCGATTCTGTGGTATTTTGAGCCGCTACTTTTAAACAATTTAGGAGAAGTTGCTGCAGTGATATTCCCTATTCCGATAATTGTTATGCTGCTATTTTTATTGTCAAACCTTCTGGTCGCAGCACTTGTCGGAGCAATCGGCTCATTCATTGCTGTCCGCCGTTATTTACATATCTAAATTTAGATGAAAAAAGCAGCAATTTTTCTCAT
This sequence comes from Microgenomates group bacterium, assembly GCA_041659805.1. Taxonomy (GTDB): domain Bacteria; phylum Patescibacteriota; class Microgenomatia; order Daviesbacterales; family UBA10151; genus STC-54. The sequence continues at coordinate 474,066 of JBAZXP010000001.1, read as the reverse complement.
GTTTTTAACACTTCTTTTAACAACCTCTGTTTTTCTTACCCAACCTGTTTTTGCAGAAGAAGATAACTGTAATAATGTTCCTGATGATAAAAAATCAGTCTGTTTAAATGATTTAATTGCAAAATATCAAAAACAATTAAGAGATGCCCAGGGACAGGAAAAAACTTTAAAGTCACAGCTCAACTTTATTGATACACAGGCAAAAGTTACAGAATTAAAAATTGCAGAAGCTGAAAATCAGATTGCAAAATTAGATCATGAAATTGTTGATTTAGATACCAGAATTGTACGTTTATCTGCCACTGTTGATGATCTAAGCCAGGTGCTTTTAAACCGGATCGTTGAAACATATAAATACGGCAATTATTCTGCAATTGATCTGTTCTTTTCTTCTCATGGTTTCTCTGATTTAATCGGAAAGGTTAAATATATATCCGTGGCCCAGGCCAATGATAAAAAAGTTTTGTACCAACTGCAGGCCACAAAAACAACATACAATGATCAGAAAGTAGACAAAAAAACAAGACAAGCACAACAAGAAAAATTAAAAAAAGATTTAAACGCTTATCAGATCCAACTGGTAGATCAGAAAAAAGCAAAAGATAAACTCCTAAAAGATACTCAAAATGACGAAGTAACTTACCAAAGATTATTGTCCCATGCACAGGAACAACTCGCAGCTTTTTCCAGCTTTACTGCTTCTTTAGGAGGTGCAACACCCTTAAGTAATCAGACAGTTTGTGATGACGGGTGGAAGGGATGTTATTATAATCAACGGGATACAAAATGGGGCGGTCTACCGCTCAATGGAACATCATATACACTCGCAAGCGACGGTTGTCTGGTAACATCCATGGCCATGATCTACACCCACTACGGCCACAGAGGGGTGACGCCCACAACAATTAATTCTAATCCTAATAATTTTGCTTCATACTTCCCTGCTTATTTAAATAAAGTCATCGTTGCTGACGGGACAACGTCAGAAAGAATCAGGGGAGAGTTGGATAGTGAGCTTTCTGCAGGCCGACCGGTTATTGTCGGTATAGGCAGAGGACCTGCTCATTTTATGGTTATTATTAGCGGATCAAACGGTAACTATAAAATGAACGATCCATTCACACCCAACGGTCACAACATCAATTTTACAGACCAATATTCACTCAATAGTATTTCAGAGATAGATAAGGTAAATTTTTAACAGTAGCGAGTTTTAAAAATTTATGAAGATTTGCCGCACTTTTTTTATTTTTATCCTCTTCTTTATATTTCTAACTCCCAATATTGTTTTGGCACAAAATTGCGATGACAGCTCTACGTGTACAGATTCAGATTTAACCAAAAAATATAATTGTATTTCTGATTTAACTGCTCAGTGTCAGGCACTTTTAAATGAAGAGCAACAAAAAGATAAAACTCTGCAGTCTCAGCTTAATTTTATTGATTCAAAAACTAAATTCACTCAGTTAAAAATTGATGAAACAAACACCCAAATTGCCAAACTGGAAAAAGAGATTAGTGACTTATCAATAAGAATTACTAATCTTTCCTCATCTCTTAATTCTATTAGCCAGGTTCTACTTAATAGAATTGTTCAGACTTATAAACAAGGAAGTCGTTCCGCCTTTGATTTTTTCTTTTCATCCAATGGTTTTGCTGATTTTTTTAACAGGACAAAATATATATCCGTTGCCCAGGCCAATGATAAAAAAGTTTTATATCAACTCCAGGCAACAAAAGCCACCTACAATGACCAAAAAGTTGATAAGGAGTCACGTCAACAGCAGGCAGAAAAATTAAAAAAAGACCTGATCAATTATCAAAATCAATTAGACGAACAGGAAAAAGCCAAAAGCCAGTTGCTTACAATAACCAAAAACAATGAAAAAGTGTACCAAAGTTTACTTGTTCAACTTAAAGCAGAACAGGATTCTATTGCCCAGGCCATTTCCAATGTTGGGCCAACTGTCGGACCTGTCACCAAGGGTCAGCTAGTCGCCTCAATGGGAAGCACCGGTTGTTCAACAGGTCCACATTTACACTTTGAAGTATTTGAAAATGCCAAGGTAGAGGGAGGAAGAATTATCGGAACCAGAGTTAATCCGCATAAATATCTGGACAGCGGAAAACTCAGTCCACCACTCCAGGGCTTCCCTGCTGAAACAACTATAACTACTGAGTATGGCGATACTTATGAGGTTTTAGGTTATCATTCAGACCATTGGGGCTTAGACATTGTACCCAAAGACGGAATATTTTTCGGAAGACCTATTTATGCTGCAGACAATGGCATTGCTTATAGAACATCCGCCACTTGTGATTGTTTTATGAAGGCAACCTGCTCACCAGACATGATGTCAGGAGGAAGCCCTACAGGAAAAGGCCTAATTATTGATCACCAAAATGGCATAGTCACTCTCTACTGGCACATACTTTAAACCTCTGTGCTACTATAAAGTAAGTGAAGAAGTTTATTGTAACTTTTTTATCCATCTTCTGTTTTCTTTTTATTTTCTCACCAGTTTTTGCGGGCACTATTAAAATAAATGAATTTTATTCGATGGGAGACCCTGATTGGGTAGAAATTTATTTTGACAGTGTTGATACTTCACTTTATCAATTAGTTGATGCACTTGGAACTAATCCTAAACTCTTATCTACTGCAACTTGTAGTGGAAATTTTTGCACCATTGATTGGTCGAATAGACTGAATAACGGCGGGGATACAATTAAATTAGTTGCAACTGCTACCGGAGAAATAATTGATCAAATTATTTACGGAGATTCCAAAGATATTTCTGCGCCAAATTCCGGACAGTCCGCCGGGCGTAAAACTGATGGGGGAGGGGAATGGGTTATTTTCTCTTCACCTTCAAAAGGATCCTCTAATAATTCTTCAACCATAGTTCCCTCCCCCACCCCCACAGAAACTCCAACTCCTACACAAACGCCAACCCCTACTCAAACCCCAACTTCCACACCAACGCCCACAAAAACCCCAACGCCTACTAAAACTTCAACACCTACTAAAAAACCAACTTCTACTCCAACTAAATCTACTCCCCAAAATGCAGCGTCTCCGTCAGGTACAAATCTAATTTTGCCATCATCTATTTTAGGCTCGTCCACCTCCTCTGCCAGCCCCACGCCGTCACCCACAAAACCGGAAGAAAACGGATTTTCTTTTATGAATTTAATCTTTATTGCAGGAGGGGTTATTTTAATTCTTTCAGGGGTTTTAGTTTTTACTTTTGTTGCCAAAGGCAAATTTAAAGGGATATAATCTTAAGATGAAAAAATATATTACAAATTCAGCCGAAAGTACACAAAAATTAGCCTCAGATTTGGCCCAAAAATTTCAAAATGGCGCAATTATTACCTTAACTGGCCCCTTGGGTGCAGGAAAAACAACTTTTGTCCAAGGTTTTGCTAAAGCCTTAGGGATAAAATCTAAAATCCTCTCCCCTACTTTTGTTTTAATGAGAGAATACGTTATACCCAACAAGGTTGATGCCAGACTATATCACCTTGATCTTTATAGGTTGGAAGGCATGCAACAAATCAATAACCTAGGACTAACAGATCTTTTTGTAAATCCTAAGAATATTTTTCTCATTGAATGGGCAGATAAAATAACTAATTTACCTAAAAATAAAATTATAAAAATAGAGTTGGAATACCTTACAGAAGATTCACGTCAAATTACTCTTATGGATTAGCTGATCCTGTTGCAGATTGTCTTTGTTTTAATAAATCATAGGCTGACCCTCCAGTTGCTGGAGTTGCAGCACTAGTTGAAGTACTTCCCGGCAAAGCAGACGACGGTGATGATGCAGGAGGAGGAATAAAAGTAGCAGGAGCCGTTGCCGGTTCTTGAGTCGCAGGAACTGAAGTTGTTGTTGAAGTCTCAGTAGGTTTACCTACTCCAAAGATAAAATATGCGGATGCTGCAATTACAACCAATAATACTACTCCACCAATTATGTATATAATCTTTGGGAAACCACCCCCACCGGTTGATGTAACTGCTTGAGACGCTTCACCTGCTGCGGGTGCTGATGTTACCAAAGATTCAGGTTGAGCTGTGGGTACAGGAGCTTCTGCTGGGGGGACGTAATTAGTAGCTTCAGATGAATTACCTGCCAAGCTGCTTAAGTCTGTCGGAACAGCCTCAGTGCCGGTAGTTGTTGAAGCAGGAGCAGCTTCTGCTGTAGGAGTTGCAAAAGGATTAAAAGCTGTTGGTTGAGCAGGATCAGGAACTGCAGCAGGAGCAGCTTCCAGGGCAGAAGCACTCCCTCCGAACACACTTGGTTGAGGTGGTGTTGCATCCGTCGGAGCAGGAACTGGAGCTTCAGCAGTAGGTGTTGTTGGAGCCCCCCAAGGATTTGCAGGAGCATCTGCCACAGGAGCTGCAGCAGAAGTATCTGCTGGTGTAGGTGCTGCAGGAGCAGCCATAAATTGGTCTACAGGAGGAGTTGGTGTTTCAGCAGGAGCTACAGGCGCAGCTGTTTCCCCACCAACAACAGGTTGTTGTGGAAATGTCGGAGCTGGATTATTTGGGTCAGTATTTCCTTGGTCCATGGGCAGTTTTTAACTTATCTTAGTGTAGAAAAACCCACACTTAAAGTCAAGTCTATAGATATTTTAGCCTGTTTTCCTTATAATAACCAAGTTAATACAACCTATGTTGAATTTTTTAGGAAAGTTTTTAGACTCTAACCAAAAAGAAATATCGAGGTATGAAAAAATAGTTGATTCAATCAATCAACTTGAAAAAAAATACAAAAAATTAACTGATAAACAACTTGCTCAAAAATCAGAAGAATTCAAAAAAATCTATCAAAAGAATCCGTCTCCTGAAAAATTACATGAAATGCTTCCAGACGTCTATGCAGCCGTAAGAGAAGCCGGTTTCAGAACCTTAAAAATGAGACTTTTTGATGTGCAGCTGATTGCCGCAATCGCTTTACATGAAGGAAAAATTGCAGAACAAAAAACAGGAGAAGGAAAAACTTTATCTGCTGTGCCTGCACTATTCTTAAACTCCTTAGCCGGAAAAGGAGTCCATTTGGTTACAGTCAATGATTATCTTTCTCAAAGAGACTGCGGCTGGATGGGACCGGTTTTCTCAACACTTGGAGCAAGCGTTGCAGTTATTATTCACGAGCAAGCTTTTATTTTTGATAAAAAGTACATTAACCAAGACCACACTGATCCGAGATTAAAGCATCTCCGCACCATAACACGCAAAGAAGCTTATGCCGCTGATATCACCTATGGAACCAATAATGAATTCGGATTCGATTATCTCCGGGATAATATGGTTTTTTCTCTAAATGATCAGGTGCAAAGAGGTCACTACTTTGCTGTGGTTGATGAGGTTGATTCTATTCTAATTGATGAAGCCAGAACTCCTCTTATTATTTCAAGACCTGCACAAGAACCAACCAAAAAATATTATGAATTTGCCAAGATAATCGATAAATTATCTGCTGAAACAGATTACATTATTGATGAAAAACAAAAAACTGCCAACTTGACTGATCATGGTGTAATAAAAATTGAAAAAATGCTGGGAGTTGAAAATTTATATGAAAAAGACTTCTCTACCCTGCATCATGTCGAAGAAGCTTTAAAAGCGAGAGCCTTATTTCAAAAAGACCGTGATTATGTCGTTAAAAATGACGAGGTAATTATTGTTGATGAATTTACCGGAAGGCTGATGCCGGGCAGAAGATATTCAGAAGGATTACATCAGGCAATTGAAGCCAAAGAAAATGTAACAATTCAACAGGAATCCCAAACCATGGCCACCATCTCTTTCCAAAATTATTTTAGGATGTATGAAAAATTAGCCGGTATGACAGGAACTGCAGAAACAGAAGCAGAAGAATTCCATAAAATTTATAAACTCGATGTGGTAGTAATTCCTACCAATAATCCTTTGGTTAGAAAAGATGAAGCTGATTTTATTTATAAAACAGTCACAGCCAAATATACAGCTGTTGCCAACCAGGTCGAAGAGCTACACAAATCTGGTCAACCTGTTTTGATCGGTACAACTTCCATTGAGAAAAATGAATTTTTATCAGAACTTTTAAAGCGTAAAGGAATCTCACATGCTTTACTTAACGCCAAAAATCACGAAAAAGAAGCAGAAATTATCGCCAAAGCCGGACAAAAAGGAGCAGTGACAGTTGCTACCAATATGGCAGGAAGAGGTGTTGATATTCAATTGGATGCTAATGCGAATAAAGCTGGTGGACTTATGGTTATAGGAACTGAAAGGCATGAATCAAGACGGATTGATAATCAGTTGAGGGGAAGAGCCGGGCGTCAGGGTGATCCGGGGGCTTCCCGTTTTTATGTGTCACTCGAAGATGATTTAATGAGGATTTTCGGCGGAGAACAGGTTTCCAAAGTAATGGATTTTCTGAAAATGGCAGAAGATATGCCGATTGAAAACGCCATGGTTTCCAAAGCCATAGAATCAGCCCAGAAAAAAGTTGAAGGACATAATTTTGATATCAGGAAAACCACTGTTGAATACGATGATGTCATGAACCAACAACGCCAAATCGTTTACGGTGTCAGGAAAAAAGTTTTAGAAGCATCTGCTAATTTAAAAGGTGACGCCAGTAATGAATTAAAAATTGATCTTTTATCAAAAATCGATCAGGCAGTCTCAGATATTATTACTATTAATACAGTCGAGGGGCTGGACACTAAAAAAATTGTTGAAGAATACTCTTCTATTATTAATTTTGATCCTAATTCTCAAAAAGCGCTGGAAAATCAAATCTCCTCAATTAATTCCGTGGAAGATATCACTGCTCTTTTAACAAAACTTGCCCGTGATTTGTATGAAGAAAAGGAAAAACAAACAGGATATGAAACAACTAGACAAATGGAAACTTTTGTTTATTTAAATACTATAGATACCCTTTGGGTAGAACATTTAGACACAATGGATGATTTAAGAGCCGGTATAGGATTACGCGGTTATGCGCAACGCGATCCTTTGATTGAATATAAAAAAGAAGGTTTTGATTTGTTTGAAAAAATGATGAAAAATATTGATTATGAAATAGTTCATAGGATCTACAAAATTGCAGTACAGGGCAATGAACCTCCTTCACAAATTCAGGTTACAGAAAGACATCCCGAAATAGAAATTGGTGTTGAAACAGAAGAAAAAGAAGAGAAAGAAGTTAAAAAAGGAGAGCCAATCTCTGAGATTTTGGAAACAGAAGGTGGGGAAACAAAGGTTACCATAGAACGCGGTGGCCAAATTGTTTCTGAACAAACTTTAGGATCTGATGGGCAGCAAGTCTCTCGTCATAAAGTAGGCAGAAATGATCCATGTCATTGTGGAAGTGGCAAAAAGTACAAAAAGTGTCATTTTCCTAACTAATTCCTTTTAATTTTAGGTACTACTAATAAAATAGTAATTACTAATAAAGAAAAGCCGCTGATGATTGCTCCATATTCTAGCGATTTTGGAACATAAATAAAATCAACAGTATGCGCACCTTTTGGCAGTAAAATTCCTCTGAAATTATAATTGGTTCTATGAATTTGTGTTTCTTCTCCGTCAATCAAAGCTTTCCATCCTGGATAAAAAGAATCAAGCACTACTAGATAAGCATCAATATTAGTAGCGCTTTTTATTTGTACATGTGAGTTAGTTATAGATTTATAAGTTAATTTTTGATCCAAAACCTCTTCTGAAAGATTATTCCATTCAAAATCAGACAAAGAAATATCCTGTGTAGGGAAACTTTTATCTAACATTAATTTAAGAGTATCTTTATCTGATGATTTAACAACATGTTTTGTTAAATATGCTCTCGGTAAACTTTGAGTATTTTCCAATACCACTATCCCCTTGTCAGAAAAAACCTGTTTATACTTTGATTTTATAAACTGACTATCAACTTGCTTGTCTCTTTTAACAGTAACCAGAAAACGGGTATTTGTGGTATCCATTATTTTTGAATCAAAATTTGTGAGCAAACCCCATCTGGTTTGAGGTGGGACATCAACTTTATCAGAATTTGCAGAAGCAATAAGTTGGGCAATATTTAAAGGATATATTCCGTCATAACCTGAGATAGAGGAAAGTTTATAAGGAACCCACATATTGGCAGGGAAGATATCTTTTTCAGCCAATATTCTGTCATTAGGATATTTTTCTAAAAAATTAGAAACAGGAGTTTTAGGATAAAGATAATCAATCTTTGAAAATGTATTAAATTTCAAACCGAAACGGAATAATTCAAAAATTAAAATCAAAATAAAACCGATTTCTGCATAAGGCTTTAAAATAACAAACTTCTTTATTAATAAAATTAATATAATTACAACTAAAATAATTAGAGCGGGAAGAATTAAATTCCTTAAACTAATACTTATATAAGATAGCCATTTCTCTGTTTCAGCGGTAACAAAATAATTTATCAACAACCACCTGCTGATAAATAATCCTGCAACAAGCCCAAAAATTGCTGATAAAACCCAAACACCAGGTTTAATACTTAATTTAAAATTACTAATACTAAATGTAGATAAACCATATGCTCCTAAAATTGCCAGAGAAAAATTTATCAAAAAAATTATTCTGTTTAAACTCAAAGAAGAGCCTCCCCAAATACCTAATTTATATAAAAATTCACTAAAAGGATTAGGGACAGCTAAAATAATTGCAACAATAAAAAGACAAGCTGCAAATCTGACAGCAGATTTATTAAAAAAATTCTTTAAACCAAAGATTGAAAATATTAAAGTCACTACACCTGTATATATAGTAGAATCTAAATACTCTCCCCTCCCCCAAAAATTTCTGGTAGCGGTATTGCCAAAAAAATCAGGCGCAATAAGTGCAATTAAATTTTCAGAATAAATAAAAGGTGAGTCGAATGCACCCAAAGTTTCTATCTTTCTTTGTGAGAGTTGAAGAAGTTCTAAAACCGGCAATAAATATATTGCACTCAAAAGTATCCCCAAAATAACAAAAAAGGAAATTTTTAAATCAGATATAAAACTATTAGATCTAAATAAAAACCAAATCCCCAATCCAATAAAGGTAAATTGAATAATAGGTAAATAGCCGGCTGTTATTTGCAAAGCTATAAAAATACTAAATAAAACTCCCCACTTAAGCTGTTTTGAAATTAAATATTTATCTTCCAGCAAAATTAGTATCGGTAAAAAAAGAGCCGTTGAAGGCTGAGTATTCCACTGCATCCAAATAGTCAGAAATCCTCCGAAACCATAAGCAATACCGCCAAAAACACTGGCCAGTTTATTCAAATTTAGATGTCTTAATAAAAGATACATAAAAAATGAGGCTAAAAGAGGTTGAAACATCATCTGTAAAGTCCAGGCAACAGGTGCTGAAAAAAATAAATAAAAAATCATTGTCGGGAAAATCAAACCTAATATTGTGCTGGCATATAAAGGATACCCACCAAGCATGTACGGATTCCAAAGGGGAAGCTCTCCTCTTTTGAGCATATCAACAGCAGCTACTTTCAAAGGATAAATTATTGAGACGGCATCTGAAAGCAAAGAGTTGTGAATAGGAACCAGTGTGTTGTAACCCCATTGATAATTAATCCAGGGGTGATACACTCCAACAATCAAGTCTGTAGGTAAAGGAATTAATCCTAAGAAAATTTGATAAAAAAAAGCTAAGGTAATAAATATAAAGAAAAAGAGCACTATAATGACTTCCTTTGGGCGCATGCTATGAGTATACTTGAAAGAAAGGACTAAGTTAAGGATGAATCATTTTTTCAAAAAACATAATACTTTTATAATTCTTTTATTAATTTTACTTTTAGGCCTCTTTTTAAGAACATTTAAATTAGAAATCTTTTATTCCTTTGGTCATGATCAGGATCTTTCTGCCTGGATAGCAAAAAATATAATTGTAGATCATCATCTACGTTTAATCGGTCAGGAAACAAGCATATTAGGTCTGTTTATAGGCCCGCTTTTTTATTACCTGACTGCAATCAGTTTCGGTATCTTTAATATGCATCCTTTAAGCGGAGCTGCAGTAACTACTGTTTTGGGATTGTTCACTATAATCAGCATTTATTGGATCTTCAAAGAATTCTTCAATAAAAACACAGGACTCATCGGGGCTTTCATATATGCAGCTTCCCCTGGCGCAGTATTTTTAGACCGCTGGGTTGTGCCAACTCAACCGACAGTTTTGTGGTCTGTTTGGTTTTTATATGTTCTTTTTTCTGTTCTGAAAGGAAATTATAAAATTCTAATTCCTTTAAGCGTGTTAATAGGTCTAATTTGGCATATTCATATCGCCCTACTTCCGCTACTTATTTTATTACCGATTGCTTTTTTCTTATCAGAGAAAAAAAATATTAAGGATCAAATTAATTTAAAAACACTTCTAATTTCTTCAATAATATTAATCGTGCTAGTTAGTCCCTTTTTTATCTTTGAAATAAAACATGAATTTTTGCAAACCAGAAGTTTGTTTGCCTCAATGCAAACAAACGCAGATAGTTATACAGGAATAAATCGTGTTATCAAAGTTTTTGATTCCAGCACAAAATCTTTTATCGCCATACTTACTTTTGGTGGAGAAGTTTCAGGATTCAGTCTGTCATTTGTTACCTTATTAGCATTTACACTTCTCTCCATCGCTATCTATTTAGGGAAAAAGGGGATTCTAACTACTAAACAATTATTAATATTATTTTTTTGGTACCTTACAGTATTTCTTGCTCAGCTAATTTCTAAAAAGGCGGTTTCAGAATATTATTTCAACAACCTTCTAATAATATTATTTTTAATACTATCATTATTCCTAAACCACTTAAATAACTTTTTAAAAAAATTTCCTCTAATTACCATTCTGTTATTTATTTATGCAGCTTCAGTCTTAATATGGATTTTTAATAAACCCGAAGGATTTAGTGGATTTTCATCTAAAGTAAAATCAATTGAATATATCAGGGATGATTATGTAAAAAACAGTTACCCTTGTGTCGGAATTAATCATATCGAACCGAAGGAAAATGTAGTCAGTGGTTTCCGCTATTTATTTTGGTATTATAAATTAAATGTCATCAAGGCCTCTGCCGACATACCTGTTTACAGTATAGTAAACCCCTGGACTATTTCAGGGAATGAAGTTAATGTAAGATTCGGTGACATCGGAGTAATACTACCGACTATAAAAAAGGTTGATTCAAAAATTTGCTCAGAACCTGACCGACAACTATTACAACTTTGGGGATTCAATAATTAAATGACTAAAATAATGATCCGAAAATTAAAAAGATGGGAAGCCTTTGTAATTACTCTCATTGTAATAAATGTATTTTTAAGCACATGGTGGTTGATCAACGGTGACATTCATTATGACGTAGATATTGCCAGAGATTTTCTTGTTTTAAAAGAAATTATTGATACCGGAAAACTGACTTTAATCGGCCCTCATTCCGGTATTGTGGGCGGGCTCTTCCATGGCCCGCTTTGGTACTATATTAATCTACCCGCATTTTTTATAACCCAGGGAGATCCTGTTTTAATGGGCTGGTTTTGGTGGGGTTTATCAATTATCACATTACTCATTTTTTGGTTTGTTACCAAAAAATTATTCAATTCAACCATCGCACTTCTGGCAACACTTCTTTACTCTGCCAACTCAATCATTAACCCGACAATCGGCTTAAAACAATTTTATAACCCTTATGGTGCAGTCGTCTTATCACCGGTATTTTTTTATTTTTTTATAAAATACCTCGAAACCAAAAAAGCTTTGCATCTATTAATTTCGATTCTTATTCTCGGTTGCATAATTCAATTTCAAATGGCCTTTGGAATTCCGGTTTTAATTATGACTACCTTATTTCTAATATATTTTCTTTTCTCAAAAAAACTCCTAAAACATTTACTCATTCTCCCGATAATTCCTATTCCGCTATCCACCTACATAATCTTTGAACTAAAACATGAATTCTTACAAACAAAATCTGTAATAACTTTTATTACCTCCCAACATCCAAAAGTAACTACAAATTTTTCGCTGTTTTTATATGAAAAGATTTTTTCCCTTACAACAGATACCTTTTTTGCATTCACCCAAGACAGCAGATTGCTTTCCTGTGTTACTTTCCTATTATTTGTTTTGCTAACCTTTAAAGTAGTTAAGGGTAATCTCAAAAAAATATATTTATTATTTTTATATTTTTACTTTGGTTTCTGGGCAATGTTTTTACTTTTTAACATTTCCTGGACTACATATTACTGGCCGTTTCTACCAGTCATTATAATTTTATATACAGCTTTTTATAATTATCTTCCTAAAAAAATATTTTTCTTAATCTTTGTTTTGTTGTTAGCTTGGAATTATTTTATTGCTGCTGGTTATATCAAAAATTTTAATTTAGATGTTACAAAACGGAGCGTAAACAGTTGGGCTTTTAATAAATATGTCGCGGAATCTGTTTATAAAGAAGCAGATCAGGATTTTGGTTACTACATATATACTCCTTATCTTTGGGTTTATAACCAATGGTATGCCTTATCATTTGTTCAAAGAGAATACAGACATGTTACAGCCTATCCTTTTACTAAACAAAGACTAACCTTTCTAGTTTTTGTTGATGTAAATTCAGGTTTGTTTAATACAGATAGCAATGGCTGGAAAGTCACTCATATAAAAATCAATAAAGAACCTGAATCAATAAAAACAATTGATGTTATAGATATTCAAAAATACCGGTTAACAGATGAGGAAATTAAAATTCCTGCAAACCCTTATTTACTTAACTCTACTTTTTTCCGATAGTTAATATAAATTAAATAGACCACAGTAAGAAGTCCTATTACAGATACAATATCCGCAAGCCACCTCCACCAAGTTCTTTCGAATTTAAAAACAATATTATTAGTTCCTTTTGGTACATTAATTTCCATCTGGCCAAATTTATTATCATAGCTTATATCCGATTTTTTATTGTTAATATAAGCAATCCATCCTGGATAATAAATATGTGCAATTTGAATTTTGGTTTCCTGTTGAGAAACAACAGTAATACTTTTTTGGGAGTATCCCCATTCAATATTTTCTATTTTGCCATTTCCTTTCAAGAACTCTGCTTTATCAGCCGGATAATTATTCGGTAATTGTTTAACCCATTTAGGTAAATATTCTTCCCCTGTTGTAGTGGCTGCTGCCGGTTTTGCTTCTGTAAAGGATTTGGCGCTAAAAAAAGAATAACTTTCTTTAACTGACATCCCTATCATAAATAACATTATTCCTAAAAATGCCAGCTTACCGATTTTACTTTGATAAATTTTTAAATGTTGCAAGAAAAAAACAAAGAATCCAATTAAAATAATTCCACAAATTGTATTAAGAATATGCAGTCTCCAGGGAAATTGCAGATAGTGAAGTGGTGTAACGATTTCCCAAAAAAATTGAGTTATTTTAGTTTCAAGCAATGTACTAACAATATATACCGCACTAAAAAAATGAACGGTTTTTCTAAAAGCGGTTTTTACAAAAATATTTAAAATGAAAGCTAAAAATGAAATTATTATAATCACCTTACCCAATTGCAAAGACATCGGATTTTGTTGTAAAAATCCTCCGTATCCCCAAGGTGAGTCCCATATTTGATTTAAAGTAAGGAAATATTGATTATACGGATCTGCAATAACCTTATCGAGTTGTACAAAACGGGATTCGAAAATTAACGGCAACCAATAAAAACAGGATATTAATATTCCTAAAATCGTACTGACAAAAAGATTTGTAATTAACAACCGTCTAATCTTTTTTTCAGTATTCAAAATATAAAAACCATCACATGCAATAAGAAAAATTGCATAAATAAAAACAGAAATATTATGAGATATAATAAGTAAACCTAAAAATATTCCAAGCAAGGGCACTAAAAGTTTTTGTTTAGGATTTGTTAATAATTTTATTTTTATGAGTAATACCCAAGGGAAAAATGAATAGGCAAAAAATTCTGCCAAATCTCCTCTAACATATACGTCAACAGCCCTATAAGGAATAAAAGAATAGATTATTGAAGAAATTAAAGCAGGTACAGGCCCCACGAAAAACCTAACAACAAAAAATACTCCGATAACACCGACAAAAAAACAAAGAATAAAAACTATTTTTGTAGCAAGTAAAAAATTAAAACCTAAAAAAATAAACATTGACCCTAAAAAATAAACGAGCGGACTATAAAAAACAAACAGGGGATAACCGTAACCAAAAAGCAAACCACTGGACCACCGCGGAGGAATAGCCCCGAATTTTAACGATTGAAAATATTCAAAAATTCTGATTATCTGAATATCATCATGAGTAGGGAAAAAACCTGAATGAAAAAAAGGTTGAATAAGGAAAAATTGAAGACCAATTAAAAATAATATAGAAAATATAACAAATTTCACCCTATTATCATATTTTAATTGACTTAAAAATGATAGTTTTTTAATGCGTTTTTGTAAGCTATACTGACAAAGATATGAAAAGAATTCTTGCGTCTCCGTATTTTTACTTAGCAATCATTATAATTACAGGACTTTTCTTTAGACTCTATCAATTAGAACATTTTTCTCCATATGCACATGATGAGGATCTTTATTCATGGATTGTAAAAGACATACTCATTGATCATCATTTCAGGCTAATCGGCCAGGTCACCAGTATTCCGGGAGTTTTTATCGGTCCTTTATTTTATTATATTTTGATTCCCTTTTTTGCATTATTCGATATGGATCCTGCCGGAGCAATTGGTCTTTCAGCAATTAACGGAATCCTTACAATACTCAGTGTCTATTATGTATTCTCAAAAATTTTCAATAAAACTACCGGACTTATCGGAAGTTTTATTTATAGTGTTTCATTAAATATTGCACTTTTCGACCGCTGGATAGTCCCGACAATGTTTGTACCTATCTGGTCTGTTTGGTTTCTTTATATTATATTTTGTATTCAAAGAGGGGAGTATAAAAAATTTTGGATTTTGGGGGTACTTACAGGATTAATCTGGCATATTCATATAGCCCTTTTACCTCTACTAGGACTTGTTCCAATCGCTTTAGTATTTACAAAAAAACGTCCAAGATTAACGTCTTTCATTTTTCCTATTGTGCTTGCAGTAACTTTATTAATACCCTTTTTTGCGTTTGAAATAAAACATAATTTTTCACAAACATTATCTATTTTTGCATCTTTCGGAAAATCTGTAGCAGAAGCAGAAGGACTAAACAGATTTATGAAAATTATTGATGCTTCTTCAGTCATGATGACAAGGTCCCTAGTCACCCCCTGGCCCCTACAACCTTCATTGATCTACCCACTCCTCATAGCCGGATTAATATTTTTGAAATTTAAAAAAGTTTTAAGCAGTCCTCAGCTAACACTCATTTTTCTCTGGTTTATAAGTATAATCGTCAGTCAGGAAATTTCAAAAAGGGGAATCAGTGAATATTACTTTGCAAGTTTTATTATTATACCGATTCTCTGCATATCTCTTTTGTTAGATTTTATCAGGCAAAAATTTCATAGGATAAAAATTGCGGAATTATTAATTCTCAGTTATTTTATTTTTAATTTAATTAGTTTTATAAATCTACCTTTTCCTAGAGAGGCTCTGGCAGAGAAAAAACAAGTGGTTGATTTTATAGTTTCGGACGCAAAATCCAAAAATTTCCCCTGCATTCAACTTAATTTCATTGTTGACCCCGGCAATGATGGAGGTTTTAGATATCTGTTTTGGTGGAAAAATTACCAACTAATTAAATCAGGAAGAGGTGCACCTGTTTATAGTATTGTGCTCCCCTGGAGTTATTCTCCCAAAGAATCTAATCCTATTTTCGGAAAAATCGGAGTGATAGAGCCGATCATAAAAGAATTCACTGATAAAAAAGTTTGTAATGATCCAACTAGTCAACTCGACCCTCTAATGGGCTTTTATAATTAATCTTTCCAGCCCTGAGGATTTGCTTTATACCAAGCAATCAGAGAATCAATACTTTGTTCCAAAGTGTGCGTCGGTTTCCAACCCAAAAATTTTTCTGCCTTCTTAATATCTGCAATCATCTTATCTGCCTCACCTTTTCTCCTGTTTTCCGACATATTTACCTCAAAATCTACTCCGGTTTTATCTTTCACAATTTTAACAATTTCTAAAACAGAATCGCCTTTTCCGGTTCCTAAATTAAATACATCACTTTTATTTTCTTCATTTAATATATATTCAAGCGCCTTTATATGAGCGTCTGCCAAATCTACTACATTTGTATAGTCACGAATAGGTGAACCATCAGATGTATTTACTGGGGTATAATTTAATTCAAATTTTTCTAAACCCAATGCCCCTTTAACTGCATTTTGAACAAGGTGAAAAGAAGGATTTTTTGAGTCCCCCAGCATATGATCATTGGAGGCACCTGTAACATTAAAATATCTTAGAAATACATACTTCAAAAGATTAGCCTTAGAATACCAATTCAAAATTTCTTCACACATTTTTTTGGTGGCTCCATAAGGACTGGCGGGATCAGCAATCGGGTGTTTTTCATCAATCGGCAAATATTTTGCATCACCATATACAGCACAGGTAGAGGAAAAAATTATTTTATCAACTTTTGCTTTTATCGCAACTTCTGCTAGCCTTTGTAACCCGATAACGTTATTGCCAAAATAAAGTTCAGGTTTTTCCCAGGATTCACCCACATTACATAAGGCTGCAAAATGCATAATTACCTCAATCTCTTCTTTTTTAAATAAATCATCTAAGTCATCCTGAACTAAATCTTTTTCATAAAAACTAATTTTATCATGACCGTATTTATTTTGAAGATATTCTAAGGGAGATTTATAACCTCTGGAAAAATTATCAAGTGCTACAACTTTATATCCTTGTTCTAAAAGTAAATCTGTCGTAACAGATCCTATGTATCCTCCAGCCCCTGTAACTAAAATCTTTTTACTTGTCATGTACCAAATATAATAGACAGATAGTTTAAGGTTGACAAGACCTCAATTCTTACAATATGATTCATTAGATTATGAATATCTCAGTTATCGGCACGGGTTACGTTGGTTTAGTCACAGGCACTGTTTTTGCAGACCTGGGCCATAAAGTTTATTGTGTTGACATAGATGAATCTAAAATAGAAAAATTAATCCAGGGAGAGATACCTTTTTTTGAGCCGGGGTTACAGGAACTTGTTAAGAAAAATTTAAGTCAAGGAAGATTGTTTTTTACAACCTCATATGAAGAATCAGTGCCCAATTCAAAAGTTGTATTTGTTTGTGTCGGTACCCCGCCCAAAGAAAACGGCGAACCAAATCTCACTTATCTTTATGATGCTTCAGAGAGTGTTGCAAAACATTTAAAGGATTACACACTAATTGCTATTAAAAGTACTGTTCCGATCGGAGTTGAAAAAGAACTGGAAACCTTAATAAAGAAAAATAGTAGTGCAGAGTTTGAATTCGCCTCCTGCCCTGAATTTTTAAGAGAAGGCTCCGCAGTAGAGGATACAAAAACACCGGATAGAATAGTCATTGGCACTAATTCTAGAAAAGCTGCCGATATATTATTAAAATTATATGAAAATTTTAATGGTCAAAGAATTATTTGTGATTTAACATCTGCTCAGATGACTAAATATGCTGCCAATAGTTTACTCGCTACAAAAATTTCTTTTGCCAATGCAATTGCAAATTTATGTGAAAGCACGGGAGCTGACGTAGAAATGGTCTTAAAAGGAGTCGGTCTTGATAAAAGATTAGGGCGCGCATTTCTTTACCCAGGAGTTGGATATGGCGGATCATGTTTCCCCAAAGACATCTCCGCTTTTATAAAAATCGCCGAAAAATATGATATTGATTTTAAGTTATTAAAAGCAGTGGAAGAAATAAATAACGATCAACCGAAAAAATTTTTTAATAAGGTCGAATCGGAATTAGGCGATTTGAAAGATAAAACGATCGCAGTATTGGGGCTTGCCTTCAAGGCCAATACTGACGATATCAGAGAAGCACCTTCAGTTAAAATAATTGAAATGTTACTGAAAAACGGAGCTATAATTAAAGTTTATGATCCAGAAGCAATGGAAAATGTCAGAAAAATATATGGAGATAAAATCCAATATGAAGAAAGTCCTTACAAAGCAGTTGAAGATGCTTCTGCATTCCTACTCATCACAGAATGGAATGAATTCAGAGAATTAGATTTAGTAGAAGTAAAGAAACTTATGAAACAAGCAATAATTTTTGATGGACGAAATATCTATGATCCTTTGGAAGTTAAAGAACTGGGATTCATTTATCATGGAATTGGTAGGGCCTAAAACAAGGCTATTGATTTAATTTCTGATCTTAGAGACAATAAGACAATAGAAAAGGAGGTGAGAATATGCCACCACAAGATGATACAGCAACACCTCCTACAACAGGAGATGTTCAACAACCAGTTGCACCTTCTATGGAAGATGCACCAATTACTACTTCAACAGAAGAACCAGCAACATCAGCAGATGCACCTGTAATGGGAGGAGAAGAAGCACCAGCTGCTACAGAAACCCCTACAGATCAACCAGCTGCTTAAGTTTAGGTTTGTTTGAAGAAAAGATACACCTCTTTAAAACAGGGGTGTATTTTTTGGAAAAAAATTATTTCTTGGGAAAAATTTCTGTAAAGCCAGTATATTTTTGTAAGACTTCAGGAATTTTAACTGACCCATCTTCTTGTTGAAAGTTTTCTAAAATTGCAATTATTGCTCTGGATGTAGCGATAGCTGTCCCATTTAACATATGTATATATTCTGTTTTATCTTTGCCTTTCACTTTAATATTTAAATTTCTGGCCTGATAATCAGTACAGTTAGATGTTGACGTTACTTCTCCGTATTCATTTCTACCTGGCATCCAGGCTTCGATATCAAATTTTCTGGCTGCCATTGCTCCAAGGTCACCGGTACACATTTCCAAAACCTGATAGGGAATTCCAAGATCCTGATAAATTTTTTCTTCCAATGATAATAAATATTCATGCATTTTATTAGATTCTTCAGGTAAACAGTAAATGAACATTTCCGCTTTGGTAAATTGATGCACTCGATACAATCCTTTTGAATATTTACCATATGCCCCTGCTTCCTTTCTAAAACAATGTGAATATCCGATGTATTTTACCGGTAATTCATTTTCTTGAAAAATTTCATCTGCATGTTTTCCGGCCAAAGTTACCTCTGCTGTTGCGATTAATCCTAAATCTTCATCATCAATGGTATAAGTTTGAGCTTCGTTTCCTTTTGGAGCATACCCTGTTCCTAAATAGAATCTTGATTTTGCTAAATCAGGGGTGATCACAGGAATAAAACCTTCTTTTGACAGGAGATTCATAGCATATTGAATTAATGCAATTTCAAGTAAAGCCCCTTCATTTAATAAATAATAAAATTGAGAACCAGTTACTTTTGAGCCACTTTCAAAATCTATAATTCCTAAATTTTGTCCCAAAGCAAAATGATCAAGTGCTTCAAAATCAAGCTTTTTTATCTCCCCCACTTTTCTTAAAACTTTATTTTCTGATTCATCTTTACCAACAGGAGAATCCTCACCCGGTAAATTAGGAATTTGCATTAAAGCAGTCTCAAATTCTGTCTTTATTTTTTCCAAAACCGGTTCTATTTTTTGCAACTCAACTTTTACCTGTTTGCCTTTTTCAGAATTTCTTTCATCAGCTGCTTTATTTCCTTCAGCTCTTAAAGTATCAACTTTTTGAATTAATTCTCTTCTGGTTTTATCTAAATCTAAAACTTTTTCCACAATACTAACATCGTAGCCTTTATCCTTTACGCCTTTTTTAGTCTCTTCGGTATTCTCTCTAATAAAATTTATATCTAACATTTTAAAGTCCTATTTCTTCATGCACTTCCTGCATGGCTTCCAGGGTTATTTTAACAAATTCTTCCAAGGAAATCCCTAAGTGTTCCTCACACATCTTTATTCCTTCTCTTCTGGTGCCAGCAGCAAATTTTGGTTCTTTGAATCTTTTTAAAACCGTCTCTGAAGTAACACCTGCCAATTTCTTATCTGGCAACACCAAGGCTGATGCTACAATCAAACCAGTTAACGAATCTCCACAAAAAAGCGCCCAGTCCATTTTTGATTCAGGCTTAACTCCTGTGTTTTCCATATTGTGTGCAGCCATAGCATGTTTAACTGCCTCAGGAACGTCATATCCTTTCTCCTCTACCCATTCGCTGATTTGAATCCCTTGTTTTTCCAAAGGCACGCTTTCAGAATAATCTCCGTCATGCAAAAGACCAGACAAACCCCATTCCTCGATCTTTTCTGGCTCAAACTTTTTTGCCAAAGCTTTCATCATGGCTTCTGTTGCCAACATGTGTTTTATTATGTTTTGATTTTGGACTTTTTCTTCCAAAATCTTTAAAGCTTCTTCTCTGTTAATCATTTTTTCTTGCTTTTCTTTTTTTGCTCCCCTTCTGGCTTCATGGTTGGGAATAATATCACATCAGAGATGCTTGGTGATCCTGTCATAACCATTATCCATCTATCTATACCAGGTCCAATTCCTGATGTTGGAGGCATTCCATATTCTAAGGCTTCTAAAAAATCATCATCCATTTTTTGAGCTTCATCATTCCCTTTTTGGGCTTTTTCTTTTTCCGCCATCCATGCTTCTCTTAAAGCCTGAGGATCATTTTGTTCTGAATAGTTTGTCCCCATTTCCATACCTGAAACATAGATGTCAAAGCTTTCAACAAATTTAGGATCATCTTCGCATCTTTTTGCCAAAGGATAAAAATCTGCAGGATAATCATAAATAAATGTCGGTTGAATTAATTGGTCTGTACATTTTTTTTCAAAAATTTCAAGCAAAATTTCCCCATCAGTCATATAATCCTGAATTTTAACTCCAAGTTTTTCTGCCAGAGCAGTTGCTTTTTCTAAAGAATCAATTTCCTTCATAGAAACACCTGTGTGCTGTTTGAATAAATCTTCAAGCTTTATCCTAGCCCATGGTCTTTTAAATTCTAAAGTTTGCCCCATATAATCCAGTTTAGTTCTGCCAAACACTCTTTTTGCAACATATTCAAACATTTCTTCGATTAAATTCATATTATCCTTATAATCTGCATACGCCTCCATTGTCTCAAGCATAGTAAATTCCGGATTATGATTTCTATCCATCCCTTCATTACGAAATGTATGCCCCATTTCAAATACTTTTTCAAACCCCCCTACAATTAATCTTTTTAAATATAGCTCATTAGAAATTCTAAGAAATAAATCTGCATCCAATGTATTGTGATGTGTTTTAAATGGTCTTGCCCTGGTTCCTCCATATAAAGGCTGCAAAACAGGATCTTCAACTTCAAAATAACCCTTCTCTTCTGTTAAAAACTTTCTAATTGCATAAATTATCTGCGATCTCTTCTCTGCAACCTGTCTAACTTCAGGATTCATTAACAGGTCCAAATATCTTTTGCGATATCTTTCCTCCACATCTTTCAATCCATACCAAGATGAAGGTAGCGGTAGCAAAGATTTAGTAAGCAACTGGTATGAGCTGGCTTTAACTGTAACCTCACCTGCTTGTGTTTTAAAAACTTCTCCCTCTACTTGTATAAAATCACCAAGATCTAAATTAACTAAAAAATCATATTTTTCACCCGGGGTATCATTTTGTGAAAAAAATATCTGCATTTTGCCTGATGCATCTTCTATATCAGCAAAGGTAATTTTTCCATGAGGACGAAACGATCTAATCCTTCCGACAACAGCAACTTTTTTCCCCAGCATCTTTTTAGCCTCTTCCAAGGTCTGTTTACGGTTAGTTTTTGCAGGATATGGATTAATTCCCAGTTTTTGAATATTAGCGAGTTTCTTTAAACGTTCTTTTTTTAATTGATCAACAGCCATGAAACAAGTATAACTGAAGCAAAGGGGATTTTAAAGCTATTTAATTTGTAAAACCTTGGCTTTGAAGCTTGAACCTGGTGTAGAGATCATCACTTCTTCCCCAATTCTTGCACCCAAAAGGGCTGATCCCACCGGAGATTCATTAGATATTTTTTTCTTAGAAGGGTTTGCTTCCACTTTTCCAACTATTGTATATTCATCAACCGTTCCATCCATGTTTACTTTAACAACTGATCCGATTACCACTGTATCATTTGTTAAAACATGCTCTATTAGTTGTGCATTACCGATTGCATCCTCCAAATAAGCAATCCTATTTTCAACCAAAGTTTGTTCTTCTAAAGCTGAATCATATTCTGAATTTTCTGATACATCACCAAAATCCCTTGCCCTTTGAATTCTTTCTGCAACCTGAACTCTTTTGTCAGTTATTAAATAGTCCAACTCGTTTTTCGCGTCTTGAAGACCTTGTGGTGTTAAGTAAACTTTTTTAGATATCTTAGCTGACCTATCTAGTTTGGCCATAAAAAGGATTAGATTCGGTAAATTTTAGACCATCTAAATAATTTTTGCAAGACATGAAATTAAGATAAGACCATGGCATTAATATGCTTTTTTTGATAAAATTCACTTGTTCTAAATTACATGGCGCGTTCGTCATTAGAGAGCTTTAGCTCTCGCAGATGAACGTAATTTATACGCATGGCGCGTTCGTCTAGTGGTCCAGGACTCTGGATTCTCATTCCAGCAATCAGGGGTTCAAATCCCCTACGCGCTACTAACTCTCTAACTATTTACCCCATCTTAATTCAGCCATGATACACTAATAATATGAGTGAAAAGTTTATTGGTTTATCAGAAGCCGAAGCCAAAAAAAGATTAAACCTGAATGGATTAAATGCACTTCCTCAAGACAAACAAAAAGGATTTCTCTATGCACTTCTTTTAACTTTAAAAGAACCTATGTTTTTGTTATTAATTCTTTCTGTGGCAATCTATTTTACGATCGGGGGGACAAAAGAAGCTTTTGCGCTTGCAGGAAGTATCGCTATTATTATCGGAATTTCTTTTTTCCAAAATAGAAAAACAGAAAAAGCTTTGGCAGCTTTAAAAGAATTGTCAGAACCAATGGCTAAAATAATCCGTGAAGGAATACCGAAAACTATTCCCTCACGGGAATTGGTTCCTGGGGATATTTTGATTTTATCGGAAGGTGAACGGATTCCAGCAGATTGCGCAATATTAGAAGAAAATAATTTAACTGTAGATGAATCTGTTTTAACAGGTGAATCACTCGCTGTTTCCAAATCTGTGTGGAATAAAACTACACCTATTACAAGACCTGGTGGAGCCAGTCTTTCTTTCCTTTTTAGCGGAACAATAATCACCACAGGACATTGTTACGCAGAAGTATTACTCACAGGTAGTAATACTGAAATCGGAAAAATAGGAAAAGCTCTGCAACAAATAGATAGAGGAAAATCACGGCTACAGGAAGAAACAGGTAGATTTATTGTTAAATTAGCACTTTTTGGTGGGTTTCTTTGTCTTATTGTGGTACTTATTTATGGGCTGGTGCGGAATGACTGGATGGAAGGACTACTTGCCGGCGTAACACTAAGTTTAGCTATTATTCCAGAAGAATTTGCAGTCATAATGACTGTTTTTTTAGCACTTGGTGCATGG
Organism: Microgenomates group bacterium; assembly: GCA_041659805.1. Lineage (GTDB taxonomy): Bacteria > Patescibacteriota > Microgenomatia > Daviesbacterales > UBA10151 > STC-54. The sequence continues at coordinate 450,411 of JBAZXP010000001.1, read as the reverse complement.
CGGATTTCCAGAAAAGGAGTGCTGACCAAAGATTTCCCCGCTATTGAAACATTAGGCGCAACTACTATTCTTTGTGTTGATAAAACAGGCACTGTTACTTTCAATAAATTATCCATCCGCAATCTCCTTAGCGAAGACAATGTAACTGACGAAGAACTCATTAAATACGCTATTTTAGCATCACGCACACATACCTTTGATCCAGTTGAAATAGCTATTTTCGATAAGGCAAAAATTCAAAAACTGGAAATTCCTGAAAATAAAGAATTAGTTAAAGAATACCCATTTTCTAAAAATACGATGTCTATCACCAATATATGGCAGATAAAGAACTCAAAAACTTATACTATCGCTGCAAAAGGCGCCCCTGAAACAATTATCAAACTTTGCAAACTTAATCCGGAAAAAGAAAGGGATGTCTTATTTCAGGTTTCCCAAATGGCAATTACCGGATTGAAGGTCATCGCTGTTGCAGAAGGATATGTAAAAACAAAAGACTTACCAAAAATTCAAGATGAAATAAACTATAAATTTTTAGGATTAATCGGTTTTATTGATCCTGTTCGTCCATCCGTTTCTCAAGCCTTACAAGTATGTTACAAGGCAGGAGTCAAAGTCATGATGGTTACAGGTGATTATCCGGAAACTGCAAAACATGTAGCTGCAGAAATCGGACTTAAAAATTTTGAAAAAGTTATCACAGGCCAGGAAATTGCTAAAATGTCAGATAAACAGTTACAAGAAGCTGTATCAACAATCACAATTTTTGCCAGAATTATCCCTGAAGAAAAACTCCGAATAGTCAATGCACTGAAGGCAAACGGTGAAATTGTAGCAATGACAGGTGATGGCGTTAATGATGCTCCTGCCCTAAAATCTGCGCATATCGGAATAGCCTTAGGCACCAGAAGTACCGACGTTGCCAAAGAATCTGCTTCATTGATTCTTTTAAATGGAGATTTCTCATCTTTAGTTGAGGCTGTCGCCTTGGGACGAAGAATTTACACCAATGTTAAAAGAGCAATTACGTATACGCTTGCAATCCATGTCCCAATTGCCGGAATATCACTCATCCCCCCTCTTTTCCATTTTCCCTTAATTCTTTTCCCTTTGCATATTGTCTTTTTGGAACTATTTATCGATCCGTCCTCTTCTATTGCATTTGAGACAACAGTAGCAGACAAAGAGAGTATGCTAAAACCGCCCCGTAAAATTACTTTACCATTTTTAGATAATAAAACATTACTTTACTCCATTGCACAGGGAGGTATTGTATTATTCGCCTGTATTACAGTAATTATTTTTTCCCTTTACATGAACTTTTCTGAAACAGTCGCCAGAACCTTAACATTTATTTGCTTAGTAATTTCTAACATCGGAGTCATGTTAATTAATATAAATGGACCAAAAAATATATTCTCCAGTATTATAAGTTCAGCCTTGGTAGTCAAGCTTATTGCTTTAGGAACTGTTGCCATGTTACTGGCCACTTTATATATTCCGGGACTCAGGGATTTATTCTTATTTTCCCAACTTAGCAGCAAAGAAACATTAATTGCCGTTATTTTCCCTTCCGTTACAATTATTCTAATAGAATTTTTCGAGCGGGTAATGAAAACAAGAATACGATATGAATAGCTCTCTTTATGAAAATATTAATAATCGAACATAACGACACCATAGCTCAAAAATACAAGGATGCTTTAACACAAATAGGATTTGCAGTCATACATGCAAAAAGCGCTGTTGCGGGCTTAAAAATACTTAATGAGGATATTTTCAGTTTGATTCTTTTGAATATCATGCTTCCTGACATGCATGGTCTAAATTTAATTAAAAATTTACATAAAAATAATCCTGGTTTTAACACTCCGCTTGTAATTCTTACAGAAAATGCTGAGGATAATTTGATTCAGGAATCGTATAATCTAAATGTCAGAGGTTATCTGATTCATGCAATTCACACACCGGAACAGGTTGCGGATTGTGTAAAAGCAGCTCTCTATATTAACAAATAGCGCTTCTGTGCTAAGATAAATACAATTATAATTATGTTTAATTTTGCCAAAATATTATTCAATAAACCAACTGTTGGGGCTGAAAAAAAGGAACCAGCCAAAAAGGAGACTACTGTTGCTATAGCTTCCACAAATACATCTAATGCAACAGACTTGGGGGATACCAGCAATAAGCTGGCATTGATCTTATCCGCCATCCAGGATGCCGTCATTGCCTTAGATCCAAAAGGTAATATTGTTTTATTTAATCCGGCCGCTGAAAAACTAACAGGAGCTACTTTTTCTGAAGTACAAAATAAACCCATATCGCAAATCATAAAAATTTATCAAAGCAATACAGAGCTGACTCCGGCTCAATATTGCGGAATTAATCAACCGAATGCTCTTTTCCAAAAAGAAGAACTTAAACTGATTTCTTTTAAAAATAAACAGGCTGTAGTTAACTTTACCGCAAGTCAAATTAAGGGAGGGGATACGGCAGACTTGGGGTGTATTTTGACAATGCATGATGTAACTGAAGCAAAAAGTTTCGAAGCTATGAAATTAGATTTTGTTTCTATGGCAGCACACGAGCTCCGCACTCCTTTAACCTCTATTAAAGGCTACCTGTCGGTCTTTATGAGTGAAAGTAAAGGCAAGTTTACGGATGATCAAAATACATTTCTAACTCGAATCAGTATTTCAACCGAACAACTTTTGGCGCTTGTTGAGAATCTATTGAATGTGTCTAAAATCGAAAGAGGAATATTTAATGTTAATACTGTTTCTGCTGATTGGGTTGAATTAGTTGCTCAAACAGTAGATCAGTTCGCAGAAAGAGCCAAAGAAAAAAATCTTGAATACACATTCACCAAACCCACAGAAAAAATACCAAAACTTATGGTTGATAAGTTAAGAATCGTTGAAGTTATCTCGAATCTGCTTTCTAACGCCATTAACTACACAGCTCCTGGAGGGAAGATCAAGATTAATATAAAATTATCACCTGATAAAAACTCCGTTGTAACCAGCGTTACAGATACAGGTGAAGGTATTCCTAAAGAAGCACAACCACATCTTTTTACAAAGTTTTTCCGGGTTTCAGGGAAACTTGAAATGGGCTCAAAAGGAACAGGACTCGGTTTATATATCTCAAGAGAGATTACAGAAATGCATCATGGTAAAATTTGGGTTGAATCTGAAGTTGGAAAAGGTTCAACATTCAGCTTTTCACTCCCAATTAAATCAAACTAAAATAATGAAACCTAAAAAAATTTTATTAGTTGAAGATGACCATTTCATTAATCAACTCTATATGAGAGTACTCAAACAAGCAGGATTTGAAATGATTTTGGCAACAGATGGCCTGGAAGGAGTCAAAGTGGCTGATCAATCTTTTGATTTAATCTTGTTGGATATAATGCTTCCCAGAATGGATGGTATTAACGTTTTAAAAAAGCTCAAAGAAAATCCGGAAACTAGAAGAGTCCCTGTTGTGCTTCTTACTAATCTAGGTCAAGAAAGTGTGGTCAAATCTGCCTTTGAAATAGGTGCTCAAGGTTATTTATTAAAGATGAATGTGACTCCATATGAACTGACTGATAAAATTAAACCTTTCTTACAAAATCCGTCTTTTCAAATGAGCTTAAAAGAGTTAGACTTAGATTAATTATGCAGCCTAAAGTACTAATTATTGAGGATGAGCAATTCATCCGGGACATATATAAAAGACAGTTGGAAAAAAATGGTATTACTGTTGATGGATTCGGAAACGGCAAAGAAGGCTTACAGTCAATTAAACAAACAAAATACGATATTATCTTGCTTGATATCATGTTGCCTGACTTAAACGGGCTTGAAATACTCAAACAAATTAAACAAAATGCATCAACTAAAGATGTGCCGGTTATTCTACTTACTAATTTAGGACAAGACGAAGTCATCAAGGAAGCATTCACATTAGGAGCACAAGGCTATTTTATCAAGGCTTCCTATACTCCTGATCAAATTGCACAGGAAGTTAAAAATATTCTCTCACGTAAACCCCAAGCTTCCTAAAAAATCGGAAAATTTACATTAAGAAGGGCACGAGGAGCAGGGCTACAATATTTGCAACTTTAATCATAGGATTAATAGCAGGTCCTGCTGTATCTTTGTATGGATCCCCCACAGTATCCCCTGTAACAGCTGCCTGATGAGCAGGAGAGCCTTTACCACCCAAAGCACCTGATTCTATATACTTTTTAGCATTATCCCAAGCTGCGCCTCCTGTAGTCATAGAAAGAGCCACAAATAAACCAGTAATAATTGTACCCATCAAAAATCCTCCAAGTGCTACTGGCCCAAGTAATTTTCCAACTATAAATGGTGCTAAAACAGGAATTAAAGCTGGAATAATCATTTGTCTTTGAGCTGTGGCAGTTACAATTGAGACACAAGCTGCATAATCTGGTTTTGCTTTACCTTCCATAATTCCTTTGATGGTTTTAAATTGACGTCTAACTTCTGTAACCACTGCTCCACCAGCAACGCCAACAGCTTCCATGGCGAGTGAACCAAACAAATAAGGCATTGCTCCACCAATAAATAATCCTATTACAACTCTAGGATCATCCAGAGCAAATACTAAGCTTGTTCCAAGATTGGCAAATTCCTGTGCATATGAAGCAAACAAAACCAATGCTGCCAATCCTGCAGAGGCAATTGCATAACCTTTAGTTACGGCTTTAGTGGTATTTCCAACAGCGTCCAGCGGATCTGTATTATTTCTGACTTTTTCAGGAAGACCTGCCATCTCAGCAATTCCACCAGCATTATCAGTAATTGGACCAAAAGCATCGATTGCTACCACAATCCCTGCCATAGAAAGCATGGCAACTGCTGCCAAAGCAATTCCATAAAGACCTGCCAAACCATAACTTAAGAAGATTGCGACAGAAATTAATAATATTGGAGCAAAAGTAGATTTCATAGATAAAGCTAAACCAGCAATTACATTGGTGCCATGACCAGTTTCTGAAGCTGCTGCCAAAAGTTTAACAGGACTATATTTAGTTCCTGTGTAATATTCAACAATTACAAACATCCCAGCTGTAACTAAAATTCCAACCAAAGAAGCAAGATATAGATTTAAGGTTGGAAATAAACCATTGTTTGCCATTAAACCTGTGGTAATTGGATAAAATACAACAACAGAAAGAACAGTTGTCACAATCAAACCCTGATACAAAGCTCCCATAATTCTTTTACCCTGAAGTCTTACAAATAAACTACCTATAATTGAGGTTAAGATAGCAACAGATAAAATAGCTAGGGGGAAATAGATAGCATTTTTAAATCCTGGAATTAATAAATCACCCAAAAGCAAAGCAGCAATAGCTGTCACAACATATGTTTCAAAAATATCTGCTGCCATTCCAGCATCATCTCCAACATTATCACCCACCAAATCAGCAATCACACCTGGATTTCTGGGATCATCTTCTGGAATTCCTGCCTCAATTTTACCAACCATGTCTGTTCCAACATCTGCCCCTTTGGTAAAAATTCCTCCACCGAGTCTAGCAAAAACAGAAATAAGAGATCCTCCAAAACCGAGTGAAATCAAAGCTTTTAAGTCTCCAGTGTTTTGATAAAAACCATAGACTGCAGCCAAAGCAAGCCCAACTACCAAAAATCCAGTCACTGCTCCACCTTTATAAGCTACATCAAAAGCTTGGGATAAACCGGATTTTGCAGCCTCTGCACATCTGATATTTGCCCTAACTGCTACATTCATTCCAATATATCCTGCGAGTGCTGAAAATGCTGCCCCAATAAGAAAACCTACTGCGGAAGACATTCCTAAAAAGATATAAATTGCTATGGTAATAACAACAGCCACCATAGAAACAGTGGTGTATTGTTTCATTAAATATGCTGCAGCACCTTCTTGAATGGCTGAAGCGATTTCTTTCATCTTTTCATCACCAGATGGAAGCATCAAAATCCAGAAGCTTAAAACCATTCCATAAAGCAAAGCTGCACCAGCAGAGCCCCAAATAAGTAAATTTATATTGTTTAAAATCAGATCCATAGCCCTTAATTTACTATGGGTGAGGCTAATTAGTCAAGGAGGAAATTAAATTTGTGAAAAAATTATGCTACTGCTGGATAGACTGGTTGTGGAGTAATTTTAAAAGAAACTGGTGTTGGCATTCTGGTTAAAGCAATCTCCAACACTTCATTAATATTTTTAACAAACACAAATTTTAAATCTTTTTGAACATTTTCAGGAATATCTTCCAAATCCTTTTTATTATTTTCAGGAGCAATAATAGTCTTAACTCCTGCTCTGTGTGCTGCTAATACTTTTTCTTTCAATCCTCCAATTTCTAAGACTCTACCTCTTAGTGTTACTTCACCTGTCATAGATACATCCTTATGAACTGGGATTTTGGTTAATGCTGAAATAATTGCTGTTGTTAAAGCAATGCCTGCAGATGGTCCATCTTTTGGAACAGCTCCTTCTGGCACATGAACATGAATATCTATCTTTTGATAAAACTTATCTGAAAGTCCTAATTCTTTCCAGTGAGTTCTAACATATGACATAGCAGCCTGAGCTGATTCCTTCATCACATCTCCCAATTGTCCTGTTAAAATCAGCTGTCCTTTTCCAGGCATTATGGTAACTTCATTAAATAATATGTCTCCTCCTGCTTCTGTCCATGCCATACCCGTACTTGTACCAATTGAGTCTTCTACCTCAGCGAGCTGTGGTGTAAATTTAGCAGGACCCAGTAATTTTTTAACTTCCTCCGCAGTTATGATAAATTTTTTCTCTTTGCTTCCTTCTGCAATTCTGCGGGTAACCTTTCTGATTACTGCCGCTATCTCCCTTTCCAAACTTCTAACTCCGGCTTCTCTGGTATATTGTTCAATAATTGAATTAATAGCTTCATCATCAAACACGATTTGTTTATTTTTTAAACCATGATTTTCAATTTGTTTTGGAATCAAAAATTTAGTCGCAATATGAAATTTTTCTGCGGTGGTATAACCCGGATATCTGATAATCTCTAGTCTGTCGCGAAGAGCTGGTGGAATTGTATCCAACATATTTGCAGTTGTAATAAACATGACATTAGAAAGATCAAACGGCACTTCTAAATAGTGATCTGAAAAAGCATCATTTTGTTCAGGATCTAAAGCTTCAAGCAAAGCAGCTGACGGATCTCCTCTATAGTCTGCTCCGATTTTATCAATTTCATCCAACATAAATACCGGGTTGGTTGTACCTGCCTGTTTAATTCCCTGAATAATCCTTCCCGGCATTGATCCGACATAGGTTCTTCTGTGCCCTCTGATTTCTGCCTCATCTCTGATTCCTCCGAGAGAAATTTTGACAAATTTGCGGCCTAAGGCTTTGGCAATTGATTTACCGATTGAAGTTTTACCTGTTCCAGGAGGACCTGCAAAACAAAGAATCGGACCTTTAACTTTTCCTGATAATTTGTGAACAGCTAAAAATTCCAGAATTCTTTCTTTAACCTTATTTAATCCATAATGATCATCCTCCAAAACGGCTTCCGCTTTTTTCATATCTACTTTTTTACCGTCAACCGCTTTCCAGGGAAGTTCTGTTAACCATTCCAGATAATTTCTTTTATAGGAAGCTTCAGGATTTAAAGATGACATTTTGGCCAACCCTGAAAGTTCTTTAATTGCCTTTTCCCTAACCTCTTTCGGCATACCTGATTTTTTAATCTTTATTTCAAATTCTCTGATTTCCTGATTTTCATCATTTGAACCCAACTCTTCCTCAATACTTTTCATTTGTTCCCGTAAAATTGCTTCCCTGGTCATTTTGGAAACTCTTTCCTGAGTTTTAGATGAAATATTCTGAGAAATTTCTAAAATCTTAACTTCTTTGGCCAAAAGTTCTGAGAGTCTTTGCAATCTATCTGTTGCAGAAACCATTTCCAAAAGTTGTTGCTTATCAATTACTTTAAAATCAATTGCCTGAGCAATGGAGTTTACTAATAAATTAGGGTCATCATTTTGAATAATTACTGCCCAATTAGCAGTCCAAGTAGGTATTGCTGAAGGATCAAACATTGGGTTACCGCCAAGTTCAATATATTTTTTAAATTGTTCACGGACTGTTCTAATTAAAGCTTCTGTTTCCTCGTTTTTTTCAAAAAGCTGAGGAATTTCTTCAACTTCAGCTTCCAAATAATCACCATGTTGAGAAATATTTTTAAGAAAAACCCTGGTTAACCCTTCTGCAGAGACTGTATAATCCCCTTCAGGATTTTTGATCATCCTTTTAAGCAAACAAACAGTACCCACCTGAAACAGGTCTTTACTTTCAGGATCTTCTATTTTGCTGTTTTTCTGAGTCACAAACACAACTAATCTATCTGTTGACCAGGCTTGATCCAAAGCAGCTTTTGATTTTGACCTTCCGGAAACAATAGGAAGTGTTGTTTCAGGAAACATAACAGTGTCCCTTAGAGGTCCGACAGGTAGTCTTTCAGGCAGTTTTAGTGGTGAAGATGAATAATCAGTAATCATAATTTTTATCTAATTAAATTAGAATTAGCAGTAGTCTAGCATGAGTGCTAAAACTTGGCAAGGGGGTAAATTTTTTAATAATCTATACCCTTTTTGATCTTAGCTCCTTTATCATATGGATGTTTAATAGATTTTATTTCAGAAACCAAATCAGCTTTTTCTATCATTTCAGGGAATGCTCCCCGGCCGGTTAAAATCAAATCCAGAGTCTCTGGTTTAGTCTCAATTAAATCTAAAATCACCTTGATATCTAACAGTTTACCAGAAACAGCCCCGATAATCTCATCTGCAACAATTAAATCCCATTTGTTAGACTTTACTTCATTATTTAATATAGTATATATATCCTCTGCTGCTGCTTTGTGAACTGATAAAGGTTTTTTATCCCCTAAGATTCCAACAAACCCAACCCCCCCCTGAATTAATTTAACAGAATCACCAAATCTTTCTAAAGCTTTTATCTCACCACTAAAAGTAGCTTTTCCAAATTGGATAATTAAAACTTTTTTACCATGACCCAGGGATCTTAAAACCAAACCCATCGCTGCAGTAGTCTTTCCTTTTCCCTCACCTGTATAAATAATCACCAAACCATCTTGAGGTTTCATCAGCACATACTATGTCCGCAGTTGTGACATTTCTTGCAACCTTCTTCAAAAACAAATGTGGCTTGTCCGCATTCAGGACAAAGATCTCCGCTTTTTGGTGCGTGATCTTCAAAAGGAAGCGCAGACATTTGTGAATGATCTACTCCATTAGTTTTAGATTGTTCATTTGTACCCAGGTCTAAAGGCATTGTTGCAACAGTTTTATTCAAAGCTTGGCGGGATAAATCTTCTGCCATAACTTTTGCAACGGCATCAGCCAAACTCATAACTCTTTCTTTACCAAACCCGATGTGGGAAGACCCACCGATTCCCCGTAGTTGATTTACTATCTTTTCCGCAATCTCCTGTCTTTTATTGGCCTCAACTCTCAAGGCAATTGAAATAAGTCTCCCCAGAGCTTCTGCGTCTGCTCCAATATGCATACCGGTTTTACCAACTGTAATAAAAATCTCCATCGGAATACCGTTTTCATCATGATTGATAGTAATGAAAGCTTTACCAACCGGAGTTAAAATTTCATAAGTATTACCCGGTAAGATCATCGGGCGGTGAGCAACAGATTGAGAAACAGCTTCTTCTTTTTGATTATCTTCAATATGAGTTAACACTCCTTCTCTGGAACCATCCCTCATATATGTAATACCCTTACAGCCTAATTTATAAGCATCCATATAAAGTTTTTGGACATCTTCTACTGTGTGATCTTTATGAGCGTTCACTGTTTTGGATATCGAAGCATCTGTGTATCTTTGAACTGTTGCCTGAACCAAAATATGATCATCAGGTGTTAAATCATTAGCTCCTGCAAAATATTCAGGCGGAATTTCATTTTCATCACTTTCATCTTTCCAGGCTTTAAATAAAGGATGGTAAATAATACTTTCTCCGGTCCTGTCCCTTCTCTTCATGGCAAAATCAAAGACAGGTTCAATCCCGGAACTCACACCAGCCAATAAACTGGTAGTACCGGTTGGAGCTTGAGTAAGTAAAACTGCATTCCTGATTCCTTTTTTGGCAATACTTTCACGAATATTTTCCGGAAGTTGTTTAATAAAAAACCCTTGCAAATATTTTTCTTTATTAAATTTAGGAAAGGCACCTTTTTCTGCGGCTATATCAGAGGACGCCTGATATGCGCTATCTCTGACTGTTTTATAGATTTTTTCAATAATCTCCAAAGACTCAGGCGAACCATATCTAACTTTCATTTTAATCAAAGAGTCTCCAAGTCCCATCGTACCAAGCCCTATACGGCGAACACTTTTTTGAATATTTTCATTTTCAGGATAAAAATAATAATTATCATCAATCACATTGTCTAAAAATCTAACTGCTATAGCCACGTGTTCTGCTAAGTTTTTGTAATCCATTTCCCCATTTTTAACAAAAGAAGATAAATTTAATGATCCTAAATTACAAACTGCCCAAGGACCCAATGGTTGTTCCCCACAAGGATTTGTACAAACCAATTTTTCAAAATACCAGGTGTTTGATTGTTTATTGCTTCTTTCTAAAAAATGTAATCCAGGTTCTGCTGAAGCCCAAGCCAACTGACAGATTTTATTCCAAATATCTTTAGCTTTAACAGTTTTATAATCAACAACTGGATAACCTTTCTCAATCCAGCCAACTAAGTCTCCATCCCATTCTAAATCATATTGGGGATGCTTGTGGTCTGGAAAACGCAAGATCCAATCTGCATCATTTTCCACAGCTTCCATAAAAACATCAGATAAACAAACTGATAAATTTGCTCCTGCTAGCTTTGTTAAATCCTGTTTTGCTTCAATAAATTCTTCAATATCAGGATGCCAATCATGCAGCATTAACATTAAGGCTCCTCTTCTTGAACCACCCTGCTGAATAACATCATGACAGGCAACAGAATAAAGATTTGCCCAATTTACCGGGCCTGATGAAGTACCATTTACTTTATGTACCCTTGCTCCACTTGGACGAAGTGTGGACAAATTTATTCCCACTCCACCTGCCCGGGAAAGCATTTCTGTCATTACTTTTAAATTATCAATAATTCCACCCCTGGAATCAGGAGGAGAAGGAATCACAAAACAATTAAAATAAGTTACTTCATAACCTGTTCCAGCTGCTGATAAAATTCTACCTCCAGGTAAAAATTTAAAATCTGATAAAGCATAGAAGAATTTATCTTCCCATTCTTTTTGTAGTTTTGGAGTTTTTTCAACATGAGCAATTGCTTTTGAAACACGTCTCCACATTTGATCTGGTACAGTTTCCATTGGATTACCGTGTTCATCTTTCCAGGCATATCTGTCTAAAAAAATTTTATTTTGTAAACCTTCAATCACAGTTGGTTTTTCAGGGATATCAGCCAAATCTAATTTAATAGATGTGTGTCTTTCACTTTTGGGAATAACATTTATTTGTTGAGCAAAAATTTCTGATGTTGTGTTTTGATGTTTTTTCATTCTTTAATTCATACTTTCTAATTCTTTTGCAAAGTCTTTCGGATCCTGAAAGTGACGATAAACACTGGCAAATCGCAAATATGCCACACTATCAATTTTTCTTAACTCTGATAGCACCACTTTCCCAATCTGTTGAGAGTTTATCTCTGAAACTCCTTTTTTCCATATCTTTCGTTCAACTTTAGATATAAAATCATCTAAAATTTCTGATGCCGGACGTTTTTCTAAAGCCTTAGTTACTCCACCTCTTAATTTATCCCTGTTATATGGTTCTTTCCGACCGTCTTTTTTAATAACCAAAAACTGCAAATTTGATAACCTCTCGTATGTGGTAAACCGACCTTGGCAGTGTAAACATTCCCTACGCCTTCTTATTTCCCCAGTACCGGAAACTGTTCTTTTATCTAACACCCGATTACTAAGATCACTACAGAAAGGACATCTCATCTCTCTTTATACAATATGTTGTATAACCTAATATTTAACGACTGCTTATCTAACTTAACATATCGGGTATAGGAGCTGTCAATATACAATATATAGAGCAATCTCCGGCTTTACTGTAAAGAGACAATGGTCACTTTTCTCATCACATCTCCCACCTTAATTTGATCTACAATATCCATTCCAGAAACAACTTTTCCGAAGATTACATACTCCAGAGGTAGCGGTTTATCTTCCAACATGATAAAGAACTGGCTTCCACCGGTACCTGCGAGTTCATTAGCTTTTTTTGCCATGGCTACAATTCCTCTGTCATATTTTCCAACCACCTTATCTTCTGTAAAAGTATACCCCGGTCCACCTGTTCCATTACCTACTGGATCTCCTCCCTGAACCACAAACCCAGGTTCTACTCTATGAAATGTTAATCCGTCATAAAAACCATCTTTTGCCAGGAAAATAAAATTAGATGCTGCTTTTGTTGCCTCAGGATTAATCTCTAAAGAAATTGATCCTTTATCAGTTTGAATAACAGCTTTTTTATTAATCAGTTCACTTTCAGATAAACTTCCCGGAAATTGACGATATTGTTTTAAGGGTTGCTTCGTAATTTGTGCCTGGGTAGTTGGGGTTATAGTACTCTCTGAACTTAAAACATTTTTATCCAGTTTATTGTCGTTCTGATTAAATAAAACACCTTCAGTGGGAGTTGGAGTTATACTATCCCCTGAAAAGTTAACTTTTAACGCATTTGCTCCGGCAGAAATTAAACCAATCAGCACCAACACTATAAACACAATCACAACATGTATTTGTTTCATGAGAAATTATTAAATCTTATATAGCACCTTGCGCCACCCTATGCAAGAGTTTTATTTTCTTCTACCTATAGTACTGGGAGTGGAAGTTAACACGGAAGGTAAAATAATTTGAAAATTTAGGGCTTTATTAATAAACTTTTCTTTAATAATTGCATTCCTATCTCTGGATAACCAATAATTTGGCCCCATAATCATACTCCCATCACAATTACTGGCTTTTGCAAACTCAATTCTCCCCCTAATTAAATTCTGGATAAACTTCATTTTACTATTACATGGCAGTAAAATCTTATTCTCTCCGGCAAAATCATTAAATGCAACCACCCCACCCTCTTCTTCATCACCTGATAAAATATGCAAGGCCACCTGATTAGGCATTTCAAAACTGTTGTGATAAATAATTGGCATTGCAATCTTTTTCGGATCAAATACAACCCCTTCACCTTTTTGTGATTGTGATGATTGAAATAAATTATCATTTATTTTGGGGCTACCTCCTAAAATATAGATATAATTCCTAAGATTTTTGCTGAAAACATTATTCACGATTGTAGGACTAGAGTATTCAATACAAATTGCACACTCACCTGAATTAGTCAGCTCACTATCCCTGATAATCACATTATCACCAACTGATATTTTTCTGTAATTTGATATTTTGACAAAACTTAGAATCCCTTCATGAATATAAATACCATTAAAATCATAGGGGCTAAAATCATAGTCACCCATAGAAGTAATAATTATCGGTTGTTCCTTTGAACCAAACGCATATAATTTTCCAAAATAGAGCCGGATTTTGTGTCCTTCATCCTGAAATAATTCCCCGTTTTTTACCCCAAAACTTTCGTCATTAATATTCAAGCCTGATCTCAAATCCCAAAGAGCAAAATCCAGATTAAAACTATCTTTTCTGGAAATAAGTACTTTTGTTCCTGGAATTATAGTAACTTTTGCCCCTGGAAATGCCCAAATATCTCCTGTGACCGTAATAACACCGGACCATGTTTCATTGCGGAATATAATGCCGTTTCTACTGGTATTTGAGTATTCTGCCTCAGGAAGAATTCTCGGAATAATAAAAAATATAAAAAGACAAAGAAATGCTATTAATGCACCTAATAAAAAGAGGTTAATAAACCAATGTCTGTGTTTGTATAGTTTTTGATAATTCATCAATTTCCAAAAACAAGTTTATACCAAAAATGATCGAATGTACAATTTAATCATTTTTTGTTCAGAATATGCTTAATGCCCATTGACCCATTCGACAAGCTCAGGTCATCGACTCCGAGGTCGCTCAGACTCGAGGAGGTCAATACTGAGTGTAACCGAAGTATTGACATTCAGGTACAGCCTGTAGAAAATAAGATTAGTGCATAGAATTCTGTCCATTCTTCTACTAACTGCAATTATTGCCATAGCTGTGGTTTATTTTTATACGCCGGCAAGAAGTTTTCTTGTTTATAAATTTAACCTAACAGATGACGCTAAAACTTCCTGCTGTAAAGTTGCTGATATATTATCATCCACTGGTGACTTTGAAGAAGAGGCTAATATCGCGGTTTTCAACAGTCAAATCGTAGATTACCCCAAAACTTCATTGGCAATGACAAATTCAGTTGATGATCAACAAACAAAAGTTTTGGGCACAACAAACGCGAGTGGTGAAGAAAAATGGATTGATGTGTCTTTAGCAGAACAAAAACTCCGAGCCTATGAGGGAAACAGGTTGGTTTATGAATATTTAATCTCATCCGGCCTATGGAATTCTACTCCCAGAGGAACATTTTCTATTTGGTATAAAACCAGATACCAAAGGATGCGTGGAGGGTCACAAGAACTTGGTACTTACTATAATTTACCCAATGTTCCGAACAATATGTTTTTCTATCAGGGATATGCTCTCCACGGAGCTTACTGGCACAATAATTTTGGACATCCAATGAGTCATGGTTGCGTTAACGAGCCACTTGCTTCAGCTGCCCAGATTTTTGAATGGGCAGGACCTGTTGTTCCTTCAAATGTTAATGCGGTCAGAGCTACTCCTGATAATCCGGGAACCAAAGTTGTCGTCCATTAACTATCTCTACGGGTGTGTTTTCCTTGTGATGTTGAAGTCAAAGATCCTGAGCAAAGTCGAAGAGCTAAACTTTGTTAAAAGAGCCGAAGATTTCTATTTTCTGTTCAACTATCTTTTGAATCTCATCAATAACAGGTTGTTCTATTTTATACATAGCTATTTCATCGGGATTTTTATCTAAAACTTTTTCCATATTCTCACGGAATGCCTGACGCATTTCTGTATTTATATTTACTTTTACAATCCCTCTTTTTATTGCTTCTTTTACCTGGTCATCTGCTATTCCAGATCCACCATGAAGTGATAAAAACTTATCAGGCATTTTTTGAGATATTTCATCCAAACGTTCTAGATCCAAATCTTCTCCACCTTCCTTAAAAACTCCATGAACATTACCAAAGAATGCTGCCAAAATATCTACTCCTGTCGACTCAACAAAATCTAAGGCTTTATCCGGATCAGTCATTGGGATTTTTTCTATTTCAGATTTGGCAGAGCCAGAATGTACCTCTGAAGAACCCTGAATATGATCATATTCACCCTCAACAACAAGATTTTTTTGATGAGCCAATTCTACAACCTGTTTTGCAATTTCTAAATTTTGCTCATATGGTAATTTTGAACCATCGAAATGAATTAAATCATAGCCAGCTTCTATCCCAATCTGACACTGTTCCAAATTTTCTGCGTGATCTAAATTTACTAAAATTGGAATGCCTAATTCTTTTGAATAATTCCTTGCCAAGTCTACAATATTATCAGCTTCCATCCATTCCGTTTCACCTGGTGATGATTCAATAATTACAGGAGATTTTTTAACAGCTGCAGCTTGAGCGATTGCTTTAAAAGTTTCTAAATTTCCAACATTAAAAGCACCGATGGCAAATTTTTCTCTTTTTGCTTTTTCTAACCATTCCCTTGCAGTCATAAACTCATAATAGCACAATTATTAAGACTTAAGATTATTACCTCCTAATTCTTTTCTCCAATAGTCTGCGTCATATTTAGGAGCTTCCAAAGAAATTATTCCATGCTGATGTGCTGCTTCTGTCACTTCCCTCATCATATTTACTATCCAATATCCCACCGGACTTAATAAATCTCTGGGTTCAATTGATCCTTTTAACGTAATCACTTGTTTGCCGTATCCATTTGGTAATTGTCCTGCTTGAAGTAAAGCATAAGGACGGGCTTGATCTTCCCATCCTGCAAGACCACTTTGCACTCTTAATTCAATATGTTTATCTTCATGTTTTAATACTACTGAGCAGCCCATATTTAAGCTTTCCTTTAAAGTCGCACATACTCTTTCATGTGAATAGCGCTTGTGATTCCCAACCTTCTGCACTTCTCTATTTGCTAAAAAAGTTGTTTCGTCACTACTCGAAATGAACGTGTCTATTAAAATCTCTGCTAATTTAACATGATCTCCAAATGACTTCCGACATGCGGTATAAATATCTTCTGGCTTACAGAACTCTTTCATGCCAAAGATGATAGAGCACTCATCTTTCTTTGTCAATTTTCCAACTAGTTGATTTTAATAATAAAAAAGCTATACTAAAAACCATTATGAAGATTGGTTATATCGGACTTGGACGGATGGGAAAAAATATGGTTTTTCGCCTTTTGGAACAAGGTATAGACATTGTTGCCTGGAACAGATCCCCTGAACCAGTTGCAGAAGTTGCAAAGAAAGGTGCAGTGCCCACAAAAAGTATTGATGATTTAATTTCAAAATTAAAAACACCCAGAATAATTTGGGTCATGGTAACAGCAGGTGAGGTGGTTGATGAAATAGTAAATACTCTGGCAGAAAAACTTTCCCCCGGTGATTTAGTAATTGATGGAGGAAATTCTTTTTATAAGGATACTTTAAAAAGAAATAAAGTTTTAGCCAAAAAGGGTATCCATTTTATGGATATTGGCACATCTGGTGGACCGGGTGGAGCAAGAGCAGGCGCTTGTTTAATGATTGGGGGAGAGAAAGAAGACTTTGAAAAAATTAAAAAACTTGCCAAAGCTGCAGCAGCCCCTTCAGCTTACCAATACTTAGGACCAATTGGATCAGGACATTTTGCTAAAATGGTTCATAATGCCATTGAATACGGCATGATGGAATCAATTGGTGAGGGACTTTCCATATTAAAATTTTCCCCTTTTAAATATGACTTTAATAAAGTTCTGGATATTTATATGCACCGCTCTGTTGTTGAATCCCGTCTGGTTAATTGGGCTTGGGACGCTTTTAAAGAAGATCCAAATTTATCTAATATTTCCTCCAGTATTGGTTCGGGAGGTAGTGGCAAAAGAGTCCCCGGTGAAGCGGACTGGACAGTTGATGTAGCACGCAAAATGGGAATCGATGTTCCTGCAATGAAATCAGCTATCAAAGTCAGGGAAAATTCACACAAAGACGCGGAAAAATCACCTGAAGGTTTCAGAAATAAAGTTATCTCTGCTATGAGGGGACAATTCGGTCAACACGACGTTAAAAAATAGTTTTATTTGTTGATCACACAAAGTTGGTCAGAAGGCTCTAACCATTTTCTTCCATCTTTCTCTATTAATTCATCAGCTTCTTTGGGTCCCCAAGATCCAGGCTTATAAGAATTTAACTTTGGAAGTTTTTTATTCATTTGATCAATATATTTCCATTCAGCCTCTACCTCTGCAGCATTATTAAAGAACGTTTGGTCACCATGAATTGCATCAACAATTAATTTTTCATAAGCGTCGGGGAATGGATGTTGTGGATAATTTTGAGGATAACAATATTGCATAATTGAGCTGTTTAGCTCTGTCCCATGATCCGGTTTTTTAGTTAAGATTTGCAACATAATTCCCTCATTCGGCTGGATACGGTAAACCAAAACATTCGGAACTTCTCCACCACTTAAATGTTTAAATAATCTGTTAACCGGATTTTTAAATACTATTGAAATTTCTGTAGCTGTTTGTTTTAACTTTTTTCCTCCTCTTACATAAATAGGAACACCCTTAAACCTGATGTTATTTATTTCTGTTTTAAAAGCAAAATAAGTGTCTGTTTGCGATCTTGGATCAACGTTTTCTTCTTTTAAATATCCCTCATACTGAGCTAAAACCAGACTTTTAGGATAACAAATTAAATTTTTAATTATTTTTTGGCGTTGTTTTATCACTTCAGTATGTTTAAATTCCTTCGGCGCATCCATACATGGAATTGTTAACATTTGTAATAAATGATTTTGCCCAACATCTTTTAAGGCACCCACCGAATCATAATAACCACCTCTTTTGCCAATTCCAAAATCCTCTAAGGCAGACACCTGAATATGGTCAATATAATTTTTATTTATTAAAGGTTCGAAAATACCGTTCCCAAATCTAAAAGTTAAAATATTTTGCAGAGTTTCTTTACCTAAATAATGGTCTAATCTGAAAATTTGATTTTCATGGAAATATTTACTCAAGAGTTTATTTAATTTCTTAGCAGAAGGAAGGTCCAAACCGATCGGTTTTTCAATAATAAGTCTCACCCATTTTTTTTGTTGATCACTTAATCCTAGTTTTTTCAAACTATCAAAAATGTTTTTATAAAGCTGAGGATAAGTCGCCAAGTAGAAAACCAAATTTTGATCTACGTTTCCTTTGTGAACTTTTTGTAAATAATCTTTGATATCCTGATAAAATTTTGGATCATCTAAATTACCCGGTAGATAATGCAGTCTTTTAAAGAGTTTTTTTACAACGACATCATTAATTTCATGCTTATGATGTCTATTTACTGAATGTAATACATTATTAAAATAGTCTTCAAATTCAGCTTGAGTCATAGGGGACCTGGCAGTACCGATAATTTGAGTACTTTCCGGTAAAAGGTTTTTCTCTACCATGTCATATAAAACGGGAATTAATTTTATTTGTGCTAAATTTCCTGTAATGCCAAAAATTACTAAATCAAAAGAATCCATCAACAGGAACTATACTACTGCTAAATAGAAAATAAAAGATATCTAACTTACTTTTTGAGCAATTATTTTAATATTTTCTGCTATTTTTTTCTGCATCTCCTTTTTAGTTAATAACCCTTTTTGAGGACCTATTTGTTCAACCACAGATGCCCCGTTAGCAGCCCCCCACCTCATTGCCTCGTGTAGATCCTCACCATGAAATAAGCCTGCTAAAACCCCTGTAGCATACGCATCTCCTGCCCCGGTTGTATCAACTACTTTGGCAAAAAAAATTCCCAATTTCCAAAAATTTTCACCATCAAAACCAAAGGATCCTCTTATAGCGTCAGTAATAATTGCCATCCTGGGGCCCAGGTTGACAAGGCTGCTTAACATTTTTTTAATGTCAGTTTTTCCCTCATGGTTAATACCTAAAACATGTCCTGCTTCTTCTTTATTCAAAATCAAAACTTTGGCCAGAGATAATAATTTAGGGAATTTGGTTAAACCGCGGGCGAGTTCCATAGTTCCGGGATTATAAAATAATTGAGCAGATGTTCGCTCAAGATAGTTTTCAACTTGGCCTATAAATTCACTTGTTTGTGCAGGTTTACCCATCGAGCTAAGATACACCCAGCGGGTTTTGTCCAAATCAGGCAGCTGGTACTTAAAATCCTGATGGTAAGTCAAAATAGTTCTTTCTCCTTTAAAACTTATTAAGGCAGATACGTTCGAATCCATTCCCTCGTTTTTAACCACATATCTGCTATCAACCCCTTCTTCTTTTAATTTTGATAGAGTAAATTGCCCTGCTTGATCTGATCCTACATTAAGATAAATAGCTGTTTTTAGACCCAGTCTAGTGGCACCAACTGCATTATTTGCATTATTTCCACCTAAAATTTGCTCGTATGTTTCAACTGGAAGCTTACTTCCTAAACTCAAACACAACTCCTCCTCCCCCTTATCCAACTCAACATGAGCATCAGAAATTTTGAAGAAATGATCAACAGCAGCGTCTCCAATGGAAATTAAATCAAACATTACCTCTAGTTTATACTTAAAATACTTTAACTTACAACAGAGGAAGCAGCATATCCATCCTTTTTGATGGTTTCGAGTATTGTTTCTTCTGTAACTTTACTGGAATCAAATTCAACCTCTGTTTCCCCTTTAGCATAGGATGTTTTAACATTAATAACCCCCTCCAAATCTTCCAAATCCATCTCTATTGTCATGGCACAAGAAGTGCAATGCATGCCATCAATCTTATATACTTTTTTTATTGTTCCCATATATATAATTATTCTACTACATCGATAGTACCACGGTACATACCCATCGAGCAGCTAAAGGGAATTGCCCCGACTTCAGTCGGTGTAAACTCGATAATTTGAGTATCCGTCGGCTTAAGATTTATTGAAATATTTTGTGAAGGGATTCTAAAAGCTAATGCACAGCTATAAACATTATTAGAAACTAAAGTAAGCTTAACTGGCAAACCTTTTTTAACTTTAATATAAGCAGGTTCATAACCACCATTTATAATTTTAATTTGATAATCTTGTTTAACATTTGGGTCAATCGTCTGTTGTGCGGTGTTTTCTTCTGATCCCCAAGTTATTATTGGTCCTCCTGCAAGCGCCCAAGAATTATAAGCAGTTGAAAGACCAATAATGATAATAATAATTGCAGCCAGTTTAAAAAATGTATTTCTAAAAGAATCTGAAAGCTTTGAGGTAATAAAACCAAGTCCGAAAAAAATTGGGGATGTTCCTAATACAAAAGCTACTAAAATCAACGATCCATTAACTGCACTACCTGATGAAATAGCTAAAGCCTCCATTGCCAAAGTTGTTCCACAAGGCACAAATATAGTCATTGCACCCAGGATGGCTGGCGCAAAAATATCAGCACTTTTGGATTGATTTTTCACCAGTCTTGTTAAAAAACGAGGTGGCTGAAGAACAAAATACCGCAATAAAGGATGCACATTTAAAAGGTTTAAACCGATAATTATCATGTAAATTCCAGCTACGATTTGCAATGTAATCCTCAATGAATCTGAAATTGAAAGCTCTGCTCCAAAAAACCCTAAAATAAGACCAAAGATAGCATAAGCTATTAACTTGGCAACTAAAAAAGAAAGCGTGGGAATAAAATCGCTTTTGTCTGACCCCTCATTTTTCTTACGTGAAGCAATAGCCGATGTTAAAAGGCCACCTTGTAAAGCAACACAACCAAATCCTCCTGCTGTTAAACCAATAAAAAATACTGTAAATAAATCCATAATTTTGTCTTCAAAATTTCAAGCTCTGCTTATTTAAATCTTGATCCTCTTAAGTAATAAAGAATTACTGACAACTGAAACTGAACTCATTGCCATAGCAGCTGATGCAAAAACAGGGTTAAGTAATATTCCCCACATAGGGTATAACACACCCATAGCAACTGGTATCAGGATAACATTATAACCAAAAGCCCAAAATAAATTCATCTTTATGGTCCTCATGGTTTTTTTAGACAAATTAATGGCTGATGCCACTGATTTTAAATCCTTGCTAATTAAGGTAATGTCTGCGGCTTCTATCGCTACATCTGTGCCACTTCCCATGGCAATTCCTACATCAGCAGCAGCCAAGGCTGGCGCATCATTAATGCCATCCCCCACCATAGCAACCACTTTGCCTTCGTTTTGTATTTTTCTTACCTCAGCTTCTTTCCCATCTGGCAAAACTTCTGCTAAAACTCTCTCAATTCCTGCAAGCTTACCAATAGCAGCAGCTGTTCTTTGATTATCACCAGTAATCATGATCGGTTCAATTCCCATCCTTTTTAAACTTTCTATTGCTTCCTTAGAGCTTGCTTTCAAGGTATCTGCAACCCCAATAAATCCTGCAAACTTTCCGTCTAAAGCAACCATCATCACGGTTTTACCCTCAGTTTCCAGTTTGCTGATAGTACTTTCAAAATCTTTAATATTTATTTTCTCCCGATCCATCAATTTTCGGTTTCCTAAAAATACCTGTACTTTACCGACCATACCTTCCACACCATGTCCCGGAACTGCTTTAAAACCGGTCACTTTATCCAGTTTCAATTTTCCTTCATCAGCCTTTTGCACAATTGCATCTGCCAAAGAATGCTCAGAGCCTTTTTCAATTGAAGCAGCCAATCTCAATAATTCTGCGTCATTAATTTTTTGCTCTTTACTCACAATTACATCTGTCACAACCGGTTTACCTTCTGTGAGAGTTCCTGTTTTATCAAAAATAATGGTTTGGATTTTATGGGCAGTTTCCAAGCTTTCTGCGTCTTTAATTAATATTCCATTCTCAGCTCCCTTGCCAACTCCCACCATAATGGCAGTTGGTGTTGCCAATCCCATGGCACAAGGACAGGCAATAATTAAAACTGCCACAGTATTGAGAAGTGCAAAAAGAAAAGCGGGTTGGGGACCAAAATCAAACCAAACTACAAAAGTGGCTAAAGCCAGCATAATCACAATCGGCACAAAATAAGAAGAAATCATATCCGCAATTCTTTGAATAGGGGCTTTACTGCCTTGTGCTTCTGCCACCAATTTAATGATTTGGGATAACATGGTGTCAGAACCTACTTTAGTTGCCTTGTATAAAAAGCTGCCTGCTTTATTAATAGTTCCACCAATTACCACACTACCCTTTTGCTTATCAACAGGAATGCTTTCACCGGAAATCATGGATTCATCAACAGATGAGTCGCCTTCTATAATTTCTCCGTCAACAGGAATTTTTTCACCGGGCCTAACCCTGATAATATTTCCAATAACAACTTGTTCAATTGGGATATCCAAATCTTTTCCATTCTTAACAACTCTGGCTGTTTTTGCTTGTAGCCCAATTAGTTTCTTAATTGCCTCAGATGTTCCTGCTTTAGCTCTAGCTTCAAAATATCTTCCCAGTAAAATTAAGCCAATAACTATCGCTGCCACATCAAAATAAGGCATTGCCTCTATCCCAACACTTTCAACAAGTTCAGGAAAAACAGTTACCACTACTGAAAAGGCAAAAGCAGCAGTAGTACCAATAGTAATTAAAGTATCCATATTGGCAGTTCTGTGTTTCAAAGCAGGGATGGTAGCTTTATAAAAACCTAGACCTGCCCAAAATTGAACAGGTAAAGCCAAAACCATTTGAACATAAAAGTTTTGCAAAAATGGGGGAGAGAAATCCATAAGTCCTGGAAAAGATCCCCAAACAATTAAAGATCCTAAAAATAAACTGAAAAAAGATTTATTCCTTAAATTATTTACCTCTACCTGTTTTTCTTTTTGGGTTTCTTCCTCACTTTTTACTTCCTCAGTTGTAATAATCTGATAACCTGCTTGAGATACAGCGGAAGATAATTTATCTTCAGTCACTTTATCAGGATCAAAGGTCACAGTTGCTTGTTCAGTAGCTAAATTTACGTTTGCTTCCTGCACCCCTTCAACTTCACTCAAGGCTCGCTCAATTACCCTCACACAAGAGGCGCAATGCATTCCTTTTAATGAATAAATTTTCTTAATTTCAGACATATTTATTTAACAATTATTTTTCCGTGATACATATTCATAGCACAGCTATAACCATACTCCCCAGCTTTTGTGGGAGTAATTTTTACTGTCACTTTTTGATTTAGAGGTAGCTCTTTACGGATTTTAAAATCTCCTAAAACCACCTCTGATAAACAATCAGTGGGGTCTGTCCTAATAAAATTAATTTCCGTGGTCTTACCTTTAGGAATAGAGATTACTTCAGGAGAATATCCACCATTAACTACAATATCTACTGAATTGGCAACAGACACCTCTTTGCTTTTTTTCATCAAAAAAAACCAATAGGTAAAAGCTATAAATGATAATCCTGCAATAGTTATGATACTTTTAATATTATCCATATTTATATCTTATACCTTTTTTGAAATTATATAAATAAATACCCCGACAACTACTAAAAAAAAGATATTTACCAAAATATTTCCTCCCACCAAGGAATTAACGTATTCTCCTGCATTCTGAATAAATTTAGTCACCTCTTCTGATTTAGCCATAGATAACCTTCCCGAAGCATTTAAAACTAAGGTTAAGGTGCCCGTTGCAAAAAAGATTGCACTGGCAATTATATTGCTTAATATTAAAGAAAAAGTTTTTCCAAATATTTTTATATCAGCCAAAGGTTTTCTTAAAACGGAAGTATTCGGCATCTTACCTGAAAGAAAAAGTGAAATAAGAAGAAGTGGGGTAACCATTCCCAAAACATACATCATCCCGATTAAAATACCTCCAAAGAAGCTGGGAGATAAAAACGTCAAGGTTAAAATTCCGATTAAAACTGGGGCGCAACAAGCAGAAGTTAAACCTGAAAATATTCCCATGGTAAAAATAGAAAGTATGTCAGTTTTTTTGCTTGTATTGCCACTTATTTGAGGCATCGGAAGCTTTATTCCTAAAAAAGTAATTGCAGAGATTAGCAACATAGCTATACCTCCAAAAAAATAAATTGTATCATGATAACGAAATAAAGCTTTGGAGACAAAAGCTACTCCTAATACTGCTGGCAAAAGTACCACAAAAATCCCCAAACCAAAAACCAAAGTCATAAATAGCACTTTTTCTTTTTCTTTAAAAACGCTACCTAAATATGCAGGTAATAAAAAAGTGATGCAACAGGGGGCAAACAAAGCCACCATTCCAGCTACAAAAGCAGCAACAAGAGATGTTTGAAATAAAATTGTTTCCATATTATGCTCCGCAACTCCCTCCGCGGTTTTTTAGGATTGGCCAATCCACAACTCCGATTTTACTTGCAATTGCCTGATAACCCTGGGAGGATGAAAAAGTTTTTGATAAGATTTCTGAAGCAGGAACTGCTTTAAAATCCCTGTTATTTTTAGCAAAATGATAAGAAACATCCAAATATGTTTGAGGAAACCAAAAAGAATTAAACCTTAAAACGGTTTTATAAATTTCCTCATCAGAAAAGTTTTGGGAAACCATAAGTTCAACTAAAGCCAATGCTGCCATACCGTGATTGCAATCAGGAAATGCAGTTGAGTTACCGCAACAAGGACGGTAAATTCCTCCCGCAACTTTAACTACTCTTGCCTGTTGATCAGGAGTTAATTTTATATAAGAGAACTTACTATAAACATTCATAGGATTTTTAGGGCCGATGGTAAAACCTCCTGTAGAAGCAAAATTAGCTATTCGTCCTTCTTCCACCATTGGACCTTTTTCCAAAAGTTCATTTTTATTGGCAAGACCTAATCCCCATAAAACATCAACCCAAAATTGAGAATTCGAAGAATTAAGTTCTATCTGTTGAACAGAACCATCCAAATATTTTTTGAATTCCGGTGGCATATTTTCTGTACCAGTTAAGGCTTTAGCTAATTTAGTTTCGTCGATTACGCCATCATCAATCAATTTTTTGCCCATATCCCCCCATTTAAAATTAAAAACAAATCCTTTTTGAGGGATTACTTCTTCCTGCAATTTTGCCAAATCAGGCCCTGCTGGTACTGTGGGAGAGGGTTTTATTTTGCTTGTACTTTTAATTTTGATTATTGGCTGGGAAAGATTACCGATCGCAAAAGATATCACCACAAGTGCAACACATAATAATGTTAGTTGATTTTTTGTCATTTTATTTCACAACATTTCCGGAAAAATTAAATTCCATATATGGTTTATCCGGATCATTTGTTTCAATACTTACTATTCTGGAAATTGGTCCCACTCCTTGTGGACCATGATATGTTGGATCAAAATCTGCAACAACCTGACCCTCCTCTCCTGGAGATAATATTCCTACCCAATCTGAAGCAGAAGATGAACCCTTCATTCCAAATCTAGGGCTCACTTCTTTTGCTGACTTAAAGTAAACCTTAGTGCAATGACAAGATGTTGCTAAGTTAGCAATCTGAAGGTCTTTGTCCCCAATATTTTTAATCTTAAATTCATGGATGGCGTCACCACCTGAAAAAGCAATATTCTTAAAATCATAATTAGTTTCTAGACTTTCGCTTTTTGCACCGGTAGTTTTTTCTAAAACAATTTTAGCAGGTGTTGATTTAGTTAAAAAGAAAATTGCTCCAACCAATATAATAACTGTTGATAAAATAATTCCAAATAATAACTTTTTTTCACCACTCATATTTATTCGTTTTTCTTAAAAATATTCATTACTTCGGCAATAGCTTCTTCTTCACGACCTTTTTTAATGGAATCTGCAACACAGGTTTTCAAATGATTTTCTAAAATTAAATTGTCCACTTCTTTCAAAGCTTTTTGCACAGCCTGAGACTGGTGAATAATATCAATACAATATTCATGTGATTCCGCCATCTGAATAACTTTTTTCAAATGTCCCTGGGCAATTTTTAGCCGGTGCAAAGTTCTTTCTTCTGTATTTTTTGGTCTAAATGTCATATCTTTCTAATCCCCCTATGGGGGATATAATACAGCAAACAAAAACCATTTGTCTAGTAGGGAAAAGCTAGGTTTTTTAAAACTGGGTAAACCAAGGCTTAGAAAGTCTTTCTTTAAGCAAATATAACATTGTCGGAGGAACTTCCTCTTCTATAGGAAATTCATCTCGTATCAATGGGATTGTCAAACTATAGCGCATACTTATAAAAAACACATCTGTCGTGTCCTCATCAACAACAGTAGATATACCTTTCTCATATACAGCTTGTCCCAATTTATCAACACAGTCATTTTGATGGAATCCTCCTATCACCAGTCGCTCAAGATTTGATGGTAATTGCGATAAAATACCTAATGGATCCGGATATTCCTTCAAGGTCTTATGTACCAAAAACGACACACCTGCCACTAAAATATGATCCTCAGGCTTTATCTCTATTTCTTTTGCTTTTATTGAAAAATCTGGTAGTTGGTGTTCATTTGGATCACTAAACATAACCCAACTTACACCAAAACCTCTTTGTCTATATCTTGCTTCAACTATCTCATTAAACCTCTGACAAACCTCCCATCCTTCTCTTCTCCTAATAGCTTCGCTACCAACACACCCATCCAAATATTCCTGTATAGGATAAAGAAACACAAACTCTTTCATATTCTGGGAATTATATTACTTTCATACCCAAAATTCTAAATCTATTTCATTCTGATAACAGTAGCAACTGCTTTTACTATTTCTTCAACTGTTAAACCATATTTCTTCATTAGTTCCTCCGGCTCTCCTGATTCTCCAAATTTATCATCTATCCCAATTATTTTTAATGGAACAGGGAAGTGTTGGGAAATTATTTCTGCAACTGCAGATCCTAGTCCTCCTGCAATTTGATGATCTTCAACAGTTACTATTGCACCTGTTGCTTCTGCAGCCAAAAGAACACTTTTTGTATCCAATGGTTTTATTGTGTGCACATTTATTACTCGAGTACTAATCAGACTCTCTTCTAATTTCTTTGCAGCCAAAAGTGCAAAATATACCATCTCACCTGTTGCAATAATTGTTGCATGATTTCCTTCCCGGAAAATTTCTGCTTTTCCTATTTCAAAAGATGTTTCCTCTGTTGTAATTATTGGGGTTTTATTTCTGGTAAGTCTCAGGTAACATGGTTTATTTAATTTAGCCATTGCCAGAGTGGCTTTTTTTGCCTCAATCGCGTCACAAGGAGAAATTACCACCATATTTGGTAAGACTCGCATTATAGCAATATCTTCTAAAGCCTGATGCGTAGCTCCATCTGCACCAACACTTATTCCAGTATGAGAACCGATAATTTTAACAGGAACATTGTTATAACAGATAGTTGTCCTTATCTGTTCCCAATTTCTCCCTGGTGAAAAAACTGCGTATGATGTAGCAAATGGAATTTTCCCCTCATGGGCTAAGCCAGACGCAACTGTCACTAAACATTGTTCTGCTACCCCAACTTCAAAAGATCTTTCAGGGTATTTTTTGAAAAATCCGTCTACCCTAGTTGATTCTTCCAAGTCTGCTGATAAAGCCACTACATTTTCATCCTTCTCTCCAGCTAAAATTAATCCTTCCCCAAATCCATCGCGGGAGGAAACTTTTTCAACACTCAGATCAAATAATTTAGGATTTAAGTTCATGCAATGCTTTCTCTCCTTCCTCTTTTGTTGGTGCCTTACCATGCCACTCAAATTTACCCTCCATAAAAGAAACACCTTTACCGGGAATTGTTTTGGCAATAATAACAGTAGGTTTATTTTTTATTGTTTTAGCTTTCTCAAAAGCATCTATAATCTGATTAAAATCATGTCCATCAATTTCAATTACTTCCCATCCAAAACTTTTATATTTTTCTGTCAAAGGATCTATCGGCATTATGTCTTCTGTAATCCCATCAATTTGAATATGATTTCTGTCAATTAAGGCTACCAGATTATCCAGTTTATATTTTGCGGCAAACATAACTCCCTCCCAGGTATTCCCCTCATCTTGTTCCCCATCAGACATTATGCAAATTACCCGCCAATCTTTATGATCCATCCTTCCGGCGAGCGCCATCCCACAACTTTCTGATAACCCTGAACCTAAAGGCCCGGATGTAGTTTCTAAACCTGGTAGTGATTCTCTGTGAGGATGACCCTGAAGACCTGATCCAAATTTTCGCAAAGTTAATAATTCAGATTCTGGGAAATACCCCGCACGCGCCAAGGTTGCATAAAGAACAGGACAATAATGGCCACAGGATAAAACCAATCTATCCCGATCTATCCAATCGGGTTTTTTAGAATCAACTTTCAGAATTTTAAAATAAAGTGCAGCAAAAATATCTGACAAACCAAGCGGTCCTGCGCTGTGGCCTGAACCGGCGCTAACCAGCATTTTAATAATATCCTGCCTTATTTGAAGTGCTTTTTGTTCAAGTTCGGCAAATTCAGTAGCAAATAACATATTAGGTAAAACTATAGCCTTTTTCCCCGCTAATTTTTAAATCTTTAATTCTGTCTGATTCAATTTCAAATTCAAAATCCTTAATTGCTTTTAGTACTTCTCTGGGGCTATCAACGATCTTATAAACTTCTTTTTCTTCCGGCCTTAACATCAAATTATCACCCAAAACTTTCATGATTTTTTTCCAAAAATTTCCGTAAAGAATAAGCGGCTTATGATGGCCAAAATACATCCGGGCAAGCCCCCAGGCCATTCCAAGTTCTGAAATCGTACCTGTTCCCCCATTAAAAATTACATAAACCTGACCCTGCTGCATTAAAGTCAGTGTTCTTTCTACATAAGTGGTGGTTTTTATTTCTTCGTCAACAATATTATCAGGAGATCTACCCTCAAAATTAGATGTATCACTCGGATATAGAGTTACCCCAATTACTTTTCCGTTACCAGCTTTTGCTCCCTTGCTGGCAGCCAACATTACTCCCGGTCCACCTCCGTCAACAATAGTATATCCTGCCTCAGCCAAGGCTTTACAAACTTTAAAAGTATCTTTGAATAATCTACTCTCAGGTTCAGCGTCAGCAAAACCAAAAATAGCTACATTTTGAATAGTCCGTGCTTTTTCAGGAGTGAATTCTTTGTTTAAGCTTTTCCAGATTTTCTTGAATATTCCCATAAATTAAATGCTCTCCTATTACTATACCATCTGCTCCAGCTTCTACAACAGCCTCTATATTTTCAGAATTTATTCCCCCATCCGCCTCTATCTTGAAAATATAATGATTTCTCATCCCGCTTGCCTGCTTTATTTTATCAATACTTTCTTCAATAAATTTTTGACCACCAAGCCCCGGATGAACAGATAAAAGGAGTAGGACATCAACTTTATCCATAAGCGGTGCAACCGAACCTAAAGAAGTTTCAGGGTTTAAACCAAATCCGGCTTCTAAACCAAGTTCATGGATTTTGTCAAATGATTTTTCAGCAGTATCTGATTCAGCTGATACAATAATTCTTTTTACACCCAATTTATTTAAACTATCAATCCAAATAAGAGGATTTTTAACCATTAAGTGCGCTTCTATTTTTGCTTTAATAGGATACTTGGCAATAATATCCAAGCCGACGCTTTTACTTGTCACAAATTCCCCATCTGTAATATCTATTTGAACAAACCCGGAAGAAAATTCTGCTGTCTTATTAATAATATCCACTTTTTTCTTATAATCTTCCTCGTTAAAAGCTAAGATAGCAGGAATAATCTGGATGTTAGTTTGCATTTTCTAATTCTTCAATTTTTTTTAACCGTCTAACATGGCGTTCTACTTCCGAAAAAGGAGTCTCTAAAAAAGTTTTTACTATTTTTTCAACCTCTTCTACTGATAAGTAATCTGCACCAATTGATAAAACATTTGCATCATTGTGTTCTCTTGCCATTTGAGCCATCTTTTCATTAAATGCAAGTGCTGCTCTAACACCTTTTACTTTATTGGCAACAATCGCTTCCCCGTTTCCTGATCTTCCAAGAATAATGCCGAAATTATCTGGCTCTGCTGAAATTTTTTGAGCAAGTGGAATTACAAAATCAGGATAATCATCACCCGGATCTAAAGTTTTTGCCCCTAAATCTTCATATTGATAATTATTATCCTTTAACCAATCTTTAATTTGTTCTTTGAGTTCGAATCCACCATGATCAGAGGCTAAGTAAATCATAACTTAAATATCTTACTTCATTAATTTTTTGAACACAAGATAAGTAACTTTAGCGTCATCCAAAGCGTCATGTGCTGCATCACGGTTTATTTTAAGATGAGTGCAAATTTCCCCTAAAGAAAAACGCTTTATTTCTTCTTTGGGAAAAAATGTAAGATATGCCATCGACATTACATCCACCCGATGATAGTAAAAAGGATCAATCCTGCCTAAACCATGATAGGCTTTATATAAAATTGCCCAGTCAAAATTAACATTGTAGCCAACCAATACTCCTCCTTTGGCAAAATCATCCAAAATGGTGAGTGCTTCTTGCAAACTTATTGCATCTTTCCAACCAGCTTCAGTGTAGCCTACTAGTTTTAAAGCATCTTTATCCGCGTCCTCAATTCTTTCAGGCTTTACCTTTAAATTTATTTCAGCCACCATTTTAAAAGGTTTTTGGCTACTTGTTTTAATTGCCCCGATTTGAATAATCTCATGATTTTGAATATCCAAGCCTGTGGATTCAATATCCAGGAAGATTAATGGGCGGTCCCGCATCTCAGATGGGTTTTTATCTTGTTTAATATTCATAGTGATATATTATGACACAGTTGACCATTTACACAAGTGATGATATATTTTTTCTACCTGTTTTAACTAATAGGTTTTTCAAGAAAACCCGCTACGTGCGGGTTTTTTTGTGGGAAAAAACCGTTGTTTTATCGCTATGTCCTGGGTAAACAACTGTTTCATTAGGTAGTTTCATTACCTTTTTAATTGATTTTTCTAAACTTTCCTCTGACGCATATTTAAAATCAGTTCTGCCAACTGTACCCCTGTCAAAAATTAAATCACCACAAAATAGAGCTTTTTCAGATTTGGAATAAAGGCAGATTCCACCCGGGGTATGCCCCGGTGTTTCAATTACTACCAATTCCTCTTTCCCTACTTTTAATTTCATTCCTTCTTTTAAATCTTTAAATTTAACTAAAACAGGATCTGCATAAACTCCTGTAAAATGTTCTGCAGTTTCTTTAGCTCGATCCAGCAAAAACTCATCTTCCGGGTGCATATAAAAAGGAATACTAAAAGCTAAACAAAGCTCTGAAACAGCTAAAACATGATCAAAATGTCCGTGAGTTAAGGCTATCCAGACAGGAGTGAAATTCTCTTTCTGGATTTCACGAATTATATAATCAGCGTCATCCCCAGGATCAATAATCCCCACCTCTCCACCCGATGTAACCAAATAGCAATTTGTCTTCAAACTCCCCACCACCAAAGTATTAATCTTCATTTTTACTATTTTACTCTATTTTATATTAAGCATATAATCACGTTATGAAAGAGGGTGAGAAACTCGCAAGCCTTGGCACAATTGGTTTTATCGTTATTTCCCTCGGTATTATCGCGGGCTTTACTCAAAAAGAAATTGAAGCATCTCCAACCACTAGCAGCTCAGATTATTTGGATCCTAAATCCTACAAAATCAGACCAGATAGCCCAAAAGAGATAATAAGAAAAACCAGATCAACAGAGCCTTTCAAAGAAAGGGAAGTAAATCCTAACAATTTTTTAACCAAATATCCACGAAGTCTTTATTAGAAACTTTAATCTCCAACCTTAAAATGCTAAAATACGTTAACATTACGGGATTCCGTAAATGTAATGCGGGATCGTCTAATGGTAGGACGACAGCCTCTGAAGTTGTCTATCTTGGTCCGAATCCAAGTCCCGCAGCCGACTTTGATGTCTGGTTCGCCAGCATCATGAATAGCTTGATATACGGGGCTAAACCCTTGGTACGAAATGCCTGGATAGCCCCAAGAGAATCCTGGCAGAAATATCGTACTGAGAAGGAAGCGAAGCTGAGTTAGGCTTGATGTTGAGTATGTTTGTGCTAAATTTGAGAGCTTATCTTCTATAAAGCTAGTAATTGCATCAATATTATATTTATCAATTAACTCGTTACTTTGTGCCTCAAAAGCTGCTGTTAGTTTCTCCTCTATAATGGCGTTTTGTTCCTTGAAGATATCATCAGAATAGGTTCCTGCCAGATTCTTCTCAACTAAAGTTTGTCTTAAAGCTTGTAGCTTTTTAATTTCCTCGTCAGATGCTTTTTTTGTCTTGTTTAACTTTTTAAACTGCTGACCGTATGTTTTTAGAAGCAATTTACAGTACATCTCTATCCCTTGTTCTGAAGGACTGACTTTTGTTAGCAGTTTTGATAATTCGTTATGTAGTTCTCCAACTGGTATAGATTTGTATATGCATCTCCTTCTACAAAAGTAATAGGCAAATTGATGATACTTGCTCCATCCCCCTGTAAAGGGAGTACCACACTTACCACAACAAATGATTCTTCTGAGAGGAAAATCTGGATTATCTCTAGTATATTTAGGCATTTTATTGGGGTTGAGGTTTCTTCCGTCCAAAATTGCTTGTACTTTGTAGAACTGTTCTTTTGTGACCATTGGAGTATGCTGGCCTCTTACTTCTTCTGGATAACTTTTTGAGGTTAATATGCCCATATAGAATTTGTTTCTAAACATATGGTGAACTGTTTGCGGACCAGCAACAGGAAGACCCCATTCTTGCATAAGTACTTGCATCTCTTTTAAACTTTTATTTCCAGTAGTCATTAAATCCCAAGCTTTTTTATATAAGTCAAAGGTTTTAGGATCTTTCGTTGCATGCCCTGACTGATTTATATAGCCCAAAGGTACATGGTTTGTCACAAGACCCATTAAAAATCTTGCCCGCATGCCATTTTTAGTTCTTTCTGACCTTACATCGTTATCATGTTGAGCAAAACTTGCTAAAACTGTCTCTAATAGCTTTTCCGTAGGTGAATTTCCTGTAGGTTCTGATGCTGAAATTAAGGCTATGCCCATGTCATAGAATCTTTTTCTAAGAGCTAAATAATCCGAGGTTTGTCTTGATATTCTATCTAATCTATATACAAATACTCCTCTAACCTCTTTTTTATTCTTTCTGCAAAATTCAATCATCTTAAGTAGTTCTGGTCTACCTATAATATTTTTTGCAGATTTACCCTCTTCTCTAAAAACTTGTGCTACTTCATATCCTTTATACTTTGCATCTCTCCTGCAAATTTCTTCCTGAGTTTTTAATGAGAAATTTTCTACTTGTTCTTCTGAAGACACTCTTATATAAATAACTGCTTTTTTAGGTAATGCTAAAGTAGTATTAAAAAGTGGATTGATTTTAATATCTTGTATGTTCATGGTTCAAGATTTAATAATTCATTTAATGTTTTACCGTCAAAGACTTTTCTCTCGTACTCTTCTAACCAACTGTCTACTAAATATTGCATTTCGTTAACTAAGTCAAAAACCTGTTCATCTGTTAAGTCCTTGGCCGAATCTCCCAGAATTTCTCTTGCTTCTAAAATTGCCTTTTCTCTTTGGTCTTGGTCAATGAATATTTGATTTATTTGATCATAAGTTCCTTGAGGATTAAATTGGGAGTTGGAGGATAAATTAGGTAAGTTAAGCACATCTTCATTTGAGATAATTGGACTGTTTAATACTTGTATCTCATTCTTTTCCATACTTAATTTTTATTCTCAACTGTAATTATATTTACAGTATATATAAATATATTTACAGTTGTCAAGAGGTAAAAAGGGTGTTCTGAGCCTAACTTTATGATATACTTGTCCTGAAGACTGCTCAAAAGTTATACTCTAAATATTATGGAAACGAGTAGTCCTATACCATCATTTATTCCTAAAACAGCAACTGAAATTCAGCAGTTACAATTACTTCATCAAGTGCAGAACGGCCAAATGCCTATTTTTAATGATATTGTTCTGCTAGTCCTTCTTAAATTTCCTTTACCAGAATCATGGTTTCCTGTTCAATCAAGATTAGATATGTACTATGCCCTTACTGCCTCAAGTTCTCCTCTAAGTGACTCTGTTAATGCTCATCCCTTATTATCTAGTATCTTTGTTATGTTTTGGCCTTTATGGCTTATTTTAAGCCTACTGCTATTGTATTTTCTTATAAAGGCTTCGATATCGTTCTTACAAGTAATATTCCCTTTAATATTTGCAAGATTTTTACCAGTACAACCAAAAACCTTTTTTGAATTAACTTTCCCTTCAGATACAAGTAAATCAGCCTACGCAACCCAGCAGCTTTATACCTTGTTACATACACTTGCCAAACAAAATAATTTCAAAGAACGATTATTAGGACAAAAAAATATCTTTGGTCTTGAAATTGTTTCCACTAAAGACCAAGGCATCAGATATATTCTTTCTACCTCTTCTAGAAACGCTAATACAATCAGAAGAAATCTTTTGTCTTATTTGCCTGGAATAAAGACTAAAGAAATAGATGATTATTTAAATGAAGATTCAGAAGGAGAAATGTTCCAAGGTGTTGTAGAGTTTAAACTTGCTGCACCTTTTGCATTACCACTTTCTAGGCAAAAAACGCTTGATGAACATGATCCAATCTCTTATTTAACTGGCAATATGACCAAACTCAACGATCATGAATTAATCTCATTTCAAATCATAACTACGCCAGTTCTAAATGGTACTCACAAAACTCTAATTAATAAAATGAATGAGTTAAGAAAAATAATATATCAAAGACAACCACTTACTCCTCTCTTAAATGGAAACATCTTGCAAAAGATTGCAGATTTACCAGGTGTATTTGTTATCACATTTTTCCTTAAAGTAATATTTTCGGTTGTTAAGTTTGTATGGATGTTTGTATATAGCATGCTTTTAGCTTTTATGGATCCAAATAGCAAAGTGATCCCTTTTTTAATGACTTCAAAGGCAATAGAAAATGCAGCCGCTAACCAGCAATTATTAAACCCTTATGAACAAGAGTTATTACAGATCGTAAAAGAAAAAATAGATCAACCGTTATTTGAAACATCTATAAGGATGCTTGTTATTACAAAGGAACCTGAAGAGTTTGATAGTAGAGTATCCGGCCTAATTGCCTCTTTTGGCGCTATGAACAGCACGTATCAATTAATTACTACAAAGAGTAGTTTGCTTCCTAGATCACTAACTATGAACCTACGACTAAATCAATTTAAAAGAAGGTTACTATCTAATAGTTTTATATTTAACCAAAACCCAATTCTTTCCGTGTCCGAAATATCGGATATTTACCACTTCCCCTACACTGATCTTACCAAGACAGAAGGATTAGTAAAAAGTAGAACACGAGAATTACCATCTCCTTTATCTATGAAAAAAAGCACCACTAACCTTGATGTGATTCTCGGTGCAAATGAGTATGGTGGAGAAGTAAGCCCGATTGGCTTAACTTTGGCGCAAAGACAAAAGCATATGTATGTTATTGGTAAAACTGGTATGGGTAAGACAACCCTTTTAACAAACGCTATCTATCAGGATATGGCAAGTGGTAAAGGTCTTTGTGTGCTTGACCCACATGGAGATATGGTAAAAGAGCTTCTGCAAGTTATACCTAAAGAGCGAAGGAAAGATGTTATTTACTTTGATCCATCAGACAGGGACTTTCCTCTCGGACTTAATATTTTGTCTCCTGGCATTACATTTAGTAGTAAAGAGGATGCAGACGAATGGATCACGAGTTCTGTTATAGCAATATTTGCTAAATTAACTGCAAAAGAATATTGGGGCCCAAGAATGGAGCATATTCTACAAAATGCAATTCTTACAGCATTACAAACCCCTAACCCAAGCCTTTTTACCTTGCAACGGTTATTAACAGAAAAGAAATATCAGAAACAAGTTGCCTCAACTCTTTCTGACCCAGTCTTAAAACAGTTTTGGCAAAAAGAATTTTCTCTTTTAGGAACTATGCAATTATCTTCTGTTACTGCACCGTTAACTCATCGGTTAGGACATTTTATTACCACCAAAATGTCCAGGCATATTTTGTTACAAGGAAAAAGTACTATCAGTATCCAGCAGATTATGGATGAAGGAAAGATATTATTAATTAATCTTTCAAAAGGTGATTTAGGAGAAGATCAAAGTTCTTTCTTTGGTACTCTTGTGACTTCACTCATTTGGATGGCAGCTTATCAAAGAACAAAGATACCAGAAAAACAAAGACGTGATTTCTTTCTCTATATTGATGAATTTCAAAACTTTGCTACTCCTCAGTTTTCAGAGATTATGAGCGAAGGAAGAAAATTCCATATCTCTTTAATTCCTTCACATCAAAATATTGCTCAAATTGATGACCTGAAATTGGTTCAGATAATTGCTGGAAATGCTGGAACAATTATTTCTTTAAAGGGTAGTCCAGACGACGAACAGTTTATCTTACCTTTTATGCAGCCAGAAGTTGAAAAAGGCGAGATTGTTAACTTGCCACCATTTCATTTCTATATGAAAGTTTCAACGGACAATAGTGAGGATGCATTTTCAGGACAAACAATACCTCTAGATGTTAAAGGCAGTGAGAAAACAGCAGAGGAAATTATTACCAATACGAGGAAAAAGTATGGTACTCCAAAAGCTGAAGTGGAAGAAACGCTAAAGCAGCTTTTTGGAGGAGAAACTAAAGAAAAGCCAGCTAAGAAAACTGCTAAATCACATGGTATATAATACCCTCAAGAGCGAGGGCAAAAAATATTGCATTTTGAGCCTAAATTCTAAATTATTATTGCTCCTACCTTTATAAATATCGGAGTAGGTGGGGTTGGCAATATATACAATAATGACACTACCTAAAATAACTAACAAACAACAAGAAACAATAAAACTTACCTATCAATTTAGATTCATCAATAGAATTCAAATCCAAAAACTCCTCAATCATAAAGACAAAAAAACAATTAACCTCTGGCTCAAAGACCTAACACAAAAAGACTATCTTAAAAGAATTTACGATGGTGAAACATTTGGAAAAAATACTATACCCGCTATCTATTACCTAAGTCTAAATGGTATCAATTTTCTAAAAGCCCAAGAGGGGTTTGATAAAAAGCTACTACAAAAAATCTACCAGGAGAAAAATAGGTCAGAAGCTTTTATAGCAGATTGCCAATTCTTGGCCGATATGTGTCTTAATCTAAAGAACCAAAGCAAGAATGGTGTATCCTATGATTTTGTAACGACAAGTGACTATATAAGTCCAGATTCTCCATATAATTTTCTTTGTGAACTTACTACTCAACTCATATTTACCAAGCAGAAGAAAACAACCAAAACTTATCATTTATTAGAGATACTTAATACAACTCTTCCCAAGTATCAGATCCTAAAAAGAGTCAAAGATTATATTTCGTTTTTATTAAATTATGAATGGATGGAACATTTTAAATCAGCTCCACGGATTCTTTTTATTTGCCAAACAAAAGAGTTACTTATTTCCACAAAGAGAATGACTAAAAGATTACTAGCCGATGAGGATTTAGAAGATATACATATTAGTTTTGCTTTAGAAGATGAAGTAAGGAAACAAGGAGTAACCACAGATATTTGGGAAGAGGCAGAGTAAAACCTACCGCCTGTTTTTCAACAAACGGTAGGTTTATTGAACTAACCCCATCGGGCTTCGTCGTATTCTGGAAGGTCATAAATTATGCTCTTCATTAAGCAAACTTTTACGACTTCATCAAAGAGCCGATAAAACTTTTTTCTTACTACATTACCCTCGCAGCATTGATATAACCAACATTGTAAGGATTTTAATACTTGGATTTTGGTCACTGGATATGTGAGCTTATAGGTAAAATCGAAATCCCTAAATCCTTCTGCTGAGCCATATCTTTGCTTCAAAGATGCGATATTTAACTGAAACATATCTTTTGCCAATTTTTCCGGATCTCCTTCAGTGTAACCCATCTTTTTTAACTCTTCTGCAAGATAGTAGTTATTTGGTAATTCCAGAATCATCCAGTTAACAACTCTATTAATTGTTATATCCTCTACTAAAAATGCACTCATATATTTTCACCTCCTTCCTGGCCTTTCCTAGAAAATATTTTTTCTGGTAGCAGCCTGCCTGCTACCGATACATGCTGCAAGCTAAGCGGGGTGAGTTTTGCAAGGGCGAGGCAACGACCTCGTTTATATACCCTTGCAAAATGAGGGGTGCAACCCCTTTATATGAGAAAAGAAATTTTACAGAGAGAGGAATAAAATATTAAAAATAGCGACTTTCAGAAGGAAAATAAATATGAATCTTTGGTACAATACCTTTATGAAAAGAAAACCTATCGTTTATATAATTTGTGGATTTATCGGTGCTGGTAAAACTACTTTTGCAAAGAAGCTAGAAGAAAAAACTGGTGCAGTGAGAATCGTGAAGGATGAATGGTCAATTCGTTTAATTGGAAACGATCCTACAATTGAAGGATATGCCCAGTGGGATCGTAAAATCATTGATTTATCAAGGGATGTTGCATTTTATCTCGCAGAGAAAGGTATTGATGTCATCATGGATGAGGGATTTTGGGAAAAAGAAACACGAGATGAAATGAGAAGAAGGACAGAGGCAATTGGTGCTAAATTGGTGATGTACTATCTTGATACACCAATCGAAGCGATACGAGAGAGGGTTATGGGAAGAAACAATAATCTCGGGAAAGACTCCTTTAAGATTAGTAGAGAAATGTTAGACAATTACTTAAAGAATTGGGAACCTCCTACTGAAAATGAAGATTACGTTCTCGCCAGTGAGATGAAATAATGTCTCCTCTGCTATACTAAAAATATGAAAACTGAATGGAAAATATTATTAATTGGTGGTTCTGGTGCTACTGGAAAATCCCATCTTGCAAGACAACTTGCAAAGCAGTTTGAAGTGCCTCTAACAGAGGTCGATGATATTCGAATTGCTTTACAAAAAATGGTCAAAAAAGAAGATCATCCTGATCTTTTTACCTTTCTTGATGCTGATCCTAATTTTATAGAACAAAATACTCCTGAATATTGGAGCCAAAAGTTATTAGATGTTGGAAAAGAATTATGGCCAGCGTTAGATGACTTGATAAATAAACATATAGTCTGTGACGAGCCAGTTATTTTTGAAGGAGATAGTATTATTCCACAGTTATTAGCAACCCGATCTCAAGAAAGTATTAAAGCAGTCTTTTTATATGATGATAAAGAGGAACTTTACCAAAGAGATATTCAAAGAAACAGAGGTAACACTCCTGATCCAGAAAAAGCTAAAAAATATTCAGAATTTACTTATACCTATGGACAGGAAATTAAGAAACAGGCAGAAAGAAGTGGATACACAGCTATCAAAGCTTCGCCCTTGGATACGCTTCTTACTAGAGTGTTGGAGTTAGTATGAGTCCTACACAATATCCGGATATTAATAATTTACTCCAGATTATTCTTTCTAAAATTCAAAGTGTTTTAGGAGGAAAGCTAATTGGTTTATACCTATATGGTTCTCTTGTTACTGGTGATTTTGATCAGAATATTAGTGATATAGATTTAGTAGCTGCTTTGGAATCTGATTTAACAGATGAAGAATTTAAGGCTTTAGAAAAAATGCATCAAGATTTTGCAAATGAACATACAGAATGGAACGACAGAATCGAAGTTCAGTATATGCCAAAATCTGCTCTAAAAACCTTCAAAACAGAAGAGAGTGAAATTGCTGTCATTAGTCCAGGTGAACCATTTCATAAAAGAGTAGTTGGAAAGCATTGGTTAATGAATTGGTACATAGTTCGAGAAAATGGTGTAACGCTATTTGGTGCTGATCCAAAAATAATAATTGAACCAATCTCAAAAGAAGAATTTATTGAAGCAGTAAAGTCACATACTTCCTCTTGGAGTGAATGGGTAAAAGATATGCATACTAAAGGAGCCCAGGGCTATGCGATTCTTACTCTATGTAGAGCATACTATGCGGTCAAAAATGGTGAACAAGTGTCTAAAAAACAAGCTGCTCAGTGGACTATAGAACAACTTCCTCAATGGTCATCCTTAATTAAAGAAGCTTTAGAATGGTATAAAAATAGAGAAAATAAAAAGATTGACGGTAAAGAAACCTACTCTAAAACAGCTGAGTTTGTTAATTTTATTAGAGATTTAATTATTAAATAAACTATGGCTATAAATAACCCTCCTAAATATCGATATCCTCTTTTTGATCAATGGGATAAAGATACTTTTGCGTTAATAAAAGAAATAGCTAAGACAAAAAATTATCCCAAAATAATTGGAACATCAGGGGATAGAAATCAATTTTTAACTACTATGATTAGATCTCAAAAAGCACTTCATGACTGGAGAAAACTTCTTGAAGATACTATAGAACAAATTAAGCTTAATTCAACTATCGATACTTCGGTATTAAATGATAAATATCCTCCTACAAATATTGGTAAAGATACACCAGATTGGGTTACTTATGAAGAGGATAGAATTGTGTCTAACTTTATTGATCAATTAGGAGAAAGAAAAATTAGCTTTGAAGGTACAGCTGAAGAAATATCAGAGTTTGTACTACGATTTATTCTTGGTCAACTTGGTAATGATTGGGAACAAACAATCATGATGATATGGGAAATGTTAGGAACTGAAAGAAGCATTTCCCTTAAGGAATTGAATAATGAACTAAAAAACTTTGACTATTTAAAAATATTTGCAAATAGCGACCTGTCGAAGAAGGGTGAGTTATTAATCAAATAATAGATGTATGTTTTCTTGACTGGTTGGAAGATAATTTGACGCATCCTTTTCTTTAATCAAAGAAAGCTCTAGATCCATTATTATTTGTTTTACAACCCTTCCGCTTATTGATGGGCTTCCAGAGAAATAATAATATTCTTTTATTCTATCCATTATGTTTTC
Source organism: Microgenomates group bacterium (assembly GCA_041659805.1). Taxonomy (GTDB): domain Bacteria; phylum Patescibacteriota; class Microgenomatia; order Daviesbacterales; family UBA10151; genus STC-54. The sequence goes on along the minus strand of JBAZXP010000001.1, from coordinate 409,081 downwards.
ATAAAATCTTCTATACGAGGCTACTTTCCCCTTTGGTATTTCAATAACAATCACATGATTTTCAACAACACACTTAAAGGGTTTTTCGATTAAGCAGGAATCAATCATCCAGTTGCCTGGTATTCCTCTCATAATTCTCCGTATTAATATTAGAGGAGATTCAAATACATCTGTTTTTGATAAAACTTTGTTTTGAATATATTGTTTATCTTTATATTTTGAAATATTACAATTAAGTTTTCCATCATGGCCTATATTACCACCATAAACTACTAGGGTACTATTATGTTTTTGTGAAGTAAGATATTCTTTATTTCTATTCCATACGATAGTACCAACCATTACTCTAGAGCTTAATTGATAATAGCTATTCTTTCTTTCTAAGTTCTCAAAAAGAATCTCTTCAGGATTATTACCATTATACCCAAATTGCCATTTTGTTAGTGATGTCTCATGTCTGTATCTTTTAATAAAAAATTGGAAACCAATATCTTGATTAACACCTTTAAATACTGTTCTATGATCGTTTGCCTTTATTAATACTCTTGAACAATTTTGATTTATTATCTCTCTAAATTCTTTACTGTATTCTCCTCTTAACCAACTAAATGGAGAGATTACGGCGACAATTCCTCCTTCTCTACATAAAGCTAAAGCTTTGATAATTCCTAATGTATATAAATTTCTTCCATGTTTTTTAGCATATTCCCAATTGAATCCAAGCTTTCCTGCATCAGGCGAATTTAGTATTAAATATGGGGGATTAGAAATTACTAAATCAAACCTCTTTTTTGTTGACCATTTAAATATATTGCGTTTAAAAACCTTAGTATTTTTAGTATTAGCTTTGATTTTCTCTATCTCTTCCTGCTGAATCTCAACAAAAGTTGTATGAGGTTTATAGTTATTATTGTATAGAGATTTTGATAGTTCTATGCCTAATCTTCCATCTCCAGCAAATAAATCTAACACATCAATTTGGGAAGGCAAATATGGTTTTATAAAATCAGTAGTAAGACAAGTAAACTGCGCTACAATATTAGCTGGTGTAGGAAAGTATCCTACTTTATCATCCCAACCCTTTTTGAGAAGAGTAGTATTTTTTTTCATTAATAACTCTGCAGTCTCATTTACCCCTTTTAATTAATCAGGTTTTTAATATAAAACTAGGCAGCACTTTTTAATCATACTATAATTTTCCTACAAAGTCTGCAGTCTTTTTACTTGAAAATATTACTTGTTATATGTGTCTTTTAATCTTTGGTCATATTCTCTATAGTCTGCCAATAGTTGGTTTAGTCTATTTGATAAATCTTCACCTAGTTCTGAATCGCTATCTCTCAGTACTTGAATTTTAGTTATTGCTTCATTAATTCTATCTAATTTCCAGATTATGGCATGTCTATTCAAATTTAATTCTAAATGCTTATGCATATAACCACCAATTGGGGTAACAGAGATTATGCTACCATTTTCATCACGGTTCAAATGAATATCATAGTTCTCACTACAGGGGTCAATAAATCCTTCATCACCTACAACATTCACATTCTGATCATCTGAAGGCCATTTATTGCGCTTAGCCTTGTTACAAAATGGGCACGAATATACAAGATTGCTGTACTTAGAGATTAAATCCGCAAATTTTTTAGGTGCGAAATGATCAATATGATATGAGTCAGAACCACCATAATATTGATCATGGTCATCACAATAACCACACCTACTGTCAAAATCAGATTTTAAGTAGCTTTTATAGGAAGTGTAATCTGTGTATTCTCTCGTGCAAGTTCGTTGTGGTATTTTAGATCTAAGATTTTGCATTGTTACGATTTTGTAACTCCTTTACTATTTGTTCTGCCTCTGAAAGAAGTTTGTCGAGCGTTGAAATAGTTGAAGGTTTTTTGAGGCTATCAGGTAAGGAAAGTCTTTTGTTCAAAGACTTCTCGATAATATTATCTAATTCTAAAGCGCGCTCTTCCTCTTCTACATTTAATTTGGTAGTTTTACTCTTCTCTATTAAACTCATCAATTCCTCTTGATACTCTTCCAATCGATGTTTGTATTTATCGATTTGTTTTATTACTTTATCAATAAATGGCCCAAAATCTCCTTCTTTTTCATAAACTATATTAATATCATTACTTTTATCTTCAGCTGCAGACGAAAAAGCAGTAAAAATAAACTTTGGGATATTGTAAGTCACCTCTTCCAATTGATTCATTACCTCTGCGCCATCATATTTGATATTTGGTCGAGTATCGGCAAGATGAAAATCAATGACTATCGCATCAACATTAGATTTTGCGATTTCATCAACCAAACTTTCTTTATCAGGAGATAATTCAAAGGTTTGAACATCTACCGATTTATTCCCAGCAGTAACAAGGAAATCGTCTATAACACCCTGATCGTCATCTATAAAGGCAATATTATAATTACTCATATCTATTTGCTTATATGTTTAGGGATTTCCATTTTAATACCGAATCCAGGGCGTACTTTTGTTATATTTATACTACCTTCATACTCTTCAATAATAGATTTTACTATCCACATACCTAAACCTGTACCTATTTTTTCTCCTACCTCATTTATTTTAGTAGTAAAAAACAAATCATAAATTTTTTCTGGGTAAGGAATTGAAGAATCTAAACCTGGGCCGCTATCGAGATATTCGATGATAACGTTATTAGTTGTAGCCGATATATTTATACTAATTTTTCTTTCATTAGGTGCATCTTTACGAAGAAATCCTGCAATTGAATTTGCAAGCAAATTATTAAATATACTGTCCATATCTATTGGAAAAACTTTTATTTCTATGTCATCAGATGTACTTTTAAATTCTATATGTGCTTCTTTGAATTTTACTATGTTATTTACATATTCGATATATTCAGATAAATATTTAGTTAGATTTATCTTAATTAGATCCCTTTTATTTCTTTGTAATGTGTTTACTGATAAGTCTATCCAATTCTTAAGTTTCAAGTCATCATCTCTTAATCTTTGCAATCTTTTATATGGATCTAAATGGGTTGGCAATGAAGCTAATTTACTCTTATCTATAACACCTTCTAGGCATTGCTCGAGTAAATCTACTCTTCGGGATAAGGTTCCTCCTAACTGTCTTAATTCATGAGCAAATGTAGCTACTAATAAACCTGAACTAGCTAACGTACGAAGCATTTTTGCTTCAGTCAATAATTCTTCTTGCTCTTTTTCCTTAATTTTAAATCCTTTAGAAACAGTTTCTAGTTGTTGCTTTAGACTTTGTGGATCAATATCCAATGACTGTTGTGGAGATGAGGGCGTTGAGGTTATCATTTCTGCAATTTCATGAGCTTCCTCTTTGGTTTTTTCTTCTTCATTATTTTTCTTGGAAAAACTTTTCATGTTTATTCCTATGTATTCTCGATCTCTTTCAAAAAGTGCAACTATTTCATTTAAAATATTTTTGAATACTTTAAAGTAGGCATTTTCTTGTAAACCTTCTCTACTAGATTTATCATCAAAATAGATATTAGTTATCCTAGAAATATTAACTTCACCGGCCACTTGGTATGATCTAACATGCCATTGCCCAATTCTTTGAGCAAATCCAGCAGGGCTTTTAGCAGCCCGCATGTCTAATCCCAACCAATCATATGTTGATCCTTTTGGCTCTCCGTAGGGCCTAATTCTAAAATTGTCTCGAAAAATTTTAATTCCACTTGATCTATCTAACCATTCTGCTCTTCGCGCTTGGTTGAAATCTCTAAAAGAAAAAACCTCCCTATCTTCGTTAGTAGTTTGACGCTTAATGAAGTAGAAATTAAATTCAAAAGGCCCTAAATTATTAAGTATATATTCGTTTAGTCCCCCAGGTAATAATTTATGGATATCCATTTTTATTAAAAAATAGCCTTTTTTAAAATCCTCTTCGGTATAAGGAGATTTTTGCATTTCTTTTTGTAAGAAAAGCTTTTTATCAATTTTTTTGTAATCAAACTCACGTCTTGAGATCTTTATATTAAGTTGTTTTTCAGAATTAAAAGTTGCATTAACTTGGTAATCAAAATCATCATTAATAAAGTTTTTAACTTCTCCAAAAGCATTTAAATCTTCAGAATTAAAAACAAACATTTTAAATTCCTGAAATGTTCCAGGGGGAGTTAATGATTCTAAAACATGATAAATATTAGTGATGCTTTCAGAATTCCATGTATCGCTCAATGATTTAATTCTCAATATGGTTCCATGCTCAAATTTTCCCAATAAAGGCATAATTACTTCATTCTCTGTTTTTTTGAAAAATGACAAAGAGTCGCTACTAAATTTTTGAACCACTTCTAATTCCGCATAAATCTTACCTATATCTGTGTTTTTCTTTTCAAAATTCTCCCAATTTACAGCCCATTTATACCCTTCTGAAGAATCTTCAGATTTAGTAAGCACCTCGCAAAAAGATCCAAGCCTATCGAGCGCAAACCTTCCAATTCCCTTGGCTCCTGTTTGTATACGTTTCTTTTTTGATATATAGTTCTCCAATTTATTGTCTGTTCCTATCATCATCCATTGATTTTCAAGCACATTTCGTGTCATACCCGTCCCATTGTCTATGATATAAATTTCACACAACGAATTAAAAAAAGAAGATAAAACCTCTGTTTTATCGCCAATTAGGGTTTTAAGTTGGTATCCCTCATTATTTTTTTCGTAGCAATCTTTTATTTCCTTAAAAGTTTGCTTTGTAGAGATTTGAGTATATTCTTGTATAGATAGTTGCTCAGGAATTCCGCTAAAATCCTTTTTAAAAAAAACTATACATGTACTTGCATCAGCATCATAAGCGTTCTTAACTAATTCAATTATTGCACCTTCTGCATTACTGACATTTTCCCTTCCTATTAATCTTGCGGTTCTAGCTGATACACTAAATGGTATTTTTGACATATTCTGGTTCAATTCTAGCAAAGTTCCTATATTTAAGATAGCCAAAGTAACTATTCATAAAAGTACGTCATTTTTTAGAAAACTCTTTTATAATTCCCTTCATGAAACATAGAATTTCTGAACAGGGACTCAAAAGGCAAAAATTATTATGCCAAAGAATAATACAAATAAGATTAGAACAGAAGAGAACAAGGGTAGATGTTGCTGTAGGAGCTGATTTAAATCCCAATTATTACGGTAAAATCGAGCGTGGAAAAACTGGTAGCATTGGTATGCGTACATTAGATAAAATTAGAAAGTCGCTTGGAATTAAATGGAAAGAGTTCGGTTCTGATTATGAATTTTTATCTTTTCTTGACGGATCAGATGAAGATAACGAGGAAGAATATTATAATCAAAGATAGATATATGGAATACCTTAAAGATAAACAGCATTATATAGACCGATATGACTTATTTACGATTAAAAGATGTCTTGAGGCTATTGAGTCATGGACAAAAACTTATGAAAAACACCTGAATAGTGAAGAATCTAAAAAGTTTTCTGCTGGAGATAAGGCAAAATGGTTTGGTTGGATTACCAACCAAGAGCTTTATCAAATAAAAGGCCAAAGATATAGTCATAAAGAAGAGGCAATACAAGAATGGATGGATTCTGACAGTATAGAACAAGATAAATACGATAATACCCCTGAACCTCAAGAAATAATCTGTCCTGACTGTAAAAAGTTAATGAAAGTCACGATTAAACACCTTGATACATTAGACAAACAATTACACATGATGTTCCTGTTTAATTGTTCCAACTGTAAAAAGAAACGATGGATTTATGAAGATGGAAAAGAATATGAAACAAAACCACAGTTATGTCCTAAATGTAAGGCTGAAATTGATATGTCTGTTGTTAAGGAAAGTAAGGAGAAAATTATATGGAAAACAACTTGTGCATCATGTGGTTTTACAGAAACTACAGAAGATGATTTAGAAAAACATAGAGCTGAGAGGAAAAAACAGGAGGAAGAAGATAAAAAGCTTTTGGAGGAATATCGAGAAGAATTTTGCTCTGATAAGGAAGGAAAAGAAAGTTTTGAGTACATTGAGGCCTTTAAAATTGCCCCGCAAATATACCAGGAAGAATTACAAAAATACGATAGTTTCGCTTACCAAAAAGTTGCTGGTTTGAAAAAACTTACTATCTTAGAATTGGAAAAGCTTTTAAATGAGGTGCTTGAAAAAGAACATTTTGTTAAGCTGTCGTTTGATAAACCAGAGATAGGACAATATGTCATTGTCCCTTTTAGTATTCAAGATAGTGATTCTTCACGCAGTGAAAATATTAGTGTATCCACGATTCAAAAACTTATAAAGGATAGACTTGAGGGAACAAACTGGCGTTTGATGACTGAGGGAGTATTCTATCGTCTTGGTTATTTATCAGGAAGATTGAAAGGATATGAACGAGAGGAAGATTTTTTTGAGCTTACAGGTGAGAAAAAAGAAGAAAAGCCTTCAAAAATAGACTATGAAGCAAGAATGAAGTATGGAAACTATCATTTAATTCAGTTAGTTAGGCTTTCTGGAGAAATGCAAGGAATTGAAAATACAAGGAAAAAAAGGCTAGAACATGAACCAGAGGGATTTCTTCTCGAAGGAGATGCAACATATACCTGTATGATCTGTAAATCATCTACTCCTGGCAAGAAAATATGGTGGACTTTAGATGGGATTACCTGTTTTGATTGCCATATGAACATAAAGAAAGGAAATATCCCTTATGAAGCTGTAAAGAATAGTGATATTTGGCTTCAAGGTTGGAAAATAACTGATGAGTGCGGCTTGCATTCTTCCACACTTAGAAAACTTGAAAGACAAGGGATTTTGAAAGGTAGAGAGTTAAAATATGAAGATGGAACAGGTTATTGCACGATTTATTTAGTAGAAGAGAACAAAGAATTTTTTGAAAAGTACCCACGAAAATTAAAACGTAAAAGGACTATTACTGATCTTCTTGGGAATGAGATAGAGCTTTAGTTTTTCTTTTTTGACTTTGATGATTTCTTAAGCTTTGCTTGTTCTTTTAGATCCTCATCAAGCTGTTGAAAACCAGCTAGGATTATTTCTGCTATCTTCTCAGGATCTTTAAGCTTGATTGCTTCTTTTAAGTCACTCATTATTGATAATATATCAAAATTTGCAGAATTTTGTCTAGTCTTCTTTCAAGTTTGACCCATAGTTTATTTTATGTTCTGAAAGTGCTATACTATAAATATATTTATGAATACTGATAAGAAAGAAAAGATAGATCCAAAGCTAGCAGCTCAGATAAAAGAAGCCCGAGAGAAGAAGGGCTTAACTCAAGCTCAAGTTGCAAAAGAAGCAAAAGTCACTGAAACTTTTTATGCAATGACAGAAAGAGGAGAATCTAACCCAGCTTTTGCTAACCTTGAAAGAATACTTAAAGTTCTTGGTCTTAAAATCGTGGCTAAAAAGGGATAATTTTAATCTACTAAGTTCTTTTCTATTGTTTTTCTAAATCTACTTCCAAATAACTGCAACATTTTTGAATAAATTTCAGCTTGTTCTTCATTTGCGTTTTCAGGATCAGTTACTTGGAGAATCTTTAATACTTCCTCTTTTGATTTAATGTTTAATTTATTAACGACAGCGTAGCTGTAAACTATTTTGAGTTTATAGCCATTTTTCTTTAACCAATCTTCAGGTATTTTACTTTCACTCATAAAAACATCCTTTTTATAAAAGAATTTTCCTTAGTAAGTTTACCCAAATTCAAAAAATTAAACATCTGCTTTGTTAGTGCTTCACTTTCTATTCTTCGCATAATTTCACGGCTGTACATCTGTGACAAGATGTTCAGGCTACCTTCCCACAATATTTTTCTATCCAGAATTGCTAATTTTCTATGATGATTCCCCGCACATAGTAAAACTTGTACACCCATCTCTTCAAAAATACTAATCTCTAACTCAGCTTGCCTTGCTAGCTTTTCCTCATGCTCTCTTGGGTCACGAGTAATTATATACACTTTTACTCCATGTTTCATCAGTTTTTGAAATATGGATTCTAATAAATCCATCCGTTTACAAGTAATATATGGACTTTCAATAATTACTTCTTCTTTGCATCTATTCAAGTCTTTGATAAATGCTTCATAGAAAGTGTTTTCATCAAATAATTTAGATTTTACCAATGAATCAGAAGATTCTTTAGAATTCCAGAAGGAAAATATCATTCTTTTTCCTCCTCGCTTTGGTGATATACTTGTCTTAATTGTTCGAGCCAGGCTAATTGCAGTACGAACTGTTTATACGTCGGGCAGCAAAGGCACAAAGTCCCACTTTTGTGGGGCATTTGGACTTGGTACGGACTATTGGACAGAGGATTACGCGCTCCACACAGTGGTGAAGCGGGTTCGACAGTCCACCAAAGGTGGACTGGGTGTATTATCCAAGTCCCGCAGCTCATCTCATGTTTTTGGTAGTGTTATAATCTGGCTATGCTTGAACAAAACGAGCTGGATATTCAACTTCAAAATGCTTTTGAAACATGCCAAGTAAAACCTGAAGACCAGACAACTCTTTTATCTTATCTGGATTTATTAATGACAAAAAGTCCTATCACCAAACTTCACGGAGAACATTCAATCAGAGTAGGATTAAAGACAAGAGAAATTGGAGAATTTTTGCATATGGACCAGAAAGCATCACTTTTTGCAGGACTAGTCCACGATATAGGAAAATACCAGGTACCTCTTGAAGTTTTGGGTAAAACATATGGTTGGAGTACTCAAGACGCCCAGATTATTCAGTCTCATGTTATGGATGGATACAATTTAATAAAAAACAGATTTGGTTTTACTGCTGATATTATAGTCTTGCATCATTATTTTCAACCCAATGGATACCCAAAAGAATTACCACCATATCTACGTTCATACCCTCAAGATACTCAAGCTTTAATACTTGAACATGGCAGAATGTTGGCTTTAGCGGATGTTTATGATGCCCTTCATCGGGAAAAATATAATTCAGGTGAAAAAATAGTTCTGACTGATTCTGAAATAAGAGAGCAAATGTTGCTCCTCAACAAAGACAAGGAACAATTGGTAGAGGATTTATATAAAGCAGGCATACTGAAATAAATACAAGAACTTCGTCCGTCATCTCTTACTATAGCCATAGCTAGAAGGGTGGGCATACGTTATATCAAAAAGATCTGGCTGCTATTACTATCAAAAATATCCCTACTACATCCAGAAGATATAAAAGCCCCATCAACTGCCAGGTCTTCATTTTTGAGACCCCCATTAATCCGATCCCTACTTCATCAGGAAAAGGTGACATAATTATTACAGCCCCAATAATAGGAACTATCCAAGCAAAATAAGGAGTTCTAAATATTTTTTGTAAAAGTTTACCTTCATGATGTATAAGTATAGGTTTCAGTTCACCGAAGACTTCATCTTTTAGATATTTAAATATCAAATAATCTCCTATCATTCCTCCTGTACCTGCTGCCAAAGCTATTCCGAGAGGATTTAATGATTCTGCTAAATAAAATAAAACTATTGATGCCGGGGCTACTGTAAAAACAGATACAAATAATATTCCTGCGAAAAAAGCCCCCAGATATCCAAAATTCCCAATATAACTGATAATATTTTTGACAAAAGGGGTATCTGCTAACAAAAAGAAAATAATCAGACTCAGTATAAGAAGAAAAGTGTTTTTATAATGCCAATGTTTCCATTTGGTACTAACCACCTCTAACTCTGCTTCCATTATTTAACTTTAACATAATCGATAATCTTATGAAGAAATCCAACTTGACACGTTAACAAGAGAATAGAATACTTAAATAAGGAGGTGAGGAAATGAGAGGCAATATTTGTGGTGCAGGTGGCGGCGCTATTTATGGAATTGGAGTTTTGGGAGCTCTGGTTTATTTTATTCAACATGCTGCTACTCCTGTAGCTTTTGTTTTAGGAATTTTAAAAGCAATCTTCTGGCCAGGAGTAATTTTATATAAAGTCTTAGAGCTTTTGGGGATGTAATGTTAAGATCTGATCCTTGCTAAAAGAAAAAGGATAATTCCGTCTCCCATATCCCATTCTTGTTCTACTTTAAAAGGGCGAAGGGATGAAATTTCCCATACGTCAGAATTAATAATTTGTTTTTTATCTCTTCCTGTAACATACAAATAATTATTACTTGGATATGTTGTAAAATCCTCCGACGGACTTCCGGCAACAGTCAGCATGTATCTTACAGGATATGTTCTGGTATCTCCATCAAGTAACGAAGCCACATTAAAGTTAGGGTGGGATCCCACACTTACACTAATAATCTTTGAGGTTTGTTCTATCTTATTCAGACTCCATCCATCCGGCATAAAATATCCATGATTATTATTCAGCTGGAAAATAGTGATTACAAAATTTGCTCCCAGAAAAAAAATACAAATTAAATTTGTGAATCTTTCCGATTTAATAAGTGATAATACTGCAGGAATAATAATTAGCAACAACATTAAAAGAGGTAAGAAATAATGAGTTCCGAAAGCACTTAATTTAATCGCAAAAATAAAAATAATTATCATAGTAATTAAAGATATTTTTTTAAAAAATAAAAAATTATTAGATAGATTTTTAACTTTTGTTAAAAGGAGATAAATACCGAATAGTAAAGGAACTATAATTAAAAAATTATAATCATTAAAAGTAAAGAAATTTAATCTTTCTAACCAAATAGACAAGAATGATAAATGATTTTGTTCCCTACCGCTTAAATAGTTTATCAGAAGATGAATATTTAAAAAATTATGCTTTAATTCAAAAATAATTGTGGGGCTTGCAGCAATTATTAATCCAAAAAAATAAAAAATTAAAAGTTTTAAAAAATTTTTTGTAAAAAGAATCAAATAAATAATTAATGCCAATGCAAGCGAAATAACCAAAAAGTGAAGTTCTAATCCTATTCCGATAAAAAATCCTGTCAAAAACATATAAAAATATTGCTTAGAAGTTTTTATTTTTCCAATCAACGCTTTGTACAAAAACCAAATTCCCAACAAAATAAATAAAGGGGTGAAATTTTGGTAAAGAGGTGTGTTACCGAACATAACCAACTGAGGTGAAACCGCAAAAAAAATGGCAGCTAAATTAGCTGCTCTCATGTTAAATATTTTTAAAACAATATAATAAAGAGTTGTTATCGTTAGTAAAGAAATGATGACAGCAGTTATTGCTCCTGCAAGAGGATTCAATTTGAAAGAATAAAATAGAGGAGTTAACAAATATAGATAAACCGGACCCTGAAAAAAATCAGCCAAAGAAACCTTTATCCCTATTAAAGTCAGTTTATGATTAACAATTATATCTCTGATTGTTAAAAAGTCTATTCCCTGATCCCGACCAAACGTAGTTAAATAATCCAGACGGTAAAGACGCAAAAAAGCAGTTACAAAAAAAATGATTAAGAAAATATAATGTTTTTTAACAATCTTCACTAAATTATCCTAGCACTTTTGATATACTTCGTGTATGGAAGAAAAATATATTAGAAAAGTACAATGTTCAGTAACAAATTTTCTTTATTGTGATGACGATTATCTTTTCTTGCACAGAGGAAAACACAAAAGACTGGACCCTAATAGGCTTAATGGAGTGGGAGGCAGAGTTGAACCTGGAGAAAATTATCTAGACGCGGCAATTAGAGAAACAGAGGAAGAAACCGGCTACAAAGTTTCTCCGGAAGATATAAAACTCTCCGGAATCGTAAAACTAGAAGGCGGTTATAGTGAAGATTGGGTTATGTGTTTTTTCAAAATTAAAGTATCTTCCAAAAAAATCCCCCTTGGAGAAAATACGGAAGATGGAAAATTAGTTTGGATTAATAAAAATAAAGTTTTAGATAGTAATTTTGAACTCGTGGATGATTTAAATTACTGTTTTAAAGATGTAATCGAAGAAAAAAATCTTTTCTTTATGACTGCAAAACTAAATAAAGACGAAAAAATCAAATCAGTTAGCATCTCAAAAATCCATTTTTAAAAATATGAAAAAACCTGGAGTGAAAATATTTGTGGTTTTTGATAAAAAAATTCTTTTAATCTTACGAGACAACGATTCTGAAATTCCTTCACCAAATACATGGAATCTACCAGGTGGTGGCATAGAAGAAAACGAGACAACTGAAAATGCGGCGAAAAGAGAACTACGAGAGGAAATAAATATTATCCCTAAGAATCTAATTTATTTAGGCACGCAAACCTACAACGATGGAAGCGTTGTCGAAAGATATTTGGCAAAAATAACTGAAGAAGAACATAAACATATAAAACTAGGCAGAGAAGGACAAAAGTTGGATTTTTTTAGTATAGATGAGACAGTATCCTTAAACCTTTCTAATTATTTTAAGGAATATTTAAATAAATACAGCGATCAAATTAAAACATTGATCGAAAGTAATAGAGCTATTTCCCCTGAATCTTTGGGTCTTAGAAAACAATAAGTCAATTAAAAATTTATCTCCAAGGATAAAAATTTATCAATGGAGTAAATCTTGAATGAAGATTTAGAGATATCTATATTTATTCTTCTGTTGGCTCTGGATCAAAGCTCATTATCCTCACCTCCTTTAAATAACAAAAATATTACAATATATAAATCTAAACAGATTAGGTAATAGAAATCCAGTATCAGTAAGAGCATCGCTAAAGACCCTTTGTGATACAATATTTTTATCTCATTATGCCTTCAAAATTCTTAATTTTTGTGGGAATGACCGTAGGATCAATTATCGGAGGTTATTTGCCAACATTATTCGGAGTAGATGCAATTTCCTATACTTCAGTCATCACCAGCAGTATCGGAGCAATTATCGGTATTATTGTTGGGTACAAACTTTCCTCTGACTAAAGTAGCTTGAATGTGTTATAATACACAAACGTGAATAATACATCTTCAGAAACTAAGCGTAAATGTAATCAGTGTGGGGAAGATTTAGTCTTGCAAAAAACTACAACTTTAAAATCAGAACGAAGCTTTGCCCCAATGACTCAAAATACCTACCGATGTTCCAATAAAGCCTGCCAGGATGAAATTGATAAAAGAACTTCTAAGCGCATTGAGCTTAAAAACGAACAGGAAATGGCCAGACAAAAGAGACTCGAAAAAACTGCTGAAGACAAACTAATTGCTTTAGCCTCAAAATAATTTCTTTTTCAAGGATTCCTTGATTTTCAAATTTTTAATGTATATGATTAATCTATGAAGATTTTAATTAACTGGTTTATAAGTGGATTAGTTATTTTTCTGGCTGCCTATCTTTTTCAAGACAAAGGAGTTCATGTTGATAATTTCTTAACTGCCTTGGTACTCGCTGTTGTTTTAGGAATTATTAATGCTATCTTAAAACCTATCTTGCTGCTTCTCACCCTACCTATTAATGTTTTATCCTTAGGTCTTTTTACTTTAATCATCAATGCTGCTTTAATAATGCTGGCTACAGTTTTTGTACCGGGATTCAGGGTTGATAGTTTTTGGTGGGCAGTTATTTTCGGAATGGTATTATCTCTATTGAATTGGTTTATTAATAAATTAGGCTAAATTATTCTACTCTTTTAATTGATGCGCCCAGATTTGTGAGTTTCATAACTACATCTTCATAACCCCGTTCGATTAGCTCTGCCCTATTTATAACACTGGTGCCTTTTGCACTCAAAGCAGCGATTACCAAAGCCATACCCGCCCGAAGGTCTGGTGTATCTAAATTTTTACCCCTTAATTTTGTTGGTCCTGAAACTAATGCCCGGTGAGGATCTGCCAAAGTAATGTTTGCTCCCATTGTAATCAACTTATCAACGAAAAACATTCTTGATTCATACATCCAGTCATGACAAAGTGTAACTCCTCTAGCTTGAGTTGCCAAAACAATTGCTGCACTCATCATATCTGTCGGAAAACCCGGCCAAACATTCACACGAAGCTGGGGAGTTGCCTTCAGTGCTCCTACAGAAACTTTAATACCGGAATCTGTTTTTTCGAATTTAACACCCATCTTTTCGAAAGGTTTAGTTATAGGTTCAAGTCCGTCAAGATCTTCTCCTTCGATTTCAATTTCTCCATTCGTAACTGCAGCCGCCACAGCATAAGTACCAAATTCAACATTGTCCGATCCGATCGTATAGTCTGTTCCATGAAGTTTACTGCCACCGTCAATTTTAAGAGTTTGTGTTCCGATTCCTTCGATCTCGGCTCCCATTTTTTTAAGCATCTTACAAAGTCCTACCACATGTGGTTCAACAGCACAATTTTTTACAGTAGTTATGGCTGGAATAAGGGTAGCTGACAAAACAATATTTTCTGTTGCTGTAACTGAAGGTTCTTCTAGAAATATCTCAGTGTCTTTGAAATCAACATTGCTTCGTGTGCCTTTGTTATTATTTCCCTGAATACTAAATTTAAAACCCAAACGTTTAAATCCATCAAGATGTGTATCAATACTTCTTCTGCCAATTACACAACCTCCTGGGTGTGGAAACTCCACTTTTCCGAATCTGGCAAGTAGCGGACCGACAAATAAAACAGACGCTCTTAATTTATTTGCCAAATCTTCTTTTAAGATTGTTCTATTAATATTTTTACAGGTTACTTTAACAATTCCGTCTTCCCTTGAGATCTCAACACCAAGATCGCGGAAAATAGCCAGAGACGTCTCCACATCAGCAGTATGAGGAACATTTTTTAAAGTTACTTCTTCCTCTGTTAAAAGACACGCTGCCAAACAAGGCAAAACCTCGTTTTTATTTCCGGAAATTTTAACTTTACCCCTAAGTTTATTACCGCCTTCTATAATATATTGTGCCATTTGTTAATTATATCAATTTACGCACAACTTATCAAAAATTAGGGAATTTTTTAGCGACATTCATAACTCTTTTTAATGCTTCGTCTTCTCCTAAAATCTGAATACTTTCAAAAAGCGGAGGAGTAACTGATTGTCCTGAGACAGCAATTCTAATTAATTGAAACATATCCCCTACTTTAATATCTAATTCAGTCGCCAAATCTTTAAATGTTTTTTCAAAAACATCTGACTTCCAATCTTTCCCCAGCTTTTGCATTTCTTCATTGATCTTTTCCAATACCTGCTTTTGGTTTACAATCTTAATCTTCTCAAAAACTGACAAGTCGTATTCAGGTTCTTCGGTAATAAAGTTTGTTAAAAGAACGAAATCTGCTAATGTTTTTATTCTTTCTTTTATCAAAGGTACCAAAGGCCCAATTTTTTCCGGAGCGGGATGATCTACCAAGAATTCCTGAAGTCTTTTGGTTAATTCCATATCACTCATTTTCCTGATATATTCCCCGTTCATCCATTCAAGCTTTGTGAGATCAAAAACTGCTGGAGCAATGTGAACATTTTTTAAATCAAATTCTTCAATCATCTCATCTAAACTTAGTATTTCTTTGCCCGATGGTGGAGTCCATCCTAAAAGTGCCATATAATTTAAAATCGCTTCTGCTAAAAAACCGTCTTTTCGAAACTCTGTTGCCCCTTTTGCTCCATGTCTTTTTGAAAGTTTGGAACGGTCTGTACCAAGAATTAAAGGTATGTGTGCGTAATCAGGCGCTTCCCAACCAAAAGCCTTAAATAGCAAAATATGTTTTGGGGTAGAAGGCAACCATTCTTCTGCTCTTATCACAGGATTTGTCTCCATTAGATGATCGTCAACAACATGAGCTAAATGATAAGTTGGAAATCCATCGGATTTTAAAAGCACAAAATCTTTTTGGCTGCTATTTTCAAACTCAATTTTTCTTGAACCAATTATATCTGTAAAAATTACTTTTCCATCCTCCGGAAGTTTAAACCAAATCGCACCATCTTTTTCATAAGCTGCCCCGCTACTCACCAATTCACGTGCGTATTTTTCATAGACTTCCTTTCGTTCCGATTGATAAATCGGGCCTTCATCAAACTGCAATCCTAGCCATTTTAATGAGTCTATAATATCATTAACTGACCCTTCAACTAATCTGTTTTGATCTGTATCTTCAATCCTTAGGGTAAACGTTCCTTTATTATGTCTGGCAACGAGATATGCATACAGCGCGGTTCTGACAGAACCAATGTGCATTATTCCAGTCGGAGACGGAGCAAATCTTGTTTTTATGTTCATAGCCTTCATATTATACCAACTTAAGTTATAATAATACTAATCTGCCATGACATTAACTCAAGTTGCGACCATTACAAGAAGAGGAGTAATTGCTTTTGTTGCCCTATTAATTCTGGGCACGATTTCTGCAATCGGCTATCGAGTCTGGTATAACTATTATCAATCTACACTTCCTCCAATTATTGAAAAGCCTGATATGAAATTCGGGATTTTACCTAAAATTGTTTTCCCGAAAGCGACTGTTTCTTCATCAAATTATTCCTATTCAATTGCAACAGAAACAGGAAACCTGCCCCAATTACCGAAAATTATAAAAGTTTATTTTATACCAAGAGCAAATATCGTTTCTCTTTTAGCTCCAGATGAATCTCAGAAACTGGCTGCAAAATTCGGGTTTCTTGGCGCCAGAGAAGTCTTAAATCCCACAACATATAGGTATTCTGATAATTCCAACAACTTTTTTACCGTAGACTTAATCACCGGAAACTTTAATTATCAAAAACAAGCTTCAGTTTCAGCCAAATTAGATACTGCCTTTATAAACCAGGATCAGCTTCTCGCTTCGTTTAAAGGATTGTTACAAGGCACCGGTTTATTAAACGAAGATTTATCAAACGGCAAAAGTGCAGTTATATATAATAAGAGTACACCCACTACCTCAACTTCAGCCTTAATATCTTTATGGCCTTCTGATTTAGATGGATTAAAAATAGTCACTTCTTCTGCGTCAAGTGGGTTAGTATCAGCAACAGCCATTAATTCCGTTAATGAAACTGACCGTTTCCCAAAATTAAATTATATTTATTGGCAAATCGATAAGACAACTTCCGCCAGCTACCCGTTACAATCGATTGAGAATGCTTATGCACAGTTACAATCAGGGCAGGGCTATATTTCACAAATTCCATCACAAGCCAAAGTATCCATTTCTAATGTATATTTGGCTTACTTTGAGCCGGAAGAATATTCACCTTATTTACAACCTGTGTATGTTTTTGAAGGGCCTCAATTTACAGCTTTAGTCTCCGCAATAAAATCAGAATAAATTATTCCCAAGTAAAATTTGCGTATGCCCAATCAAGCATTTTTTCTGTTTCCGCAAAACGGTCATCACTTCCAAGCACTACAATTAATATTTTTTCATTATTACGATCTACTAAAGCAACTAAATTCTCTTTTGCAATCGGGGTGGTTCCGGTTTTAATCCCCAATACTCCGGGTAAATTCAATAATTTATTTAAATTTTTTAGCTGATGTTCTGATTGTTTATCAATAGAAAAAACAACCGTGTCTTTTGTGGAAACTATTCTGGCAAATTGAGAATTTGAAATAGCAGCTTCTGCAATTTTCGCCAAATCATTGGCTGAGGAATAATGGTTAATATCATCAAAGCCGGCCGGATTTTCAAAATGGGTATTAATCAGTCCTAAATTTTGGGCTTTTACATTCATGGCTTTAACAAAAGCATCTTTACCTCCTGGATAATTATCAGCAATAGTAAAAGCCGCATCATTGCCGGAATTAAGAAGCATTCCGTATAACAAACTCCTAAAAGTCATCTCTTCTCCAAGTTTTAATCCCATCGATGATCCACTAACTAAGGATGTTTCATAAACCTTTAAAACATCTGCCGGTCTAAAATATTCACTGGCAACTAAAGCAGTCATAATTTTAGTCGTCGATGCAATCGGCACCCTTTTATCAGGATCTTTAACATATAAAAGAGTCCCCGAAGACAAGTCTTTTATTATAACTGCAGTTGCACTGACAAAAGGAACATTTGTAAAATCGGATTTTAATTTTGGAATTACAATACTTACTCCGGCAACCTTTTCAGTATTTTCCAAAACTTTGTTGGTCGGAATATTTTTGGCTTCCACTAAACTTGCGGTTAAATTAACTGCTTTAGGCAAACTCAAAAGCACACTTATAGAAACTAGGATTATAACCAAACCATATAAAAAGGGCCTCATTTTATAGTGGATAATCGGACATCAACCCTCTCCATATCTCTTGGAAATAAAGATGCCTCACGAATATTTGAGAGTCCTAGAATTCCCTGAGTAATTCTTTCTGAACCAAAAGACCAACCACCTTCTGGAGGCATACCATATTTAAAAGCCTGAATATAAAGTTCACTTTTGTGTAAATCTACCCCTTTTGCTTTGGCTTTTTCTATCAGAGTTTCTAAATTATTAATTCTTTGTCCACCAGTTAACCATTCCACTCCCCTGCCAATTAAATCAAAACTCAAAGTATGTTCTGGATCATCTTTGTCTGGCATTGTATAAAAAGGTCTTTTGGAAGTAGGGTAATGGGTTATAAAAATTACTTCTGATTTATGCTCTTCAATCGCCCATTTTCCAATCTCCCTTTCATCTTCTGGGGCCAGGTCTGGTTCATTTCTGTGATCCACTCCTGTCCTTTTATAAATTATTTCCTGAGCTTCTCTCATTTTTATTCGGGGAATTTTATTTTCAATTTGAGGAACTGAAACATCATAAAGTTTTAATTCATCTGCACATTCTTGCTCAACACTTTTAAAAATATATTTAATCAAATATTCTATTTCATCCATCAAATCTTCCCAGCTATTTATAAAACCCATTTCTGCATCAAGCGTTGTTGCTTCTGCTAAATGTCTGGTAGTAACAGATGGTTCTGCTCTTAAAGTTTTATTTACAGTAAAAACTCTTTCATAAACTCCTACTAAAATTTGTTTATAAAATTGTGGGCTCTGGGCTAAGAATGCTTTATTCCCAAAATAATTTACTTCAAAAACTTCTGCTCCACCTTCTGCTGTTTGAGGAATAATTACAGGAGCCTGGAATTCTGTAAAATTATGTTTTTTAAGTCCTTCTCTAAAAGCATTTATCACAGCTTCTTGTACTTTAAAAATTGCTTTAACTTTTGGATGTCTTAAAGTTAAACCTCTAAAATCTAAAAGAGTAGGTAGCTGCAGATCTAAATCTTTACCTCCCATATCAAAAGGTAATTCTTCTGCTTTAGACAATATTTCAACTTTTTCTGCCTGAAGTTCAATTTCACCTGTTGATAAATTTTTATTTATCATGTGTTCTGGGCGTTTTGCCACATTACCTTCTATACAAACTACATCCTGGGGTCTTAAATCACCTGCTTTATCTCCCATTACCACAACCTGAATAACTCCAGATCTATCCAAAACATCTAAAAACACAATTTTCCCATGGTCACGCCTGGTTTGTACCCAACCACAAATTTCCACTGTTTCTCCAATGTTTTTATTACAATCAATAATTAATGTTCTTTGCATAACCAATAGATCATATCAGTTTGAGGCTAGATTAACAATATCAATCAGGTTGGAGTTGTCTAAGAGCTTCTGCACTACCTTTAGTGTTTGCAACCACATTTACTAAGTTTTCCAGTGCCGAATTAATAATATTATCGCCGGCACCCATCTTTTTCGCTTCAATTAGCTTATTACACGCTGCTGCTGTAATTATCACCTCCTTTTGTTTTTTTGATTTAAGACATAATCAGTCTTTTTAAAGCTTGTGCTTTTAATCTTATTTCCCAAGGTTCTGATGTTCCGTTAAAATAAGAACCCACGACTAATTGCATTCTATCGCTTTTAAAATCTGTTAATGCTTCAGTGATATTATTTTTTATTAAAATATGATCAAGGCGTTTAGCTAATTGATCTTTGATATTTCTCTCTAAATTAATAAATTTTTGGCTCTCTATGCCTACCTCGAAAATCTCTTCCCATAAGCTTCCTTTACTCACAAGTACGTAAGCACCGGCACTTAAACTTAACCTGGCATAGTCACCTTTATTCCTTCTCATTTCTTCAATATTCCAAACATAAGTATCAATCCGAGCTCCAAGAGAATCTTTTAAGCCATGCATTTGTTCGCGGACTTGTTTCCTCAAATCACTGCAGTCTTTCTTACCTCCAATTACTAAATCAATGTCTATGTCGCTGGGATCCGAACTTTCCGGACAACGAACCAATCCTCTGGCAAGTGATCCATGCACAACAGTACAATACCGACTGATCTGCCTGTCTTCTGCAATTTCCACCAATCTATTTGATACCAATTTGGCTATCTTCCTTAAACGGATATTTTCAAGTAAATTACCCGGCAGACAATCCTGTTCACCTCTGCATCCAATAACCGGACTTTTTCTAATCATTTCTTTTTGTATCTCTCCAATTTCCGTGCCGTGCGCAAGTTCTTTTCTTAGATACGGCGGAATTCTTATCGGCAATCCTGACCGTTCATGAATAATGTATTTGTTTATTTCTGTTTTCATATTTTCTCCACAAAAAAACCTCCGCTTACCGGAGGCTTCTTTTGCTGCTTTCTTAAGGTTGCAAAATTACCTCCGCGAATTAGCGAAGGTAAAGAAAAATCTAAAGTTGCTATGCTTGTTGAACATAAAAAATATTTTAACAAACACTTTTGTTGTTGACAAGAGTAAACTTAAAGATCTAAAATACTCTTTGGTATGAATTATTTAAATACAACTATCACAAATATTAAATTTATTGGCCACTCTTTGGTCCTCATTAGAGTACCTATGAGAGGTCTTACTTAAGCAAAAAAATTAGCTTAAGGAAGAAGGAGGCCTCTCAGAAATGAGAGGTTTTTTTATGAAAGAAAAAGGCGAACAAATGTTTTGGGCACATACTTTAGGACTTATTGTCCTGCTTCCCAGTGAATCAACAAAAGCTATTTCCTCGGCTATTTTAAAAAATAATTCTCTTCCGGAAGAGGAATGTCAGAGACTGAAGATTCTGGTTGATGATCCCCATATGAAAAAACGTTTTCCTACACCTAATTCAGGCAGACAATATATGTATTCTGTAGATTTAAACTGGAGGCAATATTTATATGCAGAAGCACAGAAAATGACATCTCATATTGTTGACGAAGCAAAAAGACTGGACTTAAACAACTTTGCTGTCCTGCTTTTTGGATCAGTTGCCAAAGGATTAACACGGGACAAATATCATGACGATCCCAGCAACGTCGATCTGACAGTAATCGGTGATTTTACAGAAAACACCCGAAACGAACTTTTTGATTATATCAGACCTTACCGAGCTCAGGGAGGAGAACGAATACATAATAATATAGGAGTTCACATTCAAAATCTGGAAAAATTAACCAGAAATAATTATAACGAAGCATTAACATACATCGGATCGCTTGCCAGACCTCTTCACGATCCTTCCGGGATTTGGCAAAAAATCGAGCATGATGCTATTGAATACTCAAGACAAAAGTTTTTGCAGACAGCAGCACGAAGGGCTTGTTCAGCAATCAGACGACATCAACATTTAAGTGCTACACCATCTCTTTAAATTTAGCAGCTATTTCAGATAACTTAGAATTATCCAGATTAGGTGTACGTCTAATGCTGATAATCCTTGGACCGCTAATTACCGGAATAATATGTTTATGCAAATGACTCACTTCCTGACCGGCACCGGTTCCATTCAGTGAAAGCATTGCTATATCTTTGACACCATATATCCTACTAGTTAATAGCACTATCTTAGCCTCCAGTAATGCTAGTTCTTGAATCGTTTTTGAATCCAAACTGGGATCTAAATAATCAGTGATGTGCCTTTTAGGAATTACTAAAGGATGCCCCTCCAGGGAAAGTATACAAGTAGCAAGGTTATTTTCCGCAACTATAAAACCTGGAATTTTTCCTTCAAGAATATTACAAAAAGGACAACTTATGGCTGTCTCTTGCATACCCTGTAGTATATATTAAAATTATTTGCTTTTCAAATTTATTCTGTCTTTGACAAACATAAGTATTTAGATATAAAATATCTCAAATGGAAATTAAATCTATCTCAGTTTTAAATATTATTCTCGTCAGCCTTCTCTTGGTACTCATTGGAGTACCTATGGGAGGTCTTACTTAAGCAAAAAAATTAGCTTAAGGAAGAAGGAGGCCTCTCAGAAATGAGAGGTTTTTTTATTCAAAAAATTACCTAAAAGGAGGTGATAAAAGTGAAAGAAAGAACAAAACCAGCACCTGAATTATTCAGCACGCGGGAAGAAGTAGAAAAATTAGGATATAAAGTTGGTGTAATGAAAGTACCTGTTAGTCCGGAAGGTTGTTATATGGGTAATGGACAAGCATCAGTTCCTGAAGGAAGAACATTTAGAGTAACTGGATTTGATATAAATGGCTGGGAGGGGATTGGTTATTTTAAGACGAAATAATATCTACAATTTTCAGCTGAATTTTTTCCGCGCCATTGAAAGTATTTAACTCCAAATTATATGCTAAATTAACATCCTGCCCATTTTTAAGTTGTTCTGCCAACTCCCCCATGCCAAAAGCTATTGCATCTAATCCATCTACTTTAAGCTTTAAGTGTTTCCCTTCTCCCACTGTTCGAATATCAAAAATAGGTGTTTGCATAGAAGCTAAAATAGGCTTAGGATTTTCCACTCCAGTTGGTTCGAAATTCTCTAGCTCTTCCACAAGTTTTTTGGTAATTTGTTTTGTTTTGATTGTTGTTTCTATATTAATAGTTTCTCCCTCAAAAACCTCAGCGCTTTCCATTAACTTTTCCATTTTTTGCCTGAACTGCTCAATTTTTTCTACATCAAGAGAAAAACCTGCAGCCTTCGGATGTCCTCCGACGCCAATTAATAAATCACTGCACTTTCTAATTACCTCCACGATATTTACTTCATTAGTTGATCTGGCAGAACCCTTAGCAAAACCATTCTCACAAGATATAGCAATTGCCGGCATTCCATATTCTTCAACTAAACGTCCTGCAACGAGTCCCATAATTCCGGGGATCCATTTATCTGAACGAACAATAATAATTTTTTTCTTTATTTCGATTTGATTGATAATTTCTTTTGCTTCAAATATCGCGTCAACTGTTAACTGTTTTTTTTGTGCGTTAACATCAGACAAATGCTTAGAAATTGTTCTGGCTTTTTTAATATCTTTCGTACAAAGCAGGCGAAGGGAATCCATGGCATGCTCTATTCTCCCTAATGCGTTAATTCTGGGACCTATGATATGACCAATGTGGTAAGTAGTAATTTCTCCCTTTATTAAACGAGCTTCAACCATCAATGCAATTAACCCAACCTTAGTTGTATGATTTAATTTTTTAAGACCCTCACTTACTAAAGCTCTATTCACACCAATTAGGGGCATCATGTCGCATACTGTAGCGATCGCCACTATATCCAATAAATCATTGCTTATTTTTGTGTTAACCAAAGCCCTTGCTAAACTCCAAGCTACACCTGCTCCACAAAGTTTGGTTGAATGGACTATCGCATGTGCTTCAGGTAATATATCAAGCGGTAAATGATGATCAGTAATAATTAAATCCAAACCGATTTCTTTTGCATATTTTGACTGATCTATCGCCACAATCCCATTATCAACAGTGATTACAAGTCCCGCTCCCTGTTCCTTTGCATAGTCCAACCCTACTTTTGATAAGCCATACCCTTCTTTATCACGATGGGGGATATAGGGCAAAAATTTTCCTCCTAACTCTGAAATTGAATAATACATTACAGCTAAGGAACACACTCCATCGGCATCGTAATCACCAAAAACAACAATTATCTCTTCATTTTTAATTGCCTGCAAAATTCTTTTTTTTGCCTTCTCTAACCCTGGAATATTTAATTCTTTTTCAAAATCTTCTAATTTTGGATGAAAAAATTCTTCAATTTCTTTTTCTGTTTTTAGCCCACGGTTATAAAGCAATTGTTTTACCGGATCATCAAATTTTTGAGGGAATATTTTCCATGTTTTCATATCAAAAGATTGTATCATAAACTAATTTAACTCGAGTTAACAACTCTCGTTAAGTATTTTGAACCCAAAATTTTGATTATTAATTGCAAATTGCAGTATTTTGGGTATAGATTATAATAAGTCAATGACATATCTGTTACCAAAAGAAGTAAATGATGTCTTAGAAAAATTTAAATTATCCGGCTTTGAAATCTATATAGTTGGAGGCGCAGTGCGCGATTTAATAATGAATAAAAATGTCCATGATTGGGATTTTACAACTGACGCTCAACCTGAAGATGTGTTAAAAATTTTCCCTGACGCTTTTTACGATAATAAATTCGGAACAGTCGGGTTGCCTATAGATAATGAGGTCTTCGAGATCACAACAATGAGAAAAGAGGGGGTTTATAAAGATTCACGTCATCCGACTAAAGTTGGCTGGACAAATAAGATTGAAGAAGATTTAGCCAGACGTGATTTCACAATCAATGCAATGGCATTAGATGCGATCGGGAATATCATAGATCCCTTTGCCGGAGAGGATGATATTAATGAACATCTGATCAAGGCTGTGGGTGACCCGAATAACCGCTTTAAAGAAGATGCGCTCCGAATGATGCGGGCAATCCGAATCGCCACCCAATTAGAATTTGATATAGAAAAAAATACTTTTAAATCAATCCGTGACGATGCTTCATTAATTAAGGAAATTGCACAAGAGAGAGTGAGAGATGAACTTTTTGCTATCCTTGCATCTACGAATCCATACATAGGTATATTAAAACTGAGAGAAGCGGGGATTCTGCAAATTATTTTACCCGAAGTAGAAAGTTGTTTCGGAGTTGCACAAGAAGGTCCAAAGCATGCAAGAGTTTATGATATAGGTGAGCACTCCCTACTTGCCCTTAAAACGGTGCCTTCCGAAGATCCTTTAGTTAGATTCGCAGCACTTCTTCATGATATCGGCAAACCTTCAACCGCAAAAACAGACACAACAGGCAATGTAAGTTTTCACAACCATGAAGTTGTGGGTTCCCGACTAGTCTTGCAAATTGCAAAACGGTTTAATATGAGTAAAAAACAAACAGATAAATTATTCCGCCTTGTCCGCTGGCATCAATTCAGTGTTGATGAAAATCAAACAGATTCTGCAATCAGAAGATTCATTAATAATGTAGAACTGGAAAACGTAGATGACGCAATCGCTCTAAGAATAGGAGACAGATTAGGCGGAGGCACTGAAAGAGCAGTTTCCTGGAGAATGGAAGCATTCCAAGACAGAATTAAACAAGTCTTAACTAAACCTTTTTCTATATCTGATTTAAAAATTAATGGACAAGATGTAATGGAAGCTTTAAATATTCAGCCTGGTAAAAAAGTTGGAGAAATTCTACAAAAACTTTTTGAAGAGGTTTTAGAAGACTCAAATAAAAATAATAAGGAATATTTATTAAATAGAATTAAAGAAATTAAATAATTTTTTCAAACAATTGATTTATATCAAAATCAACAAAATTACCTTCTGAATCTAGCAGCTTTGATTCATTTTCAATCAGCTCCAAAACCCTGATACCTTTTTCTTTGGCAAATACATGCACCTCTTCCAAAATTTTAGGTGTTACATAATGCGGATTATTAACATGGGCTACAGTAATAACTCTAGACTGAGGACAGAATCCTTTGCGAAATTCTAAAATCACATTAACATCGTCGTGATCTTCAAAATAATATTTGGATAAAACATAAGCACCCGCGCTATCTCCTACCAAAACGACATCTTCTTTTAAAGATTCCAGAGAAAATTTACTTCTTCTTAAACATTCATCTAATTGTATAGTTAATCCACCAAGCAAAAAAATTACATCAAAATCTGACCAATTAACATTATCTAAATTTTTAGAATCTACTACCTGAATAGTTTTGGGCAAAAGTGGATAGAAATATTCATCATAAAAACCATCTGGCTTTGCCAATGTAACATACACTACTTTCTTACCCTTACTTAATAATTCCTTGACAATATCTGCATATTCAAAGATAAGTGAATTTTTAGTACTTTCTTCTGAATGCTTATTATACCCACCCCGATAAACTATCTTCATGTCAGTGGCCGAGTTTTTCTTCCCAAACATCCAAAAGGGCTGTGGCATTAAAAATAGAAGAATATGTTCCTGAAATTATTCCTACAAGAAGCGCTACGATAAACCATCTAATTGATTCTCCACCAAAAAGCAACATTGCTAAAAGTACTAAGACTACTGTTAGGGAAGTATTTAAAGATCTAGCTAGTGTTTGAGTGATAGAAATATTAGCAACTTCTGTAAAGTTTTTGGATAAATTTTTGGGCAAATTTTCTCTGATTCTATCAAAAACAACGATCGTATCATGAACAGAAAATCCAATCACAGTTAAAACAGCTGTTACAAAAAGTGTGTCAATTTCAACACCCCAAAAATGTCCCAACAAAGAAAAAACTCCTAGCAAAAGCAAAACATCGTGCAAAAGAGCTATTACCGCTGTAACCCCAAATCTCCAGGAAGAAGCTGGTTTCGGAACTTTCCTAAAAGAAATCGCAAGATATAAAATAATCATGATTGAAGCAACGATTACAGCAATAAAGGCATTTTTGGTTGTCTCTGCGCCTATTGAGGGACCGATATTTTCGACTCTTTCTTCTGTAACTTTTTCATATTTTTGATTTAATATCTCTCTGATATTATTAATGGCATCCTGACTAATTGGTTTAGTTTTTATAATATAAGTATTAGAGCCCGAATCTGTAACAGAAGACACTTCTACTTTTGCCAAGCTCACATTTTGTTTTAGAATTTCTTTATCAATATTTTTTTCAAAACGATATTCTAAAAGGGCTCCTCCAGAAAAATCTATTCCCAGTTTTAATCCGTAAAGGAAAAGCGAAATAACACCCGGGATAATCATGATCGTAGAAAGTATAAAAAACCACCATTTTTTCCCCATCAAATTAATCATTTTATTCCCCTCCCCTTTTAGCAGTTTCCACATCCTCATGTAATTCCTTTTTAATTTTTGTAATTGCTTTTTTTATTTCATCTTCGATATCTCCTGCCTTATCATTCAATAACTTAAGAATTTCAGGATTAGAGGGGTCTTTTTTAAGTTCTTCAATAAATAATAGTTTATCCGTGTCAGTCAATCTGGCAAAGATAATATTCAAAACTTCCTGATGAATGGTTGAATCAATTAGCTCAGCCAAATGCTTTCTTTGAGACTCTGTCATATCCATCTCATCAAGTTTTTCTGTTAAAGTTTCTATAGCAACTAAGTTTGAATAGAAATATCCCATTAGTTTCCTCCTCCTGATACTTTAAGCGGACCAAGTGGTACTTTATTTTGCGGGTCATCCAGAAAAAAGTAAAGTACTGGTCCTTTTCTTGGTCCTCCTGCTAAACCGACACCTTCCATCACTTCAGGCGAACCACCTAAGTGTTTTCCTGTCCACTCTGCTGGACCAGCGTCTCCTATTACAGCAACAACTGCCTGACCTGTTTTTGGATTAACCACTACCATTTTACGATGTTTAAAAAAGTTTGAATATTTTTTGACATTTTCAGCATAACCCGGCACTAAAAAAGTCTGTACTGCCAAGTAATACCGCTCCTGTTCTTTCATTTCTGGGGTAAAAGCTGTCTCTGATGGTGCCCAATATCCCCAGGCTCCTAAACCAGGTGCAATACCGGAAGGAATATACATTGCTGAATCAGCCGCGTTTTCTGCATGTTTATATAAATTGTCACCAGGATAACGGTATAAATGTTGCTCACCTCCAATTACACCATATGTCCTATTTAATCTAATTCCTTCAAGTTCTGCTTTAGCGTTCACCCCCAGATAATTTGATAAAGTACTCTGAACTTTTGCTTCCTGATCTGCAGTTAGGTTGCTGGTGTCAGTTGGAACTTCACTTTGCAAATCTTTTGCCAGTAATGCATTTTTATCTTCAGTACTCCCAATTCCTGTCTGATGTGACTGGGTTGCTAAAGGCACCCCTGAAGCCATCCCAGGTGTAGTCAAAAGCAGCAATCCCCCCAATCCTCCGACAGCCATCTTACGCAAAGAATCAGAATGAGTCGTTAAGAATTTTTCCGAGGAAGATTTCTGTTTCGCAATCCATTTTTTCCTTAAATATTCATAATGTGGTTTAGCTGCTTTAAATTTCATTTTTTAAATCTTGGTAACATTCTTAAAATTGTTCTTGTTACAACAATAGCAGAAAACATAGATACTAAAACACCAATTGCCAAAGTCAAAGCAAAACCTTTCACAACACTTGTCCCGAATACATACAAAATAGTAGCTGTAATGAGCGATGAAACATTAGAATCTCTTATTGATGTCCAAGCCCGATTAAAACCTGTCTCCATTGCCAGTTTTCCGGTTTTTCCTGACCTTAACTCTTCCTTCATCCTTTCGAATGTTAAAATATTGGCATCAACTGCCATTCCGATTGATAATATGAATCCGGCAATACCCGCTAAAGTTAAAGTCACAGGAGGAATCAAAAATAAACCAGTTCTAAAAATAGCTAAAACTAAAAGCGTATAGATTATCAAGGCAACATCAGCCAATATCCCATAAATTCCATAGTAAGCAATCATAAAAATAATAACTGTGGTAATCCCTATAAATCCTGCCATTAAACTTCTTTGAACTGACTCATTGCCTAACGACGCACCAATTGAATGTTGCTTAATAATCTCAATCGGTACAGGTAATGCGCCTGCATTTAATTGAATACTTAAATTCTTTGCCTCGGTTGAAGTAAAATTTCCTGAGATCACTGCACTTCCACCCAAAATCTCCTGTTCAACAATAGGCGCGCTCACCGGTGATCCATCCAAAAATATCGCCAAAGGCTTCCCCACATTTCTTTTAGTAATTTCACCAAATTTTTGTGCTCCGATATTTGTAAATTCGATCGAGACTTGCGGACCAGCCTTTGTTCCTCCGGAACCAAAAGTAACTGTCGACTTTTTTAAATCCGCACCTGTAAGTCCTGTTGGCTCTGCAAATGCCAAAATCGGAATACCTGATTTACTTGCTTCAGCAGCAGCAGTTGCAGGAATTTCCCTAAATTCCAAAAGAGCTGTTTTCCCGACTAAATTTGCAGCCGATGAAGAATCTTTAACGCCCGGTAGTTCAACTAAAATTCTTCGTTGATCTCCTAATTTAGAAGATTGCACCACACTTTCAGAAACACCGTACAGATTTACCCTTCTTTCAATAATCTGACGTGCAGATTCCAATGCATTGTCACGATCAGAGGCAGCAATCTTTGACATGTCAGTTTGCAGGATTAATTCTGTACCTCCCTGAAGATCTAAACCCAACTTAATTGGAAATCTGCCTGTTATAGAAGCCGGAGCAAGAAAGCTTAAATCTAATTTTTTACCAAATAAATTAAGCGTAATTTTATCATTTTTGAGAAAACCTAAATTTAATCCCCCATATTTATTGGGTAAATTTTTGGCTGAAGGAAGATTAACTAAAATAGCCAGCAAAGTAAAAATTATTATTGACCACAAAGCGATGCGGGGCTTCTTCATTAAAATCTCATTCCGGATAGCATTTCTTCTTCATCCCCTAATACCATTACTTTAGGTTGAGTGATAACTCTTAAAATAAACGGGTCACGGCGCTTCACACGAAAATTAAATTCAGCTTCATCCATAAAGGAATAGTTTATTTCTGCTTCTCTTTTCGCTTGTTCATCAGCAACAATCGCCTGCAATTCCGGTAAAACAATCTGCCCTACAACGAGCAAATCCACATCTTCTGCACTTGAAGGTTTATTATTTACAAATCGGAGTGCCATCATTGTATATTTAATCCGGCCAATTTTACTCTTGTTTTTTACGATTACTCCTCCCAAACCACTATCCTTTGCGACAAAACCCAAGAGTTCTCTATAAAACACATAGTCTTTTCGAAAACGGTATAATCTTCTGTTTGCTCTCCATTCTGAAGCCACCATACCGAATTTTTCCATCCGTTGTAATTCGCGTCTGACAGCATTTATTTCTTCGCCAACACGGCGCACAATTTCCCTAACATGTAGTAAATCTTCCTGGGTAGTTAAGAATAATGTTAGGAGTTTTACCCGAACACGCGATACAAATAGATCTTCCATGTATTTATTACCTCCTTTCTTTGTTGGGCAGGAGGACTTATTAGATCCTAATAACTCGTCTTAGACCCCTCGCGAACAGTTTGGATCCAAATCACACCCCGGTTAAAGCTTATTTCATTTCCTTTAGAATCAGTATACTTACTTCTTGCCAAACGGTTAGCTTTACTCCATTTTCCGTCAATTACTTTGCCATCCTGGAAAATTAAAGCCCTGCCTTCACCAATTGTTTTATAGAGCAAATGAGCGTTATTTTCGTAACCGTCATTTGCATTCGATTCTTTCTCAAACTGAACAACTACATTTTTGGCTGATAATTGCTGATTATTATCCAAGTCCTGATGAGACGAGCCGCCATTGTTTCTCTTATAACAATTACAGGCTGTATCAAAATTCCAATTTACATTAAAATCTCCGTAAGATTGCCAAAACTCAACATTAATATTTGTGGCAGTGGGCAATGCAGCGTTAACATTTTTTTGATCATCTTTAAATTTCCATTGAATAAATCCATCTTCCCACTTCCTTACAGAATCATTATTCACCCATCCTCTTTTTGAAGCTACTTCCCAGAGTTTTTGGGTTGTGGAATACATTGTGTGTTCTGTGGCAACAGTACGTCCAAGTCTTTGGTAGTCTCTCCAAAAAGTCGGGAATCCAATACTGAATTGATTCATATCCTTGATGTTATATTTAATAATCTGACCTAAAGCATCAGCAGGTCCCGGAGTATTAGCTCCCCCTACATGAGCATACAACGCATCATATTCTGACAACCAATCAAGATAATAAGTTCTGGCAGATCTGACCGGTCCAACTTGCACATCTGATAAATTACATAGGTATATAGCCATAAACCGTGTGATCCCTCCTTCTGCGACTGCTTCATATACTACGTCTGCATAAGACAAACCCGATTGAGGACGCGCTTCGGTGTGATTTTCAATCATCACCGCTAAAGGATATCTGGTAACCCAATTATCTTTTGATCTTTTAGTTTTCATTGCACCGTTTAAGGGACAAACTTCTGTTTTTGGTTCGTTGGGGTCTTCTTCAAATGCTGCCCCGGGAGAAGGTAAAGCAGTTGCTAATTGTTGCGTTCCACCTCCTCCGATGGATAGCTTGGAAAAAATAGAATAAGACAAGCCTGCAGAAGCAACAAATAAAACAATAGATGCGATAGAGACAACTAAACTTTTTTGAATTGTTGTTAAATTATTAAAAAAAGACATCATGTTAATTATTTTTACCTAAAATTGCTTTCTCTACTACTGCTTTTTCCTCTTCTGAAAATTCAAACCCACCCTCTTTGCCGCCCTTTACCGGTTTTGCAAAAACTCTGGTACCGGATCTGGAATGTAGACTGGTTATTACTAAACCGTTACCATGTCCATCCAGTAAACTGACAGAAAAACTTTGATCTCCTCCGGTATCATGATAAGGATTATACCTTTTCAAATATACCTTCTGGACATTCTCTAAGTTTTTCTTCCGAAAGCTCTCAACCCTTTCCACTGCCCTCAATGACTCTTCCAGTTTTTCTTTAAAATCACCTGTCTTATCAGGAAACAGTTTTTTTAGAAAAACAGTGTTTTTCCAAACAATCACGCTCAGAACAAACATCCAGACGAGTCCGGCAGCACCAAGAATCAAAAACATACTGCCCTCTCCTGAATACATAAATTACTCTTTTAATATTACCTAAAAAAGAAGATCCTTGTCAACGGAGAATACTCTATTTTTTATCTCACGCTTGACAGGCACAAAAAAGTCTGTTAGGCTCAAATGGTCCAAGGCTAATCACTTTTGGAGGTAAACTAACAAACAATGGCTTATTCTCAAGCAAAAGAATTGACTGATACAGAAAAAAGATTGCAGGCCTTAAAAATCCAACTCTTCGGAAAAGAGAAAAATATCAAAGTTCAAAACAATAAGATGACAGCTACCAATCAATCTGCAACGCTCACGCTAGATCACCATCAACATCAAGACTTGGCTTATCTTAGAAAAGATTTATTAAAAATAGCTACTCTGGCTATAATTGCCCTTTTTGTTCAGTTAATGCTTAAGTTTGTAGTCAAAATCTGAAAGGAGGTGAATATCAACATGCAAATGTATTGCGTAAAATGTCGCCAAAAAAGAGATGCCAACGATGCTCAAAACGTAACAATGAAAAACGGTAAACCAGCAGTTAAAGGTGTCTGTTCAGTTTGTGGTACAGGAATGTACAAAATTGGTTCTCAAGTCTAACTTAAAAACCAATTGGTGAATTCACCATTTATGAAAACCCCCTACAGTGAAAGCTGTGGGGTTTTTCATAATTTTTTCCTAAAAATTTCAAGCTATGTTTATATATAATGCTTATATATAATAAGTTCTATGGCAGGCCTGATATTATTTTTAGTCATCTTTATAAATCTTTTTTTTGCCTCCCCTACTTTTGCCAGAATTACACCAGAAGATATCTACCAGCAAACTAGGGCTAATTTCGAAAATAATTTATCCAAAATTCAGGATACTCAAAAGAAACAATCCATTATCACAGCTGATAATGAGTTAAAAAATATCAATCAATTAGTTTGTAACAGATTTCAGCTGGATATCGATAAATTATCTGCAATTTTGGAAGAAGAAAAATCCAGACAAAATGTTACTAAAACTGTGGTTGCTTACGGACAAGGAAATACAAAACTAGATACTGCTGCTTATTATTTAAACTATGCTGCAGAAGCTTTGGCCTATCAAAGGATTCAGGATTATACACCTCAAATTGGTAGTGGAAATTATGCAGGGGCAATAAATAACAGTGCTGCAAATTTAAAAAGTAATTTAGTAAGTTTACAAAATAAAATCTTAAGAGCTAAGTCAGAAGTGAAAAAGGCAATAAATTAATATAAACAAGTTTGAAATTTTTAAGAAAAAATTATGAAAAATAGATTAGTTACATTTTTTTTAAGTTTAATACTTATTTCAATATTAATATTTTTAGGAAATTTAGTTTTCAATAGAACAAAAGCACAGGTAAAAACTGAACCTATGACAGCCTTACCAAACAATCAAAATTCAAAGCCCACCCTTATCCCAACTCCGACAGAAATTATATATAACTTTGATAAATCAACTAATTTAAAAACTGAACTAGAAACAATTAACCCTGAAGTTTTAAATTCTGATTTTGATAATCTCAAAAAAATCACCACTTCTTTATGAATGAATTCTGGGGAAGGTATTCAGAAAATTTATCCTTGGCAGATCTCCATATTCATACCACCAGTTCAGATGGATTAGCGCCTCCAGAATACATGGTGGATTTAGCACATACGATTGGCTTATCTGCAATTGCCATCACAGATCATGAAGTAATACATGGTGCCCTACAAGCTAAAGACTATTGTTTAAAACATAATATTCCTTTGGAAGTTATTATAGGAAGTGAAATAAGTACTAAAAATGGACATCTGATTGGATTATATTTACAGGAAGAAATTCACAGTGGTGAGTCTGTAGAATGGACAATTGAGCAAATTCATAAACAAAATGGTTTAGTAATAGCTCCCCACCCGTTATATGCTTTCACCCGTTCCTTAATGAAAAATAAGGTACTGTCCATTATTAACAATCAAGATAGCGGAATTTATTTCGATGGTTTTGAAATATTTAATGGTGGAGTATTTGATATTCGTCGCAGTAATGCAAATCACAACGCCAGAGATCTTTATTTAGATTACCAAAATCAACTTGGTGCAGCTATTGGAGGAACAGATTCACATTACACAACGGTTGGTAGAGTTGTTACCGGATATGAACGCAATTTACGTCAGGATATTGAAGAAAAAAGAACCAGCGTATTTTATCGCGATGAAAAAGAATCCCTTACTATCTTTACTTTAGCTCAACAATCATTTGCTAGTATGGTTATTGAACCAAGTAGAAAATTCAATAGATTTATGAAAAGACGCGAGAAAGCTTTAGCCTTAAAAAAAGATTCTTAACTTGTAGGTCTCTTTACAACTTTAAAACCATTAGGGTATTTCTTTTTTAGCAAAAGAATATCATATTTTGTTACTATTGATAATGGAAGTTTTTCAGCTTCTTTAATTGAGAACCACCCAAATTGCTCACATTTATTAGGCTCTAAAATTTTTGGTTTTCCTTTTATAATTTTACAAATATAGGTGGGAGAAACCCAATGTTGATGTTCATCAGGAATTATATGATCACATATTCCAAGCAATTCAAGAATTTTAATCTCTATTCCATGCTCTTCTTTTATTTCACGTTTTATGGCCTCTTCAAAAGTTTCTCCATATTCCACACTTCCACCAGGAATTTCCCATTTTCCCCGTTCATTTTTAGCGTCTTTTCCGCGAAGAGTAATAAATAATTGCCCTTCATCATTAAAGATTGCTGCCCCCACACCAACACCAATATAACCAACTCCTCTTTTCATAAAGTGATTATATCAATTCTCTTCTCAATATCCATAAAATTATAAACGATTAAGCAGTTTGTACTGATTTTGAGGAATGATTTTAATCTCTAATTTTGCTTTTAATGCTTTAGTTACTTTTTCTAAGGTTTTGAAAGTATAGCCCGTATAATCGGCAGACTCAATCCTGGCAATATTAGATTGTTTTGTACCGACTAATTTTGCCAGTTCCGTTTGAGTTAACCCCATTTTTTTTCTTAAATCAAAAAGTTGCAAGGCAATATCCCAAGCTTGATCAGCCTTATCCATTTCCTCTTTAAAAGAAGGGTCCTGTTTTAAAAGTTTTTCTGTTAATCTATCCAGATCATCTTTTATTCTTTTCATTTTATTTTTCTCCTTTGTTATTTAATTCTCTTAATCTTTTTCTAGCTATTTCCAACTCATTTACTGGAGTTTTCTGCTGTTTTTTAATAAATATATGTAATAAGATTACTATCTGTCCCTTATTAAAAGTAAATATAATCCTTAAAATATCTGATCCTGATTTGACTCTGAGTTCCCACAAATTTAATTCCAAATATTTCGATAAAGGTTCTTTATGATAAGCTCTATATCTTAGTTTCTCAATTCCTTTTCGAACTTGAGATACCAGAACCTTATTACTTTTCTCTAACTCAAGAAGAAACTTTTCAATAAGATTATTTCCTAATTTATCCTTATAAAAAATTATCTTGAATTCCATAGGATTATATCAAATTTGATATACAAAAACAATATACTTATCTCAATTTTCTTCCCTATATCTATAGGTTAAAGCTTCTGCAATGTGTTCTGGTAAAATTCCTTCAGAATTCGAAAGATCTGCAATTGTTCTGGAAAGTTTTAAAACTCTATAATAACTTCTGGCAGATAAATTCATTTGGGAAATAGCCATCTTTAAAAGCTCTAAAGCATCTCTTGAAATCTCGCAATATTGTTTTATTTGAATATTATTCATTTCAGAATTTGTTATTGTGCTGCTTCCTTTAAATCTTTTTTGTTGTATTTTTCGGGCGCCTTCTACCCTTTCTCTTATTGTTTTAGAATCTTCCGGCACCTCTTCACCTGTTAATTTTTCAACTTCTACTGCAGGTATATCTAAATGAATATCTATTCTATCTAAAAGTGGCCCTGAGATTTTCTTTTTATATCTGGCAATTTGTCCAGGCAAACAAGAACAATTCTTTTTTAAACTACCCAAAAATCCACAAGGACACGGGTTATGGGCAGCCAGTAGTATAAACTGACAAGGAAAAGTTAAAGTTCCGTTAGCGCGGGATATAGAAACCTTTCTGTCTTCTATCGGTTGTCGCAATGCCTCCAACACTTGTCTGGGAAATTCTGGTAATTCATCCAAAAATAATACGCCCCGGTGAGCAAGCGATACCTCACCAGGTTTTATATTATTTCCTCCACCGATAATCCCAACATACGACGCAGTGTGATGGGGAGAACGGAATGGACGGGTGGTAATAAGTGATGAACCTTTGGATAAATTTCCTGTTACAGAATATATCTTTGTAATTTCCAAAGCCTCATCTTTTGTTAATTTTGGCAAAATAGAAGGAAAGGCCCGGGCTAGTAATGTTTTTCCAGCTCCTGGTGGTCCTTTTAAAATTACGTTATGTCCCCCAGCAGCTGCAATTTCCATTGCTCTTTTGGCCTGATTTTGTCCTTTAATTTCTCTAAAATCATATTCATAAAGTAATTCACTGGCTAAGTCTAAATCTGATAAAGGCTCAGGAGATTTTTCTAAAGATCCTGTTAAAAAGTTAAATACTTCCAGCAAATTTTCAAATCCATAAACCTCAATTCCATCTACAACTGCTGCTTCTTTAGCATTATCAATTGGCACAAAAATTCTCTTTAATCCTAAACTTTTAGCCAAAATTGTAAAAGCCAAAACACCATTAGTAGACCTCAAGCTTCCATCAAGTGATAATTCTCCCACTAACATTGCGTCTGATAAATCAGCAACCACCTGACCTGAAGCAACTAACAATCCTAAAGCAATTGGTAAATCAAAAGCAGGTCCTACTTTAGGCAAATCAGCAGGAGCAAGGTTCACTGTAATTCTTTTAGCAGGAAAATCTGCACCGGTATTTTTTAGGGCAGACCTGACCCTCTCACGCGATTCTTCCACAGCCCTATCAGCCAGTCCTACTAAAGTGAAACTGGGTAAACCTTGAGAAGCGATATCAATTTCAACAGTTACAGGAACGGATTCTATCCCAATATTGGCTCCGGATATTACCTTAGCTAACATTAAAATCAGTATAACAAATGTGCTAGGATTGATATATGGAGTTAGTTCTGCCCCTGACTGTAATTATCAGTTTGGTTTTTTTAGCAATAGGTTTTTTTATCGGAAGACTCTTCGTTTCAAATACTGTTAAAGAAAAAATTACAGAAAAGATATTGATAAGCCCTGATTTTCAAAAGGCAAAAAAACAAAAAGAAATTTTTGAAGAAATTACTCAAGTAATTAAAGACGGGGTTATTGTTACAGATAATCTGGGTCTTATTATTTGGGTTAACAGAAAGGCTTTGGAAATATTAAAAATTTCCTGGGCTGCAACTCAAAGCAAACCGATTGACCAAGTTTTACCGAAATCTGAAAGCACTGACCAACGTAATTTTCAAGTTGAACTTACAACCATTGACCAGGAAGAATTAGATGTGAATGTCAAAACATATCCTCTATCAAATCTGGGAATAGGAAATATCTATGTCATAGAAGACATTACAAAACAAATAGCGCTTGAGGAAATGAAACTAAACTTCGTGGCAATTGCAGCCCATCAATTAAGAACGCCACTTACTGCAATCAAAGGATACCTTTTTATTTTAAAGAGTTCAATTACACCGAAATTAAATTCCGAAGAAAAAGAGTTTTTGGATTCAACCATTATCGGAGCAGATAGAATGGGATTTTTAATTGAGAATTTATTAAATCTTTCTAAGGTTGAAAAAGGCGAGCTGAAAGTAAATCTGAAACCTATTGATATAGAAAATATTATCCAACAAACGATTGAAGGTCTTCTCCCGAATGCCCGAGAAAAAAATATGAAAATAACAGTGGGAGAATCTCAAAAACCATATCCTGTTATTTTAGGAGATACCAGCTTACTCGTAGAGGCATTTTCAAATATCATAGGCAATGGTATTAAATATAGTGATCCGGGTGGGCAAGTTACAATCGAGCTGGAAAAGCAACCGGAAGGAATTTCGATTCATGTATCAGACAAGGGCAAAGGCATCGCACCGGATATGATTCCGCGTCTGTTTCAAAAATTCTACGGAGCAACAAAATCTTTAACTGAACTATCAAGCGGACTGGGTTTGGGACTTTTTATCAGTAAATCCATTATTGATGCTCATAAGGGCAATATTAATATAAATAGCTTAGAAGGAAAGGGCACAACAGTCAGTATTTTTCTTCCAACAAGCGCAGCTATAACCTAAGCTTTTTCCTCAACAATCTCCCCTACTTTTTCCCAAAATTTTCTGACACCATCAGAACCGAGTTCTTCTGTATCCTCTTTAGGACAATAAAAATTCTTAACCATTTCTTTAAATACTCCTTGTTGTAAACACCACCAAATAAAAGCAGCTGCTGCCTGAGATCCTTGAGGTAAAACCAAACCACGCCAATGTTTAGCATTTTCTATAATCCATTTCCCTCCCCCATCAATAATCAGTCCCTTTTCTGCTTCATACCATAATTTATCCATTTCACTTTTTAATGGAATCAAATGATGCCTTCTTAAAAAATTCAGATTATCAAACTCTTGTCTTCCAACTGGTTCAGAAAATAAAAGTATTGTTCCTCCTTTTTGCCTAGGACAAAACAGCGCTTTAAACGCTTGTTCAGATGGCTTTGTAATTTCCATTGAAATTACATGTCTTTTATAAAGATCTGCGTACTTATCAATTATCTCCCGTGATGAAAAAGAAACTTCAAACTTAACAAAAGGTCTATTTACCATATCTTTTAAGAAATCTTGTGTAAAAGGTGTGGATTTGGAAATAATATGAAAAACAAATCTCTCTGACTTATCATAAAGAGTGTCTATCATATGGGTCAAAAACGTCATCCCCACTGCTGCTCCTGAAACCGGAATTGCTAAATGAATTGAAGCTTTTGACTTCGAATCAAGTTGATTTAACCTCTCCAGATACTCATCATCGTTTAAATTTACTTCCATGATTGGATCAACCGGATAAGGAAAAACCTCCATCGGAACCTCTCCAAGTTTATGCTTTCTACCATAGGCTAACAGCTCTTGTTTTGTTTTTTCACTTGGCACAAAAGTCATATCAACTCCCGGCACATACCAAAGATGCTGAGGTGAATCATCAGTAACCTGCATCACAATAATTATCTTAACGTGTTTTTCTTGTTCAAATTTTTTCTTAATTGCCACAAACTGTAACGCCATACCAAAATGTGTGCAAACAATTAAAACAGTTTTTGGCAAACTCGTTCTTTGAGCATAAACTAAAGAGAGATCATTATAAATTTTTTCTGTATTAGACCGTAAAAACCAACGGAAAAATTTAGTGTAAATATCTTCAGGTGTACCATTTTGTGACCATTCTAAGATTCTTTTAGCAAGAGCATTTACGGAAGTCATCCTATGAAAAAAGGACGTCAATGGATCTTCAGGGGCAAAGAGCAAAGGATCAACTTCATCAGGCAACCCATGAAATAATGCATCTGTGATTCGAAGGTGACCTAAACCGGCGGACATATAAGCAAAAACTACAACCAGTGATTTTTTTTCAAAAATTTGTGCTATGTTACTCACAATCCTAGCTTAAACTATTTGAGTTAAATAAGTAAAGAGTGCTACTTCTTTGTTTCCAGTTTCTCTATTTTATGAAGAATATCCATCATAATTTGATCTTGTTTTTCTAAATGCAAAAGAATTGTTTCTATTTCTTTTTCAGCTTTTACATTTGTATCAAAATCATGTTGAGCCCTGATTTCTGCATACCTACCCTGCAGATTTTGACCAACCATAATAAGGGGCAAAAAAATTAATTGCAAAATCCCTGAAGAAACATATTGAATAACGGGTAAAGTCGACGTTACAAATAGTGGAATAAGTACCAACATACAACAAATTAGAAAAAATCCCATTGTTCCCACAATATTAGTGATAAACATGGCAAATTTATCTAAAGGTGAAAGGGTATTTTTATGAAGCTGATATGCATTTTTAGCGGGAGCAAATTTTGTTTTCAAATTTTCCACTGTCTCGATTGCCATATTTTCCATATATTTCTCTTATTATAATGACAATTAGTAAAAAAAGGGAAGGAAGAATTTTTTTTGTGCCTAGGAAGCCTATAAGCCAGATTCTGTGCTTTTCACTTGCGTAAAAAGTGATGAAATCTATCTAACGCTCCTGATTTAGACTAAAGAGCGAGCAGCTCAGTCATTCTAGGATTGCAGCGGGGAGGATTGCCCGTTTCACCCGAGCTTGACCTCGGTTCGTCACTGTTGCTCTAACTAGGTCTTACGACTGACGGCTTACACCGTCCACCCTGCTCTATGCTGTCTGGACTTTCCTCTGCGTTCATGTAACTGAACGTAGTATCATCCAACTTCCTAGGCATGTGTATTATACTGCAATTTGAGGCTGAAATCAAAAAAACTTAGCTGTCAGATGCCCTAAGGCCTTCCTGAATAATCAACTGAATAACCACTGCAATAGGTACTGCTAAAAGTGCCCCGCCTATGCCAAGTAACCTACCCCCTACTGAAATAGCCAAAATTACGAGTAGCGGATTTAATCCGACAGCTCTTTTCATCACCTGAGGCACAATAAAATGACCTTCAAGTTGTTGTATCACCAAATAAAATCCCGCAATTACTCCTGCAAAAATAGGGGAGACTGTTAGAGCAATAAGCACTGCCGGAATAGCAGAAACAATCGGACCAATAACAGGTACCACTTCTAAGAGTCCTGCAATTATGGCTAAAGGCAAAGCATATTCAATTCCTAAAATAGTTAATCCAAAATAAACACTGATGCCGATAACAAAAGACAATACGACCTGTCCACGAAGCCAGGCACCCAGCTTATCTTCTATCCTTCGAAGCAGCACCTGTGCTTGATCTTGTCTGTTGCCAAAAAAGGAAGTTCCGTAATCTTCGATCTTTTTCCGGTCCAGCATCATATATATAGTAATAACCATGGTACTAACCAGTGCAATGAAATTTTTAAAAATATCTACTGTCACATTAACAAGTTGTCCTGAAAAACCGGTTAACTCCTGTTTGATAACCGATTGATCAATAATATGTGCCTTCAAAAGAGTATCCGTTACATCGATTAATTTTTGTGTTAAATTACTGGTTTGTGTGATAAGTGGTGTCAGACCTATGGTAAACAGGCCGATTATTGCGCTTATAACTAACAAAAATACGAGCAATACTGCAATTACACGGGGGATTTTAAACCTGGTTAATCTATCAACCAGAGGAGAAAGGGCCGACATAAAAATAAAAGCCACAAAGAACAACAAAATTATGTCAACAATCTTAAAAAGAATCCAGAGAAAACACAAAAAAATAGCGATAAAAATAATCGTCCGGTAAGAGATGTCAATACGTCTGGTCATGGGCTCAATAATACCATTTTTGAATCTGTTTTTCCAGCTCTTGGCGCGAATTTTTCCCTGTTATATCAAACCATAGAATATTCTTATCAGTTTTAAACCATGTCAGCTGACGTTTGGAATATTGATAAATTTTGGTATTAAGAATTTGTAAAAATTGTTCTTCGCTTATTTTTTTCTGTAAAAGTTCTGCCAACATCCCGTATTCTAAACCTAAGCTTTTCATCCTCTTAAATGTTAACCCTTTTTTATTTAAAGTTATCGATTCTTTCACTAGCCCATTTTTAAATCTGGATAACAAACGGTCAAAAATCCGTTTTTTTAAAATTTCCCGTGGGGCAGTCAATCCTATTTTTAATATCTCATATTTAGCTTTTATTCCCACTTTCTTTTGAGTTGTTTTGATGTATGGATTCATAAGTATAAGCTCGATAGAGCGGAGAAGACGGCGCGGATTTTTTTGATCAGATTCATTTAGTTTTTTCCAAATGACAGGGGAGAGTGATTGCAATTTTTCCTGTAACTCATTTAATGGAAGTTTCTCTAATTCCATTCTTAATTTTTCATCAACAGGAATCTGCAAATTCGGTAAGCCTTCCAAAAGCGCCTTTAGATATAATCCTGTTCCTCCGACAATAATCGGTAATTTGTTTCTATTAATAATATCTTCAATTACTTTTTCTGCCTGATTAACGTAATCCTTAACTGTATATTGTGTCTTAAAATCAGCCACATCGTACATCCAAACATCTGTGCCATCGATTTCCCATCTTAAATCATATTTCTTAAATCCTAAATCTTTTCCCGGCATTTTTCCCGTTCCAATATCCAATCCCTTATAAACTTGTCTAGAATCACAGGAAACTAATTCTCCGTTTAATTTTTTGGCCAAATCCAATGCCAAATCAGTTTTTCCGGTAGCAGTTGGACCTAAGATTACTAAAACTTTTTTCATTTTTTTATTGAGGAATTTATTATTCTGTTTTACCGAAAATCCAGGGAGTAGAAGTCTTAATCTTTTTTAGTCCTCTTTTTTCTTTATCAAGCGTTTTTTGAAGCTCTCCTGATTGCATCATCTTAGAAACGCGAACAACTGTGTCTGTTCCCACTTTTACGTCTTCCGCAATTTTTCTGACCGGTAATCCTTCTTCTAAACGGTTAACAATATGCCAACGGTTTTTTAACATTCTCAACTCTGAAGGGGTTAACAGCTGCCTTAAAATGTGATCTGGAATATTTATATCTTTAGCATCAGACGGTTTGCTCATGTATGGATACATATTATTACAAAATAACAGGGAAGTCAACAAATATAAACTGAAAAGTTTTACTTAATTAAACGCTTTATGGTTTTACCAGCTGTAAAACCTGGAGTTTTTTTCTGAGGAATTTGAATTACACCACCTGTTTGTGGATTTCTTCCACGTCTCGCAGCCCTACTTCTTATTAAAAATGTCCCAAAACCAGTAATAATTACTTTTTCACCTCTGACTAAAGAGTCTTTAATCAACCCAAAGGTAGAATTAACTGCATCAGCTGCAGCCCTCTTGGTTAAATGAGATTTTTTGGCAACTTTCTCTATCAACTCGTTCTTTGTCATATCCCCTTGAATTTAACAGAAAGGGATAGAGATGTAAATACCTTTATACTCAAAATATTCCAATTTACAACTTCTAATCAAAATTTTTGAGTTCAAACCATTTAACGAGAGTTGCAAATTCGAGTTAAATTGGTTTATGAAGAGATGGAATAATCAACAGCTCTGACTTCTCTGATAGCTGTAACTTTAACCTGTCCAGGCACCATAACTTCTTTAGCGATTTGAGTTGCAATATCATGTGTTAGTTTTGGTAATTCATCATCAGAGATTTTTTCAGGATACACAATAATTCTAACCTCTCGTCCTGCTGCAACAGCAAAAGCTTTTTCTACTCCTTCATAAGACATAGCAATTTTTTCTATATCTGAGATTCTATTAATATAACCTTCAACATCTTCACGTCTGGCTCCTGGTCTGGCACCGGAAATTGCATCTGCAATATAACAAACAATAGATTCTGTGGAAGAAAAAGGCTCATCTTCATGGTGCTGGGCAATACAAGCAACAACTTCTGGTGGCATACCAAACTTTTTAGCTAGTTGCACACCTTTTTCAACATGTGTCCCTTCATCTTCAGAAACAACTTTTCCGATATCATGAAGTAAACAACCAAGTCTGACTACATTAGCGTTAGCTCCTAATTCTTTTGCTAAAGCAATACCAATTCTGGTTTCTTCCAAAGTGTGTTGAAGCATATTTTGACCATAAGAATATCTGTATTTAAATCTGCCTAAATATTCAACTAATTCTCTTTGTAAATTATAAACACCAACTTCATGAGCTAATTGCTCACCTGCCTGAAACATTATTTTTTCTATATCTTCTTTTGTTTCTGCAACTATTTCTTCGATTCTTTGTGGTTGGATTCTACCGTCTTTGATTAATCTTTCCAAAGATACTCTGGCAATTTCACGCCTCACTGGATCAAACGAAGAAACAATTAACATACCTGGGGTATCATCCATCAAAACATCAACTCCTGTAACTTGCTCAAAAGTTCTGACATTTCTTCCTTCTTTTCCAATAATTCTCCCCTTCATTTCATCATCAGGTAAATTAACCTGAGAAGTTGTAAATTCTGAAACATAGTCTGTAGCCCCTGATAACATTGCTTCTGCTAAAATCTCTTTTGATTTTTCATCAGCTTGAAGTTTAATTTCTTCTTCAGCTTCTTTTACTTTTTTGGAAATTTCTGAGGCCAAATCTTTTTCAACATTTTCCAGCAAGATTTTCTGAGCTTGTTCCTCTGACATTCCGGAAGATTTTTCAATTTTTAAAATTAAATCCTTGCGGGTTTTTTCTAAAACTTCGAGTTTTTCATCAACAGCTTTTAATTTTTCTGCCAAAACTCTTTCGCGCTCTTCTAAAATTCCCTCGCGTTTAGCAAGAGCAGTCTCATCCTGAGTATTGATTGAACCAAATGTTTTTTGCATATTTTTTATGTTGTAAGAGAAATAAAACTTACCCTAAAAATAGGGGAGACCAGGAAGTTATTTAAAAACCGTTAGTTTGATTTGTTTCATCAATCTATCCTTAAGTTTTAAAGTTTCTTACAAACTATAGGTAATATTAACTCATTTTCA
Organism: Microgenomates group bacterium; assembly: GCA_041659805.1. Lineage (GTDB taxonomy): Bacteria > Patescibacteriota > Microgenomatia > Daviesbacterales > UBA10151 > STC-54. The sequence continues at coordinate 364,697 of JBAZXP010000001.1, read as the reverse complement.
TCATTTTTTCAATTACTTCTTTTGCTATGTCATACTCAAACCCTTTTCTCATCAGAAATTCCAAGGCTTTTTGTTTTTGCTTTTTGGGTTCCAAGTTTTTCCATGAATTTATTTTTTTCTCTAAGGCAATTTCCGCCAGTTTTTCTTCAGACTCATCATCACTTTCTAACAATTCATCAATAATTTCTCTGTCTATTCCTTTTTGATATAGCTCTGATTTTAAAGCATTAACACCTTTTTGTTTGCTCCTTCGTCTGGCATCCACCCAAGCTTTAGCAAATTCTAGATCATTAATTAAACCTTTTTTCTTTAATCTTTCTATCAGTAGGGAAGTAACAACCTCTGAAATTTCATCCTGATCCTTAATTTTTCTTTTAAAAGAAAGGTTTTTTAAGTAATCCCTGGTTTCTTTTTCAGAATGTTGTCTGAAGCTAAACCAGTTATACATTTTCTCCATTAATTTTCCAACCTCTGCTTCAAATAAGAGTTTTTCTAAATCTTCTGTTTGAATTATTTTTCCTACCACCAGTCTGTGATCAACAATTAAATCTTCATCTGCCCCAAAGGCAAATTTCCCATCCAAAAAGATATTAAAACGTTTGAGATTTTTCTTTTGTGGTTCTACCGAGGTTATGGTTAACATGCAGGTCAATTCTACCAGCTTACTTGTAAAGAAACAAAATTTACTTATAATTTATTTAATGCCCAAAAAAGTTAAAACCCAAACCCAAGATTGGAAAATACTTACAATAAAAGCTTTAGGTATTTTCTATTTAGTTTATTTCATTCTAAGTCACACACTAACGTTGATTCCCTTGTCGATTTATGAATTTCTTATGGCAGGACTAATCATCAGTCCCTTCTCAGTCATAACTAATGTTGTAGTTATTCTTATTTATCCTGTTTTTGTTTTTATAATAAAAGAGGTGTCGCCGAATATTGTTAGTAATACCACAGGTTTAACAGCGATTACCATTGAAATTATTTTTATTGTTGGCTTATTCAAAAGATGGCGTTTTTCCTGGGCTATCTTGGTTTTTACAATGATTCTTGGTTTGTTGAAAAATTATGGCCTAACAGATCCGTGGGGATTAATAGTATGGGAGGGTTCTTTCAATCCAAGTTATAATGGATGGGTAAATATTTATACATTAATAACAATTGCTTCCCTTTATATTCTTTATAAAATCCGTGGTTATTATAAATAATTAAACTGTTGCTGGGGTTTCAGCATCATCTTCAGCTTCTTCTTTTCCTACCACTAAATCTTTACCAGTTGATTGTTTTAACCAAGCTTCCCGAATTTCTTTATCCAATTTTTCTGCCATTTTTTTGTCTTCCTTTAAAGTGGTAATAGCTGCCTGTCTGCCTTGACCTAAAAGTTGATCTCCTTGTTTTATAAAAGCACCTGCTTTACTTAAAATCCCCAACTCAATACCAACATCCAAAATTTCTCCTTCATGAGAAATACCATTTTGATCCATATCAAATTCAGCAATCCGGAATGGGGGAGCCATTTTATTTTTTACAACTTTAACCCTATGCCTTGATCCAACTACCACATCTCCTTGTTTAATATTTTCTATTTTTCTGATATCAAGCCTAATAGAGGAGTAAAACTTCAAAGCCAAACCACCGGTGGTTGTTTCAGGATTACCAAACATCACACCAATTTTTTGTCTTAGTTGATTAGTAAAAATACAAATAGTGTTAGTGTTGGAAATTGCACCAGTTAATTTGCGCAAAGCTTGCGACATAAGGCGGGCTTGCATACCCATAACTGAATCACCCATTTCACCTTCTATTTCTGCTTTAGGTACTAAGGCTGCTACAGAATCAATAACAATTACATCAATCCCACCAGATCTAATTAAAGTTTCTGCAATTTCCAAAGCTTGTTCACCAGTATCTGGTTGGGAAATAAGTAAATCATCCAGGTTAACTCCTACTCTTTGGGCTCTTTGTGGATCAAGGGCGTGTTCTGCATCAATAAAAGCTGCTGTGCCACCTTTTTTCTGGGCTTCTGCAATAACATGCAAACAAATGGTTGTTTTTCCGGATGCTTCTGGACCATAAATTTCAATAATTCTGCCTTTTGGTAATCCTCCAATACCGAGAGCTAAATCAAGTGCAATAGAACCAGTGGAAATGACTTCAGCAGTCATTTTTTCAGCCCGTTCACCAAGCCGCATAATAGACCCACTTCCGTAGGACTTTTGAATTTGCGCCATAGCGGTTAAAATGGCTGATTTTTTGGCTTCCCCGTTATCTGACATAATACTTATATTAACAAAACCCGAAACCCTGTCAAGATATCATTTTCATATCATGTTTTGATGTATGGATACATAAGAATCTATACGAAAAGAGTAGGGAAAATGCTAAAATACAAAGGTTTCGGGGTGTAGTTCATCGGCAGAACGCTGGGCTGGGGGTCCAGATGTAGCAGGTTCAATTCCTGTCACCCCGACTAAGCTGCTATTTTATCTTCCAAACTATCTATAATTTGTTTAGGAGGTTCTTGTTTAATTACTACTGTCATTTCAATTTTTTGTATCTGCTCTTGGCTTTGATCTCTGATTTGTTCAATATTAGTTACCACTTTAGCTCTTATTAATCCTTCTTCTTGAACCATTTCTTCTACAGTTTGCTCACCCATTCCCAATGTTAACTTTTCCACAACTTCATAAGCCCCAACTACTTGATCTGTTGCTGCCAATTCCCCCATCTTTCCATCTAAATTAATAAATTTTTGACGGGTAATTAGACTTTCTATTTCATATCCATGTCCTTTTTCTAAAGCATGAGCTACAAGTCTGGGTTTGAGTCCTGCGTTTAACAAAGCCCTCATTGTCTTCTCTGCCTGCTTGGCATCCCCAGGTTTGACATCTTTTACCCACCAAATATCAACATCATATTCTTCAGAGTCAGAAGTTACAGCAGGAAGAGTGTCATCTACCAAAGTTAAATTACTATTATTTCGAGAGTTCTCCATCTTAAGAGTAATTATACTCTTTTACGCACACTTTTTCAAAAAAATACTTATTTTTTTACTTTACTAACTGATTCCAGATATAGGCAAAAAGCCAACCCATAACCAACCCTACAACAAATGTAACAACCACTAATATTGCTGCAGTTGTTAAGTCAAAACTCATTACATTAAATGGATTGTTTAGGAAATGTAGCCCATATATTTTATCCATCAGTGTTTGAGCTAACCCTAGGGCAACCAAAGTCGACCATCCTATATGCATTACTCCCATAAATACACCCACACTCAATGCTGTTTTATTTTTATCTAACTTCATATTATTCACCTCCCCTATTATTAAATCATAAAATCTTTGTACATGCTTGATAAAGAACGCTTTAATCAATTAAACTAGATTAATGCCCAGAAATCTGTCAGCTCTTTTTTCTCCTAAATCTATATGCGTTATCGGCGCATCAGATGACCTTAAAAAAATAGGCGCTATTCTCCTTCAAAATATCATAGGTTCTAAATTTACCGGACAAATTTATCCCATTAATCCAAGTTCTGAAATGATTCAAGGACTTAAGTGTTATAAGAATGTAACGGACATCCCGGAAGTTCCGGATTTAGCAATCATTGCAATCCCTGCAGCAAAAAACCTAGAGGTTTTAACTGAAATAGGAGAAAAAGGAATTAAAAATGTTCTGACTATTGCTGCCGGATTCAGGGAAGAAGGCCATGAGGGTTTAAAACTGGAAAACGACCTGATAGGTATTGCCAAAAAATACAGAATTAATTTATTAGGACCAAATTGTTTAGGATTTATAAATAATTTCTGCCCGATTAATGCAACCTTTGGAGAATTAGTTAATACAACTGGAAATTCTCGCTTTATTTCACAATCAGGTGCAATTGCTGCATCTTTATTTGATTGGTTTAAAACAACAGGAATCGGATTTAGCGAATTTATTACTTTAGGAAATAAAGCAGATCTGAGTGAAAATGATATTTTAGAATATTTCGAAACTCTTGAAACCTCCCCAGAACAAAGCAAAAAGATAGAAGGGCTTTCAAGCAACCATCCTATCGGAATGTATTTGGAATCAATTTCTGATGGACCAAAATTTTTAGAAATTACAAAAAAAATTTCAAAAACAAACCCAATTTATATTTTAAAACCCGGTAAAACAGAAGCAGCAGCCTCTGCCATGCAGTCACATACAGGAGCTATTGCTGGGGCTGATAATGTTTTAGAAGAAGTTTTAAAAGAAGCACATATAATACGCGCCGATACTTTAGAAGACTTTTTTGATCTTTCCCGGGCTTTTTCATTTGAAAATCTTCCATTAGGACCGAAGGTAGCCATAATTACCAATGCCGGAGGACCCGGAGTATTGGCAACAGACACAATCAGCGAAGCCGGTCTGGAACTGGTCGAGTTTAGTGATGAAACTAAAGAAAAATTAGCCGGAGTATTGCCAAAATCATCAAACATCCACAATCCCATAGATGTTCTCGGCGACGCTTTATCAGATAGATTCTCAAATGCAATAGAGATTGTCCTGCAAACCAGTAATGCGGATGTTTTAATAGTCATTTTGACCCCTCAAATAATGACCCAACCGAAAGAAACCGCTGAAGCTATCGGAAATTTATCTAAAAAATATCAAAAACCGATTTTTTGTTCTTTTATCGGAGGAGGTATGTTAACAGAAGGTAAACGGGTTCTGAATGAATATCTGGTTCCTTCTTTCAGGTATCCGGAGAGAGCTGTTGCCGTTGTCGGAGATATGTGGCGTTTTAAAAAATGGCAGTCTGAACAAGAAGTGGTATCAATAAATCAAACTGAGCCTCAAATAAATCTATCCCAAATAAAAGAAATTATTCAAAAAGGCGTTGCCGAAAATCTACCTGCTTTATCTAATGATAAAGCTAATCAAATTTCAGTATTAAGTAACATCCCTACTCCGCCTTCTCAAATCGTATCCACACCAGAAGACACAGCCTCTTTTGCAACCCAAAATGGATATCCTGTTGTATTAAAAGTTTCTTCACCTAATTTATTACATAAAAAAGATATTCAAGGAGTAATTACCAATATTCAAAATAAAGAAGAAGTAAGCATAGCAATGGAAAATCTGAAACGAAATATTTTAAAGTTGGATGAAAATATTCAAAATACAACCCAAATTCAAATTCAAAAACAAATTAATAACGGTATTGAAGTCATTGTCGGAATAAAACATGATCCCACCTTTGGACCGATTTTACTTTTCGGTTCAGGAGGGACTTATGCGGAATTAATTGCAGATCATAATCTATCCCTACTTCCAATTGACCTGAAAAAGGCAAAACAAATTGTGGAGGGTTCTAAAATATCCGTAATCCTTAAAGGTTATCGAGGAGAAGATCCGTACAATTTAGATAAGCTTTTCGAAATCATCGTACAACTCTGCAGATTAGTAGAAAGCGTATCTGATATTTCTGAAATGGAAATTAATCCGCTGATTGTCACCCATGAAGGAACATGGGCAGTTGACACCAAAGTTTTGCTAAAAAATACTCAGCAAACATTAAAAACTCCTTCCAAAATTCAATTTCAAACAGCCAAAGTTTTATCACACGATGTACTTGCCAGTACTTATCATTTTCTGGAATTTGAAACAGAAAAACCATTACTCTCTAAGCCGGGTCAATATATCAGTGTTAAAATAAACCCTACAAAAATAAACGCTTATTCTATTGTCTCTCACCCAAAACCAAACCGATTTAACTTGCTCGTGGATATAAAACCGGGAGGACTCGGTTCCCAATATTTTGAAAAAATAAAAGTGGGCGATGAAATTACCTATCTTGGACCATTTGGTAATTTTGTACTTAATATGGATGACGGAGCCAAACGCCTTCTCTTTTTGGGAACTGGCTCTGGTGTTGCCCCCTTAAGATATCAGATTGAATCCGCCTTAAAAGAACATGGAAGTAAAATGCCAATGACACTGTATTTTGGTTTAAGTTATCCTTACGATTTATTCTGGAATGATTATTTTCAAAAGATTTCTTTAGATTATCCCAACTTTAAATTTAAGATCGCCGTTTGGAAACCGGATAATTCATGGCATGGACCAGCAGGATTTATTACTCAACTGGTAGATCAAAACATTACAGATGCCAGTGAATGTGCAGCTTATCTTTGCGGAAATATACAAATGATTCAAGACGCCAGCAAAATTTTGTTATCGCGTAATATTAAAAAAGAACGTATCTATACAGAAAAAATATAATATGGTAAATTTAGATTCACAAATGCAAATATTCAGTCTTAAAATAGGCGGACAAGCAGGACAGGGAATAAAATCAGCAGGTTTAATGCTCGCAAAAGTTGCCACTCGCTCAGGTTACAATATTTATACCTATACTGAATATCCATCACTCATTCGTGGCGGTCACAACATCATGCAAATATGCATTGATAAAGATCCAGTTACTGCTCCCCAAAAACACACTAATTTTTTAATTGCCCTAAACCAAGAAACTATTGATAAACATCTTGAGGAATTAATTCCTAACTCATTTGTTTTATTTGACGGTTCTGATGGACTTGATACTTCAAAAATATCAAAAGAAGTTAACCTTTTACCGGTTCCCCTATCAGAACTCGCAATCAAAGCAGATGGAAGCAAGATTATGTTGAATACTGTAGCTCTTGGTTCTGCTATTGCTCTATTGGGTGGTGATTTAGAAATTTTAAATAATTTAATCAATGAGTCATTCACTGGAGAGATTGCAGAACAAAATATCAAAGCAGCCAAAGCGGGTTTTGATTTTGTCCAACAAACTTTCAAAGAAAAAATCTTATCTACATTAAATCCCTTAGAAAATATCACTGCAAAAATGATTGTTAACGGAAATGAAGCAATTGCCTTAAGCGCCATCGCTTCCGGTTTACAATATGCTGCCATTTATCCCATGACTCCAACTTCCAATATTTTAACAGTGTTAGCAGAAAACCAACAAAAATACAGGTTTATTTATAAACAACCAGAAGATGAAATTGCTGCCATTAATATGGCAATTGGTGCATCGTTTGCTGGTTGTAGGTCTATGGTTGCAACTTCTGGAGGTGGATTTTGTTTAATGGCGGAAGGATATGGGCTGGCTGCTAATATTGAAACTCCTTTAGTTATTATTGAAGGCATGAGACCAGGGCCTGCCACCGGCCTGCCTACCTGGAGCGATCAAGGAGATTTAAAAATGATGTTACATGCCCATCAAGGAGATTTTCCCAGAATTGTACTTGCGGCAGGCGACTCAGAGGAAGCCTTTAATTTAACAAGACAGGCTTTTGATATAGCAGATAAATTTCAAACACCAGTGATTTTAATTGTTGATAAAAATATTTGTGAGGGAGACCAAAGTTACCCCATCTTTGCACAAAATAAAGAAGAGGTTAACAGGGGAAAATTTTCAACTGAGAAAATTAATGATTATAAAAGATTTGCTGACTCCCCTGACGGTGTTTCACTTAGATCAATTCCAGGATCTGGTAATTTCTTTATTGGTAATTCTGATGAACATGATGAGTATGGATATTCAACCGAAAGTAGTGATGCAAGAATCGCTTCTATGCAAAAAAGAATGAGCAAAAATGATTCATTTTTGAAGGAAATGCCAAAACAACAAATGTTTGGTCCCAAAGAAGCAGACTTAACAATCATTTCGTGGGGATCAAATAAAGGAGCTATTTTACAAGCAATTAAAAGTTTTGAAAATGTTAATTTTTTACACATTACCCACATGAGTCCTTTTCCACTTGACGCTAAAGAAATTTTGGATAACGCAAAAATCCTTCTTGATATTGAATGTAATTTCAGCGGACAATTAGCTGAGGTTATCAGAGAAAAAACCGGTATAGAAATATCTAATAAATTATTAAAATATGATGGGCGCCCAATTTACCCGGAAGAAGTAATTGAAAAAATAAAGGAATTATTAAAATGACAAACTTAAATGATTTAATTACACCATGTCAACCAAATTGGTGTCCTGGTTGTGGAGATTTTGCAATTTGGGGCGCATTTAAAAATGCTGCAGTCAAGGAAGGCTGGGATAATACCAACTCAGTGATGGTTGCCGGAATTGGGTGTCACGGACATATCTGCAATTTTACAAAAATAACTGCAGTTGAAGGATTGCATGGACGCCCGTTACCAGTTGCCACCGGCATTAAATCTGCCAATCATAAACTTAATGTTTTTGTCTTTACCGGAGACGGAGATTCAATGGCAGAAGGCGGAAATCACTTTGTCCATAGTTGCAGAAGAAATCATAATTTAACTATTATTTTGCATGATAATGGAATTTATGGATTAACTGTCGGGCAAACTTCCCCTACTTCTCCCCATGGCTTTGTCACAAAATCTACACCAGACGGAAACCCTGATTACCCCATCTCCCCTATGACTTTAGCAATTGCCAGTGGTGCCACCTTTGTTGCCCGCGGATATGCTGGTGATATTCCAGGACTCACAGAACTTATTATTAAAGCCAATAATCATGATGGTCTGAGTTTGGTTGATATCTTGCAACCATGTGTGACTTTTAATAAAGAATACACACATCAATTTTATCAGGCAAATACCTATAAATTAGATGAAAGCCATGATGTTACAAATAAAGCAGAAGCAATAAATAAATCTTTAGAATGGGGCCCTAAAAAAATAGCCCTTGGTATTTTATATGAAGAAAAGAAACCTTCTTATGAATCCCAAATTCCACAAATAAAAGATAAGCCTTTAATAGAACAATCCGCTGTCAGAGATCTCTCCGACCTCTTCAAAAAATATACTTAAAAAATTAAATGGATAAAAAAATCTTAGATTTTTATCTCCAATTTAGCGAATATACGAATCCAGGATTATATCAAGAACTCTTACTAAAAAATCTGCCAGATAATATTAAGGAAATTGGATTATTAGTTAGAAAACAACTTATTCATCGGGCTACTTTAAAAAATGGAAATACAGGATCAAATAAGGATCTCCGATATGGCGATATGACTAAAGTGCCTTGGTATCGACAAGCTGAGGATGATATTTTTCCAACAGTTTCAGCTATGATTACAGAACTTTTCAGAAGAGATCCAAGAGGTTTTATATTAGCTAGGGCGACAGAAAATAAGCTAGTCCTTACTTGTAGATTTACTGCTATTTTAATGGCATCAATTTTAAAATCTAAAGGAATTCCTGCTCGCGTGAGGTCTGGTTTTGCTCCATACTTTCTGGTAGAAGGGTTACCGAAAGGTAAAAGTGACGATCATTGGGTTAACCAATATTGGGATAAAGAAAAATCCCGATGGATCACAGTTGATATTGATGGAAGTTTAGAGGATTATCTTAAATTTGATCCCTATGATATCCCTGAGAAAACTTTTGATTTTTCAGCAGATGCATGGATTGATGTCCGAAAAGGAAAAGTCGCAGGCAATCATTTTGAAGATGCATCAGGTTTTCAAGGTTTGGTAACTATTGGTTGGGAGCTATTTCATGATTTTCATTGTTTGATGAATAATGAAGTTATCTACCTACAAGGACCATCATATGGCTGGAACAGAATGAATAAGTTAACTGAAGAAGAATTAGAAGAAATAGATAATCTCGCTCAATTAATGCAAAATCCAGATGATAATTTTGACAAATTGGAAAAAGTTTGGGAAACAAATAAAAAATTTAGAATTCTTAAAGGCGGATTATTATAAAAAATTAGCCTCAGTTATTTCATAGGATAGCAAAGATTGTTGAGGACTGTTAAGTCTTCTTTTGTAAGAGTTGTTGTTTTACTGGTTGAAGCATTCATAATTGAGTTTCTATCTAATGTATGCGGTAAACCCAGAGCGTGTCCTAACTCATGCGATAAAGTATGAACCAATTCATCATGATTAACTATTAAATATATTTCTATTTCATTTTTTGCAGGAGAATACAATCCCTCTTCTGGCTTATCCTGAATTACCTCATTAAAATTTTCAGCTGATTGATTTAATTGTGAAACAATTGTGTTATATTCTTTGGCAGAAATATTTAATTTGGTAACCAAAGAATTTATTTCCTCAGATTTTTGTTTTAAACTATTTTGTTCTGTAATTAGTTTTGCATATTCATCTGGGGGGGCTCCACCACGACTATTCCAATAATCAATATTGGTATTAAGTGCTGCAACGCGGGTTTTAAAATCAGCTACTAAGCTATTATATTTTTCTTCGTTTGGAGTAAGTTGTGATTTTGCCTGTTGAAGTTGCGTTTCTTTAACACTTATTTGTGAACTTATTGATTGTCTTTCATCATAAACCAAATTAATAGTTAAAGATCCTTTTGGATCATAAACAAAAAGTTGTTTACCTGCTGCCCCACTCCATAAAGCTGCACCTAACTCTGCATCTTTTATCACCTCTTCCGTTGAAATATTAAACATTGAATCGATTGTACCGATTTTATAATAAATTGGATGCGCACAAGGAGCAATGGTACGAATATAATAACTTAAGGTTGGTGGCAGATCATATTTATTAAAATCAATCGGCAAATTTACCAAAATACCTGCAATTAGCACCAAGATAAAAGAAGAAATTTTTTCAAGCATGTTTAAATATTATACCAATATGCTGACTTGAAAATAGTTATTAAAACAATTAATGTAATAGTGATGGATGATCAAACAAATCAGGTAGCAGATAAAGAAGTTATTCTTGGAAAATATAAAGTTAAGGTAATCCGTTCTCTTTGTATTGGAGCTGCTGCTTGTATTGGAGTTGCACCTGCTACTTTTACCCTGGATGATGAGAAAAAAGCTGTGATCACAGAAGGAAACACTGATTCCCCAGAGAATATTTTACTAGCTGCACAAGCCTGTCCAACTCAAGCTATAATTGTAATAGATATAGAAACAGGCAAACAAGTCTGGCCAATATAAATTTATGTTAACAGTTGATAAATTATTAGATTTAACAGGAAAAACAGCTATTGTTACTGGTGGAGCTATGGGTATTGGTTTAGGAATTACAGCGAGGTTAGCTGAAGCAGGAGCAAATGTTATGATTGCAGATTTATCAGAAGAAGATTCAAATAAAGCTGTTGCTGATTTAACAGCCAAAGGATATAAAGTAAAAGCATTTAAAACCGATGTTTCAGATGAGGAAAATGTTAAAAGTTTAATTACTCAAACTGTTTCTGATTTTGGATCGATTGATATTTTAGTTAATAATGCAGGCATTTATCCCAATGCCCCTGTTTCATCTATGACCTCTGAACAGTTTGAAAAAATTATATCAGTTAATCTCAAGGGAGTTTTTTTAACTACAAAATACTCCTCAGAGCAGATGATCAAACAAGGAAATGGCGGAAAAATTATTAATATTACTTCAATTGACGCCCTTCATCCTTCCATGGTGGGGCTGGCTGCATATGACGCTTCCAAACATGGGCTTTGGGGTTTTACCAAAAACTCTGCTTTGGAATTATCACAACATAAAATTTGGGTTAATGCGATAGCTCCTGGAGGAATTGCCACACCTGGTGTCACAAAACTGCAGTCTGGCGCACCGAAAGATCCGAGCGTTGATCCAGCAAAAATGATTGAAGCCTTTATGGCAAAAATCCCGATGCATAAAATGGGAGAACCAGATGATATCGGAAAAGTTACCCTCTTTCTCGCCTCTGATATGTCATCTTATATGACAGGTTCTCAAATTGTGGTTGACGGCGGAGTGCTTCTTTCTTAAGCCAATTGTTTTTCTATTTCAATTAATCTCTGATATTTAACCAAACGTTCTTTTTGTAATGGGCATCCTGATTTTAACCCATCTGCTCCAACTCCCACTGCTAAATCTGCAATAAATGTATCCATTGTTTCACCTGATCGGTGTGACACAATCACTTTCCAACCAAACGTCTGTGCAAGTCTTACAGCTTCCAAAGCCTCGCTCACAGTTCCAATTTGATTTGGTTTTATGATGACAGCATTACAGGCTTTTTTATCTTCCATTATTTTAATGCGTTCAGTATTAGTAGTAGTTAAATCATCACCCACAATCCAAACCTGATTACCTATTTTTTCTACTATTTTTTGAAACCCATCTTCATCTTTTTCATCAAATGGATCTTCTATAGATAGTATTTGGTATTTTGTATTTAGTATTTGATAAAGATCTAATAGCTGGTCTTTAGTTTGCACATTGTCTCCAACTAAATATAATCCATCTTTAAAAAATGATGAAGCAGCAACGTCCAAGCTTATCTTGCTTTTTTCCTGATTGCTTTCTTTTATTGCTTCAGTCAGAATCTTTAATCCAATTTCAGGATCTTTCTCTGGTACCTCATATCCTCCCTCATCCCCCATTCTCAAATGTTCATATTTTTTTTGAATAGTATCTCCCAAAACTTTTAAAAGTAACATTACAGAGTTTAAATTTTCAGAAGGTAAAACATTTTGAGGGACAAACATATATTCCTGAAAAGGCAAAGAATCTTTAGCATGTAATCCCCCATTTATTACATTAAAAAAACATAGCGGTAATTTTTCTATTTTATTATTACCAATTTCAGCAATTAGCTGATAGATTTCCTTATTCTGTGATTTTGCTAGTAATTTTGTAAAACCAATACTTAAAGCCAACATCATATTTCCACCTAAATCTTTTTTATTATCTGTGCTATCACAGTTGATTAAATAATTATCAAATTGTTCAAGTGATTCAAAGTCGTGAAGTAAAATACCTTCTTTTAAATCATCCTCGAATTTTAAAAGTGCCGTATCAGGATCTAAAACAAAAACTTCATTTATACCAGTACTTTTACCTGATGGTACTGAGGAAGAAACGGAAATATCTCCGGATTTTAAAGTTGCTTCTAAGGTATCTTTACCCCGGGAATCAGGAATTATTTTTAAAGAGACGTCATCAACCCGCATGTCAGTTTGAATTATACATTATAAATTTTGAATTATTAATTCTTATTTTCCTGTTCGTGGATTTTGACAATAGTATTTATGACTGAATCAGGATTTAAGGACATGCTCTCAATCCCCTCTTTAACTAGAAATTGAGCAAAATCAGGATAATCGCTTGGTGCTTGTCCGCAAATACCGATATATTTATTTTTGGCTTTACATTTCTTTATAACCTCACTGATAAGTTTTTTGACTGCCTCATCTTTTTCATTACTAATTGATTTAATCATTTCATTCCCGTCTCTATCTATACCCAAAGTAAGTTGAGTCAAATCATTTGACCCAATTGACATCCCATCAAACACTTCCAAAAATTCCTCAGCTAAGATAACATTTGCTGGAATCTCACACATTACATAAATTTTAAAGTCAGCAGATTGTTTCAATCCATATTTTTCTATCAAATCAACAACTTTTTTTCCTTCTTCAACTGTTCTGCAAAACGGAATCATTGCCATGACATTTTTTAGTCCCATTTCTTCTCGAACCTTTTTCATGGCAATAACTTCCAACTCAAAAGCCTTGGTAAATTCAGGATGATAATAACGAGAAGCACCACGCCAGCCAATCATAGGATTTTCTTCTTTTGGTTCATAATCTTCACCACCAAGTAAAGTTCCATATTCATTCGTTTTAAAATCTGAAAAACGGACAATCACTGGTTTGGGATTAAAGGCCGCTGCAATTTTTGCAATTCCATAAGCCAAATTATCTACATAAAATTTAACCTTGTCAGGATAACCAAATGTTTTTTCATCAATTTTTCGCTTTAAATTTGGTGTTAGTTTTTGGTAATCAAGTAATGCGTTAGGGTGAATTCCAATTGAGGCAATAATAAATTCTTCACGAGCAAGCCCCACACCGTCATTTGGTAAAAATGATTTTTCAAATGCTGTATCAGGGGTAGCAATATTCATCATGATATGGGTTTTTGTTTTTGGTAAAGTTTTTGTATCATGTTCCACCACTCTAAATTTCAAAACACCTTCAAAAACAATTCCGTCTGAGCCAGATGTATCAACTGTTATCTCATCCCCTGTTTTTATTTTTTCTGTTGCCTCAAGAGAACCTACAATACAAGGAATACCAAGTTCTCGGGAAACAATTGCTGCATGAGAAGTTCTTCCACCTTTATCTGTTACAATTCCTGCAGCGATTTTCATGATTGGTTCCCAGTCTGGATCTGTCATGACTGTTACCAAAACCTCACCTTCTTTAAATTTATTAATATCAGCCGGATTTAAAATTACCCTAGCCTTGCCTGTAGCAATTTTTCCACCAACTGAAGCACCTTTAACAATTTCAACTCCTTCTTCTTCCCTTATATATTCTTTTACTTTAGTAAAATCACGCGTGGCATGAATCGTTTCTGGCCTGGCCTGAATCATAAATAACTCATTAGTTTTACCGTCTTTTGCCCATTCCATATCCATTGGAGTCCATTTGCCATGTTTTTTGGAATAATGTTTTTCCACCTCCACACCCCACTCAGCTAATTTAATAATTTCCGCGTCAGACAAAACAAAAATTGCTCTTTCTTTTTCCGATGTTGAAACTATTTTTGTTGGACTGGTGTCTGAATAAATCATTTTTTGATTTTTAACTCCATACTTTTTTTCTATAATAGGAGTAAAACCATCTTTCCCTAAACTCGGCTTGTAAACCAAAAACTCATCTGGGGTAACCTCTCCTTGAACAATCATCTCCCCAAGTCCCCATGATCCATCAATAATAACCACATCCGGAAAACCTGATTCCGTATCTAGTGAAAACATTACACCAGAACAACCAAGATCTGATCTAACCATTCTTTGCACACCAACAGATAACGCAATTGAAAAATGATCAAATTTTTTATCAACTCTGTAAGAAATTGCTCTGGCTGTAAAAAGAGACGCCATAGAACGTTTAACAGCTTTGACTATTTCAGAAACACCTCTGATATTAAGATATGTTTCATGCTCTCCGGCAAAAGAAGCATCTGGTAAATCCTCTGCTGTGGCAGATGATCTGACTGCAAAATCAGCACCTCTACCATATCTTTTTTCTATCTCACGATGAGCACGTTCTATCTCCTCTTCTAAATCCTTGGGGAACGCGGTGGTTACAATTGCATCTCTTACCTGTTTTGCCTTTCTGGACAACTCTTCCATATTGTGAGTATTTAATCCATCCAGGGTTTTTTTGATAAATTCTTTTAATGGAGTAGATTCCAGAAAATAGCGGTAAGCAGTAGCTGTTACCACATAACCTCCAGGAACATTTACCCCTTTAGGCACCAAATATTGAATCATTTCACCAAGTGAGGCATTTTTACCACCTACTTCTGGAACATCTTCAATACCAACTTTTTCTAAGGGAACTATAAACTTCTTTTGATCTTCAGAGGCAGGCTGCATAAATTTATTGTCTCATTTAGAAGACTTAAAAATCAAGGTATAATAAAGGCTGTTATGGATACTCAAATAATTCAAATTTTAAAATCAGGAGGTATTGCTGTAATTCCAACTGATACTCAGTATGGAATTGTTGCCCAGGCTTTAAATAAAGAGGCTGTAGAAAAGGTCTATTTGTTACGAAAAAGAGCCCCTGAAAAACCATTTATTATTCTAATATCTAGCATTGATGACTTAAAACTCTTTGATGTAACTGTGAACCAAATAGCCATGAACTATCTTGCAACAATTTGGCCCAATCCGGTTAGCGTGGTCTTACCTGTCTCATCTAATGATTTTGCCTACCTTCACAGAGGCACCAATACCCTGGCTTTCAGAATACCAAATGATAATGAACTACTAAATTTATTAAAAGAAACAGGGCCCCTAATTGCTCCCAGTGCTAATTTAGAAGGATTTCCCTATGCTAAAACAATTTCTGAAGCAAAAGAATATTTTGGTGATAGTGTTGATTTTTATGAAGATAAAGGTACATTAGAATCAAACCCTTCAACTTTAATTAAAATAGGGGAGCAGGGTATAGAAATTCTCCGCCAGGGAAAATATGATAAAATAACAGAACTGCTTAATATGACAGACAATAATTTACTCGAAGAAGCAAAGATTGGATTTAAAACTTTAGGAGTCAGCGATACTTTTCAAACTCAAGCCCTTAAGTCTTTAGAAAGCTGGTTATCAGATCCTCAATTTAAAGAATATGTTCCTCAAATTGAACATTTGATTAAAAATAAATACTGGGATTATTTACTTGATTCTTTTTATCAGGTTATTCCTTTTGGAACTGGAGGCAGAAGAGGTGAAGTTGGTATTGGACCAAACAGGATAAACCCCTGGACAATTAAATCATCAGCCCAAGGCCACTCCCAGTACCTATTAAAAAAACATCCCACTGACACAAAAGATAGAGGTATAGTACTGGCTTATGATATCCGTCAGTTTTTTAGCAATCAATATTTTGATGATAATCTACCTAACCCTGTCAAAAACTTAACTTCTAAAGACTTGGCAAAAGCTGCTGCAGAGGTTTATGCTGCCAATGATATTAAAATCTATTTTTTTAATGGTATTAGAACAACACCGGAACTTTCTTTTGCGATCCGTTATAAAAAAGCCATTGGTGGTGATATGTTCTCTGCTTCACACAACCCACCAGATCATAATGGTAAGAAGATTTATGATGAATATGGAGGCCAACTTATTCCACCTGATGATGAAGAACTGGTAAAAGAGGTTACTGAAAATGTTGGTGAAATTAAAGGGATGAATTTTCAAGAAGCAGAGGACAAAGGATTAATTGTAACCCTTGGTGAAGATGTTGATCAGGAATATATTAAAGCAGCTGCAAGCGTTTCACTGTCTGATAAACGCAATATAAAAATTGCTTACACCCCACTGCATGGTTGTGGTTCAACATCAGTTGTAAAAGTACTTGAATATTTAGGTTTTAAGGTCGCAATTGATGAAAAAACCAGTTCCCCCAGTGGAAAATTTGAAAACATAACTTTTAACATTCCTAATCCGGAAGTTGAACAGTCATTTGATACTCCTTTAAAATTCGCTAAAGAAATCGGCGCAGATATTTTATTAAACAGCGACCCTGATGCAGATCGGATCGGCATCATGGTTTTGCACGACGGAGAGTGGTTGTTTTTGAATGGTAATGAAATTGCTGCAATTTTGGCAGAGTATTCAATTAGTAAACGTGCAGCAGAACTTAACGGAAAAGGAATTGCCATAAAAACTTTGGTCACTACAAATTTAATTTCTGAAATTTCCAAGAAAAATAATGTGACTCTGATAGGTGATTTGTTAGTGGGCTATAAATATGTAGCACATGAAATGAATAAATTGGAAAGTGCTGGAAAAATGGATTACTTTATTTTTGGATGCGAAGAAAGCCATGGATACAATGCAGGCAACTATGCCAGAGATAAAGATGCAGCTACTGCAGCTATTTGGTTATCAGAACTAGCAGCAGAATTAAAACCACAGGGTAAAACTTTGGTTGATTATTTATATGATGTTTATTCCAAATATGGATACTTTAGAAATTACTTAACAGAAGTTAGACTTCCTGGAGCAGAAGGAAAAGCAAAAATAGACCAAATGCAAGATTCACTCAGAAATAATCCTCCTCAAAATTTTGGAGAATTTGAAGTTTCAAATGTTGAAGATTATCAAAAAAGATTACCTATCTTGTCAGATACAGACATGATTTCCAAAAATATTTTGGAATTTAATTTCAAACCAGTTGCCGGTACAATCTCTATGAAAGTTACTGTCAGACCAAGTGGCACAGAACCAAAAATAAAAATGTATTATGAAATTGGATCAGAACCTTTTGCAATATCAGACGTACAAAAAGTTAAGGAACAAACCGAAACTATCCGTTCAAATTTAGAAAAATCATTTATGAAAACCTGTTATAAAATAATCGGCATCGATTTTCCAGAACGGGGGTTCTTATTGTTTTGGCAACTACCATTGGATATAAAGCTTAAATATTTTCAAATTGAGAAAGATATCGTCGTGTTAAAAGAAATTTCTGATAAAACACAGCGTCAAGAAAAATTAGATGAATTATTAAAATTTCTGGGATCTAATCCAGTAGAGAAAGTGGATAAAGCTTTCCAAGCAGAATATAAACAATCAATTTCCCAATATTTAGACCTCTAAATTAGTAAATTTTAATAGTCCTATAGTTTGACTATTGTATCCAAATAGCCTATAATATAGGCATGGAATTATTAAATTTCATCCCAAACAAAGCATTTTCTTTCCTATCAATCAACCCAAAAAAGGACCCCTTTAAAGTGCTTTTTATCAGTCACACTGCTAATTTAGCAGGAGCTGAAAAGTCACTTTTAAACTTAATTTCAAATCTTAAAAAGAGGGGTGTTATCTGCCAAGTAGTGCTTCCTCACCAAGGACTTTTAGAAAATAAATTGACTCAAATAGGAGTTAAATATACTCTCATTCCTTATGAATGGTGGGCTCATGATCCAAAAAATCCAATCAAGATCCAGCCTCATGTATCAGCAGCAAATAATCAAGCTGTAATAGAAATAGCTAATCAAATAAATAAGTTTAATCCTGATATTGTATATACCAATACAATAGTTATTCCCTGGGGTGCGCTCGCTGCCAAACTAACAGGAAAGCCACATATCTGGTCGATTAGGGAGTTTACAAATAAACCTCATTCTCTAAAATGTGATCTGGGATTCAAACAAACTTTAAAAATAATCGATGATCTTTCAGCCGCTGTTTTTGTAAATTCCAAAGCAGTCCAAAAAGAAATTTGTAAAATAATTCCTCAATCAAAAGTATCTTTGTTCTATAACTATATTACACTTGATCGTAAAACAATTTCTAAAAAAGTAGCAATAAATTCTTCAGTATATAAATTAATTATCGTTGGATCAATTTTACCCAACAAAGGACAGCTTGAAGCAGTAAAAGCTTTAAAATATATAGATAACAACTCTGTGCATTTAAGTATAGTCGGACCGGCAATAAATAATAATTATTTGAAAAAAATAGAAAATTTTATCAAAAACAATAACCTCCAAGATAAGGTTACAATTTTAGATTTTACAGATAATCCTTATTCTCTGATAAAAAAATCCAATGCCACCTTAGTTTGTTCAAAAAACGAGGCTTTCGGTAGAACTGTCGTTGAGAGTATGCTCTTAAAAAGAGTCGTCATTGGTACTAAAAGCGGTGGTATTATAGAGCAAATTAAAAACGGTCAAAACGGTTTTCTTTATACTTCGGGTAAGCCACAAGAGCTATCTGAAAAAATTACGTACTTAATCGATCACCCCAAAATTGCAAAAAAGATAGCACTACAAGGCTACCAGGGCGTCAGAAAAAATTTTACAGAACAGAAATGTAAGATGATCAAATTAACAGAATGCATCAGATTGGCAAGAATCGATTAAATAGTACACTGCACTTATCTCCCGTAAAGAATTTTCGTTTAAATTATAGTTTTAACTAAAATTTAATTATTTGTTCCCAAGGGAGATTGGGTTTTCCGAAATGTCCGTAGGAAGAAGTTTGGCTGTAAATTGGTTTTTGAAGATCCAGTCTTTCTATAATAACCAGGGGACGGAAATCAAATTTTCCTTTTATAAGTTTGGTAATATTTCTTCCTTTTTCATCAATAACTTCTACCATTAATGGTTCGGCGCGGCCTATGGCGTAAGCCACAGATACCAAGCATTCCTTAGCAAGTTTATTGGCAACAATATTTTTGGCAACAAATCTGCACATGTAGGCTGCAGACCTGTCCACTTTTGTCGGATCTTTTCCCGAAAAGCAACCTCCTCCATGAGGAATTAAACCACCATATGTATCTACCATTAATTTCCGTCCTGTGAGCCCTGTATCAGCCTCAAACCCACCTAAGACAAAGTTCCCTGTGGGATTTACCAACACTTCAACCCCAGTTAAATCCCCTATAACAGGTTTAATTAATTTTTTAATTAATGTTTCTCTAATTTCTTCAGATGAAACTTTTTTATCATGTTGTGTAGAAACTAAAACTGATCTGACTTTGCCATTTTGTAATGTAACTTGCGCTTTTCCGTCCGGCTTAAGCCAGGAAATTTTTTTACTCTTTCTTAAATCTTCCAGTCCCTTTACTAATTTATGAACTAAAACAATTCCTTTTGGTAAGTACTCATCTGTTTCTGTAGTCGCGTATCCATACATAATACCTTGATCCCCTGCCCCACCGGTATTAACCCCTTGGGCTATATCAGGTGATTGGGTGACTACATTGGTAATTATTTTTAATTTATTTGAGTGCCCTATTTCCTTATAAACTTTGGCAGCAATTTTTTCGTAATCAACTTTTGCTTTTGTTGTGACTTCCCCACCAACAATTAAAACTCCATGTCCTCCAAAACTTTCGACAGCAACACGGGAAGTTGGATCTTGTTTTAAACATTCATCTAAAATTGCGTCAGATATAGCATCACATATTTTATCCGGGTGTCCTGAGGTTACGCTTTCTACTGTATAAATTTTTGTGTTGTAAAACATATTTACCTTATCTTTCTCCTTCGATTTCACTCAGGAGCTGGACTTAGCACCTTTATCCACCTTTGGTGGAGGGGTTGCTGGATGGATCATCGAGCCAGAGCTCTACCCATCTCTCTTGATATTTAATCAAGTCTATAATGATATTAGATTTTTTGTAATAAAATGTCAAAGGGTAATTTTAGATGATCTATTGACAAAGACTGTTTCTGGGTGTAGATTACCTTATTCTTAACTTTTGATTCTGCCTTTTGTAAATCAAAATTATGACAGACATAGACCGAAGACACGAAGGTACTAATGATTTGTTTGGAGAACTCGCAACTTACTCAAGCGAGAGGGCGAAATTGGCTAGCGAGACAATGACTCTCGGTGAGTACTTTAATAAAATAACAGAAAATCCACGTTTAGCAAGAAACTCATTTCAATATATTCTAGATACTGTTTCCCAACCGGAATTTTTTACCAGCGGGAAGCACGCTCTTTTTGGAATTGAAAAAACAACTAACCAACTTACGGAAGTTTTGAAAGGCGGAGCTAAGGGTTTGGAAATAGGAAGAAGGATCCTGCTTTTAATGGGTCCTCCAGGAGGCGGAAAAACATCCCTGGTAGAGATTCTAAAAGCGGGCATGGAAAGCTATAGCCTGACACCTGAAGGAGCTCTTTATGGAATTAAAGATTGTCCGATGCATGAGGATCCTTTAAAATTAATTCCTGAAACTTTACGTGAGCAATTTTTAGGAAAATATGGGATTACAGTTGAAGGAGACCTTTGTCCCCAATGTAAACATGAATATAAAAATAAAAATATTGCAGATTTGAGAAGTGCTGAAATTGTACACAGAGTTTTACTTTCAAAATCAGAAA
Source organism: Microgenomates group bacterium (assembly GCA_041659805.1). GTDB lineage: Bacteria > Patescibacteriota > Microgenomatia > Daviesbacterales > UBA10151 > STC-54. Next base: position 343,349 of record JBAZXP010000001.1, on the reverse strand, counting down.
GGGTCGGTATTGGAAATTTCAAACCCTCTGATCCTAAGTCACAAGATATTACTGAACTTGTCGGAAGCGTTGATTTCTCAAAACTTTCAGAATACGGAGTATCCTCTGACCCCAGGGCTTACCGCTTTGACGGGGAATTAAATATTGCCAACCGGGGACTTATGGAATTTGTCGAAATGCTAAAAATTGAACCACAATTTCTTTATGCAACTTTAGATCTAAGCCAAAGCAGAGTGATTAAACCACCCCGCTTTGCCGATATCTCTGCTGATTTGGTAATTGTCGCTCATACCAACCAAACTGAATACGATAACTTTATGAAGAAAAAAGAAAATGAAGCAATGCAAGACAGGATTATTATTATCCCGGTTCCTTATAACTTAAGAGTTTCCGATGAAGTAAAAATTTATAGTAAATTAGTTGCAGACGCCGCCGGACAAGGTGAAGGAAAAGTCCATCTGGCACCATTAGCTTTAAAAACCGCCGCAACTTTTGCTGTTTTAAGCAGACTGGCTAAAGAAAACGGAATTAGCGCAATGAGTAAGCTCCGGGGATATAACGGCGAATATGTTGAGGATTTAACACCTGAAAAAATTAAAGAATTGCAGGAAAAACGCCCGGACGAAGGAATGGAAGGAGTATCTCCCAGATTTGTAATTGACTGTTTATCTCAGGCTATAATCAAAAAAGACACAGAGTGTCTAACACCTCCAAATGTTTTAAGGGCTCTTCGCGAAGGAATGGCCTGGCACACCAACACTCGCGAATATACAAAAGAACAAAAAGACGCTTTTCATTCTTTTGTATCAGAAGCCAGAAAAGATTATGATGAAGCCGCGAAAACTGAAGTCCAAAGAGCTTTCGTCTATTCATATGAAGAATCAGCTAAAAATTTATTCAAAAATTATTTAGATAATATCAGGGCTTACAGTTTCAGCAGAAAATTAAAAGACCCGGTAACAGGAGATGACGTTCAAGCTGATGAAAAACTAATGAGAAAGATTGAAACTCAAATAGGAATTGACGAGAGTTCTAAAAAAGCTTTCAGAGATGAAATCTTAAGATCCGCGGGTGACTTATCAGCCGATGGTAAAAGTTTTGATTATAAATCACACACCAGGTTAAATGATGCAATCGAAAAAACTCTTTTTGCTGATTTAAAAGACGTAATTAAAATTACCACTAACACAAGAAATCCTGATCCGGAACAACTGGCAAAAATTAATTCTGTTGCTGCAACTTTAATGGAAAAAGGATACTGTGCCACTTGTGCAAACGATCTACTGAAATATGTAGGTACTCTACTTAACAGGTAAGAATCAACCGTGTAATATTAATTATGAATGAGTTTGATATTGTATCTATTTCTAAACATGATTGGTCCCTAAACCAACAAGGGTCAAGAGATGCTGCCCGTCATGACGAAAAGGTCAAAGAAGCAATCCAAGGCAATTTAGATAGCATTGTTAGTGACGGGAGTATCATCACCGCGGATCCAACCAGCAAAAGAATAGTTAAAATTCCAATGCGCGCCCTTAATCTTCCACGGATTATTTATAAAAATGACGAGGGCGGAGTTGGAAACGGAGAAGGAGGAGAAAAGGAGGGAGATACTATTGATTCTGAATCACAATCCGGACAAGGCGCGGGAGACCAACCGGGTGTGGAATATTATGAAACTGAAATAAGTATTGCAGAGCTGGAAGCAATGATTTTTAAAGATTTGGGACTCCCCCATCTCTTGCCCAAAAAGGATCAAGATGTAATCTCTGAAAAACCAACCTTTGATACTGTCGCAAAAAGAAAAACACCGAGTAATTTAGATTTACAAAGAACAGTTTACGCAAATATCACAAGAAACGCGACAGAAAGCGGCAAAGCAGAAATTGGAGACATTATTCCGGAAGATTTCCGTGTTAGAACATATCAGGAAAAGCAAAGAGAACAGGCAAAGGCAGTTATTATCCCAATGAGGGATATTTCCGGATCAATGGGAGACTTTGAAATTTATGCCAGTCGGGCTTTTTGTTGGTGGGCTGTGAAATTTTTAAGAACTAAATACCCAAAAGTTGATATAGTTTTTCTTGCTCATGATACTGAGGCTTATGAAGTAGATGAAGAAAAATTCTTCAAAAGGGGCGCCGGGGGCGGAACTAAATGTTCTTCTGCTAATATTGCAGCACTGGATATTATTAAAAAACGTTACCCCGTTGATTCATACAATATTTACCCTATGCATTTTTCAGATGGTGATAACTGGGGTGATTCTGACACTTCTGCATCAACTAAAGCAGTACAAGAAATGTTAAAAATTCCTGTGAATTTGTACACTTATATTCAGGTAGGATATGACACTTCCGGCGGACTAATCGGTGAATACCGACGATCTATTTCAAACCCAAGATTTTATGCAGGGACTATTAGCAGACGCGAAGATGTTTGGCCTAATCTTCAGGCTGTTTTTGACCCCACAAAAACCTTAGTTGCATAATATGGCCAACGAATTTGATCAATTTTTTAATTCAGGAGGTAAAGGAAATCAAGTTGATGATTTAGAACAATCATTGGGTCATATTTGGGAAATCAGCAAGGAATTTGGACTAGAGCCTTGCCCCACTCATTTTGAATTAGTTCCCGCTCATAAAATATACGAAATCGGCTCATACGGTTTACCTGTCCGTTTTTCACACTGGTCATACGGCAGAGCCTACCGTCAAATGAAGACCATGTACGACCATGGACTTTCTAAAATTTATGAGGTTGTTATTAACTCAAATCCCGCCCAAGGATACTTATTAGATAATAATGATTCGGCTGCTAATAAAATGGTTCTTGCTCACGTCTTAGCTCATGTAGATTTTTTTACCAACAGCAACGTATTTAAACCAACGCCTAAAGATATGCCCCAAACAGCTGCCTTAAGTGCGGAAAGAATTAGAGGGTATGGTTTAGAAGTTGGTGAAAACGAAGTTGAAAGATATTTGGATTCATGTCTGACTATTGAAGAGCACATTGATCCGGACGAAAAAAATTTTTACCGTCTACCGAAAGATAGGCAAATTACTGCATGGAGAGAAGAAGACAAAGAAAAAAGAAGAAAGGCTGAAAAACCCAAAACAGAATATGATGATGTATTCAACATAGGACAGACTCAGGAAAAATTAATAATACCTGATAATATTACTATCCCTTATCATCCTGACAGGGATTTACTTCATATCATCCGTGAATATTCTCCCGTTATAAAAGACTGGCAAAAAGACGTTTTAGATATCGTCCGTTCTGAATCAATTTATTTCCGTCCGCAAATGAGAACGAAAATAATGAACGAAGGCTGGGCTACTTTTTGGCATAAAAGAATTATGAGAGAGATGGGAAGAAGAGGTCATATCTCACCTGCCGAACAGGAAGGATGGTGGACGCTTCATGCCGGAGTAGTGCACCCAAATCCAAAACACATTAATCCTTACTATGTTGGGATGACAATATTTGATTATTTAGAAGATTACTATAACGGAAAGATTGAAGACGAAGAAAAAAGATGGCTAGAGAGTGAAAGACTACCTATTTATCCTGAATATAATGGTCCAATTGAAGATAGCCCTGGTAGGAAAAAAATCAGGAGTATTATGAAGACAGAAGATGATCAAGGATTTTTAAGAAACCATTTTGACAAAATTGCCTGTGACAGGACTGCCACATATATTTATGAAAGAGAAGAAATTGAGGGAGAAATTAGATATGTTGTTAAAGAAAAGGATTGGAAAATTATCAGAGAAGTCTTAGTCCAATCACAGAATAATTCCGGGTATCCTTATCTTGAGGTAACAGATTGTGAATATTACGGTAAACATGAGTTACATATCTCACATCTTTATGAAGGCAGAGAACTGGATTCTGATTATATTAAAAAAACATTACCCCACATCTTCCGGCTTTGGGGTAGACCTGTTCATCTACAAACAACATTCAAAGATAGAAAAGTAGAGTATGTTTTTGACGGAGACGATATTGACGTTTCTTATGTCAGTTAATTTTCTAAACCCGTACTAATCTTTAACATCTTAACTACAAAGTATCTATTAGATTTATGCCTAAATGTATCTTATAGAAATTTTGATATCTTGTAATTTAAAAACCTTTTGGTAAAATCAGGCTGTAAAGTAGGTCCGACTGGACTATATGGATTACGAGACGGAAGCTATTACAGAACATAGTTGTAATGCTTTCTTACAGTATCCGAATGAAAAAGTAATTGTTGTTGTAAGAAAGCATTTTATTACCACCTTCACTACCCTTTTGTTAATTTTTTTACTAATATTTTTTTTTCTCTCCGGATCTGTAATAATATATTATTTTCTAGGTTCTATCTTATTACTTTTTACATCAGTAATGTTATCTTTAAATATTGGAATTATTCTTTTAACCAGAACTTTAACAGATTGGTATTTTCATTCCTATATCATTACTAATAAAAAAATTCTGGAAATTGCTTTTTCACCCTTCACTTCCTGTATCATGAACGAGGTTTTGCTAGAACAAGTAAGAGTTACAGAAGTGGATATGCAAACAAATGGTATGTTATATGATCTTTTAGGAATAGGTAACGTTCTAATCACATTTGATCGACCCACTCATTCACAGGAATTTGAATTAAAAAATGTAAAAAATTATCGAAAAGTTGGACATTTACTATGTCATGAACTCACCGGTAATAACCTTAATAAAGGACAAATAAATATTGAGCAATCTTGGTATAAAGATAAATTCAATCCCATGGATTTACTGTATAGAGAAGAATTAAAAGGGATGAATAGAATTATTTAAATGCTTACAACACTTTCAATATTATATATAGCTGAAATTACCATTTCTTTACTGGTTGTTATATATATGTTTTTTTTCAGAAAACAATTAATTGGAGTTATTTCTGAAACAGGAATTGTAATTCCATTATCCTTAATGGGACTAATAAATATCGCAATGGTTTCCACTTGCATCACCCTGCTTATTACTTTACTTGATTGCTTTGGAGAAACCTTATCTCTTTGGGGATTGTTTCTTGGCTCTAGCACCATGAGCTAAACCAATTTTGCGTCTTTCCCTAGCTCTGGGATCTCTTGTGAGTAAACCTGCGTCTTTGACCAAATCCTTAAATTCAGGTGAAATTTTAGCGAGCGACCTGGCAATTCCATGAACTATAGCGTCCAGTTGTCCCATCTGTCCCCCACCGACTACTTTACAAGTTGCTGTATATTTACCAATTGTTTTAGTGACTTCAAATGGTTTTTGATACGTTCTTTGCATAATAACTCCACCAAATCTTTCATTGATTGGTTTACCGTTAACTATAATTTGACTATTTCCTTCCATCACCCTAACTCTGGCAACAGCTTCTCTTCTTCTGCCTGTTGTCTGAACCGGTACTACTTTAGCTGGCATTTTCTATCTCCTTTTCATTTGAAAAATTCTTTTCATATGGATGAGTAGTGCTTGCATACACATGTAATTTTGCAATCATGTCTGCACCTAACTTTGTTTTAGGAATCATTCCTTTAACTGCATGTCTGATTATCTCTTCCGGTTTTCTCTCACGTAATTTGGCGAGTGTCTCTTGTCTTAAACCCCCAGGATAACCTGAGTGTCTGGTATAAACTTTTTGTGTTTCTTTAGCTCCTGTTACTTTAACTTGTTTTGCGTTTATAACAACTACATAATCACCGTTATCTAAATAAGAAACAAAATTTGGTTTATTTTTTCCCATTAAAATTGTAGCTATCTCTGTAGATAACCTTCCCAAGATTTTTCCTTTAGCATCAATTAAATGCCATTCTCTTTTTATTTCTGATTTTTTTAATGCGTTTGTTGACATTATATTTTGTTAAGCAAAATTCAAGCTTTGCTTATTTTTTGCTCACTTTCTTTGTTATTTTAGTTTTTGCTTCTTTTTCTTTTTTCTCTAACTTCTCTACTTTCTTTTCTTCTTTTGATTCTAGTTCCTCTTTTTCTGACCCACTGATTTTCTGAAGATCGTCTGATCGCAAGCTCTGCTTATCTTCTGATTTATCTGAAATAATGCTCATCTTCATCATCATTGCTCCATCACCAGCCCTTGTACCAAGTCTTACTGTTTGGGTAAAACCTGAATTTCTGTTTTTCATAAGTTTTGAAAGTTCCAGCATTCTTTTAACAACTTCTTTTTGAGGAACCGTTCTAACAATCACATTCTGAGAAGCAGTATCACCTTTTTTAGCTTTTGCAAATAATTTATCAACCAAACCTTTAATTGCTTTAGTTTTTGCTTCTGTGGTAACGATTGAGCCTTCCAAAACGAGTGCGCGGATTAGTCCTCTAAAAAGAGCTGTGCGTTGATTTTTATTTCTCCCAAGGTGTTTACCATAAACATTATGCCTCACTTAAGGTTAAACCCCTTTCTGTTAACTTTTCAGAGATTAACGTTAAAGACTGAACTCCCAAATTTTTAGCTTTCAAAAGAGTTGCTCTTGGAGTTGTAATTAATTCTCCGACTGTATTTATTTCAACAGCTTTCAAAGCGTTGGTAATTCTAACCGGTAAATCTAATTCTTCCACACTCATTTTTAAAGCATCTTCAGAAACTGTTGGTTCTGCTGTGATCTCTTCACCTTCAAAAGTAGGTTCATAGATTTGCTTGAAGTAAGCACTAAGTACTGCAGCTGATTGATTTAATGCCTCAAGCGGAGCAATTGTTCCATCGGTTTTAATGTCTAAAATTAGCTTATCATAGTTTGAACTTCTTCCAACCCTGGTTGGTTCAACTTTATAGGTAACTGAAAGAACAGGCGTAAAGATTGAATCAATTGGCATAACACCAATTTCCTGTGTTTTCTTTTCATCTGCGCCGATATATCCAACACCTTTTTCAGCAACCATTTCAATGTTTAATTTAGCTGAAGGTGTAGTCAAAGAAGCGATGTGCTGATCCGGATTTACGATTTCTCCTCCGCCTAATACTTCAATATCTTTTGCTGTGACTTCTTTTTTGCCCGTAGCTTTTAAGGAAAGTTTAATAGGAGTGTCTGAGAAAATTTTAATTCTCACTTGTTTTAAATTTAAAATAATTTGAATAACATCTTCTGAAACACCAGTGACTGTAGAAAATTGATGGGATACTCCATCAATCTTAACGGTTGAAATAGCTCCGCCTGGTAATGCTGTCAAAAGAACTCTTCTTAAACAGTTAGCAACAGTATGACCAAAACCACGTTCTAATGGTTCCATCTCAAAGATGCCGTTTGTTTTATTTTCTTCAATTGTTTTAATTTTAAAATTTAACATATTATTTTTATTATCTACTATAATACTCAACAATTAGTTGTTCGTTTATCCCCTGTTCCATCTCATCCCGTTTAGGCAATCGTAAAACCTTGCCTACTGTAGCTTTTCTTTCTAGCCACTCCGGCAAGGTCTGATCGCTTGATAAACTCTTACGAACTTGAGTATTATCCGACATTTTGCCCAAAATAGCAACAGTTGATCCGGGTTTCACTTGAAATGACGGAATGTTCACTTTTTTGTTATCTACAAGGATATGTCCATGCGAAACTGTTTGTCTGGCTCCAGCCCGTGACGGAGAAAATCCTAGGCGGTATGCGACATTATCCAATCTTGTTTCAAGTAAAGATAGTAATTTTTCTCCTGTGTTTCCTTTGGATTTGCTGGCCTTGGTAAAGTAATTAGCAAATTGTTTTTCCAGAAGGCCATACATTCTTTTTGCTTTTTGTTTTTCTCTAAGCTGGATCCCATATTCTGATTGTTTGCGAGCACGTCTGGTTCCATGAAATCCCGGAATGACAATTCCTTTTCTTTCGATAAACGCAGCATCTTTTGTAAAAAGAGCTACACCTTCACGTCTACTTAATCTTCTTTTTGGTCCTGTATATCTAGCCATTTTTTATACTCTCCTCTTTTTCTTTGCCCTAGTTCCATTATGCGGAACAGGTGTAACGTCGGCAATCATGGTGATATTTAATCCTGCAGATTTTAATGCTCTAATTGCAGCATCCCGTCCTGAACCGGGACCTTTTATATAAACCTCTGCCGAAGTCATACCCATGGATTTTGCTTTTGCTGCTACTTTTTCAACAGCAGTAATTGCAGCAAATGGAGTAGATTTTCTTGCTCCTTTAAAACCAGATGCCCCAGCAGAACTCCAGGCAATAGTATCACCTTTACTATCAGTTATAGTAACTAAGGTATTATTAAAAGTTGCTGTTACATAAACACGACCATTTGTTACTTCTTTAACTGCTGTCTTTTTTGCTTTAACTTGTTTTGTTGCTTTTTTAACTTGTTTAGCCATTTATTTCTTTTCTTCTTTCTTTTGTGTACCTACCGTCTTTCTTTTTCCTCTTTTGGTTCTGGCGTTAGATCTAGTTCTTTGTCCTCTGGCCGGCAAACCTTTTCTATGTCTTAACCCTCTGTATGCTCCAATATCTTCCAATCTTTTTATATTTTGGTTTTCTTCCTGTCTTAAGTCTCCCTCAATTTTTATCTTGTCCAAAGCTTTCTGTAATTTTCCAACTTCTTCTTCAGTCAGATCTTTAATTCTTTTTGCTGCATCTATCCCTGTTTCTTTTAAAACTATCAAAACATTAGATCTACCAATACCATAAAGGTAAGTCAGTCCAATATCTAATCTTTTATTATCAGGTAAATTTACTCCGGCTATTCTCATATTTATCCTTGACGTTGCTTGTGTCTTGGGTCACGTGAACAAATCACGAACAAAACACCTTCGCGTTTAACGGTCTCACAAAATTTACATCTTTTTTTTATACTTGCTTGTACTTTCATATATATTTACTTCAATCTAAATGTTATTCTGGCCTTTGTCAGGTCATATTTCGGACTCATTTCCATTCTCACCCGATCACCTGTCAAAAGCTTTATATAATGCAACCTCATTTTACCTGAAATATGGGCTAAGATTACTCTACCCACCAACTCCGGCAAATCAGGCGCTCGATCAATCTCCACCCTAAACAAGGTATTAGGCAGAACCTCTGTTATCTTCCCTTCAACCTCAATCGTCTCTTGATCCATCGATTTAATATTTTAACAAAAATAGCCTCAAATTACAAGACTAGAGGTCTATACCTTCCTCCAATCAGTTAATACCTCCGCATTACCCTTTGTTACTATAATACTCATCTCAAAAAGACCTCCAATTGAGCGGTCAACTGAAGCTAAAGTCCACTTATCTTCCTTCTGATAAATATCTCCCTTGCCTTCTGTATAGATCACTTCTATAGCCAAACTCATACCTGATTTTAAAAATACGCCTGTTTTTTGTCTTCCGTATCCTGGAATAATAGGATCTTCATGAGGCTTTCTGCCAACACCATGCCCTGATAAGCTTTTAACAACGCTATACCCTGCCCTTTCAACTCCCTGTTGAATTGCTGAAGAAATATCACCAATTTGATTTCCGTCGACAGCCGCAGCAATTGCTTTCCATAAAGTTTCCTCCCCCACCGCCAAAAATCTTTTTTTACCCGGTGTACCGTTTCCTACAATAATTGTCCAGGCTGCATCTGTATGCCAGCCTTTATATAAAGCACCTAAATCAATATTTAATACATCCCCATCATTTAATTTAATATCTCTTGGAATTCCATGGACGACCTCATCATTAATAGTCAGACAACAAGTCCATAAATACCCGGGAACAGTTTTGAATGATGATGTACCACCCAGTCTTATTATTTCTTCTTCTGCAATTTTATCAAGCTCAATTAAGCTCATTCCGATCTTTGCTGATTCAATTGTTTTCTTTAGAGCTAACGCAGTAATTTTCCCGCTGGCTTTCAAAAAAGGAATATCTTCTTGAGACCTAATTGCAACTGTTTCTTTCGGCGACTGGTTGCTTTTTCCCATATTTAATTTATATCCAAGCGTTTAAAAATTTGTCTTGTTACATCTTCCACTTGTTGCTCACCATCAACCACCCAAAGTTTTCCTTCATTCAAAAAAATATCCAAAAGCGGCCCAGTTTCATGGTGATAAAGTTCAAGCCTTTTTGCAATTACCTCAGGAGTATCATCAGATCTTCCTCTGGAAGTTAATCTTTTGATTGCTACCTCATCTGATACTTTAATATAAAGGATAATGTCAAAATCAGGATCATAAATATTTTTTTGAGCAACTGTTCGGGGATATCCGTCAACAATAAATCCATTTTCATATTCCGGTTGACTTAGTGTTTTTTGGGTAAGTTCACAGATCGTCTCATCATCAAGTAATTTCCCTGTGGCGAATATTTCGTTTAATTTTTCAGCTTCCGGTCCGCCCTTTCCGGCAATCTCCCTAAGCATTTCTCCTGTTCCTAAATATCTAAACCTTAATTTTTCAGCCAAAATTTTGGCTTGAGTTGTTTTGCCACTACCCTGTGGACCAACCAACATTATTTTTTTGTGCTTATTTTCCATAATTATTTTAAAAATCCTTGATAATTTCTTTCAACTAATTTACTTTCAAATTGTTTGGCAGTATCAAGCACTACTGACACCACAATCAAAATTCCCGTTCCGCCAACCGCTAAAGTTTGTACTCCGGTTACTTGCGAAACCAAGGAAGGCAAAATAGCAACAGCACCCAAAAATATGGCTCCTGCCAAAGTAATTCTAACCAAAATATAATTTAAATAAGCAGCTGTTGCGATTCCCGGTCTGATACCAGCAATAAAAGCACCGGATTTTTTTATATCATCGGCAATTTTAACGGGATTAAAAATAACTGCTGTATAAAAATAAGTAAAACCTAACACAAGCAAAAAATAAGTTAAATTATAAGTAACTGATTGTGCATTGAAATTAATAGCCAACCACCTACCGATATTTTGTAAACTTGGATTATTTGCCTGAGATAAATATTGTCCGCCGAAGCTTGGAACAAGTACCAATGACACCGCAAAGATTATTGGGATCACCCCTGCCTGATTCACCCGTAATGGTAAATAGGTAAATGATCCACCAACCTCTCTATTGCCAACATGTCGTCTGGCATATTGAATCATAATTTGTCTTCGCCCCTCATTAATAAATACGATACCGGCAGTTACGGCTAATGCTAATGCACCAAAAGTGAGCAAATTTAATATCTGCTGTTGATCAACAACAGATATTGTTTGGAAAAAAGCAATCGGGGCACGAGATACGATTCCAACGAAAATTAATAAAGAAATTCCGTTGCCAATACCATATTCAGTAATGAGTTCCCCTAACCACATCGCTAAAATCGTTCCTGCTGACATGGTAATAATAATTGCCAACATCGAAAGAGGTGTCGCATCAGAAATTATTCCCTGATTTTTGAGTAACGTAAACATACCGATTGCCTGAACAAGCGCCAAAGGAACAGTTATATAACGTGTATAAAGATTGATCTTTTGTCTTCCGTATTCCCCTTCTTTAGATAACGCCTCAAGCGAAGGAACAACCATTGTCAAAAGCTGGATAATAATTGAGGCATTAATATAAGGATTTAAGCCCAATGAAAGCAAAGAAAAATTTACTAAAGCGCCTCCGGAAAAAATATCCAAAAGGCCTAGCATTTGATTACTATTAAAAAGGGACTGTAAAGCTTGTAAATTAACACCACTAATAGGAATATGGGACGCAATCCTATAGATAATTATTATTGCTGTGGTAATAAGTATCTTACGTCGTAATTCGGCAATTTTGAAAGAATTAATTATTGGGGCCAGGATATTATCCACGGACCACCTTTCCACCGGCAGCCTCTATTATCTTACCAGCGCCTTCGCTGATAGGTAATTTAATTATTAATTTTTCAGGAACTGCTCCTAAGCCCACTATTTTAACTCCGCGCTTTTTAGCGTCGACTGCACTTACAATTCTATTATCAATTAAGCTTTGCATATCAACATCTGCACCATTTTTGAAAACAGACAATTTTGCCAAAGGAACAGCCAAAGCATTTGATCTGGATTTCATGTTTCTCTGACCTCTGTTATAAGGCAATTTTTTATATAAAGGAAGCGTTCCGCCGATAAATCCTACAGGAATCTTACCCCTAGCTTTTTGTCCTTTGGTTCCCCTACCTGATTGTTTTCCTTTACCGGAACCGATTCCCCGTCCGATGATTTTGGCGCTTCTGGCATTTACTTTTAATAAATTATCTAATTTCATTGTTTATCTTTTCCTTTTTCTTCTTTTACTTCTTTTTCTGTTGTTTCTTTTTTCTCTTTAACTTGTTTTTCCCTTACTGCATGTAATCTGGAAAGTGCTTCCAAAGTTGCATACACATTTGATGCCTGATTTTTAGTTCCTAATATTTTTGAAACAATATCTGAAATACCACATGCTTCAACAACAACCCTGACTGCTCCACCGGCAATAATACCTGTTCCAGCTTTGGCCGGTTTTAACATAACTCTAGCTGCACCAAGTTTAATATTAATTTCATGAGGGATAGTTCTGTTATCAACCATAGGAACAGTGATCAAATGTTTTTTAGCATATGAAGTTGCTTTTTTAACTGCTGATTGCACATCAGCTGCTTTTCCAAGACCGACTCCGACCTGCCCGTTTCGATCCCCTACCACTACAATAACTGATAAAGATCTTTTATCTCCACCTTTAGTTTTTTTAGAAACTCTGTTAACTTGAACAACTTTTTCTAGATATTCGGATTGTTGATATTCAGGATTCATTAGAATTGCAGTCCTCCTTCTCTTGCCCCATCAGCAACTTTGGCAATTCTTCCGTGATACAAAAATCCACCGCGATCAAAAACAACTTTCTTAATTCCTTTTTTGGCAGCTTTCTCAGCTAATTTTTTACCGACTTCAAATGCTCTGTCTTCTTTTTTGGTTTTTGCATCAGATTTGATATCAGACTCAAATGCTAAAGTTTTACCTAAACTATCATCAATAACCTGAGCATAAATATGAGAGTTAGAACGGAATACACTCAATCTTGGGACTTCAGCTGTACCGATCACGTGTTTTCTTATTTTATAATGTCTTCTTTGTCTATTATTCATAAGATTATTTAGCAGCTCCTGCTCCAACCTTTCCTGCTTTTCCTGCTTTTCTTCTGATGTATTCTCCGGTATATCTAATTCCTTTTCCTTTGTAAGGTTCAGGTGGTCTGACGTCTCTGATTTTAGCGGCAATTTGTCCGACTTTTATTTTATCGATTCCAGAAATTGTTATTTTTGTATTATCAGTAACAGCAAACTTAATTCCTTCCGGCATAGCAATTTCAACCGGGTGAGAATATCCAACAGCAAGACTAAGTTTTTCACCCACTGCAGCTGCTTTATATCCGACACCAACTAATTCTAATTTTTTCTCCCAACCTTTTTCGACCCCAATAATCATATTGTTAATTAATGATCTGGTCAGACCATGTAAAGATTTTGAGAATTTATCTTCATGTTTTCTTTTAACAATAACCTGATTATCTACCACTTCAACTTTTACTTTTGGCAAATATTCCATGTTAAGTTCACCTAAAGGACCGGTGACAGTTACCCTTGAAGGTGTAATTTCTATATTTACGCCACTTGGTATGGTTATTGGTGCATCACCTATTCGGGACATATTTACCAAACGTAGGCCATGATTTCTCCGCCTACGCCCTCCTTTCGTGCCTGTTTATCAGATAAGATACCTTTTGGTGTTGAAATAATTGCAAATCCGTATCCGTTATAAACTCTCGGGATTAGTTTGCTGCCTTTATAAACTCTTTTACCGGGCTTGGAAATTCTTTTAACGTTTGTCAAAACAGGTTTTCTGTCCATATATTTTAAGTTAATAACAATATCTCGATCGCCTGCTTTAAAATCTTCAATAAAACCTTCCTCTTTTAAGAGTTTACAAATAGCTGTACTTAATTTTGAGTATGGTGCAGACACCTCGTGTAAACGGGCCATGTATCCATTTTTTATTCTAATTAATAAATCTCCAACTTTATCCATATATTTTTACCAACTCGATTTCTTTACTCCCGGCAATTGTCCTAAATTAGCAAGTTCCCTAAAACAAAGCCTACACAAACCGAATTTTCGGTAGACAAATCTTGATCTTCCGCATCTTTGGCATCTTGAATGATACCTAACAGGATACTTTTCTTTTGCTTTAACAACATTACTGGTTTTTGCCATATATTACTTACTCTCCTTTTTAAAAGGCATTCCTAAAAGTTCTAATAACTTTTTTCCTTGTTCTAAACTTTTGCTGTTACCTACTATAGAAATTTCCAAGCCTCTCATTTTACTCCCTAACGCTACATTTTGAAAGGCTATCTCCGGAAAAATAGATTGTTCAGGTAATCCTAAAGTGTAATTTCCGCGTGAATCAAATGAGGTGTTTGAAATTCCTCTAAAATCTCTTACCTTTGGCAAAACAATACTGATAAGTTTATCCAGGAAATCGTACATTCTTTCACCTCTTAAAGTTGTCATGGCTCCAATTGGATTGCCTTTTCCAAGTTTAAAGCCAGCAATGGATTGTTTAGCAACAGTAGTTACTGGTTTTTGACCTGCTAAAGCTGTCAGGTTTTCAACCACTTTTTGAGCGATTTCTTTATTGTCTTTAGCGTCTCCCATGCCGACATTAATCACAATTTTTTGCAATTTAGGAACAGCCATATGATTTTTAATTCCGTATTCTTCTTTTAATTTCGGCAACACTTCTTTTAGATATTTATCCTTTAATCTGCTCATCTGCTCTTCTCCTTTTTAATTGTTATTTTTTCTTTACATTTTTTACAAATTCTTGACTTTACTTCCCCTTCGAAAATCACACCGATTCTGCTTGGTTTTTTACATTCCGGACAGACAAGCGCAACATTACTAATATTTATTTGTTTCGGAATATCTAAAATTCCTCCTTCATGTTGTGCTGTTTTTTTAACATGTCTTTTATACATATTTATTCCTTCAACCAAAACTTTGTCTTCTTTAGTCCAGACACGCAAAACCTTTCCGATTTTTCCCCGATCTTTTCCTAATAATATTTTTACGTTATCTCCTGTTTGTATTTTCATTTACCATACCTCCGGTGCAAGCGACGCAATTTTAGTAAATCCCTTATCCCTAACTTCTCTGGCAATCGGACCAAACACACGTGTGGCACGTAAATTTCCGTCTTTATCAATTATCACCACTGCATTTTCATCAAATTTAATGTAAGAACCGTCATCTCTTCTTCTCTCTTTTTTAGTCCTAACAACAACTGCTCTGACAATCTCATGATCTTTAACCTGTCCGTTAGGAGTTGCTCCTTTAACTACACCAACAAATAATTCTCCCAAAGCAACTTTTCTTTTGCCTGATCCACCCAATGGTTGAATAACCATCAGCATTTTAGCTCCGCTATTATCTGCTACTTTAACTGTTGATCTGTGCTGTAACATTATTTAGTCTCCTTTTTCGGTTTGTCAGTTTTTCGGCTAGTCGGCACACTAGTTTTTTGCTCTGCTGATTCGCCGATATTCTGATCCTCTGATTTTTCTGGTATAACTTCCTCAATAGCTTTTTTGACATCCTCGTTAATTTTTTCTGTCACAATTGCCTCAATATCACGACCCACAACCTTTAATATTGTAAAATGTTTGTTCTTTGAAATTGGTCGACATTTAACTATTTCTACAATATCTCCGGCCTTAACACCCAATTCATCATGAACTAAGAACTTTTTGCTTTGTGCATAAGATTTTTTGTATAAAGGATGTGTTTTTCTACTCTCAAGTAAAACAGTTGCAGTCTGTTTGGTTTTTGCAGAAACTACTCTACCTCTAAAAACTTGTTGATGTTTTTTCATAGTTTCTTTTTCTTCTGTTTTCATTTCTTCTTTTTTCACTTTTTTAGGCATTTGCTTTTTCCTCCTCTTTAACTGATATATTTATCTTCTCTAATTTTTCCAATAATTGTTTTTGCTGCAATACTGTTAAAGTTTTAGCTAACTCATTTCTTTTAAATTTAATTGTTTTTAAATTTGTCATTTTATTCATATTTTTATCGATTACTAAACCCTTAATTTCTTCCTTAATTTTTAAAGCTTTCTCAGCTAAACTTTTTGTATCCATTTTTTTAATTTCATTAAAATCGTTTTTTTTCATATATATTATTCCTTTATCACAAATTTAGTTTTCAACGGCAGTTTATGAGCTGCCAGTCTTAAAGCTTCCTGTGCAGTTGCAAATGATACCGCACCTATCTCAAAAATGATATTACCTGGTCGAACAACTGCTACATAACCGATAACATCTCCTTTACCTGATCCCATTCTAGCCTCAGCTGGATGTTTAGTCACCGGTTTATCAGGAAAGATCCTGATCCATAATCTTCCTCCACGGGCTGTAAAATGGGTCACAGCACGTCTGGCAGCCTCAATTTGCCTTGATGTAATCCAACCACGGTCAACCACTTTCAATCCATATGTTCCAAAATTTAATTCATTTCCACGAAGGGCTACCCCTCCTCTTTTACCGCGGAAGGTTTTTCTATGTTTAACTCTTTTTGGAACTAATAATGCCATTTATTTGATCTCCGCCTCTCCACGATTAATCCAAACTTTAACTCCGACATAACCTGATTTTGTTAAAGCAGGAACTGATGCATAATCAATATCTTGTCTTAAGGTATGAAGCGGCATTGTGCCTAGTGCTTTCCATTCACGTCTGGCAATTTCTGCTCCACCGATACGACCTGATAATACAATCCTGACTCCTTTAGCCCCTGCTCTCATACATCGATCAACTGTTTGATTCATAATTCTTTGAGCCGGTAATCTCTTGGCCAATTGTTCTGACGCATTGAGAGCAACTAAATATGCAGACAAATCAGGAGCACGGACATCCATCGGAGTTATTTCCAAAGCATTTTCATCTTTAATAGCAAGTTCTTTCATTAAGAATTTTTTCAAATCAGTTAATCCCTGCCCACCACGTCCGATCAAAACACCGGGTCGGGCCACAAAAATAATTGCTTTTAATTTATTGCTTGCTCTTTCAATTTCCACTTTTACAATTCCAGCAGGTCTAAGTTTTTTCATCAAAATATCTCTTATCTTAATATCAGTTAAGACATACTGTCTGTATTTTTTATCCATGGCAAACCATCTTGATTGCCAAGTTGTTGTTCCACCCATTCTAAAACTGATTGGATTAATCTTTCTTCCCATAGTTATTCAGCTTTTTTAGCTTTATCTCCTTCTTTTTTTGCGACCGGTTTTACTTCTTTTACTTCGTTTGTTAAAACAATCTTTAATTGGCTGGTTCTTTTTACATAAGGTTTTGATCTACCTTTTGTTCCAGCTCTGAATCTTTTCATTTTAAAACCTTCATTAACTTCAATTGTTTTAAAGATCATTTCATTAACATCTAATTTTTGTTCTTTAGCATTTCCCAAAACTGTTTTGATAGCTTTTGCAACGGGCAAGGCTGCAGCTTTATTAGTAAATTGCAACTGAGTCACAGCAGTAGCTGGTTTCATATTTCTGATCATATCTACCACTAACCTTATTTTACGAGGTGAATTATGAATATTTTTTTGTATTGATGTTATTTCCATATTTTTATTTATTAGGTCTTAGCTGCTGATTTTTCTGTCTTTTTACCATGTGATCTAAAAGTTCTAGTAGGAGAAAATTCTCCAAGTCTATGACCAACCATTGATTCAGAGATAAAAACTGAAATAAAGTTTTTACCATTATGAACCAAAAAAGTATGCCCAACAAAATCTGGTGAAATTTGAGATGCCCTAGCCCAGGTTTTTATTGGGTCTTTTTTCCCACCGTCTTTTTGCTTCATTATTTTTTCAAGCAATTTTTTATCAATGTATGGTCCTTTTTTTAATGATCTAGACATTTATTTTTTTCTCCTCTTTATAATCATTTTACCTGAAAGTTTCTTTTTATTTCTTGTTTTACCAACAGCAGGACGTCCGTATACAGTCATTGGTTTCTTACGTCCTATACCAGATCTACCTTCTCCTCCACCATGTGGATGTGAGCCTGGGTCTTGGGCCGTTCCTCTAACAGTTGGTCTAATACCCATATGTCTTTTGCGACCGGCTTTACCAAGTTCCATATTTTTATATTCCTCATTACCTAAAACACCAACAGTTGCTAAACTTTCCAGGGAAACCATTCTAATCTCTCCTGAAGGAAGTTTCAAGTGTGCGTAAGGAGCTTGCTTTGCTTGCAAGGTTAAGGACGTCCCTGCAGAACGACCTAATTGTCCACCTTTGCCTGGTGTCAGTTCAACATTATGGATCTGAGTTCCTACTGGAATATTTTTTAGTTTCATAGCATTTCCTAATTTTACTTCTACCTTTTCATTTGACTCAATTTTATCTCCAACCTTTAATCCTTTTAATCCTAAAATATAACGATACTCCCCATCTGAATATTTGATCAAAGCTATATCAACGTTTCTATTTGGGTCATATTCGATTGCGGAAACTGTTCCTTCTACACCAAATTTATTTCTTTTAAAATCAATCTCACGGTAATATCTTTTATGTCTTCCACCCTGATGACGGACAGTGACAGTGCCTTTTGATCGACCAGAGTGTTTTTGCAAAATGGATAATAAGCTTTTGATAGCATTTTTATTTTTCTTAGGTTTTTCCATTTTGGACGCAAACCTTCTGGTTTTTGTTTTTTCTTTATATTTAATCAGTGCCATTAATCCTTACCTTCTTTCTTTTTCTTATCTTCCATTTTTTCAATTTTTACTTTTGTTCCTTTAAGCATGCTTTTTTTCTCTTTAACAACTGGCTCACCTTCAATTGATCCCGCTGTTTCAACTTCTGCTGTTTCTGCTTCAAATAACCCAATCTTTTGTCCTTTTTTTAGTTTTACAACAGCTTTTTTGAAGCCAGTTACTGTGTAGCTTGATCTGACTCTTCTTTGTTGTCTTTTTTCATCTTTGTAATTTGAAGTATTTATATCAATTACACTAACATCAAATCTTTCTTCAATTGCTTTGGCAATTTCTTGTTTTCTGGCAGATTTTTCAACTACAAAAGTATAGAAACCATCTTTTGCGTCTCCTAATGACTTTTCAGAAATAATCGGGCTTTTGATAATATTCATTATTTAGCTACCCCTACTTTCTGTGTCTTTTCGATTCTTGATTGCAAAGACGTAATTGCATCTTTTGTAAACATAATATTTTTGAATTTTGTAAGTTCTAAAAGATCAACTTGAGAAGCAAGAGTTGAGCTGACTTTTTCTAAGTTTTTAACTGCTCTTTGTAACTTTTCATTCTTTTCGGAAATAACTATCAAAACATTTTTTAAATTTGCTTTTTCTAAAAATGTCACCATCTCTTTTGTTTTTCCTGTTGATTTATCAAGTCCGGTAATTCCCATTATTTCGGCATCAGCGGCTTTGGCAGATAAAGCACTAACCAAAGCTGCTTTTCTCATTTTTTTAGGTAATTCTAATTCTGTTTTTCTGAATTTCGGACCAAGCGCAATTCCTCCACCGACAAAAATAGGGGCTCTAACTGCCCCATGTCTTGCGCCTCCAGTACCTTTTTGCATTCTTACTTTTCTGGTTGAACCTTTAACCTCACCTCTGGTTTTTGTGTTGGAATAATGGCCGGCATTATTATTAAGATAAACTCGGAGAGCTTGTGATAATAATTTTTTATTAATCTCAGCACCAAATATTCCTGCAGGAAGCACAAGAGTTCCTTCTTTGCCTCCGTCAAGACCAAGCATCGGAACATTCAAATTAACAGCCTCTGATTTCGGAGCTGTTTTCTTGACAGCTACTTTTGGAGCTGCTTCTTTTTTCACTGCTGCTTTTTTTACTTCAACCTTTTTTTCTTTAACAACTTTAGGCATTTTCTTCTCCTTTTTCCGTCTCTACTTCAACACTTTCTACTGGTGTCTCTACATTTTCTGTTACTGATTCAGCTGATTCTCCGGTCTTCTGGTCTTCTGATTCTTCTTCCTCTTCAGGTTTTTCTTCAGGAGGTGGTGTATAACCTTTAATATGGCCTGTTTTAGTAATTTGGACTAAACCACCCACATATCCAGGAACTGCACCTTTAACAATCAATAAATTTTCTGCTTTTTTAACTTCAATTACTTCCAAATTACTGACTGTTGAAGTTTCGTTTCCCATATGACCTGCCATTTTTTTACCTTTTAAAACACGTCCTGGGGTTGTACCTGATCCAATTGAACCCGGAGCGCGGTGTCTGTCTGATTGACCGTGAGTTTTTGGTCCTCCGTGGAAACCATGACGTCTGACACCACCCTGAAAACCTTTTCCTTTGGAAATTCCTGTTATCTTAACTGCATCCCCTTTGGCAAAAATTTTTCCAAGTTCAATTAAGGTTCCTGGTTCGATATCAATTTTTTCTTTAACTTCCCTAAACCATCTGATTTTTTGGTCAACCCCAGCTGCTTTAGCATGACCAATTTGAGGTTTTTTTGTAGATTTTTTGGAACCAATGCCAAGTTGCACAGCGTTGTAACCATCTTTACCACTAACTGATTTGACTTGTGTCACAATGTTGGGTTGAATTTCCAAAACAGTAACTCCCGTGCGTCTGCCACGGGCATCATAACTGGATGTCATATTTTTCTTAATGCCAAATAATGTATTAATCATATTTTCATTTAAACACAAAAAAAGTGAGGCCTTCGACTGCTCTTAGGCTTCTCACTCAGTATCTCGCTTTCTTTTGAAATCGCCGTATCTTTTAAAACTCGACGCGCGATCTACTGAAAATATATTTTGTTGTCTGTTAATTTTAGCACGAACCAGCCTCAAAAAGCAAGAGGAAAAACAACCTATAAAATCTTAAGACTTGCATAAGAAGGTTGAGGAATTTCCTTCATCAAAGTAGATTACATCTTCACTTCAATGTCCACGCCTGCAGGTAATTCAAGATGCATTAAGCTATCGATAGTTTTATCTGTTGGCTCTACAATTTCAACTAATCTTTTGTGAATTTTAATTTCAAAAGCTTCCTGAGAGTCTTTATCTGTAAAAGGAGAACGTGGCATCGTAAATCTGGTAGTTTTAGTAGGAAGTGGGATAGGACCGACAATTTTGGCACCAGTTCGCAAAGCAGTATCCAAAAGTTGCTCGACTGTTGAATCGAGTACCCGATGATCATAACTTTTTAATTTGACTCTTATACGTCCTTTAGCCATAATTTTTTCCTATCAAAGTGCAATTAGTATTTTAACACAAATTGTGCTTAAAAAACAAAAAAGGGCTTTTCGCCCTCTTTATCTTATCTATTATTAGATAATTATTATTTAATTATCTTGGTAATAGCTCCGGCTCCGACTGTTTTACCACCTTCGCGGATAGCAAATCGAAGTCCTTCTTCCATAGCAACAGGTGTAATAAGTTTAGCTGTAATTTTAGTTGTATCTCCTGGCATAACCATTTCAACACCTTCTGGTAAAATAACTTCTCCAGTCACATCAGTTGTTCTGACATAAAATTGTGGTCTGTATCCTTTGAAAAATGGTGTGTGTCTTCCACCTTCTTCTTTTGAAAGAACGTAAATTTCAGCTTCAAATTCAGAGTGAGGTGTAATTGAACCTGTTTTAGCTAAAACTTGTCCGCGTTCAACATCATCTTTTTCAATTCCTCTAAGTAAAATACCTGCATTGTCTCCTGCCTGACCTTCATCAAGTAATTTATGAAACATTTCAATACCGGTAACAACACTTTTCTTTGTTGGTCTGATTCCGACAATTTCAATTTCTTCATTAACTTTAATCTTTCCTCTTTCAATTCTTCCTGTAACAACTGTTCCTCTACCTTTAATAGAGAAAACGTCTTCAACAGCCATTAAGAATGGTTTGTCTGCATCTCTTACTGGAGTTGGAATCCATTCATCTACTGCATCCATCAAGGCTTCAATTGATTTTATAGCTTCTGCGTCCCCCTCGAGAGCTTTTTTAGCACTGCCTCGGATGATTGGAGATTGTGGATCATATTCATATTTCTTAAGAAGGTCTCTGATTTCTTCTTCAACCAAATCAAGAAGTTCTGGATCAGAAACCTGATCAGTTTTATTCATGTAAACAACAATTGCCGGAACACCAACTTGTTTTGCAAGTAAAATGTGTTCTCTGGTTTGTGGCATTGGACCATCTGGAGCAGAAACAACTAAGATCGCACCGTCTGTTTGAGCAGCACCGGTGATCATGTTTTTGATGTAATCAGCATGACCTGGCATGTCGATATGAGCATAATGTCTTTTTTCTGTTTCATATTCCTGATGCGAAATGTTAATTGTAATACCGCGGGCTTTTTCTTCTGGGGCTGCATCAATTTGATCAATTGAACGTGCTTCTGCTAAACCTTTGGAAGCGAGTACTTTTGTAATAGCTGCAGTTAAGGTTGTTTTTCCATGGTCAACGTGGCCCATTGTACCAATGTTAACGTGTGGTTTAGATCTATCAAATTTTTTTGCGTCTGCCATTTTTTTGTTTTATCCTTTAAAAAGCCAGCTTTCTTCCAGCTGGTAGAGAATAGTTTACCAAACATGCAAAAAAAAAGCAATAGTTTATTTTCTAGTGCTCGATTCTACCTGTGAAGCCTGAATCTGCTATGATTTTTTGAGTGACATTTGATGGCACTGGTTCATAATGATCAGCTTCCATGTAATATGTGGCTCTTCCTTGTGACATTGATCGAATAGCTGTTGCATAACCACCCATTTCTGCCAAAGGCACTAAAGCTACCACAACCCTGGCATTTCCTCTGATTTCTGTTGATGAAATTTGTGCTCTTTTTGAAGATAAATCTGCAATCATATCTCCTAAAAATTCCTCAGGTGTGGTTACTTCCACCTTCATGATAGGTTCAAGCAAAATCATATCTGCCTGGTGAGATGCTTCAGATAAAGCCAAAGAACCGGCAATTTTAAAGGACACTTCAGATGAGTCAACGTCATGGAAAGATCCGTCATAAACAACTACCCTAATATCTGTCACCGGATAACCTGCCAAAATACCGGTATCTTCTTTTTCAATAACACCTTTTTCAATAGGACTAATAAATTCTCTTGGAATAGCTCCTCCGACGATTTCTGAAGCAAATTCACGTCCTGATCCGCGTGGCAATGGCTCAATTCTAAGCCAACAATGTCCGTATTGACCACGTCCTCCTGTTTGTCTGATGTATTTTCCTTCGCCTGTGGCTGTTTTTTGAATAGTTTCTTTATAGGCAACTTGCGGTTGACCGACATTTGCCTCAACTTTAAATTCTCTTTTCATCCTATCAACCAAAATTTCCAGTTGTAACTCACCCATTCCGGAAATAATAGTTTGACCTGTTTCATGATCAGTTTTAACTCTAAAAGTTGGATCTTCTTCTGAAAGCCTTGAAAGAGCTAAGCCTAATTTTTCCTGATCTGATTTGGTTTTTGGCTCAATTGCGAGCGAAATAACAGGTTCAGGGAAATTAATTGATTCCAAAATGATAGGTTTTGTTTCATCACAAATTGAGTTACCGGTAACTGTATCTTTTAATCCCACTGCAGCCACAATTTCTCCTGCATATGCTTCTTCAATCTCTTCCCTATCATTGGAATGCATTAACATCAGTCTTCCAATTCTTTCTTTCACATCTTTGGTGGAATTATAAAGATAAGAACCGGATTTCAAAGTTCCTGAATAAATTCTGATAAATGTTAATTTTCCAACATGGGGATCAACTTGAACCTTAAAAGCTAATGCTGATAAAGGAGCTGCAGGATCTGCTGTTCTGATTTCCTGTTCTTTGGTAGTAGGATTTTCTCCCACAATTTCATTAACGTCTTGTGGTGATGGTAAATATTCAATAACAGCGTCTAACATTTGCTGGACACCTTTGTTGCGCAACGATGAACCAGCTAAAACAGGCACGATTTCATTGTTAATTACAGCTTTTCTTAAGGCCTTTTTGAGTTCTTCAACAGAAACATCTTCTCCGTTTAGGTATTTTTCCATGAGTACTTCATCTGTTCCGGAAATTTCTTCCACTAATTTTTCGCGGTGAGTTTTTACCTGATCTGCCATATCAGCTGGAATTTCAATTTCATTAAAATTTGCTCCTGTATCAGAGCCTTCCCAAACAAAAGCTTTCTCTGTTAATAAATCTATAACGCCTTTAAAATCATTTTCTGAACCTATTGGTAAATTATAAGCAATAGCATTTGCTCCAAGTCTATCTCTGGCAGACTGAATGGTGGCTAAAAAGTCTGCTCCAACTACGTCCATTTTATTTCCAAAAGCAATTAAAGGAACTTTATATTTATTAGCCTGTCTCCAAACTGTTTCTGTTTGGGATTGCACACCTGAACCTGAATCTAAAACAATTACTCCACCATCTAAAACCCGCAAAGATCTTTCAACTTCTGCTGTAAAATCAACGTGACCAGGAGTATCAATAATGTTAATTCTGGTTTCCTGGCCAGCATATGGACCTGTTTTTGGAGTCCAAAAAGTAGTGATGGCAGCGGAAACAATAGTGATTCCCCTTTCACGTTCCTGTTCCATCCAGTCAGTAACTGTGGTTCCTTCATCAATATTTCCGATTTTATAAGTTTTACCAGTGTAAAAAAGAATACGTTCAGTTGTGGTAGTTTTACCTGCATCAATGTGGGCAATAATTCCAATATTTCTAATCTGATCTAAAGGAAAATCACGTTTTGTTTTTGTGGTGACTGCCATTTATTTAGTACTTTCTATTGTTTTAATGATTTTTTCTACTTCTTCAATTCTGACTCTCCAGGTAATTGCATCTTCTTCAGCCATAGAAAATGCTGCATTTTCTGATAAATCTCCCATGGCAATAGCTTCTCCGCGTCGCACCATGATAGCTTCCAGCTCATCTTGGAGTTTTTTTAACTTACCTTGCCATAATTCTAATTTTTCTGCTTTTTGTTTTGCGTCCATATATATATAAAAAAGCCCCTTGAAGGAGGCCTACTTGCTAATATTAAGGCAAAAGCTGCGTAAAGTCAACTCAGAAGAGATAAAAACTAATATGCTGCACCTGAAAAATTTGGACAATTGGCTTTTTTCCAATCTAAAGCTTCGCTGCTGCATTGTTTTTGCCCTTCTGTATCCAAAATAGGCATACAATTTTGATATCCATTTTCAGGACAGGTATATTTTGCAGTTCCAGTATTAGAATCTAAAAATTTAAAAGTAGCTGTGATTTGATCAAAAATAGATTGAACCTTTTGTTTATCACTATCTTCAGTGCTCATTATTACTGGAGTAATAACTAAAGTTTTCCCATCAGTAGTAGTCTTATAAATAAGTTTTGGGTCTTCAAAAGAAATAGTATTAAGTTGAACCGATAAATAAGATTCTGTTTTAGGAAAAGTTGGTTTAGTAGGAGCTTGGAAAATACGAATATAGTCTGGTGTGACTTCAATCAAAGAATAATCAGTAGGATACTTTATTGAGTAACTATATTTTGTATTGGTATAAGTATTCCAATTTGCAGTTTCATCTACTTTTAGAGTTGCAGTTGGAGTAGGTGAGATCGTTGGTGCAATTATGTTATTTTTAGGTACAGTATTTGAGTTTTTAACTAAAAAATATGCTCCCCCAGCTATACCAAGCATTAAAACAATTCCTAAAATTATAATTATTGGAGCAAAACCCTTCGACTCGTTATATTTATTATTCTTGCTCAGGATATTACCTTTTTGATTCATTTAATTAAATCTGACAGAAGAAATAATCTGATCTGCTATTTTAAGATAACCTTGGTTTGCAGGATCATTGGTTGAATTTGTAATCAGAAAAAATTTATCAGGTTTTGGAGAAAAATAAAGATATGTATGCTCGCCCAAACTGCTAATTCTATATGTTTTACCTTTAAGATCACCCACTGTAATATCTGTTAGGGATTTTACTAATGTCATATAATTTGCCAGAGAAGTTTCAATATTTTTATTTACATACTGATCTAATGTTTTTCCTTCTAAAGAACCAATAGAAAAACTCAAGCTTAAGCCATCATAAAATTCTGTTTGTTTTTTTGGGTTGGTCCCCAAATAGACATATGCACAGATCCATCCTGTTGAGGTGTAATCTTAACCTGACCTGGATATTTAGCAGAAAAACCGAGGGATATTGAACTGAATGTTTGCCAAGTAGATACTTCATCAGATTTATCTGTTGGGGTGGGTATGGATGTTAATTTCTGGGTTGGAGTTAGGGTTGGTGATTGAGTTGTAGTTGGGACAGTTGGAATATTTTTTGGAGAAATAGAACTTGAATTTTTACCAAAATAATATGCTCCACCCATTAGCATTAAAGCAACTAAACCTACTAATAAATAAATTGGGGTAAAACCTCTTTGATTATTGGGCATTAATATAATCTTACCATTTTATTTTATCAGTAACTACTCTTTTACACATTTGCCAGTTGCATCAGGATAATCTCCATCAAGCTTACAGGTTAATCCAACTGAGCAAGTTATCCCTGCAAAACCACCACAAACTTTTCCTAAAGTATCAGTTGAATTTTGTTCTGCAAATTTTTCTGGATCAGCAATTTGTTGTAAATATTGTCCAGGCTTTGTTTTTGTTGGATTTTTACTTACTTTTTGTGTCCAATAAATCCACCCACCAATTACAACAACTGCTAACAAAACTACTATTATAAAAAATATCTGGGCAAACCCCTTTTGAGAACTGGACATTAATATTAGTATACAGCCTAAAAACTAAAGAACAAATAAGGGGAAATTAGAATCTGAAGTGAGCGAATGCCCTATTACTTTCTGCAACCTTTAACATATCTTCTTTTTTCTTAATAGCAATTCCTTTGCCTTCTGCAGCATCAATTAATTCTGCTGCTAATTTTTCACCAAAAGAATGATATTCTTTATTTGATCTGGATCTGGCTGCCATCACAATCCATCTAATAGCCAAAGCTTCTCTTCTATCTCCTCTAACTTCCTGTGGAATTTGGTATGAAGCTCCCCCAACCCTTCTTGGTCTAACTTCCATTTTTGGAGCTGCGTTAGAAATTGCTGTTTCAAAGATAGTCAAAGGATTTTTACCACCTTTTTCAATTATCTCTAAAGCCTGATAGACTAATTTTTGAGCAATGGTTTTTTTACCATCAACCATTACCCTATTTATAAATCTAGAAACCAATTTAGAATTATAAATTGGGTCTGCTTCAATTATTCTTCTTTCTACTTTTCCTGCTCTTGGCATATAATTTTTTAAGCAGCTGCTGCTTTAGCTCCTCCTGGTCTTTTTGCTCCATATTTAGATCTACTGGTCATTCTTTTTTGTACTCCACCCATATCAAGTTTTCCACGAATTATATGATATTTAACACCTGGTAAATCTTTAACTCTTCCACCACGGACTAACACAATACCATGTTCTGCTAAATCATGTCCTACTCCCTGAATATAAGCTGTGACCTCTGTTTTATTTGAAAGTCTAACCCTGGCAACTTTTCTCAAAGCTGAATTAGGTTTTTTAGGAGTCATAGTTTTAACAACTGTAACCACTCCTCTTTTTTGAGGATTAAATGTGGTTGTATATTTTCTTTCATTAGAATTAAAGCTACGTCTTAGCGCAGTTGCCTTAATTTTTTTGGAAGAAGTCTTTCGACCCATTCTTACTAACTGGTTTATTGTTGGCATTTATCTCTCCACTCTGGCCCGTTCCGGGTTGGTTGGAATTAACCGACCAATTATAACGTTTTCCTTGAGGCCAAACAAGCGGTCTTTCTTTCCTTGTGCAGCAGCATCAGATAATACTGTAGTTGTTTCCTGGAAGGAAGCAGCTGATAAGAAGCTTTCTGTCAGAAGCGATGCTCTGGTAATACCTAAGATAACGATAGAGGCTGTTGATGGATCTCCACCTTCTGCCAATACTCTTTGGTTTTCCTCTTCAAATTTAAGTCTGTCAATAACTTCACCTGGTAGTAATGCTGTGTCTCCCTGGCTTTCCACTCTGACTTTATCTGACATTTTGCGGACTATAACTTCAAAGTGCTTTTCATTAATTGGCACACCCTGTGAAGAATAAACTTGTCTGACAGCATCAACAATATATCTTTGAGCTTCTTTTAAGCCTTTAACTCTAACAATTTCTTTAATGTCACAATGACCTGAAGCAAGTTGTGTTCCTGCAGAAATTAATTGTCCGTCTTCTACCAACAGGTTTGCTGAAGCCGGAATCAAATATTCTCTTTCCTCTACTGGTTTAGCACTGGTTCTGATTCTGACTTTAATACCCATGTCTGTTTCAGTAATAGTAACTTTACCTGCAATTTCAGAAAGTGGGGCAATATTTTTTGGTGTTCTTGCTTCAAATAGTTCTTCCACACGAGGAAGACCCATGGTGATATCAACACCTGTTGCAACACCTCCTGAGTGGAATGTTCTCATGGTAAGCTGTGTTCCAGGTTCTCCGATACTTTGAGCAGCTACCACACCAACAGGAACACCGATTGCCACTGGCTTGCGGGTAGTAAAGTCCCAACCATAACATTTTCCACAAACTCCATATTTAGCCTTACAGGAAAGCGGAGAATATACATTAATTTCAACAACTCCGGCTTCAATAATTTGTTTAATTTTTTCTTCATCAAGGTAATCACCAGCCTCAAACATAACCTTTTTAGTTTTTGGATCAATGATCTTAGTTGCAACATGTCTACCTAAGAATCTGGAAACTCCGACAGAAACACCTTCAGTTGGAACTGGTAAGACCAATCCATGAGTATCTCCACAATCTTCTGTTCTGATAATGACATCGTGCGCTACATCAACCAGTCTTCTGGTTAAATATCCTGCATCAGCTGTTTTAATAGCCCTATCAGCCACACCTTTTCTGGCTCCTCTGGATGAGGTGAAGTATTCAAACACAGCCAAACCTTGACGATAGTTGGACTTGGTTGGAAGTTCCACAATTTTACCTGTAGGATCAACAGAAAAACCTCTCATACCTGAAAGCTGCTTAATCTGTTCAGGAGTAGCACGGGCTCCTCCGGATTTCATAATAATACTGACAGGATTATCCGAAGTAAGTGACCCCAGTGTCTTTTTAGCAATATCATCACCGATTCTAGTCCAAATTTCTTCTGTCAAAACACGTTTCTCTTCATTAGTGATCAAACCTTTTTTGAAGTTTGCTTCAACTTCGGAAACTTCTTTATCTCCGTCAGCAATCATTTTGTCTTTTTCAGGGATAATTGTGTTATCAAATACACCCAGGGATAATCCGGAAAGTCCTGAACCCCAGAAACCGAAATCTTTTAGATTATCGATTAAGACTGCAACTTCCTCAGACGTTTCTTTAACAGAGAAAGCTTTCATAGTAATATCCTGAAGATCTTTTACTCCGACAGCGCTGTTCATAAATCTTTGAGCTTTAGGTAAAAGTTCATTAAACATAACTCTTCCGACAGATGTTTCAAGTTGAGAACCGTCTTCAAATCTAACGTTGATCTTTTGTCGGAGCCCTATTTTTCCGATTTGGAAACCTAAAATTGCCTCAGTTGGTGTAAAAACCCGATCAGTAATTGGTTCGATTTTGTCATCAACTGTGGTTGCATAATAAGAACCAAGACCCATTTCACGGTTAGGTGCGGTGACAGGTGTACCGGATGCCGGTCTTAAGATATTTTCTCTGGCCAACATCAAGTTTTCAGCTTCATCACGGGCTCTTTTACTTAATGGGACGTGAATAGCCATTTGATCACCATCAAAGTCAGCATTAAATCCTGCACAAACACAAGGATGAAGTTGAATTGCACTGCCGTCAATAAGTAATGGGAAGAAAGCCTGAATACCTAATCTGTGCAAAGTCGGTGCACGGTTTATCAAAACCGGATGACCTTCTACAACACCTTCTAAGATATCCCAGACTTCGGCAGTTCGAAGTTCCAAAATATTTTTGGCTCCTTTAATATTAGCAGCCAAACCGCGACCGATAATTTCGCGGAGAACAAATGGTTTGAACATTTCCAGAGCCATTTCCCGTGGCAAACCGACCTGATTTAGCTTCAAATGTGGACCGACAACAATAACTGAACGTCCTGAATAATCAACCCTTTTACCGAGCAAATTCTGTCTGAATCTTCCCTGTTTACCACGAAGCATGTCTGACAAAGATCTAAGCACATGACCTGTCCCTGCTCCACGTCTAGTTGTTTTAAGATTTGAATCAATTAATGCGTCAACTGCTTCCTGTAACATTCTTTTTTCATTTCTCAAAATAATTTCAGGAGCACCGAGATCAATTAATCTTTTCAAGCGGTTGTTTCGGTTAATAACTCTTCTATACAAATCATTTAAATCGGATGTGGCAAATCTTCCTCCGGGAAGCTGAACCATAGGTCGAAGATCCGGCGGAATAACAGGTAATATTCTCATGACCATATATTCCGGACCGACACCTGCTGCTCTCATTCCTTCAACAACCCTAAGTCTTTTTGTGGCTTTAATATGTCTTTGACCTGTGGTCTTTCTGACTTCTTCTTTCAAATCGGCAGATAATTTATCCATGTCAATCTTTTTCAAAACTTCCAACAGTCCTTCTGCACCCATACCGACAGTGACAAAATCAGCCACGCCGTATTCATCAAGTTTCAAATATTCATCCTCAGACATAACCCTCATTAAATTGATGCTTTTAACAAGGTCAGCAACAGCTTTGTAGATTTGTTCCAATTGTCCAAAACCGACTGCCAGATTATCACGCATCTTTTGAACTTCCTGTTTAGTTTTTAGACCTAAGTCTTCTGCCTCTAATTCTCCGCCTTCACCTTTACCTTTTTTGAGTTCTGAAACTTGTTTTTTCAGTTCAAATTCCAAATTTACAACCGCTTTATCAAATCCGTCCTGAGCTTCTGCTTTTTTCTTTTCAAGGTCTTTTTCCAGCTGTTCCATAGCTTTTTCTTTGGCAGCAATATCAACATCTGTTACCAAATATGAAGCAAAATAGATAACTGCTTCCAGAGATTTTAAGGAGAGATCGAGTACCAAAGATAATTTGGAAGGAGCACCTTTAACAAACCAATTATGGGCAACTGCCGCAGCCAGGGTAATATGACCCATTCTTTCACGTCTAACTTTGCTTTGAGTTACTTCAACACCACATTTATCACAAATAACACCTCTATACCTGATTCTTTTGTATTTTCCACAGTAACATTCATAATCTTTGGTTGGTCCAAAGATATTTTCAGCAAACAAACCGTCTTTTTCAGGTTTTAATGTTCTGTAATTGATAGTTTCAGGTTTTGTAACCTCACCAAAAGACCAGGCCTTAATTTGCTCTGGGCTGGCAATAGTTACTTTTAAGCTTTCAAAATCTAACAAATCGTTG
Organism: Microgenomates group bacterium; assembly: GCA_041659805.1. Classification (GTDB taxonomy): domain Bacteria; phylum Patescibacteriota; class Microgenomatia; order Daviesbacterales; family UBA10151; genus STC-54. The sequence goes on along the minus strand of JBAZXP010000001.1, from coordinate 311,985 downwards.
TTCATATTACTCTTTTTCCTCTTCTTCTACTTCTTTGAGTTCTGCTTCTTCAGGTTCTTCTTCGGTGGGTGCAGCAATCTCAGCCATCATCTCTTCTGATCCTGATGGTACATTCTCCGCCATCTCTTCTTTTAAGTCAACCACTTCCATTGGAGAATCTTCTGCTAATAATTCTGAAGTCTCACCAATTTGATCACCCTCCATTGCTTCAATTACATCTGCTGTAACTGCAATTTCTTCTGGCGCAACTATTGCTTCAGCTTCCATTACTCCCAATTTTGGATTAACAGTTTCTACATTAATACCCAAAGATTGTAATTCTTTAACAAGCACTTTAAATGATTCAGGAATCAAAGCTTGTGGAATATCTTCACCTTGAATAATTGCCTGATAAGCTCTGGTTCGACCAACTACATCATCTGATTTAATAGTTAACATTTCCTGTAAAATATGAGCTGCACCATATGCTTCCAATGCCCAAACTTCCATTTCCCCAAGCCTCTGACCTCCCATTTGAGCTTTTCCACCAAGTGGCTGTTGTGTAACCATGGAGTATGGACCTGTTGATCTGGCGTGTTGTTTATCTTCCACCATGTGGATAAGTTTCAGGAAATATGCCATTCCAACAACTACATCCTGATCAAAATATTCACCTGTTCTACCGTCAATTAGCTTCATTTTTCCTGTTTCAGGAATTCCTGCTTTTTTAAGCATATCCAAAATAATTGTTTCAGGAATTTTTTCAAAAACAGGTGCAGCTACTTTAATCCCAAGTCTGGTTGCAGCCAAACCTAAATGAGCCTCCAAAAGCTGACCCAAGTTCATACGGGACAAAATGGTCACAGGAGAGATGATAATATCAACTGGAGTTCCATCAGGAAGATGTGGCATATCGATTTCAGGAACAATTTTAGAAATAACACCTTTGTTTCCATGTCTACCAGCTAATTTGTCTCCAACTGTTACTTTTCTAAGTTGAGCAATCTTAACTTTAATCTTTTGCAAAGTTCCTGCATCCAACTCATCACCATTTTCGCGGGATAAAATCTGAACTCCGATAACTGTACCTCTTTCTCCGTGCGGCATTCGAAGAGAGGTGTCTCTAACTTCTTTAGCTTTTTCTCCGAAAATTGCTCTGAGTAATCTTTCTTCTGCAGTTAACTCTGTTTCACCTTTTGGTTGAACTTTTCCGACTAAAATATCATTTGGTCCTACTTTAGCACCAATTCGAACAATTCCTGTTTCATCCAAATTTGCCAAGTTTTCTTCAGCAACGTTTGGAATATCCCGGGTCAGCTCGTCGGGGCCAAGTTTTGTTTCAACAACATCTGTGACATATTCTTCAATATAAATAGAGGACAAGGCATCCTGTTTAACCAATTTTTCTGAAATTACGATAGCATCCTCATAACCCAAACCTTCATAGTTCATATAGGCGATTAAAAGATTTCGTCCGAGTGATAATTCTCCGCCGTCTGTGGCTGTTCCTTCAAGCAACAGATCTCCTTCTTTAACTTTTTGACCCAAAGAAACTGCAGGTCTTTGTGAATAACAGGTGTTTTCCGGAGTATTAACGAATTTTTTGATTAAATATGTTTGAGAATCTTTTTTACCGGTTAATGTTAATTTTTCGCCATCAACATAAGTAATTGTTCCCTCAAATGGTGCTCTTTGAACTCTGGACATATTATCAGCCACAACTACTTCCATACCAGTTCCCACAACAGGAGCTGTTGGTAGAAGTAATGGAACAGCCTGATTCTGCATGTGTGAACCCATCAAAGCCCGGTTTGCATCATCATGGGCTAAAAATGGAATAAGAGACGCAGAAATTCCCACAATTTGTTGTGGTGAAATATCGATATATTGGATTACTTTAGCCTCGGTTTCAAAGAAACTGCCATTGTATCTAACCGGCACACGTTCTGAGGTAATAAATCCTTTTTCATCTAATTTTGCAGTTGCTTCAGTAATATAAAATTCTTCTTCATCTTCAGCTGACAGATAAACTATTTCATCAGTCACCCTTGGTTTGCCTTTTTCTAAGATTACTTTTCTGTAAGGTGTTTCCAAGAATCCATATTCATTAATTCGGGCATATAAAGCTAAATATGTCACCAAACCAATGTTCGGACCTTCAGGAGAACGGATCGGATCAATTCTTCCGTATTGGGAATGATTAATATCACGAATAGAGAAAGATGCTCGCTCACGCGTAATACCACCTTGTCCAGTCACGGTAAGTCTTCTTAAATGATCAACCTCAGATAATGGGTTGGTTTGGTCTAAAATTTGTGAAAGTTGGGATGAACGGAAAAATTCATTAACTGCAGCAATAATCGGTCTGGCATTAACTAAAGACCCTGGATTAATTTCCATTTCAGCAGAAAGCAAACTCATTCTTTCTTTAATTACTCTTTCCAGTCTGAGTAAACCTACCCAGAAAGCGTTTTGAGCAACGAGTTCTCCAACTCGTCTGACACGTCTATTAGCCAAATGATCAATATCATCAACTTTTCCTTGTCCCAGTTGTAAGTTAATTAAGTAGCGGATGGTGGCAATAATATCTTCATTTTTCAAAATCCAGTTATCAGGGGTATTTGGAATATCCAGTTTTAATTTTTTGTTGATTTTGAATCTACCAACTCTGGTTAAATCATATCGTCTGGAATTAAAAAACATGCCTGCAAGTAAAGCTTTAGCATTTTCCAAAACTACTGGATCACCAGGTCTCATTTTTCGGTAAATTTCAAGGAGTGCTTCATCTGTATTTGAGGTTGTGTCTTTGCCTAAAGTGGCAGCCACGAAATTGCGATCTTCTGGTAAATTTAAGTCTTTAAAGAGTTCTCTGATTTGATCATCGTCAGAATAACCGATTGCTCTAAGGAATGTAGAAGCTGCAAATTTTCTTCGTCTGTCAATTTTAACTGTCAAAACATCTGATCTGGAAATAGAAAATTCTAACCATGAACCGTGTGCAGGTCGAAGTTCTGCTGAATATAAAATTTTTCCTGTAATAGGATCTTGGGCTGAAGAAAAGAAAACGCCCGGTGAACGGACGATTTGGTTAACTACTGCTCTTTCAATTCCGTTAACAATAAAAGTTCCTTTATCTGTCATTTGTGGAATATCACCCAAGAAAACCTCTTGTTTATATTCTTCGTTGGTTTGTAAATTAATTAAAGTGACTTTAACTCGGAGTGGTGCATCATAAGAAACCCCCTTCAGATTTGCTTCGTCGGGGGTGTATCTAGGTTTTCCTAAAGTATATTCTTCAAAGGTAAGTTTCCAATTTTTACCTGTGAAATCTAAAACGGGATTGACTGAATGAAGGATTTCTCCGACACCTTGTTCCATAAACCATGCATATGATTCTTTTTGGAGATACGTTAAATCAAACTGTTGGTTGAAAGACTTTCTGTTTCCCCAATATGTGCGGGTACTGTTATTTATTTGTTTATCAACTTGTTTAGGCATCAGTAGATGGTTCCTTATAACCTATAGTTCCCTTTTAGGGGATACAACGAAAAGAAGCATACATAGCGAGTATGCCTCTTAAAAACTCTTTAGCTGTGGGTAATTTAACCATAAAATACACCCGCTGTCAACAGTGAATTTTGTTGCATTTTTTTAGTCCTTGATACTTTATACATAATACTTAATACTTAATTTGAGGGGGTGAAAAATATATGGCTAAAAAAACTTCAAAAGATATTATGTGTTGTGAAGGAGGTAACTCTTGTTGCATATCTAAATTAATAATCGGTATTGGAATTGGAGCATTACTTTCTAATCTGGTTTTTGGGCTTCATCCGTTAAAATGGGGATTCAGTTTAATTGCAGTTGGAATTTTAATCTACTTTTTACCTAAAATTACTAAAAAATAACTACAAATAGTCAGCTATTTGTTGATTGTGTTCTTCTAAAGTTTTGCTGTAATGGGAGACTCCCTGTGAATCATGGAAATAATATAAATATGGTGTTTTCGAATCCGCATTTGCTATTGCTTCCAAAGATGATAGTGATGGATTACAAATTGGAGTAGGTGGAAAGCCCGCATGAATATAAGTATTATAAGGAGAATTAATTTTCAGATCATCTTTAGTTAAATTTCTTTTCCACCATGATTTTTCTGCCTGCTGATATCCCAATGCATATTGAATTCCAGCATCAACGTTAAGTCCCATATCAATCTTTAATCTTTTTAAAAGAATTGAAGCAACCATTTTTCTTGCTTCATCTGACCTGGCTTCTCTTTCCACGATTGAGGCTAAAATTACCCCCTCTGATGATGTTAAACCCAATTTTTTTATTTTTGCCTGCAAATCTGCATCATATTTTAAATCAAAGGTTGATCTGAGTTTTTTAGCAACAGCGGAAGCAGAAGCATCTGGTTCAAAAAAATAAGTATCAGGAAACATATAACCCTCTTTGGCAACAACAAGAAAATCCTTATTCTTAATTCCCAACTCTTTATTCAGTTTTTCTGCCATTTCTTCCACTCTCCAACCTTCAATTAATGTAACTTTCTTTTCAGGAATAACTGTCGGAATAGGCGGTGGTGGAGCAATTATTGTTTTATAAACCTTTATTCCTTTAAAGGCCAGAAAAGCAGCTAATAAAAAAATAACAAGCAGGATAAAACGAAAATTAATGTTTCTCATCCAAATATCTTTGTAAAATTATAGCAGCAGAAGTGGCATTATCATCTTTTCTGTCTTTTTTACCCAAACCCATTTCTATCATCAGACTCTGTGCTTCCTGAGTGGATAATGTTTCATCAGCTAAAACAACCTCAAAACCCTCTCCTTTCAAAAGCTTGGAAACCTTTTTAACTATCTCCCCCATTTCACCTTCTGGTTTTCCAAGCACAATCAGATCAGCTATTTCATCTTCGCAACATCCTACAATTTGAGAAATAGCATCTTCCAGACCATTAACATGCAGAGTTTTTAACGGGGTGGCTAAATCCCCCTCAGAAATAGCAACTCCAATTTTTTTGATGCCCCAATCAACCCCTAAATACCTCATCTGGTGATTATATAATATTACTTGGGAGAAATAGTAATAGTAATATTTTGATCCAAGAGTGGTAATCTACCCAAAGGCCCTGGAAGAGCGGGTGTAAGTGTAATTTCTGAACCAATTACATTTTCAATTTCTTTTAATTTTGTACTTGCATCAGGAATACTTTTACCAATAATCGATTTTTTAATTTCATCAGTATTAAAATTCGGTAATAATTTGGCAATAAATTTTGCGTTAAAAATAAGCCTGCCATCTTTTTCAACTTTGGTTACAGCTGCCTGCGTTTCTGCATCCTGCAAACTCATCTGGTAGTTGGCAGGTATATCTGTTACCACAAGTTTTGAAACAATTGTTCGCAAATCTGCATCAAGATATGAAGTCCCCCGGAAACGAATGGTGGCATTCAGGGTAAAATCTGATGCCGGATCATTAACCTGTTTGCTAAAACTATATTTTCCATCAGTAACGCTCATTGCATCAGTAATAACCTTCTGCCCGTTTTTGGATTGATCCTGTAAAGTAGTCACCGCTTTTTGGCGCAAAGTATCTGTTAATTTTGCCTGTAACATTTTTTGATCTTCAGAAGTTACGACAGTCACTGTTTTGGATGTTCCACCTGATAAAGCGGCATCAACACTAGAAATAAGCTGATCTTTAGAATAACTCCCTACTATCATCTCAGTTCCTCCGGTTAAATTACTTTCAGGACCAATGGCAACAGCTGTGACCCCAACTGGATCAGATTTACCCCAAGTCGTAGTTTGACCATCTGGAGTCAAAGATGAGGAAGCTGATGAAATTATCGCGCTTTGATCCAGAGTAAATTTCAACCCCGAACCGGAAGTTAAAGTAGTCCCTTTAGCAACCGTGATACCAGAATCTGTTTTATTGCGGATTACCACTTTGCCTTTCGCAGAATCACCGATTTGCTTGGAACCGGTCGCAGTCCCTTTTTCTGTGCCTGTTTCTGTGGTTTCTATTATTGTTCCGGGGATAATTTTATTTGCTTCATCTATTTGTTTGACCTTAGGATCTGCCACTACCTGAGTCTCTTTGGTGAGCAACTTTGGTTCTACCAAAATTTCAACCTTTGCCTTATTCAGAAAAACATATAAGGCTACAGTTACTCCAAGCACAATCAGGATAAGTATCAGTTTACCTGACAAAAATCCTTTCAAAGGGAATTTCTTAGGAATATGAATTTTTGAGAAAAACTGTTGCATTGGAAAAAAGCCCCCCAATGAGTTTATCAAAGATTTGCCTTTTTTGGGATGCTCTACCGGCTCCCCCCACATCTCTTCTTCTTCTGTTTCAGGTGAAATTAAATTATCTGATTCCAAATCTTCTGCTTCCATAGCGGAAAACTTTTTTAACTTACGGGGCGAGGCATGAGAACTTTCTTCCTGCTGTTTTTCAAGTTCTTTTCTGATATCACCCTTCACAAAACCCAAATCTTCTACCTCACCTTCTTCATTCACCTCAGACTTATTCATAGCATGAAATCCTCTAACATGTGGGGATTTTTCTTCAAACGAAGGGGTGATAGGCTGGTAAAGAGAAAAGTTATGCTTCAAATCTATTTCAGGATAAAGTTCTGACGCCCCGGCAAAAATGACTGACTGATATAAAATGTCATCTGCCAAGATTTCAATTTTGGGAAAATGCAGGAAAGAAAGTTTGGCCATCCAGGGGAAAGACATTAAATCTGAATGCAATTTTGATAAATCCTGTCCTGCTTTGGTGGAATACAATAAAATCTTTGAAGGCAAAACCTCAACCTCTATAAATTGCTGCAAAACCTTTTCGATATCTTCAAATAAAATATCTGTTCTTTTAGTAGATTTTGTTCCCAAAATTTTTCCACCCTTTACCAAAGTTATCTCAACAAAACTTCCTAGACCTAAAAGAATTGCTGTGGGTGGTACACCTTCCTGCTTTTGCAAAAGATAAGACAAAGAATTGGTGGTTGTAACATAAGCCATCGGAGAAAGATCATATTCTTTAAGCATTTTGCTCAAAAGCTTTAAATATGGGTCTTTGAGATTATCATCCATACTCCAGGATTCCGGTACCCCAAATAATACTTTTTCAGGCTCCAAATCAAGTGCCCCCAAGGAATCATCTAGAGCCTGATGTGTTTTGGCAGTTAAATCTTCCAAATCAGAGTAAGTAAGGGTTTTTTGACCTAATATATCTATTTGTTTCCCATATAGACCCCAAACAGTAGAGGTAACCTCAGTCAAACCGATAGTGACAGCAAAAAAATATTCTGTAGTTTCAGACTTTTTATTAAACGGAAGCAGAGCAGTAAGTTGATCTAAAAAACTCATTTTTTATTTATTTTTAGTTTAGCAGAAACAAAAAAAATAGCCAAGTGGATTAAGAGTGTGAAGGTTATTTATCAAGCAAATCACTTCTTCTTGCCATATCAATCCCTAAATCAAACCAGGGTGCGCCTTCTTGTTGACCAACTATAAATACTTCATATCCTTCAATACCACCTATAGTTAAAGTGTTGGTATTATTTATAAAATTATTACTTCCGGCAATCCTGGAAGTAATATACTTTGATTGAGTTGCCTCTCTGGTTAATTCTTTTGCTCCTACTGAACCAGCAATAGTAACATTTGCTTCAGTAAAAGGAATTCTTGCAGAAATTCTGCCGCCAATAGCAGCGCCCAAAAGAGTCAGCACAAGTCCGACAGTCATCACACACCCACAACCACCACAACCACCAGTTGAACAACCTACTTTATTTTCCCGTTCTCTAGACATAGGACGTATTATAGGGTGATTTATTCTTTTGTCAACACTAAAAAAATCTATGCTATACTTTTTATATATGCCAAAAGCAACTTTTACTGCCAGTGAAGCTAAGCAAATCGGGGATGAGCTAAAAATTGACTGGAGTAGATGGGATGTGGAGCAATTCAGGATGGGTTTGGATGTAGAGCTGGAACACGGCACAATTTCTCCTTCTACTAATGTCACCAATGATGATCCAATTGAAACAGGCAAAATTGCTTTGGCTCATTTAAACGAAATTCCAGATTATTACACCAGGCTCGCTGAGATGGAAGAGGAAGGCGAAGCAGCCTTAGAAGCATTGAAGCATTAATCCTTAGTAGACTATCAAAACTTTTTATCCTATAATTCTAGATTATGAATGAGCTCACCTCCAAAAATAGATTTGCGGAACAGGAAATAAAAAAAGGACATTATGGGGTAGTTTCGCTGGTAAAATTAGTGAACAGCGATCCACAAACTCATTCAGATAATATAATCAGCCGCCTCGTGAATAAATTCATAGCTCCACATCGGATAAAAAGATCCAGACACTTTGATCGGTTAGATCTTGCAAATTATATTCTTTCTGGAAATAAAGTTTGGGAAAGCGATATCGAACAAATCCCAAAAGGAAAAAATTATGAAGAACAACTTCAACTGGCAGATATTTTTGTAACCACATCCATTTTTAATGAGCAGTTAATGGAAGCTTTTCGGTATAGCCATTCTCCTATCATGCTTCCAACAGGACATTATTTGGCTGATTTTCTAGAAGTTATACCCACACAAGTTTCCTCCAGAATTGTTTTTGCTGCATCTGATCCAAGTATCGCCCGGGATTTACTAACAGGTAAAGGACTCCTTGATAATACAACACACAATAGTCAATCACTCGCCATTGAAGCAATTGTTCTTCTCCCCTCAAATATCAGACAAGAAATATTTCAGGAAATGGTTAATATTTCGCCGTCAGAAACTAATCATACCCACAGATTTTTAAATCTGATAAGCCTGTCATGGAATGATCACGGTTCCAAATTCTGTGTACCATCTTTAATCAGATCTAATCTGGACAGTGATTTTTCTCATTATGCAGATCACAAAATTGCTGAAGTTTGGAATGACATTCCTTTTTTAAGAGGAATCGTTGAGAGTGCAAAGTAATATTACTGTAAGGTATAATCTCCTCATGACAGCAAAAGAATTAAGACAAAAATATTTGGAATTTTTCCAGAAGAAAAATCATAAAGTTATCCCTTCGGCTCCTTTGGTGCCGGAAAACGATCCTTCAGTTTTATTTACCACAGCTGGTATGCATCCTTTAGTTCCCTATTTACTGGGAGAAAAACATCCCGAAGGAAAAAGATTAGCAGATGTTCAAAAATGTTTAAGAACGGATGATATTGATGAAGTGGGAGATGTTTGTCATCATACTTTTTTTGAAATGCTGGGCAACTGGAGTCTTGGTGATTACTTCAAAGAAGACGCCATTAAATGGAGCTATGAATTTTTAACTTCAAAAGATTATTTAAATTTACCCAAAGAAAAATTAGGAATTTCTGTATTTGTTGGTGACACGGATGCTCCTTTTGATAATGAATCTTTTGCAATCTGGAAAGATCTAGGAATCTCAGAAGACAGAATTGCTAAACTTCCTAAAAAAGATAATTGGTGGGGACCTGTGGGAAATAGTGGTCCCTGTGGACCAGATTCTGAAATGTTTATTTGGACTGGAAAAGGTGATGCTCCAAAAAACTTTGATCCAGAGAATAAAGAATGGGTAGAAATCTGGAATGATGTTTTCATGCAATATAACAAGCTGGAAAACGGAAAATTTGAAAAACTAAGCCAACAAAATGTAGATACTGGTATGGGCTTAGAACGTGCTTTAGCTTTAACTAACAATCTAAACGATGATTATATGACCGAATTATTTTGGCCTATTATTCAAAAAATTGAAAAAATTACAGGGTTAGAATACGGAGAAAAAGCCGATTGTGATTATATCAATGATGATAAACAATGTTGGGTTGATATAAGAATTCAATTTAGAATTATTGCTGATCATTTTAAAGCTTCTACTTTTTTAATTCTTGATGGAGTGCTTCCTTCCAATAAAATGCAGGGTTATGTTTTAAGAAGACTACTACGCCGCTCTATGGTAAAAATGCATCAGCTTTCCGGCAAAATCTGGAACACTGAAAGTATTATGGAAATTATCGAAACTATTTTAACTATTTATGAAGGCAATTATAATATCAATGTAGAAGAAGACTCCAAATCTGTTTTTGCAGTAGTGGCAGATGAGCTTAACCGTTTTGCCAAAACTCTGGATCAAGGATTAAAAGAAATAAATAAAATAGAAAATATTAATGGAAAAATTGCTTTTGATCTTTATCAAACCTTTGGTTTCCCTTTAGAAATTACAGAAGAATTATTTAAGTTAAAAGGACAAGAGGTAAATCACGAAGAATTTGAAAAAGAGTTTGATCATCATAAAGAATTATCCAGAACTGCTTCTGCAGGAATGTTTAAAGGAGGGTTAACAGAACAAACTGAAACTGCTACCAAATATCACACAGCCACACATCTTTTAAATGCTGCACTTAGAAAAATTTTGGGTGATGATGTTGCCCAAAAAGGCAGTAATATCACAGCAGACAGATTAAGATTTGATTTTTCCCAAAAAGAGAAATTAACAGATTTACAACTGGAAGAAATTGAAGATTTGGTTAATGAAAAAATTCAGGAAAATCTGCCTGTAACTTCTGAAATTATGGATAAACAAAAAGCTTTAGAATCAGGTGCTTTAGGATTTTTTCTGGATAAATATGGTAATCAAGTAACAGTCTATTCAGTCGAAGGTTTCAGTAAAGAAATCTGCGGCGGTCCTCATGTTAAAAATACCGGAGAATTAGGAAAATTTAAAATCATTAAAGAAGAATCTGCTTCAGCTGGAATAAGAAGAATTTATGCTACGTTAAACTAATTCAACACCGTATAATTTTTTCCAACATTCCCTATCTCTTACATCTATTCCTTGATTTTTAAGCCTAGCATCAAGTGCATCTAACAAGATTCGATCAGGGGGATTAAAAGGAAATTCTTCTTTATCTAAAATACCTACACTAACCAAACATAAACCACTTCTTACTCCTTCTATTTGGAGTAATCCATGAAATTCTTCTGCAGGCATTTCTTTTATCTTATTTGCTTCTTCTTGAGCCACTCTTATTGATTCTAATTGATCTGCTGTTAGCATTCTTTCATTCATAAGTAAATTATATACTATAAACGGTAATGAATTTCAATATCACAAGGGAAATCCGCCGCATCTACGCTACTTTATCCTGATTATCTTTTTAAATAAGTAAAGCTTGCCTCTCGCTACCTCTTTAGGTAAACTGTCCTTTCTGTTTGGGTTTTTTGTCCAAATTTGGAAACAGCATCAATGGTAATTTTATTAACCTGGGAACTTAAATTTATAGTTTCCTTAAAATCACCATTACTATCAACTGTAATCTCCTGACTGTTTACCAATACTTTTACTTCTGGATCTGTTTTTCCTATTACCCCTAAATTTGGATCATTGACTGTCATTTGATCAACTGGAGAAACTATAGAAAGTTGAGGAGCGCCAACTAAACTGCGGTATTGTACCCAAAGGTAGATAAAAAAAGATAATACTATTAGAACAACCACCCCACCAAGCAACTGGCTAGGAGTAAGCTTAAATTTAGGAGTTTCAACAGGATTAGAAAAAGCATCCATCACATATGGTTTATGCCTATCTTCTGCAAATTCTCTTCTGAATATTGCCAGCAACTTAGAAGAATCTAACCCTAAAAAAGTAGCATAATTTTTAATAAAACCCCGAACAAATGTAGGTGGAGGTAGCTTTTTATAATTATCTGATTCAAGTGCAATCAGCATCTCTTTTCTGATCTTGATTGCTTTTTCTACTTGCTCAAGGGTATATACTTTTTGCTCTCTGGCTTCTTTTAAAATCTGCCCAACAGTTCTCATAATTTAATAATCCCTATTATCCTACCTATGCCTTGAACATTCAAGCAAAGATGAGCTATTAAGTTAGATTTCTATCTAATAAAGACTTATTGACGTTTTTAGGGTACTTTCCTAATATTAGAGGAATGCTCGACGATACTACCCCAAACACTAATTCCAATACAGATATCCCTCAAGAAGAGCCTGTTCCTGCCTCAGAAGCTCCGCAAGAACCTCCTCCTCCAGCCGGAGACGGTGAAAAAGCAGAAAAATATTTAAACCAGTTAGTAGATTTAATAAATCAGGATAAATTAACAGTCACCCACACGGATCTAAATAAATTCGATATTACCTCAATAGAAGATCATTACAGGATGGATTTAGAAAATTATGAAGTAGAAATCAATCACAGCAAACAACCAGACACAGGCCAGGATTTTTATATTATGCTTTTTAATAATATTAAAAAACTGGAAAACGATGGGCAAAATTGTGTTAACAAGGTCATCCTTGCTTATACTCATTTAACACAGCCTCAATTTGAAAATTTTAAAGAAGCAGCGGACGCAGCCATTGAAAGAAAAAGAAAGCAGGAAGAGGAAAAACGTTTTATGTCCGCCATGAGCCCAATTGATAATCTTTTAGAAAATTTAAGCTCCAGCGCTACTCCTGTTGATGAAGAATCCGCCGACACTGACAGCCGTCGGCCAGAGCCTATGGCGTCGGACGAAGCTATGCCGGACAAGGAAGAACCAGAAGAATTAGCAAATACCGATGATGAAAGTGAAATAGATGATTCTCCAAAAGCTTCAGATTTTTTATCCCAACCACCTACAACTTATTAGCTTTCAGCTGAATTATTTCTTTGAGCAAAGTATTCATCAGCATTTTTTATCAAAACATCTCTCGGTTTTGAACCATCTGCTGCTCCCACAATACCTGCTTCTTCCAGTTGATCCAACATCTTAGCTGCTCTGGCATACCCCACCCCAAGCCTTCGTTGTAATAGCGAGGCTGAAGCCTTACCATACTGACAAATAGTTCTAACTGCATCTTCAAAATGGTCATCCAGCTCACCTACCCCTCCCCCACTACCACCTCTTCCTCCGACTTTACTAATCGGCATTTCTGTTACCTCTGCCGTATATTGAGGAGCCACACCGGTAGATTTCAAGAAATCGATTAAATTATTAAGTTCCGCGTCAGACACAAAAACTCCCTGAATACGCATTGGCTTGGAAGCATCTGGCGGCAAGAATAACATATCTCCACGACCAAGCAGTTTTTCTGCTCCTGGTGAATCAATAATAACCCGTGAATCAACCATGGAAGAAACTGTGAATGCGATTCGACATGGAATATTTGCCTTAATTAAACCGGTAATAACATCAACAGACGGACGTTGCGTAGCCACAACCAAATGAATACCTGTTGCCCTAGCCAGTTGAGCCAAACGGGTTATTGCTTCCTCCACCTCAACAGGGGCAAAAATCATTAGATCTGCCAATTCATCAATCACCAAAACAATATAAGGTAAAGCCTGAAAACCTGACATCTCGTTATAACCTTGAATATTTCTGACCCCCACAGATTGAAAAGTTTTATATCTTCTGTCCATTTCTGCCATGGTCCATTTTAAAGCTGACAGAATTTTTTCCGGTTCATTAATAACCGGTGTTAACAAATGCGGGATTCCATTGTAATTAGACATCTCTACTCTTTTAGGATCGACTAAAATAAGTTTTAATTCTTCAGGTGAATTACGATATAAAAGCGACGCGATTAGTGCGTTCAACATGATTGATTTACCTGATCCGGTTGTTCCTGCGACTAAACAGTGAGGCATTTTAGCAAGATCCACAATCATTTCCTTGGAAGACGTATCCCTTCCTAAAGCAATTGCCAATTTGCTTTTTTGTTTTTGCATATCATCTGAGGCTAAAATAGTTTTTAGACCGACAATTTCCAATGTTTTATTAGGCACCTCAATACCAACTAAAGACTTGCCCGGAATCGGCGCTTCCACCCTGACAGTACCTGTTCTGGCAGCTAAAGCCATAGCTAAATCATTTTGTAAATTGGTAATTTTGGCAATTTTGGTTCCACTTGAGATTTTTAAAGCATATTGAGTTACTGACGGACCACCATTAACTTCTGACACCTCAGCTTGTACTCCAAAAGCATCCAGCATTTTTTCAATTGTTGAGGCATTCTTTTTAACATCTCCTCTGTCTGCCGGAGCTCCCACCTTATCTGACAATAAACTAATTGGAGGATATTTCCAAATTTTGGTCTGACCGGCCACATTTTGCACCAATTCATCAGCCATAATAGCTGTTTCTTTTTGTGTTTTTTCAGGAAGTTTTGCCTTTTCATCCATGCCTGTTACTTTAATAGCAATTTTTCTCGGTTCAGACAAACCAGATCCTTTAAACATTCCGAATATCGGAGCAAAAATTTTCTCTTTAGCAAATTTAAAGATGCCCGCAAGAATTGCTAAAACCTGTGAGGCAGAAGTATTAAAAAGAACTACCATTCCCACAATCAAAATTCCAAATAAAACAGCAATCGCTCCGAAACCTGTGACTATACTGAAAAGCTCGTCCCAGATTAACGAGCCAATTTCTCCGGCACCCGAAACTGAGATAGGGGCTGTCAAAGAAGACAAAGAAATCATAATCGTAATTAGACCGACAAGAACATTCGGTTGGGCAAATTGCCATTTAAATCTTTGCAAGACAAGTCCTGAAACAAAGAAAATAATTGGGGCAAAATAAGCTGTCCAACCTAAATTACTTGTTAAGAATTGTTGCCAAAAAAGAAGTTTTGGGGTTTGAGTTACCAATGAGACTCCGGAAATAATTGCAAAGATAAATGCTATAACAGTACCAATAGTGATAATTGTTTTTTGTTTTAATTTCAATTTTGGCAGTGAATACATTGAACGTCTTCTGGACATATTACCTCCTTATTATACCACACATATTTTAACTATAGGTTGATTAAACTTCCACAATTAGTGGCAAAATCATGGGTCTGCGGTGTATCTCTTCAAAGAAGAATTTATCTAAATTTTCTTCAATATGAGACCTGATAAATCTCCAATCAAGCAAAGCATTTGGATGATCAGCCAGGCATGATTTCACAACAGATCTGGCTTTTGACAAAAGCTCTTCTGCTTCTCTTTCAAAAACAAACCCACGGGTTACTATATCAGGTTCTCCAACGAGTTGGCTAGTGTGAGCATCAACAGGTACAATAACCAAAACTATTCCCTCCTCAGACATCACTTTTCGATCCCTTAAAATTACGTTCCCCACATCTCCTATTCCCAATCCATCCACATAAATATTCCGGACTTCAACCCTGCCATCAATATGAGAAGACCCTGAAACCATATTAATAATTTGCCCGTCTTCCGCTAATAATATCTGGCGATCGCCGTAACCTAAATCTTTAGCAAGTTTGGAAAAAGCCACCATTCCCCTAAAGGTCGCTCCGATCGGAACCAAGGCTTTTGGCTTGATAATATTAATCATCATCTTTATTTCTTCTGATGTTTCATGACCTGAAACATGAAGAGAATCTTCCATTTCCCGGTACCTAACATCTACTCCCATTTTGGCGAGTTTATCAATTAAATTATGCTGTGCTGTTTCTGTTGAAGGAATCGGGTCTGCTGAAAAAATAACTGTGTCGTCTTTTTTTAAGAAAATATATTTGTGATCATTATTGGCAACTCTGGATAAAGCTGATCCCGGCTGACCTTGTGAACCGGCAATAATTAGAAGTAGCTTATTATCTGCATAACGTCTCACCTCTTCCTGAGGAATAATAACTCCCGGGGGAATATGCAAATATCCCAAATCACGGGCCACCTGAAAATTGCTTTCCATTGATCTGCCTACTAAAGACACTTTTCTACCTGCTTCTACTGCCACATTAATTGCCATCTGAATTCTTGAAATATTGGAACTCGCTGTGGTAAGCAACATTTTACCCTTAGTCTCTTCAGCTATTCTCTTAAATGTGGGTAAAATATTTCTTTCAGGTTCGTTATAGCCTTGTTTTTCTGATCCCAGCGCATCTATCAACAATAAATCTATGCCTTTCTCAGCATATCTGGCGATTTTACCAATTTCCGTGGGAACTCCAATAATTGGTGTCCAGTCTAATTTAAAATCAGATTGGTGAATTACTCTACCTGCAGGCGTATCAATTACAATCCCTACTGAATCAGGCACGGAATGTGAAACGCGGTAAAAAGACACCAAGAATGTTCCCAGATTCAACTTATTTTCCGGATCAATCTCATGAATTGGATCTTTGGGCAATTTTGCTTCAATAAATTTGTTTTTAATAAAGCCAACTGCTAATTTAGTTGCATAAATTGGGCATTTTAGCTCCGGCCAAATATAAACCAGGCCTCCGATATGATCATCATGAGGGTGAGTAATAATAATCGCTTTAATCCGATCAACTTTGTCTTTGAGATAAGTTATATCAGGAATTACTAAATCCACACCTAACATTGCCTCATCCGGAAAACCAACTCCACAATCGATGATGATAATGTCCCGTCCGTATTCATAAATATACATATTTTTGGTCACATCACCGACTCCACCTAAAGGAATAATCCGTAATCCTTGATGCGTAGGCACATTTCCAGTGTGGGGTTTAAAATTTGGTAAAAATGATTTCATCCTATATATTTTCCTATATTTTCTGCTGTTAATCTATATGGTCCCAGGTTTCCCTCAACTACTTCTTTGGCAATTTTGCGTACAATGTTTTCTATATTTCTCTGCAACGACCTGATCCCCGCGTCAAACCCCAACGGTCTGACAATTTGCGGCCAAAGAGTTTCATCAATTGTGACGATATTTTCCGGCAATCCGGACGATTTAATAATCGAAGGCATTAAATAATTCTTGCCAATCACAATCTTCTCTTCATCGGAGTACCCCGGCATTTCAATCATTTCCATCCTATCAAGCACTGCTGTTGCAATATTGCCAGTATTATTTGCTGTTGCGATAAATAATGCTTTTGATAAGTCAAACGGGAAATCCACATAATGGTCTACAAAAGCAAAGTTCTGATTGGGGTCTAAAAGCTCAACCAAAACCCCCATCAAATCTGCCCTTGATTCTGCCGCTACCCTGTCGATTTCATCAAGCAAAATTACCGGATTATTCACTCCTTCTCTGGCAATTGATTTTATAAGCAATCCCGGTTCAGCATTAGAATTTACCTTTGATTCTCCCCTTAAATCACGAACAGACGATAAACCTCCAAATGGGATTCTGATAATTTTTCGCCCCATACTCTCAGCAATTGAATAAGCAATAGAGGTTTTACCACTACCTACTAACCCCACAAAAGAAAGAATCGGTGACCTTAGTTTTTCTCCTTTATTAGTGTTCAAAATTAAAATTGACATATATTCTAAAACTCTTTGTTTGACTACATTTAAACCATAATGGTGCTGATTTAACATTGCCTCTGTCCTTTTTAAATCTAAAATATCCTGGCTGGATTTATTGAAAGGTAGACTTGCCGTAAAGTTTATATATTCAAACACTTTATCAAATTCAAATTTATAGCCAGATGAGACCACCATTTTTTGTAAACGGTCTAACTCATCATTTAGCTTAAGCACCAGATCCGAGGGAAGATTGTTTTCGCTTATTTTTTGTCGGAGTTTTGAAAAATTATCATTTGCGGGCGGCGGTTGATCCATAATTATTTTAAATATATTACTCCTGTCATTACTCCATCATCTACTTTTAAATTAATTTTAGCTAATTTGGGAAGTATTTGCCACCATCCAGACTCGTTTAATTTATCAGATAATTTTAATTTGCCTGAAACAGAGCTTTCTGCCAACACTTTTTCCGGATTATCAATTTCAATCAGTAAACCTGACTTACCGACTTGCTTTGTTGTAATGCTCCCCGTACTTGTCGGATTTTCTAACAAATTTTCAGATGGGTTATCAAATGGCCCGAATACTTTTTTATTATCAAAATCTATTTCTTTTGACAAAATTCTTAGGTTTAAATTTATAGATTTTGATGAATTTTCAGCTAAGTTATTATCACGTAAGACTTTATCTAAAAATTCTGCGCTACTTTCTCCCAATTTAATATCTATTTCCTGATCTCCAAAATCGCTTACTCCTAAATTATTTAAAAATGCTTTAAAACTTTCAGCGTCTGCTGGAACAACTTTAACTTTTATTTTCAGATCACCTTTATCAGAAATTACACTTATCTGGGACGGATTTAAGGATCTCTGCATGTCTGAATAAAATTCTTTAGCTGAAACTAATCCGGTATCTGTCAATCTAAAACGGAAAAAGATGAAAGCGGTTAAAGTTACGAGCACTAATATTAGAGTGCCGAGCACAATTTTTTCTTTGGAAAAGAAACCTCGCATAAAAAATCTATTTATCTTCGGCGTCTGTCAGAATTACCGAATTCACGGCGTTGTCCACCACCAAAATCGCGTCTATTATTTCCTCCACCTGAAGGTCTTCTCTCAGAATCTGGTTTTATTTGTTCACCAAATAACATAGACAAACCAATCTTGCCAGAAGAATCAACATCAGTAACTCTTACTTTGACTGTTTGGCCTTCTGACACTACATCTGCTGGATCCTCAACTCGCTCTGATGCCATTTGGGATACATGTACTAACCCGTCTCTGCCTGGTAGAATTTCTACAAAAGCTCCAAAAGTGGCAAGTTTTACAACTTTACCTTCATAAATTTCACCAACTTGAATTTCTTTGAACATTCCGTCAATTTCAGAAATAGCAGCTTTAATTGCTTCATCATCAGTTGAGGAAACCATAACCATTCCGTCATCTTCAATATCAATTTGAGCACCGGTTCTGGCAATGATGGCATTAATATTTTTACCACCAGGTCCGATTAACATACCAATACTTTCAGGCTTAATATGAGTGATTTGAATCTTTGGTGCATATTTAGACATTGCACCAGCCTCAGGAATTGCTTTATTGATTGCTTCTAGAATAAAGAGTCTGGCAGCCTTTCCTTGCTTTAAGGCTTCTTCAATGATTTCAAAAGTTAAACCATGTAATTTGGTATCCATTTGAATGGCTGTCACACCTTTGACAGTTCCGGCAACTTTAAAATCCATTTGACCGTAAAAATCTTCCACAGCCTGCATGTCAGTTATAACTTGGAATTTTTCATCATTGGATAAAAGCCCAAGAGCTATACCTGCAACAGGGTTTTTGATTTTAACTCCGGCATTAAGTAAAGCTAGGGTAGAAGCACATAAAGCTGCTTGGGAAGTGGAAGCATTTGCTGCTAATACTTCTGAAACAACTCTGACTGCATAAGGAAAATCTTCGTTTGTTGGGATAACATTAACCAAAGATTTTTCAACTAATGCTCCGTGACCAATATCCCGTCTGTTTGGAGATCCGATTCTTTTAACATCACCAACTGAGAAAGGATTGATACCCATATTGTAGTGATGCATAAATTTCTTTTTATGCTCTCCTGTCATTCCTTCTAAGGTTTGTGACAAAGATAGCGGACCTAAGGTTGCAATTGACATAACTTGAGTAGAACCTCTCTGAAATACGGCTGATCCATGTGCTCTTGGGAGTAATCCGACTTTAATCTCAATTGGGCGGACATCTGTCATTGCTCTGCCGTCAACTCTTTTGCCTTGATTTAAGATCAAATCGTTCATCAGTTCTTTGGCAACTTTATCAAAAATACCCCGCAGGATTGTTGAAGATAAAGTATCAGAATATTTAAGAGCTAGCTCATCTTTGATAATATCCCCTGTTGCCTCATGCCATGGATTTGTAGGATCAGATAAGGCTGCTTGAATTTTAGTTCTAACTTCTGTTTTTACCTCTTTCATCACTGCTTCTTCTACAGACTCTGCGAGTGAATTAAAAACAACTTTTGGCTTGCCGATTTCTTTTTCTAAATCAGTTATTAAATCAACGATTTTTTGTGCTTCTTCGTGGGCTTTTTTGATTCCTTCAAAAACAACTTTATCTTCAATCTCTTTTGCTTCAGTTTCGATCATGGCAACTTTTTCTTTAGTGGAAGCCACAAGTAGATTCAAATCTAATAATTCATATTCAGGGATCTTTGGGTTAACTACAAATTCACCATTAATCATGCCTACCCGCACAGTTCCCATTGGACCTGCAAAAGGTACAGATGAAATAGAAATTGCAGCAGCTGACGCAATAAACCCAAGTGTGACAGGATCATTGTCTCCGTCATAAGACAGAACATTTACAATAAGTTGAACTTCATAAGGAAAATCATGTGGGAATAGTGGTCTGATTGCCCTATCAATTGCTCTTCCTGCCAGTACTGCATCCTCAGGAGGTCTGGTTTCACGCTTGATAAACTTTTGTGCAGTAATTCTACCTGAGGCATAATATTTTTCAACATATTCAACAGAGAGTGGAAAATATCCAGGGTCAGAAGATAAAGGTTTGGCAGCCACTGTTGCTAAGATAACTGTTTCTCCCCACGTTGCCAAAACTGCAGCATCTGCAGCTTGAGCTAAGTAGCCTGTTTCAAGTGTTAACTTGCGGCCGTTTAATTCCAGTTCCCTGGTTATAGTTTTTGATTTTTGCATATTAAATTTTAAATTCTGGTGGGGATTGGAAACTGTAGAAGAGGTAATTAGCTTTTCTAATTCTCTCTTTGCAATCTCAAATCCTTCACCTGAAAAGTATTATACACTATCCGAGTTATTTACTCAATCCTAATTTTCCAATTAGGGCTTGGTATCTTTCGTTATCCTTTTTCAAAAGGTATTGTAATAATCTTCTTCTGCGGTTAACCATGGACAAAAGTCCTCTTCTGGAATGAATATCATGTGGGTGTTCTTTTAAATGGGCTGTTAAATTTTTTACTTGTTCTGTAAGGAGCGCTGCCTGGACTTCTGGAGAACCAGTATCCCCTTTGTGAGTGGCAAACTCTTCTATAATTTGTTGTTTTGATTTTATATCTAAAGGCATCTTTTTTTATCTTTCTGTGGGTTTACCTCGGTGCCTGAAGTAAACCTTTATGACAACTCGAAGTTTACCAAAATTTGACTTTTTCTGCAAGGGGTAGACTTAACCTATTTTGCTGCTTTTGAAGATTTTAGGTGTTAACCAGTCAGCTTCAGGATTAGCTGTTTGTGCTTGTTCGCCCATTGGCACTTCTTCTGCGGATTGATGTTCTTCTGGTTGTACTTGTGGTTGTGGGTTTGAATCTGGGGCAACTTCAACAGAGAAATTCTGAGGATTTAAAAATGGACTAATATTAAATCCCTGTGGGGCTGGCTCTGGTTGAACCGGGGCAGGTGCAGCAACTGGAACTGGGGCTTCTGCCCATACCGGCGGCATCCCGGTCGTAGAAGCTGCTTGAGCTACTGGTTCAGACATCGGAGCAGTATTTGAAATACCGGATGGTTTCTGACCGCCAACTCTTAGGGCTTGTGCCATCACTTCATATGTATCTGCACTAGCAGTTTGCAAGCCGTTTGTTACATCATACAAACCTGCAATAATATTGCTGGCTGTATCAGCCTCATATGGCAAATTTAATCCAGGCAAAATTAAACCAATTATTTCTGATAAAGAATTTCCCCCGTCAACTAAGTTTAACTGTCCAAAATTGGTATTTTCAGGCTGGTTATCTATATTTAAAACGGTGGTGTTGGCAAAGACCTGAGAGTTATTGGCATAAATACTGCCTAAAGATAACCAGGTATTAGCACCCAGGGTAATAATTAAATCAAAATTTCCGCCTTCATGAGCAGGGTTTACAAAAGTAGGTTCAAATTTTTGACCAGAATTCACATGAAAGGTTAATTTTAAATCTGATTTTGTTTGTCCTGTGGGAGCCCAATCCAGGTTTTGTAAAGAAGGAATCAATCCGTCAGATCCAACTACATTTCCTAAAGTGATAGTGTAATTACCTGAAGAATTTTGTGGCAAAGTATTTTTAACATTTCCAATTCCAAAAAGATGAGTAAAACCTACAGTTAATACACCATCTGTCACAATTCCTACATTTTTTCCAGCAATTTTTAAAGATAAATATAAAGCTAAACCTGAGGCCAAACGATCGATTGTTACATCGGTTGGAATAGCAATAAGGATACTCTGAGCACCAGTTATAACGGGTTGAATTTGGGAAACCTGAAGATCATATTTCATGAAAGGATTCTATCAAAATACCCCATAATAATCAAGTTTGGGTGTTAAATTTCAATTACTTCAAAATTCTGCAAGGATTCATCAGAAGCAAAAGTAAAAGTTCCTTTGAGTTTTTTGCCCTTTAATACTTGTGGTAACCAGTAAATATCATCTACCCACATATCTTTATAGGGAATTTCAGAAAATTTAAACCACTTAGGCATCATTTCTTCTGTTTCTGTTGGTTCCCCTTCCCAAGACTTAACCAAATAAACACAAACCTGTTGATTCCAGCCATGTTTCTCTTTATCTGAAGGAAAGAAAAAATCCAAAGTAGCAACTCTATCAAACGTTTTAATAGTCACCCCTATTTCCTCATATGTTTCCCTAACAGCAGTTTCTTCTATGCTCTCCTCTGGATTTGGTTTCCCCCCAGGCCCATTCCACTTACCCACCCCAAATCCCCGTTTTTTCATAGCCAAAAGCACTTTATTATCTTTAATTAGAAAACAAGAAGTAGCTTGTCTCAAAGATTGTTTTTGTTTGGATATATTCACTCTTAAATTTATTTACCAATTAATGAACTTAATGAACGAGCAACTTCTATCGCAGCAATGGGAACAAATAAAAGATGGTATGAAGGAAAAAGGACATTTCTCCCGGCTAAAACAAGAGATCTGATAAATGCTTCCCTTGAAGTTGACTCAGACCAATTAGCAACACCAAGCATTAAAACATCTTTTTTTGTCATTTTCAAAAAATCTAATAAATAAAAACTTTTTGCAGATTCATTTTCTCTTCGACGTTCTCTCTCCGCCACAGTTATTAGTCCTACAAATGGTATTAAATCCGGGAATAATTTCATTTCCGGCCTGAAGTCTTTGAAATGATAGTCTGAAGTTCTCGCTTCATTCATCATTTAGATAATAACATACAACGAGATTCTTACAATAGTTCTTAATAAACTCTGTAAGATTCAATGATGTCACCTATATTAAAATCAAAAATAGGATCAAACATCATTCCACATTCTGTTCCCTTTTCTACTTTTGGTACTTCATCTTTAACCTTTTTAATTGATTTTAATTTACCTTCATAAACAACTTCATCTTTCCTGACAATCCTAATTTTTGGACCCTTAGAAATCACTCCTTCTACCACTTTACATCCTGCAATTTTTTCATTCTTACCAAAAGGAAATTCTGCAATGATTTGGGCTCTGCCAAAAACTTCTTCCACCACACCTGGTTTAAGCATAGTTTCCACCACATCCTCCATCTCATCTGCCAACTCATAAATTATGTTATAAAGTCTGATTAAAATTCTTTCCTGATCTGCAATTCTTTGGGCTGTTGGCAAAACTTTTACATTAAAACCAATTACAATTCCTTTTGCTCCCTGGGCCATCTCTACATCTGAATCTGTAATATCTCCTGTTCCTGCAGCAATAATTCTTAAATGTTCTTTATCTACATTTGATTTTTCCAAAATATCCCTGACAGCCTCAACTGAACCCTGTTTATCTGCCTTTATCACCACAGTTAATAACTCTTCCTGATTATTTTTTAGCTTTTCAACCAGTGTGGAAAATTTCCTCTTTATTTCTTCTTTTTCTTCTTCTATTTCATTAACTTTTGCTCCAACAGAAGGCACTGTTTCAAAACCCAAAACTTCAACTGGGGTTGATGGGTTGGCTACATCAACTGGTTTTCCTGCAAAATTAAACATTCCTCTTACCTTGCCCGTTGCATTTCCTGCTTTTATTACATCACCTTTTTTCAAAGATCCGTTTCTGACTAAGACTGTGGCCACAGATCCTTTTGATTTATCCAAATTAGCTTCTAAAATTACTCCTGTTGCAGGTTTTGCAGGGTCTCCTTTAAATTCATTCATTTCTGCTACCAGATTAATGGTTTCTAATAATTCTGGCACACCTGCTCCTGTTTTGGCAGAAATTTGGACAATTGGTACATCTCCACCATATTCTTCCACTAAAACTTTTTGATCAGATAATTGTCTTTTAATTTTTTCTACAGTGGCTTTAATATCTAACCCAGGAATATCAGTCTTGTTTACAGCCACAATCATGGGGGTTAAGGCTTTTTGGATATGTTTTATTGCTTCAATTGTTTGAGGCATAATTCCGTCATCTGCTGCTACCACGAGTACTGAAATATCAGCAGCTTCTGCTCCCCTAGATCTCATTTTTTCAAAAGCAGCATGACCAGGGGTATCAATAAAAGTAATTAATTTCCCTTCAGCTTCCACCTGATAGGCACCAATTGCCTGAGTAATTCCGCCGTGTTCACCTGCTGCCACTCTGGTTTTGCGGATATAATCGAGCAAGGTAGTTTTACCATGATCAACATGGCCTAAAATTGTTACAACCGGTGGTCTAAATTCCTGTGCCATCTTTCCTCCTTTTAGAATTCATAAAAAGCCATTTTTCAAAACCGCCATTTTTTGCCTCTTTCCATTTTCTTTTTTCCTCCAGATCTTCTTCACTAAATCCACTAATTCGTGTAGCTACTAATAAAACCTCCTTTACATCTGCCAGTTCTTCTAATAGCTTATCCCGATCCTGGTCCTGGTTTGTCCCGCCGGCTACCCATTGTCGCGCCGCTTCCAGCACCTCTCCGCTTTCCTCTCTTAATTTATTTGCCGCAGCGATTATCTTCAATTCCAATGGTTCCAAAACTTGGGACGAACCAATATCATATTTATTTGGGTCCCCAGAAGGTATCTTATCTCTAACCAGTTTTCCTCTATTAGGATCTAAAATTTCATCTATCTGCTTTAACTTTTCTATCATTTTTCTCCTTTAAAATCAAAAAACCGCCTATCAGGCGGTCCCGAAAAATTTAAGAATTTGAATTTAAAGTTAAACTTTATTCATTATTCTTTTTTTCTTCAGTTTCAGCCTGTTTATCAGTTTCTTCCATGTCTGCTTCAGCTTGTGCTGCTGCAGGAGCAGCCTCTTCTGCTGTTGGTTCCGATTCTATTGCATTATCAACTGATTCTTCTGTTACAGCTTTATCAATTTCTTCTTCAACAGCCTCAACTACTTCTTTCCGGTTTTCAGCTTCCTCTTCTGCATCAGGTTCTTTTGCTTTTTCTTCTTTCAACTTTTCTATTTCAGCCTCTTTTTGTTCTCTTAAATCCTCCAAGCCTTCAATATCAATCTTCCAACCTGTCAGTCTGGCTGCAAGTCTTACATTTTGACCACCTTTTCCAATAGCCAATGATAGTTGCATGTTTGGGACTTTTACTTTGGCCAATTTTTCACCTTCCACCTCTTCAATTCTAACTGTTACTTCTTTTGCAGGGCTCAGGGCTGAAGCAATATATTTTATTGGATCCTCAGAATAAGAAATAATATCAATTCTCTCTTCTCCCAGTTCATTCATCACGGCCTGAACTCTCACGCCTTTTTGACCGACGAGTGATCCGACAGGATCAACACCTTCTTGTGTTGAAACAGCTGAGATTTTAGTTCTGGATCCTGCTTCTCTAGCTACATCTTTAATAACTACTGATCCTGTTTGAACTTCAGGTACTTCCAGAGCAAACAAACCTTTAACCAAATTCACATCTGATCTACTTAAAACAACTTCCGGTCCATGTCTACCTTCTCTAATTTCCTTAATCAGGAATTTCATTCTCTGACCTTGATGATAATATTCGTCTCTGGTTTGCTCAGAAATTGGGAAAAGACCTTCTGCTCTGCCTAAATCTACAAAATAAGTATTACCTTCTTGTCTCTGGATTGTTCCTGAAATAATTGTGCCTACTTTTTTCTCATATTCATCTGAAATTGCATCTTTTTCAGCTTCATGAAGTCTTTGCAAAATTACCTGTTTTGCAGTTTGTGCAGCAATTCTGGCAAAACCTGGAGGAGTAATATTTTCATCCCCTTTCATAATAGAAATTTCACCGGATGCAGGATTAATTGCAGCGGTAAAATCATCAAAATCTTCTGGGATTTCAATACCTCTTAAAGATAAATCTTTTCTATAAGCAGCCAAGGCTGCCTGTTGGATTGCTTCAACAACCACGTTAACATCAACCCCTTTTTCAGAGGCTAATTGGTTTAAAGCAGCTGCAAATTCTGTTCTAGCTTGTATTGCCATAATTTCTAAAAAAGGCGGGACCAGGCCCACCTCTTCATAAGTCCTTATCTATTAACTCACTTATTTTAGTCTCTACTCTTCCTGAAGTCAAGTATAGCCAGATTGTTGCTTATCTGTGTAAAATAAAAAGGTATTATTATAATATGCTGCGAATACATAGAGATTATTTAAGGAGTTCACTGTTTGGAGTACAGGACGCATTGATTTCAACAGGAGGGGCTATGGTAGGTATTGCAATCGCCAGTAATGATAAAAGAATTGTCCTAATATCCGGTCTGGTAATAGTGCTTGTTGAAGCAATTGCCATGGCCTCAAGTGAATTTGTCAGCGATGAAATTGTCCATGTAATTGATAAAAAAGACCGGGATAATGTGTTTTTAAGTGCTTTGATTATGTTTTTCTCATATCTTATTGCAGGACTCATACCTGTTTTACCTTATATATTATTTCCTTTGCCGCAATCTATAATTATAAGTGTTATTTTTTCACTTCTGGGACTAGCTGTGTTAGGTATTTTTAAAGGTATGATCTCTAAAGCGTCTTTAATAAAAAATTCCCTGGAGGTGGTGGTTATCGGAGGAGTAGTTACAATTATCGGCTTACTGGTTGGCTATATTCTTAAAATATAACCAATACAAAAGAATATTTCTTAAGCTAATTTGATTCAGGATTTTTCCTTGAGAATCTCCACTCGTAAAAAGCAGCATACGCGCCACAGAATGTAAATAACCCACCGATACATTCCATTACAAAATTTCTATTCCATCCAGCAGCATTTAATTGCCTACTCAGATCTTCTTGTTCATTTTGCAATCTACCCCAGGGTCTTAATCGGGGATCGTCAAAATCACGGATCTCTATCTGCCTATTAAGCAACCCTCCGCTCACTCCAATTACACGGGAATTGTACAATTCATCTGACAAATTAACTAATTGAGTAGAAATTTCTCTATGAGCAGAAAAAGTAGGTGTTTGTTCTAATTGATAATTACCAACTACACCATAAGCAGTAGCTCCTGCGGAAATTACCGCTACTCCCAGCCAAAGCCTTAAAGCAGCCTGGGGATTATGTGGTCTCTCGGTTATATTTTTTGCTAAAAATTCGCGCTCATTGTGAAGTATTTTATAGGATATTATTTATCTTGTCAAGAGACTCAAAACCAGCTTTTTCTGGGCTTTAGTTTTAATAATTTTTCATATAAATCTTTTTCTTCATCAGTTAATTTTTTGGGGACTTCTAATTTAACCCTGACAAAATGATCACCTCTCCCTGATCCTCTTAGATTAGGCATCCCCTGATCTTTGATTCTAATTAAAGATCCTGGTTCTGCTCCTGCAGGAATTTTTAATTTTACTTTTCCCCACACAGTTTTAACTTCTGCAATATCACCCAAAACAAGTTGTGGAATAGTTAAAATAATATCTGAAAAAATATCCGGCCCTTCTCTCAAAAAATCAGGGTGACGTCTTAACCTAAAAATAATATCCACATCCTCAAACCTCATGCGGGTGCCATTATCTACTCCTGCAGGAACTTTAATAGTTAATTCCTTTTTACGGCCATTCTCGCCTGGAATTTGTACATGTTTAGTGGCTCCATGAACACTATCTTCAAAATCTATTTCCAACTGATAAGTAGGGTGCTGTTTCTGAGCCCTTCCACTAAATCCACTCATACCTCCCATACCGAAAATTTGTTCAAAAAGGGAAAAAGGATCTTCAAATCCGCCGAAATCAAATCCTGCACCACCCGTTGAATAGGAATAAGATCCAAAGGGTCCTCCTGCCCCACCTCCAGTCCCTCCAAAACCCTGTCCAGGTTCAAAAGCAGCAGACCCAAACTGATCGTAAGTTTTTTTCTTCTGTGAATCAGATAAAACCTGATAGGCTTCGGAGATTTCCTTAAATCTACCTTCTGCTCCGGGGGATTTATCAATATCAGGATGATGAGTACGGGCCAATTTTCTGTAAGCAGATTTAATCTCCGCCTCAGTTGCAGATTTGTTTAATCCCAGTACTTCATAAAAATCTTTTTTTGCCATATGTGAATTCTACTACATTTAGTTTAAAAAACCCCGCATAAGCGAGGCTGATCAAACTTTTTCATTTTTTATCTAAATTATCTGCTTCCCCGGTTTTTCCCGATTCCTCTCATTCCCCATGAACTATCAATCGGACTGTAGGTTCTTCTTTCTCGAACAGGTATAGGCTTTTTAGCTCTATCTGGTTTTTGCTGTTCTAGGAGAGAAGGTTTAGTTTGCTCAAGCAAACTTCTTCTTGTTAATTCCTGAGAGATTACCCCCTGTGGAAAGTCCCCTGAATAACCTAATTGATCTGCCTCATCCATCATTGTTTCTAATTTTTCTCTGGATAGGTTTTCAAGTCCTGTTCGTTTAATCGGTAATTCTTTACCTTCCATTTATTTTGATTCTTCAACAACTTCACCTTCTACTGCTTCTGCTTCTGCTTTATCAGTTTTACCATCTTCTTCTTTTGGCCCAATTTCTTCTTCAGGATTAATTTCCGGTTCGCCTTCTCCTGGTTTTTCGCCTGTTTGTTGGTATTGTGATTGACCGAATTTTGATAAAGCTTCTGACAAAGTTTCTGATTTAGCCTTAATTTCATCTTTATCACCCTTTATTACTGCTTCTTCTAATTCTTTAATTTTTCCTTCCAAATCTTCTTTTGTTTCTGCCGGCATTTTATCTCCTGCATCTTTGATAGATCTTTGAGTGGTGTAGATTAAAGTATCAGCCTGATTTTTGATCTCAATTTCTTCTTTTTTCTTTTTATCTTCTTCTGCATGAGCTTCTGCTTCTTTTGCCATGCGTTCTGCATCTTCTTTAGAAAGTCCGGTTGAACCTGTGATGGTAATTTTTTGCTCTTTACCTGTAGCTTTATCCTTAGCAGAAACATTTAAAATACCGTTGGCATCAATATCAAAGGTTACTTCGACCTGTGGTACACCTCTGGGGGCTGGTGGAATACCGTCAAGAATAAATCTACCCAAGGTTTTATTGTCAGCTGCCATTTCTCGCTCACCTTGCAAAACATTAATTTCTACCTGAGTCTGATTATCGGCTGCAGTTGAGAAAACTTCTGTTTTAGAAGTTGGAATGGTTGAATTTCGATTTATTAATGGGGTTCTAACACCTCCCAAAGTTTCAATCCCTAAGGTCAATGGAGTTACATCAAGTAACAATACATCTTTAACTTCTCCACCTAAAACTCCTCCTTGAATTGCAGCTCCAACAGCCACCACTTCATCAGGGTTAATACCTTTGTGAGGTTCTTTTCCAAAGAAATCCTGCACTGCTTTTTGAACAAGCGGCATTCTGGTCATACCACCAACCAAAATCACTTCATCAATTGCTTTTGCGTCCACTTTGGCATCTTTCAAAGCTGATTTGACTGCATCAAAACTCTTATCCACCAGCTCTTTTACTAAATCTTCCAGTTTTGCCCGGGATAATTTCATTTCCAGATGTTTTGGGCCAGAGGCATCTGCTGTTACAAAAGGGATAGAAATTTCTGCTTCAGTTGAAGAAGAAAGTTCAATTTTGGCTTTTTCTGCTGCATCCCGAAGTCTTTGTAAAGCCTGTCTGTCTGATTTTAGATCAATCCCCTGTTCCTTTTTAAACTCATCTGCCATGTAATCAATAATCTTTTGGTCAAAATCATCTCCACCAAGATGGGTATCTCCATTGGTTGATTTAACTTCAAAAACACCGTCACCCAGCTCTAAAATAGAAACATCAAATGTTCCTCCACCAAGATCATATACAGCAATAGTATGGGAATTTTGTTTATCCAAACCATATGCCAGAGCTGCAGCAGTTGGTTCATTGATAATTCTTTGTACATTTAAACCGGCAATTTCCCCTGCTTGTTTAGTTGCCTGTCTTTGAGCATCATCAAAATATGCAGGAACTGTGATAACTGCATCAGTAACTTTTTCTCCTAAATAGGATTCTGCATCTGCTTTGATTTTTCCCAAGATTTGAGCAGAAATTTCCTGGGGAGTATAGTCATGACCATCCACATCCACCACTGCCATACCGTTTTTACCGGATTTAATATTATAAGGAAGCCATTTTAAATCTCTTTGAACCTCAGGATCATCAAACTTTCTTCCCATGAGTCTTTTGACAGAAAAAATAGTTTCTTTAGGATTTACAATCGATTGTCTTTTTGCTACCCGTCCGACGATATTTTTGACAGGGTTAACCACAGACGGAATAGTATTTTCACCTTCAGCAGAATGGATGACTTTAGGCTTACCGCCTTCCATCACCGCTACACAGCTATTTGTTGTTCCTAAATCAATTCCAATAATTTTTGCCATATTAGTTTTCTTTCTTTCCAACCACCACTTTGGCTGGTCTTACTACTTTTCCATTTATATTATAACCGTTTTGTACAATTTCTAAAATTTTATTATTTTCTCCTTCTCTTGCTTCTACTGCTTCTGCCAAACTTGGATCATATTCATCATTTATTTGAATATTAATCACATTTAATCCTTCTTCTTCCAAAACCTTTTTAAATTCTTTAACAGCCAATTCTACTCCTTTATACCAACCTGAGGCTTTGTCTGCGTCAGATGCTCCACCTAAAGCTTGTTCCAAATGATCTAAAGTAGGCAATATTCTCATTACCAAATCACCACTTGCCCATTTTGTCAGCTCTGATCTGCCTTCAGCCACTCTTTTTTCCAAATTATGGTAATCAGCTACAGCGCGTTTGAGCTGATCTTCTAAGCTTTGCACTTTTTGTGCTAATTCTTCTAATTGTGTATTATCTTTTTTTGCCATTTTTATCTTATTCCTCCTGCTTCTTCAAGTACTTCTCCGATATATCTAAGATATGGCATTACCAGAGGAAAATTGAGCCTGTTTGGTCCAATTACTCCAATAATTCCTAAATCTTTTCTACCCGTTTCAAAGTTTATAAAAGCAAAACTGGTAGGAAGCAAATGCTCATACTCAGTTTCCTCTCCAAAAATAATGTGCAATGGTTGTTCACCCTGAGCCAAACTAAATACTTTTTCCAAAACTGCCGATTCATCAAGCATCGACAACACAAATCTTGTGACATCAATGTCAAAAAATTCCGGCAAATCCAAAATATTAGCCGCTCCGGTGTAATAAATATCATCACCATTTATGGCAATGGCTAAGGTATCGCATTTTTTAGCTAACGCCTTGGTTGCCACATGCACCATTTTGTTAAACTGACTTCGCGAATCCATCATCTGTTGCCTGATTGATACTTCATCTACAACAGATAATTCTTTCTCTTTCATTATTTCATTAATGTAGAGCCTAAAGCCCATGGCTGTCGGAACCCTGCCTGAACTTACATGAGGTTGTTTTAAATACCCCATTTCAGTTAAAGCTACCATCTCATTTCTGATGGTAGCAGGGGACACACCAAGCGTCGATCCCTTTTCAATATAATCAGAAGAAACCGGTTCGCCAGTTTTTACATAGCTTTCTATCAGTGCTTTCAATAGTTGTTTCTGGCGTTCAGATAATTCTGACATTAGCAGTAATATACCAAGACTGCTAAAAGTTGTCAAGGGATATTATTTCTTGCTTTGTTTCTCGGTTTGTTTTTGCGCTAAAAAGGCTTTAACATCTCGGACTCCTAAATCACGAAGGTCGCAAACTGTTGCAAATTGACAGTGTATTAAAAGATCGATACCTTCTTTAGTAAGATGTTCTCCGCGAGCTTTTTGCAATTCATCAAAGCGATTATATCTAGCTGCAAAATAATCTCTTAACTCTTCTTTTGCTTTAGACCTCTTAAGAGGACGAATGGGCTGTTTTTCAATTCCTTGACCATCATCTATTTGGCGCTCTTGAGACATAGGGCATTATTTTATACCTTTTGTCAAATTTCTTCTATGGCCTATTTTACGGCTATAATTTTCCCTGATACTGACTGGTCTCCTGCTGTATAGTTGAAATTATCAGCTTCTTTTTTCCCATATATTGCCATGCCTAAAGGAGATTTCCTTGTAATTATTTGCGCTCCTTCCAAACCCACAGTTAGGGGAGCAAAAATTGCATCTTCTATTTTCTCCCCTGAATCAAAGTCAATGGTAAATTGTGAACCTTCTTCAATTTGAGATTTTTCTGCACTAGTTACTAAAAACTCTTTAAATTGTTCAAGCCCCTTGATAACATTTTCCTGAATTATTATTTCCCTTTCAGCATTCTCTCTAATTGCTTCATGCCCTGATTCAGAAATATTCGGAGAACGGTCAGCCCTTAAAGCATCCAGCCGCTTCCTAGCTTCAACCAATTTCTCTTCCAAATTAATTAAATATTTTTCTTTATCTTTTACCTTCATTTAACTTTTCAAGATACTCAAAAATGCTTCCTGGGGGATTTCAACACGACCTATCATTTTCATTTTCTTTTTTCCTTTTTTCTGTTTTTCCAACAATTTATCTTTTCTGGTTCTGTCTCCTCCATAAAGTTTTTCAATCACATCTTTTCTAAAAGGCGATACTGTTTCACGGGCTATAATATTTCCCCCAATTACAGCTTGTATGGCTATAGCAAAGTTTTGTTTTGGTAAAACTTCTTTTAATTTTGTGGCCAAACGCCTTCCAATATACTCTGCCTTTGATCTGACCACAATCATTGATAGTGCATCAACCTTTTCTCCGCCCACTAAAATATCCACCCTCACTCCGTCACAATCCCTAAATTCTATAAAATCCCAATCAAGTGAGGCAAAACCGGATGACACAGATTTTAACTTGTCATAATAATCAGTAATCATTTCTGATAAAGGCATCTCATAAATAAGTTCCACCTGAGTTCCGAAGTAAGTTTGATTTTGATAAATTCCCCGTTTTTCTGACATTAACTCCATAATTTTCCCAAGATATACTTGTGGAGTAAAAATCCTCACCTTTACCCATGGTTCCTGCAAATTAACCAAATTAATTCCTTGTGGTAAATCTGCCGGATTAGTAATCGGACTGCCGTCAAGTAAATATTCAACAGATGGAGTTGTTGCCAAAAGATCCATATTAAATTCCTCAGACAATCTTTGCTGAACCACTTCTGCATGTAAAAGTCCTAAAAACCCACATCTAAAACCTGCTCCTAACGCTTGTGAATGTTCTATTTCATAAGAAAAAGCCGGATCAGATAGCTTAAATTTACTCAAAACTGTTTTTAAATCATGAAATTCTGCCTGTTCAATCGGATACAAACCTACATAAACCATTGGTTTGACTACTTTATATCCTGGGAGCAAAGAAACATTTGTCCCAATTTCAGAAATCGTATCTCCAACTTTTACCAAATCAGATTCTTTAATTCCTGTGGCAATATAACCAATTTCACCTGATTCTAACTCTTCAACAGGCGTTAAAGCGGGCCCAAAAAATCCTTTTTCTAAAATTTCACCTTCTGCGCCTGTTGCTACAAATTTTATTTTGGCATTTGTTGCAGGCACTTTTCCTTCCACCACTTTAACCTGAGCAATCACACCCTTATAGGCATCAAAAAAAGAATCAAAAATCAAAGCTCGGAGTGGCTTTTCTATTTCAATTTTTGGTGGTGGAATTTTTTTAATAATAACTTCCAATAGCTTCTCTACCCCTAATCCCGTTTTTCCAGAAACATGAAGTATATCCTCTTTATCAAATCCAAAAGTATCCATAAGTTGTTTCTCTACACCCAAAACATCAGCTTGTGGTAAATCCACCTTATTTACTATTGGAATTAAAATTAAATTCTGTTCCATGGCAGCCAAACCATGTGATAAAGTTTGAGCTTGAATCCCTTGGGTAGCATCTACTAATAAAATTGCTCCTTCTACAGCTGCCAGCGACCGCGAAACTTCATAGGAAAAATCAACATGTCCTGGGGTATCGATTAAATTTAGGGTATAGGGTTTAGAGTCTAGGGTATAGTTCATGCGGACAGGAGCCAGTTTAATGGTAATTCCCCGTTCACGCTCAAGTGCCAGAGAATCCAGTAATTGAGGCTGCATTTTACCACCAGTAACTGTCCCAGTTACTTCTAAAAGCCTATCTGCCAAAGTTGATTTGCCATGATCAACGTGAGCAATAATACTGAAATTTCTAATATTCATAACGTGAATTGTACTTGAGATTGCCTAAACTAGCAATTTAAAGAGAGGTTGTTGTATCAGGAGGGTTTGGAATTGTTTCCGGACCAGCTTTTACCATCCATTTCATCTGATACACTCTTTTCAAAAGAGCACCGAAAGTTTCTAGCTCTTTTACCTTCAAGAGCCACACTAAAAATACATAGGTGGAAAGCCCGATAAATGAGGCAATAGAAGAGAGCACAATCAGATTAATAGTTTTTGTAGTATCAAAAATTAATGAGTCCAGACTTTTCAGAGGAATATAAATGACCAACGCAGAGATTGTGGCAGCCAACAACATTTTACCCGCAGGAATAAATAGATCTTTTTGGTTAAAACCACCAATGCTGTTACTTAAAAAATAAACCAGAAGCAGAAGTGATGCATTCGCTGAAATCGCATAAGCGAGTCCCAAGCTCCACACATCCAAATATAAAACCTTCACAAAAACAAAGCTTAAAATTACATTAACTAAAACTGCTAGAACAGAAACAATCACCGGTGTGCGGGTATCCTTTAACGCATAAAAACCTCTGATTAATAAAAGATTCATCGATTGAGCAGTCAGCCCAATTGCCAACCAAGCTAAGGTTGTTCCTGTTAAAACTGTTGAAGCCCAGTCAAATTGAGAAGCTCCAAAAACAAGCCTTACTGCAGGAATCCTTAGAACTACTAACATTGCTGCTGCTGGTAAAGACAAAAACATTATCTGATGTAATGTTGTTAGCAAAGTCGTTTTAAATGAATCATCCTCCCCTGTTGTCCTCTCTCTGGATAAAACAGGCAAAGCAGCTTGTGCAAGCGTTGCTCCAAAAAGACCAATCGGTACAGCTTGTAAATGTTGAGCAAAAGTTAAATAAGTAACTGATGACGCAGAGATAAGTGAGGCCAATACAACTCCCACTGTTTCGTTTAGCTGTTCGGCTGCAATCCCGAGTGTTCGAATACTCATCATTCTTAAAACTTCCTTAATCCCTTCATTAAAAATATCCAACTTAAACCGGTATCTAAAACCTAAATTCATGACAAGAGAAAGTTGAGTTAGGATATGTAAAAGAGCACCGATAATAACCCCAAGAGCCGGTCCGAAAATTCCGAAAAAAGGTGACAAAAAAACAATTCCGATAATAATCCCAACCGTATAGGATGCAGCAGCTAAAGCCGGAATAATAAATCTCTGATAAGCCTGACAAATCCCCACAAAAAAAGCACCTACCACTAAAAGTAATTGGCCGATGATAATCACACGGGTTAAACCGGTAGCCATTTCTTTTTCCATATCCGTAAAACCAGGAACAACCAGAGCAGTAATCGGTCCGGCAAAAATAAAAAATACTACAGTCACAACTGCAAACAGTAAAAGCACTACGTTTAAGATGTCTGCCGCAAATTCAAAAGCTTCTCTTTCAGATTTTTTATGCAGGTAATCAGTAAAAACAGGTATAAAAGCAACAGAAACAGCCCCGAAAATAAACAGCTGGAACAGAAGATCAGGCAACCTGAATGCTGCAAAATAAACCGCAGTTTGATCCGGTGTAAAAGTATGTGCAAGTAACCGATCTCTCACCAGACCCAATACTTTTGAGGCACCGATTGTCACCATTAGAACAAAAGCGCCAGACAAAATACTGTTTTGTCTGGCTGAAAGAAGCGACAATAAATTCTTAACCATTACTGAAATAATAGCAGAATAGCTTGCGAAAGTGCTATAGCTATGTTAATATTCTAGCCATGCCAATAATAAGCATTGCTTGCGACTTCGTCTTAAGCAAAGCTTGAAATTGTCATTTCAAGGGAAATAAAAAAATGCCAATAATAAAAAGCGCTATTAAAAAAGTTCGCAAAGATAAAGTAAGAACAGCTCGCAATAAAAAGCGAGCACTTGGCGTGAAAGCAGCTGTTAAAACAACCCGCAGAAACCCAGCAGAAAAAAATTTAGCAGCAGCCTTTTCAGCTTTAGACAAAGCTGCTAAAGTAAAATTAATCCACAAGAACAAGGCTTCAAGATTAAAATCAAGATTGGCTAAACTACTCTCTTCCAAAAAATCTCTTTAATACACTAATTTCTCTAGAGCTGAATTTCACTTACCTAGCTGCTTTCGCCTAATTATTAGGATTACGCTAAATAGACCATTGGCAACCACCCAAGTTAGAGGATATAGCCACGTTACAATGCTATAGTTTTGTAGCGCAAATATGCTTAATCCATGCCTCACTGTATTCAACTCATATGAAAACAACGTTTCTGAATAAGGTTTGTTCCATGACTTTCTAATTGTTGGAACAAAACCAAGCATATCAATCGTCGAAATAAATATAACTGATAATACTGGTTGTTTTACAACCAACCAGAAGAATAAGGCAATAAAAGAGAGAATAAAGAAAATCGTATCTGTATAAGTAATTTCTTTTTTCCCATTACCTAAACCGAGAATAAATATAAAAAAACAAATGACGGCAACCGCTAAAGTTACCCATGAACCAACCCCTGCCCCTGCGCTAACTTGCAAACCATACGCGATAGCTGTCACAAATCCCCATATAAACCAAGTATAAACATGTGGCTTAGTCTTCCCTTGAAAGGTATCTCGAACATATGGCACATACCCGATAAATGTTAATACTATGGCTATAACGCTAATAGCTGATTTTATCTCTAACATACCTAAAGTATACCAAAGCTTAGACATCTGCTGGCTGCTGGAACTTCCTTTCGCTTTATACTAAACTAGTAATATGGCTGCCTCAAAAATACCAACACTATTTAATGTCAATCTTTTGATCCATCGCGGTGAGGAAGAAAAACTTTATGCTAAATTAATCAAATGGGCATTGTCTTCCGGCAGATTTATTGTAATCTTCGTAGAAATTATCACAATCAGTGCTTTCGTTTATAGATACAAGCTTGATGGTGATCTGGCTGACCTGCAAGATCAAATAAAAACTCAAGCTGCTTATATTACAAACCTAAAGAGCGACGAACAGTTGATCAGGAATGCCCAATTTCAAATCAGCAGTCTTTCTAAATTAAAATCAGAGAAGGCTGATTTTATTTCCCCCCTAGAAAGCTTCAACACGATCATACCAAAAAGTATGAGAATTACTAATATTACTTTTGATCGCAATTTAGCCTATCCAAAATCCTCATTTTCAATTACCGGGCAATCTCCGTCCAATTTGGAACTTTCTGTATTTATTAAATCATTACAACAAAATCATAGTTTTTCAGATGTTAATTTAACTAATATTTCTTTTGAAACTCAGACCAACTTTACTATCACAGGTAATCTTACGGGTGCAAAAAGTGGGATAAATTAAATGGCAGACTCAAGATATTCCAGATATTATGTTTATATTAAACCGGTTATTACAAATAAGTATGTCCGGTCATTTGCCCCATATATTTTTAGTTTACTTGCCTTAATTATCTTTACAATATTTGCAATCAGACCAACGGTATTAACTATTATCGAATTACAAAAAAGCATTCAGGATAACCAAAAAGTTCTGGCTGTATTACAAAAAAAATCAGAAGATTTAACTAACGGTAAAAGAAACTTGGATAATTTGGATCAGGAAATTAAAAATAAAATTAATGCTAAATTACCTACCAATCCTGCTGTTACGAATTTGATTAACAATTTACAAACATCCGCGACAAATAGCGCATCAGTTTCAGCCTTACAAATTCAACCGGTTACTATTTATAAAAATACATCTGATCCAACTGGGAAACTTACTCTTGAAGAATTAGTATTTTCATTTAATACTCAGGGCGCATATTCACAACTCACCACAGTCATAGATAATGTTACCAAAGCATCAAGATACCTAAATTTGACCAGTGTCGTTTTAAGTAGATCCGGCGAAGGAGGAATCACTCTTTCAATTAGCGGAAAAGGTTATTATTTAAAGGAGTAACAGAAAGTATGTCAGGAAAATATTTTTTATATGTAGTTATTGCAACATTCATAACAGTACTTGTTTGGTTTGGGATGGAAATCATGCATTCTCAATCTAAAAACCAAGTTGCTCCGGAAGTTCAACAATTATTAGAGCCGGTAAATCCTAATTTCGATACAAAAGTAATCAATGATCTCTAAATTAAGAAGTACTATCTCAAAAATCAACACAGGCGTTATCAAGATTCCAACTCTTTTAGGGATAGGAGTACTCCTGATCGGTTTAGCCGGCGGGGTGTATCTGGCCACTCAAAACCAAACCTTAAAATCTAAAGCCGCAGTTTCAGCACAACCCAAAAACGTAAATGTGGTTAATTTAAGCGGTACTTCAGCCGCCATTTATTGGCAAACAGACGAACCATCAACAGGTTATATCAAAGCAGGTATTGGTTCTGCAGATAAACAATTATACCGTGACGACCGGGATACAAGCGCACCAACATCTCATAAATTGCATTTTGTAACTCTTACTAACTTACAACAGGACACCACTTACTCTTATTTCATTTATTCCGACGCAATCACCTACCCACAAACACCTTTAAATTTCAAAACTGCTTTGACGACCCCTAACATTGATTGGCCGCCTCTTGTCGGAACAATTATTGATACCAATAATGCTGTCTTGGATGAAGCAATAATTGCTCTCAGCTTACCCGAAGCTCAAAGACTCGCAACTATTACTAAAACCGGAGGGAACTTTATTCTGCCTTTATCGGATATCAAAACTGCAGATTTAACTAACCCTTTACCTGCAGATAAAACTTATCTAGCTAAACTCGATATTATAGGAACCAGCAAGGTAGCCCAGGCAACTATATCCTTACCACTTAAGGAAACAGCGCTTCCACCCGTCACACTAGACAGCACTGTTGACTTTACACAAACAGGCAACACTCAACAAACCTCAGTTCCAGCTTCTACCTTGTCAGCCGAACTCGTTAACTATGATCTCAACAGGGACGGAGTTATAAACTATGCAGACTTAAGCATAATTTTGCAAAATTTTGGAGCCATTAGTGGGAAAAATCCTAAAGCTGATTTAAATAACGATAAAGTGATCGATCAAAAAGATGCAAATCTACTGCTTCCTTACGTTAAGTAGATTTACAAATTCCTGAGTCAGTTTAGTTAAAGCAATACTTTCAGGTAAACCTGCCTTTATTGCAAAATCAGTGTTTATTGCCATCAAATATAATTTTTCAAAATCTTTCATATCAAGCTGCTGTTTTTGAGATTTAATTTTATTTTGCATAAAACCGGATGTAGGCAATGGAAGTAAGTTGCGGCGCAATAAATAATACACCATCGACAGAAGATACATTCCTCCGTAAATATTAAGCAGTTTCTGCATTTCTAAAAAAGCATCTTGTCTTCCCTCAATTAAAGCATCTAAAAAAGTAAAGGCAGATATTTCTTTTTCTGCCTCAAAATTTATTATTTTTGCATTAATTTCCTTTACGCTACAAAGCAACTTAGAAGTGACCTTAGGATTTGCTGCTAAAAAAAGCAGCACAGCTGTATTTTCTTTTTTGACCAGTTTTTTTAGATCTAAATCATCAGGTGTATTTTCAACAACAATCAGTTTATCCAGATTGTTAAATAAAGACTGCGAAGATAAGCACTGATCGATATCCTTAATACTATTTACTGATAAATCAAAAACCGATACTGCATCATTCTCGTATCCCTGTTTTATTCTTAACATTTCTGCCCGCTTGTTTACTTCACCCAGACCTGTAAGCACAATAATTTTCATGGATTTTTAGTTTGTTTGCCGGATTGCGTTGCTGTATCTGTACCATTAAAAAAATCCGTTACTGAATTTTGAATCATAATAAAATCATTGTTCGGCGGAATTAAAACCCAGGCTCCATAATCAAAAACCGGCGGATTAATCAAAAGCGGATTTATCCCACCGTTACTTAAAACCATTGTTTTTATTCCTTTTACTTTTTTAGCTATTCCTGCAAATTCCAGATACTGTGATTCAGGAATATCTGTTTCCATGCTGTTCCCAAAAGTTTTAACAAGACCTGTAATTTTATTTAAGTCAGTGAGTGTGCTGAAAGATAAGACCTTATCCTTAAAAGCCTGCAGAACTAGCTGTTGTCTTCTGGACCTGGCAAAATCACTCCCTTCTCCACCAGTTCCATGCCTGCTCCTCACATATTTTAAAGCCATTGTTCCATTCATATGAGTTGAGCCTTTATCAAAATGGATATGCTCATATCTACAGGGGAAATATACTCCTACTGAATCTTCTGTATAAACAAGTTGGCCTCCAACTGTTGCTGAGGCTGTAGCAATTTTTCCAGAACTATCAACTAAAACACGGTGCTCTCCCAGATCAATTCCGAGTTGTTTTGCTTGTACCTCATCAATTGCCATATCTTTTTCAGTTAGCCCGCAATAATCTGTTTCTTTACCGGCAATTGGATATAAATAATCATCAAAGGTATTGGCAACATTTACATCTATCCCACCCACTACATCTATTGCTTTGGTAAACCCTGAAAAATCCATTCTCACCGCATAGGGAATTTTAATTCCTAAAATTTGACTGAAATTTTCTTCAGCAAAATTCAAACCATCCCCCCGGGCCAAACCGATTTCATATAAAGCATTTACTTTAGACCTTGCGGAAGTCAGATAAAGATCACGGGGGATAGAAACCATACTTACCATATTAGTAACACTGTCAAAAGACAATACCATAATCGTATCCGTCAAAGTTGCCCCTTCGTGCTCACCTCCTGCCATCCCCAAGAGCAAAACATTCACCCTACCGTCTTCTGATTGCAAAGAGCTGCCCTGACCAATCATATAACGGAATACTGAAGAAGTACTGGAATTTTTACCCAAAAAAATTACAACTAACAAAATAATAAAAGCTACAAATAATACTTTTTTTATCCCCCGCTTTTTTTTCTTTTTGCCGGTATTTTCAGAACCAGTTATTTCAAGAGACAAAGGTTTAATCATATTAGAAATTAAATAAGACTATCTGCAATTTCAATTATCTTAATAAATTCAGCAGGTTCCAGTGAAGCTTTACCAATTAATAATCCCGAAATATTTTCCATAGATAAAAAGGCTTTCGCATTTTCTGATGTTACAGATCCACCATATAAAACTTCTAACTCTTCCCCGTGTTTTTGTTTCAAAAGTTTAGCTATATTATCAGCGTTTTGTGGTGTATCAGGAGTACCAGTTCCAATTGCAAAAATTGGTTCATATGCCACCAACTTCACCCCACTAGGCACAGGGGTGTTTTCATCTTGCACACAAACCAAAGGCTCAATATTAAATTGTCTGGCTTGGTTTACTTTTTGGGCAACAGTCTCATCAGTTTCTTTAAAATTCTGTCTTCTTTCAGAATGTCCTAAGATTGATAAATCAACTATATCTTTTAAGATTCTGGCAGCTTCTTCTCCTGTATAAGCACCTTCATCAAAAGAAGATAAATCTTGTGAGCCCACCACCAAATGATATCCTCCAACCAAAACCGCTTTTTTAACCTCTTCCACACAAATCGCGGTCGGACAGACCACCACCTTTAAGGCTTCTTTTCCAGGAATTTGCGGGCCAACAGTGTCAACCCATGAAATGGCCTCACTAATATTTTTATTACTTTTCCAATTTGCTATTACCCAGATATTCTTCATAAATATTTTTACGTTTTGCCGAAAGCAAAAGGCAAGGTTCTGCAAGCGAGCTGTATAATATTTTCTTACAGCGAGCGCAGCAGGTTCTTATTTGATTTCCAATTAGCAATTATCCACATATTTTATTTATCCCGTGTAGCTTTAGCGAAGTGGGATCCATCCATACTTTTTTAAGTTTACAATAAAATCATCTGATACTTCTACACCTTCTTGTTCCAGTAATGCTTTTTGCAAGCCTTTGGGATGTTCCATACTTTTAATAGATATATACCCTTCGCAATTTACAACCCTGTGCCAGGGTAAATCATATTTTTCAGAGTTAAAATGCAGCACACCTCCTACTATTCTTGCTCCTCTTGGGTGACTCGACATCACAGCAATTGTGCCATAGGTAGTTACTTTTCCTTTGGGAATTTTTTTAACAATACTAATAACTCTTTGTCTAAAATTAAGGGGAGGCTCACCCATTTATTAACTTTAACAGTTCTTCTTTGGCAGTTACTCCTGTTTTGCGCGTTACTTCTTTACCATCTTTTTCTATTACAAAGGTAGGGATTCCCATTACCCCATATTTAGAGGCAGTTTGCTGATCTTCATCTACATTTACCTTTACAAATTCTACCTTGCCTTCTAATTCTTTTTCCAGTTCTTCTATAACTGGTTTCATCATATTACAAGGGCCACACCATGGAGCCCAAAAATCCAAAAGTTTTATTTTCATAGACTAAAATAATACCACTCAATAAAAAATTGTAAAGACTTGAATATACTATAAGTGTAGAGTAAAAAGAAAAGGATATGAGTAAGAATGAAAAAGAAATTACATTGTGTGGAAAATGTAAGGATTGGGAGTTTGACCGTTTCACCAGTGGGAGAATGGGCCAACCATATGGTGCTTGTAAACTTTCCCGAACCGAGAACGGACATCCCATCCAACAGTCATTATCCATAGCTTGCAGTAATGTTACCGAAGGAATAAAAACCTGGCAGAAAACCAGTGAAGAATATGGCTGTGTTCAAGGAACAGACAGTGGAAAAAATATTAACTGGTCAAAGTTTGCAAAATTTACAATACCAACTTTAGAAGAGGTCATTACTAATCTTTCCCAAAAGTAACATTTCTTTATTGTTCGGCTTTGTTTTTGGTGGTAAGATACAAAAACTTATGCCCGATTCCCTTTTAGATGATTTAAATTCTATTC
Source organism: Microgenomates group bacterium (assembly GCA_041659805.1). Classification (GTDB taxonomy): domain Bacteria; phylum Patescibacteriota; class Microgenomatia; order Daviesbacterales; family UBA10151; genus STC-54. The sequence goes on along the minus strand of JBAZXP010000001.1, from coordinate 268,861 downwards.
AACGCCAGGCTGTTATAAACACAGAAGGCCCTACTTTAATTTTAGCTGGAGCAGGTAGCGGCAAAACCAAGGCCTTAACTCATAGAGTAGCTTATTTAATTCAAGTTAAGAAAGTCCCTGCAGGAAATATTCTAATGGTAACTTTTACCAATAAGGCCAGCGGGGAAATGAAAAAAAGAATCCTTAACCTATTAGGAACAAATTCCAAAAGCGAACAACCAATCATGGGCACTTTTCATTCACTTTGTGCCAAAATTTTACGAAAAGAGTGTAGCTATTTAGGCTTGTCCCCATCATTTACAATTTATGACGAAAATGACGGGGTGGATGCTGTCAAAGAAGCAATGATGAATCTTAATCTGTCTACTCAAAAGAGTTCACCTTCATCTATTAAAAATACTATTTCTAACGCTAAAAACGAAATGATTTCAGCGCTTGAATACCCCCAATACGCCAGAGGATATTTTCAGGAAACTGTTGCCAAAATTTATCTGGAATATCAAAAAATATTAAATAAAAATAAGGCCGTTGATTTTGATGATCTTTTACTTTTAACAGTTAATCTTTTTCAAAATTTTCCTGAGGTATTAACTAAATATCAGATTCAATTCCGTTATATTTTAGTGGATGAATATCAGGATACCAATGCTGTTCAATACTTGCTAACAAAACTTTTAGCTAATAGGTATAAAAATCTTTGTGTTGTGGGAGATGCTTCCCAATCAATTTATGCGTTCCGCGGTGCTGATTTTCGAAATATTGTAAATTTCCAAAAAGATTATCCGAATGTGAAAGTTTTTAATTTGGAACAAAATTACCGTTCTACTCAAAATATCCTCGACGCAGCTTATTCTGTTATTTCCAAAAACCAAACCCACCCAATCTTAAAATTATGGACAGAAAAAAGTGGTGGTGAAAAAATCACATTGGCAGAAACCAGAAATGAACAAGAAGAGGCGCTATTTGTAGTCTCCACTATCAAACAACTTTTGGGTTCAGACCCAACGCTCACTTTAAATTCCTTCGCTGTGCTTTACAGAACCAATGCTCAGTCAAGGGCTTTAGAAGAAATATTTTTAAAATCTGGTGTTCCCTATATCTTAGTCGGAGGCACCCGGTTTTATGAAAGAAAAGAAATTAAAGATATTTTGGCATACTTACGTCTTGTGGTTTCTCCTGAAGATTCATTATCAAAAATCAGGATAGAAAAAATCGGCAAAGGTAGAGCTAATAAATTCTGGGAATTAATGGACAAACTTAAACCAAGTTTAGAAAGTATTTCAACTTTAGATTTAATGAATCAAATTATTGAGGTCACAGGTTATATTGATTATATTGATGACGGAACTGAAACTGGCAAATCCAGGATTGAAAACGTCAAAGAACTGGGATCAGTTGCTTCTGAATTTCCTAACTTAACCGAATTTTTGGAAACAGTAACTTTAGTCCAGAGCGAATTTTCAACAGATGAAAAAAATAAAAGATCCAAACGTTCAAAATCAGACACCCAAAATGCTGTGACATTAACTACGTTGCACCAAGCTAAAGGCTTAGAATGGCCGGTGGTATTTATGGTGGGAATGGAGGAAGGATTATTCCCCCACTCCCGTTGTTTACTGGATCCTGCAGAAATGGAAGAAGAAAGAAGACTTTGTTATGTGGGAATAACCCGCGCGAAAACTCATTTATATATGACTTATACCAGGCAAAGGTTGTTTTTTGGAACCAGAAGCTCTAATCTGGTATCAAGATTTATCCTGGACTTACCAGAAGAATTAATTATTTCAAACACTAATTACCAAGATAGGGATCAATTTTTAAATACAGCAGATGAGGATTGCTCAACAATGGCAGATGATGACAAATGGCTGAACGAATAGTTTATACAATTTTTGGAGCTTTTTTAGTAATAGCAGCAATTGCTATAAATAATCATATCCCTGTCATCCGCGCCGATAATACTGCCCCTCTGGCGGCAAATGACACAGCTTCACAGCCGATCAAAACTGATTCCCAATTTACCGATAAAACAGTTGAGACGTCTACCGCAATTCCTTATAAAACTATTTATAAAGATGACCCTGAAACAGAAGCCGGAACAGATACAGTTTTAGAGGAAGGTGTTGAAGGTAAAAAAACTATTATCACCAAAATTACTTACCATGAAGGGACTGAATATGAACGAGAAATCGTGGCCACAGAAACTACTGATCCAAAAGATAAAATTATTTCCCGGGGAACGAAAATTGTCTGGAGAACTCTGGAAACTGCAGATGGTGAAATCAGATATTGGAAAAAAATGCGAGTTTGGGCAACTCATTATGATTCACATTGTCCGGGTTGCAATGAATGGACTTCTATCGGCATGAAACAAGGCAAAGGAGTTATTGCTGTTGATCCAAAAGTTATCAAATACAGAACAAAGCTTTATGTACCAGGTTATGGAATGGCAATTGCCGGTGATACAGGAGGAGCTATTAAGGGAAATATTATTGATTTGGGGTTTGAAGATGCCAGAACAGCAGGCTGGCATGCTCAATTTGTCGATATCTACTTAACTAATTAATTTGCCCTATTGCCAAAAAGTATAGTTGTTTGCTACTATCGGTTCTATGCCAACAGCAAAAACCACCAAGAAAAAAACAGTCAGAAAAACCCCTATTAAAAGTGAGATTACAGATAAAGAAATCTATGCTTCTGCTGCTACCGGTTTTTCGCTTAAGTCGCTCATCAGCCCTACACAAATGAAAAAGAATAAACTTATATATCTTGCGATCGCCATTATTATTATTGCCTTAATAATCTCTTACAAAAAGGGTGTGCTTGTTGCAGCAACAGTTAATGGCAGCCCAATCACCACCCTTGAAGTCCTACAAAGAGAAGATGCCCAATTCAGAAAACAGACAGTTGATCAGTTGGTTCAGGAAAAATTAATTTTAGGTGAAGCTAAGAGAAAAGGAGTAAAAGTCACCGACGCAGAGATCGACGCTAAAATTGTCGAAATCGAGAAACAAGTTGGTGGGGCTTCCGCCTTTGAATCACTCCTTGAACAACAAGGACAAACAAGAAAAGGCGTTAGAGAACAAATAAAAATCTCACTTTCATTGGAAAAAATGTACGCCAGTGAAGCCTCTGTTTCTGCAGATGAAATTTCTAAGTTTATTGAACAAAATAAGGAACAGATGCAAGCCTCAGAACCAGCAGAGCTAACAAAAGAAGCAACTGATTATATAAAGTCACAAAAACTAAATCAGATTTTTAGCCAAAAATTTGCTGAAATCAAAAAAGCAGCATCTATTCAAATCTTCTAAACTTAACCTTTTACAGAGAACCTATTGTTTTTTCTATTTCAGAAGAAAAATCATCTTTTCCTGTGCCGACAATTCCCTTAGAATTAATCCTATTAGTAATATCAAAACTCATACCATTTTTATTAATACACCATCTGTTTTTAAACCAATTAGCTGTTTCTGTTTTAGATCTGACTACTGTATTATTGCCGATTTTAACTGCCTCACCAGGGCAGCTTAATGAGCCATCTCCAACTATAATTGTAATTGGCTTAATTGCCCTGTCACATGCATAATTTATTAAATCATTACTATTATAAGGATCCAGTTCAATATTTTTTGAATCGCTACAAGTTAAAATTCCCCAGTTCTGTGGGTATTTTATTGTAAAATTGCTTCCCTGATAAGTTTTAATATTGACTGCAACAGTTGAAGGTTGGTTATTAGATGAGGTTACACCAGATGTTTGCCCTGATTGAACCGAGGTTGGGGTGGGACTTGCCGTAATAACACCCAATTTTTCCAGGGGATTACCTGTATTTTTGTTTGTGTTTGCTAACTGTTTAGAACTTCTGAGCAGATAAAAAACTCCACTTAAAATTAATGCAATGATTACTACTGAGACTACTGCCAAAATAATTGTTCTGGTTGTTATTTCCATAAAAGGTTATGGGCTGTATAATAGCACCTTCTCGCTTACATAACAATTCCTCTTAAAAAAGCGGTTATAATAAGTACATGGATTTAAAAGAAATTACTGAGGACCAAAAAGATCAATATAACGATGCAGTTTCCCATATTGTTCAGTCCTGGCAATGGGGGCAGTTCCGTATCAACCTAGGTACAAAACTCAAACGCTTCGGTTTGTATGAAAATGGCAAACTCAAAACTGCTTTTCATTTATCTTTTCATAAAATTCCTTTAATTAATTATTATGTAGGATATTTGGCTAAAGGACTTTTCCCGAGCAAAGAACTGGCAGAAGCTTTAATTCAAATCGGCAAAGAAGAAAATTGTGCTTTTATAAAAGTTGAACCGAATATTGAATCAACAGTTAGAACAACGGTCGATAAAAAGTTCAAAAAATCACCCAAACCTCATTTTACAAAATATAACTATGTTATTGATTTAACAAAATCCGATGATGAAATTCTAAAAAATATGCATCCGAAATTCAGATACAATATCAAAGTTGCAGAAAAACACGATGTTAAAGTCGAGGAAAGAGTTGATGATGAGGGTTTTGATATTTTTCTAAAATTATTTTTTGAAACCTGTAAGCGTCAAAATTACTTCGGACATGATATTCACTATCACAAAGAGATTTGGCAGATTCTAAGAGAATCTGATTTAGCTAGAGTTGCCATTGCCTTTTATACTCCACCGAATTCGAAAGATAAAATTCCGTTAAATGCTTGGATGCTGGTTAACTTTCATGACACACTTTATTATCCTTATGGAGGATCATCTAATGAATATAAAAATGTCATGGCAACCAATGCAACTGCCTGGGAAGCAATTAAGATAGGAAAAAAATTAGGACTCAAATATTTCGACCTTTGGGGCGCAGCAAACCCAAACGCACCTGATTCTGATCCTTACAAGGGCTTTACCAGATTTAAATCTGGTACAGGAGCCCGGCTGGTTGAATATATCGATACTTATGATTTAATTTTTAATCCGATTGTTTTTTGGGCTTTTACTTTTGTGGATATTATGTTACCCTTAAAAGTCTTTTTATTAAAGCTAATCAGACGCTAATATATGTCCACATCAGATCTTTTAATTTTCAGTCTGTTCTTTTTCCCTTTTTGCGGGTTGGCTTTGTCGTGGCTAGCAGGAACAGACGCGCCCTATGTTCCCACTAAAATGAAAAATATCAGAAAAGTTTTAAAACTTGCAGGAGTCAAAAAAGGTAAAAAGTTTTATGAGCTCGGTTCAGGTGACGGCAGAGTAGTATATGAGGCAACATCATTAGGAGCAAATGGAGTCGGTATTGAACAATCTTGGTTACGGGTTTTATATTCTACCTTTAAAGCCAAAAGTTTAAATCTACCGAATACAAAATTTATTCACGGAAATATATTTAATAGAAACTATTCCGACGCCAACATTATTTATATTTATCTTTTGACCAAAGGAGTTAAAAGACTGGAAGAAAAATTACCGAAGGAATTAAAAAAGAGAACTGTGATTATTACTCAAACTTATCATTTCCAAAAATTGAAGCCCTATAAAAAACTGGGAGAATTTAACTTTTATAGAATCTAATTTATTCTTGTGACGTATCTGATTGCACAGAATCAATAATTGGTTGAATCGTATAATCTACTGGCTGAGAATCAATTGTTTTTTGACTTTCCTCCTGAATAACTTTTAACTCTTCCTTGGAAAAACCCGGAGTTATCCCTGATGGAAAAGCAGCTGATTCCGAGCTGCCCTCTTTTACAGGAGATGGTTCATTGATAGATATTTTTCCGTAGGAAAATTCTGATTCAGAAACTGTTCCTGCTGCTTCAACTCTTTGTCTCCTTACTAAATATTCTTTATCATCAAACCAAATATATTCTACTGCATCTTTCATATCCGGATTGATTTGTTGGTATTTAAAACATTGTTTAGAGCCACAAGCTTCTTTACCCATGGATTTGTAGGTAGTTTTATCTTCTTCTGGTTTACTATCTGTTGTAACTTTAAATTCAGACTGATTTTTGATATCTTCCACCTGTTTCGTAGCTTTTTGTTTCCACCATTTATTATCGATATAATCTTTGGTATAAGTTGTATCTCCAAGAGTTATCACATTATATGATTCTTTGCCGTTTTCTGAGGTAACCATGTGAAATTTATCTTCACCGGAAATCTCAAATAAACTTTCTGACTTTACCTGAGGAGCAGTATAAACACCCTTTATAGAGTAGTCTTTAATTGAGTTCGCATTGTTTAAAAACTTACAAAGATCTGGATCATTATGTTTACAATCAGGGTTTAAACTAATACCTCCAGGTAAACCTGGAACAGATGAAGGGAGAGAACCGCTTTTAGAAGCTAAAAAATATCCACCACCAGCTAAAAGAACTACAACCACAGCAATTATAATGGCAATAGGAGCAACACCAGCTTGTTTGGACATTAAATAAATTGTCCCTTTTCCCATATTAACTGTCAACTAACAACTTAGGCTTTTTTGTATTTTTCAAAATGTTTTTTAAATTTTTTCATGGTGTGGGCAGCGCCTGTGTGCATTGGTTGGGGTAAATTATCCAGTTCGAAAAATTCTATTTCTGCAATTTTTTCCGGATCAGCATTTTTTATTTTAGTCAGATCAACTTTAATAAAAAACGGAATCACGACCCAGTGAGTTTTAATTCCTTTTTGCTCACGGATAATTGAATGGGCTGGTAATTGTTCTACAATTTCTCCTTCAACTCCATATTCTTCTAGTACTTCCCTTAAAACCCCTGTTTCCGGGTCTTCACCAAATTCCAACTTCCCTCCCCCAAAATCCCAAGCTCCAATCTCATCCCTGCATTTATCGCTTCTTTTATGTAGTACAAATATCCCATCATCATTGTGACAATAAAAAGAAACTGAAACAGCAATATAATCCACCCCTGCTTTTAATTTATTCATTTTTAACATAACCTGTCGCTACAAAACGCGGTTTAAAACCTATTCTTTGATAAAACTCATGAGGAAAATGTCCTTCTTCAGTTGATAATACATGTTCTGTATTCCCTTTCTTTTTTGATTGCTCAACCATATAAAGTGTGACCAGTTTTCCAAAACCCCCACCTCTAACTTCAGGCAAGGAACCAACATTAGAAATATATCCTATCCCAGAATAATTATTTAATGAACCTACTGCAACTGGTTGATTTTCCTTGTAAGCAACAAAATATTCCAATCTATTATTCGCATGATGCTTTAACCATGAATTTTTGGCAACTTCTAGATAATCACCTAATTTTCCATAAGGGTTTTGGGGGTCGTTTTCTTGATAACAATCATCAAATGTTTTTATGAATACTTCCAGCTCTTCTTCAGTCTCCACTTTCTTTACCTGATTAAAACGGTTAGTTTCTATCGGACTACCCGTATAAAATAACCAGGAATCAGAATAATCCCATTGATATTTTTTATCTTTCAGAAAATCGACTAATGTCTCAAGTTCATCCCGTTTCTCAAAATATAAAGCTGGTTTACGGTTTAAAGAAGTTAGATACTCCTCAATTTTCAGGAGCTCTTCAGGTGTTAATAACTTATCCACAAGAGCTAAATTCCAAAAAGAAGAATCATCACCTTTACAATATCCTACCTGGGCAAAACCAAAATCTTTAATTTCATCATACATAACACCATTTTGCATCTGCTGGTATTTTTGCAAAAATTCAAAATTAGTCATAACTGGTAAAGATTATATCAAAAATTTCTCACTGGTTAACGAAACTTACTGATGATACAATCCTACCCATGAGACTACTTCATACAGGGGACCTGCATATTGGTATGAGCAACTACTCCAAATTAGATCCTGAAACTGGTTTAGATAGTAGATTAATTGATTTTTTTAACACTTTTGATTTGATGGTTGATACTGCTATTTCTGAGGGGGTTGATGCATTTTTACTGGCGGGAGATGCCTATAAAACCAGAGACCCTTCTCCTACTCAACAAAAAGGTTTTGGAGAAAGAATCAAAAAATTATCAAAAGCAGGGATTCCTGTAATTTTAGTAGTGGGAAATCACGATACCCCGAACGCCGAAGGCAAAGCTAATACTTTGGATATTTATTCTGCTTTGGAAATTGATAATGTTTGGGTTTCCAGAAAACCGGAATTCTTAAAAATCCCTACTAAATCAGGAATCTTGCAGGTTATCACTGCCCCCTGGTTACATAAATCTGAGTTTAAAGATTTGGGAGAAAAGTTATTATCTTTTTATGAAAAAATTGATGCAAACATCCCCGCTGTTGTTGTAGGACATTTGGAAGTTGAAGGATCCTCGATGGGGTCTGAGAAAGGCTTGGCTATAGGAACTGATGTCACAGTTCCCGTATCACTTTTAACAGACAGAAGATTATCTTATGTGGCTTTGGGCCACATTCATAAACATCAAATATTAAATGCTGATCCACCTGTAATTTATGCCGGTTCACCTGAGCGAATTGATTTCGGAGAAGCAAAAGAAGAAAAAGGTTTTATCATGATAGATATCCCCTCTCCTAAAAAAGCCACTTTTAAATTAGTCCCAACAAATTGTCGTAATTTTTTAAACATTGAAGTTGACCTTAAGGGTGACGACATTGATCCAACAGAAACAATTTTAAAAGAAATTAAAAAACATACAATTGATGATGCAATCGTCAAAGTAGTAATTAATATCCCGGCAGAGTTAGATAAAGAAATTGAAATGGATAAAATCAAAAAAGCCCTATCTTCTGCTTTTACTATTGCCGGAATCTCCAGAAATGTTGAAAGAAAAGAAAGAATAAAACTGGAAAACCAAGTTGAAGTAGAAAGACTTTCCCCCTTAGAAGCCTTACATACATATTTTAAAAGCAAGCAATATAGTCCTGAAAAAATAAAACAGTTAGAATCACTGGCAGCAACGATTTTAGAAAGTTAAATGATTCCGACTAAATTAAAATTATCAAACTTTACTTCTTACGGTACCGATGTACCTGAACTTGATTTTACCAAATTTCATCTGGCTGCAATTTCGGGATCAAATGGTGCAGGTAAATCATCTCTTCTTGATTCAATCACCTGGTGTATTTGGGGTACTTCCCGCTTAGGTGATAACGCTGACGCATTAGTTCATTCAGGACAGCAATTGATGACTGTTGAATTATCTTTTGAACTTGATGGAAATATTTTTACTATTAAGCGTTCAAGAAACACCAAAAGCGGCGGTTCAACTTCTCTTGAATTTTTATCAGGCACACATAATTTAACTGAAGGAACCATCAAAGCAACTCAGCAAAAAATAATTGATACCCTACACTTAACTTATGAAACTTTTACTAACTCTGCGTTTTTACGTCAGGGACATGCTGATGAATTTACCACTAAAGGACCCAGTGACAGAAAAAGAATTCTGGCAGATATTTTAGGTCTTGCCCACTATGACGTGTTGGAAGAAAAAGTTAAGGAAAAAGTAAAAGACATTCAGGTAACTCTGCAGCGTTTGGAATATCAGGTTTTGGAAATAGAAGCAGAACTGACCCAAAAAGAAGAAAGAACAGAAAAGAAAAAAACAGCTGAAGAAGTTATTTTAAAACTGGAATCTGATATTAAAGAGTTGGATGAAAAGTTAAAAACAAAAAGATCGCAGAAAGAAACCTTAAATTTAGCATCAGAACAAAGAGTAAAGCTTGAACAAAATTATTTGTCTAACAAAAAAGAACTAGATGAAATTATTTATCAGGGAAAGATGAGAAAAGAAAAAATTGATCAAATTACAAAACAACTGGAAACCCTAAAAGATGTTGATCTTCAGCTGGTTGAAAAGAAAAATTTAGAAACTGAAAAATCAAAACAGGAAAAAGCAAAAGAAGAAAAACTGGAGCTGGAAAAAAAGCTATCAGTTTTACAAGGAAATATCAATTTAAAAAAGCAACAAACAGAACAATTTACTAATGAAATTAATAAACTAAACTCTAAGTTAAGCGAAAGTGAAAAAACAGGAGCGAAGTGCCCCACTTGTGGTCAGGAAATTGGAAAATTAGAAAAAGATCATGTTAAAAACGAGCTTTTAAATCAAATTGAAAATTTTAAAAAAGACTTAGCAAAAATTAATTTTCAGGAAGAGGAAAAAGAAAAAGAAACGTTGGAACAATCAATTAAAATTTCAGATTTTGATTCCGGAAAATATTTACAGGTTACTACCAAACTGTTAGATTTGGAAAAACTGCAACAACAAAAAGAATTAAAGGTCAGTTTACAGGCAACATTAGAATCAGAGCAAAAAGTAGTTTTAGAGATGCGAACACTTTATGCAAATAAAAATAAACAGGTTACAGAGCAACAAACAGAAATAGAAAAATATCCTGATTTATCTAACCAGTTATCAGAAATAAATAAGAAAATTACAGAAATTGAAAATTTGCTTAATGTAAAAAGACAGGAAGAAAAAGAAGCCAACGGAGTTTTGGGTCAAATTAATGAATTGATATCTAGAACTGCTCAACTGGAAAAAACTCAAAAAATAAAAATGGATGAAAAGGCGTCTTTAAAAGCTGAAAAAGCTTCATATGAAGAATTGGCTTTAGCTTTTGGAAAAAAAGGTATTCAAGCCATGATTATTGAAAATGCCATTCCTGAAATAGAGGACGAAGCAAACAAGTTGTTAGATAAGCTATCCGACGGAAGAATGAAAATCAGATTAGAAACTCAAAGGGAGACCAAAACCAAAGTTTCAGGAGGAGAAAAAGGAATCGTTGAAACTTTGGATATAATTATTTCGGATGAAATGGGAGAAAGACCATATGAAGCATACTCGGGCGGTGAACAATTCCGGGTCAATTTTACTGTAAGATTAGCCCTGTCAAAGTTACTGACCCACAGAGCCGGAGCCAAACTTCAATTCTTAGTAGTAGATGAGGGTTTCGGAACGCAAGATGCCCAGGGCAGAGCCAGAATAGTTGAAGCACTTGATGCCATCAAAAATGATTTTGAAAAAATATTAGTTATTACTCATTTGGAAGAATTAAAAGAAGAATTCCCAACCAGAATTGAAGTTTCAAAAGGAGCAACTGGTTCAACGTTCAAAGTAATCGGGATATAAGTTATTTAAGAATTTCATTTAATGCATGAGCTCTATGGAATACCCGATCATCTCCCATTTTTTTAGCTGCGTTTTCTAAATTCTGCCTGTATTTTCTTCTTTTACCCCAAGCAGATATGCCTGTTCCCAATATCGCCAATGGATAAAAATCAACAAAAAATAATTTATCAGTTTCCTCTTCCACAATAAAATTTCTGAATTCAGGATTTGGTTTTTCTACTCCACCCAATAAATCAGGCAAAATAATCATATCTGATTTTTTTGTAATTTCTGCCATTTTTATACATCTAGTTAAAAATTCGACCAATTGGGAAACAACTGCTTCGTTAGGATCCACAATGTCTTCTAATCTTTCCCCTTTTATATATTTGGAATCTATATAGCAACTCTCCCCTTTTAGATCCTCTTCAATTATTAGTTCAGATTTTGGCAAAAACTCTTTTAATCCGAACGCTTCATCCTCCAACACTTCAATTGCCCAACCTACTCTTTCTTTATAATCTTCAGCTTCAGGAACATGAGTTAAGCCATAATTAAAGCCTTCCAAATAGTTTATCTTTTTGCGGATTATCCCTGCCTTTTCATCTAAATAAATTTCCGAGCGAGTCCGCTGACTCCATTCTTGTATTTGAAATGACCCTAAGGAAGTTTCTGCTGTTGTATCGACCATAATTGTTAATACTAACTAATTTCTTCCGCCACGTAAATGTTTAAAAAATTCAATTTGTCTCAATCTTTTCTTGGCGTCCTCCAGTTTTTTATAAGTCCCAAAATTCCTGCCAGTTTTTTCAGAAATCACCCTGAAACCTTCTTTGATTCTTATGATCATTATTTAGAATTTATGCTTTTATCCCCGTCATTAAACTCACAATCAATGTGTGAACCATCACAAAAAGGTTTGTTTTTGGATTTGCCGCAACGGCACAGGGTTTGCCTGTTTCTGATTTCATACTTGTCTCCGTTTTCCAATTCCACCTGCACCCCTCCTTTTACCCAAACCGGACCACTGACTTTTGACGAAGCATCTTCAATTAAACTAATTTCCATTTTAAATTTCGGCTCAATTGCTTTTCCTGTTTTTTTATCCCAGGCAACCAATCTTCCTGAAGGGCAATTACCACATTGTTCAATTACCAGCTCACGGGAAGCAGCATTTTCTGAATTTTTAGTTAACTCCCATGTCCCTCCGGCCCTATCACAAAAAGCAGCATCCGCACAAAAAGAGGAAGCATCAGAGAGATCAATTCCTGGCCCTTCTAACATTTCCGCTTGAGCCAAATATTTTTCGCGACTAGCTGCACAAGCTCCATTGAAACCTTTCTTGTGTGAACCATCACAAAAAGGTTTGTTTTTGGATTTACCACAACGGCAAAGTGAATATTCTTTTTCTGTTTTGAATTTTTCTACTTGTTTATATTTATATGGAATTCCGTCTTGATCCGGCATAATTATTTGTTTATCCAAAGGTAAGTTACCGAACACTAAATACGGACCATCCTTTGAAATAACAACCTTATTATTCTTCATATTGTTTTATTTTACAGGAATTTCAAGCCAAGGAATATGGCATTACTTTAAATTGTTGCATTGTAAAAAACTTCTGTCAAATATTTTTGCTTTAAGATACAATTAATCAGTGAGTTTAATTAAAAAAATCCTGCCTACATTTATATTTGCAATTATTTTTGGTGTTGTTGTTTTTACAACCCAACCGCCTCAAACACTAACTTCAGCTAGTTTTGCCACTCTTTTATTATTTTTTATGCCCCTATTTTTATTTTTAATGTTTTTATTAGATATTTTTTTACAGTTTTTAATCAGAAGTTTTATTATCAGTTTAGGAATTATTCTATTATTAATTTTTAAGTCGCTTGATATGTTAAATCTTGTGTCTATTATTTTAACTATTCTTGCCACAGTATTTATTACTATTTCCTTTAAAAAAACACGAAAAGCACAAACATCAAAAATTCAAAGTTTAAAGCTAAGAAAGACACAAAAACTTTGACAGTTAGCCTCAGAAAGGCTACAATCCAAACATGAGCAAATACTACATTACAACAGCAATTCCTTACGTTAATGCTAAACCACATATTGGTCACGCCTTAGAATTTATCCAAGGTGATGTTATCGCGCGTTATCATAAGATTTTAGGGGATGATGTTTTGTTTTTATCCGGCAGTGATGAAAATGCCATAAAAAACGTCACTGCTGCAGAAGACTCAGGATTGGATATCCAAAAATTTGTTGACCAAAATGCTGATTTTTTTAAAAATTTAGCAAAGTCTTTAAATGTTGATTTTGATGTTTTTCAAAAAGGCAGTGATAAAAATCATCACCTAGCCTCTCAAAAATTATGGGAACTTTGTGATAAGTCAGGAGATATTTATAAAAAAATCTATAAAGGATTATATTGTGTTGGTTGTGAAGCCTTTTATACAAGCGAAGAGTTAGATGAAAATGGTGAATGTTTTGAACACCCCGGAAAAAAGTTAGAAGAAGTGGAGGAAGAAAACTATTTCTTCAAACTTTCTAAATATCAAGATGAGTTAATTAAAATTATTAGTGCTGACAAATATAAAATTACACCTTCATCTCGCAAGAATGAAATTCTATCTTTTTTAAAAAACCCATTACAGGATATTAGTATTTCCAGAACTAATAAACGGGCTAAAGACTGGGGGGTAGATGTCCCCAACGACTCTTCTCAAAAAATCTATGTTTGGTTTGATGCTTTAAACATTTATCAAAGCGGCATTGGTTTTGGAACAGACGCAGAAAAATATCAAAAATGGTGGCCTGCCAATGTACATGTTGTCGGAAAAGGTATCACCCGCTTTCATGCAATTTATTGGCCTGCATTTTTGCTTTCAGCAAAACTAGAATTGCCAAAAGAATTGTTTGTCCATGAATATATTACTGTTAATGGTCAGAAAATGTCCAAAACTGTGGGTAACGTTTTAGATCCGATCCCTTTAATAGAAAAATTGGGAGCAGATGCGCTCAGATATTATTGTTTAGCCAAAATCTCCCCTTTTTCCGACAGTGATTTTTCTGAAGATAAATTTAGAGAAACCTATAATGCAGATTTAGCCAATGGTTTGGGAAATCTTATTGCCAGAATTGCCAAACTGGCAGAAAAAATTGATTTTGAAGTAACTAAAACCACAGAGATCTTTGATCTGGTTGTTACAGAAAAACTAAAGGAATTTAAATTTAATGAAGCCTTGTCAGTAATTTGGCAGGATATTGCTGCATTGGATAAAAAAATCAATGAGGTAGAACCTTGGAAATTAGAAGAGGCGCCATTAAAGGAATTTATATCAGAAAGCAGTACTAAAATCCATTCTATTGCTTTAAGCTTAAAACCTTTTTTGCCAGAAACTTCTGAAAAAATCTTAAAACAGTTTTCCGGCAAAATTAAATCAGGTCCATCTCTTTTTCCAAGAATAGGATAAAATATTTTTATGACTCAAATAGAGGGCGCTGTTATTTGGCTTTTATTTATTTGGGCTTCCTATCATCTGACTCGAGATTTGCTGCAAGATATTTTGCATATTCACCATCCATTAATTGATATCGGTCATAAAAAACCAGTTCACGGAATTAATCTTTTGGGGAAATTTTACTCTTATTGGGCTATACCAATTGAGGCTATAGTATTGTTATTAACAATCAAATCACTTGGGGCCAATGAGTTTGGATTGATGGGGATATCGTCTGTAAGTTTATTTATTGCTTTTATAGCCTTTTGGCTTTGGACTTGGATTAAATAAAATGATAGTCGACACACATGCACATTTAACCTGGGATTCGTTTAAACCAGACTTTCAAGAAGTTATAAAAAGAACCAAAGACGCGGATATTGGAATAGTGATAAACGTTGGAGCAGACATGCAATCTAGTATTGATGCTTCCATTTTAGATTGCAATCCTGTTGTTAGTTATTCTTCAATCGGGCTACACCCCGAAGAAATTGCCCATATCAATAGTAACGAATCCATTATCAAAAACGTTTCTCAGTTAGAACAAATTTATTTAAAACACCAAGAAAAAGTTATTGCTGTTGGTGAATGCGGATTGGATTATTATCGCAATCCCAAATTCTCTACTGAACCTATCACAGAAGATGAAAAAATCAACCAAAAAAAATTATTTCTGGCCCAAATTAATTTAGCAAAAAAACTAAATTTACCTTTAATAGTTCATTCCAGGGATTGTGGCTCTGATATTTTTGTGCCAGAACTTAATGGCTTAAATGGTGTTTTTCATAGTTTTGGTGGAAATTTAGAAACTGCCAAAAAAATTCTGGATTTAGGATTTTATCTAGGAATTAATTGCACAATCACCTATCCTAAAAATGAAGAATTAAGGGAAATTTTAATAACCATTCCTTTGGATAGAATTTTAACTGAAACAGATTGTCCTTTTCTTCCTCCACAAGCTTTAAGAGGGCAAAGAAATGAACCAGCCAATGTTATAGAAGTTATAAAAAAAATTGCAGAAATCAAAAATTTATCATTTGATGAAGTTGCCCAAACCACTTTTAATAATGCCAAAACCCTCTTCCACTTACCCTAAAACTGTTTTTGAGATATAATTAACTAGCTGCTCAAGTTATGAGGATCTTACTAAGTTTTTTAATTAGTTTTATTTTCTTTTTTTATATTGGAGAGTTGATTGTTGTCATCAACCGTAAAATCCCTTTAATTAAAAAAATCACCCCCATCAGCCATAGCGTGTTTGGGATCATTTTGATAACTTTTGGAATAATAATCGGTATTATGTCGGGCATCGACCCTCTAAAAACCCTTATCGCCTGGATCAGTATCGGTTCGGGATTAGGACTCATCGCTCATCATATCCTATCAAAAAGATATTTTTTATTTCCTGAGGCAGAAGCCAGATTTGCAAAAAAACATGAAAAAGGTATTGATCGATTGTTCGAAATTTTTCCAGGGGCCTTAACCTGGTTGGCCTTAACCTCTCCAATTTGGCTATCTTTCACTCTTCCTTTTGCAGTCGCCTATATTATTTTAATTGCAGATATTTATTGGCTTTTTAACGCTTGTAAAATTGCCATCTTAATTTATATCGGCTATAAAAAAATGAATTATGCAAAATCACAAAACTGGCTGGAAAAATTGGATGCTGATTATCCGGAGGAGTGGCAAGATTACTATCAACTCGTCGTAATTCCTACTTATAAAGAATCGCTGGAGGTATTAAAACCTGCCTTTGACGCCATAATTAATTCGGAGTATCCAAATAAAAAAATCTTTCTCGGTGTAGGGCTGGAACAAAGAGATGACCCCGGAAAAATTGCTGAGGTACAAAAATATTTTGAAGAAAATGCTCATAAAATTGGCGGAGCTTTTATTACCATCCACCCTTACGGCTTACCCGGTGAGCTCGCCGGCCCTGCCACGAACCGAAACTTTGTCATCAATAATGCAACCAAAGAATTTACCAAATTAAAAATAGACACGGAAAAAGTTATTGTTACTACACTGGATGCTGATTTTGTGATCCATCCGCAATTTCTTGCCGGCATGTTACATAAATATTTAGCAACACCACCGCGTGATCGCATACGCAGATCCTATACTGGAGTTTTTCTTTATTATAATAACTATTGGCAAGCGCCTGCACCAATGAGACTTATTGCCACAGGTACAGCCTTCTGGCAATTAGCAGAAATGGTAGGTTCTGATAAATATTCAAATTTCTCCTCTCTTTCTATGAATATGAAGTCACTTCTGGATGTTGGACTTTGGATCCCCGATAAAGTAAACGATGATTCCGGATTTTATTGGAAGGCTTATTTCCATTACAATGGGCATTATAAGGTCGTTCCCCATTACATGCCAATTTCTGCTGATGCTGTACTTGATGTAACAATTCTAAAAACAATCCAAAATCAATATTTACAATTGAAACGATGGGCTTATGGTGTAGAACACATGCCTTTTATCATCCGGTCTTATTTTAATTCAACTGAAATTGATTTTTGGAATAAAACAGATCAGGTGCTTTTTAAAATTTGGGGTGATTTTAAATGGGGAACACTGGCTTTGTTTGTCACATTCGCCGGACTTCTTATCCCTATTGTAAACCCTCACTATACTGAATCGGCTGTTGCTTATAACTTGCCTATTGTCTCATCGTATATTTTAACAGGCGCCTTTTTTGGAATTTTTTCTACTATTTATATTCATGAAAGAACCGTTCCTCCAAGACCTAAATCATGGAATTTTTTGGAAAAATTCTGGTCATATATCCAGTGGGTATTAATTCCTGTTATCATGGTTACCATCTCTGCCCTACCTGCTATTGATGCACAAACCAGATTAATGTTTGGAAAATATATGGAATTTAGAACAACTGTTAAAGCAAGGACAAAAGAATAAAATGTTTACCGGAATTATCAAAATTTGGGGGTCTTCAGATAAATATTTTGTAATCCCCGTTTTAGTAACCATTATATCCTCCCTATTAATACTTTCATTATTCTTTATTTTTTATAACCACTTACCGGACAAACTACCTCTTTTTTACTCACTTGCCTGGGGAGAAGGACAGCTTGCCACCAAGCAACAATTCCTCTTATTACCTATTGCCTTAATCTTAATCTGTTTGGTAAATTCATTAATTGCTTCCCAACTACATAGTGTCCAATATTTACTAAAAAGAATGCTGATGGTTTCCCTCATCATCATTGATTTAATTTTAGTTATCACAGCTTTTCAGATTGTTTCAATTTTTATCTGATGGAGATAATATTTCCGACTTTATTTTCTTTAATAGTGACCTTATTCTTGACTCCTTTTGTAATTAAGTTTGCAAAAAAACAAGGTTTAGTTGATGACCCTAATAAAAGACCACACCCTGCCCATGTCCAAACACGAGTTATTCCCAGAGCAGGAGGATTGGCCATTTATCTCGGCATTGTAATATCAAGCTTAATTTTTTTACCAGTTCAAAAATATCTAATCGGAATATTTGCCGGTATCACCTTGTTACTTATAATAGGCATCGCCGATGATAAAGCAATAAAATTTAGTCCTTATATCCGGTTGGGGTTACTTTTTATTGCAGCCCTCTTTGCAGTAGGAAGCGGTATCGGGATTTCTTTTACAACCAACCCCCTGTCTTTCTTTTCGTTCTTACCAACCTCTTGGACTATTCCTATAATCCGGCTGGACGAAATTGTTTATACAATTAATTTTTTTGGAACACATAATATTATTTTGATTGCTGATCTTTTTGCGCTTTTATGGATAGTTGCAATAACACAAATAATTAATTGGTCCAAGGGGGTTGATGGACAAATGCCCGGTATTACTTTTGTGACAGCAGTCGTACTTGGATTACTATCTTTGAAGTTTTTCTACCAGGGAGACGTTAACCAGTTGAATATCGCTAAATTGAGTTTTATTACTGCCAGTGTATCGTTAGGATTTTTATTTTTTAACTGGTTCCCTAGTAAAATTTTGCCCGGTTTTTCCGGCTCCACCATACTTGCTTTCATGTTGGCAGTACTGGCTATTTTATCCGGCGCAAAAGTTGCAACTGCTTTGCTTGTGTTAGCAGTTCCTGCAACAGATTTTATCTATACTTTTTTCCGGCGAATAGTCAGCGGAAAATCACCGGTCTGGGGAGACAGGGGTCACTTGCATCATAAGCTTCTTGATATTGGCTGGTCCCACAGACAAATTAGCTTGTTTTATATTTTAGTATCTGTTATGTTGGGAGCAGTTGCCTTACTGGTAAGCCCTGAGGTAAAATTATTTGCCTTTATTATTGTGGTGTTAATTTTTACAGGTTTGATTTTATGGTTAAACTCTTTTGGGGATTATTTAGAGCCGCAAGGCCGAGACAATGGATAAAAAACTTTGCCCTGTTTGCAGGACTAGTTTTTGCCGGTCAACTCGATAATCCTGCTTCATTTGTTTTAATTACCAAAGCATTCTTCCTATTTTGTGGATTTTCTTCTGCTGTTTATTTATTAAATGATGTTTTTGACATAGAACGAGACAGACAACATCCCATTAAATCTCACCGCCCAATTGCCTCAGGCAGTATACCGCTTCCGTTGATAATATCGATTGTTATAGGGCTTATTGCTGTCCTTCTACCCCTTGCTTATTTAACCAGTCCTTCATTATTTTATGCAGGGCTCGCATATCTTTTATTGCAACTTTTTTATTCTGCCTACTTTAAATCAGTAATCTTACTAGATGTAATGGTAATTGCTGCCGGATTTGTCCTCCGGGTTTATGCAGGTATCTGGGCAATCGATGCACACTTAAATGTCTGGTTTTTATTATCAATTATTTCTTTCTCTCTTTTTCTTGCAATAGGAAAAAGGCGATCAGAACTAACCCTGATGGCACAAAAAGATATTGCTGCCAAACACAGAGAGACCTTGCTTCATTATCCTGAAAATCTTTTAGATATCTTAACTTCTATGTTCGCCAACTCGGCCTGGCTGACTTATGCTTTATTTGCTTTTCAACAATCGCCGGTTGCGCTAAGGCATAATATTTTCGGATTGGATATCGGATCACTTCCTTTTGCAGAAGCTAAATACATGATGATCACAGTGCCGCTCGTTATTTACGGTGTAATGAGGTACTTGTATGTGATCTATGAAAAAAAAGAAGGCGAGTCACCGGAAAAAGTACTTCTCACAGACACACCACTTCTTTCAATCGTAATCTCGTGGCTAATCATGGTTATTGTTATTGTTTACTATTTGGGTAATTATTAATTTTAGGGTATTTTTTGAACATATTGCGAAGACACATACCCTTCTAAATTATTTTTTAGCCTAACTTTAGTCCAACCGGGAACCTCAAGAACGACTTCCAACTCCTCCCCTGAAGAGACCTGTGCAACTTCTTTACTGTTTATACTGGGACTTTCCCTAAGGCGCAAATATCCAAGCGGCGTTTGCTTAATTTTTATTTTTTTTACCACCGCAACAGTCGGCGTAACTGTAATACTTTCATGCCTTTCAACTAAGGCCAAATCAACATTAATATGAAGTGCTAAGTCAGCAGGCAACACTACATCAACCACTCTGGTTAAATAACCATCATGAGAAATATTAAATCCATGAACACCGGAAGATAATAAAGACACAAACAAGGGTGTTTTCCCAACTTGTTTGCCGTCAATCTCTACGACAGCATCTGCAGGAGAAGAAGTAACTATTACTCCCTGACCTTTATCCAAAACCAATGTTTCCCCAGAAGAAGAAGCAACGCTTGGAGCAAGACTTCTGTTAATAACTGACAGGGTTCCTTTTGTTAAAACGATTTTACCCTGCCAATTTGAATTATCACTAATAAGTTTAACCAGATATTCGCCGGTATTTAAATTATCATCCCTGTATGGGGTTTTCCCTACCTCTATTCCATTTAAATAAACTGTTGCGTCCGGGACTGACGCAACTTTTAAACCACCTTTGGGAACTATACCGAAAACCTCAGATAAAACTTGCTTTCCGATCTGAATACTTAATAAAATTGCACAGACAAACACCAAACCTAAAAACAACTTTCTTTTCATTCCTCAATTATATATCATCAGGGCACCTAGATTTGCTTTTTGAGCCTAACTCAGGTATAATTTACACTTCGTGCATTGCGCGAAAGATATGAATTTTCGATTATATCGAAAAACTTTGCCTAAGAGATTAAATGAAGGGCTTGGCCTAAATCATCTAATCTCCCAACATCAGCTTTTAAAGTTAAAAAGGGGTTACAGAAAGCTACCAATATTTTTTAAGCCGTCATTCGCATCAAAGTTTGCGTTTATGATTATGATTGCGCTTTTCTTTTCCGGATATCAACCAGTCCTGGCTATCCCTCCTATTCAAAAATCAATAGTTAAAGCAGATTTTTCTCAGGATCAACAGATTCAACCAGGTACTTTATCCGAAGCCTTTACCCTCCCACACCCAGGTTATCTTACTACCACCTATTCTGTCTGGCACCCAGGGGTTGATATCGCCATAGGCTTAGGAATGCCTATCCACCCTATTTTAAAGGGGAAAATAACCGACGTTAAATATGGTTTTTTTGGTTACGGAAATCAGGTCACTGTTGAGCATGAATTAGGCTATAAATCTACCTACAGCCATATGGGTAAAATATTCGCAAAATCCGGAGATTTGGTGACCAAAGAGTCAATCTTAGGACAGGTTGGTTTAACCGGGCGTACTACCGGACCTCATACCCATTTGGAAATTATGAAAGATAATAAATATATCAATCCTGCCAATATTTTGCCAAACATTCCTGATTTTCCAACCTATGCTAAACAAATCCAGGTAAATACTCAAAAAACCAGTTAATCTTCTTCAACTAATTGACCTTCTATTGTCGTAATTGAAGCTGTATGTCCCCCATATTGTTCACGTTCACGGTTGATCATTCTTTCCATCAGGTTTTTAAATTCAACAGGGAAATCCACATATTTTAAAACAATCTCCCCTTTGTTCGTCCCGGCAGTGTTTACAATAATACTCCCATGATGATAAAGAAGCTTATCCACAAATGATTGAATTACTTCAATGTGGGTAATTTTGTCATAAAGAGCAGTTGTTAACTCTACAGCAAATAATCCTTTTTTGATAACCACTCTTCTAGTAGTAAGTAAGTAGCGGTTAGCATGATACGCATGGGTGGTTTTCAAAAAAGCAACAAGTATTGAAAGCACAAGGCCTAAAAGAAGTCCGTAACCTAAGTTATATTGCGAAAAATAGGCAAAAGCTAATCCCAAAATCCAAAAAACCACACCTGGCCACACTATAAACTGCATAAACAAAGATCTAAGGTAGACAGATCCAAAACCTGTTGCCACAATTAGCTCTTCATCTTCTGCCAGGAATTTTTCAAAAGCCTTTTTTTCTTTTTCTGTTATTGCTTCCTGATAATGCACTTTCTTAGCCATTGATTTAATAATACTATATCTGACAAAATAGTGCGTGAAATTTTTAGGATAATGCTTGAGCCAAATTACGAAATGCTATACCTATTCCTCTTTCAACTGTATCTTCAGGGTTACGCCAATCCGGGTTTTTTTCTTTGTAAATTTGTTCAAAATGAGGTACTACATTCTCAAATTCACCTCTATAAGCTTCATTTCTTAATTCTCTTAGGCTTCTTAAATGATCTCTACTTCTTGGCGTTGCCATCTCATCATGTGCTAACTTTTTAACAAAATACCGTAAAGATAATCTTTTTGCAGTCTTTTTATCCGGAATATTAAAAACGCATTTTGTTACTACAGCTAAAGTCGCTTTCTGAAGATCCTTATATGAGGCACCAGAGGTTTTTTGTTCAATCATTTAATAATCCATACCACCCATCCCTGACATGCCACCCGGCATAGGAGGAGCTGGAGGAGTTGGTTCTGGTTTATCAGTAATTAAAACCTGGGTTGTCATAATCATAGTGGCAACGGATGCTCCATTTTGCAACACTGATCTGGTTACTTTTACAGGATCAATAATTCCAGCTTTAACTAAGTCTTTAACAACTCCATCAACAACATCTATACCTTCATTTTCTTTTGCGTCAATTATTTTAGATAAAGATACTCCTTCATCCAGTCCTGCATTTGCCACCAATCTTCTGAATGGTTTATCAAGCGCTTTTTTAACAATCATAATTCCAAGTAGTTCTTCCCCTTCAGCTTTAATATTATCTAATACTTTACCTGCTCTGATTAAAGCAATTTCTCCACCTGGTACTATTCCTTCTTCTATTGCAGCTTTAGTTGCAGCCACTGCATCAATCACTCTCTCTTTTTTCTCTTTCATTTCTATTTCTGTTACAGCCCCAACATTAATTACTGCCACTCCACCTGTCAGTTTTGCTAGTCTTTCTGCTAATTTTTCTTTATCAAATTCTGAATCTGAAGCTTCTACTTCTTTTCTGATTTGAGTGATTCTGGCAGAAATAGCTGACTTAGAGCCTTTACCATCAACAATCAAAGTACTGTCTTTAGTTGCTGTAACCCTTCCACATCTTCCTAAATCTGTTACTTCAACTGATTCAAATTTTTGACCAGTATCTGCAGAAATTACATTACCACCGGTTAAAATTGCTATATCTTCCAACATTTGCTTTCTTCTATCCCCAAATCCAGGAGCAGTTACTGCCAAAATATTAAATACTCCCCGCATTTTATTAATCACCAAAGTAGCTAAAGCTTCACCATCAATTTCATCAGCAATTAAAACCAGATTTTTACTGACAGCCACAAATTTTTCCAGGAAAGGTAAAAGTTCCTGCATACTGGAGATTTTTTTATCTGTAATTAAAATATAGGCGTCTTCTATTGTGGCTTCCATGCGGTCTGAATCAGAGACAAAATAAGCAGAAGCATAACCTTTATCAAATTCCATACCTTCTTTATAATCAACACCCATAGCCATGGTTTTTCCTTCTTCTACTGTTACCACTCCATCTTTACCTACTTTATTAATGGCTTCGGAAATTAATTTTCCAATTTCATCATTTTGTGCAGAAATAGTAGCTACTTGAGTAATTTCCTCAGCTGTAGTTAATTTTTTACTCATCTTGGCAAGTTCTGCAACAACAGCAGAAGTTGCAATTTCAATACCACGACGTAACATCATTGGATTTGCTCCGGCTTGAATATTTTTTAAGCCTTCAGCAACAATTGCCTGGGTTAAAATAGTAACAGTGGTGGTTCCATCTCCTGCCACATCATTGGTTTTAGAAGCTGCTTCTTTAATCAGTTGTGCTCCCATATTTTCAAAAGGATCTTCTAACTCAATTTCTTTAGCCACAGTTACTCCATCATGCACCACATTTGGAGATCCCCATTTTTTGTCTATGGCAACATTTCTGCCTTTTGGGCCCAAAGTTGAAGCCACAGCTTCTGTCAGGATATTAACCCCTTTAAGTAATTTTTCTCTTGCTTCAGAATCAAATTTTAAAATTTTAGCCATATTTTCCTTATTAAATACCGTGTGTTTTTAAACGACCACCTTCTGTAATCTCTAATGGTTTTCTTTTACCCATTCCAACTGCTATACCTGCCTGATATGCGTATAGCATTTCCTTGAACCTTTCGTTCTCTTCTCTGGCAAAATCGCCTTCAAAATGAGGACCAAAATTAAGATGATCCAATGCACCTTTTATATCTTCAGTAATTTCACTAAATTGACTTTCATTTAATACAGTTTCTGCTACCGCCTCTGTTTTACTGTTTTTAATTTCTGCCATATTTTAGAGCGCAGCTCGCAAGCTTTGCTTATCCCTCCACTATTGCTATTAAGTCATCAAACTTAACCAGCTTTAGTTCATGACCATTAATTTTAATTTCATCTCCACCCCATTTTTTAAAATAAACTTTATCACCAACAGAAACCGGACAAGCCATTACTTTTCCGTCACCCATCATTAAATCTGCGCCTAATGATATCACTTTTCCCATACCCGCTGGTTTTTCTTGGACTGATTCCGGGAGGATTATACCGGATAAGGTTTTTGTTTCTGCTTCTGATGGCTCTACTAATACATAGCCCATAAGGGGTTTTACTGATTGGGTGGCAGGGGCTTTTTCTGTTTGCGTTTTAGATGTTCGTCCCATATTTTTGTTTAAAACCTTATAGTTCTAGCAATCCATTAACTGCTTCGCTATTTTAATCATGATTTTTTTTATTGTCAAGAGTCAAGCTCGTGAAAATAATGTATAATTCATTTTATGATTAAACCAAAAAAGAACATTGCTTTAGATGGGCTCACCACATCCGGTGTCGGAGGGCCAGCAAAATATTTTTATGAAGCTAAAACAGCTGAAAAAATGATGGAGGCTGTAAAATGGGCAACTAACAAAAAACTACCTTATTTAATAATGGGCGCAGGCAGTAATATTTTAATTGCTGATAAAGGTTTTCCAGGACTGGTAATAAAAAATAATATCAAGAGCATTGTTGGTTTTAGACAAATTATTAAAGTGGGTTCTGGTACTTTGCTTTCTCAATTAATTACTACCACAGTGAAACAAAATTTATCTGGTCTGGAAAAACTAGCTGGAATTCCTGGTACTGTTGGTGGAGCAATATATGGAAATGCAGGAGCATACGGAACAGCAGTTGGAGATAATATTACCAGAGTAGTTTGTTTTGACCCAGAGAAAAAAGCAGTTATTAGTTTTATGAATAAGCAATGCAAATTCGATTATCGTGATTCTATTTTTAAAAAAAATAACTACATTATTTTAGAAGCCCACTTTAAGCTAGTGAAGCTCCAGGGCCAGGCCTTGGAGGCACAAGTGAAAGATGTTTTGAAGAAGCGTTCTGCTTTAAAATATGGGCAAGGGAAAAGCCCTGGTTCTTTTTTCAAAAATATTCCAATTGAAAAAATGCCTGAAACTGCTTTAAAACTAATCCCGGAAGATAAAATTGTTCACGGAAAAGTAACTGCAGGATATTTACTTGAAAGCGTTAATGCCAAAGGAAAAAAAGTTGGAGACGTGCAGGTATCTGATGCTCATGCCAATTTAATCATCAATACAGGCCATGGCAAAGCTTCAGATTTTACTGAACTTGCTAAAGACTTAATCAAAGATGTTAAAGAAAAATTTGGAGTTACTCTGGAACCGGAAGTTCAACTCGTCAATCTCCCTCTACTCACGTTAAATCAATGATTTGGTGCTCAATTAAATAATCTCTTACTTTTTCAAAAACAATCTTATGCCCTTCTGTGTTTGGGTGAACGCCATCCTCTAGAATTTTTTTATAATCTCCATGAATAAAATCCTCAAAGACCTTAATAAAAGGAATATCATTTTCTTTGCAAATATCTTCGGTCGTTTTGTTATATTCCCCAATTAGTTGGTTTCGATAAGCATGACCTTCTAGCCAGGGGATCGGATCAACTTTTTCTTCATCTACTGGTAATGTTCCAACAAAAATAATTTTTTGTGAGTACTTTTTAGCTAACTTGATTAATTCTTTAACATTTTCCTTATATTTTTCAGGCGGGCATTTAAGACTTCCATCATCTATATTCACAATGGCATCATTAATCGCTGCTGAAAAAATAAAGATTACTTCGTCCCCTGGCCACATTCTTTTAGTGGCTTCAAATTCAAATCTGGCCAAGATATCCCCAGAATCATCTCCAGACACTCCTAATTCATAAACTGAGCAATAAAATTCAAAATTAGTTGCTAAAACCTTTTGATCAACAGCTTTTCTGAGTCTTGCCACCCAACCACCTTCTATATCCCAATATCCATGGGTGGTACTAGCTCCAAACACAAAAATATTTTTTTCCATCTTTAGGTATATTTTACATGTAAAATCAAAGCATTTTTCATTTCTTTATTGTAGGGGTTGGGGCTTTGGTATATTTATCGATAATTACTTTTATCTTTACATCCATTCCCTGTAAAGCTTGTTCTGGAGAGGATCCTGAGAGTACATCATTCACGGCTTTTCCGTATAAAGAAATTACTTCATCATTTATTCCTGCATCCTTTATTTTAGAATTTAAAAACCAACCCTTCATTGTTGGAGCTTCAGAAACATATGCTCCCAGAATAGGATCATTAACAAGTAAATCTGCCATATCCCGCCTTGGGAAAGCGTCTCCTACCAATTGATTTTGTGTTTTTTGCTGATATAAAACCTGCATTGCCTGAGGTGTAGATAAATATTGTAAGAATTTCCAGGCTTCTGTGTATGTTTGTTTGGTAGAAACCGAGTAATCCCAAAACCCGCCCCAGTTAGTTTCTCCTCCCGGGAGTTGCGGCACAGGTGCGACCTTAAATTTTAAATTAGGATTTGCACTTTGAATTTCGGCTGCTTTTTTTGAATCAGCAAAGTAAAAAGCCAATTTTCCGTCAATAAACATTTGAGTAGAGTTAGGCAGAGTTACATCCCAGGTTTTATTTTGCGGATCAATAATGAAACTGGTATAAAAACGGATGACGTCTACTCCTCCTTTAGATCCGGGGGACGCTAAAGAGGTGCTCGGTTGTTGTAAAAAAAGTAATCCTAAGATTTCCGGCCAATCATCAACATTGGAAGCTGTCCCGAGGGATGCGCCGGCTGTTTGAATTTGACCTTTGTCATTTTTAACAGTCAGTTTTCTTGCAGCATCCAAAAATTGCTGCCAGGTTTTAGGCACATCTACTCCGGCAAACCTTAATATATCTTCGTTGTAATACATTCCCAATCCATCAACCTCCATCGGAATTCCATAAACTCTATTTGCAACAACTAAATTATCTTTAACAATAGGATAGTAAGCAGTGACAAAAGAATTAGTGGGGAAAATAGTTTCCGGTGCAGCAGCCAAATCACCTGCAAACATCGGCACCCATGACGAATGGATCATAAAAATATCCGGGCCTTGCCCGGCTCTTAACTGAGTCTGAAGTCTTGGACGGTAATTTAAGGTTGACTCCTTGGAATAAACAATTTTTACGTTAGGATGGTCTTGTTCGTATGTAGCAATCACAGTCCGATATACCTGCTCTTCATCAAAAAGCCCCCACCAGGTTAATATGACTTGCTCATTCTCAGGATTTGGTTTATTAACCGAGTTCATTATCGCATCTCCGAAACGCCAAAATATAATACCGGCGATAAGCGCAACAACAATAACGATAATAATTAAATTCCTCATACATTGATTATACAATCAAATACCATTAAAATTTGGTTTACTATGAAAAAGTTCTACCGCAAGCTCAGATTTATATTGTCAGTTGTCTTTATTGCTATTTCTTTGGTTCTACTTTCCTATTTTTTCTTTGTTAGTTTTTATAAGGACAAGTTTTTTCCTGGAGTAAAAATCGCCGGAATTAATGTAACAGGGCAAAATGTAGCTATGTCCGGCAACAATTTAAACGCAGAGTTTAAAAAAAGGAGCAAATCAACCCTTGAACTTCATTACTTAGATCAAACTTTTAATATTAATTTAGAATCTGCTCTGCCGGACGCGAATCTAGACGAGACTATCACCAAGGCTGCACTTGCCGGCAGATCAGGGAATGTTTTTATTGATCTGGAAACCCAAGCAAAACTTCTTCTTGTAGGACAGAACTTTATTCCGCAGTTAAAGTTTAAAAATAAATCCCTGCTTCTATCCCAAATATCAGCCATTAATCAACAAATTAAAAAAGAGGCTATCCCTGCACAAATCGTTTTTGCAGACACCATTACAATTACACCTTCCCAAAACGGAATCGAGGTTGATGACAAAAAGCTTTTATCTGCCATAGAAAATTATCTTATTCAAAATTATCTTCCACCAAAAGTGGTTATGGTTAAGCCACTTTCACCAAGTCTCACAACATCCAAAGCAGAGAAATACAAAAAAGCTCTCGACCGCGTAAAAACATCTCCGATCAAACTTGTCTTTAAAGATAATTCCTGGACTATCGACCAAGCTACCCTATACAGCCTTTTGGATTTTGATAAAACTAAAACTGAACTTTTGTCTTATGAAGATGGAAATCAAACATTTTCTATAGAGGGTATTAATTTCGGTCAAACTACTTTTTCTGACAGCCAACTACTACTTGATCCTGATCTCCTAAATGTATATCTAAAGAATATTGCCAAAACAATTGATCAGCCTTTAAAAGAAGCAAAATTTATTTTTGATGAAGGTGCTATCAGGGTTACCGAGTTTGAACCTGGCCAACCAGGACAGCAATTAAATATTTCTAAAGCCTCTGGGCTTGTTTCCAAAGCTGTTATTGACGATACCGCAACCAATATCCCTCTCCCTGTTGACACCACTTATCCTAAAAATACTACCAATGAGGTTAATAGCTACGGTATAAAAGAATTGCTAGGAACAGGTACCTCAAGCTTCGTGGATTCCATTCCTAACAGAGTTTTTAATATCGGTCTGGCTTCCACAAGGATTAATGGTATTTTAGTTCCTCCCGGTGAAATTTTTTCTTTTGATCAATATCTGGGAGAAGTTACTGCTGCAACCGGCTATAAACAAGCATATGTTATCAAAGAGGGAAAAACTGTGCTGGATGATGGTGGTGGAGTCTGTCAGGTTTCCACAACTCTTTTCCGCGCTGCCTTAAATGCAGGACTCCCAATTGTTGAAAGACATGCCCATGCTTACCGAGTTGGATTTTACGAACAAGGAGGATCCCCTCCAGGAATAGATGCCACAGTCTATCCCCCATATGTTGATCTTAAGGTTAAAAACGATACTGGTTCATATATCTTAATTCAAAACTATATGGTTGGCACTACCCTTACCTATAAGATTTATGGAACTTCTGACGGAAGGATCACAACTATTGAAAAGCCTGTTATTTTAAGCCAAACTGCCCCACCACCGGAACTCAGACAAGATGATCCAAATTTGCCAATAGGGGTAGAGCAGGAAACAGAGCATTCAATTTGGGGGATGAATGTTCAGTTCAAAAGAACGGTTATAAGAAATGGCGAAACTTTAGTTGATGAAATAATCAGATCAAACTTCCGTCCTTGGCAAAAAGTAATTAAGGTCGGAACAAAACAATAGTATAATAAGTTACATGAGGTTCTTCATTGCCTTGGAAATTCCTAATCAAAGCCGTCAAAGCTTAAAAATTGTCCAGCAAAAGTTAAAAGATATTATCCCTGAGGTGCATTTGACTGATCCGAACGAACTACATCTAACCATCGCCTTTATCGGAGAGCAACCGGATAATTTTGTTGAAGATTTCAAAAAAGTAATTAATAAGGCTGTTTTAGGAATCAGTCCCTTCCAAATTATCCCTGCCTATATTGATGGTTTTCCCAATATCCATCATCCCCATACTTTGTGGGCCGGAGTTAAAGGAGATATCGATAAATTATTTGTACTCCGTGAAAGAATAAAAGATGGCTTTGTGGAGCTTGGTCTTTATATGGATGAAAGAAGATATATTCCTCATATCGCTATGGGTAAAATAAACAGCAGTTATGATTTATCCATCAAACAAGAAGCATTATTACAAGAAATTGCAGTCAAAGAAGATTTCGGACCAGTTCAAATCACTTCTATTAAACTATTTGAATCAATCCCGGAAGAAGGATTTCATAAACAAAACACTTTAGCTGAGGTACATTTACAATAATTAATCTATAAATCCTTTTACTTTTAGTTCTGCAGTCCATTCTTCACGGAAATCACTTTTACATGCCTTACAGTATTCTTTTTCACAAAAACTTAATTCTTTTGTCCTTAATATTCTTTCCATTTTATCTTTAAAATAATCCTCCAGATTTTTAATTTGAGAAAAATCAAATTCTTCATAAAAATCATTGTTCCCGGGTTCTCTCCATATTCTGGCAATAAATCTTGCCTTGTTAAATCCCGAGTCAATTAAATCATCGGCCGTGAGGAGTATATACATTTTGGGCATCAAATCCATATCCAAATAAGTTTTTCCTCTTTCACTATTTTCAAAATACTTGTAATCTGCTACTTCCGGCATATCATTCATTTCTATAGCATCTGGACCTCCCCATAATTTTAAAGGCTTTTCTGCTTGAATAACTCTGGACCAAAAAGGCTTTACTTTTTTCATCTGAAATGTAGGGACAAACGGCTTAATCTGACCTTTCATTTGAGTTAGGTAATCTTTGAATATTTCCTGTGCTTTTGAAATCACTTCAGGGGTTAAGAGTGGCGGTAGACACCCAAAAAAAGAATTCCCTCCTCTAAGATATACTTCATTTTCAATATCCGCTCTGGCTGCCTTAATTAAATTAACAAGATATTCCGGTGATTCGTTATAAGCAGAAGCCATATGCACTTTTTTAATTGCCAAATCTAAAAGAGTTCCAATGGCCTGAGATTCATTACCTTCTGCCAGTTCATATTTTTTTTGTAAATGGTGATTTACAAAGAATCTAAAAACACACGAATCAAAGTCGTGAAAATCTCCCAGAGAAAAAGAATGGATTCGATCGATTTTATCACCAAACGACATCTTTCTAACTTATATGCTTATTTGTTTTTAATCAAGTGGGAAAGTTTTTCTTCTCTGAGTCTTTGTTTTGTTTCCTGTGATTTTTTTATTATTTCCGTTCTTTCCTCAGGGTGCTCAAGATTCCACTTTCTGATACTCCGACTCCTGGACGCATTTGGTAAACCTAAACGGTTATTAAGCGCTGTTGTCTCTAAATCAGAATCTTGGGCTTTTTCAACTCCCATAGAATAATTTTATCATTTCTTCATAAACCTGTTAAAATACCTGTATGAAAAAGGACGACTATGGAAATCCCAAAATAATCATGGGAATAGAGAGCAGCTGTGATGAAACAGCTGTTGCTATCTGTCTAAAAGATGATAATGGAGTACATATTTTATCCAATATAGTGGCTTCTTCCGCATCCCTACAAGCTAAATACGGAGGCGTTATCCCTGAGCAGGCTGCCCGTGAGCAGCTTTCCAACATCATTCCAGCCACAAAAGAAGCTCTGGAAAAAGCAGGTTTGAAGCCTGTTGATATCGATGCCATAGCCATAACAGAGGGACCCGGATTAATCGGTTCTCTTCTTATAGGAGTAGAAACAGCCAAAGCTTTAGCAACTATTTGGCAAAAACCACTCATTCCAATCAATCATCTCTTGGGCCATTTTTATGCTAACTGGATCAATCAGCAATCCCCAACTTTTCCTTGTCTTGGGCTGCTTGTTTCCGGTGGACATACAGATTTAATTCTTTTTTCAGATCATGGAAAGTATAAATATTTAGGAGGAACCAGGGATGATGCCGCAGGTGAATGTTTTGATAAATGCGCCAGATTATTAGGACTTGCTTATCCCGGGGGACCAAATCTTTCTAAGTTGGCAGAAAAAGGAAACCCTAAAGCTTACCAATTACCCAGACCAATGTTAAATTCCAAAGATTTAGATTTTTCTTTCTCCGGTTTAAAAACTGCAGTGTCCAACATTATAAAAGCGGGTGACAGCGAGCGGGGCGCCCCATTAACCGCCCGCAACGAAGTAAGGACATTGAATGGGGCTGCAAGCTGGCAGGACCCGCATAAAAACGCCGATCTTGCTGCCTCTATTGAAGATGCCATCACAGATGTGTTGGTAGAAAAGACTATCACAGCAATCCAAACACACAATGTTGATCAAGTTATAGTTGCGGGAGGTGTGGCTGCTAATAAAACTCTGGCTAAAAAGTTAACCCAAAGGCTCGCCGAATTAATTCCACATGCCAAGCTCTTTATTCCTTCAGCAGAGCTGGCAACCGACAATGCTGCCAGTATAGCTGCTGCAGCTTTTTTTAATTACTACCCTACCCCGCCTTTAGATATCCAGGCCAACCCTAATTTATCCCTTGACAATGATATGAGCCAACCATAGAATCTTGTTTATAAGCCCTTCTGGGCTTTTTTATATGCGCGGCGAAAAAGAACATTATATAAATCCAAAAGCCAGAGTTTGGATAGGAAACCAAATTAAACCGGTGCCGGAAGGCACTTATTACCGTTATTACACCAGTAGCGAACCCGGCAATAAACTAAATATTACTTTCAAAAGAATTGATCTTTCAGAAAAAGAGTACAACCGAAGGCTTATGCCAATGAGTATTGAACTAATTCCCACTACACCACGCAAAACAGACACATTATCAAGCACCGGTGGTGTTACACTAGATGAAGCAGAAGCATATAAAATAGTGGGCAAAATCCGTTGTTTTGATGAATTTTTCCCACAAATATTTAAAGACGATATCATCCGGCAGCAAAAACTTTGTCCTACCCCATTAACACAAGATAGCAACCATATTGTTATCACAGATGAAGATTTACGATCTACCAAAAGTGCCGGATTTTTTATTGAAAATTGTGGATGTAAAACCCCTTTCCCAACAGATGAAATTATTGCTGTCATCAGCGATCATGTTCTAAGTACTATCACTATTCAAAAGAGAGGTGTTGACGGACAAGCTATAAACTCCACCTATTCTTTGAAAAAAATTAAAAATTGTGGCAAGCTACCTAAAAAGGATTAAAAAGTAATATAATTACCCCACATGGATAAGAATAACAATCAACAAAACTTAGAAAAAGGTTTGTACGAATCCTGGGAAAAAGCAGGACTTTTTAAGGCAGACCCAAAATCTTCCAAAAAACCCTATTCCCTACTTATGCCACCTCCTAATTTAACTGGAGAACTTCACCTTGGACATGCCATGCAACATTCTATTATGGATGCTTTAGCCCGATATAAGCGAATGCAGGGATTTGATGTGCTTTTGATGCCAGGGGTGGATCATGCTTCTATTCAATTTGAAAGTGCTCTAAATAAAATATTATCCAAAGAGGGACTCACCAAACATAAATTGGGTAAAGAGGAGTGGATGAAAAGGGCTTGGAGATTTAAAGATGAAATTTATCAGTCTTTCCATAAAGACTGGACTGTTTTTGGAATTTCTGCTGATTGGGATAGAGAAGTTTTTACTATGGATGAAAAAAGGTCTGACGCTGTTTTTGCAGAATTCAAAAAATATTATGATGACGGCTTAGTTTATAAAGGTGCTTATATTGTTGAGTGGTGCCCTAAGTGTGGCACAGCTATTGAAGATGTAGAAATGGAATATGAGGAAAGAAAAGAAAAACTTTACTTTGTTAAATATGACATTCCTGCGGAAGCAGAAATCCATGGATCCCGGGTCAAGCCCGGGATGACAGGTGACTATATCACCATTGCCACTGGGCGCCCGGAAACAATTTATGCTGATACCGGAATAGCTATTTATCCCAAACATCCTAAATTCTCAAAATTTATTGGCAATCAAGCTATTAATCCTTTAAATGGAAATAAAATTCCTGTTTTTGAAGATAAAAGAGTTGCTAAAGACTTTGGTACTGGTGCTTTAAAAATTACCCCAGGTCATGATCCTTTAGATTATGAAATTGGCAAAGATAACAACTTGCCTATTTTACATGCCATAGACAAAACCGGCAAAATGACGGATTTGGCTGGAGATTTAGTTGGTCTAAAAATTGAAGAAGCCAGAAAATTAGCAGCTGAAAAATTGGAAAGTTTAGGTGCCATAGAAAAGGTTGAAGAATATACTCATTCTGTCCCTGTTTGTGAAAGATGTAAAACAACTGTTGAACCATTAATTTCTGAAGAGTGGTTTATTAAAATGAAACCTTTGGCTGACAAGGGCTTAAAAAAACTTGGTGAAATTAATTACTTACCAAAAAACTATAAAAAGATTTTGTCTGATTGGATTAAGGACTTGCATGACTGGTGTATTTCCAGAGATCTTTGGTGGGGTCACCGTATCCCTATCTGGTACCATAGTGACCAAATTAAAGTATCCCAGGACTCACCTGGTGCAGGCTGGGTGCAAGAGGAGAAAATCTTTGACACCTGGTTTTCCTCAGGCCTTTGGCCACTTTCCACGTTAGGATGGCCTAATAAAACTGCAGAGCTGGACAGGTACTTTCCGTGGGATTTTGAGATTACCGCTCCGGAAATAAAATACCTCTGGATTGCCCGCATGATCATGATTTCTGAATATCTTGCGGACAATATTCCGTTTAAAAATATGTTCTTCCACGGGATGCTAAGGGATCTGCAAGGGAAAAAGTTTTCCAAATCTCTTGGCAATGGTATTAACCCTAATGACTTAAGAGAAACTTGGGGAACAGACTCTGTTAGAATGGCGCTATATTCATACTCTGCCCCTGGGCGCGATGGAAAAACATCCAGACAATTAATGGATGAAAGGTGTAAAAATTATCGCAATTTTGGGACAAAAATAAAAAATCTTTACCGTTTTATCTATGAGCTAAAACCAGAAGGTATTGAAGGATTTAAGAATCACGATTTAGGAATTAAGAATGAGGATGATAAAAAGATAATAGAGAAATTAAATAAAACCATAAGAAATGTTACAAAAAACCTGGAATCATACCAATTACATTTAGCAACAGAAGATCTTTATGATTTTATCTGGCATAAATTTGCTGATGTTTATATTGAAAATAGTAAGAAAAGAAGACTAGAAGCCCAACCAGTTTTAGAATATGTTTTTGAAAGCTGTCTGAAACTTTTACACCCATTCATGCCTTTTACTACAGAAGAACTCTGGCAAAAAATAGGAAAAGACAAAAAATCAATTATGGAGTCTTCTTGGCCAAAATAATTTCTCTGTGATATTATAAATTATAATGCCCAAATTTTTTATCTTAGTTTTAGTAATTATTCTAGTTGCTATTTTTGCTTTTAATAAAAATGCCACTCCTCCTAAAAGCACTGACACTAAATCAGATATCCCAATCCAAATTCAGCCAATCATCTATCAAGCAGGGACTGAATTTTCCCAAATTAGTAAAGATTATCCTGCCTCAACTATAACTTACCCCGATAATTCCTTCCTTTGGTGGATTTCCAAGGATGGCTATAATATTATCAATGATAACTCTCCAACCGTTTCCTTAAATTTGTCATGCCCTGATCAAAATCCACAACCTTTAAAACAAGCATTATCAAAGGCAATTCCTGCCGTTTCTAAAATATTTCAGAACAATGGTTTCACTTTAAATAAAACAAACTCATCCATATCATTAGATGATGATCGTTTTTATGACTATATTCAGGCTTTTGAAAAAGATGATATCTATTGTACTTTAGTGGGAGATCCTGATTGCTCAGGAAATACTGGTAGTACTAATTTTTATCAAACTATTTCTGTAACCTGCACCAATCAATTTGCTAAAAATTATCAAGATCAAATTCCTTATTTATCGGATTTAAATATTAAAGATGGCGTTATTCACCTTGCAACAACTTATGGTGATTTTGTTTATATAGCTCAAAATTTCAGAAGAACTGGTCACTATATAATTGCCAAAAAAGAAAATAGTAAATGGGTAAAGTTAATTGAAGGACAGGACGTACCATCCTGTGAGACAGTTAACAAAGAGAGGGTCCCTCATCAGATTATGGAAGAGTGTTATTCTGCCGCACAGCAAAAAACACTACCAAATACTAATTAATAAATATATTCGTGCCTAAAATTACCGCAGAATTCACTCAAATAAAACGCAGGATAGTTTAAATTACTCAGCAGATTCTTCTTTTTGGGTTTCTTCAGCAGGTTTTTCTTCACCTTCAGCAGTTTCTGTACCCTCTTCACCTTCAGCTTTTTCTGCTCCTTCAGCACCTTCTTCTGCTTCGGCAGCAGCTTCAGTAGCTGCGGCCTGTTCTTCAGCTTGTTCTTCCAATAATGCCTGCATCTCAGCTGTGACTGCATTATCAAGTTTTACTACAACTGCTTCCGGCTCTGCTAAAATTGTGACACCCTCTGGCACTGGTAAGTCAGCAACAGTTATTGCATCATCAATTACTTTAAGTGAGGTGATATCGACTTCAATATTTTCTGGTAAGTCATCAGGTAAAGCTTCTACTTCCACTTCCATCATTGGTTGAATAACAACAGCTTCTCCGGCATGAACCAGTTCTGGCTCTTCCCCAATTAAATTAATTGGGACATTAACTGTAGTTTTTTCTTTCAAATTAACTTGATAAAAATCAATATTCAGCATTTCTCCTCTAACAGGATCTACTTGTACTTGGCGGATAAGCACTGGTCTGACTTTATCATCACCGATTTTTAAATCAATTAAACCTGTTTCTCCAGCTTCTTTATATGCTTTGATAAAATCCACAGCTTTCACAGAAACATTTTCCGTGTCCAATCCTTTACCAAAAACGTGCCCGGGAAGGACACCACTTTTTCGAAGGGCGTTAACTTTTTTACCAAAGATTTCTCTCTCAGTTGCTTTTAATGAAATTCTTGTCATAACCTGAGTACTTTATCATATGTAGCCTCAAAGTTCAATGATGAATGATTACTTTTTTAAAATCACCTCAAAAACCCGGTCTTGTGAGAGTTGCGAAGATATAGAAACATCTCCTGCCCCAATTATTAAGCCACTTTCTGCTTTAATATTTTGTGGGAATATTAACTTAAAGTTTGTAGGAATAGATAAACTTCCTACTTGCTTGTTTATAGCAAGTTGATATTTCATCTGGTTGTTTTCGAATTTAACTGGAGCCACATCTTGATACTCTAAAACCAGTTGTTTTTGCTCCCCCACCCCCAATTCCAGCAACATGGAATACCCGAACTTGCCAAAATCACTAAACGAGCTTATGTCTTTTATAATTTTGCCTCCCCATGTAGTTTTTAACATTTTTGTGCCTCCGGACAAATAGATCTTTAGTCTCGTTTTATAAGGGCCTGTTAGTTTTTCAGAAGGAGCATAGTCAAGGGTCAGCTTATGAGAAACAACCCCCTTATCATCTATAGTACTTTCAACATTCATTGATCTTTCAATAGCAGTTGAGTCCTGCCCTTGTGTCATATTTACTTCCGAGAGAGCCAATGACTCGTTTCTCTCCCCTGCTTTCTCTTTTATTTGCACCGGCATTCCACCTGTCCAGTTTCTTGCAGAAAGATAAGAAAACGCATTTGGATCAGTTAGGTAAATTAATAAATGTTTTTGAATTAGTGATTCTTCGGAATTTTTAGCCAAAGTTACCCAATTCTGTTTTGAAAGGTAAAACACCCTTTCAACCAATACCTTCAAGACTTCAGCAGAAGTCTTATTCCCATCCCGGGTAAGAGCAACTTTTTGATAAACATTCGAGCTATTTATTTCCATCCCGGAATCAGTCTTTAATGAACCAACAGCTTCAATTAATTTCGAGACAGATTCTAAATCTAATGTAACAACTCCTGAAACTTTCACCCCTGATTCCTTACCGAAAAACCAGATAATATTTCTGGCACTGGTTGGAAAATCAGGATCAAAGGCAGCATCCTTTAATCTCCAATTAGACTCGCCTAAGTCGTTTTTTAGCTCTACCGGCGGATCTATTCTGGCTACATACGAGCTGTCTAAATTCTCCACCATATCCGCTTTGATTTCTTTCAACTTTCCTTGGTTAAAAGTAACTAAACTGTACGCCCTGATAGATCCCCCTCCCGGGCGGAGATTTCTATTGTCCTGAAGCACTACCAAATAGCTTTTTTCTCCGTCTGTTGCAATGATTTGAGGTAATAAATCAATCAAAGCCCTGCCAAGATTTATAGTCTGATGATATGCGCTAATTTTGCTTTTAATAAAGTCCAAATTTTGTTGTAAGGCAACCGGTATCTGGTTGGTAAATTCCTGGTTTTCTAAATTAGCAGACACTTGGCCTATTTCACTATCTGCTGCCGCAAGCTCAGTTTTAGCATCATTAAATAACAATGTGCTGTCCCCTGCTTTCTCACCGGAGATCACAGACATAGCTCCGGCTAACATTTTAGCTCCGCTAACTGTATGTAAATTTGCGTCCGTTGTCTGACTTACTAAAACCAGTGCTTGTTCAATTGTTCTATATGGCTTATTTAGAAAATCAATATTTTTAACAAAAGACAAACTGCTAAATGAATCTATTAAAAATCGAGCATCCCCGATTGCCATATTTGATTCATTTACAGCTTCGTCAAAGTTGCCTAAGGATGTTTGTTTAATACTATTATCCAGGTGTGTTTTTACTTCAAATGCCGAAACACAAAATCTCAGAACAGGAAAAATTAAAGCAAAAAATATAATTATTACACCTATAAGTGTTACTGTTTGATGTTTTATGCGACTTGAATTAATCTTTAGTTTTTGCACCTTAACTTTATCTTTTTTCTTTTCAGAAAGATCTTCTTTTGCATCATCTTCGATCTTGTCCAGCTTAGAAAACTGCCATGGTTTTGATGGTTTTTTATCTTCAATTACAACCTTTGGCGTAAGATCAGGGTGTTCCTTAAAAAAGGCTAATGTCTCTTTAAGAGAAGCAATAATTTGAGCATGAGGCTTCCATGAAAGTTCTTTGATTGTCTTGTTCAAATTCGGAGTAGGCCAAGGCGGTAGCTCCGTTGCTTTAAAACCTTTCTCCTCATACCAAACAGGATCCATTAATAGTTGTTTAATCTCAGAAACCTTAATTGGCTCCAATAGACATCCGTCGTAGATTTTCTGGGCTGTCGATCCATGCATTAGTGCTTTAATTAAAAGGTTTACCGCGTCACTGATAAATAGTGCTCTCGTGGTAAATTCCAAAGGTGTCTGCTCTTCGTTCAATTTATTTCTTGCTGCCGATTTTATCAACCGAATCATCGGGTCATTAGATCGAAAATGCATGCGTGGACCAAAAACCGCAGACAATCTAACTACCCTTGCGTTTATCTTTTGAGTGAGAGCCACATCAGCAAGTCTTATTTCCGCCTGCTTTAGATTCTCTGGAATTTCCTGCTTTGAATCATAAAGATCAACTGAAGAACATAAGACTGTTTTGGATTTGTGTAAAGTACAGAGTTCTAAAAATTTATTTAAATTTTTCTCGTATTCATCGGGAGAGATGTCTTCAGATACTACAAATACAGCGTAATCTAAACGCGGTAGATTTAAATCAGTTGCTGTAGGGAGCGTTTGACTTAACAAATGAAAGTCTTTGCTTTTCCCTGCTTCAGTTAAGTTCTCTCTCTTCCCAGTATAGAAATTATCACACCCAACCACTTGAACACCTTTTTCCAAGAGTTTTTCAACCAAATGTGAACCGATAAATCCCGCAGCACCCACGACAAAAGCAACTGGCATATTTCGTGAAAGATTATTCATAGTAAAATTTTTGCTATTAATCGCTCCTTTCACGTAATCGTACCTTTGATTGACGCCTATTTCAAGAGAGATCAAACGTATAGAAGCAGATCAAGGAAAATTTATTTAGAGGAATTTCTTTTATCCAAAGTTTCATTAACCATAGCATCTGCTTCGAAGTTGAGGGCACGTGGGATATAAGTATACACAACGATTTCAAATCCACTCTCCAGTCTCTTTACTTCCTCGTACATCCTTCTGATACGGTCGTTTTTAATTTTCCAATCACCCATTAATTGGTTTACTACCAGTTGTGAGTCTGCACGGAATTCAATACTGATTGAATCGAGGGTTGCGTTATCTTCTCTTACTCTCTCCAAAGCTTTGATAACAGCTGTGTACTCTGCTTCGTTATTGGTACCTATCCCCATATACACGCCTTCTTTCAAAATGTTCTTTTCCTTTTCATCCTTCATGACAAAGGCTGCTGCTGCATGACCCGGGTTGCCTCTGGAACCGCCGTCTGTGAATATTATGTATTTCATACTTAAGAAGTATATAAAGGAAATATATTAGTTACAAGGAGTTGATATTTTCTTCCTTACCAAAAAGTGTTAACAGTCCTAGCTGAGGAAGCACTATTGCTACCTGGATTATTAGGATTAGGTATTCTGAAACAACTGTTACCCAGGAAGCAGCAATAAAAGAAAACTGTGGTATCCATACCCAGTTAAGGGCCAAATTAAACATCAGACCAACGCTGTAAACAGCTGCCAGCTCTTTATACTTACCCATTATTACCATCACCATCATCAATAGTGATGTTAAAAAGAAGGCTGGGAAACCAAGAGATAAAATCTGCAAAGAAACAGCGGAACCGCCAAAATCACTTCCGGTAATAAGATAGATCACAAAAGGAGCTAGGGCCCAAGTAAGAATTAAACCCCCTAAAGCTAATGAGAATAACAGAAGCGCAGCAGTAACAATTTTTTTATTAAATAATAGTAGGTTATTCTTTTGATCATTAATTAAAATCGGATAGAAGCTGTTCATAATAAAAGTGGGAATAACCAAAAGGCTTTGGAATATCTGATAAGCTAGATTATATGTTCCGACAACTGACATCGGATAAGCAGCAGAAAGAATAAAAGTATCAATTCTAAAATAGACTGTATTTAATCCTAAGGTTACCATAATCGGCCAGGCATTTTTGAAAGTAGAAAGAAAAAAGTTTGCTTGGAAAAATTTAAAGGAAAATTGATAGAAGCCTGAAACCATGCTGAAAGAAATAATTGCCGTAATAAGAGTTGAGAGCAATGAGCCAAAAGCCAATAAAGGAAGTGCTGCGTGAGTTAAACATAAAAACGCGACGATCACTACATTAAAAAAAGCCCCAATAGAAGCAGCAGCCATGGTTGATTCGTATTTAAGCTGATTTTGAAATATTAAATTAAAAGAAGACAAAAATCCGTTAAAAATAATTGAAGCAGCTCCAACCATCACCAGTAATCTAAAATTATTATCGTTAAACGGTAGAAAAAACGTGCCCAAAATTGCTAAGAGAACTAAAAGCAATGATAAAATAAACCTCAAATTAAACAAAGAATTTGCCTCCTCTTTAAAAGAAATAAGACGGGGGAGATAGTAAGTATTTAAACCAAGATCTGTAGCTAAGTAAAAAAAACCTAAATAGGTCAGTGCCAGAGTAAATGTTCCTGTTCCATCTTGTCCGTAGGCTCTGCTCACCAATCCAAGAATAATAAAAGATGATAGGGAAGTGGCAACTTTACTGATTACCTGCCACATTGTCTGAGAAGAAATTTTTATTAAATCTGAAATAAATATCTGCTTTATTTCCTGAAGAATCTTGATCACGGATCTAGTGTAACCTAGATTTTAAATCTACTCAATATCTTCTTTTGGAGCTTCTTCCTGAATCTCTTGCTTTTCAGCAGCTTTTTTAGAAGTTTTTTTTGCTGGTTTAACAGAAGCTGCGGGTCTGATTACTAAATGTCTGTCTCGGCCTTCTCCAATACTTTCTGATTCAACACCTTCAGTTTCTGAAGCAACCATATGAACTACTCTTCTTTGCCAGGATGGCATTGGTTCAAGTTCCAGCTCTTCTTTGCTCTCCAGTACTTCATTAACCCAATTTCTAGCGCGTCTTTCTAAATCTGCTTCTTTGTTTTGTCTCCAACCAGCAACATCAATAGACACTCTTTTATAAGGTTCTTTGTCAGTTGCTTGCTTTCCAACAATTTGATTAACAATTAATTGCAGTGCATCAAGAGTCTCACCACCAAATCCGATCAATCTACCCGGGTCTGAAGCTTCGATAGTTACTTTAACTTCTTCGGGGCCTTCAGTCACTTCAAAACTACCCTCAAGTCCAAGCATTCCTAAAATATTTTCTAAAATTTCTGAAACTTTTGCTTCCATAGAGGACAAGTATAAATGATCAGCCAGGATCAGTCAATCAGTGGAATCTAAGCAGGTAAATATTTTTTTGCTAAAACAGTCCAATCCTTAAGTCCACCCCAACCGGAAATTTTATACTGCTGAACAATTCCTAAGATAGTAAATGTATTCCAGTAAAGAGCCAGGCCGACAGGGAACTGGAAGGCAAAATATCCAATCATGAGCGGCATCATAAACATCATTTGAGATTGCATT
Source organism: Microgenomates group bacterium (assembly GCA_041659805.1). Taxonomy (GTDB): domain Bacteria; phylum Patescibacteriota; class Microgenomatia; order Daviesbacterales; family UBA10151; genus STC-54. The sequence goes on along the minus strand of JBAZXP010000001.1, from coordinate 226,436 downwards.
GCTGCCATAGAATCCTCAGTTTGTACTTTTTCCTTTTTCTCTTTTGGAGAATCATCTTTATTTATTTTTACTGGTTTTTCCGGAACCATCATCTTGGATTGAATAAGTTGTAATGCCGCTGTAATAACAGGGATCAGAAGAAGCAATACCCCAAATTGACCAAATTCTGAAGGTTTAGTTGCTAAATTCAAACCAAAAAAGTTTAAATCAGGAGTGGCAGTAAAATACCATTCTTTAACATATAGAACGCTATTGTTTAACCAATCCAAACTAGAAGGTTCAAAGAATTTCTGAATTGCTGTATAAAGAGCCCATATTACAGGAATCTGAATAATAGCTGGGAGACAACCTCCGGCAGGATTAACCCCATGTTCTTTGTATAAAGCCATTTGAGCAGTAGCTAATCCTTGTTTATCTCCCTTGTGTTTAATCTTTAAAGCATCCAGATGGGGTTTTAGCTCTGCCATCTTTCTGGCGGATTTAAGCTGGGTCTGCATAAAAGGCCAAACCAAAAGTCTTACTATAACTGTAAGAACTATAATTGAAAAACCAAAAGCACCTGGTAGGTGAATGGTCTCAAGAGCGCGGAAAATTAGAACTAAAAGATTAACAATTGGTCCTAAAAATAATGTATTAAAAACAGCTCCAATATCTACCGGCATTTGATTATTCTTTTACCTCCTAAAATAAGTCCTCTCATTAAACCATACTTTATAATCATTTGCCTAGTATACAATGAGCATGTTGGGGTTTGCCTGCAAGCTCCCCCAGGTGCCAAAAAAGAAAGCAGGCCTCTATCAAAGGATAAAAATTTCCTATAAAAATCGATTAAAAACAAAACAATAGGTCTCATAGATCTTATTTGACTAATAGGTCTAATCTTTTTAACTCCTTTTCTAAAAACACTGTAAGTTCTTCTGAAGATTGTTCTAGTACTCCCTGTTTTGGCATAAGAATCAGGTTAACCTTTTTCTTTAAGTTGGGGTAAAGCACTCCGAGCGCTGTTGAGGTTAATCTTCTGGCTCTGTTTCTATCAACTGCTAATTTAAAATATTCTTTTTTTAAAGCGATACCTACTTTGGGCTGATTCTCTTCGGCTTGTCTGAAAAACATTTTGTATAAGGAATTTTCTACCTTTTGTCCTTTGATTACAAAGTTAAATGAAGTTTTTAAATTGAGCCTTTTTTCTCTGGGAAGCATTTTATTTTTAGCCTGACGACTGAAAGCTGACTGCTGATGACTATACCGTCACCAGCTTTACTCTACCTTTAGCCCGTCTTCTTTTCAAGACTTTTTGTCCGTCGGAATCACTCATTCTGGCCATGAATCCGTGTTTTCTAACTCTTTTGACTGCTTTTGGTTGATAAGTGCGTTTAGGCATATAGGGTAGTTTACTAATTTTCGAGGCTTTTTGCAAGGCTAACTCTAAGTTGATATATTGCGTCACTGTTTAGGTATCTTTTCTGTGGATAACTTTTTCACTATGATAGCCCCAATGAGTTCTGGTTCTGCCTCGATTTACCCATCAAGAATTTATGGAAAAACAGTGGTCAAATACTTTAAAAATCCTTAAGGACCAGGTTACCCTGGCAAACTACCGTACCTGGTTTTCTAAAACCACTCTCGAATCTATCGAGGACAACAAGGTTACAATCAATGTCCCCTCAGCTTTTATTAAACAACAACTTTCCACAAAATATATTGATGTTTTAGCCAAAGCTGTGGAGCAATCCTTTGGAAAAACCCTGAACATAGAATTTAGAGTCGATTCTTCGCTAAACTCTAAAAGCGGATCTGATTCAGGGCTGGATCTGGAGTTAGATTTTGAAGTCAGAGCTCCTGATTTATCTCAAACAGGTCTTAATCCAAAATATACTGTGGAAAACTTTGTAGTTGGCCTGTCAAATAACTTGGCTTATGCCGCAGCCCAGGGCGTAATCAATAATCCCGGCACTACCTATAATCCTTTATTTATTTATGGCGGCACAGGAGTAGGAAAAACTCATTTAATGCACGGTGTAGGAAATGCCTTAGTTGCTAAAAACCCACACCTGAAGATTATTTATTGCTCTTCGGAAAAATTTATGAACGACTTTATCCAAAGCATTCAAACCAAAAGAACAGGGGATTTTCGGGCTAAATACCGCAATTGCGGACTGCTTTTAATTGATGATGTCCAGTTTATTTCCGGCAGAGATTCAACTCAGGAAGAGTTTTTCCATACCTTTAATGAGCTTCAGGCTAAAAATGCCCAGATTATTTTAACCTCAGACAGACCGCCAAATGAAATTCAAAAACTGGAAGGAAGACTCGCCTCCAGATTCCAGGGAGGTTTGATGGTAGATATTCAACTACCGGATTTTGATACCAGGGTCGCTATTATCAAAGCCAGATGCAGGGAAAAAGGAGATGCTGTGCCAGAAGAATGTATGATTCTAATTGCTGAGCTGGTAGAAACAAACGCCAGAGAGCTGGAAGGGAAGTTGATGCAAATTATTCAGATTGCCAAATTACAAAATCTTGCACTGACCCCTGAATTTATCAGAAACCACCTGGGAAAACCTCAGCCATCCAGTATGAAATTGGACCATAAAAAGGTTTTTTCAGAAATCAATCGTTATTTTAATACTAAAATGTCAGATATTACCGGCCCCAGACGCAAAAAAGAGTTGGTTTTCCCCAGACAATTAGCTATGTATCTTTTGTATGAGGAGTGCAAAATTCCCTATGAGAGAATCGGGGATTTATTGGGCGGAAGGGATCACACCACCATCTTGCACGGTGTGGATAAAATCAGGACTGCCTCTGGCACAGACAGGGAAATCCAGAGGGTTTTAATAGAGCTCAAGCAAGCCTTAACTGCCCAGTAACTTTCAACACACTTATCCCCAAAACTCTTAAAGTTATCCACCACTTTATCCACAGTTGTGATATACTTTTTACACACGAAGAGTAGGCGAAAAGTTGTGGTTAAAAAAGTCCAAGAGAGGGGATAACTAGGTTTAAGTTTTACACTTATCCTTATCCCCAAGTAACCTGAAGCTGGGTTGTGGCTGTGAATACACATCTTAACAGACCCTAGTAATACTACAGCTGTATAAATAAAGAGAGAACTAGAACTGCTTTGTAAGTGGATAAGCATGGATATAAACTTTACATATTACTTAATAGGAATACTTGTACTAATCATTGTTTATTTATTTGGAAGACTGAGTGTTAAACCAAAACCACAGGAAATTCCCACAGATTTTATATCACTTTATAAGCAAGTTGCAGATTTACCAGCTAGAGTATTACAAACAATTCAGGGCTCAATTAATCCACAAAAAGGTAAGGTAGCAGAGTTATTAACTTATGCAGAATTAAGGTATGATTACGACCGGATTATTCCCTTAGGACAACCGATTGACTTTATTGGGATTAAGAATAATGAACGAATCGACTTTATTGAAGTAAAATCCGGGAACTTTGCTACCTTGACAGAAGAGGAAAAACACATTAAAAACCTAGTAGTCACCGGGCGCGTTCATTTTCGCTTGATTAAGATCTCAGACGAAGATGCCCATAAATATATTTCTGCCCACAAAGAATAAAAATTAATGAAATTTACGATTTTACAACAGGATTTGATGCCAGTGCTTTCTTCTGTTTCCCGTTCGGCCGGAATCAGGTCTCAACTGCCTGTTTTGGGTAATGTTTTGATTCAGGCAGATTCAGACAGAGTTAAAATATCAGCCACTAATCTAGAAATCGGTGTCGTGAAATCTGTGAAAGCAGATGTTATTGAGGAAGGCGAGATAACTATTCCCGCAAAGATGCTGGTTGATGTAATTTCTAATTTAAGCGGTGAAAAAATAGAAATAAGTGCCAGTGATGAATCTGTTGAACTCACTACTCCGACATTTTCATCTTCTTTAAACGGAATCAGTGCTACCGAATTTCCTAATATTCCCTTATCAGGTAAGCAGGCAGCCTCTATTGATCCTAAATTACTTGTGAAGGCCTTGCCGGAAGTGATTTTTTCAGCGGCAGTTGATGATGGTCGGCCGATTTTAACCGGTATTTTAACCGAGATAAATAATAAGAAATTACAACTTGTGGCAACAGACGGATATAGACTGGCCCACAAAAGCGTAGTCACAGAAAGTGATTCCAGTTTTAAGGCTTTGGTTCCCAGGCGCACCTTCGAAGAAGTTATTAGGTTGATTGGAGAAGATGAGTCTGACGAGATTAAAGTAGCTGTTTCTGATGATCAGAACCAAATTGTGTTTTCTTTTGGTAACACCCAGCTTTCTTCCCGCTTAATTGAAGGACAATTTCCTGCCTGGGAGAAGATTATTCCAACAGAGATTAAGGTTAGGATCATTACAGACAGAAGCGAGCTCCTAAAAGCAGTTAAGCTGGCGTCGGTTTTTGCCAGAGGCGAGGCTAATACAGTTAAATTACAGAATTTAGATAAAAAGCTGGTTTTAACCTCAGAAACAAAAGAGTTGGGATCACAAAAAAAGGAGATTGATGCAGAGTGTGAGGGTGGAGAAATTCAAATCTCTTTTAATACTAAGTATTTACAAGACAGCCTGTCTGCCTTTAGCTCTTCCCAGGTAATAATTGAACTTTCCGGGCCGCTTTCTGCCTCTATTTTTAAACCAATGGGGGAAGAAGGTTTGGAGTGTATTGTGATGCCTGTTAATTTAAGTTAATCTTAGACCCCTTTGTACTCAATCGTCCTTATGTGAAAAATATAGCTTTTTCCTAATGTTTTTTTACCCAGAAATTTTGCTTCTGCAGGGATTGTTAAAAGATATTCAGAGCCCAGCTTTAAAGGTTCAATGGGTGTAAACGTCACTGTTTTATTATCATTTGAAAGATCTGTTTTAATGTTTGACGCCGGTTCGAATTTATATTTAAGCTCCGGGATGTTTTCTATTGGTAGATTAAAAGTAATTGAAATTGCTGTTGTCCCCCAGATATAAGAATTATCTAAAGGTGAGGGGCTGGTAGAAATGATTTCTGGGGTGTCAGTTTGAATAGTTGTGGGTGTGGGATTGTTAAAAGTCTTATCTAAATTCTCAGCTGGTTTTGAATAAATTCCTCCTTTAAAAATTAAGATTAATATTGTGCCAATAACTACAATTATTCCTATAATTTTTTGTTTTATACTTAAATTCGGCATATATTAATAACCTTTCCAGTCAGCAGGCGGATTAGACGGGAACTCAGAATTAAGTTTATAAACAAAAGACTGGTTTAATAATTGACCATCAAGGGCTTTTGTTTGTGGCAATATTGTGATGGTTGTAATACCTTTTTGCCAAGTTGTTTTAGGAGTAAAAACTACAGTTCTGTTTGAGTTTATATCTAACTTAATGTTTACCGGAGCATTTGGAGTAACTGAATAAATCACGGAATCAGCATCAACGCTTTTATTAAAAGTAAAACCTATTTGTTGATTAGGAAAATAGATAATAGAAGTATCTTCACTTGGAGTAGTCTCTTCTATTCCGAATTGGCTCGGGAGAGGTTTTTGTGTAGGAGTGATTGTGGTAATTGGAACAGTAGTAGATGGAGCAGGTTGTTTCTCAGTAAAAAATTGACTAATTATAAGCGAGATTAAAACAATTACCACGAAAAAACTGGTTATCCCTATAAGAATTATCCGTTTTAAATCTTTATTATTCATTTTTATTGACACATGGTTGCTGCTGCATCCATCCACCCTGTGCTGCCGGGGCTATTACCGGAATTACCTATCTGAACATGAACATGTTCTTCTCCACAGGCAGTAGTACTACAAATATTAGCACCAACCTGTCCTGATTGACCAGACCTCCCTGAACCGGGTTTAGTATGGTGAAATTGTAAATAATAGCTTTGTTCGGTAGTCTGATCTATGCCTGTGAATTTTTGGATTGCCTGGTTGCTGTTACCTTCTTCAGGAGAAAGATGGGTCCAAACAACGATATGGTTATTAATAGATGGCAATATAATTGGAGTCCCTCCTGCTCCTGCAATATCAAGACCTGTAGATGTGGCAGGATATTTATCACATAAACAACGATTTTCTATTATTCTTCCGTTTATGTCTCTGTCACATGTATCGCGGTAAAAAGACGTGCTTTTATAAGCAGCGCTACAGTGTGCACAGCCCCCTCTGGGAGTGCTTAAACTTCCACAGGTAATTGTTCCGCCGGGAATGGGGCAGCTCGCAATAGCGGCTTCTGGGGTGGGTGTTATTGGACCTGTAGGGGTTGGTGTAATAGCCCCTGTTGGTGTGGCTGTTGGTAAACCTGCAGCCTCCCCAATTGAATAAGGAGGCAGTAAAGAGTTCATTTTCTCTCCCCAATTCCCGAAAAACATTAAAATAAAAACACAAAAAATAGCAATTGTAACCTGAAGAACAAGCTTTCCCAGTTTTTTTATTTGATCGCCAAAAGTAGTGACTGCGGTTATAGCTAATCCAATTACTAAACCGACGCCACCTGTAGCTATCCCTGTCGCAGCTGAAAATCCTAGTTTAGCCAATACTCCCGCACCGGTTCTGGCAGCAGCTCCTGCACCTAATCTGGCAACAGCCCGTGCTCCACCCTCGGCTGCAATTACTCCTGCTCTGGCAGCACCTGTTGCCGCCACTCTTCCTGTAGTAAAACTGATGCCTGCCTCTGCTGCTCCGGCGGTTTCCGTTACCTTCCCTGTTTTAATAATTCTTCTGGCAAAGCCTAAGTCAGGTGTTTGAGGCAATGATGGGGTTGTTGGCTCAAGAGCTCTTGGTTCAAAGGTTATCTCCTCCGGTTCGATTAATCGTTCTTGAGGGATGGTTATTAACGGTTCTCCTCTCGGCCCAACCAATATATTCTTGGGAACTTCTTTTTTTGGTGTATTCAGGGCTGCCATCAACCTAGCTTTCTCTTCTTCGGTTGCCGGGCTGTATGATTTTTTCTGCTCAGGAGAAGAGCCGGGGCCTGTTTCTGCTTCTGCCTCTTCTTCCTCTTTTTCTATTTCTTTTGGGGTCTTTTTAGTAACTGCAAGATATTCGGTTTGGTCTAATCTTTTTGCATGTGCAATTCGTTTTTGGATCCGGTCTTTGGAATCTGCTTCAATTTTATTAATATCATCGACCTCCTCCTTTGGGTAAGTCGTTGAATTAATATTTTCCTTTGCTTGTTCTAAATGGTCGGCCAGATTATTTAAATCATTAGGGCTTACTTTCAGAAGTGTTTCTTTGATGATTCCTTCGTTATCATGTTTAACGAGCCGGCGGATATCTTTGTAAGAGTCCCCAAATTTTTCTTCATTGGTGCTTGCCAATATCTCGAAATATAATTTTAAAGGCCGGTTTTTATAGGTGGCGTTGACATCTCTGGCAATTGCCATATCAAAGCGCCTTCTAAAAGCAGACCCTTCTCCGCTTCGTTGGTATGTTTCAATTAAATGTATAGTGTCTTCTATTAGTCTGGGGTTTAAAGCAGCCACTATTTATCTCCTTTTTCTTTTTCCTGGCGTTCTAAAATTTCTCTTGGGTTAGTAGTGATCAGCTGATGTTCTTCATCTGAGGCCACAATTGACATGGCAATATGCACATTGCCTGCAAAAAAGAGCCCTTGTCCGACACCTGCAGTGGTTAGTAGTCTTTTTTCTCCTTGAGACAGATTAAAAACAGCTCCTATTTTTTCAATGGAAACAGGCGCTTGTTTTAATAAAATTTGCATAGCTGAGTTGGAGATAATTTCCTTACCCCGGTCTTGCCCTAAAAAGTCTTCCACATCCTGAGATATGGTGGTGACACCCAGGTAATATTTTCGGGACCGCTTGACCATCTCCACTAAAAAAGAAGCTGAATCAGGATACTTCATCATATACCAGGCTTCATCCACTACTAAAATTCTTTTTTTAATCTCGCGTCTGATTTTGGTCCAAATATAATCCAATATTAAATACATTGCCAAAGGTCGCAGTTGATCAGGCAATTCACGAACCGAAAAAACAGTAAAAGGGTTATTGATATTGATATTGGATTGGGCAGAAAAAATGCCTGCCAAAGAGCCTTTAATAAACCTTTCCAAACGGATTGCCAGACTGCCAGCCATAGTGTCTTCCATACCGATTAAAATCTTATATAAATCTTCCATTAACGGAGCTTCGATTTTTTGTTTACTGGTAGGGTCAGCTTTATTAAAAACATTGGCAGTAATACCTTTTAATTTATAAGTGGCATTTAAAGCCCGGTCTAAAACTGCAACTTCATTGGCAGTCAAATCGCCTAAAACCAACCTTAAAAAACCGGTTAAAGATAAAATCTTTCTTCCCAACTCGTCTTCTTCGCTGTTGGCTATATCAGGCAAGTCAAAAGGATTGATTTTAACCGGGGAGGCAGTAGAGAAATTAATATAATCTCCTCCCACAGCATTGGCTAAATCGACATATTCTTTTTCCGGATCAATGATAATTATTTCAGCGCCCAGCATCAATGAACGCAGTGATTCCAGTTTCACAAAATAAGATTTTCCGGCTCCGGCTGTGGCAAAAACTACTGAATTGGCGTTTTCCTGACTAAACCTGTCAAAAATAATTAAGGAATCGTTATGTGCATTAATGCCATAGATTACTCCGTCCGGAGAAGTAAGCTCTGATGAGACAAAAGGAAAAGTGGTGGCAAGAGAGGTGGTATCCATATTATGTGCCAAATACAAAGGGTCTTGTCCCAAAGGCAAAGTGCTTTCAAACCCTTCTTTCATCTGGAGCATTAACGGATGCGAAGTAATTGAAATACTACCCAGGGTGGATTGGACTAATTGTGATTTATTGTTTAGCTCTTCTATGGAATCTGCAGGGACATCGATATATAAACTAAACTGGAAAAATCGTTCCGAGCCTTTAGCTAGTTGTTCCTGTAACTGCTTGGCGTCATCAAGTGCTATTGTTACAGTTGGATTAACAACTCGTCCCCGTTCTAGATCAGTTTGGATAGTGGCCTCCATTTCCGCAATTTTTCTTTTTAAATCATCTAAGATTCCGGCTGAGCTGGTGGGGTAGATGAACATGGATAAAATCATTGAATGTTCAAAAGAAATTAACGGTTCCAGCCAGTTTGGTTCAACATAACGGGGATAAGCAGATACAAAAAAAGAACGTAAATAGCGGTGATTAATTTTTAGGAACGAAAAATCCATCTCCATTTCATAGGGTGCCACTGCATCTTCAAATGTTAGTTGTTTTTGCTTAGGATCCATCGTCATCAGGTAGCTCTTCTACCACAAAAGGGCTATTGTGTTGCGGAGCGGCTTGGTTAAGGATAGGCGTTGGTGTCGGATTGACTGGCGGTTGTGTGATTGGAACCGTCACTACCGGTGCTGCCGTGGCGACCGGAACAAGAATCGTTGTTTGAGCTGTCGGTTTTACAGCAGGTGCTGGAATGCTCGGTTGAGTCAAAGCCGGTTTAATCGGCCGGAGTTTTGGCGGCAGATTATTTTCTACCCTTGGTGCGTCCGTCGGAGGGTTGGCGGGTGGCTGATGGATTTCCAATAAGGGAGTAGCCTTGACATTGCTTTGTACAGGTAAGTCAGCACTTGTTGTAATGGGCGGGTTATAGATTTCATAAAATAATTTAATGATTTCCTCTGTTGTTAGCTGCTTTGCCTTTAAGCCAAGTCGGTCTAGTTGTCTGATCAAATGGTCCCGTCTTGGTTCAAGGAGTGTTGTAACTTTTTTTGTTTTTTCTTCCATATTGGAAGGAAGTAGACCTAATTCTAAAGACGTTAATTTAATGCAAACATAGAACCTTTTATCCAGAACATTGTTATCTTTAATGCTTTTTTCCACAAAATCACGGTATTTTAAGGTCATTGATTTAAGTAGAGGGTTGGCTTGACGGGCAAGGGCATTGTCAATTGTATGCAAATAGGAAGAAACGTCCATGATTTTGGAATAAATTACAATTTGAATGGGAAAGGATAAGGAATTCAAAAGACCTGCGAATGAATCAATAATGGAAATTTGTTCAGTTTCAAACAGAAGTGCGAAATTAACGGCTGAGACAGAGAGGATAATTGCTACAGATCCGTCTTTTTGAAATACTAAATTTTTACTGACATCGCTAATCGGAATAAATTCTTGGCTGGTAGTCAAATTATTGTCCTCCTCTTTTAGCAACTATTCGAAGAGGTCCAAGCACTGAATTATCAAGCGTTATTTGTAATGTTTGAAAGGTAAAATGTTCTTTTTCCAGGGTGATTGTATAAACACCTAAAGGTAAAGGTGTCGCTCCTGCAAACTGGCCTAATTTATTTGTTTTTAAAGCCCGGACAGGCATTCCGTCTTTATCGTGAATAATTACGATGACATTTTCCAGGAAATTTCCGGCATCATCACCGACAATGCCGTTAATAACATTCGGAGTTGAGGTTAAAACTACCTGCGTTTCCTTGTGTGCCAAAGGTTGGACTATTGTTACCTTCGGAGCAACTGCCGGTTGAGTTAAAATAGGTGGGGCCGGTGTTATCGGTACTGTTTGCGGCAGTTGTTGGGCAGCAGTTGTATGTGTTGTTGCCTGAGTCATGCTGGAAGTTTTTTGGTATAACTCTTCTGTTTGTTGTAAGAGAGCTTTTAAACTGGACTGAATCTGGGTTGTTTCTGTCTGCTTAGTTGTGGTTGTCATCTGTTTAATTAATTTTTCTGTATCAGATATTTTTCCCTGCAAGACTTGTGCTTGTCTAGCCATCTCCACTAGATTTGTTAATTCCTGTTGGGAAGGTAGATGACTGGTACTTTCCGGTTGAGCTTGGGCTTGGATATTCCCTAAAGTTTTAGTTAAGATATTTTCTGCTAAGGTAGCCTGTTTTTCTGATTCTTTAATCTCCTTAATCTCAGGGATTGCTGGTGTTGGAGTGGGGGTAGATGTGGCAGGTGCAGTCGGAATTTGCTTATCCCAAAGATTAACAGTCATTCCCATGGAAGAAAGGTATAGCTGTAGCCTGTTTTGTAAAAAAGGATCACTAGGAGTAACCTTTAACTTAGGATTAGATCTTAGTTTAAAGGAACCCTTTGTCGGTGAATAAACAGCTCTGAAAAAAGCACCAACCCAATGATCAAAAGGCCGGTCGTAAATAGGCACAAAAGCAAAAGCTATTCCAAGCACGCTGGAAATAAGGATTAATGGGATAGCTAAAACAGGGATTGAAAAAAAGAGTGTGGCGTATAGTAAATAAGCAGTACCGAGTCCGGCTCCTAAATAAATAAATTGTTTTAGAGTCATATCCCCTACTAAGTGGAATTCAAAAGAAGTTACATTTTGTGGAATAGGATGTGGTTCCATAGTCCTTTATGTATAACTCGTGAAAACTTTACTCGCAAGCATCTCAAAAGAGATCAATTTAGCCTATTCTTAATGTATCTGGTGCTTTCATGATGGGAATTGACAAAAACAACATAGTTGTGTAATTTAAAAGGGCGGTTTACCACTCGTTAAAAAGAGTTAAGGTAAATGGGAATCCCGTGAGACTCGGGAGCTGTGCCGCAACTGTAATTTCAGTTTGTCAGTGTGTCGGCGAGTCAGCGTGTCAGATATTTATTTCTGATCTGCTGATTTGCTGATATGCCGATACTCTGATTAAGCCAGGAGACCGAACCGCATTTGTCCCGAGCAGGAAACTATGACCAGATTAGAAACTTTAACAGACTCCTCAATAGATGCCCATTTAAGACCTCAGAGTAGTTCTATTCCGTCTCAAGATAATAGTATTGGTATTCGGGAGCTTAGAGATGGCGCCCGCGCCTGGGAGGGCAAGCCAAAAACTCAATTTGCGGAAGAGGTTGCTTCTTTATGCATGGAAACAAAAAGAATTCCTGATCCTTACTTTTATACAATCCGTGAAGATGGTAAACTTCTTTCCCCTGTTACCGGTAAATTAGTAGAAGAAGTTATTTTACGAGATTCCAAAGTCGGAGAGTTAGAATTTCAGGCTTTTGACAGTATACAAAAGATAGTTAAGGGTAAAAAGTCAGGCGTTATTGCCTGGGTTAGTCCACCAGAGGCTGGAGCCTATTCGGTTTCTAAGATTATTGTCAGTGAAATCAGGGAACAAGACGGGAAACAGATTTTATTTAACAGGGCCATTGTTTTGGATATAAAAGAAGCTAAATGTTTGGAGTTTGCCCGGGGTTTGGCGAATTATTCTCATAATAAGCCGTATTTTTCATCAAATGACGAAGTGCGGTCTATTCCTCTTGAATTAAGTGATAATTGCGACTGGACTTATATATTAGAGGAGCTGTTGCCTGATATTTCCTTAAAGCAGGTCAGACAAGTCAGAAACGGTGAAGATTTAATCTTAAAGCAACAAACAGTAAATCAGGCTTTGGATATATATCAACAAACAGCAGCTGATACAGGCAGGGTTAATGTGGAAAAATTTGTAAATATAGCAGGAAGATCCGGTATGGTCGGAAATAGAGGTTCCAGCTGTCCACCTAAAGCCAATACTGCTTTTAATGTTTTTGCCGGGAATTCCCAGGAAGTGAGTACAGGTTGCGAGAAAGTCAGATGCCGAAAGTGTGGCTGGGAGCCCGGTCCTGATGAAGAGAAAAGAATGGAAAGAGGAGAGCTTACCAGTTGTCCTGGGAGGATTAAAGGAGAGGATGGGGAAGACAGGGTTTGCGGTTGGTCTCCAGGGCAGGCAGCATAGATTAGTTGTGCTATACTAAATTTGATATAAGCTCTGCTTTAGGATATAATTCAGGCAATTTTTAGGCTTGGGTTAAGAAAAGGAGGGTTTATGGAAAGAGAAAGAATTATGCCAGATGGAGGAACAGGTCCAGGACCTGAAACAGGAGGAATACCACCCACAGAAGCAGCGGCAGCTAGGCCTGCAGAGGAAAGACGCGCTGCAACCCCCCATGTAGATATAGAAGATGAGGAAACAATTGATCCTTATACCGGACGTCGTGAGGTAGATCCAAGGCTTCTGCCTTGGGAAATAGTGGAAAGATATTCCCCGCTTCCTGAAAAACCGGGGTTTAAATCAGTTAGAATTTTTGATCAAATGCAACGCCAAATGTGGGTTTATTGGCCAAAGGATGCGGAAGTAGCCCGCAAAAGGACCAGAGCTCTTTTAAGCAGAATAGAACTGGAAAAAGGCAGTCTCAGCCAACAAATTACTACTGAGTATACCCGAATAAATTCAATTTTAGGCAGCTTAAAAGGGGAAGAAATTCCTTTAGGAGAGACGGATGAAGAAAAAAGGGCGTATTCTGAAGCAAAAAATATGCAAGATGAAGCAAAAAATATGCTGGAAGAAGTAGAAGCCAGAATGATTTTCCGTGAGATTTCTCTGCAATATGAAAACTCCTCTGATCTTAATGTGGTAATAAAAGCTGCTCAGGAAAAACTGCAGCCAGAACACTTCACTGCCATCTATGGAATGAAACAAATTAGTCCAAAAACAGAAACAGAATTTAATCCTTTTATTCAGGCCCTGCAATATTACGAGGAACACGGCGAAGAATTTACTGTTTTTAGTGCGTTTGAGAACAGACCGTTGTTTGCCGCAAAAGTTCAGGGACATTTAGTCAAAGAATTTGGAGGTAAACCAGAAGATTATGCAGCAGCACAACTTTTAGCAGAAAGAATGTTCCGCTTTACTTGCCGGGCTGTGATGTTTGATTCTTTGGTTGATAAAGGAATTATGGTGTTTACGGAAAAGAAAAAAGACAAAGACGGTAAGGATGTATGGGTTGCAGAAAGCAAATGGTCTATATATCAAAAAAGACAGATAGCAGAATATCGAAAATATAAAAAAGATCTAGAAGACGCAGTAGAAAATAAAACACCCCTTCCTGAATTACCGGTATTAGAGCCAATACCAGAAGAACTTCGTATTACAGACGATTATTATGAAGGAAAAAAGCTTAATGGCGCTGTATATTATGTTACTGACCCTGATGGTAAACAACATAAAAGAGAGGTAAAGTTTGATTGGATAGGAGGAGGCGATGGCTGTGATTATGATACCAGAAGAACCATGAAACAGCGTGATTTGGTCATTAAAGAACAGGCAACAATACATGCTCATGTTCAATTAATTAATAAGGTTGATTGTTATGGGGGAGATTTTTTTACCAGAAATGAAGGGGTTGCAAGTCTGTTTGAAAAAGAAAGTGGTTTTATTAAATATGGTGTACCAGGAATGGAATGGTTAGACAGAAAAGATCATAATGCGGGCGGTAAGGTTGGCCGAGTAGATTTTAAAAAATTGGAAGGTCGTGATTTTAGTCCAATGGGGAGAGGTTTAATGGGCCTTTGGGCTAGTAGATGTGTTCAGGGTGCAGAAGGTGTGCGAGATGCTTTAACCAAGACATCTGAAAGCTATTTAAGGAATCCAACTGTTGAATCTTTACGTAAGTTAATGGATGCTTTTGCTTTTTCAAAAAAAAATCAAGATGAGGCAAAAGAAGCCTTAGCGGTTGATTTTATTGATTTTGCCCAAACCACGAGAGAAGAAAGGACAGGCAAACCAAAATATAACAACGCTGAAATTGTATCTATGGCAAATGATCTTGCAGGGTTAACTGATCCAAACAAGCCACCGTTTTTTACCTTGGATACCAGAAAAAAAGTTTTAGAAAAAGCGCTCGGTCGTTATTGGAGAGTAGCAAATTTGGCGTCGACTGTAAAAGATGGCATTATAGGCTTTATTTTAGGTGTATTGGGTCACATATTTAAACAAGGGTTTAGCGATATAGGCAGATAAACCATTAACGTCGTCCACCACTCGGCAACCAAGACAATATTCTTTCTCCTGTATTTTGTGGTCCGCCTTCTCCAGGACGATTGTGCGCAGCCGTTTCCAGTTGTGCTTTCTCCATAGCTTCTTTTCTTGCTGACAGACCAGTTCGCTGCATAGCCTGACCATAACCTGCTTGAGCACCTCCGATTCCACCCATAAATCCACCCACAGCTGCTTTCATAAATCCTTGAGGAGTTTTAACTCCCATGGCATCTCTGACCATATCAGGAATTGCAGGTAATCCCAGCAAAACCCCAAAAGCCAGTAATGATTTTAGGACATTAGCATGTAACCCCCCAAACATAGGCATGTTGGCTGTAAAAGTAGGTCCGCTGGTACCAGCCCATTCTAAAAGTAAACCGGCAAACAAAAATCCGGCAAAAACAGCTGGAAAAACTAAAGCATTTGCAAAAAGAGCTTTTAACCAGTAGCTTAATGCACCCCCTCTGCCTGGGATGGCAGAAACCATAATTAAGATTGGTCCAAAAATAACCATCAACAAGATCTGTAAATATGATATCAGCAAGGCGATAATTAATTTAATAAATTGAATCATTAAAGCAATCATTAAGATTAGAGGAACCAACAAAGAAGCGATTGTTGCAACACCCATTGCAACTACTCCCTGAATTCCCTGATCTTTGATTACTGCCCCTCCTGCTCCAGCAAATGATACTGCAGCTTCATCACCTGGAAGAGGTGTTGTTACACTAAGTCTTTGCAGTAAAGCTTCCTGGCTTTCTGGTTCAGGTGGGACATCAGGATTAGTGATCAGCGTTCCCCAGACATTTCTAAATACATCAGTGACATTATTTACTCTTAAAGCAACTCTTTGAAACATATTAAAAGCATCGGAATCTTTATAAGTTTGACGAAGCCCGTCTATATTTTTTTGCTTGGGATTTCCACCCTCTTCACATTTCACTGTGCATCCGAAGTAATTAGTTTCTCCTGAACTCACAAATATTTCAGTAACCAGCCGGGTGCCGACAAACGACAAATCAACAATGAGTGCTGCGATAAAATAGCTAAAGGTAACCAAAATTAAACCGACCACAATGCCTGGTAATGCCTGTTGAATTCCAATGACTGTTTGAGGATTAAGTTTTTGGCGGAACATGATCATGACTCCTGCTGCCATGAAGACCAAAATAAAACCAGTATAGGCAATATTTCTGGTGACCTGCCAAAGTTTTAAAACAGGATCAATGACATTTTGTCCTGACCCAGTAATCTGAGCATAAGCAGGCTTGGGAGCGATTCCAATGTTCTCTCCTAAATTAGCCAGATATTCCTGGCTGGAAGTTGGACGGGTGGATATTATAGAAGCGATTGATTTAGTTGCCATACCGATCATCCCTCCTTGCTTATCTCCCGGACCAATACCGGGGACTGAATTCATGTTGTATGCACCATCAGTACTCGTGACTGTAACCTTTTCGCTGTAAGCAGGTCCGTTTAAAGGATCTTCCCCGGACATAGCCACATTCGCTGCAACTATCAGATTCGTAAAATATCTTTGAGTAGCAATTCTGTCTTGATAGTTAGAAGGGTTTAGTTTTTGCCAGTTATCAGCTGCAAAAACAGATGGAGTGAGGATAAAGAAATTAACTGCAAATATTATAAATAAAAACAGGCCGATAACCGACAACCGACAACCGACAACTTTTCTTAGTAGGGCAGACATAGCTTAAGAGTACAAAATTTACAAGGTTCTTGCAACTAGACTGAATATTTATATGGTTGGTGTAGGGGAAGGTTCAAAAGGACAAATGCCTTCCGGATATAGTCCTTTACACATCACCTGTTTTCTGACATATAAATCAGGGGATCTTTTATCCTGATTAAATAGTTTACTGCCAATATTTAAGTTTTCCTGTTGCATTCTGTCTTTTATTATATTTAACCAATCGTCTGGGGTTAAAGTTTTGAAATCAGGCATATTATTACCATAAAAGCCAGTGGTAGTTCCCATTGTTTCACTAAGCGTGTTTAATCTGATATGACCGGGATCCGGTTCTTCTCCCTGAAATCCTATATTACAATCTCTTTCTTCAGGAACTAATTCCATACCATTGGGAATGGCGGCCTGTCCTAATATTTGAGCTTCCGACGCAAATGAGGCTGTATTTTTTCCTGGAACAGTTCCTCCTTCTATCTTTTCTGCAATACCAATTGATAAATTCGGTTTACAAAACTCTGATTGACCAATCATACAGCGGAAAAAATCGATCAGGTTAGCAATTTGGCTCAAAAAATCACCAAGTAACGGAAGATTGCTGTAAAAGCTTTTTTTGGTATCAACCTTGGTTTGACTAATTGTCCTGGCACTCTGGTTGGCGTCTTCGATTACTGTCTTTGGTACTAAGGCTAAGCCCGCCACAGTTGCAACAATTTCATCATCCGAAAGAGATTTATCCTGTACATAAGTGGTGCTTCTCCGGTCTCCTCTATATCTGGGGTCAATGGGAGCATTTGGTTGGCAAAGCCGTCCTTGAGGAGTAATTCCTTCTATATCCCAATCAACAAATTCTGCTTCAGTCCTCCCTGCTTTGGTAAAGCCAAAATTCCAGACAAACATAGCTGTAACTTTATTTAAGAAGTTGCTGTTAATTACGCCATAAGCCTGGGCAATATAAAGACCCTGTTTTTGTCTCTTTTGTTCTTCTGATCCCGGTAAAATACTTCTATCCCAACCAAATTCTGTTAGCCAAACAGGTTTACCTTTGCCAAGTATCCTTGAGAATCTTTGAAATCCGTTTACATCACTGCTGGTGGGTGAGATATCTCTTGTTACATTCCCATGCCACCCATAAGCATCAACTAATCCTAATTGACCCTGGGAATTAAGTTCATTGTAAAAAGCATCAAAAAAAGCCAGATCATCCATATTTCCTGTTCCACCTGCACCGGGAGAGGGTGCTGCAGTAATAATTTTCCCATTGTAGCCACCTTTTTTAAGGCCTTTAGCTCCACAGATAAAAAAATTTGCATAATTTTGGGGGCTGATTGGACCAAGTCCCTGATTAGTCCATTCCACTGCTAAGTTAGGCTCATTCCAGATTTCAACCGCCTCAACTCCTAATGAATTTAAAGTTGAGGCTAATGCCTCCATCTGATCTCTGAATTTTATATAACCGTTATCTGATTTTGGTTGAGCAGTTTGTGAATCATAGCAGGTTTGAGGTTCTCCACTAACAAGGTCAGTGCCGCAATTATGAGGGTTGACAGAATATGTTTCCAGTTCTTCATTATACGGACAATATTTGTGGGTATAGTATTCAGGAGCTTGTTCAGGAGGGTAAGTATCAGGATTTTTTAGGGTTTCAATTCCTGCACCGTTTTTTGCCACTGAAACCAAGACGCTATAATTCCTTCCTCCTCCGGCAGCAGACGATTTTGCGGCTGTTACAGCCTCTCCTAAGTTCTGTCCACTTCCTAATGAAAATTGATATTTAAGCCATTGGAAACTATATTGTGAAGGGACCATTCGATTAATAGTGCTTTGTGCTTGTTCAAGCGGAATTTGTGCCCCAATAATAGTTCCTTGTTGAGCTTGGGGTGGAGCAGTGATTGGTGTTGGGGTAGGGTTAACCCCGCTGCAGGCATATTGCGGAGAACAACCGACATTACCTCCGGCCATACTACAAGATAAAGTGCTGCCACTGTTTATACAGCTACCATGGCATGGCATGCAATTGTTGGCATCAATTTGTCTTATGAATGCACCACAAGCATCGCCGACATTTTTACCGGTACATTCATCTGCTTTAACTGCACCAGGGAATATGTAAAAAAAACAACTTATCAGAAGTAAGAGGGTCAAAGGCAGGTATTTCATTGGTAATTACTAACAGCCACGAAAATCAAGACAGAATTTAGTCACGTCAATGCCAGTGAAATTTTTAATCAATAATAAGAATAACCAACCTATAGCCATGAACAAAATACCAAGAAGAGCCCATGTGATAGTGCCAGAAGCTGCTCCGATTGCTTTCGGGTCTCCACCGGAAGTTAGAAACTTAATTCCTGCGTAAATAATCATGATTAACAAAACAGTGAATGCAGCCTCAGCTGCCAGATTAATAATTCTGGTAATAAGTTGTATTAATTGATCCTTTCCGGCAGGAAGAGGATTTACTGTAGTGGCTGCATAAGCGGGTGCAGAGAGTAAAAGAGATAGTACAGAAAAGATAAAGGACAGATATTTTTTCATACCTTAACAGTACTAAAAAGAAGAAATTAGGTCAAGGAAGAATTACCTTGCGGTTGTATCACCTAAGCTTGGGATTTGAATATTTTCAAAAATATTAATACCGACTAAAGTACCGGCTACTGTAACAATCACGAAAGCTAAGCCTAAAATGGCCAGTCCGATTAAGGCATTGGTAATTCTTCCTCTGGCAGCAGCAACCTTTTCTTTTTCACCACCTGAGATGATCCATTGAAAAGCTCCGAAGATTAACATTGCTAAAACTGCGATTAAAGAGATAATGATGATGATTCGGATAGCATTACCAATAATGTCTCCGATAGGGGTATTGCTGGCAATGCCAACACCAAGATTACTTAAGCTAAATGTTGGAATTGGTGTAGGACTCATAAATTAATGTTTGCACAGAATAAAAACCTTGTCAAGTGAGTGGTTAGTTTTATACTCCTCCCAGTTTAATTCCGGTGATAGTTCCTAAAACAGAAACAATCACCCAAGCCAAACCTAAGATTACTAATCCAATCACTGCGCTGGTCAGTCTTCCTCTGGCAGCAGCAATCTTTTCTTTTTCTCCACCGGAGATAATCCATTGTAATGCGCTAAAAAGAATCATTAGAAGAAATAAAACAATTGCTATTTGATAGATTAAGGTAATACCATTTCTTAAAACAGTGTTAAGGCCTCCTTGGCCACCTTGGTCCACTAAGGGTTTAATTGCTGCAGGAGGAGAAATTGTTCCTATAATATTTGAAAAATCCGCTGCTAATAATTTGTTCATCTTCCGATTATCCTGAGTGCGCCAGCTCCAAAAAATTCCGGTACAAATTGTACTATTACAAATAATAATATCAATAAAATAAAACCAATAATAGCATGAGTTATCATTTGTTGGGCGGAGGCAACAGCATTCTTGTCTCCTGCAGAGATCATATATTTAATCCCCCCTATAAGCAGGTAAATAATCACTGCCACACCGGCAATTTCAAAAGCCGGCATGACCAGCCGGTTAAAACCAGCACCAAGCGTTGGAAGTGCAAAACCAAATTGTTGTCCTAAATCAATCATTTGTCGGTTCAGTTATAGGTGTGATAGGCACTGATCTAGCTGGGAAAATTTCTTGTATATATCTGGAAAGAGTAAAGGCAAGTAGCACAATAATAAAACCAACTATAGCCCAGGTAATCCGGGATCTGGCTTTGGCTAATTTTTCTTTTTCACCGCCGGCAAAAATATATTGGAAGATTCCCCAAACCATCCAGACAAACATTAAAACAGAAGCGATCAAAAAAACAGCCTCTAACGCCGGAGTGATGATTCCCCCGATTGTGGGACTTGCAATGGCAGAATTGCCTCCGACAGGTAATGTTACCTCTGTTCCTCCGGGAAGTTGTAATTTTTGAGCTAGTAGTTGTGTCATAATTATGTTGTTCCAAATCCAGGTAGGTTTAGTATATCTACCCCGATAACCTTTAATAACAGTGTAGCAAAAATAATGAACAGTAAGCCGATTAAGGCGGAAGTAAACTGTTCTGATCCGGCTTTGACTGCATCGGGATTACCACCGGAAGTTATCATCCGAAAAGCCCCTGCAATCATCAATAGTAAGGCAACTCCCCCGCCAGCTCCGGCTAGCAGTCGGGAGACAGCCATAATAAACTTTGAGGGTTCAACAGGCACACAACCTAGCGCAGTAAAAATGCCATCAGAACCTTCATAGCGACAAGGTTGACCTGCTCCTCCTGGAGCTGCTTCAGCAAAAACAGGCTGAAAAGAGTAAAGAAAAATTAGGGAAAAAAATACTAAAGTAATGGTTTTTAATAAGAAGGACATTACCTTTAGATTAACAATAACCTATTTTGTTTGCAAGACGAGCCAACTATCTTTAAGGTATAATGACTTCATTCCATGAAAAAGATTTTCCTGTTCCTAGTTATATTATTTTTTTCCCTACTCACTATAACCTACACCCTAAACCCTGCCTTTGCTGATGAGGTTTCTGATTTACAAGCACAAATTGATGAATTATCCAAAGCCAGAGAAATGTCTGTTACAGCCACTAAACCATTGGAAGGACAACTGAGTGCTTTAAAAATTCAACTTGCTCAAATTCAAAATAAGCTGGCAGTCTTATCTGCCAATATTATTCAGAAAGAAAAAGATATTTCGATTCGTACTGATAAGTTGGTTGTTCAACAATCCTTACTTTCTCAAAGGGTGAGGTCTTATTACATCCGTTCTTATATGGCCTCTCCTTTTACAGTGATTTTTACCAGTGCTGCTTCCGGAGATTTACTGCGCGAGCTTTCTTACCGTCAGGCAGCCACACGAGAAGACCAGAGTGTTATTTCACAAGTCACTGCTGATATGTTGGATTTAATTACTCAAAAAGACAAACTGGAAAAAGATAAAAAAGCTTTAGCTTCTATGCAGGTAGAGGTTGATAAAAATGCCGCTTTTATTGGAGGGGAAGTTAAAAAGGCTAAAGATTACCAGACCAACTTAACCAAACAAATTGCCTCACTGACCGCCCGTCAGCAGGAAATAATTGCAGCAAGAATCGGTAGCTTACATTTATCCAGATCAGCCGGTATTTCAATGGCTTGTTCAGATGATCGCAATATTGATCCAGGGTTTTCGCCTGCTTTCGCTTTTTATACATTCGGAATTCCACACCGTGTTGGGATGAGTCAATTTGGGGCATACGGTCGGGCAAATGCCGGTCAAAGCTATGATCAAATTTTGAAGGCTTATTATAATTTTGATGGATATCAGGAATTTGATGTCACTATCAGAGTGGATGATAGTAATGCGAACATTCATTGGAGTGGTAGTTTGGATGATTATGCCAAACGCATTTATGAGGTGCCTGGGTCATGGCCAATAGAATCATTAAAAGCCCAGGCAATTGCCGCCAGATCGTATGCGCTGGCTTATACCAATAAAGGTAGTGGTTCTATTTGTGCCAGCCAGGATTGTCAGGTGTTTAAGACTGATCCTAAAGGTGGGGCTTGGGAACAGGCGGTGAATGAAACTTCCAAAAAAGCCATGGTTGTTGGTGGTAATCCTATTAAAGCTTGGTTTTCTTCAACAGATGGAGGCTATACCCATCCTTCATCTGAGGTTTTTGGAGGTAGCACCTCTTGGACTAAAAACTTAAAAGATGTAAATGGTGATATTAACAGCCTCGCGGACTTGTTTAGTAAAGCTTACGACAGAGATTCTCCTTGTTTTTATAATGCCCAAGGTTGGAGACCACAATATAATAAATCTGCCTGGCTCAAATCAGATGAAGTGGCAGATATTGTTAATGTAGCGATACTCTCGGCCTATACCACTGATTGGGATTCCTGGGATGCTGAAAAAGTTAAAAGTGAGCTGCGTAGTAAGGGAGCGACGCCGTTTAATAGAATTGATAGTATCTCTACAAATTTTGATTTTGGTTCAGGAAGAACAACCTCGATTACTCTTTCCGGAGATGCTGGGTCAAAAACTTTCGATGGAAAAGTTTTTAAAGATTACTTTAATGTTCGGGCACCGGCAAATATTGCAATAGTCGGTCCACTATTTAATATCGAGAAGAGATAATTTGTGATATTATTCCCTCATGAGCTTCAAATTATTTCCGGCACTCTTTGATAATCCTGAAAATATTAAGTTGGGGCAACAAGAGGTTGATGAACATATTGAATTACTACTGCGTCAACACTGGTTTACAAATCTTTCCTGGGTGGTAATTGCTTTCTTGGGATTACTTTTTCCTTTTATCTTTTCTTCGATTGATAGTATTTTTGTGGGGTTATTACCTCAAATTCCAGGTGATATTGTAATGGCGGTTGTGATTCTTTGGTACATGCTGATGATGGCTTATATCCTGGAAAGATATTTGTATTGGTACTTTAATATTTATATTGTGACTAACATTCATTTGACTGATGTTACTATGAGCTCCCTCCTTTCTAAAACTTCAACTGAAGCGATGCTTGAGGATGTGCAGAGTGTTAAGACAAAAGTGGCAGGTATTTTCGGATCCCTTTTTAATTTTGGAGATGTAGTGATAGAAACCGCAGCAGATAAACAGGATATTTCTTTTATTTCAGTACCCGGTCCTGATTTTGTGGCAGAACGGATACAGGATTTACGTGAATTGGTTGAACCCATAGGAGGTCACAATGCCCCTTGAAAGTAATTTTTTTAATCCAGCAGTTTCTATGGAAACAATATGGTTTATTGTGCGCGGTGCTTTAGTTATACTGAGCCTGCTTTATTTTGTGTTTAGTTTAATCGTGATAAGACAGGTTAATTTAATGACTGATACGCTTATTACTGAGGTTGCGCCATACTTGCGCGCATTTGCTATAATCCATGCAGGGGTCGCTTTAGGGATAATTATTTTGTTTATTGGTTTTTTGTTTGGATAATATTTATACTGCCCGGAAAAAATGAGGTAGTTTATGCTAAAAACAGCCAAAATTATTGGCTTAAATTCGGATACTGATGCAGCCATCGCTTTGGTTTCACGACAACCAGAGCAAAAGTTTTATTTATTTATTATTATTTCAGCAAGCCTTGATGATGCTTTTACCCGTACCAGGGCAGCTTTGTCTGATGCTGAAAGTGCGTTCTATGCCTCATCTCTTACAATTACTGACAGGGTCATAGAAGTTTGCCATGGCATAAAAGACGCTCTAAAAGACTCTTTGGAATTAAATATATTAATTTCCGCCACCCAGGAAGAATCAACTGATACTTTTTTTTATCTAATGGGGCAACCCGGAAACCTGGAATCATTCCTTGTTAGAAACGGAAAGAGGACTGATTTATGCTCACTTTCTGACGGACAGGTAATCTCTGGGATTATCAAGGAAGGAGACAGAATCATCATGTGTACTAAAACATTGGATAAGATTCTGCAGGATGATTTAATGTCCTTGGAAAAATACCCAATTGAAAATTTAGAAGACGAGGTTGCCAGTAAGTTACCTGAAGCAGAAAATTATCCTGTGGCTGCAATCGTTGTAGAAAAAGAAAAGATTATTCCTAAAGAAGAATTAGTAGAAAGAACAGAAATACAATATCAGCCAGTTTTAGCGTCAGAAAGCGGAGTAAAAACCAAGGCTTTTTTGCAAAAAATCGGACGGGGTATCAGAAAAGGTTTTTCAAGGTTGATGCCAAGGTCTAAAAGGGGCTTTGCCATAATTGGATTTGCCATATTAATAGTTGTGATTGTGAGTGCAATCGCGAGTTTTAATAACCAAAAAAATGCTGAAAAAGGAAAACAAATCAGCGGTTATTTACAGACATCTACAAATGAAATTAACAGGGCGCAGACTCTTAAAGATTCAAACACCGCAGAGGCTGTCAGTAGTCTAAATAATGCCAAAAATGCCCTGGACACTCTTTTAAAAATTGATCCTGAAAACAGGGAAGCAAAAGAGCTGAAAAATAAACTGGATATAAGTTTCCCGGAAATTTCTAAAAACAATTTAGTTGGAGAATTTCCTGTTTGGCTGGATTTGAGCCTAATTAAGAAAGATTTCACCACTAAGGAAATGTCTCAATCCGCCGGTAATTTACTTCTTTTGGACAATAGAAATAATTCCTTGGTGAAAATTAATTTAAATTCTAAATCTCAGGAAGCTTTAGCAGGATCAGATAAAATCGGGAATGCGAGCTTTGCTTCATTAAATGGGCAAACGGCTTTTGTATTTTCTGCGGATAAAGGCGTGTTAAAAATAGATTCAGGTGGTAAGACAACAGTCGCTGTTAAACCTGATACCGGTTGGGGGCAGATTGCAGATCTGTATGCTTTTGGAGGAAATGTCTACCTTTTTGATAAAGGAAATTCTTCTTCCCCTTCTGCGCAGATCTGGAAATACCTGCCAACAGAAGCAGGTTATTCTGATAAACGGGAATATTTTAAAGGTAAACCAAGTGTAGGCGAAGCATTGAAATTAGAAATTGATTCATCTGTTTGGGTTTTGAAAAATAAAGTAGAGATAGAAAAATTTACTCAAGGTGTAGTAGATTTTTTCTCTTATGCTAATTTGGATAAACCAATCAAAGAAATTTCCAGCTTTTTTGTGTCATCTGACACAGAAAATTTGTATGTATTGGATAAAGGAAACAATAGGTTGGTGGTAATGGATAAAAAGGGAAATTACATGTCTCAATACACCTCGGATAAATTCAGCGCTTTTATAGATTTGGTAGTTGATGAAGCTAAGAAAAAGGTCTATCTACTGGATGGTAGTAAAATTTACTCCATGGATTTAAAATGAACCTACAAGTTTATGAAAATCCTAAACAAAAAGGGCTTGCATAATTACCATATTTTAGAATCTCTGGAAGCAGGGATTCAATTAACTGGTCCTGAAGTTAAATCTATTAGAGCTGGTAGGGCAGATTTGGGTCAATCACATGCAAAGATCATCAGTGGAGAGGTATTTTTAATGAATGTCAATATTCCTGCTTATCAAAACGCTCCTATTAAAAATTATGATCCTATAAAATCCAGAAGATTATTATTACATCATGATCAGATTGTGAGCCTAATTGGTAAGCTTTCCGGAAAAGGGGTGGCTTTAGTGCCTGTTTCCCTTTACGAAAAGAATAATATGATCAAAGTTGAGCTTGGTTTAGGCAAATCCAAGAAAGAATTTGATAAGCGTAGGATTATTAAAGAGAAGGATCAGCTAAGAAAAATTGAACAAGATCTAAGAGGTAAGGTTTAACCTCAATTATTTGCTTTTTGAGCATAAATTTGGTATTATATACGCACGGGGACGTACAGATTCGACGGACCGGCACTTTAAAAACTGCAAGCCGAACAGGAAACCTTATTCGTAAAACATGGTTTCAAAAAATATGCTAACTTAAAAAGTTTTGCATCCCAAATGCAAGCACGCGCATTGGGTGTATTCGGCAACGGATATACTCTTGCATACGCCGCATAAGGGTATTTTAAGGTAATCTCCATCTGACGGAATCCTTAAAATAAGTACAACAGTCAGGTTGCTAAGATTATGGTGTTGGTTGATCCATAATTTTTTAAGACGATTCAATCAAAGTTTAGTTTTCCTGCTAGTAGGTTACAACTAAACTTTAAAAATATACTAGCTAAGCTTGTAGATGTTATTAAATTAACGATTCAGACAGGGTTCAATACCCTCGTCTCCACAAAAAAATCCACCTCCGGGTGGATTTTTGTTACCATAAATTATGCACTTTTTCTGGAATATCTTTTTTCCTAAAAAATGTTGTGGGTGTGGGAAGTTTGGTACATATTTTTGTGATTCTTGTGTTAAAACAATTTTGCAGCAAGATTTGGTTTGTCCAAATTGTGAAAAACCAGCAATTGGTGGGAAAGTCCATCCCTTATGTAAAAAAAGGTTTGGTTTAGATGGTTTGTGGAGTTTGGGGATTTATAACAGCGGAGCTGTTTCAAGCTTTGCTTATCAGAACCCATTAAAAAAATCCATTCAAAAGCTGAAGTATAAATTTGTTGCCGATATTGCCGATACTCTGACTGATCTGACGCTCGAATATTGGGCAAAATTTACCCCTCAATTTATTGAAGAAATTAAAAAAGACAGAGGAGAAGGGTGGGTGGTGGTACCAGTTCCACTTCATCCAAAAAGAGAAAAATGGCGGGGTTTTAATCAATCTGCCCTGTTGGGGAAAATATTAGCCTCAAAAATAGGTTTAGAATATGCAGAAGCACTAAAAAGAACTAAACACACCAAGCCACAAGTAGGTTTAGCTAGTTGGGAAAGAAAGAAAAACATAAACAATGCTTTCGCATTGAATTTAAAATTTGAAATTAAAAATTTAAAATTTCTTCTTGTGGACGATGTCTGGACTACGGGTTCAACCTTAAAAGAATGTTGTTATATCTTAAAAAGAAATGGAGCTAAATCAGTCTGGGCAATTACACTTGCTAGATAACTAACATATTTGTTTACAATTCAACTAGTTCTATTGGGATATTATTTGGATCAGAAATAAATGCAATTCTCTTAACAGTGATACCCTTCTTGGGTTGCCAAATGATTTTGGCACCTTGATTTATAGCTTTTTCAATAATTTCGTCGATATTATCTACAATGAATGCAATATGTTTAATACCTACTTTACTAAAATCCATAAGGTTATCTTGCAATGGAATAGGGTGCAAGTGCTCAAAAAGCTCTATTACGACGCTATTTTTGTCCTCTAGCATGATAAACTTTACTCCTAATTCAGGTCTTTCGCCTTGTGTTCTAACAGTTAAGTTAAAAACTTCTTTATAGAAAAGGGTTGATTCTTCAATATTATTTACAGTAATAGCTGTATGAAAAAATTTCATAGTTTTGATAATACAATAATTTGGCGGAGAGGGTGGGATTCGAACCCACGGTTCCTTGCGGAACATTGGTTTTCAAGACCAACCTGATAAACCACTCCAAGCACCTCTCCCTATTAAACTGCTTGATTATACCCTTTTAGCCAGCTTTTTTCCAATAAATGCTCTTCAAAATGACAATTTGGACAAATTAATTCTAAGTTTTCTAGATTATTATTTTCTCGATTTCTGTCTTTGTGATGAATTTGCAGGATTTCTATTTTATTATAACTACACTTAGCGCATTGGTTTATTCTATTTCCGAGCAGTCTTATTTTTAATCTTTTAAAATGAACAACTTTATCTTTTCTTCTTCCTCCTAAATACTTAATTCCTGCTCGGTGCTTATTTGCACAAGCCCTGCTGCAAGTTTTCTTATTAAAGTGGGCCATAATTAAAGTGCCACACACAAGGCATGGTTTTTCTCTTCTCAACGACTTTCCATAGCAGTCTAAGCTACAGAAGATGTGGCCATGGCTTTTTTTAACTTCAGAAGGTTTTCTTAAACTGGCTTATTACAAATTTGGCAGTTATTGTTAGGATGCCGAAGATAACCCATACTATAAATATAAAATTTCGGGTTTTATTTGTAAAGAAGTATTTTTAATTACCTGGCGGAGAGGGAGGGATTCGAACCCTCGGTACCCTTACGGGTACAAATCGTTAGCACCGATTCGCACTAGACCACTATGCGACCTCTCCAAACTACGCAGGAGACTTGGTCTCTCCTTGTGGCTAATTGTAACAAAGATAGAGTATATAATCCATTCTGTTGTATAATAATTTCTAATGCCCGAGTTTTACCATAAATCTACTGAAAACAATGAAAGAGAGAATCAAAAACAGGAAGATGATCCTGTAAGAACTTATCTTACTTGGACAGCACCAGCCAGACCTTTTAGAAAAAGGGATAGATCTTTTTTCACCACCACAGCAATTATCCTAGTTCTATTGGTATTAATTTCCTTGCTTGCCAGGGAATATATATTTATTGGTGTGTTGCTGGCGCTTGCCTTTGTGGTTTATGTATTGGCTTTTGTGCCTCCTGAGGATGTGGAATATAAAATTTCCACACAGGGAATTACCATTGGTGACCACTTTTATTTTTGGGCAGAGCTTAATAGCTTTTGGTTTTCTGAAAAAGAAGGCTATAAAATTCTAAACATTGCCACAAACCTACGTTTCCCCAGTCAGCTAATAATTTTGATCAAAGCAGATCATATAGAAGAAGTTAAAAAAACAGTTGCCAAATATCTGCCGTTTCATGAAATTGCTCCTAAAAATCTGATGGATTCCTGGGCTTCATCTTTACAAAAACACTTTCCTTTAGAAAATCCCCAAAAGTAAGATATTAGCGTCTTACGTATAGTTGTTGTAAAATTCACATATTGCGCCTGTAGCTCAGTGGATAGAGCGCATCGTTGCGGACGATGAAGTCGGGGGTTCGATCCCCTCCAGGCGCACCAGTTCAGAATATCAGCATATCGGCAGATCAGCGTATCAGAACGTTGGTATTTTGATATTTTTATTGGTGGGGTAGCCAAGTGGTCGTACGGCAATGCTTTCGAAAAGCATCGTCCCGCAAGGGACCGTGAGTTCGAATCTCACCCCCACCGCCGCGTCTTAAACGCACAATATAGTGTTGCGCTAAGAATATTTTTTCTGTAGTATTTATTTACTGTCATGAAAAAGAAAAGTAAACCTGTAAAAGATAAATCCCTTAAAAATATCGAGCGATCATTGCAACCAATGGCTGAATGGGCATCTTTGCAATTGTATTGGTATAAGTTATCTTTTGTTTTGTTTGCTATTATAATTCTTATTGCTCTTTTAATATTTGTAGTTAAAGATTTATTTAATCCACCTTATCAGAAAGATATTTTACCAATTGACCAGCGAATTGGTCCTAATAATTTTATTAATTCCAATTGGGAGCGTTAAATAAAGAATTGCTTCCTCCAAAGATCTTACTGGAGTATGTTATATTCATTTAAGATGAAAAGAGAATTTTCTGCTGGGGGAATAGTTTTCAATAAAGAGGGGAATGTTTTAGTGACTCAACATTCAACAAATAAACACTGGGGTTTTCCTAAAGGTAAGCCCAATGAAGGGGAGGGGATGAAGCAGGCAGGTTTAAGAGAAGTAAAAGAAGAAGGTGGAATTGAAGCAGAAATTATTGATTCTGTGGGACAATCAAAATATTATTATTCTTTAAATAATAAAAAAATCTTTAAAATTGTGACTATTTATTTAATGAAGTATGTTTCAGGTGATATTCGTGATCATGATTGGGAAGTTTCTGATTCAGGTTGGTATACTCCTGATGAAGCCTTAGAAAAATTGAGTTTTTCTAACGATAAGGTTCTGCTTAAAAAAGCTGTGGAGATGTATGAGCAGCTCTAACTTTGTCTCCCGTGGTGGAGATAAGCTTCAGGCAGCAATAGATAGATTTGGCATTGATGTAACAGGTAAGGTTGCTTTGGATGTAGGTTCCTCAACTGGTGGATTTGTGGATTGTTTATTGCAAAATGGTGCTGCCAAGGTATATGCAGTAGATACAGCTTATGGAGAATTTGCCTGGAAACTCAGGAATGACCCCAGAGTGGTAGTCATGGAAAGAACTAATATTCTTCGTTTGGAGCAACTCCCTGAAACTGTTGATTTAATCACTATAGATGCGGGCTGGACAAAGCTAGAACTTATTTTGCCAATTGTTCAGAAATTTTTAAAACCAGACGGAAGGATTATTGCACTTCTTAAACCTCATTATGAAGCCAATCAAAGAGATTTGGTAAAAGGAATTCTCCCTCCGGAAATTGCTGAGGAGGTTAGAAAAGAAGTGTCAGAAAAATTTGAGAGCATGTTTTTTAAAGTAGAAGATGTAATAGAATCACCTATATTGGGGGGAGGGGGAAATAAAGAATATTTACTTTCCCTTCTTTTTCTCAAAAAAGACTAAGTAAACAAGAGGTAAGATGCCCAGAGAATTAACTAAAAGGAGGGCAATAAACCAATACATGTGATTATTTCTGCCTGCTTTCCATAAAGCAAACCCTTTTAAGACTAAATCAAGTATTATCAAAGGCATTAGCCAGCCAATAACACCAAACCCATTTCCATAACCAAACATCATGTTGTACATCCAGTTGGAGTTTGAATTGTAATAATTCCACATCATGTATATATCATACACCATGTTGTAAAGAGTGCAAATTTTAATTGAATTTCAATTTATTTTGAGAGTGGATATCAATATTTTTCATCTGATAAATTGATGTAAGATCCATATCTCCGATATCTTTTCCTTCTAAATCCAATAATTTTAATCCCTCTGCTACTTTTTCCAGACTGTCTGCTTCTACTTCCAGGTGAGGATCGAGTTTGGGCCAGGTATCAATTGAATATTCAATCTCATTAAGATAAAAAATATGGGTTTTATTTTCCTGATAAAAAACACGCTTAAAAGGTATTTTTAATAAAATTTGAGCTGTTGTTTCAAAATTTGTTACTTCAGTCTCAATTTCCTGAGTTTTTCCGACTTCTACGTTTCCTCTAAATTTATGTTTATAAGTTAGGGTAGTTTTACCATTGATTTCTTTAAGTCTGATCCATTCCATATTTTCTGATTCAATATCAAAAACATAACGGCTGACTAAAACTTCAGGAGATTCTTTAGCTCCCAGTTTTCTTAATTTTTTAATGATTTCTTCTTTATCAAAATCAAGAACCTTGGTTTCAAATTCAGTTAATGAATTTTTTTTCATTTTTTCCGTTTACCACCATTAACCCAATATTCATCATTCTTATTCTCAAACCACCACTCATTAGAATCTGTTTTTAGGATTTGTTTGGCTAGATCTTTTGCAGAAGTTGTTTTTAGCCTTTTGAGTAAAGGGGGAATCCATAATTTTGCCTGAGGATTTCCTGAATCAATAATTTCTTTAAGTGAATAAAGTAGTTCTATTTGGTCAGCATCTTTGGCAATAATACTTTCTTTGGTGATTCTTTCTTCAGCTTCTTTACAAATGCTTAAAATAATATTACCAAAGGATAGATTCTTTACAGCATCATTTATTGCTGCCAACTCATCTGTTTTAGTATATTTTTGACTGATATAGTCTAAATCAGATGCTCTGGCTTCTCCAAGATCATGAAATAAGCAACATTTTATAACTTTTTCTAAATCCACTTTTTCGCCTTTTTCCTGTTCCAAATTAGCGAGTGTAAATCCAACGTAAGTAGTTCTTAAAAGATGTTCAGATATGGATTGATTCAAACCATCTAAGTGACGGAAGCCAGAGCGTGGAGTTTTAGCCAAGATTCCCACCTCAAATAAAAAATTTGCATAGGGTTTTAGAGTTTTCTTGAGTTTTTTCATATTCAACAATTCTTGTTTGGAATTATACTACAAGTATAATATTCTATTTATAAATCTCTTCTAATTGTTCTATTAAGAGGAAAAGTGATAAAATCACTGGGATCAAAGCATTGTTTAGGTGGGATCGCATAGTGGTCGAGTGCACGATCTTGGAAAGGTCGCATACCGTAAGGTATCGAGGGTTCGAATCCCTCTCCCACCGCCAAGTTGAGAAATAAATATATGAGGTTTGTAATACGTTCAAAAATTCATAAAGCAACTGTCACTGAAGCTAATTTAAAATATATTGGCAGTATTACTGTGGATGAGGATTTAATTGATAAAGCTGGTTTTTGGCCATTTGAGAAAGTTTTAGTTGTGAGTAATACCTCTGGCGCCAGACTGGAAACATATCTTATGGCAGGAGAAAGGGGATCTGGTGTAATCTGCATGAATGGTGCAGCCTCACATCTAATTAAAAAAGGTGAAGAAATAATTATAATTGGGTTTGAATTAACTGATAAACCATTGGCCCCAAAATGTATATTGGTAGACAAGGAAAATAAGTTTTTAAAGTTCCTGTAAGAAGTTGTTATTTGGGTTAAATTGGATTATAATCCGCTTATCAATCCCTTGTGGCCACGTTAACGGGCGACCAGATTATTGATAAAACTATGGATGACCTCGACTTAATAAAGCAAAAAATCAACATTGTTGATTTAATCTCAGAATATTTACCCTTAAAAAAAAGCGGCGTGAATTATAAAGCACCTTGTCCTTTTCATAATGAAAAAACTCCTTCTTTTGTAGTTTCTCCTGAACGAGGAATTTTCCATTGCTTTGGGTGTAATGCAGGTGGTGATATTTTTAAATTTTTAATGCTCAAAGACGGAATGGAATTTACGGAAGCTTTAGAAAATTTAGCGAGTCGGGCAGGGGTAACACTTTCCCGTAAGCCTTCCAAAGATAAAGATAAAAAAACCAAATTATTTGACGCCAATCAAAAAGCAGCCCAATATTTTCATTTTATTTTAACTGAGCACAAATTAGGTGCTCCCGCGTTGGCTTACCTTAAAAAAAGAGGCTTAACTGATAAAACTATCAAAGAATTTAATTTGGGTTATGCCCCAAATTCATGGGACAGCTTATTTAAATTTATGTTAAAACGTGGTTTTACTAATACTGACTTAATTGATGCAGGGCTAGCTGTTGCTTCTAATTCCGGAGGATATGATCGGTTTCGTGGCAGGGTAATGTTCCCATTACTGGATGTTAAAGGTCAGATTGTTGCTTTTTCAGGCAGAATTTTAGGAGTGGGCGAACCAAAATATATTAATACCCCTCAAACTTTAATTTTTGATAAAAGCCATTGTCTTTACGGAATAAATCTGAGTAAGGGAGAAATCAGACAAGCTAACGCAGCTATTTTAACTGAAGGGGAAATGGATAATATTATGTCCTATCAGGCAGGGGTAAAAAATGTGGTGGCTTCCAAAGGTACAGCTTTGACCTCCGGGCAAATTGATTTGATAAAAAAATATACAGATACTATTTTACTTTGTTTTGATTCTGATTTAGCAGGGGATGCTGCCTCCCGTCGTGGAATAGAAATGGCAGATGCAGCAGGCTTAAATATTAAAGTTATAAAAATCCCTGAAGGCAAAGATCCGGCTGAGCTATCCTTAAAAGATGTGGAGTTATGGAAAAAAGCAGTGGAAGAGGCTGAACCAATCTATGATTACTACCTAACATCTGTTGCAGCCAGATTTAATAGAAATACAGCAGAAGGAAGAAAACGAATTGCTGCAGAAATTGCGCCTCTTTGGGCTAAGATTTCCGATACTGTTACCCGTGAATTTTATATTCAAAAATTATCAGCTTTAATTGCTTTACCGGAAGATATTTTGCGTCGTGAAATTGCTAAGGCTGGCAGCAGTTATACTCCGACTTTTGAAAATATTATTAAACAAGGAGGAAGCAAAGAGATGTCCAAATCCAGAAGAGGGCTGTTGGAAGAGTATTTAATGAATCTTTTACTAAAGATTCCGGCAGACTTAACTTTTATCCCGAGTTTTCCTGAAACAATCTTTACATTAGAAGCTTATCGTTCTTTGTATGTTTTGCTGGTATTATATTTAGATGCAATTTCCTTCAAAGCAGCAGCATTTTCAATCACGGATTTTGTTAAAACCCTGCCTGAGGAACTAATACCTATAGTAGATGGCTTGTATTTAACAGAGATTGATGATAAATTAACTAACTCAAAGGCATGGTTGGATGAAATCAATGTGGTAGTGACAGGGTTAAAGAAGGCTTTAGTTAAAGCCTCTTTAGAAAAACTATCAGATGATATCAAAAATGCCCAGAGTTTTGGTAAAATGGAACAGTTACAAGTTTTAACGAAAAGGTTTCGTGATCTTTCATTAAAACTGAAAAATCTGTAATATAAATAATAAATATGGCAAAAGCAAAAACAAAAGTCGCTGATTTAGATGAAAAAAAGCTCCTGAAGCTGGGCCACGAACGTGGTTTTGTCACCCAGGAAGAAATTTTACAGGTTTTCCCTAAACCTGAGGAAAAAGTAGAAGAGTTAGACGCATTTTACGGTAAATTAATTGAATCCTCAATTGATGTTTTTGAAAGTACTACAGAAGAGGTGGCAGAAGCAGAGCGGGGAACAACTGATTTAGAAAAAGAATTGGAAATGTTAGCCTCCATGGATGAAGGATCTGTCACTGATCCTGTCAGGCAATACCTTAGAGAAATAGGTCGCGTCTCACTTCTCACAGCAGCACAGGAAATAGAGTTAGCAAAAGCTTCTGAAAAAGGGGAAAGAAGAGCTAAAGATAAATTAATCAGTGCTAACTTAAGATTAGTTGTTTCTATTGCTAAAAAATATGTAGGTAGGGGAATGTCTTTACTCGATTTAATTGAAGAAGGAAATATGGGGTTAATGCGGGCAGTAGAAAAATATGATTGGAAAAGAGGATTTAAATTTTCAACTTATGCTACCTGGTGGATTAGACAAGCTATCACCAGAGCTTTAGCAGATCAGGCCAGAACCATCCGTATTCCAGTTCATATGGTGGAAACTATAAATCGATTTAACAGAGCCCAAAGAAAATTAATGCAGGATTTAGGTCGCGAACCAACCCCAGAAGAAGTTGCTAAAGAATTAGGCATTGATCCAGCAAAGGCTAGAGAAATTATTAAAGTTTCTCAGGAACCAACTTCACTTGCTACCAAAGTAGGGGATGAGGAAGATTCAGAGTTAGGTGATTTTATTGAAGCACCAGGTTTAAAACCAGATGAACAGGCTACCCGTGCGTTACTTAGAGCTCATCTTGATGAGGTTTTGGACTCTCTTTCCCCAAGAGAAAAAAGAGTCTTGCAACTTAGATTTGGAATAGAAGATGGAAAACAAAGAACTTTGGAAGAAGTGGGTAAAGAATTTGGAGTAACCCGTGAGAGAATCAGACAAATTGAAGCTAAAGCAATTAGAAAACTCAGACATCCAACCAGAGCCAAAAAACTCAGAGATTATCTTGAATAAAATTCACATTTTTTAATCAGCCCAAAGAAGTCGATATCTGTTTTGAGGGTTTGGCTCCAGCAGGGTAATCTTAGCTATTCTTAATTTGCTTCCACCAAGAGTCTCTTTTACTGCTTTTGATAAATCAGCAATTAGATTGTTCTCTTCAAAATTTCCGTGATCAGTTACTTCAGCCACACAAGACTCTCCAGTTGCTACATTAGTTATTAGTACTTTAGAGCCTAACGGAGCTCTCATAAAAGCAATAGTGTAAGCATTTTCATCAAAACGTTTGCCGTTGGCCATTAATCTGTCGGCCCTGCAACCATAACAGCCATCCTCTGTGTAATAACTGGTATCTCCTGTCCAGGTGTATTGGGTAGGATGATATCCAGGGGGGATTAGCTGTTTTTGTGGTTGTACTGCCATTTCAATAAACGGTAAGGCTTCTGCGTTTTTGGCAAAAGGTAAGTAAGAAATACCGGCAATAACAGCGGCAGTAGCCCAAGAGCTAATTGTGTATTTTAAATCTTTTTCTTTTCCCATAATAAACTTCCTTGCCTTAAAAATGGCTACGCAAAAACACAAAATATTTTTTATTTAAAAGGGAAAACCTGCCTGCCTTTGGGCAGGGTATAGAAGAATTCCCTTCATTTCAATCGAAAATCCGACCGGATGCTTTGTGGCACTCATCAACGCTGTTTGGTTACAGCTACGATGCCTCCGATACTTCGGAAGATCTGTGTCTTTTGCTCAAGAAGGTTGAGCGCTTTGCACAGTTCAGTCTTATGAACGTGCTAGTTCTAGCATCAACTAACAAATCTATTTTACCTTTTTTGAGGCTATTTAGCAAGCTTTATTCAATATAGAATTGATAATGTAGAATGTATAATTAAAACAAAATGCCAAATGATTCAGGAAAAATTTTTGACATTAGAGAAAGAACTTTTAAGTTTGCAGTTAGAATTGTTAAATTGGCATCCTCTCTTCCTAAAAATGCAGTAGGTTTTGCAATTTCCAGTCAGGTTGTTAGATCCGGAACCAGCGTTGGTGCCAATATTGAGGAGGCTCAAAATTGTAGTTCAAAGAAAGAATTTATCCGTTCCTTAACAATATCTTTAAAGGAAGCAAAGGAGACAGAGTACTGGTTAAGAATAATTGTTGAAAGTGGACTCGTATCTGAGGTAAAATTAGCAAGTCTCATAGAAGAGACAAGAGAAATCATTAAAATCTTAGTGACGATTGTAAAAAGGTCGAAACTAAAAGAGTAATGGTTTTAGCACTTTAAATAAATTATCAATTCTAAATTATAAATTTTTAATTGAAATATAATCCTCGATAGCTCAATGGTAGAGCGGCTCGCTGTGGGAATCGCAGCTTCTGATAGAAATATCAGAATGGAAACTGGGCTAATTCGGGGAAGTCCTTAAGATTAATCAAAGGATCAACGATCCTGAGCGAAGTCGAAGGATAATCCCGAGCTAAATTCCCAAACGAAGTTTAGGACTATAGTCCTGAGCGGAGTCGAAGGATAAACGTGTAGAGACTATATACCTAGGACCTAAAATCTACTTTGGTGGATCACGGTTATGAGATAGTCCAAGCCTTTTGGTAACAGAAGGGCACTTGTAACGAGAAGGTTCCAGGTTCGAGTCCTGGTCGAGGAGCAAAAATCTATTATTTTAATCTGCCAAATTAAACAAAATGCCACTTATTAAGGATGAACATTACTTTAAAAGTCTTGCAAAAGAATTAGACAGTAAGCTTGATAGAATTAATTCTCTAATAGACAATCATCCATCAGAAAAAGGAAGTTATCATGAGTATGTTTTAAGGGATCTAATAAAAAACTTTCTTCCTAATAGGTTTTCACTTAAAACTGGTTTTATTTATTTTGATAAAGACAATATAAGCCCTCAGATAGATTTAATGGTGATAGATGAAAATGAAAGCGGTTGTATTCTTGCTAGATATGACGATTTTGTAATTATTTATCCCGAAGCGGTATGTTGTGTTATAAAAATAAAAACATCCTTTTCTAAACAAGATTTTATTGACTCAACTAGCCTGATTCAGAAAGTAAAAAAGATTAGTATTGCCAATACAGAAAGGCATGGAGTAATAGGAGGGTTAATATTTGCTTTTCGTGGAGAAAAATTATCGCCCTCTAAACTAAATAAATGGTATAAGTCAAAACAACCTTGTCAGTTTGCAGAATATCCAGAAACAATACTTTGTTTAAGAGAAGGTATGATTACAAAAAAAGACATAAACGGTGAAAAATGGGGTCACTATTTTGTTACAGGAGATAACGATGAACTTAAATGGAAATCTTTATCAATATTTTTGGCATCTATCATCAAATATTGTGATTTAAAATCAGATAAACCTCAGAGAAACAGTTTTGAGAGGTATGCCTATATTCATGAGCTGATGACTTCTGGGCAGTATCTTAGATATGGGAATGGATTATTATTGGTATAATCCAAGATATGAATAGTAATGTAAAAATTGTTGTTTTTGTGCCATTAACTCATACAGATATTGTGAGGGAAGCTATTGGTGATGCTGGTGCTGGAATAATTGGTAATTATAGCCATTGCACTTTTTCTTCGGTTGGTACAGGTAGATATAAGCCTTTAGAAGGTGCAAAACCAGCTATTGGAGAAGTAGGTAAGTACGAAGAGGTGGAAGAAGAAAGAGTTGAGTTTGTTTGTCCAAAAGATAAGGCTCATCAGGTAATCGAAGCAATCAAAAAGGTTCACCCATACGAAGAGGTGGCTTTTGATATTTATCCTTTAATATCTGAGGAGGAATTATGAAGAACGCAATTATTTTACAAGGGGCAGGAGAAACTCAGGAATCTTTTTGGCTTCCGTACACTAAGAAAGAATTAGAAAAAAGAGGTTATAAAGTTTGGCTACCTCAGCTTCCAGGGATTGATAATCCCAAACTTAAAGAGGTTTTGCCTTTTATCTTGAAAAATGGTGAATTTAACCAAGAAACAGTAATGATTGGACATTCTGCTGGAGTTCCTTTTATATTTAGTGTTCTTGAAAACATCGATGTAAAAATCAAGCTGGCAATAATGGTAGCTGGACTGTATGAGCCATCAACAAATGATCCTAAAATTACTAAATGGCAAAAAGATTTTTTACAAGAATCGTATGATTGGAAGAAGATAAAAGCACACTGCCAAGAGTTTGTATTCATCAATGCGGCAAATGACCCTTGGGGTTGTAATGACAAACAGGGGAAAATGATGTCCGATAAGCTCGGAGGTACTTTAATAATCAATGAAGAAGGGCATATGGGTTCCGACTTATTTAAACAACCATATAAAGAATTTCCTTTATTAATTTCTTTAGTTGAAGATAGTTTACGGTGTCCTGATAAGAAATAAGGACTTTAGGTGGCTAAAATCAGAGAAAGCCTTGATAATAAAGGACAATTGCGTGGGTATAGTAGAGTTACAATTCTTGAGCAAAATAACCTCAATCATTTTTTGTTGACATTAAATTTATAAGTTATATAATTCATTTAATTCTGCTCAATATAATATGATTGAAGATCAAGAACTTTGGAAGAATGCAGGAGAAGATAGTCCCCCTAGACCCTGGCCAACAATTGTTCTTCCAGAAGAGCGAAGAGAACAGCTTACAGCAAAACTCACAGAATATAGAGGAAGAATTGAAAAAGATGACCGTCGCTATCAACATCCTGATTTACGACTAATCCTAGAAGACGATACAACTTCTAAAATCATCATACTTGAAAGGCTATTGAGAGATGGTCAAATTAATACTCGGGAATTAATGGGAGAGCTTCAAGACAGACTAGGTGATTCATATAATCCACTAACTCTTATTCAACCAATTTTAGTTATAAATGATTATTGTCAAACAGGTGGAACTCACACTGCAGCAGGAACAGGATTACCTCAAATATAAAAACCTTATGAATAGGTTCTAATGTCGTTCACATTTAGAGCCAGTTGGCACTTAATATACCCAAAAATATATGAAAGAAAACATTTATCAAAATAGAGACCAACAACTTGAAACCTCAGGAGAAGTGGTCGGCTTTTATGAACGTGAGTTTTACGTTTTCTCTAATTTTTCAAGTTTCCAGGTTGAGTGGAAAGGTCGAGTTTGGCAGACGTCAGAACATGCATACCAGGCATCCCACTTTTTTGAAACTACTCCTGAATTAGTAGAGGAAATATTTGTTGCAAAATCAGCACATGAAGCTTTTAAGATTGCTAAAGCAAATACAGGCAGAGCACCTGAAGATTGGGATGAGAAGAAAGTTGCAGTGATGGAAGACATAGTGAGACATAAATTAGAACAAAATCCGTATATCATGCATAAATTGTTACAAACAGGTGATAGAGAGATCGTTGAAGATTCCCCAAAAGACGCTTTTTGGGGATGGGGGAAAGATAGAAACGGAAGGAACGAACTAGGCAAAATATGGATGAAGTTAAGGGAAGAAGTTATGAAGCAACAGGAAGAAGGTTTAGTTTAACTTTTTCTATTTCTTCTCAGATTTGAGCCATGAACCTAAAGTTTTGAAAAGCCTTGATTAAATTTTGGTATAATCCTAGATATGGTTATTGTTCAAAAGGCTGTGATTAAAAGAGGGGATAAATATTTAATTCTAAAAAGATCTCCAGATGCTGTTAATTTTCCTGGGTTTTGGGATTTTCCAGGAGGAAAACTAGAAAAAGGGGAAGAACCTTTTTTAGGTGTTGAAAGAGAGGTTTTAGAAGAAACAGGCTTAAAAGCCAAGGCTGTAAAAGTCATAGCAAAAACTAATATTGATGTTTTGAATACAGGAAATCCCACTCATCAATTTGTGCTTTATGAATCAAAAGATGAGGGAGGAGAGATAATCTTAAGTAAGGAACACACAGCTTTTAGATGGGAAACCAAAGAAGAAATCTTAAAATTAGAAATAGAGCCATATATGCAAGTTTATTTTAATGATAAGTAATCAAATTATGGACAGTGACCAAACAAAACTCTTAAATCTTCTAAATTATCACTGAAACACAAATGAATATTTTTAATACCTGGCAATTAAATCTAATTTTATATTTAATATCTATTGTTTTGTTTTTTCAGTTTTACAAGCTCGCAGTAAAAAACGCTAAAAGAGATGGGGCAGCAGCCGTAACACTACAATTATTAGCAGGTACTTCTGTTTTATTTCTTGCCCCGTTTTTTGCAATAAAGTTTCCCACCGAAATAAAGTGGTATTTGCTTTTGGCGGGTGCTTGTGTATTTTACGCACTAAATGATCGACTTCAAGCAACAGCCCGAAAGCATTTACAGGTGTCAGTATTCACAGTAATAAACCAGTTAAACACTGTTTTTTTGATTATTTATGGTATAGCAATCTTTAAGGATCCATTCTCATTTACAAAATTGCTTGGTGCAGCGGTTATTATTGGGGCGAATGTACTTTTAAGATACTCAAATGGGAAGATTGAAATTAACAAATATGTTGGCATGGCAGTTTTGGCTGCTGTGGCTCTCGCTACTGCAATTTCAGTTGATATAGGAATTTCAGGTCTGTTTAACTTACCTATCTATATTATGCTCACGTTTTTTATCCCTGCTTTATTCATAGTTTTTGGTGAAAGAATAAAAATTAGTGATGTTGCGACAGAATTTAATGGTCAGGATCGTAAGTATTATATATTAACTGGGGTATTTTGGGCTTTGACAATCTTCTTTTCGCTCCGATCATTTCAATTAGGTAGTGTTACGACAGTAGTTCCCTTACAAGCCACGAACGTTTTATTGAATGTTATTGTGGCTTATTTATTTTTAGGTGAGCGTAAAGACGGATTAAAGAAAGTAATAGCAGCCTTAATGGTTATATTAGGGATTTACCTAACAATCTTAAATTGAGCTATTATTGATAGAATGTCAGTAATGAAAAATAGATTAAACGTCAACAATCAGATCAAAGGAAGTTTTTATATTCTATTGTCGTCTTTCTTTTTTGGTTCATATGGCATTTGGGCAAAATTAATAGGCACATCGCTTGATAACTTTTATCAGGTATGGACAAGGAGCTTATTAATTTTAATTGTAATTATCCCAATTGCTTTTATCACCAAACAAATTAAGTCCGTTAAGAAAGGGGACATTAAGTGGATTGCACTTTATGCTGGAGCTGGTGCTTTTACAGTTGCGCCAATTTTTTATGCCTTTAACATTATTGGTATAGGTCCCTCTACCCTCATGTTTTATGCTTCACTAACGATTGTCTCGTATTTATTTGGGGTAATTTCTTTCGGAGAAAAAATGACCCCCATTAAAATAGCCGCTCTAATTTTAGCAATGGTTGGATTGTTATTAATATTTAATCTTTCTGTTTCCGGAGGTACACTAATTGCCGCTGCCGCCGCGATAATTGCAGGAAGCGCTGCTGGTATAGAAGTGATCTTTACCAAAAAGGTATCGGATACTTATTCTCCATTGGAATTGAGCATCTTTACTTGGGCAGTCATATTTGCATCACATATTATTTTGTCAAAAATATTGGGTGAGCAATGGATACCGATATCACTAAATCTTTCCTGGCTTGCAGTACTTGGATATGCAGTTTCATCTTTATTTGCATTCTTTTTGGTTGTCTTGGGATTCAAGTATTCAGAACCTAGCATTGCTAGCGTTGTTGGATTGCTGGAGATTATTTTTGCTGTAGTCTTTGGGGTAATCTTCTTTTCCGAAACCCTTTCCATAAGTATCTTTTTGGGCTGTTTATTTATAATAATTGCGGCAATGTTGCCTAACATTAGGGAGTTATGGTCCTTTGTAAGCAAAAGGAATTACTAAAGAATTCGCCTTGAACTTGCATCCTAAAAATAGTCAACTTTTTATTAGGCAGCACTAAAAAATTTAATAATTGATATAATTTTTAGATGTCCTATCCGGTGATTAAAAAATTTCTATTTTCAGTTATTGCTGTTATTTTAATTTGGTTCTCTCAAAGCCCTGTTTTAGCTCAGGAATTTATTATTCCTGATGAAAGATTAGAGGCTCAAGTGGTTAAGGTTTTGGAGGAAAAAGAGATTGATGTTCCCGGCCTTTCTGATTCCAGCCAAAAGCAGCTCTATCAAAAATTAGAATTAGTTGTTACTCAGGGTTCTTTAAAAGATCAGAATATTGTGATAGAGAATGGTAATTTGCCAATGGCTAATGTTCAAAGGTATGGGGCGGGGGATGAAGTTGTAGTGACAAAAACTAAAGATCCGGATAATAAGGATTTATTTTACATTACAGATAAAATCCGGAGAGGAGCTTTACTTTGGCTTGCGCTTATTTTTGTTGCTTTAACATTTGCTGTTGGCAGATTGAAAGGCATTGCTTCGCTGGCTGGGATGGGGTTATCTTTTCTGGTTATTTTTATGTTTATTCTGCCTAAAATTTCTGAAGGAGCAGACCCTATTTTGATTTCTATTTTAGGGTCATTGCTGATTATTCCAATTACTTTTTACCTTTCTCATGGCTGGAACAGGAAAACAACTATCGCAATTTTTGGGACAATTATTGCCTTGATTATAACAGGGGTTTTGGCCAATATTTTTGTGGAAGCCGCCAAGTTAACAGGTTTTATTTCTGAAGAAGCCAATTTTTTACAAACGATCAAACAAGGAACTATTAATATCCGGGGGCTCTTTTTGGCAGGCATTATTATTGGTACATTAGGAGTGTTGGATGATGTGACAGTGTCTCAGGCAGCGATTGTTCAGCAGTTAAAAGAAGCTAACAGCAAGTTGAAACCGGAGGAATTGTACCGCAGGGCGATGGATATTGGCAAAGACCATATTGCTTCAATGGTGAATACCTTAATTTTGGTTTATGCAGGAGCCTCTTTGCCTCTTTTGTTGTTGTTTATCAATAATCCGCATCCTTTTTCTGAAGTCATCAATTATGAAATGATCGCAAGTGAAATAATCAGGACGCTGGTTGGAAGTATCGGGCTTATTTTGGCGGTACCAATCACCAGTATCATTGCAGCAGCCAGTTTTAGCCAGGATACTGATAATTTTATTTTGGAGAAAGGATAAGAAATATAAATTAGAGTGTTTAAATAAAGTTTAAAAGTTTAATATGTTGACTTTGAAAATGTGTGATATACTAAATATATGCCCGACACAGAAACTACAAAAGAAGTAACTACCGTTTCAGAGTCAGCTCCCGTTGAAGTTACAGAAACCACTAAAACTGTTACACCACCAGCCGTTAACCCAGAATCTCCACAAAAAGCCTATGCACAAAAGAAAACTATTTTTAGAACTTATCAAGTCATTTGGTATATTTTAGGAGTGATAGAGGTTTTATTGACCTTTAGAGTAGTCTTAAAAATGCTTGGGGCGGATATAAGTAGTACATTTGTAAGCTTGCTTTATACGATCACTGACCCGCTAGCGCTGCCTTTTAGAGGGATTTTTGCGATAAGTGCAGACCAGGGAGCAATTTTGGAATGGTCAACCTTTGTGGCCATGATAGTTTATGCGTTAATCGGCTATGCTTTAGTGCAGTTAATGCAGCTTATTAAGCCTACCACCCCTCAAGAAGTCGAAGAAAAAGTAGATACTCAGTAAAAAAACTCGAGGGGGTGAATTTAAATATGGCAACTATTATTAACAATCCCCCAGCACAAAATGATTCGGGTGGACCAATCGGAATGATTATTATTCTTGTCGTTATAGCTGTTTTAGCATATCTTGGATATGTTTACGGTCTTCCGGCCATACGTCAAGTGCAAACAGGTGGGGTAACACCGCAAATTAATGTACCCAGCGATATTAACGTAAATGTTAAAACACAGTAATAATTAATAAGGAGGTGAGTATATGGGAACTATTGAGATCATCGCGATTGTTTTACTTATTATGTGGCTTGGTGGATTTTCTTTAGGTATTGCAGGATCATTTATCCATGTTTTATTAGTTATAGCAATTATTGTATTTTTGCTTAGATTTATTAGGGGAAGGGCTTAGCAATATCTTAGTTATTTTTTAAAACTGCTTTAATTTTTCCAGATAATTAATTGATTCTGCTGCCTCTTCTATTATCTTTTTCATCATTTTGACAGTTTCCACAGGATATTTTCCA
Organism: Microgenomates group bacterium; assembly: GCA_041659805.1. Classification (GTDB taxonomy): domain Bacteria; phylum Patescibacteriota; class Microgenomatia; order Daviesbacterales; family UBA10151; genus STC-54. The sequence goes on along the minus strand of JBAZXP010000001.1, from coordinate 182,040 downwards.
ATAGCTGTTTCTTCAGATAGCATGACTGCAGAGGAATGGTCAAAAACAGCGTTAGCCACATCAGACACCTCTGCTCTGGTTGGTTCAGGGTTATTTGTCATGGAAAGCAGCATCTCTGTGGCTGTAATTAAAAACTTTTCTTCCCTTAAAGTTTTATAGGTAAATTCTTTTTGCAAAGGAGGAACTTGTTCAAAAGACACTGAGATTGATAGATCTCCCCGGGCAACCATAATACCGTCTGATGATTTTAATATTTCATCAAAATTTTGCACACCTTTTTCTGATTCAATTTTTGCAATAACAAAAGCATTGGGAATTATTTTTCTGACTTCCTCAATCTGTTTGGCTTGTTCAGTAAAGGATAGGGCAATATGTTTAATATTATGTTTTAAGGCATAATCCAGCTTGGAAATTTCTTTAATATCAAAAATAACCTCAATTCTATTTTGAGGCTGAGCGTTTTTCAGGTTTTCCAAAATCAGATTATACTGGCTATCGTCCCCGTATTTGGAGTTAATTCTAATATAATCAATTCCGGCATCAACCAATTCCTGGAAAACAGGAAATTTGATAGAAGCAGGACCTATTGTGGCAATTATTTTTGTGCTAAGGGTAGCCATGAATACTTATTAGAGTATAGCATCGTTTTAATAATGTTCTAATTGGTAAATATTACAGTAACCATAACAACCATTTTCAACCTCTGTTAAATTGAACTTTTCTTTTAATTTCTCAATACCTAATCTGCGCGCGTCATAAATGGCGAAAGAGTTCATTCCATAATTAGATACGTAAACAGAATATCCCTGGTTTAGGTAATTACGAAATAGTTTCGGTAAATCTGAATAATCATTTTGACCATAAACTATATCCAATGCTTCTTTTGATCCTGAAAAAGCAAGATTTTGGAATAAAGGTAATATCGAATAATTATTATTTGAAAAATAATCAATATAATAAGGGGGTAAGACGCTTATTAATATTGGTTTTTTAAAATTAGTAATTTTTTCATTTGTGAAATATCCATTCATAGTTGAAACATAAATATAATTCCATGCTTTATCACCATTTGTGGAATCCTTAATTAATTGCTTACCAAAAGCAAATAAATAAACAAGCAATAATATTGCTATACCTATATAAAAAAGCGGTTTAGGATCATTTTTATCCAGAAATTTTTTAGCTTCAGTCAGCAAAATGCCAAAGGCTAAAAGTAAAATAGGAGCCATATAAAAAATATATCTGGCATCAAAGGAATAGAAGTCGGAAATTGCCAATAAAAAAAGGATTATCAAAAGTAAAAAACTAAAGCTGATAAATCTTGTTTGTTTGCGGATTAATCCGATTATTAAAGCCGGTAAACCAAGTATTCCGACAAAGAAAGGCACCATCGTAATATTAAAATTCAGTAATTGGATGGGGCCGCCCGCCAACCCCGCCAGATATTGGATGAAATTATTATCAAAATTGTGGTAAGAAAAATATTTTGATGTAGCAGTGGTTTCTATGGTTGTTTTTGAAGTGGATATAAAGGCAGTAAAATGATTTAGGTAAGATAAAGTGTTTACTCCCTTGTTCAAAGACTCAAAAATCGTGAGGATAATAAAAGGAACTAGAGCTGAAGTTGTAAGCAATAGCGAATAGAGCGCTTTTCTTTGTACGTTTTCTTTTATAAAGAGAATTTTTAATGTAAATAGAAATAAAAAAATGAGGCTTAAGGGAAAGCAAACGTATTTCGTTGCATAAAAACTTGTAATGACGATTCCGGCAAAAAACAAACTAAAGACATTCATTTTCTTGATTAACAATAATATTGAAAATAATAAAAGTGGCAGGATCAGATTCTCTGCCATGGGAAACATGGGGTAGGCATAAATGATATAATCTGTCACAAATAAAAAAAATATTAATCCGATGATATATTTATCTGAAAATAGATTTTTTAATATCTTAAAAAATAAAGTTGCTGAAACGAGAGCTAAAAAAGAATTTATCAAATAAAATAACCTGGGATCATTTTGGAACAAAAATGCTGGAGCGAGTATTAGGGAGTAGAGGGGTGGTACGTCAGGATTTAAAGTCCTTCCTTCACGGATAATTTTAAATCCATTTCCATGGATTAAGTTATAAGAGGCGTTTAGATAATGGATCGTATCAGGAAAAGGTTCTAAATTTGAAATAATATTGTTTTCTGAAAAAGGATTTCTGATCAGCAACAAAATAAGGATAAGTAAACCGCCAAGGAAAATTTTTCTGTAAGTCATCACTCTATTTTAAAGTAAATTGTAACTTAATTCATAGATGTTTATATATTATTGTTTAATTTTTATTTTACCCTTAATTGTGGGATGGAAGAAAACTAAATAGCCTTAATAACTTCGATTAAGAGTATTTTAACTTTTTCTGTGTTTTCTTTCATTCTTTCCAAAATCATCTCAAAAGAAACAGATTCTTCACCTTCCCTCCAGCAGTCATAATCAGTTACCATGGCAATTGATTGGTATGGGATATTAAGTTCAGCAGCTAAAATAACCTCAGGAACTGTGGACATATTGATTAAATCTGCGCCCAGTAGTTGAAACATTTTTGATTCAGCTCTTGTGGAAAAACGGGGTCCTTCAATAGTTATAATAGTGCCTGACTTATGGTGCTTTAATTTCAATTTTTTGGCGGTTTCTGCTAGCTTCAGTCTTAAATCTTTGTCAAACGGATCAGCCATAGCAGTATGAACAACCTTATCGTTAAAAAAAGTTAAGTTTCTTAGTTTGGTAAAATCAATAAATTGATTAGGGAAGGCTAAATCTCCTGGGACAAATTTTTCTTTTAAAGATCCGCAAGCAGTGGTAGCCAGGATATGAGTACAGCCCACCTCTTTCAAAGCCCAGATATTAGCCCGGTAGGGAACATTGGTGGGATTAAGAGAATGTTTTTTATTGTGTCTGGGTAAAATAATTACTTTTTTGCCATTGATTTTTCCGGTTAATAATTTGTCTGAAGGCTTTCCAAAAGGAGTAGAGATAACCTGGGTTTGGGGTTTATCCAAAATTTGAGGATCATCCATGCCTGATCCTCCGATAATACCTACAATAATTTCACTCTGTTTCATATTGGATCAGACTGTTAACTTTATATTTTTTTAATTTTTGACTGCCACCCAAGAAAGGCAAATCAATCACAACATTAATGCCTACTATTTTCCCACCTAATTTTTCTACCAACTTGCAGGCAGCCAAAAGCGTGCCTCCTGTTGCAAGTAGATCATCAACAATGATTACTTTATCATTCTTTTTGATGGTGTCTTTGTGAATAGCTAAAACATCCAAACCATATTCTTTACTAAAATTTTGTTCGATTGTGTTATATGGTAATTTACCTTTTTTCCTTACCAAACAAAGCCCTGAGCCTATTTTGAAGGCCACAGGTGCGGCAAATAAAAAGCCTCTGGCATCAATGCCAACTACCTTATCCACCTTTGTTTTTAGATAAGGTTTAGCCAGTTTATTGATAACATGTTTAAACACAATAGGATTTTGTAATAGGGTAGTAATATCTTTAAAATTAACACCCTTAATAGGCCAATTAGGAACTTCTCTAATGAAAGTTTTTATATCCATAAGTTTCTTTTCCCAATTCTAAACTAATCACTCTGATTTAGGCAAATGGAAATATTGTAGTATTATTTAACAAATGAAATTTTTTACCAGAAAAAAATATTAATTATTATTTTGATAGGAATACTTTTGATTATGGCTTTAGTAAATAGGGTGACTGAGGTACAAAAAGCCCATGAAACTTTCGATGATTACTATACCTTTAGAGGGTGTACTCAGCTATTACAAAAAGAAGCAGATTTTGGAATTTGTAAGGTAAATACCGGTCAAACAATTAAAATGGTGAAATACCAGAATAAATGGTATTTAGATGGAGATTTACCCTGCGGAAGTATTTTTTGTTTTTAAAGCATGATTACCTGTACTTTTGAAGATAATGGAACCGGAAAATTAAGGCATGTTACTACTAATGCCATTGTGGTCAAAGACAATAAGGTGTTGTTGGCTAAAAGGGGCACTTCTTGGAGGTTTTCTAAATAGAGATGAGACTGTTGAGCAAGCTTTAAGGAGAGAAGTCAAAGAGGAGAGTGGTTGGGAAGTTGGTGATTTAAAATTACTTCATATCAAAGATAATCCTGACCGCCCAGCAGAAAGAGAGCGTCAGAATATAGAGTTTGTTTTTATTGCTGAGGCAAAAAGTAAAGTAGGGGAAAGTGATGAAGAAGTTAAAGAATTAGAGTGGTTTGATTTAGAGAATCTTCCAGATTTTGATCAAATAGCTTTTGATCATGCAGATGATTTGGAATTGTATATTAAATATTTAAAAGAAAATTTCCCTGTACCATTTATAGGTAAATATTCGGACAGGTAGAAAATCGTACTACACATACCCAACTGTATAAAGAGTATAATCAATTATGTTAATTTTAATTTTACTTTTGGTTGTTGGATCAATCTTGGTTTATATATCGCAATATAATTTTATACCTGTATCAGTTAATTTAGGGTTGTATACTTTTTTAAACATTCCATTATTTTATGTCATTGTCAGCTCACTGGTAGTGGGGTTGGTATTATCTTATGTGATTTATCTTGTGCGTGAAATTTCTACCTCTTTTACACTTCGGGGCAAAGATAATGAAATCAAAGAAAATAAGGATGAGGTATTGGAGTTAACCAAGCGGGTTCACCAATTAGAATTGGAAAATGAAAAATTAGGACATGATTCAGGTGCGGTAGTAGAAGACAAAAATGCTTTATGAAAACGTTACTTGCCAAACTCTGGAAAGCTCTGCATTTATCTAAAAATCTACAATTATTTATTATGCGTTTTTTTCAGGATCAATTTTTAGTTGGAGTTACTGGGATAATTTTTAATGATAAAAAGGAAATCCTTCTTTTTAAGCATGTTTACAGATCACATGCTTGGAGTTTACCTGGAGGGTATTTAAAAGCAGGGGAGCATCCTCGTGAAGCACTTGAGAGAGAAATAAAAGAGGAGTCAGGCCTAGTAGTAAGCGTTGATGAATCATTAAAAACCCGCACTGATCGTGACAGTGCTAGATTAGATATGTGCTATAGCGGTATTTTGATTGGTGGAGAATTTAAGCCAACTCATGAAATATCTGAATATGGTTTTTTTACTAAAGATAATCTTCCACTCTTACGAAGTAATCAGGTTTTTTTAATTGATGAAGTATCAAGACAGCAAAATTTACAAATTGCTACCTGATATATTACAACTAAAAAATAAGGGGGTGAGAAAAAATGGATTTTTCTACTACAAATTTAAGTCCTTTGGCGTCCCTCGCCTTTGGTATTTTGATTCTTATTTTTCCAAAGTTTCTTAATTATCTAATTGCTATTTATTTAATTATTATTGGAGTTCTTGGTCTTGGTATAATAAGATAACTGTTAATATAACTTTATGGGGTTTATAGAAGTTTTAAGACAATATAGGGTAGGTCCTTTTACTCTTTTTGATACTTTAATAGCATATATAGGTATTTTTCTGGTTGCTCCTTTGTTTTCCAAATTATTTGCCAGATTTAATATTTCAATTTCCAGATCCAGCTGGTTGTGGCTAACCCTACCTATTGGAGTAATCTTCCATCTAATTTTTCAGGTCCATTCACCTTTTATGAAAACGCTGTTAGATCCAAATGGTAATTATATAGCCAAAATTGTGCTTATTTTTATGCTTTTTATGGGACTGAGAAATATTAAAAGAGTAAATAAAGTTACAGAATGAAAATTGTTAAAAAGGAAGATGTAAAAAGACATGAAAATAGTGCTCTTTGCACAGCTTACGAGTACCCAATAGGGGACAAGGATATTAATGGTGCAGTGGTAGAAGTTTCCGGCAGATATCCTGATTCAGGCAGAGTAGTAAATTTAGAATGTAAAGAAATGGCTTATATTATAAAAGGAAATGGGAAAGTGATAGTAGAGGATAATGAAATTAACCTGAAAGAAGGAGATTTGGTTTTAATAGAACCAAATGAAAAATATTTTTGGGAAGGCAATTTAACTATGTTTGTTCCATGTACCCCAGCTTGGTTCCCAGAACAACATAAGAAAGTTTAGCCAATAAAGCCACCAGCGTAAAAGAAGAAGTAAACTTGTTTTCCGTCTTTTGTAATACTTTCTGAACCAGTAAATTCATCAATACTGCCTGGTGCATCTATGGTACAGGTATATTTATAATTTCCAGATGTCCATTCCACATCATTCCACAACCTAACAGTATCTGAATTTTCCATTAAAGCTTTTCTTAAAATATTATCTGTTTCTTCCTCAGTAATACTTTTAAAGTTTCCATAATAACTGACAGATAAAACTGGTTTATCCTCAAAATAAACAGTTTCAAGGCCCATGAAAATACCATTACCAATGTTAAAAATATCTCTGTAAAGCCAGTTATCTTTTTTATATTCCAGTTGTTCTGACCCTGGAAAAACTGGTTCAACTTTACCACCAGAAGAAGCATAAGTATTTTTTCTAGCCTCAATTAGAAATTTTGTTAGATCTGCTTTGTCCATCAAATTAATTATATCATGTTATAGATACTATAAAAAAGCGTGAATGGAAGGCATTTTTAGATTAAATTCACGTATTTTTGACAAAAAAGCGTGAATATGATATAATTCTTTTATGTCTACCAATAATCCTACTCAAGCCTTGATTCAAGCACTCAAAGAAGAATATGATACTTTACGTCAAAGAAAAGAGTCCTTATTACAACTTCTGGATGAGTCAGAAATTCCTGAGAGCGTATATAACTCAAACGCTATTGAAAATTCAACGTTAACCCTAAAAGAAACAGAAAAAATTCTTCTTGAAATGGAAGTATCCAGGGATGTCTCTTTAAGAGAGGTGTATGAGACAAAAAACCTGGCTAGAGTAATAGAATACATCCGTACTAAATCAAAAGATGCGGAGATGAGTAAGGATGTAATTCTTTTATTACATCAGATGCTGATTGGAGCCATTAATGATGATATTGCCGGTCGATTTAGAAAAAAAGGTGAATATGTTAGGGTGGGAACGCATATTGCTCCTGCTCCAGAACATATAGATCAGATGATTGAGGCTGCTTTAATAGAATACACCAGTAATTTTTCCTCCTATTTTTTAGACAAAATTGCTAAGTTTCATCTTGATTTTGAAATTATTCATCCATTTAATGATGGTAATGGCCGGATTGGGCGGGTAATTATTAATTACCAGCTCTTAAGACTTGGATTTCCGATATTAATTATCCGTGATAAAGAAAAGCGCGATTATTATCAGGCATTTGTAGAATACCGTGATAACAAAAAAACAAAAATTATGGAAAAGATTTTAGGCTTAGCCCTTATAGAATCTTTTCATAAAAGGAACACCTATTTAAAAGGGGAGGTAATAATGCCATTGGTAGATTATGCCAGGAAACATAAAACATCTACTTCTAAGCTTCTTAATGCTGCCCGTCGTCAAACAATACCGGCATTCAGAGAAAAAGGTGTTTGGAAAATAAGCCAGGAGTTTCATATATGAAACCACTAAATCTAGTAAATGCTATTGAATATCAAAAAGATGCTGTGGTGAGTAAGGAAATTTTAAAAACACCATCTGGCACTATAACTTTATTTGCTTTTGATGAGGGGCAGGGACTCAGTGAACATACCACTCCCTTTGAAGCTTTGGTTCAAATAATTGATGGTGAGGCTGAAATTACAATTTCAGGAGAAAAACACAATGTTTTAATAGGGGAAATAATTCATATGCCTGCCAATATCCCACATGCCTTAAAAGCTAAAAAAAAGTTCAAAATGCTTCTAACAATGCGTAAGTAATTTATTATTTCAGGAAATTAATGTGCAAAAAAGGAGATTTTATTTTGTATTTCTTCTGGGAATGATTTGACAGAAACGCTATCTTTATATTTGCCTTGCCCGACCATAACTATGTGTTGCGCTTGATCGACAGGCAATGCATTTGGGATAGTGCATATTCCATCTGTTGGTGAAAAAATAGGATATTTAGAATAGACTGTTTCATAGGCGGTTGCTCCTTCTCCAATTTTAGCTGTGTTCCAATGATTTTTTGCAGCAACATATCCGACTAGTTTTTGGAATATTCTGGATTTTATATTTAACCACCTGGATGTGATCGTATTGGGATAAACAAAGACGACACCCCAATCAGGAACCACAACAGGGCTAAGGCATTCTCCAAAAAAAACACCTTTAGTTCCTAATTGACCAGTTTGGGGTAATAAATGTTTTTCAGACAAGGTATTCGTTTTTGGGGTTCCTCTTACTAACCAAGTTCTTGGAGTATCCTGATCTGGATCTGGATTTAAGGGAATATCAATACCAATAGAAGTTAAATATTCTTGTAATTGGATCTTTTTACGTAAATGATCTGCTTGGAAATTTAGCGGGGTGTTTCTGGCGCCAACTAATTGTATGGTGCTTGCATCTAACGGAATACCTGGTCTCAGATAATCGTTCATTAGTAATTGATTATAAACCTGAATTATAGGATAGTAAAGAGGCTATTCTTTGCAGCAATCAACTGCTTTTTTAACAACCTCACCTAATTTATCAAAAATAGATCCTGAAGATTTTTTTTGCGGTGTTTTTTCATCCATAAAATTGATCTCAGTATCATTTCTTTTAACATTATCTGTGTGAACAATATTTAAATTAATGCCCCAGAAAAGAGAGTAGAGGTTATATGCCTTGGTAAATAAACCTTCTGCTTTGGATTTATTGCCTTTTCCTAATTCTTTTGTTCCTACTTCCATCAGCCTCATGGATGAAGCCAATAAATGTTTGGAAATACACCAAACTTCACCTTCATAATCTGTAATGATTTCTTTGAGCAAATCTTTTCTCATTTCTCTTACTTCTTTTAGAAGATCAAGGTAAGAAGATTTGCCTGTTTTTTGAGAGGTAAAAAATAAATGCTCCTCAATTGAAATCAAATTCATGATGGCAATTGATAAATCTTCATCAGAGGAAAGGTCTAACTTTTTTTCTTTAGTTACACCTTCAACCTTTTTTAGTAAATTTTTAACGTCGTCGGATTTGCTCATATTTATTTATGAATTGCCAGATACAAAATTAAAGTTATGATCATTAATGAAACAACAGGAAAGACCACTTTTTGATAGACAAAAAATTGTCTGCCGTATTTCTTCCTCGCCAGTTTATCCAAACTGATTCCTAAAGTAAAAACAAGGGAACCGATAATTGTGCCAAATAACAATTTATCCATGCCATAAATTGTGTTGTATGGGTGGCCAATTATGCCTGAATAATAAAGCGGAATAATGGTTAAGGCGTAAAACGCAATTATTGAAACAATATTAATCACCCTGATTTTTATTTTTAGACCCCTTTTATGAATCCAATCAGCTGTCCATAAGGCGGTGGATAAAATTAGTCCTCCCACCCAGATTCCTGAGAGGGAATCATCTATACCAAAATATCTGGATAATCCTAGTCCCGCACCGACTGCCACAGTACAAACAGGACAGACTGCTTTAGCGGGTAAGGCTGTTGCAAGATAAGTTAGGAGCAAAAATGTTGAGGTAGAAAATAAGGTGATTATTTTTTTCATTGCGTAGGTGTGGCTGAAATGGAAGCATCAGGGAAAAGGCTCTTAAAATATTCGATCACTGGTTGATCGCCGGAAATGCATTTATTATCCGGTGTTATTAGCAAAGGTACTCCCATTTGATCTGAGGGGATATTACATTTTTTCCCTGCTTCAGTAAACAATACTTGATTTGTCCGGTCTTCAGAGATTTCTTTTTTATCTAAGTTTAGTTTATCAGTATTTGGCCAGGTATTTAAAAAATCAGCTACATTTTTACAGTGAGGACAGGTTATTGACCAAAAATAGGTTAAAGCGTTGGGGTTTAGAGTAGCTTTATTTGATGAGTTGGTTGATTTTGATAAGAAGAATATCAGCCCTGACAAAACGATAATTACTGCAATAACTATATGCCAGCTTTTCATGTTTTCCTATGTTACCACCAAGTTTGCGTTGGGACAAGGTCTTGCTCAAAATCAGTTGAGCGGCTAGAATAAAGGCATCTACTGCCAAGAGGGAGGTGAGGACAGATGAATCGAAATGTGACAATATTAATTATTGTTTTGATCATTCTTCTGATGGTAGTATTTTTGCTGTGGACGAGGGGTAAATTTCAAACCTTAACTAATCAGGCTGTTGTAACACCTACCCCCACAGTTATAAAAATTGAAGCAACACCAACAACCAGTCAGGTAATAGGAAGCGCATCAGCTCAAGCAACACAGAGCGGTAAAGTTAGTCCGACCCCCACCAAGACTAAGACCTCAACTGCAGCTGGTACAAAGGTAAAATAATAAATGGAAGAAATAGAAAAATTAATTATTATCGGGTCAGGACCGGCCGGGCTTTGTGCTGCAATTTATGCTGCCCGTGGCGAGCTCAAACCTTTAGTGATTGCGGGTAGTGTTCCTGGGGGGCAACCATCGTTGGCCACAGAAATTGATGACTATCCCGGTTTTCCGGAAGGAGTTAAAGCTCCTGAGCTGGCTCAACTTTTTTGGAAACAGGCTGAGAGATTTGAAACCAGATTTGTGCGTGAAGAAGTGAAATCAGTGGATTTTTCCAAAAAACCATTCGAAATAACAACTGATACAAAAACTCTCAAAGCTAAGGCAGTTATTATCGCCACCGGTTCATCTCCTGTCTGGATGGGATTGCCGTCTGAGATGAAATTAATCGGCAGAGGAGTTTCTGCCTGTGCAGTTTGTGACGGGCCGTTTTTTAAAGGCAAAAAAGTAGCAATAGTTGGTGGAGGAGACAGTGCTTTAAAAGAAGCAGTTTATCTATCCAAAATAGCCTCGGAAGTAACAGTTGTTCATCGTCGGGAAGCATTACGAGCTCAGGAAGCTTTGCAGGAACAGGTTAAATCCAAAGAAAATGTTAAATTTATTTTTAACTCAGAGGTGACTGATGTTTTAGGAGATCAAAAAGTAACCGGAGTTAAAATTAAAAATAATCAAACAGGCGAGGAATCTGCTCTAGAAGTTGAAGGTGTTTTTATAGCGATTGGTCACAAACCAGCCACTGACTTTTTGAAAGGACAGGTGGATTTAGACGAAAAAGGTTTTGTTGTTAAAACAGGGGAAACACAAACATCTGTTAAGGGTGTGTTTGTAGCAGGAGATGTGGCAGATCCAAAGTACAGACAAGTGGTAACAGCTGTGGGGGCAGGTGCTAAAGCAGCCCTGGATGTGGAACAATACCTGGATACTCTGGACTAACTTCTTTTTCAAATTGTATATATAATAGGTGTATGCCAATTAATTCAGACCCAGAAATTCTAAAGTCGACTAATGTTGTGCCGGGAGTAGGTCATAGCCAATACATTGAAACAACAAGACAAGAAATAGCTGAGGCTGTTGGGGTAAAAGTTGCTGATGTTACCCCTCAAGGTGAAGTAGCAGAAAATGCAGCTACTTCCAATATTGAAGATTTTTTAAAGGGTGTGGTACAGATCCAAACTGAAGAAAATCAAGGCGAGGCAGAGATAACATCAACGACGGATAATATTAAAGAAGAATTTAATGCTATGCTGCCAGAAGGAATAGGGGATACAGATAGATCTACTGAATCTAAAAAAATCATTAATATGGAATCTTACCGTCAACAAAAAATTGATGAACAGAAGGCAGTATAATTTATGGAAGTAACCGAAAGCACAACAACTACACCTATCCCTGAAATATTTAATGCTTTTATGCTGTTTATTGTTTTGGGACTGGCTTTAGCTGCTGTAGTTTTATTAATTCTTTATTTTGGCAGGTATTTTTTGGCTTGGTACAAAGATCGAAACAGAGAAAAAGATTCACTGAATTCAGTATTAATAAAAGTGGCTGTGACCCGTGATAACGATATTAAGATTGATGCCACAGAACAGCTGATTGCAGCTTTATATTCTGTCCGTAAATCAGGTGGATTTATGAATCTTACACCTCAACAACATTTTTCCTTTGAAATTGTGGCTCAACATGAGGCAATTACCTTTTATATTTCTGTACCTAAATCTTTACAGGATTTAATTGAAAAACAAGTTCATGGAGCTTATCCTGATGCTGAAATCAAAGTAATGCCTGAATATAATATTTTTACAGAACAAGGACAGACTGCCTATGCGATGTATACTCTTAAAAGTTCTGACTATTTTCCCATTAAAACTTATAAAGATTTGCCGACTGATCCTTTGTCATCGTTGACTGCTGCTTTGGCAAAAATGCAAACAGGGGAGGGAGCTGTCATTCAGATGGTTGTTGCTCCGGCTGATAATAAATGGAAAGATGCAGGCAAAAAATTTGTTAAAAAAGAAAAAGAACCAGGCAAGCCCGATGCTCCTAAGCCACCGCCGGATGCCAAACAATTGGAAGCCGTTGAAACTAAAATTTCCAAACCCGGTTTTAATGTGGCTATCAGAATCGTGACATCTTCCACCAGTAAAGAAAGCGCCAAAGCTCATCTTTCTAATATTAAAGCTGCTTTTGAGCAATTTTCCGGTCCCTATAATAATTTTACAGGCGCCAAAGTAAAATCAGAAAAAGGATTTATGACTGATTTTGTTTACCGTTATATGCCGATGTTTACCAAAACTCCTGTTTTAACTTCAGATGAGATTGCCTCAATTTATCATTTTCCCAATAAACAAATTACCACGCCACATATTAATTGGTTGGCAGCTAGGTCTGCTCCTGCTTCAGAAAAAATCCCCACAGAAGGATTATATCTTGGCAAATCAATCTTCCGGGGAACAGAAAGGCCTGTTTTTATCTCCGAAGACGATCGCCAGAGACACATGTATATGATTGGGCGTACCGGTACAGGAAAAACAACGCTCTTAAAAACCTTAATGTTGCAGGATATTATGGCAGGTAGAGGTTTGGCTTTCATTGATCCCCACGGAGATGCAGCTGAAGAGATGTTGTCTTTGATACCTCCTCATAGGGCAAAAGATGTGATTTATTTTAATCCGGGAGATGTCGATAGGCCGTTTGGCATGAACATGATGGAAGCAATCTCTGAGGATGAAAAACATTTTATCACTACGGAAATTATTGGTTTGATGTATAAGCTTTATGACCCCAATAAAACCGGTATTATTGGGCCTAGGTTTGAACACGGTATTAGAAACGCCATGTTAACTGTCATGTCGGTTCAGGGAAACACCTTTGTAGAAGTGATGAGGATTATGCAGGATCCGGAGTATGTGAAAGAATTATTGCCTCATGTAACTGATCCGGTAGTCAGGCGTTATTGGACAGACCAGATTGCCCACACTGCTGATTTTCATAAATCGGAAGTGTTGGATTATACAGTTTCCAAATTTGGTAGATTTGTCACCAACAGAATGCTTCGAAATATCATCGGGCAATCTAAATCTTCATTTAATTTTCGTCAGATTATGGATGAAGGAAAAATTTTAATTGTGAATTTATCCAAAGGTATGATGGGGGAGGAAAATTCTAACTTCTTAGGGCTAATTTTAGTACCAAAGATTTTGGCAGCAGCAATGTCCCGGGCCAATATTCCGGAGGAGCAAAGAAAGCCGTTTTACCTTTATGTAGATGAATTCCAGAATTTTGCCACCGACACTTTTGCCACCATTTTATCTGAGGCCAGAAAATATAAATTAGACCTGATTGTGGCTAATCAGTTTATTGGTCAGATGCCGGAAGATATTAAAAATGCCATCTTTGGAAATGTGGGTACTGTTATTTCTTACAGAGTTGGTGTGACTGACGCCAATTTCCTGCAGCACGAATTTGCACCGGTATTCTCTGAGCAGGATTTGGTAAATGTGGAAGCATGGCATGTATATATGAAAACTCAGGTTCACGGTGAACCAGTGCCACCTTTTTCCATGAAAGTTTCCATTGATTTTAACGCCTGGAACGGGATGAAAAGACCGGAAATAGCTGCAGCAATTAAGGAACTATCCAGACTAACTTATGGCAGGGATGTAGCAACGGTTGAAGCAGATATAAACAGGAGGACATCTCTTTAATGGATTTTAACAGGATTATGACAATTACAGCGCTTGTTTGGACTTTAGAAACACTCCTTTTTAATTTTATTACCAAGGCTCCGTTTCATATGTGGGGGGATATTTATATAGATAAAATTGGAATGAAATTTTACATCCCAGTTTTATCAACTATCGTAATCTCAATTACTATCACAATTTTAATCTCCTCACTCCTAAAATAGTCTTTTTTGATATAATTAGCACCTAGGCCCGTCGTATAACGGTTAATACCCGATTCTTATACAGTCGTGACGAGGGTTCAACTCCTTCCGGGCCTACACTGTTCAAGTCCTACAGTTCCACTCAAATTTTTGATTGAGATGTAACATCTGGTTGGAGGTTCGGATCCGCCGAAGGCGGAAGTGTGTTGTCCTCCCGGCTTCACCATTTAAGAGATGTCGGAATTTTTCGATTTTCTGCTTTCTTCTTCCTTGGTATCCCAAACAGTTAAAATTGTCTTTTCGCTAATACCGATTCTTCCTAATGCAACCAGCCATGCTATATCGCTTGCATTCTCACCTAAGCGGGCTGTTTGACGCATGGAGTTTAATTAAGGTTTAAAGCTCTTCGAGTTTTATCTTATCTTCTGAGGTTCTGGCTGGAACATACTGGAGATATTTTTCTGTGGTAGAAACTCTTTTATGTCCTGCTAATTTAGAAATAACAGTTAAAGATAATCCTGAAGCTAATTGATGGGTGACCCAGGTGTGTCTTAAATCATTAACCTTAGCTCCTTTAATACCAGCTAATCTAAAATATCTATCAATGGCTGTTCTGATGTTTCTAACAAGTAATGGTCTGCCTGTTTTAGTGATAAATAAGGCTTTGCTTTGTGATTTTGGTCTGATTTCCAGGTATTTTTTGATAGCCTCAATAGAAGATTTTGTTAAAGGAATGGTTCTTTCTGTTGATCCTTCTTCGATTCTTACATAAATATTTGGATTTTCTGCTTCAAGTCTGACATCTTCAATGGTAACTTTAGCCAGTTCTCCAATTCTGATTCCACTTTGGAGCAATAACTCGATGATAGCAGACATTCTAATGTCTCCTCTGGCAGCATCTCTGAGGGCCCGGTATTCCATTTTAGAAAGGATTCTTGGTGGTTTTGTTTCAAAAGATGGGTGTTCCAGGCTAGATGCAGGGTCTAAATCAATTAAGCTGTTATTTTTTAAGAATTTAAAAAATGTTTTAGTAGAATTAGTTTTTCTGGAGATTGATTTAGGTGTGTAGCTTTCATTAGCTAGTTTTTGCATGAAAGATTGTAAAGATTCAGCTTTAATTTGGTTTGGAGTAACAACATCTTGTGCCTTAAGATAGTCGACAAGTTGCTCAATGTCTTTCCCATAAGCTAAAATAGTACTGGAAGAGCGGCTTTTTTCTTTTAGAAAAGCGATAAATTGTTCTCGTGCATCAGTTAAAGTAGTATCCATATTTGAGTTTGATCTCAAGATCTTACCACATTATAGGATAAATGTAAATATGCAGCATAAAAACTATGTATAGGAAATTAGCTTATATAGCCGGGTTTATATTTGTTATAGTTATTTGTTATAGCCTTATTAGTCAGGTGATAGATTCACTGCAGGCAGGAGGTAGATTAGAAACAGAAACAGAAAAGCTTCTGAGCCTACAAAAGCAAAATGCTGAGCTAAAAACAAAGCTACAGCAGGTAAATAGTAATGAATTTATAGAATCTCAGGCCAGAGACAGGCTTAATTTTAGCAGGGGAAAAGAAACTGTGGTAATTATTTCCCAGGATGAGATAAATAAAGTCTTAGGCACAATGCTGGAGAAAAAAGAAGAAATTATTCCAAACTATCAAGGCTGGTTAAATCTGTTTTGGAAATAGTGTATAATCTGCCATTATGGCAGAAAGAGTTAGCTTTTCAACGCAATCACTTATTCCGAAGGAGATTATTGATGGGTTGCCTTTTGAGATGGGAGACACCGATAATAGCGGGGAAAGAGTTGTTTTTGAAGAATATAATTGGGCTGATGCTCGAATATCCAGAAAAAAAGAAACAGGTGCCTTACATTATGCCAATAATATTGTTGTCTGTTTAGATCCGGGGATTTGTTTGCATTATGATCATAATTACTGGGTGAAACCATTTGGATTGGGTTTGCCATTGGAACGCACAAAAGCGGAAAAGGAAAAAGAATATCCCGCTGTTATTAATCTTTCTTCTGTCTTTGAACGACTAGATGGTAGATTATCTTTTAACGTACAATATGGTTGTTTTTGGTATGGTCAGGATGGAACATTACAGGCAGTTAGAGGTGCAGGGCTAATTACACCGGAAGAAGAACCCAATAACCCTTTGGTTTGCTTTAAAAGGATTGATCAAGAAAGATGGTTTATCTATAAGGTCAGGGATATTTTTGAGTATACATATGATTATTTTGCAAAAGGAAAAGAAAAATTACCGGAAGAACAGAACTTGTTAGACGGTCAGGAGATGATAGCAGGTGAACTTTTATATTCAATTATAGATAACGGGGAAAATGTTTTATTCTCACAAAAGACACAAACAGGACACATCCAAAAAGAGATTCTGGTACCTTCTAAAATAGATATTCCTCGGTGGAAAGATTCACTTGGTCGTTTAAAAGGTGAATGGACTTCAGTTTTTACAGAATTTCCTGTTTCAATTGAACTTTTAACTTAATTTATTGTGCTTCCTGGGGATATTGTGATTTAAGTTCTGTCTCTTTGGCTACAAATTTTTCTAAAGCTTCAGGGCCACCCTCTGCCGATATATTTCTTTCCAACCAGTCTCTGCTCCAGTCTCCTAAAATAGTCATGGCACATTCATATTTTGGTGTGCGGCCGTTGTATATATTGCCTATATATTTTGTACAGGGATCAGAATATCCGCCCGAGAGGTAACTTTCTATATCTCTGGCGATTGGGCAAGAGGAACAAATTAATTCGTTGTACCTTTGGGTGTAGTAACTGGTTTTTTGTTCTTTATACCACTCCCAGTAATAAGTTTTACCAACTGGCGCAGGAGGAAGAGGTGTATAAAAATCAACTCTGGTAGATTCTTTGGGTGAAATAATATTATATTTATCACATAGTTCTGCAACAATACCTTCTAATCTTTGCTGCATATCAAAAATACCTTTTGAAGTTGTGCCTTGAGGGTCTTCGATTCGGCCATCAGCCAGATCATGATTAAGTTGCCAAACAAAGCCACCAAGTCCTTCAATTGCTTTCCAATAATCCTGTTGAGTTTCTAATTTTTGTTCTTTTGCCATAGTTGAGGGGATTATAGGAATTGTTAAATTAAAAGTCAACTGTTATGGGATAGGAATTGTGTTGCGGGGCCAGGATAACACGCCCAATCCACCAGTGGTGGATTGCCGAACCCGCTTCACCACTGCGTGGAGCGCGGATTCTCTGTCCTACGGTCCGCATTTTGAACAAAAAACCGCCCACAAGGGACGGTTTCTGTTCTAAGTTGCGGGGCCAGGATTCGAACCTGGGACCTTGAGATTATGAGCCTCACGAGCTACCACTGCTCTACCCCGCGAAGCTATTATACACTTTTGTGCCTCAAATTGGAAGCTTGGAGTTCTAAAACTTGCAATTTTTACTATAGAAAGTAATAATATCCTCAAGATGGCAAGTGAAACAAGAGTTAATGATTGTTTAGCAAAGAAATTAGAAATTGGTGAAATCACTGGTATATTAAATGGTTTGGTTGAGAAAAGAGGTTGGACGATTGATCAAGGATGGTTTCTTGAGAAAACCAGAGAAGAAAAGTGGGGGGATCCTGAGTATGCTCATTTGCGTAAAGTTTCATTGCAAAGAGTGGATCAATTAAAAGAAGGTGGAGCTTTTTTACTCTCCAACCCCTTAGATATAGGGGAAGGTTATAATCCCAGATACTTTATTTCTCTTGGTTCTGATTGCAATGGTAGTGGGGTGTTTTTTGTAAAAATTACCAAACTTGCTCCTGAGACTCCGGATAAAAATTTAGTCAGATTATCATGGGAGGATATGATGGAAGAAATCCGTTTGGATGGACGTGGAACAAGAAAAAGAACCGATTTTTTACATATTGCTAGTAAAGAAAACCCATCTGATGAATTTATGTCAGTGGTTATGGAATCTTTTAAAATGTCTGATTCAGAAATAAAGGAAGAATTAGAGCTTGAAAGGATAGGGAAAGAAGACAGAAAAGGACGTCTTCGGATGAAAAGAGCTTTAGATCCAAGGAATATTCTGTAATTTTATAAAACTTTCTAATGATATAATTTAGATATGGATGAGGGGTGGAATATCCGATATTATCAGGCACCCCAACAAAGCACACCTCCTGTATATGATTTCATTAACAATTTAGATGCAAATGCTAAATACAAAGTAATTAATACCATTAATTTATTAGAAAGTTATGGAATTAGGCTTGGTCCACCTCATGCTAAAAAATTAACTGGTACAGATTTATGGGAACTTCGAATACTTGGACAAGATAATATAAGGATTTTGTATATCGCTATTTCCGGGAAAAACTTTTTATTACTGCATGGATTTAATAAGAAAAAGCAGAAAACAGATAAAAGGGAAGTCGACATAGCATTAGTAAGACTAAAAGAATATAAATCCAGGTAATTGAAATAAAGTTTGTAATTATAGCAAAAATGTGATATTATACTAATATATGGACTGGAAAACACATAAAGCACAATTATTAAAAGACCCTGAAGTACAAAAAGCTCTCAAGAAAAATGAGCTTGAGTTTCAAATTGCCAAAGCTATTATTGATGCCAGAATAAACCAGGGTTTAAGTCAACAAGATTTAGCAAAGAAACTACATACTAAACAATCTGTTATTTCCCGTGTTGAAAATGCAAAAACCACACCTTCGCTTTCTTTTTTAAAACGCTTAGCTGTAGCCTTGAATCTCTCTCTTCAGGTTCAATTTAAAGTTTAAGTTTGAAAACTTTCTAATTTCCCTATAATTTGTTAGAATTAGCCATAAGAAGTTCCGTCAAGCAGGCTTGCCTGCCGAAGCAAACTTCTTGCGACCGCGTGTTGCTAAAGCTTCAGCGGTGGCACAAGGCAGGGTAGCTCAGCTGGTTAGAGCACGGCACTCATAACGCCGAGGTCGTGGGTTCGATCCCCACTCCTGCTACCAAAACAAAAGGTCCCGCTTCATGCGGGATTTTTTGTTTTGAGGGGTAATTGGGGAGAAATATGCGCTCCACACAGTGGAGAAGCAGGTTCGAAGACCGTAGGTCGCAAGATTTTCTTATCCCCACTCCTGCTACTATATTATTAATTTGACTATAAAAAGCTAATTTACTATAATACTTTTATCCCAAAGAGCCGAAAGGTCTTTTTTTTGGGGATTTTTTATGGACAGAAGAATTGAAACGCCAAAATTTAGTATTGAAGAAGGGCAAAAATTTGAAGCCTCTATTTTGGCGGGCGGAAAAGTGTTGGAAACTTATCCTGTGCTTCTTAAGGAAATAAGATCTAGAGATGTAGTATTAATGGAGATTGAGGCTCCCTCCAGAATATTAACAGTTTCTAAAAGAGCTTTTGTTACAGGGAAAATTGGAATTATGGAATTTAATCCTGTTTTAGAGGAAAAAGTGATATAATACATATATGGAATTATTAAATTCTGAAATTCAATATTGGCAAAACATTAACAACTAAACCTGTTGGCGTTTTTGTGCTTTTTCCAAGTCGCCGGCAGGGCGATTTTTTTGTACAAAAATTATAAGCAAAGCTTGAAATTAAGAAATTATGAAAAAAGGGAAAATAATTATAAGCAAAGCTTGAAATTTTAGAAACTAAAATTATGAAAAAACAAAAGAAAATTATAGGAATATTAGGAGGAATGGGACCACAAGCATCTGTGCATTTGGTCAAGCTTTTGGTGGATTTATCAGCCAAAGAATTTGGGGCTGTAAATTGCGATGATTTTCCTGAAATAGTGCTTGATTCTGTCCCAATTCCGGATTTTATTGCGAATGAAAAAAATAAAAAAATCGCTTTAAAAATATTAAAAGATCGGGTTAGAAAAATGAATAAAATGGGAGTTAATATATTATCTATATCTTGCAACACCGCCCACCTTTTACTTAGCCAGCTTCAAGATGTTTCAAAAGTACTGTTTATTTCTATGATTGATGAAATAGCTAGAGAGATTAAAGGCAGTGGGATTAGAAAAGTAGGGCTTTTAGCCTCACCTACAACATTTAAATCAGGTTTATTTCAACAGGCACTAGCCCGGGAAAGGTTAGTTTGGCCGGAAAGGAGAGTTTATAATTATTAAACCGTCAAATAAAGAAATGAAAATTTTGGAAGATATTATCAGAAACATTATTGCCGGAAAAAGTATCCGTGAGGATAAAAGAAAATTAATTAAAATTACTGAGTCTTTACAAAACAGGGGAGCAGAAGGAATTATCTTGGGCTGTACAGAACTGCCTCTGATTTTTCCAAAAAGATTTAATATTCCGGTTTTTGATTCTTTAAATATTTTAGCCAACGCTTTACTAAAATTTAATTATGAGAAAAAAAGAGGAGGAAAGACTAGCTATTTTGGAAGGAAATTGTTAAATTAAGGGAGAAACTATGAAAAAAAGGATATTAACAG
Source organism: Microgenomates group bacterium (assembly GCA_041659805.1). Taxonomy (GTDB): domain Bacteria; phylum Patescibacteriota; class Microgenomatia; order Daviesbacterales; family UBA10151; genus STC-54. The sequence continues at coordinate 161,269 of JBAZXP010000001.1, read as the reverse complement.
GGGATAGACCTACAGGGAAGTTACATTTGGGCCATTATGTCGGGTCCTTGGCTAACCGTGTGAAATTACAGGATGAATTTGAACAATTTGTGATGATTGCTGATGTTCAGGCTCTGACTGATAATTTCGAAAATCCGCAGAAAGTTCGGGATAATATCAAAGAAGTAACCTTAGATTATTTATCAGTGGGAATTGATCCTAAAAAAACCACTATTTTTATTCAAAGTATGATTCCTCAAATTGCAGAATTAACTATTTTTTATATGAATTTAGTGACTATGGCCAGGTTACAGAGGAATCCAACAGTAAAAGATGAAATAAAGCAAAAAGGATATGGAGAAAATTTAACTTTAGGATTTTTGGCCTATCCTGTTTCCCAAGCTGCTGATATTACATGTGTTAATGCTGATTTAGTGCCTGTTGGAGAAGATCAGTTACCAATGATTGAGCAAACCAGAGAAATTGCCAGAAAATTTAATACTCTTTATGGCAATGTTTTACATGAACCCAAAGGTTTAGTTGGATCATTCCCCAGGCTTGTTGGAACAGATGGGGACGCCAAGATGAGCAAGTCCTTAAATAATGCTATTTTTCTTTCTGATTCTGAAGATGAAGTGGAGAAAAAAGTTATGAGCATGTACACAGACCCAACCAGGCTTAAAGCCACAGACCCTGGGCATGTAGAAGGTAACCCTGTATTTATTTATCTTGATGCTTTTGGGACAAAAGATGATCAGGAGCAAATAAAAACATACAAAGAGGATTACAAAGCAGGTCAGGTAGGGGATGTTGAGGTAAAAAAATATCTGGTCCAAATTCTTAATAATTTCCTTGCACCAATAAGAGAAAATCGAGCTCGATATGAGCGAGATCCTGAGCTTGTCGAAAGGATATTAAAAGAGGGAACTGAAAAAGCTAAAAAAGAAGCCCAAAAAACTTTAGATGAAGTTAAAAAAGCAATGAAAATAGATTATTTTGAATGATTACCTTTGATGATTTTTCTAAAGTTGAGTTGAAAGTGGGAACTATTCTGGAAGCAGAAGAGATTGAGGGTTCAGATAAACTTTTAAAATTGCAGGTGGATTTTGGTGAAGAGCAACCAAGACAAATTCTTTCAGGCATAAAAAAATGGTATACCCCAAAAAGTTTAATAGGTAAGCAGGTAACATTTGTGACAAATTTGGAGCCCAGAATGATGATGGGGCTGGAATCAAACGGCATGATTTTGGCTGTTGGAGATGATAAACCTGTTTTACTTAAACCTATTAAAAAAGTTTCCCCTGGCGCAAAGGTAAAATAATTATTTTTTAGCAAAAGTTTCAAACACTTTGCTTAAATTCTGATTAAGATCTGAAAACTCAGAAATTATTTGTTGAGGAGAAAAATGAACAGGTAATTTATCATTAAAATGAAATGTATAAGGTCTGCTAGTGTCAGGGGAATAGGATTTATTAATTTCTTCAATTGCTTGAGAAAGTGGACGTATGCTTAGTAAATCACCAGTGGTCAAATTGGTTGCTCCAGAATCAATACTTACTGTTATTGCGGGATTGTCTAATTTGCCCGAATAGCGTAGGCCAATTCTTAAGTTTGTATCCTGTCCTGCGATTGCTTTTCCTCTTGAAGATCTGCCAAGAATATCTTTGATTTCTATTTGACTGTTGGCTCGACTCACCCTATTGATTCTGGAATGACTATCCTGAAGCTGGTGGCTAACAATAACCCTTCTTTGTGTTTCAGGAGTTAATGCGTAGTAGCCATTATAAGTTATTTTCTGTTCGTCATTGTGTGTAGCATTTGGTTGAATTTTTAGGGGAATCTCTCTCATAAAAAGCTTCCTTAAAGTAGTTGCAATAGTTAATAATTCTTCATCTGCTTGATCCTTAAGCCAGGGAAACATAGGTGTTCGAAAAATTAATAGAGAAAGTTGATCAATTGCTCTGCCATAGATAGATGCTCTTCGTAATTTGAAATCATCAGTTAGCCCGGATGATCTTAAGTGATTGACTAGCAGGTTAGTAATAAGCTGGCTTTCTTTACTTATCTGAAGCCTGCGGTCTAAAGGGTTATTAGAATCAAGAGGAATATCAGTAAGATCTTCCTCGTAGCGAGCACGACGTTGTGCATTATAGGTTTTTCGAACGCGTTTAGATAATCTTTCCATAGAGCTAAATCTAATTGTAGTGCATATACTATAAGATGTCAAAATCAATCATTTGATGCTAGGCTCACTGTCTTTATCATACTTGCCATGGTATAATCTCTCCGTGGCTAACAGCAAAAAGAAAATTCTAGAGCATCCGCTCTTGAAAAATAATAAAAATCTCAAAAATAATAAATTGTGGTCCATGACCCGAATTATTCTTATTTATGCTCTGATCGGTTTTTCTGCATTACTTGTGGTCTCTTTTTTTGTTGAAGGGGGCAAGAAAGCAAATGAAGTGCCTTTGTCCCAGATAATTTCTGATATTAAAGATCAAAAGGTTGAAAAATTAACTTTGGAAAATGATCAAATTGATGTTAAATTTAAAAATTCTGATCCTGTTGTGATTTCCAGAAAAGAACCAGGTGAGTCTATCTATCAGGTTTTAAAGAACTCTGACATTGATCCTAAATCAGTCATTATCGAGATCAAGGATACTTCTATGCAGGGGGTCTGGCTGAGCATTATCGGATCACTTTTACCGATTATTGTGATGATTGCTATCTTTTTCTTTATCTTCCGTCAGGCAAAAGATTCCGGTCAGGGTATTTTTTCTTTTGGACAGAGTAGAGCTAAAGTTTTTTCCAAAGATGCCCCCCGGGTGAAATTTACTGATGTAGCCGGAGTAGATGAAGCCAAAAAAGAATTAGAAGAAGTGGTGGATTTTCTAAAAAGCCCGCAAAAATATAAGGACATTGGAGCCAGAATTCCCAAAGGAGTCTTGCTGGTAGGTCCTCCGGGAACAGGTAAAACTTTAATGGCTAAAGCTCTGGCAGGAGAAGCAGGAGTTCCTTTTTTCTCCATTGCGGGATCAGAATTTATGGAAATGTTAGTAGGAGTTGGGGCAGCCAGAGTTCGTGATATGTTTGCACAAGCCAAACAAGCGTCTCCTGCCATTATTTTTATCGATGAAATTGAATCAATAGGAAGAGCCAGAGGATATGGAATTTCCGGCGGACATGATGAAAGAGAACAAACTTTAAATCAAATCTTGGTGGAAATGGATGGTTTTACCCCCAATGATCATGTAATTGTGATCGGCTCAACAAACAGACCAGATTTGCTGGATCCGGCGCTTGTACGTCCCGGCAGATTTGACCGCCGGGTAGTTTTAAATATGCCTGATTTAGTAGGTAGAAAAGCTATTATTGAAATCCATATGAAAGGTAAACCATTTACCTCGGATGTTGATATAGAGCGTTTGGCCAGAAGAACAGTGGGATTTAGCGGCGCGGATTTAGCCAATATGTTGAATGAAGCGGCAATTTTAGCTGCCCGTGACGCTAAAAAATCAATCGACACTATAGATTTAGAAGAAGCAGCTACCAAGGTAAAAATGGGACCACAAAGGAAAAGAATGCAGTCAGAAGATGATCGGAAATTGGCTGCCTACCATGAAGCAGGTCATGCCATAGTTGGCCACAATTTGTCTCAGGTTGATCCTGTTCACAGAATTTCTATCATTGCCCGGGGTATGGCTGGGGGATTTACCATGTTCCCGCCGACAGAAGACCGGTCTAATGAAAGGAAATCAAGGCTTTTGGAGCAAATTGCTACAGCCTTAGGAGGTAGGGCTGCTGAGGAAATAATTTTTAAGGATATTTCCACCGGTGCTTCATCAGACTTGGAAATGTCGACAGGAATTGCCCGCGATATGGTCACAGAATATGGGATGTCAGATTTAGGACCGATTAATATTAAGCCCCGATCTGTATTTGGTTTGTGGCAGGGAGTGCCGGAAGAGGGTAGTGGGATTTCAGAAACCATGCAGACCAAGGTTGATTCTGAAATAAAGAAATTTATCGATGACGCATATAAGGTGGCCCAAGCCATTTTGAAAAAAGAAAAATCAAAGTTAGATAAAGTTGCAGCAGCATTACTCGAAAAAGAAACACTTGATACTGATGAATTTGAGAAAATTGTAGGCAAAAAAATCTCTGCGTAGTTTCAGTCCTATAGTTATTAGTTGACAAAAATTCCTTTTAGCCATAAAATGAATAAATCTGTCGGGTGGCGGATAAAAGCTATGACAAAGCATGTACCCAATTTAAAAATTTCAGTTCAAAGCAATCCAAGAAATTGGGAGGTTTTTGTGTTTGGTAAATTTAAGATATAAAACAAATCTCAAATATTAAAAAGACACAAAAACCAGCTGAAAAGCTGGTTTTTTAATGGGTAAAAAGGATAATATGAAAAAGAATAGAAAAAATATGAATTTCATAACCAAAGTATGGAAGCTTTTAGCTCCATTTCATAAGGCGATATACCAAATAGGAGTACTCACTGCAGTTTTTGAGTTAATCAAAATCGCTGTGCCTTATATTTTTGGTAAAATTTTAGACCTTCTGATCAAATCAGAGGGAAAATTAACGTGGGAAGCAGCATTTTATGTGATTGGTGGTTTAGTTGGGATCAGAATAATCGGTCTGTTTTTAGATTATTTTATTGATATTTTGATTGTGGTGATGCTTTGGAATACTGAAAAGTTTATTTCTACTGCATCATTTTCTAAAATGCTGGAACTTTCTATTGATTACCATGAGAAGGAAAATACAGGTGCAAAAATTAATCTGGTTAATAAAGGCAAAGAAAAACTAGTCCAGCTTCTGGAATCATTTTCTTGGGAGTTTATGCCTGTTGTTTTACAAATAATTTTTACTTCAATTACTATTTTCTTTATTAGTATAACAGCTGGTCTGGTTTTTGTGGTGTCAATTGTTCCTTTTGTATTTATTACTTTTAAAACATATCAGTCAACTCAAAAACTGCGAAGCAAAAGACATGATGCATATGAGACTTCCTCTGGTGAGGTAGGGGATATTTTGTCAAACATTACCGTGGTCAAAGCTTTTGCTCAGGAGCAAAGGGAAGAAAAATCATTTAAAGGAATCTGGGATTTAATCAGAAGTTTGTCTTCGCGGGAGTTTAGAACGCATATGGTACTGGGTTTTGGAAGAAGTGTATTAATAGAAATATTTTATCTTGGCTTACTTATTATGGGTATTTTCCAGATTCAAAATGGATTATTAACTGTCGGAAGCTTAGTCTTTTTGATCAACCTGATTGAAAGGGCTTATTCCAATGTTTATCGTTTAGGTAGAATTTACGAAAGGATAGTGGACGCCTCTGAGCCTGTGGACAGGTTGACTATTTTAATGCAAAAGGAAGCAACAGTTAAAAATCAGCCAAATGCAATAAAGCCAAAAGAAATTAGGGGGCAGATTTCTTTTAAGCACCTTACTTTTGCATATAACAAAAGAAGGGTTTTGAAAAATGTCAGTTTTACGATCCCAGCTGGTTCATTTACTGCTTTTGTGGGTAAATCAGGCTCTGGAAAATCCACGATTGCCAAATTAATCAGCCGTTATTATGATCCAACCAAAGGTTCGATTGTTATTGATGGCAAGTATGATCTAAAAGAAATTGATCTTGATATATTTAGAAGAGAAACAGCAGTGGTGTTTCAGGATTCACCTGTTCCCAGTCGTAAAATTTGGGAAGTTATTTCATACTCTGCCGGTAAACAAACCTGGGCTGCAGTTAAGAACAGAGTAATAAGAGCAGCAAAATTATCCCACTGTGATGAATTTATTGATGAGTTGGATGATAAATATCAAACAGAAATAGGGGAAAGAGGAGTTAAGCTTTCCGGTGGACAAAGACAACGTCTGGCAATTGCCAGGGCCTTGTTTGCTGAGCCTAAAATATTAGTCATGGATGAGCCAACTTCACATTTAGATACAGTATCTGAGGCACAAATTCAGGAAGCCTTAAGGGATATTTCCAAAGAACGTGCTTTAACTAAAATTGTCATTGCTCATAGACTTTCAACAGTTCAACATGCTGATCAAATATTGGTGATGGATAAAGGGAAATTAATCGAACGCGGTACCCATAAACAACTTTTGGCTAAAAATGGTTACTATGCCACTATTGTTCATCAAAGTGAGTTAAAGGGTTAATTTGCTCTTGAGAAATGTCTCATAGTATAGTATATTATGCATTATGAAAGACAGAGATACTGAAAAAGTAATTTCACAAAAAGAATTGCTTGGTGAAATTAACAGTTTTTTAAAAGAAGAAAGAAAAAAATCAGAGATTAATTTACAATCTCCTAAAAGACCCATTAGATTAGTGCGTAAAATAGGGGAAATTGCCTCTAATTTTTACTTAGGCAGTCTTGCCGTGAGTTTTATAGGGCTGGGTATTGTATCTAATCATGAATTAGGCTGGCCGGGTCTTATAGTTGGTACCTCACTTACAACGCTAGGACTTATTAGTATAGGCTTCAAAATTTCTTCAGACATGTAAGGGACCATGTTTTCTGTTAAAATGCACTCATGACAAAAAGGTTTGTACTTGTTGATGGTAATGCTTTATTGCATCGTGCCTATCATGCCACACCTCCTTTAACCTCTCCTCAAGGAGAACTAGTTAATGCTGTATATGGTTTAACATCCATGCTTTTGAAGGCCCTTAGTGATCTTAAACCAGACTTTGTTGCTGTAACCTGGGATAAGAAAGCTCCCACATTCAGACACGTTCAATTTGAAGGATATAAAGCCACCCGGGTAAAAACAGATGATGCTTTACTTGCTCAATACAATATTGTGGATAGAGTTTTAAAATCCATGGATATTCCTCAGTTTGGTTTACCTGGCTTTGAAGCTGACGATCTAATTGGGGCTTTAGCCAAACAGGCATCAAGCAAGGATATAGAAACAATAATTTTAACCGGAGACAGGGATTTAATGCAGCTAATTTCAAGCAAGGTAAAAGTTTTAATGCCAAAAAAGACTTTAAGTGATGTTGGGTTATATGGTGAAGAAGAGTTTGCCATAAAATATGGCTTTAAACCTATAAATATGATTGATTACAAAAGTTTGGCTGGTGACAGTTCAGATAATATCCCAGGGGTCCCAGGAATAGGGGAAGTCACAGCCACAAAATTAATTCAGGAATATGCAACTTTGGAAGAAATTTTCAAAAACCTGGATAAATTACCTGAAAGAACCAAAAAATTACTGGAAGCAGGTAAAGATTCTGGTTTTATGAGCAAGAAACTGGCAACCATAGAAACTGAAGTTCCTATAAAATTAGATTTAGAGCAGAGTAAAATACATCAGTTTGATAAAGAAGTTGCCAAAGGAGTTTTTGAGGAGTTGGGATTTAAAAGTTTGATTAAGAGAATACCAGGAATAGAAACTGTCATTCTGAACGTTCCACCTGTCACCCTGAACAAAGTGAAGGGTATAACTAAATTAGATCCTTCGCTAATCGCTCAGGATGACAATGACAAGACCGATAGTGTAAAAAATCAGAATAAGGCAACCACAGATTTGGACACGCAAGTAGATAAAGTTTTAAAGAAAATGTCAGCAGCTGGAGTTTTGGTAGATCTTGATTTTTTAAGTAAGTTTGGCAGGCTTTTAAAAAGCAAATTAACTGATCTTGAACAAGATATATACTCAAAAGTAGGACATCAGATTAATATTAACAGTCCAAAGCAGTTACAAGTAGTGCTTTTTGAAGAATTAAAACTACCTGCTGGTAAAAAGACTAAAACAGGGTATTCAACTGATGAAGGAACTCTCAGAGAACTTTATGAGGTTAATCCTATAATTCCATTGCTATTAGAATATAGAACTCTATATAAATTGGTCTCAACTTATGTAGATGCATTACCAAAATATGCTGATGAGAACTGCAGAATTCATTCGACCTTTCATGTTGAAGGTGCTGCTACTGGTAGGCTTTCTTCATCTGATCCTAATTTACAAAACATTCCGGTCAGAGGGCAGCAGGGTGGTGAAATCAGGAAAGCTTTTATTGCTCCCAAAGGTAAAATTTTATTAGCTGCAGATTACTCACAGATTGAACTTAGGATTATGGCTCATTTATCTGAAGATCCAGCCTTAATAGCTGCCTTTAAAAGCGGAGAAGATATCCATGCTGCTACTGCTGCCAAAATATTTAAGGCTCCTATTGATAATGTGACAAAAGAACAAAGAGCTGTGGGTAAAACCATGAATTTTGCCACACTTTATGGTCAGGGTGCTCATGCCTTGGCTCAACAATTAAAAATTGATTATGTAACAGCCAAATCATATATTGATGAGTATTTTGAACAGTTTCCTAAAATTAAGGTTTGGATGAATAAAACTCTGGAAGAAGCCAGAGATAAAGGCTATGTGGAGACCGTAAGTGGCAGAAAAAGGTACTTTCCAGAGCTTCAAGCCCAAAACCACATGATGAGATCTTTTGGCGAAAGAGCCGCCATCAATCACCCTGTACAGGGGACAGCTGCAGATATGATCAAAAAGGCAATGGTGGAGATAGATAAAGAGCTGTCAGTCGTCAGTCGTCAGTCGTCAGACAGTCTGAAAGCTGACAGGCCGAAGGCCGATACTGAAAGCTGTCGACTTATTTTACAGATTCATGATGAGCTTTTGTTCGAATGTGATAATGTTAGCGTGAAAAAAATAGCTTTAATGGTTAAAGAAAAAATGGAAAATGCACTGAAATTATCTGTGCCTGTGGTGGTTGATTTAAAAACAGGTTCAAATTGGGGTGAAATGCAGCCTCTAGTATTGACAGCATAAAAACTATAGTTTAAATTATCGCTATGACAGAGGATATAAATAAAGCATGTGCCTTTTTAAATGAACAAGCGAGCATTCAGCCAATTAATCAATCAACTGTTCCTATTGAATTTCCCTCCCCAGAAGAAAGACGAATTGATAATCTGGTGTCAGACATAATTCACAAATTTGGTATTGATAGCCGTCTTCTAAACATGGATCGTTTGGCGCCGAAGAAACATCCTTTAACCGAAGCATTAATTCTTACTCTACCCATTCCCATAGTGGGTGAAGGTGTTAAAGCAACCTTAATGGCGGGTTTTATACCTGTAAGTCGGGCTGATTCTGTGTGGCCTGATTCCTCATACCGGGTAACAGTAGAAATGAAGCGAGGAAAATCTAAACAATGTTTTACCCTGTTAAATTTGGATCATATTGGAAAAGTCAGAGATCGGTTCAAACATAAGTTTATCCCAGAACAGTTAGAAGGTTGTGAGGCAGTATTGCGATGTGCCATGGAAAATGGAGACCCAAACTCACAAAAAGCTGCGTGGAAAGCTCATAATGAAAGATTTTCTAAAGCATCTTCATTTATTGAAAGAATAAAAATAGCGACAATGGGGTAAAACACTGCTTTAAACTACCAATTTTTTAACTTGTCTGGTAGTTATTTCAAATTTAATGAATCCTATTTTTTCTAGGATATAAAAAAGCAGGTAAATTAGGGGTGAGAGAACAAGGGTTGTAATTGAGGTAAAGAATTGAAAGTTTAAATAGAAAATAAAAGCAATTATAAAGGGCATAAAAGGTAAGCAAGGCTGGATCATATCTGTTATCTGTTGAGTAATCATTGGTTTTGCTGCTTCAGCAGCTATGCTTTGAGCAGTTACAGGAGTTTTTTTATTTGTCGTATCAAGTTGATTTAAAATGGAAGGATCCAAACCGTATTGTTTAAGAAGATCAGGATTTTGTTTTAATAAAGCAATTTGATCTGATGAAAGGGATGGAAGAGAGGTTTGAGTATTGTCTTCAGATTGGGGAGTTAGCTGTTGATTTTTAACAAAATCTGTTGAAAGATTTACCACTGAATCAATCATTTTTGAAACCATTTGCTGACTTGAGGTAGTAACAGATAGATAAACAATTACAGAGGTGATAAGTACAATGATAGTAACAAGTTGTTTTGCAGGTTTGTTGATGTGATCAGAAGTATGAAAGCTGGTGGGATCCTTAGTTAATTTATTCAAAAGTTGAGCAAAGATAGCACAAAATGTTAAAAATAGTCCAATTCCCAAATAATAAGCTTCTGGAGGTTGAATAAAAAGTAAAACTAGAGAGGATCCTATAAAGGAAATAGGAGCAACTATTTTCCAGTCTGAGGTAAGAGAGGCAAAAGTAATAAAAAAATATGAAGTGGCAGTAATAGAAACAGCAAAATATATTAATTGAAGAAGAAGATTAAAATCAAAAGAAAATAAAAGTGTAGGATCTTTGACGATCGGTTCTGCCTGGATATAAAAAACAACAATACTTAAAAGAAATGGAATTGCAAAAATCAGTTTTTTAAGATAAACCATTAAAAATTATTGTAAGCTAACTTAACTCGAAAATACAATTCTCGTTAAGTAGCTTGAACCCTAAAAGGGTATAACACCTTTTATAATCAAATTCTGGTAAAATTAACGAATGTTCTTCGACTTTGCTCAGGATAAATTTTTATGGATAAAAATTTAAAAGTTGCACTTGTGCATGATTATTTAAGGGAATATGGTGGGGCAGAAAGAGTTTTGGAAGCATTGCATGAAATGTTTCCTGAAGCTCCCATTTATACTAGCTATTTAAATTTAAATGGGTTAGGACCCCATGCCCAAAGGATTAAGAATTGGAATATTAAAACTTCTTGGATGCAAAACTTGCCTTTTGCTAACAAATTAATTTCTCCTTTAAGGGTTTTGGCTCCTGCTGCTTTTGAGAGTTTTGATTTAACAGAATATGATTTGGTAATTTCTTCTTCTTCATCTTATTTTGCCAATACTGTGATCACTTCACCTGAAGCACTACATATTAATTATATTCATACACCTCCCAGATACCTTTATGGTTATGCCACTTCTTATAATTATAAAAAGCATTGGTGGACCAGAATTGCAGGTGAAATAGCCAATCATTTCTTAAGACTGATGGATTTTGAAATTGCCCAAAGGCCAGATGTGCTAATTGCTAATTCCAAAAATATAGCAGCCAGAATCAAAAAGTTTTATAGAAGAGACTCAGAAGTAATTTATCCACCGATAGATGTAAAGAGATTTAAGAATATAGATTTAAGATTTAAGAAAGAGAGAGAATATTATTTATCACTGGGTAGATTAGTAAGAGGAAAGGGGACAGAGATAATTGTGGAGGCTTGCACTAAGTTAGATTTACCTTTAAAAGTTGTAGGATCTGGGCCAGAGTTAGAAAGACTTAAAAAACTGGCTGGAAAAAATGTGGAATTTTTAGGGCTTATTAAAGATGAAGATATCCCAGAAATTTTAGCAGGGGCAAAAGCTACAATTGTGGCGTCAGAAGATGAAGATTTTGGCATTGTGCCAGTAGAGAGTATGGCAGCTGGAACACCAGTTATAGCTTTAAGAGCTGGAGGATTTTTAGAAACTGTAGTGGAGGGTAATCCTTCGACAAGCTCAGGACGAGCGACAGGAGAATTCTTTGAAAAAGCTACGACAGAATCTTTAATGGAGGTATTAAAGGAATTTAAACCTGAAAAATATGAGAGTGAGAATTGTGTTACACAGGCAGAAAAGTTTTCTAAAGAAGAATTTAAGAAAAAAATTTCGCAACTGATAGAAAAAAACTACAGGGTTGACTGGGTAAAAATATTTTGCCATATTTAAAGTAATGGGTATGGAGATAGCTCAAAGAGCTGATGTTAGACTAGAAGAAGTACAGAAGGCTCGAGCTGCTTATAATAATCATAAATCTGTAGATGTAGGATCACTTACAGAATCTGAATTTACCCGACTTGTAGAAGATATTTTTCCAGCACCAATTAGATTAGAAAGAGTTGTGGCTCCTTTTGTTCGGCACGTTCAACGTGTTGTTAGAAAATTAATACCACAGTAAATAAAACAATTATTAATTTATAGTAAAATACTTCTATGCCAGAGCTTCCAGAAGTAGAAACAATTAAATTAGGTCTTCAAAGAAAAATAGTCGGCTTAAAAGTTACAAGGATCCAAGTCTTAAATTCTAAAACATTTATTGGGGAAGAAAAAAAAGCTGAAGGAGCGAAAGTGGAGGAAATTTGGAGAAGAGCAAAAATGCTTGGTGTAGATCTGGAATCAAATGGAACGCTTTTATTTCATCTGAAAATGACAGGACAATTAATTTATGTGGATAAGACTGAGAAAGACAGAATAATTGGTGGTCATCCTACTCCTGATATGAAAGGTGATTTACCCAATAAATCCACCAGAGTTATTTTTGAATTTTCGAGTGGTTCTAAATTATTTTTTAATGATCAAAGAAAATTTGGGTGGGTGAAGCTAATTGATAATTCAAAATTAAAAATTGAAAATGTGTTGGGAAAACTAGGCCCTGAACCTTTGGAGAAAGAATTTACCTGGCAAATTCTTAAATCTAATCTCTTACATCATAAATCTCAACCTATTAAGGTTGCTTTAATGGATCAATCAGTTGTTTCAGGAATAGGAAATATTTATTCCTCAGAAAGCTTATTTGGTGCCCGAATTGATCCCAGAAGAAAAGTTTCAACATTATCTGATAATGATTTTAAAAATCTGGTTAAAGGAATCCAAAAATCCTTAAAAGTTTCTATAGAAAAAGGAGGCTCAACCAGAGCTCATTTTGTAGATGTTGATGGTAAAAAAGGATATTTTCTAGATTATGCCAATGTTTATGGAAAAGAAGGAAAAAAATGTAATAGTTGTCCTGGGACTGTTCAAAAAATCCAACAGATTGGTCGTGGAACATACTTCTGCCCTTCCTGCCAAAAATAATTCATTATGAATAATCTAGTTGTGATTGGTGGTCTTGGTTCAAATAAAAATTCATACTGGAAATTGCATAAAAATGTGCCTGAAGGTTGGAAAATTTGGTTGTTAACACCAGCACAACTGATGCCTGAAATAGATCTGAATAAAGCAAGTGAACGCATTTTAAATTTCTTAAAAGCGAATAATTTATCAAAAGTATATCTTCTTGGACATTCTTTAGGAGGAGCATTAGCAATCCACTTTACTGTTCAGTATCCAGAAAAAATAGAGCATTTATTTTTAGTTGATTCAGAGGGCATTAATGGTAGAGAGTCACCTGTAAAAGCAATTGGGCACCTAGTAAAAGATATTTTTCTGAATGAAAAACGGGCTTTTTGGGAAAGAAGCGTGGATTTACTCAAATTAATGCAATCGCCACTGATTCATCTGCAATTAACCAAAATTTCTCAGTATATAGATTTAGAAGATAAGTGTCGGCTAATAAAGGTTCCTACTGTGCTTATTTGGGGAGAAAAGGATTTGTTAGTACCGGTATGGCAGGGAAAAAGAATGCATAAACTTATTCCTTATTCCAAACTAGAAGTGTTAAAAGGTATGGATCATCATTGGTTGTTACATTCACCCCATTTACTTTGGGAGCATTTGGTATAATATTTCCTGGTCTGTGAAAACTTATGTCTAGTAAACCAACATTTGCCTCGGTTATAAGTAACCGGGGTTTTAGATATTTATGGATTAATCAGATATTAATCCAGCTTGCCTACAATACTTTAAACTTTGCCTTACTTATTTGGGTCTACAAACTTACAGATTCAAACTTAGCAGTTTCCATGCTTTTACTTTGTGTTTATTTACCAGTGGTTATTTTTGGTATTTTTGCTGGAGTATTTGTGGATCTGGCTGATAAAAGAAAAATTATTTTAACTGTTGATTTATTATTAGCTTTATCATTTTTGTTATTTATTCCAATCAGGGGTTATTTTCCTTTGATTTTATTAAATACTTTTTTTATAAATTCATTAGCTCAATTTTTTATGCCCTCAGAAAGTTCTTCTATTCCAATTCTAGTTTCTAAAAAACAATTATTTATAGCAAATTCCTTATTTTCCTTAACACTTTATGCTTCATTTATGGCAGGATCATCTTTAGCTGGACCAATTTTAACTCACTTGGGAATTAATGCAGCATTTTTATTTGGTGCAGGATCATTGGGCTTGGCTTTTATTTTATCCCGTAATTTACCAGTGATTAGAACTGAAAACAGAAGAAAAATTAAAAAATCTTTTTCTTTAGAATATTTAAATAAATTACTGGATTTAACAGGGGAAGAAGTTTCAACCACTTATAGATTTATAAGAAGCAGATTTGATATTACAGTTTCCATAGCATTACTTGCAGGAGTTCAGGGAATTATTGGAGTGTTGGCTGTGCTGATGCCTTCATATTTGGAAAGAGTATTAAAAATTCATGCAACAGATGCTTCTTATTTTGTGATGTTGCCACTTGGTTTAGGAATGGTAATTGGAGCAATTGTGGTAGGCAGACTTTTTGCAGGTAAACCAAGAAGAACTTTGGTAATTCCAGCCATAGTTGCCAGCGGTATTATCTTTTTTCTGATGGGAGTAATTCCAGCCATTGCAGATATGTTGCAGTCAACAGATCTGCCTTCTTATATTACCCGCCCAAGATATTTTTTAAGGGCACCGTCTCTTTCTTTTTACTTTTCTATCTTGGCCTTTTTGGCAGGACTTAGTGCTGTTTCTATTATTATTCCGACTCAAACATCCCTGCAGGAAAAAACAACAGAAAAAAATAGAGGAAAGGTTTTCGCTATGCTGGCAGTTTTAATGACAGCTTTTTCTGCTGTTCCAGTTGTTTTGGCTGGGGGTTTTGCAGATCTTTTTGGCGCTTCACCAATTATGGTAGTGGTTGGAATAATAACATTAGTGATTGGTTTGGTAGCAATGCGTCCAAGTTGGTTTTTTGAAGAATGGCATTTACCAGATCATTGCCGGGAATTTTTAGGACTTGGTCATTGGGAAAAGAGAAGTTAATAACTTGATTCTTTTTAGATACTGCATTATCCTCTGAGAACATGTTTTTAAAGAACCTCAAACTTACATCTTTTCGAAATTATTCCAAACTGGAAATTGTTTTTAATCAAACGACTCTTCTTATTGGAGAAAATGCCCAGGGAAAATCAAATTTCTTAGAAGCAATTTATTTTTTAGCCACCACTAAATCTCCCAGAGCAGAAAAAGATATTCAGCTAATTAAAGATGGGGAGGTAGGGTGTTTTGTGGAAGGAGAAGTTTTAGAAACGGGTCCTGTCACTCGTCAGCCCCATGATTTACCCACTACGCTAGCAAGTGCGGGGCCCCATCATGGGGCGACCCGACTCGTGCCACCCGTTGAAGATTCTACAAAGTTAGAAATTGGGATGCAACTGAGAGAAGAAGGGAATGGGTTGGAAAAAAGGGTAAGGGTAAATGGGGTGCCCAGACGTTCTGTTGATTATATTGGTAATTTAGTAGTGGTTCATTTTTCACCGGAAGATATAAATTTAGTGACAGGTCCACCAGCCCTTCGCCGTTGGCATATTGACCTTTGCTTAGCTCAAATTGATAAACTTTATAAAAATTCTTTGACGCATTATCACGAGGCTGTTGTTTCCCGGAATAGAATTTTGAAAAGAATAAAAGAAGGACTTGCCAGGACTGATGAACTAACTTTTTGGAGTAAACAGGTAGTTGATTTCGGAATTGTGGTTTCTGAAAAAAGGAGACTCTTTTTTCAAAGTTTAAATGATTTAAAAAATGAATCTCAATTTAGATTTGATTATTTAGAAAGTGTTTTAACTGCAGAAAGGCTTCAGGAATATTTGGGCAGGGAAATTGCGGCAGCAAATACTTTAATTGGTCCGCACAGAGACGACTTTGTTTTTCACAATAAGGGCAAAAATATGGCTCATTTCGGTTCTAGGGGAGAGCAAAGAACTGCTGTCTTGGATTTAAAGTTGGCAGAGCTGCAGTTTATCAAACAATTTAAAAATACTTGTCCGATACTTTTGCTGGATGATGTTTTTTCAGAACTTGATACTAATCATCGTGAATATATAATTTCTGCAGTTTCTGGTCAGCAAACTATTATTTCAGCAGTGGAAAACGAACAAATCCCAGCCGGTTTTATGAAAAAAGTACAAAAAATTAATGTTGAAAAAGGTTCGATTACTTTTTAGATTCCAGGTGATTAGAAATTTTAGAAAGTTGATAGGTAATAAAAACTGCCAAGCTGGTTATCAAAATTGCATAAATTAATTGAGAAATAAGTCCTGAGCCAGGAATACGGGGGGTAATATATTGGGTCACAAAAGCCTGAATAGCTTGATTCCAGGCCAGTGCTGCCACTAACCCAAAACCACTCGTTGCCAGAGTCAATAGCTGAGCTATCAGCTCTTCGTGGAATCTTTTTTCTTCTATTTTCTTTTCTTTTCTTTTTACTTTAGCTTTTGCTTTAGTTACTGCCTTAGTTTGCTTAACCATATTTATAATTTTAGCATATTGACATCTTTGTGGGGTGCTTTATAAATAGAAGAAGACTTTTTTATGGTAGAAAAATTAAGAGACATTCTTGAAGCACAACAATTTGACCGCAGCTTCCTGGAGTTGGATCTTTTCCCCTTATCCAACGATATGAAGGACGCAGCAGTTAGAAAAGACAGACATTCTTTAAAAAACAAAATTGTCTGTCATCTTTTTTATGAACCCTCTACCAGAACCAGGATTTCTTTTGAAACAGCAACAACGTTGCTTGGTGGAACTGCCTTAAGTACAGAAAATGCAGCGGAATTTTCTTCTGCTATAAAGGGAGAAACACTGGAGGATACTGCCAGGATTATTGAAGGATACTACCATGATGCAATTGTTTTGCGTCATAAAGAAGATGGGGCAGCGTCCCGTGCTGCGAGTGTCGTAAATATTCCTGTATTGAACGCAGGAGATGGAAAAGGGCAACACCCCACTCAGGCTCTTTTGGATGTCTATACAATTCATGAACATTTTAAAGGTGAACTTAATGGACTGCGGGTTGCCATGGTTGGTGACTTAGCTCATGGACGGACAATAAACTCATTATCGTATTTGTTAGCAAAGTTTGAAGGTGTCAGTATAGACTTTGTGTCTCCTCCCGGTTTTGGAGTACAACAAGGGATTAAAGATTATCTTTTTAAACACTCAGTTCCTTTTTTTGAAAATAAAACCTTAAAAGATGCAACTAAGATCGCTGATGTGGTTTATATGACCAGAGTTCAGGATGAAAGATTGGCTGGGAGTGAAGACTACACCCCATATAAAAAAGATTACCGTATGGATTTGGCAATGTTAGAAAATCTTCCTCAAAGCAGTATCGTGATGCATCCGTTACCCAGAAATGATGAGTTGCCTCCGGAGGTGGATGTAGATAAAAGGGTGATTCCCTTTAAACAAGCTCAGAATGGTTTATTTGTTAGGATGGCACTTTTAGAAATGCTGCTTGCCTAACTTCTTCTTTTTTTGCGGGAAATGTGCAATAATTGATTTCATGTTTGTCCCCAAATACACAATCTCTAATAAAATTCTAAGAAATATCGGTATAGTTGATGCTTCGCGTGAAGTAATTTTAAGTTCTCCTTTAATCCCAGCCTGGGAAGCAAAATTCAGGAAAGAAGCAATCGAGAGAACTGTTCATCATGGAACTCATTTGGAGGGAAATCAATTAACTCTGGAAGAAGCAAAAGAGGTTTTAGCTGGAGAAGATGTAGTAGGACGCGATAGGGATATTCAGGAAATTTTAAATTATAGAAATGTTCTAAGATTTATTGACGAAGTTTCGACTCAAATTGCTGCTCCTGAAGGGGTGGGGTATATCGTTACTTTGGACACTATTTTACAAATTCATAAATTAACAACAGATAAAATTTTACCTGAGGAAAAAAGCGGGGCACTCAGAACTAAACAAGTAGTAATTAAAAACACTCAAACAGGGCAGGTTTCTTATACCCCTCCTCCTGCTGCAGAAGTACCGTATCTTTTGGAGGATTTAATAAACTGGATCAACTCAGAGGAAGTAAAAGATATTCATCCTGTGATAAAAGCAGGCATTATTCATTATGAGTTAGCTAGAATCCATCCTTTTGCTGACGGAAACGGACGGACTGCCAGGGCAGTTGCTACATTGGTTATGTTTTTGGATAACTATGACATCAGGAAATTTTTTTCTTTTGAAGAATATTTTGATGAAAACCCGATGGATTATTATTTAACCCTGCAGGCAGTTTCTAATCAATTGGTATTAGACACTCATGAAAGGGATTTGACTCCTTGGTTGGATTATTTTGTGGAAGGTGTAGCAATAGAATTAAACAGGATTAAAGAAAGAGTTAAAAGAATTTCAGCAGATGCCAGAATTAAGGATCAGCTAGGGGAGCAGGTAACTTTGAATGAAAGACAAATGATTATTATGGAATTTTTGCACAGACATAAGGAGATGCAGAACAAAGATTTCAGAAAGATTTTTCCTGATTATTCAGATGACACGGTTTTAAGGGAAATTAAATTCTTAAAACAAAAAGGTTTAGTCAAAAAAACAGGTGGCACTAAAAATGCCATGTATGTCTTGAAATAGGTTAGCAATCTTCGGGTTGAATTTCATTGGGGATTTCTCCCAACCAATAAACATCCCGGTGATTAAGTGCTTCAGTAGCTGAGGGGTCATTTCTCCATTGTGGGTTAATTGGGGCTGATTCAGGGTGAATGATAACATCTCTTAAGTTCAGGATTAGTCTGTTATTATGTTCAACTGTTTCAAGTACTCTGTTAAGTAATCCTGTGATTTCATCAGCAGAAGCTCCGCTCAAAAATCTTCGTTTTACTTGTTGAACTCCGATTTTAATTGTTGTGCCTGTTTGCTGGAGTGTTTGTTCCAAAGTTTGATCATGAAGATCACACACTTCTTCCACCGGTACTTTGGTGAGATCAATAATATGTAGTTTGTTGCGCGACTGTTCAGCTTCGTTCACTATTTTAATTATTACTACGATAGAAGATATTTTTCAATAGATTCTTTTATTGAAGAACTAATTTATTGCAATTGTATCCTTCGGGGTTGGGAAAAATGTTTAAAGATTTTCAGCTAAAACTACAAAAGGTTTGCCTCCTTGAATAAGACCATCACGATAGCTCCCACGTTTTGACATGCTGACGAATTCAAGTGGAATCCCTTTGTCGGCATCACTTTTTATAACAATATTGCCATCGTGACGCAAAATAGTTTCACTGCCAAATTCCTCATCAATTAGTGGTTCTACGCTATGCTCATTATCTATTTTTAAATCTGTATTAGCGGCAATCTTTTCAATAATATTTTTAAGTTCTTCATATTCAGCTAATGTATATTTGTATATTGTACGATCTCCTCTGGGAACATCTTGAGGAGATCGGTTACGAAGTAAAAGGATATCAATATCTTTTCTAGGCCATGGTTTAGTAATTGATCCGCCAACTATTACTAGAGAACCAGATCTGCCTTGTTTTTTCATTACTTTTTGAAAATTATCTGCCAGACTTCTTAGATGGTTTTTATCTGCTTCAGGAATTTTTGATAAATAGGTTTCTAAATCAACTTGTAATTGCGGTTTTTCTATTTCTACTTGTTGATCCATTTTACCCATTTTACATTAAGAAAAGGATTGATTACAATCTTTGTGATGGTATTTAGTACGTTCGCAAGCTATTTAGAACAATTAGAAGAAACTTCTTCCAGATTAATTTTAATAAATACTTTATCCAAACTTTTTTCAGAAGTAGAAACTTCTGATATAGCCCAGGTAGTTTATCTAATTCAGGGTAGGGTAGCTCCTTTTTATGAAGCAATAGAAATTGGGATGAGTGAAAAATTGGTAGCAGAAGCAATTGCTAAAGCATATGGGGTCAGCCGGGAAGAAGTACTGAAAAAATATAGTGAGATGGGGGATTTAGGGAAAGTGACGAGCGTTTTAGCGAGTCATCCTGAGCGAGTGAAACGAGCCGAAGGATCACACGCCTCAGTTTCTGATGTTTTTAACACATTACTGGAAATTGCAAAGACTAATGGCGCAGGGACTGTAGAAAAAAGAGTTAATCTTTTAGCTGATTTGCTGCAAAATATGGATCCTATTTCTGCCAAACATTTAGTCAGAATTCCCATGGGGTCTTCAAGATTAGGGGTAGGGGATCCAACAATTTTGGATGCTTTTGCAGAAAGCAAATTAGGACACAGAAATCAAAGGAAAGAGTTAGAAGTTGCTTACAATAAAACATCTGATTTAGGAATTATTGGGCAAACTTTATGGGAAAAGGGTTTAGAAGGTATTCAAAAACTGGATGTGGAAGTTGGCAGACCATTACGTTCGGAGCTCACAGAAAGATTGCCTGACGCCAAAACAATTCTGGAAAAAATGGGGGGCAGAGCACATATTCAATATAAATATGACGGTTTCAGGGTTCAGATTCATAAAGATGGAGATAAAGTCAGATTATTTTCCAGAAACCTAGAAGAAACAACTTTAATGATGCCAGAAATTATTGAAGGAGTTTTAAAACAAGTTAAAGCAAAAAATATTATTTTAGATTCAGAAGCCCTGGCATATAACCCTGATTCTGAAGAATTCTTACCATTTCAGGAAACTACCAAAAGACGCAGAAAATACAATATCGAGGAGATGAGCAAATCGCTCCCACTGAAGGCTTTTGTTTTTGACATTATGTATCTTAATGGGAAATCCTTGGTAGATTTACCATTGAATGAAAGAATGAAAATTTTAACTTCAGAAGTAAAAGGTGATAAAACACTCATCCCAGAACCAGGAGAAGTAACAGATTCTGCAGAACATATCCAACAAATGTTTGACGATGCCATAACCCGTGGTTTGGAAGGTTTAATTGTTAAAAAACCTGATTCAAATTATGAGGCAGGAGCCAGAAATTTCAACTGGGTAAAACTAAAAAGGCATTCGGCAGGGGAATTACATGACACAATTGATTGTGTAATTTTAGGATATATTTTTGGAAAAGGAAAAAGGTCTGGTTTTGGGGCTGGATCACTTTTAGTAGGAGTTTATGACGCACAAAAAGATATGTTTGTTACGGTTTCCAAAATTGGGACAGGGTTAACAGATATTGAGTGGAAAGAAATTCATGCAAGATCAGATAAAATTAGTTTAGATCATAAACCAGCCAGGGTAGATTCTTTAATTACACCTACAGTTTGGATTAAGCCAGAAATTGTGATAGAAGTTTTGGCAGATGAAATTACCAAATCTCCAACTCACACAGCAGGAAAAACTGATTCTGAACCGGGTTTTGCTTTAAGATTCCCAAGACTTGTCAGATTTAGGGAAGAGGATAAAAGACCTGAGGATGCAACAACTGTCAAAGAAATTTCAGAAATGTATAAACAACAATACAAAAAATGAAAAATGTAGAATGTATAATTTAGAATTTTTTTATCAATTTTAAATTATCAATTATAAATTAATATATGGCTTATGTAGCTGATTTACATCTTCATTCCAGATTTTCCAGAGCCTGCTCAACACAGATAAATATTCCCAACATGGCCAAGTGGGCTAAATTTAAGGGGATAGATCTTTTGGGAACTTCTGATTTTTTACACCCCATTTGGTTTGCAGAACTAAAACAAAATTTAAAAGAAGTAGGGAATGGGTTATATGAAAGTAACGGAGTTAAGTTTTTGCTGACAACGGAGATTTCCTGTATTTATACAGATAAAGGAAAATGCAGAAGAATCCATCTGGTAATTTTTATGCCTTCATTTGAATCTGTTGCCAAGCTATCTGCAGAACTTATTAATAGGAAAGTTAATTTGGCGTCAGATGGCAGACCGATTACAGGCCTTTCTGCCAAAACTATTTGTGAAATAGTTTTTAGCATAGAAAAAACAGCCATTATTATTCCTGCTCATATTTGGACACCTTGGTTTTCTCTTTTTGGGTCTGAGTCTGGTTATGATTTTTTTAAGGAATGTTTTGGTGAGTTTTCGGATTCAATTTATGGAATTGAAACAGGTCTTTCTAGTGAGCCTACAATGAATTGGAGAATTGCAGATCTAGATAATAAAGCAATTTTATCTTTTTCTGATGCTCATTCATTACCAAACCTTGGAAGGGAAGCAACGATTTTTAAAGGTCGTCTGACGTTTGATGAACTTCGGAACGATTTGATTACTCAAAACATAATGGGTACTATTGAATTTTTTCCCGAGGAAGGAAAGTATCACTGGTCAGGTCACAGAAATTGTGATGTGATAATGGGACCTGAGGACGTAAAAGTAAACGGTGAAATTTGTCCAAAATGTAATAGAAAAATGACTATCGGTGTTTCTGAAAGAGTAGAAAAATTAGCTACCAGATCTGTTAAAGACTTGGATTTAGAAACGGTTGATGGAGTTATTAAGTCAAAAGCTTTTCCCAAAAGACCTGGATTTAGAATGTTGGTGGGTTTAGAAAAAATTATTGCCGAAGCTTTCGAAAAATCAGTTGGTACTCAAAAGGTTAGAAATGAATATGATAAATTGGTGATGAATCTGGACTGCGAATTAAAGATTTTAACCAAAACTCCCATTGATTTAATCAAACAATATTCAGGTGAAAAAATAGCTGATGGGGTAAACAGGGTCAGACAGGGTAAATTGTCAATCAAGCCTGGATATGATAATACTTATGGAGTGATAAAAATTTGGGACGGTACAGAGACGGAAGAAAATTCTGAAGATCAGCTGGCTCTGTTCTCATGATGTTATAGTTGTATGAAAATAATTATCGGTTTAGGAAATCCAGGAGAAAAATATGAAAACACCAGACATAATCTGGGGTTTAGGGTGGTGGATGAATATGTATCAGGTATTAAGTATCAAGTATCATGGGAAGAAAATAAAAAACTCAAGTCATATATTGCCAAAACAGATCAATTTATTTTTGTAAAACCCCAGACATTCATGAATAATTCTGGTATGGGAGTAAAACTAGTAGCAGATTATTTTAAAGTTCCTTTATCAGATATTATTTTAATTCATGATGAGCTGGATTTACCTTTAGGAAAAATAAAAATCAGAATTGGGGGTGGGGGATCAGGACATCACGGTGTTGAATCTGTGATTAAGGATTTGGGGTCTCCTGATTTTATTAGGGTAAGACTTGGGATCGGAAATATTCATTCAATTGGTGGAGAGAGGGCAGGTAAACATTTTGATGCCAATAGATTTGTGGTGGAAGATTTTATCCCTTCTGAAAAAAGCAAGGTTAAAACAATGATTAAAGAAGCTGTTAAAGCCACAGAAATGGTTATAGAAAAAGGATTAGAAGCTGCCCAGAATCAATATAACTAGACTGGGGTTGACACTAATTTAAACTTTCGTTACACTAGCTCCACCTTCTAAATTATGGATCAAAAAGAATCTTTTTTAACATCTCCTGTCGCTATACTAATCGGTTCAATCGTTATTGCTGGTGCCATTTTAATTTCTGGTGGAGTTATTCCTATTAGACTTGAAACAAAAGGAGTAAAAGGTGTAGCAACTGTGACTCCAACACCCTCTGCTCAAGCACAGCCCACTCAAGCCCCACTCAGTTTAACTCAAATCAAAAATTCTTTTAATAAAGCGTTTATTAAATTTGGTGACTCAAATAGCAAATTAATTGCCATAGAAATATCTGATCCGAGTTGTCCTTATTGCCAGGCAGCTGCTGGTCAAAATTCAGCCTTAAATAAACAAATGGGATCCAAATTCACTCTTGTTAAAGATGGTGGGACATATGTTGCTCCAGTTGCAGAGATAGAGAAGTTAGTAAAATCTGGTAAGGCTTCTTTTGCCTGGATTTATTATAACGGTCATGGTGCTGGTGAAATGGGAACTAAAGCTATGTATTGTGCATTTGAGAATAATAAATTTTGGGAGGTTCATAACTTAGTTATGAGCGAAAAAGGATATGATTTGTTAAATAATACAGTCAAAAATGATAAGACAAAATCAGGGGAATTGGCTGACTTTCTTGCCTCAGTTTTTGACCCAAGCGTTATGAAATCATGTCTGGATAGTGGTAAATATGATAATCGTTTACAAGAAGATTCGGCACTGGCAGAAGGATTAAATGTTCAGGGAACACCAGGGTTTTATTTGAATACCACCAATTTTCCAGGGGCTATTCCATATTCAACAATGGAACCAACAGTCAACGCTGCTTTAAAGTAATTTTATTTAGAGAAGAAGTCTTTCAGCCTTTTTACATAAACCATTCTTTTTTCAAGATCTACCCATTTTTTTTATCATGGTTTTTATAGAGATCGTCATTTTCGTATCTGGGAAATACATGCACATGAAAGTGCCAGACATCCTGACCTCCTGCTGGTTCATTATGTTGTCTTGTTGAAGTTCCATCACATTTGTAAGTTTTCTTAACAGCGATTGATATTTTTTTTACTGTAAGGTAAACATCACATAAAAGGTCATCAGGAGTATCATAAATATTTTCAACATGTTTTTTAGAAATGACTAATACGTTTCCCGGATTATTTATCCACCATTTAGGGGAAACATAGGCAAGAGTATTTTTATCTTCATAAACAATATATTCTTTTTTATTAATTTCGTCTTCTTCTCCCTGAGCTAATTTACAAAAAGGACAAAGGTAACCGGACGGCTCGTGATTAAACATATTGTTATTTTTTAGACCTAAAATCTTCCACAGCTTTTTTTAAAGCCTCGTCTGCCAGGATTGAACAATGGACTTTAATGGCAGGTAAACCTCCTAAAGCCTTGATAATATCATCCTTGGAAATTTTTAAAGCTTCTTCCACTGTTTTTCCTTTTGCCAAAGTTGTTAACACAGAAGAGGTAGCAATAGCAGCTCCACAACCCAAAGTCTGAAATTTTATATCAGAGATAATTTCTTCACCTTTTTCATTTTTGATAATTTTCAAATACATTTTCATAATATCTCCACAAACTCTGTTTCCTACCATACCCTCACCACTTGGGTTTTTAATTTTTCCCATATTTTTAGGAGACTTTAAATGTTTTAAGACTTCTTTTGTGTAGGATAAATCCATATTAGTGTAACCCTTCGACTTCGCTCAGGGCGTTTTCTTCTTCGTCAAAAACGGGCGACATTTTTCTTAAATTTAAAACGACTTTTTTAACACAGGAAATTGCATATTCAATATCTTGTTTTGTTGTATCCTTTCCCAGAGAAAGGCGGAGTGATCCATGGGAATCTTCTGCTTTAATTCCCATTGCTTCCAGTACATGAGATGATGTTAAAATCTGGCTGTTACAGGCAGAACCAGTAGAAACTGCAATCCCAAGATCTGATAAAAGCAGCATCATTGCCTCTCCTTCAACATCCTTAACTATAAAAGACGCGATATGAGGGGCTCTATTTGTTTTAGGACCTGTTAACTGTATCCCTGGAACTATTACAAGTTGAGAGATCAAATTTTTTTGTAATGCTTTAAGGCGAGAGGATTCTTTTGCTCTGTTTTTTATTACCAGCTCTACTGCTTGTCCCAGCCCTACAATTAACGGAACAGACTCAGTTCCTGCTCTTAAATTATTTTCCTGTGAGCCGCCGTCCTGTTGTCTGATTACCGGTACACCGCTTTTTATATATAATCCGCCGATTCCTTTGGGAGCATAAATTTTATGTCCTGTAAAAGATAATAAATCTACATTTAATTTCTTAACATCACAATCAAGGTAGGGGAGAGCCTGGGTGGCATCAGTATGAAAATATATTTTGGGGTATTTTGTTTTAAGTAGTTTTCCAATTTCAGCAATTGGTTGAATAGTTCCTACTTCATTATTAACATACATTAGGGAGATTAGGGTGGTTTGGGGGGTTATAGCTTTTTCAACTTCTGCAACAGAAACCAAGCCATACTCATCAACGGGCAAATACGTAACTTTTGCCCAACCTAACTTTTCCAGATGTTTACAAGTTTCCAAAACTGCTTTATGTTCAATACTAGAAGTTATGATGTGGGGGAGATTTGGGGGAATGGGGTGATTAGGGTGAGAAAATGCTTCAATCAAACCTTTGTGGGATAAATTAATAGATTCTGTAGCACAGCTGGTGTAGGTTATTTCAGTAGGATTACAGTTCAAAGCCTGTGAGATCTGTGAGCGGGCATTTTTTATGCCTTCTGACGCTTTTGCGCCCCATTTATGAATCTCGGACGGGTTGCCAAAAATAGTATCAAAAAAAGGCTGCATTTTTTTGATAACACTCAGGTCTACTGGAGTAGTGGCAGCATAATCTAAATATATAGATTTCATTTAATCAAAAATATGACAATCTTTATTATCACAGTCAGGAGCTAAAGTATAAAAAACTTTACGACCTTCTTTTTTAGAGGAAAGCACTCCAACTTCTTCCAGGAATTTCAGATGATGTGAGACTGTCGGTTGGGAGACTTTAAAATGCTTGGCAATTTCAGAAACGGTTAGTTTCTTTTTTTCTTGCAAAAGGCTGATCATATCCATTCTGGTGTTACAAGACAAACCTGCAAAACATCCTGAACAAGCAGAAGTTAATTTCATATATATAGATGGTAATCAATATGTTGATATTTGTCAATAATATTGTGTAAAATAATCAACATGGCTGATAAAACAAAAACTTACCAGGTAGATAAATTAAAGATTGTCATTAATAGGGCAGAGTGTATTTCCTGCTCTTCTTGTGTTTTTATGGCACCTAAAACATTTGAGTTAGATGGTGAATCAATTAGTGTAGTAAAAGAGGAAGGTCCTTATGATAGTGAAAAAACAATAGAAGAAGCAGCAGCCAGTTGTCCGACCTCTGCTATCAAGATTTCAAAGTAAATTATTTTCTACTGCAGCACTGACTTCTTCGATTTCCGTTATTCCGTGTTTTTTAAACCATTTGATTGCTTTTACTATTTTATATTCCGGTAAAGAAGCACCAGCTGTTAGACCAACACATTTAATGTTTTCTAAATCCTTAATATCTATTTCCGTGATATCATCCAGAAGATAGGCTCTTGCGCCGGCATTTTCTGCAACTGTTTTTAATTTATTTGAATTAGAACTGTTTTTTGAACCCAGAACTATGACTATCTCTGCACCCATTTTAACAATTTTTTTAACTCCGTTTTGTCTGTTTTGTGTAGCTTGGCAGATGTCTGCCAGTTTAGGTTTTATTAATTCTGGGAATTTTTTCTCCAAAGCTTGAACCAATTTTTTTGTTTCATCAAAAGATAATGTTGTTTGAGTAACAATCGCAACTTGAGTATTTTTGGGAATATCTAAACTTTTAATATCCTCTATATCAGAAACAATAATAGTCTGGTTAAGTGCTTCATCTGTTGTGCCGATTGTTTCATCATGATCTTTTTGTCCGATATAAATAATTTTAAAATTCTTTTTGGCAAAATCCTTAACTTCTTTATGGGTTTTTATAACAAAAGGACAGGTGGCATCAATGATTTTTAATTTATTTTTTTTTGCCTGTTTAATTAAAGCAGGGGAGACACCATGGGAAGAAAAAACCAAAATTGATTTTTCAGGAACTTTACTTAAATCATCAACAAAAATAACGCCCTTGTTTGTAAAATCTTTAACAACTGTTTTGTTATGGACTATTTGATGATAACAATAAATGGTTTTATTGGGATTTTTTTCTATCAGACCTTCCAAGGTATTGATTGCCCGTTTTACACCAGCACAAAAACCACGAGGAGAGGCGAGCAATAGTTTATTAGGAAAATGTTTCATTTTAGTGGATGAATTATATCACTTCTTAGGTTCAAAATTTAACTTGCATGATTGCTTATGATATACTTCGGCCATGAAATCAGAAATTCAACCAACCCTTTTTGCAGTTGGAGCATTGATAGTTTGTGGAGGTGAGTTTGCGGCAGTGACTGAAGAAAATACCAGCCGTAAATCAGTCAAAATTGCAGGTCAACAAACCCATCCAATGGAAACTATTGAAGATTTTGACAAAGACGACTCTGCAACACTTTGCAGGGCTTGCAAAGAAGAAGTTAAATTAATAATTAATCCAGAAAATTTTGTGTTGTTGAATTCAGTAGAAACCAGACCTAGTGTAGAATTACGGAATTATTTTGTTAATATTTCTGCAAAAGATTTAGTTGGGAGAGGAGAATTTATTGATGAAGTTTCTCCGGTTGAATGGCTTCCTTTGCAAGAAGTAATATCGTCAAAAGGAAGCTTACGTTTTAGACCGGGGGTTTTTGAGACAGTGAGCGATTACATGCGTCTACAATCTAACCCCAGCAATTTTAAGCCGGGAGAATACGGACATACAGATTTAGTTGATCAAATTCCTTCTGAAGTTTATGGTTTAGTTGATTCAGGAGTTAACGGAAAAGAAGCTGTGTTCCGATGGCTTCACCAGAGACAGCCTTAATTAATGTTTTTGGTTTATATCCGTTAACTACTAAAACTGGAATATTTGAAAGATATTTCTGAATTTCCAAAACCTTTCCTTTCATTTCTCCTGTGACGTCATCTTTATTATTCGGAGTTAAACCTAATAAAACTTCATTTAGGTTTTTATTATTAATTAATGGAATTAATTTGGCATTTGGATTTTTTTTGGGGTCTATGTCGAATATTCCATCCACATCTGAAACAAAAATAATTTTGTCAGCTTTCAATTTTTTTGCCAAAAAAGAAACAGATATATCCCCTGAAAGAATTGAACAACCTAATTTTTTATCTAAAACTGCGTCTCCGTGTAAAACAGGAACAATGTCTTGATGCAAATATCCTTCAATGATTGAGGTATCAAAACCGGAAAAATTTTTATTTGAAGTTGTGATAAAGGAATGAGGAGAAAAACCGATTGCAGGGATTTTAAATTTTATAAAAGCTGAAAGTATTTTTGAATTCAACTCCAGGTCCTGAGCCTCCATTAAGCAGTAACCGTATTTTTCTTCTTTGGTTGTCATGCCTTTGCTCAAATTATATTTTTTAGCTGCCGGGTGGCCGAAAGAGCCGACTCCATGGACAATAATTACACGACAATTAATTTCATCTTTGATGTGTTTGATTTCTTTGGCTAAGCGGTTGATAACAGAAGTTCTTATTTTGGGAATAGAGCTGTCTTTATAAGTGATAACACTTCCTCCTAATTTAATAATAAATAATGGTTTCTGCATTGATGGATTATATCAAAATTATATGTTAAATTTAGCACAGATGGATTTTAAAAATTATTTGCAAATTGCTGCAGAAGAAATAAATCAGGAAATGGATAGCATTTTTACTGAGTGGAGCAGTGAAGTTGGGGTAATAAATAATAAATTAATTCCTTTAAATCAAGCATTTATTGAGGCTTGTTCTGGTGGAAAAAGACTTAGGGGAGCCTTGGTTAAATTAGGTTATGAGATAGCATCAGGTAAGGAAACTAAAGATATTTTAAAACCTGCTGTAGCTGTTGAAATTTTTCAAACTGCAATTTTGGCCCATGATGACATTATTGATAAAAGTTTGCTTAGACGGGGCAAGCCCACTTTGTATAAAGTTTTGGGTGGAGATCATCATGGTATTTCTCAAACTATTTGTTTGGGAGATATTGGTTTCTTTCTGACTATGAAACTTCTAACTGACAATAATTTTCCTGAAAAGATCAAAAATTCTGCTTTAAATTGTTTTGCCAGAACCACTATCAACACCGGTTGGGGAGAAGTATTGGATGTGGAGTTGCCTTATCTTAAAGGAGAAAAAACCGCTTCAGATGTTTTAACTATTTTTAAACTTAAAACAGCTGAATATACAATTACAGGACCGATGCAGATGGGGGCAATTTTGGGTGGGGCGGAGCAAATGTTACTAAAAGATATTGAGGAGTTTGGAACTAACTTAGGAATAGCTTTTCAAATTCAGGATGATATTTTAGGAGTTTTTGGGAAAGAAGAAACAATAGGCAAACCGGTAACCTCTGATATAGAAGAAGGAAAATTAACCTTGATGATAATCCATGCCAGGGAAAAAGCTTCAGAAGAACAAAATAAAATACTGGATAAATATTATGGTAAGGAAAATATTGGAGATAAAGAATTGGATGCTATTAGAAAAGTATTTAAAGATACTGGTGCTCCGGACTATTCTCAAAAAAAGGCTGAAGAATTGGTTGATATTGCTAAAAAGATTATTCCACAAATTACCAAAGATTCTGAAAAAGCTAAGCTCTTAGAAGAAATGGCTGACTTTTTAGTTAAAAGAATTAATTAGTAATCTCTCAGGTCAGGATATTTTTTACTGACAACTTCCCGGAAAGCAAGTTTGGCTCGGTAAACTTTTCCCTCTGCAGCTCTTTCTGAAATATCAAAAGTTTCCGCAATTCCTTTAATTGTCATATCTTTCCAATACCTCAGATAAAGAAGATTCCTTTTATCATCGGGTAAAAGGTTTAGACAATTATGAACACAATTTCTGATTTCATCTAAAGAAGCTTTTTCCTCCGGTGTTAAGTTTTTATCCTTAATGTTAGCCAAATCAATCAGGGTAGGGGCGATCAAGTGTGATTCATTGTGAATTTGACCTTTGTAATAATCGGCAGCTTTATTTAAGGCAATTCTGCACATCCAGGTAAAAAATTTTGATTTATGTTCAAAGGTATGAAATCCTTTCCAGGCTGCAAAAACCGTATTGGAAAAAACTTCTTCTGCTGCTATTTGATTACCACCCATTTTTTTTATTAAAAATTTCATTAAAGGTAGAGCGCATTTACGGTAAGCTGTTTCGAAGGAGCGTGGGGTATTGGGCACATCCATAGACTAATATATATTAGCACCAATGAAAGCATATTTAAAAGAACTGGAATTTCCGTCGACTGATTATGCCGCCTTCCGGAATTTAACGGATGAAGTTAAGAAAGCTGTTAAAAAATCCAAAGTCAAACAGGGTTTTGTGGTGGTTAATTCCAAACACACCACACTCACCATTGTGATTCAGGAAATTTCTGAGCCCAATTTATTAAAAGATATGTTACATTTTGCTTTGCATTGTGTTCCTACAGATAGCAGAGCTTGGCAGGCTAAAAAAGAAGGTTTCGATTTACCAACTGCAGAATATACCCATCGCTGTCAGGATAACCCTTTTTGTAATGAAGTTGACGAAGATTACAATGCCCCCAGTCATATCAGATCAATGTTATACGGGCATCCGTCTGTATTTGTGCCAATTGAGGATGGTAAACCTGTCTTGGGAAAATATCAGGAGGTAGCAGCGCTGGAATTTGACGGCAGGGATGGAACTGGTAAAAACCCTGTCAGGCAAAGGACTATACAAATTTGGATTTATGAAATAGATGAAGTCAAAAAACTTTAATTAATTTTGTAAATTTTAGTGGTTTCATACTGGAAGACTACTTTCCCTAATTTCTGAAGTTTTTGTTCGTCTAGTTTTGTATATTTTTGTCTTTCTAAAGTTCCTAAAAAGATATATTCTATTTTATATTTTTGAATTAATTGTTTAGTAAGGTTTAAATCTGTGCTTTCATAAAGATTTGTTACATCAGTAGATCTTTTACCTGCTTCATCATATGATCCTCTCCAAAGCCATTCATGGACTGTCCAACCAATGACTGTGGGTAATCCTGTATTAGAAGAAACTCTGGCAAAATCAGAATATGATTCTCCCTGAGCTTCTAAAATTACGGGAGTACCTTCAATATTTTTATTAATCCATGCTATCGCTGAGTAATCAGAAGAATAGCTGGATTTTAACCAATCTGTTCCGTTTAATCCTGAGTAAGTTTCTAAATTACTAAAATATGAATAAATTGCAAACATAGGATAAAGTGCAACTAAACTAAACAGAAACGCTGTTACTATCGTGATTGGAAAATATTTTTTAAATATGGGTAGCAACCTGATAATCATATATCCTGACATTAACCCCAAAATAATAAAAGCCTGATAGCCGAATTTAAAAACAGTATTAGCCCTCCAATGAGCCGGATAAATATCTTTGACATAGAAAAATTCAGGAATGAGTATTAAAACAAAAGCTGCTAATGAAAAAGTCAAAACCAGGATATCTACAGGATTAAAGTCTTTAAATTTAAAATTTTTATTTATTTTTAGATAATTAAAATCCAAATGAGTTGCAAGAAAAATCGATAAAATAAATAACGGAAAGCCCCAAAGAATGAGTAGCATCCAAAGAGGGGAATGGGCACAATGATTGCCGTCAAATATTAACGGACCGATCTGACCGATATTAGCCAGAAATTGCGGTGGACAAGCAACTCCAATTCCTGAACCGAACGGTTTAAAAGATAACCAGAAAGGAAGGGATACAATAATTGCACCAACTGTGATGATTGCTAATATTTTAGCCACTTTCACAAAACTTTCAATTTTCAGTTCTTTGGTCAATAGAATACAGAAAATGATCAATAAATAAATTGGTGCATCAAGAAAATTTGTCATCAGGAAAATAGCTATTAATAATGAGATAAGAAGCAAGAATAACGAATTAAGCTTTTGTTGGAAAAATACAACTATTAATAAAGCTATTAAAAGAAGAACGAAGGGTATATCTAAAACGTGTCCGTGTAAGTCTGACACGACAAATGAATAAATAGGAAATTCATGGATTGTAAAAGGAATAAATCGGGTGGCGTTAGGATACCAGTAACCGTTTAAATTTAGCATCGCAGGTAAATTCCAGAAAGGAGCCGGATTATCTGATTGATAACTTTGGAAAAATATATAAATGGTATGTAAATTACCACCCATAGTGACCAGGAAGGCGCCGAAAACGCCGGAAAGCATAGTGTATAAAGTATTATGAGATGGCACGAAAGGTTTATGTGATAACAAAGAGTGGTAAAGATTAGCGCTGATGGAAAAAGAAGCTGTAAAACACAATCCGAATATAGAAGTTAGCATCAAATTATAACCAATTTCAGGGGGAATGTTTGATAATTTAATAAGTAATGCCGATACAAAGTGCCCGAAATAATAATAATTAATACTAAATGGGGTTAACCACATGTCCTTAGGAGGGAAGAAATCTGATCTCAGAATAGAATTAATAAACCCAAAATCCATAAATTTTTCTAATCCGTGTATTTCAGGTGCATGGGCTTTGACGTATCCCCAAAATAAAAAGCAAGTTAGAAAAATCAATTCTTCCAAGAGAAAAATCCAGAAATGTTTTTTAAAAACAGTGATAAGGTTATATTTAAAAAGTAAACTGAGGTTAATAATTAAGCATATGAATAGAATACTAACTATCTGGAAAAAATTAAAAGGAAGAATTTTTAGGCTTGCGGTCAGCCAAACTAAATATCCTAAAAAAAGCATCCCCAATATTTTGGTAAATGCATAGCCCTTATCAAAAAAAGATTTAAAAAGTAATGAGGTGAGTGGTAAAAAGGTGAGTCCTAAACCTAACAATATTAACCACCAATTTATTTCCGATAGTAAGTCATTTAAAAGCATGCTTTTTATTTTTCCCCATTAACCATTTTAGCAACTTCTTCCCCTAAATTTATAGCGTAATTTACACCCCTGTCCCAAGGGTAAACCATATCTAAATTAGCCAAAAAAACATTCTTAAGTGGGGTTTTGAACGCAGGTATTTTTGTTTTGTGATTCGGTGTAACTATCGGTTGAGCATTGGAAAAAGTGAACAGGTTTAAAGGTTTGGGGCATAGGGCATAATTTGGATTGATTTTTTTGAGGTAAGGATCAAATACTTTAAATAGCTTTTCGCCAGACATTTTTAGGTAAGGGTGGTCTGCCGGTAAATAACAGCCAATATATAAGATGTGCTGATTGTTATAATATTTTTTATTCATAAAATTTGTATGTTCCGCCATTACTAAAAAGGGGAAGGATTTATCGGTAATATTTAACCAGTAAGTGCCGTTTGTAAAAAAAGGTTTTTTAAGTTTTATGATTAAATTTAATGCAGATAAATGGGGAATAGAATCAAGCCTTTTTTGATATGGTTTTGGCAATTTTGTAATTTTGGTAAAAGTTGGTGTCGGTAAGGTAATGATTGTTTTATCAAAACCTTTTTTAAGGGTTTTGATTTCAGTGTCCAAGATAATTTTACCGCCCAGGTCAGTAATTTCTTGTGAGATTTTCTCTGCAAAATGTTGGAATCCTCCTTCAGGGTATACCAATGATTGAGTCCTTTTTTTAATTCTGGCCCAAAACCAGGTGAGGGAGATAGTATATTTTTGTGATCCGAATTTACCTTCAAACAGAGGATCCCAGATCGTTTTTGTGGCACTTTCACCCATAAATTTATTTAACCAATCAAGGGCGAAACGGCTTTCAAAAGTTTCCGCTGAACTTAAGTATTTTAAATAAAAAGTACAAATCCCAACTCTGAAACGGTTGAAAACCGTCAGATGGGAAAATTTTAATAGAGTAATCGGAGAATCAAAAGCAGACATTTTATTATCTACCAAGACTGCAGTTTCCGGCTGTTTGGTAATCAGTTTTTGGTTTACCTCGCGGGCTAAATGTATGGCATATATATCATTGGTAAAAAGGTGATGATATGTTTTATCCACGAACCAATCCCAACCTTTTTCTTTAAAACCCGCAGCAAGGCCTCCCACAGTAGATTCCTTTTCAAAAACAGTGATCTGATGTCCTAACTTAGCTAACCTTAAAGCAGCAGTCAGCCCGGTGAACCCTGCGCCCATGATTGCAATTTTCATTCATGTATTGTAACAGCGGATTGAAGATTACGGAAATATTTGTTAATCTTGCGGGTATGAGTACGGAAAATGTTCCTCAACATATTGCCATAATTATGGATGGAAATCGCAGATGGGCGAGATTAAAAGGACTGCCTGAAGGTAAAGGTCATGAAGCAGGAGCAGATGCATTGGAGAATTTAATAGAACCAGCAGCCAAAATGGGAGTTAAAACTTTAACAGTTTATGCGCTCTCCACAGAAAATATTAAGGAAAGGGCTAAAAGGGAGGTTTCTGGATTGTTTCATTTGCTTAAGTTTGGATTTAAAAATAAGGTTAAAAAGTTAGCTGAAAAAGGGGTAAGGGTCAATGTCTTGGGGGAGCTTGAAGGTCTTCCTGGCTCAGTCAGAAAAGTGATTGAAGATTTGAAAAAAGTTTATATAAAGAATGAAGCGATAAAAGTAAATGTTGCTTTAAATTATGGGGGTAAAAAAGAGATTGTTGAAGCCATTAAAGAATTAATTAAAGAAGGTGTGGATGTGAATAAAATCAATGATGAGATAATCTCAAGACATTTATATACCAGCGGACAATCTGATCCTGATTTGGTTATCAGAACAGGGGGTTATGTGAGACTTTCAAATTTTTTACTTTGGCAAACTGCATATTCTGAATTATATTTTACGAAAGTGCTTTGGCCTGATTTTACCCCAGAAGAATTAAAAAAAGCCATAAAATGGTACCAGGATCAAAAAAGAAATTTTGGGAAATAAGCAAAGCTTGCTTTTCCTTTCGGAAAAATAAGATGGGACTCGAAAGTCATTTAGACTTTATCCTATTGAACTTCTCTCCAGATTCTTAAGTCTCTGGAAAAAATATCCTTCATGATTACTAAATATTTTGCTTCATAATTAATAGTTTCAGCTGGCTTGTCAGCCAATATTGCATCATATTTTTTTCTGGCAAAATTCGCAGGGTAGGCAGTATTTTGGTTTAAAGAAATAATCGATCCGTTAATCTCCAAGTATTTACGGGTTGCATTAACTGCGTAATCATTACAACCATCAACTGGATCGTATGCCGTACAAAACGGAGTTATGTCATCTCCGCTGGAGTTTTTTCCGTGGGCAATCAAAAAAGCATTAACCTTTGTTACATCACGTTGAATAAAGATTTCACCCTTGACTACAAAAACAAGCCCCTTTGTTGCATTGTTGTTAAGAATATTAGTATTTATAGTAAGATTACCATCAACAAAAATAACTCCTGTTTCATAGACTGTAATATCACTATTTAAGGTTAAGTCTCCTGTAATACGGTAAAGTTTACCATTGGCTGCAACAGGGGTTGGGGTTGGCGTGAGCGTTGCAGAAGCAGTGGCATTAGTATACATTTGTCTTGATGTGGCAATTAAAGCGTCGATAGTTTGTTCGTCATTAGCCATTAAGCGGAACACATAATAACCAACAGGGGGAAGAGGATTAAAAGTAAAAGAGCAAGTAGCAGGATTATCAGCCAGTTTTGGCACTGTACCAGCTACTTGGTTACAAGTTGGACTACTGGTATAGAACCAACAATATTTATTGATTGGGTCTAAACTCGGACAACCGGCATAAGTATCAGCTTTGCTATACCCAGTTACGTTTATAGGAAATAATCCAATCCAGTCTTTTACTGTAGCAATCTCTGCATGTGCTATTGTTGGAAAAATAAACAGCGCCAGAATTAATCCAAGTAAACTTTTATTTAGGCTCATTTTGGTTTTTGTGTACCGGATTTTGTAGATTGAGCTGGTGATGATGATTGGAGTAATTGAGTAAGAGGGAGGTTGGTTATAAAGAGGGGGCTGACTCTTAAAGCTGTTGTTTTCTGGTTTGAATTAACATCACCTTCAGCGTAGATCATTACCTGAAGGTCTTTTTTAAGGTCTGATAATGAATATTTTTCAGGTTTTGAAGGTATAGTAGGGTTGTTTGTTGCTATACTTCCTGATATTTCTGTATTTTGATCAATGATAATTGTATATTCCTTTTCTTTAGAAGCTTGAAGATTAGTTGAAGTGGGAAAAGCAGCTGGATTGGCAGTTCCTAAGACACTAATCTCATTACCATTAATTTTGTTAATTTTACCAATGATTGAGAATATATTAGGGGTAATACTAATATAATTTGCCTCAAATTGGTTTCCTAAAAGGGTTCGAAGATCTGTATTGGAGGTTACTGTAATATATTGTCCTGTTTTCAGATCTTTGTTGGTTAATTTATTTGAGGTTGCGGAAGGAGAGGCGAGTGAGGTAGTTTGTTTCAGCAAGTAAGGAACATTATTTGTGGATTGAATAATCATTGTTTTTTCAGTTACCAGTACTTGGTATGTTATTTTTTTTGTTTGTGCTTTAGTTGTTTGGTTGGGATTTGTTTGTAAGGATACGGCTTGATTTAAAATCATCTCCTGACTGACTGTAAAAGTATTTTCCTTGATTGATTCTATTTTTCCTGAAAAAGATAAAACAGGGTTAGTAAGATATAGAACATTAGGAGAAGTGCTTTGGAGTAAAGGAGCGCCGGTTTTCTTGTAGATAAAAAAGTAAGCGCCAACAACCACCACAGTACAAACGATGACAGTAATAAATACAGTTAAAATTTTGCCCATAACCTTATTTCTTTAAATTTTCTATTTCAGCTTTCAGGGCATTAATTTCGTTTTGTTGGCTGTTGACTTGTTTGGTCAGAGCATCTATTCTTTCAGAAGCAGAGGTTATCATATTCCAAAGATACGAAATTTTATTATCCAGTTCCTGGATAGATTTGATTATTGGTGCGGTTAAGCCACCATAATCAATCATTTTCATACCTGTTAGACTATCTTCATAAACTAATTCCGGATATATTTTTTCTAACTCCTGAGCAATAAAACCTAAAGGAGCATTATCATGATAGGGAGCAGGTTTATGTTCTTTCCAGTCAAAACTAACAGATTGGAGTTGATTTAATTTATCCAGAGAGTCACCAAGCGGTTTGATATTTTCCTTTAGTCTGATATCTGATTTCCAGGCAGTGCCGGTGTAAGACGCAGCCCACATGACAAAACCATCATACCTATTTCTTATAACTAAATTTGCATCGCCTTGATGATGGAACCAATATGGTTCCGTAAGAATTGAAGTTCCATTTAGATAAGCAAAAGTAGGCGCAGAATCAGTGTTTACCCATTGATTCAAATTTTTTGATTGTGAGGGTACGTCAGAAGCAGGAGCACTACCAGCTGTGGTAGCATAAGTGGCATTACCATTTAAATTACCAGTAAAACTTGTAGCAGTAACATTCCCATTATTCTCTACATATAATTTCCTTTCCCATCCGCCTCCGACAGGTCTTCTATAAAGGTTCATAATGTCACTAGAAAGATGCCACATCCATCGATGGGCACCATTATCTGTTTCCCAAAAACCAATAGTAGGATTGTTTCCTTCCATTTTAATACCACCTCCCCAATCAGTTGTGCTGTTATCAAACCAATTCTGATTAATATTCAGTTTGTCTGTAGGTGTTGCTGTTCCAATACCAAATTTACCTTGATTTATATAAGAGTTCCCGCTACCGGTTAAATAAACCTGTGTTGTTGTGCCATCTGATTTTATTTGTAATCCTCCTGAATTGTATGCTCCATTTGTTGCCCTGCCTAGAGTGCCCAATAGGTATCCACCAGCATTTTTCCAAGAGATGAGTTCTGTATCATTAGCCCCTTTGACATCAAGTTGATACCCTGGACTAGTTATCCCTATACCAACCTTACCGCTGGGCATATAAACAGTTCCGTCATTTTTAGCAACGATTAAATTTAATGTGTTTAAAGAGTTATTAAGTCTGACTCCATAAGTTGGTTCTCCGATTATATATCCACCGGTATCCATACGTATCGCACCTGCAATAGAAACTTCACCTCCTATTGTTTGATAGGGGGCTGTACCTACAGCTCCAACTATGTTGGCAGTACCCAAAAACTTTTCAGTGGTATTTTCTATCAATACTCCAGCAACTTCACCACCCATCCTGCTTAATTTGGGACCAATATTAAATTGTTTGTTAATTACAGGAGTAGCAAGTCCTACAATAATCAAGGCTAACATTAGGATTATTGTTTTATGTGTTAATTTAGACAGAAATTTTTGCATAATTTAATGTAGACATAATCAAGCTTAAAAGTCAAACATTTTTTAGTAAGAAATTAAATTAATGGGATCGCTGGCTGAATTTTGGGTTTGATCTCCTTGGAGAGTTTTTTTATTATATGTACTTTTTGCCTGATTAAAATAATTTTTTATCATATTATTTGGATCATTCGGATCATCGTAAGTTGGGATAGAAAACTGGGGGATAGCTGCAGGAGCACCTGTCACACAGCTGACATCAGCAGATGAAGAAGCACTGAAATTACTGACACTAATTGCAGAGATTAATCCACCACTTACCTGAATTTGTGAGCCGGTAGCAGTATCGCATGCAGCATTTATTTTAACAGGTGGGGCAAAAGCAACTCCAAGTAAAGGTAGTATTAGCAGGAACACCAGAATTCTAAAGGCAAAAAAAACATGCTTTCGCATAATTTAAATGTAGCACAGTAAGATAAACCAATTCAACTCGATCTTACAATTGTCATTGTTGATTTTTGTTCGTGCTTTTAGTAGCATGTGCTCACATTTGACCGTAATAATGTATAAGCCTAAGATTTCAATTAAATCAGGAAAAACAACAGAAAGCTTGCTTACTAAGTTACTTCAAGATGAGCTAAGACCAAGACTTAAAGAAACAATAGATAAACTTGCCTCTGATGATTATTCCTCTCCTCCGTTTGCAGTATTAGTTGACTTAACCAATAGATGTAATCTAGATTGTCCTTGGTGTATTGATAAATATGCCCGTTTCGGGAAAGAGATTCCAACAAAAAGAATGTTGGATCTTTTGGATGAATTTAAAAGTATGGGTATTTTAAGTATCGTATATTTTGGGGGCGGAGAACCTCTGATTCATCCCGGAATAAACGAGATTATAGAAAAAACAGTTAAATTAGGGATAGATTATGCAATTAATACCAATGGGATAGCATTAGACAAAGTTGTGCCAATTATTGGTAAGACATGCTCCTGGACTAGAGTTTCTTGGGATGCAGGTACTGCTATAACTTATCAAAAGATGCATGGAAAGGATTTTTTTGACCAAATTATTGCCAACACCAAGAGTCTAGCTAAAGCAGCATCTGGCACTGTTGGTGTTTCTTTTGTTGTTATGAAGGAAAACATTTCAGATATCAGTATAGCGACTAAAATTGCAAAAAAAATCGGATGCAATTTTATTCAATTTAAACCGGAATATACTCCTTTAAAATCAAATCGACGAATTATTCAATTTTACAATGATGCACTATTACCAAAAATAAGGAGAGAGTTATCTATGGCGCAAAAAGAAGAAACAGATAAATTTAGTGTTTTAGTTACTGGATCATTAACAGCAGCTCTAAACAAAAAAATGTTAAACCAAAATAAAAAATATTCATATTGTGCAGCACAACAGTTTGTACCACTTATTACTCCTCACGGTGTTTATGTTTGTCCTAATTGGAGGGGAGCGAAAAAATTGAGGGTTGGTGATATTTTGAAGAGCTCTTTAAAAGAAATTTGGGAAAGTAACAAACGAAGACTGGTAATAAAAAATTTGAATTGTGAGAAAGATTGTTCACTATATTGTCTTCGCCATAATATAAATGTTATTACTAATCTAGCATTGCAAGCTAGAAAGATGGATCTAGACGTATTAGAGGATTTGAAAGAATCATCTGGTATGGAGATTTCTGACCGGTATTTTATCTAAATTTGGTTTTTTTCTAAATATAGTACAGCTTGACAAAGTGAGCGAAAAAGAATTAAATATGAATTTAGAGACTGAAAGAATGAAAATAATAGTTACAGGTGGAGCTGGTTTTATAGGATCTAACTTTATTAGATATTGGTTGGAAAAATATCCTAAGGATGACGTGCTGAATTTTGATGCTTTGACTTATGCAGGCAATTTGGATAGTTTAACAGACATAAAAAGTAATCCTCATTATAGCTTTGTTCAAGGTGATATCGCAGATTTTAAGGTAGTAGACGAAACAATCAAAGAATTCAAACCGGATGTAATTGTCAATTTTGCAGCTGAAAGTCATAACAGTTGGGCAGTAATAAACCCAAGTGTATTTTTCAAGACTAATGTTATTGGAACCCAAACTTTGCTTGAAGTCTGCCGTCAGAATAAAGTAGCCAGATTCCATCATATTTCTACTTGTGAGGTGTATGGTGATTTACCATTGGATTCTGATGAAAGTTTTTCTGAAAACTCACCTCTCCGCCCGCGCACTCCTTATAATGCATCTAAAGCAGGCTCGGATTTGGCAGTTAGAGCATATTGGGAAACGTATAAATTACCAGTTACGACCACAAATTGTTCTAACAATTATGGGCCATATCAATTTCCGGAAAAATTAATTCCTCTTTTTGTGACAAACTTAATGGATGGTCAACAAGTGCCAATTTACACCAGCAGTCAAAATAGAAGAGAATGGCTTTTTGTAATGGATCATTGTCGGGCTGTTGATTTAGTAATTCAAAAAGGAAAAATAGGCGAGACGTATAATGTGGGTAGCGGAATTGAAAAAAGTGTAGAAGAAATTACTGATATTATACTTAATGAACTTGGTCAACCTGCTTCAATGAAAAAGTATGTGCAAGATCGACCAGGTCACGACAGAAGGTACATATTGGATTCTTCCAAAATAAGAACCGAATTAGGTTGGACTCCTGAAGTTGAATTTGAGGAAGGAATGAGACAGACAATTCAGTGGTATAAAGATAACAGAGCATGGTGGGAACCTCTAAAAAAGAAATTACAAATAGCTGAGGGGGACTGGAAAAAAGACAATAAATAGAATATTTTTTTAAATGCACGTTCCTCCACTAAAAATTCATTTTTCCGAAACCGACATCAACAGTATAGCTTCAGACATAAAGCATGTTTTACGTAGTGGTCAATTGAGTTTAGGAAACATGACTAAAAGATTTGAAGATCAGTTCTCTTTATTAACAAAAAGAAAGTATGCTGTAGCAGTTAATTCAGGGACTACAGCGCTGGAGATATTGTTAAGAGTAAAGGATGTTAAAGGAAAAACAGTAATAGTTCAGACGAATACAAATTATGCAACAGCTGCAGCTGTGCTTTTTGCCGGAGGTAAGCTTAAATTAGTTGATGGTGGAATTTATCCATCTTTGGATGACATAAAAAATGCCGTGGATATCTCCACTGTAGGAATAATCTTTGTTCATATTGGAGGTTATTTATCAAATGAACTGGATGATTTGAAAAGTTATTGTGAAAGCAAAGGGTTGTTTTTAATTGAAGATGCTGCCCATGCTCATGGAGCAACTTTAAAAGGACAACCAGCAGGGAATTTTGGTCATGCTGCGGCTTTCTCATTTTTTCCGACTAAAGTTATAACTTCCGGAGAAGGAGGAATGATAGTTACAGATAATAAAAATGATTATCAAAAAATATTAATTTTAAGAGATCAGGGAAAAGATCCTGTAACAAAGCAGAACGTAGCTTGGGGAAATAGCTGGAGGATGAGTGAATTACAGGCTGTTTTAGGTTTTCATCAGCTTAAACATTTGGCAAAATTCGTTAAACGCAGAAATGAAATTATGAAAAAATATGCTTCTGTACTAGGGAAATATAACCAGATCAGGATTTATACAGCTTCAGAGCATATGATTCCAAGTGGATATAAATTTATTGTTCAATTTCCTACTGCAAAAATTTGTCAGCAGATAAAAAAGACCCTGGAACAAGAACATCAGGTGTATTTAGGTGGTGGAGTATATGATATACCGATTCACCGACAACCAATTTTTAAAACAATGTTTAAGAATAAAAAATTTCCCAAAGCTGATCATTTTTGTACAACACACCTGTGCTTGCCTGTTTGGTCAACTATGACAAACCAAGAAGTTGAGTATGTAATTAAAAGCGTTGAAAAAGTGTTTAAGAAAGAATTTGATTTTTCAAATACATTAGTTTAGAAATAGAATTCGGTGGGAACCTCTAAAAAAAGATTAAAAGCATAAAATTAATTAGGTTGTACCCCAAGCTCTTCACCTATTTTTGAGAAGGCTATTTCAGGTTCCAGGATTATTGAAAGTCGTTTATTGGCATAATCAAGCTCTCTTTTTTCTATTTCTCTGTCTGGTGAGGTAGATATAGCTTTAGGATTTGTGGTAAGTAAAATTACTCCCTCCCAGGCTGATGCTTCACTATGTAGCATTACTCGTGAAGTTTCAGGGTAAACCTTGTAGCTATCATTAGAAATTTGAGTGTCTTCAAAGACAGTATTAACCAGTTGTTCAGGGGTAAAATTACGGGCGGCGTATGGTTCATATGGATCCATGGTATGGTTATATTCATGAAAAAGAGTTGTATAAAAACGTCTTTCTGTCCACAGATCTTGTTTGTTTTTTGAATCAGGATATTCATAAACCAAGACTTCAGCCCCTTTATCTGGAAATGTTCTTGCACCCATAGGGTAGGGAAAAGATGGGTCACAAGGCAAAACAAGAATTCTATCAACTGTGAGCCCAATTTTTAGTAAATAGCTATTGAACTTTTCGATACGGGGAACTATAAACTCGCTATTTTTTACACTTGGGTCAACGATAATTTCGGGAGTTTTAACTGGTTCAGATTTTGCCGGAGCAGTATGCCATTTTGCTTCAATGTTAGCTGCCAATGTTTTTGCTTCAGTTGAATTTTCTCCTTTTTCCTTTTTTATTTTTTCAAGTTCAGTCAAGTCTGCCTTTGCCTGGTTAAAAACTGTAACAATATGAGGAGCGGGATCAGGGTTAATGGGAATAGAGAAGACTTGACCTTCAAAAAGATTAGTTGAACTGAATTTATTTAATTTCATAATCTTATCTACAGTGGTATTGTTTTGTTCGGCAATATTTGTGAGGGTATCTCCTTTTTGAACGTGATAAGGAGTGCCTATTTTCCAGCTTTCTCTCATTTCATAAATTGAGTCAATTTTTTGATTTATATCAGTTAGCATTGCATATGTTTTTTCTACAGGGCTAAGCATTTCTGGTGCTGGTAATTTTTCAGCACGAGGGGAATTAGCGGCAATAGCAGGAGTTTCAAGATTGATAACTTGAAATAAATCTTGAACATGAGAGTCCACTTCCTGATGGATTGCTGGTACTAGTTCATAAGCTACAGCAGCAACAGCACTGGTTGCGCCTATGGCTGAAAGATAGGGGTGTTTTTTAATAAATCTGGT
Organism: Microgenomates group bacterium; assembly: GCA_041659805.1. Taxonomy (GTDB): domain Bacteria; phylum Patescibacteriota; class Microgenomatia; order Daviesbacterales; family UBA10151; genus STC-54. The sequence continues at coordinate 117,367 of JBAZXP010000001.1, read as the reverse complement.
AATTATTCCATCTTTATATTGACCGGAATTAGCTTCCTCAATTTCCTGCTCGGTTGGGCCTATAATTTTTTGCTTCTTTGAGGGTAATTTTGGAAACAGGTGGGACAGTTCTTCTAGGGCCATTAGTGTTTCCCCCCTTGACCAAGAAGAGTTTTTCCTGTAATGTTATTAAGCGCCAGTATCTGTGGTAGGGTACTGTTACTAGTTTTAGTTGGTACGGATCCGTCCAAACTTTTATCTAAATTCATAGATTAACTCATCATAGGTTTATCCTATAATAAGTGATTATTCCTATTATATCATACTTTTTCTAAGTTATATGTGTTTTTGTGGAAGTTAAATTTTGAGGGAAAATAGTGTCTAAATTTTACTGATTAGCATGAACATCACCACCTGTGGTTTTGAGGTAAGCTGAACAAGCCTGAGTATTACAGGATTGAGAGGCTGTTTCTGTTCTGTCTCCAGGGGTGGTATATGTACCATTACCTCTCCTGCATTCTGGACCACCATTTTGTGGTGTAGGATTGTTACAATATCTTGTTTTGGTTTGAGTACCACCTCCACAGCTAGACGAACAAGCTCCCCACAGACCCCAGTCAGGTGTGGCAGGATTTCCATCAGGATCTTCTGGATGATCCCAGCCTCCAGTAACAGGACAGGCTTGGGTATTACAGGCTTGGGTTTCTGTGGCAGACCCACTACAGGCAGCCCCACCACAAGAAGGAGCAGGATTAGTACAAGATCTGCTTCTACTTTGTGTCCCACCACCACAAGTTAGAGAACAGCTACTCCAGGCTCCAAAAGCTGTCCAACCACCATTAACAGCACAACATTGTGTATTACAACTCTGAGTATCTGTTAGGCCTCTGGAACCATCATTTTTTAAACACTGCAGCCCACCATTAGAAGGAGGAGGACTATTACAAGTTCTGGTTTGTGTCCCACCACCACAAGAAGCAGAACAAGCACTCCATCCTCCATTTACACCCCAGCCTCCATCAACAGGAGCGTTGGTAGCAGTAAATAATATCCAATCAGTAGCACTGCCCCAATTACAACTAGCCACACCTGTGATCTGGCCAGTATCAATCCAGGGGTTACCTGAACAGACTGTGCTTGGGTTAACATAATCAGCATAGGAATTTACTGCAATATAATATTGTCCTGTTGCGGGAGGAGTAAAAGAAGCATTGTAAAGAGTACAGGTACTGCTTCCGTCACAACAATTTTGCCATTGGCCGGCAGCACACTTGTTGACTTGATTTACCAAAGTCCATGCAGCCGGATTGCTTAGAGTAGCGCTTGTATTAGCATAATAAATTTGTACCCTTCCTATCCCTGGTCCAGTACCCGTAGCTGCAAAATTATATGCTGTCCCAACATAACCAGAAGTAGGACCATTAATGGAAGCAGTAGGAGTATTTTTATACCATAAATCTACTAAAGTAGGGTCAGGTGTAGCAGCTAATTGAATTGCTGTAGTTCCTGAATAGGGAATCATTACCCCTAACCATCCTGATGGTAAAATACCGGTAAGTGTATGGGGGTTTTGGGTTGCAGTGTATGCTTCATAGGCCTGAGTGCTGGATCTTCCATCAGTTAATTCATTGGAACGATCTGTTCCTGATATATTTGCCCAGCTAGAATAATAATATCCTCCGCTAGCATTGGTCCATCGTTTACGAACGTTTCCCAGACTATCAGTCCATCTTACTTCTCTTCCAGGTAAAACGTTATAAAAATAATCCTTTAAATAACCAGCTACTACAGGCGAGGAGGGTGGGGCAGCTCCTCCTGTAGAGCAGCAAGATTCAGACCAAGAATTACAATTACCATCTGAACAAGAAGCAGTTCCAGAGCCACAGGCATCACCTGCATATCCAGACGGAGCGCAAGAACCACATCCAGCAGCAGGACATTCATTTAATTGAGCAAAAGTCAATTTAGGAGAAGTTAGCTGAAAAATCAAAAAAGCTAACAATATTATTATAGTTTTGATTTTTAAATTCATAGTTTTATCTAATAATAAGAACAGACATAGCTTTAAATATTACTCCATCAATCACTCCTGTTGCATCAACTGTTTCACCAATTTTTACTGCAGAAATTGATGTTTCCTGTGGTGGTTGTTTAGAGTAAAGATCTGGGTTTTTCAAAGATTCAGCCTCATCGATTACCCGTAAGTGGATATTATTACCAATCTCAACTTTCATTGTTTGTCCTCCTCCTATTAAAACTAAGAAGTTTATTCCTTTTTCTTTTACTGTACCTCTAAAGCCTTGCCAATTATTACTTCTGGTTCTCAATCCACCTGAACTGGTAGCAACTGTTGAAGGTTGCTGGGATGCAATAGCTGCTTTTTGAATATATTCTAAAAAGAGCAGAGGAGGTTTATTACCCCCACATTTAACTAAGTAGTATAAAAAAACTTTATCTTTTATAGCAAAAGTAGAAGCATTAACAACTTTAGGGGTTAACTCACCACTAGAAGAAGCAATATCTTTAATAAAAGAAACAGTATTATTTAAGGATTGGGTAATTAATTTATTTTCACCACTAACTAAAGTATATTTAATACCACTGTTGTTAGCTTCAATGTTAGAAATTTCTCCCTGCAGTAGATAATTCCAAGTTGTTTCTCCATAGACAGATGGCGCTCCACTTTTAGTAGGTTTTCCTGCTTCAATAGAAACTGTAAACGATTTGAAATAGGCACTTAAATTATCCTGATTACACACCTCAGGAGCTTGTTCAATATAAGGACCTAGATTATCTTTTAAATCAGTAACTTTTCCTGTAGTTAAATCAATGGTATTGGAAGAAATTAGCTGAAATGGTGTTTTTTTAAAATACAAAAATGCAGCTACTAAAATTATGATGATTAAAACTAATAGGGGAACAAAAACAATTGGTTTTTTAATTTTTGAAGAAGTATCCATATGATGTTTATGTCTTTTTTCTAAATGATGTTTGATATGAGCTTTGACTTTTTTGTGAATATGCATACATCTTGTATACTTTAACTATATATATATCTTAAGGAAAAATGCAACTGCTGGCTAAATTTTACTGATTAGCATGAACATCACCACCTGTGGTTTTGAGGTAAGCTGAACAAGGGATATTATTGCATCCTTGACTTGCAGTTTCTGTTCTGTCTCCAGGGGTGGTATATGTACCATTACCTCTCCTGCATTCTGGACCACCATTTTGTGGTGTAGGATTGTTACAATATCTTGTTTTGGTTTGAGTACCACCTCCACAGCTAGACGAACAAGCTCCCCACAGACCCCAGTCAGGTGTGGCAGGATTTCCATCAGGATCTTCTGGATGATCCCAGCCTCCAGTAACAGGACAGGCTTGGGTATTACAGGCTTGGGTTTCTGTGGCAGACCCACTACAGGCAGCCCCACCACAAGAAGGAGCAGGATTAGTACAAGATCTGCTTCTACTTTGTGTCCCACCACCACAAGTTAGAGAACAGCTACTCCAGGCTCCAAAAGCTGTCCAACCACCATTAACAGCACAACATTGTGTATTACAACTCTGAGTATCTGTTAGGCCTCTGGAACCATCATTTTTTAAACACTGCAGCCCACCATTAGAAGGAGGAGGACTATTACAAGTTCTGGTTTGTGTCCCACCACCACAAGAAGCAGAACAAGCACTCCATCCTCCATTTACACCCCAGCCTCCATCAACAGGAGCGTTGGTAGCAGTAAATAATATCCAATCAGTAGCACTGCCCCAATTACAACTAGCCACACCTGTGATCTGGCCAGTATCAATCCAGGGGTTACCTGAACAGACTGTGCTGGGAGTATGGAAATCAGCATAAGAATTAACAGTAATATAATATGATCCTACTGAAGGAGGGGTAAAAGAAGCTGTATAAAGAGTACAGGTACTGCTTCCATCACAACAATTTTGCCATTGGCCTTCAGCACACTGAGTGACTTGATTTACCATAGTCCATGCAGTGGGGCTACTTAAAGTATCACCCTGTCTGGCCCAATAAACTTGTACTCTTCCTATCCCTGGTCCAGTACCCGTAGCTGCAAAATTATATGCTGTCCCAACATAACCAGAAGTAGGACCATTAATGGAAGCAGTAGGAGTATTTTTATACCACAAATCTATGATAGTTGGATCAGGGGTGGCAGCTAAAAGAATTCCTGAACGGACAACCATGGCTCCATACCAATTGCCAGGTTTAATACCTGTAAATGTGTGAGCATTTTGGGCTGCACTAAAAGCCTCATACTGATAGGTATTAGATGTCCATGGAGCATTTGGGAAAGAGCCATATTCTGCTGTACGCTGAGCTCCTGATATATTTAACCAGCTGGAAAAAGAAAAGTATCCATTTGCGTCTGTCCAGTATTTACGGACATTTCCGAGTTTGTCTGTCCATCTAACTTCTTTTCCAACTATGGGTTGATAAAAAAAATCTCTTAAATGCCCTGTAACCACAGGGGAATCAGGTGGTGGAGGAGGTTGACCACAACTCGTACGGTCTCCATGCCAATTGCCACCAGCATCAACTGTCCAGCAAACTCCTTCCGGATCTCCACATCCCATGTCGTCTGGACCATAAACACATGCTTGAGCTTGTTTTGGGTAAACAAATAACATCAAGGAAAAAAACGAAAATATTAATAAAGCTTTTATTTTTAAATTCATATAATTATTTAGTAACAGCTATAAAAGCAGCTGTTAGTAATTTTCCATCATATTTACCTGTAACACTGACAAAATCACCTATTTTAACTGAAGATAATGATATGCTCTCGGTTGGTGGTTTAGCTAAATCAGCGTCTGAAGTTAGTATAGATTTAGGAACTATATTAATTGGAACATTATTAGGAATTATTATCTTAATAGTTTGGGTGCCTCTGCCTAAAATCAGATAATTTTCTCCCTTTTCTTTAACTTGTCCGTAAAAATTGCCTAAACCATCAGACATGATTTTTAAATATCCAGAACTGGTTGCTGTGGTGTTGGTTTGTTTTGCTGTAATCTTTTGAATATATTCTAAAAAGAGTAGAGGTGATTTATTGCCCCCACATTTAACTAGATAGTACAGATATACTTTATCTTTTATTGCAAAGGTTGAAGCATTAATTTTGGTTGGGACTAAGCTACTACTAGGTGAGGCTGTAGGATTCTTTAAAAAGGTAGTGGTGTTATTTGTGCTTTGTGTAATTAATTTATTTTCACCACTAACTAAAGTATATTTAATACCACTGCTGTTAGTTTCAATTTTAGATATTTCTCCCTGCAAGATATAATTCCAGGTAGTTTCTCCATAAACAGACATTGCTCCACTTGTAGTAGCTTCACCATTCTTTCCAGGAATCACAAAAGATTTAAAATATTTACTTAAATTAGATTGATCACAAACTTCTGGTGCTTGTTCTATATAAAATCCAAAATTGTCCTTTAAATCTATAACCCTACCTTTAGTTAAATCAATAGTATTAGGATCAATAAAAAGAGAAGTTTGTTTATTAAAATATAAAAATACCCCAATTAAAATTAATATAATCAAGGGAATAAAAATAATTGGTTTATTAACTTTTGAAGATGTTATTTTTGGAGCATCTGATTGTATATCCATAAATATATATTTAACTATATATATAATTTGAGGGAAAATACAACTATTGATTGAAGCTGTGGGTGCTTATTGTTTTTTGCCAAGCAGTGTTGAAAGCCATTTTTCGTTTAATGCAGAAATTTCATCCCTGATTTTATCTTCTTTGGGGCTTGAAGAAGAACTATCTATTTTTGTTAAATTGCTGGCAATAGACCAGGCAAATTCTCCATCTTCCAGTAAGGCAGCTGTTCCATTTGGACTAAATAGTTCAATTCTTTTATCAGCAATTTTGGTGTATTCAAGTAAGAATTTTATTAATTCTGTTTTTGGCATAAACTGAGAGACAAGAGAATCATCCCGGTAAATGCTGATTAAGCTGCCAATTGAACCAGCCAAGTGTCTGCTGCGGATTTCTTTTGTCCAGTCTTCTTTATCATGTCCTAACCTGGTTGGTATAGTAATTTGTGCTCTGGGATCATTTAGATCAAAGTTAAACAAAAGCCCATTAGGAGATTTTTTCCAATCAACAACAGAAATCTTTTTAACAAAACGTCCTAGTTTAGGTAGGGGATCAATGAGTTCAGCAATCTCAGAAGTTATGCGGGAGGCGTCAATATTATTAACTTCAAAGTCAACAACAATTTCAGGTGCTTTAACTGGTTCAGACTTTGCCGGAGCAGTATACCATTTTGCTTCAATGTGAGCTGCCGATGTTTTTGCTTCAGTTGAAGTAGCACCTTTACTTTTCTTAATACCCTCAAGGTTTGTTAAAGTTTCCCTAGTTTGATCAAAAAGTTCACCAAAAAAACGGGTTGGAGTAGGGCTAACAGGCACCAAAAATATTTCACCTCTGGAAAAAATATCTTTCCCAAAAAGTCCATTTGGTTTATTCAGTTGTCTAATTTTGTCAGGTGTAGTTTGATTTCTGTCTGCTATACCCTCAATAGTTTCATTTTCTCTCTCTACAAAATAACGAGTCCCAACTTTGGACCATTTTTCACTTCCTCTTATTGCCTGAATTTCATCAATATTTTGGTTAAGCCCTAGTAATATTCCAGTGGTTTTTTCAACATTGCTATCTTTGGATTCTGGAAAATCACAAGAAAGTCCACCAACTGCGGCTGCTACCATTAATAATGGTATTCCAAAAACTATTCTTCTCCTTATCGGATCATAATCAATATCTTTTGACATAAGTTCTTTAATTAATTATAAGTACTAATTACCAAGATGCTAGACCTGTCTATTATAAACCTATAATATAAGATTATACAATATATGTTAAAATTGTTGAATAATGAAATTAAATGCTACCAAACTTAGAAAATCACGTCTGCAAAGAACTGTTTCAAGACTTTTGCCAAGAAAGAAAAATGAGATTTATATTATTTTGGATGATGTTTTGGACACATATAATATAGGAAGTATCTTTAGATTAGCTGATGCTGTAAATGTTAAAAAGATTTATCTTTGTAAAGGTTCTGAAACACCCCCCAATCACAGAATAAAAAAAGCTTCTATTAATACTATGGAAATAGTGGACTGGGAATATTGTGAAACAGCAGTTTTGGCAATTGAAAATTTAAAATTGAAAATTGAAAATTTGCAGATTGTAGCAGTGGAGCAATCTGATAAATCTGTTCCATATGATAAATTTGACTACAAATTACCAATTGCTTTGGTAGTAGGGCATGAAAGTAATGGGGTATCCAAAGAAGTGTTGGATTTATGTGATGGGATAGTTGAATTACCTATGCTTGGAGTAAATGTTTCCTTAAATGTAATGGTTTCTTTGGGAATTGTTTTATACCGCATAATTAGTGATGCAGGCTTAGATTAGTTGAACTTTCGTATAATATTTGGTATAATTCACTTGTAAGTTAGAAAGGAGGCTTAAGATGAGTATCGAAGGAGTATCAATCTCAGGCGATGGCTTTTCTTCTGCCGGTGTGGGTATATCTGCGCCTTCCAGTCCTGGAATCGGGATGGGATCAGAGTTCTCCTCTTTTAGTAGTTTTTCTTCATTCGAAACGTCGGGTTTAAGCGGGGGATCACTTAATCCAAGCATAGATATTTTTAATAGCCCTTCAATAGATATAACTCCAATTCCGTCAATCTTTAATGAAAGTTTTGCGGATATAAATTTAGATCCTGACGTACCTACATATGAGGTACCTCAAGCTTTCCGTGATGCTTTCACAGAAGATTCTGTAGAAGAAATCCTAATTCCGTCTTCGTATTTAGAATCTATTATCGAACCCAGTTTTTTTTCAGAACCTGAAATAGTAGAAATTTCTGATGAAATTTTAGAAGCCCCTTTATCGCAAATATTAGACAGGGAAATTGAGGAAGCTTTGACTGAAGAAAATATTATTCAGGAAATTGTTCCTGAATTAGTTATTCAAAACATTGAGCAAATGGTGTCTGAAGATGTAATCGTGGAAGTAGCAGAAAATTTAGCATCTTTATCTGAAGTAACTTCAATTTTACCTGAGATTCTTTCAGATCCAATATCAATTCCTGAGGCAATTCAGGCGAGTATTACTTATGAAAGTTTAATCACTGCAGGGATAGAGGAAGCTTCTGCTACTGAATTGGTACAAACAGCTTTAATTCAATCAGGAACTGAACCTGAAGCAGTTGCTCAAATCATGAAGCAGACAATAATAAAATCAGAACAAAAGGTAACTGAGATTGAAAAAACAGAAGTTATTGAGGAGGAAGTAGCAGAGGAGGAAAAAAAGCAAATAAAGAAACCTCAATATAAATTTGTGCTTGATGCTGAAGCTTTGGCAAAAAGGGACGAGGCTTTGAAAAAAGCAGTAGAAGGGATTCCGGAAGAGATGATCGATGCTGAGATAGTAGCAGCCGGCATGCCAACAGAAATAGAAAACAGGGCAGTAAAAAGCGGAATCTTAACCAAAAATATGCTTGACTTTTTGAGCCCATTTTATCAGGGTGACGGAGCTTACCGTTTGTTCGTTGCAGCAATTGGTAAGCTGGGTTTAAAAACCAAATGGGAAATTTTACAAAAAGGCTGGGAATTAAATAGAAGGTTTATTCCTGTTACTATTTCAGAATCAGGACAAGAAGCAGGGGAAGAGGATGTTAAAAGAGTTCTAAATCCGAAGCCCAACGCAGTTTTAAATTTAAGAAATTTCTCCGGCAGGTCAGCTGTTTGACAATAGCTTCAATTTAGATTAAAATCTTTCTACTTGGAAACTAGTCCTGAGTGATTGGGATACTATTTTCAGTTTTGCTATGAAGTTTACAACAAATATTAAATATTTTGCTTCATAGCCGTAAAGTATGCGCTAGTCGCTTAACTTCACGGCACATTAACAACCGAAAAAGTTTTTACCCTTTTTCGGTTTTTTCATGCCTTTTTAGGCGTTTAATTCCGGAAAAGTGGTGGGAAAATGATTTACCAAGTCTAGGTAAATCGATAAACAAGAGTGCAATCTCAATTTATTGAGATAATCTTTTGTCAATTCTTTGAGTGAAGCTTGTTGAAAGCTTCATTGATTTATTAGTGGAGCTGGATACAAATTCACTTTTATTGAGAGTTTGATCCTGGCTCAGGATGAACGCTGGCGGCGTGCCTTAAGCATGCAAGTCAAGGGGATCGCAAGATAACCGGCGGACGGGTGAGTAATGCGTGGGAATATACCTCGAAGTGGGATATAGCCAGCCGAAAGGTTGGGTAATCTCCCATGTGCTCGTAAGAGTAAAGCAGCAATGCGCTTTGAGATTAGCCCGCGTTCTATCAGCTTGTTGGTGGGGTAATGGCCTACCAAGGCGACGACGGATAGCTGGTCTGAGAGGATGGTCAGCCACAATGGGACTGAGAACGGCCCATACACCTACGGGTGGCAGCAACTGGGAATATTCGACAATGGGCGAAAGCCTGATCGAGCGACGCCGCGTGGAGGATTGAAGGCCCTCGGGTTGTAAACTCCTTTTATGTGGGAAGATTATGACGGTACCACAAGAATAAGCACCTGCTAACTACGTGCCAGAAGCCTCGGTAATACGTAGGGTGCAAGCGTTATCCGGATTTATTGGGCGTAAAGTGTTGCGTAGGCGGACCGATGCATTTTGCTTGAAAGCCCGTGGCTCAACCACGGTTTCGGGCAAAATATGATCGGCCTGGAAGATACAATAGGATGTTGGAACTGATCATGGAGCAGTGAAATGTGTTGATATGATCGGGAACGCCGAAGGAGTAGTCAGACATCTGGTGTATTCTTGACGCTTAGGCACGAAAGCTTGGGGAGCGAAGCAGATTAGAGACCTGCGTAGTCCAAGCCGTAAACGATCTCTGCTAGATATTGGTCCTTTCGGATCAGTGTCGAAGCTAACGCGTTAAGCAGAGCGCCTGGGGAGTACGAACGCAAGTTTAAAACTCAAAGGAATTGACGGGGAGGCGCACAAGCAGTGGAGCGTGTGGTTTAATTCGAGACAAAGCGAAAAACCTCACCAGGGTTTGACATGCTAGAGTTCTATTCCCAAGAAACTGGGAAAATCCGCAAGGAGACTAGCACAGATGCTGCATGGCTGTCGTCAGCTCGTGGCGTGAGCTGTACCGTTAAGTCGGATAACGAGCGCAACCCGCACCGTATGTTAAATAATTCATGCGGAACTGCCCCTCTTTGAGGGGAGGAAGGCGCGGATGACGTCAAGTCAGCACGGCTCTTACACCCTGGGCTACACACACCCTACAATGGCGAAAAACAACGAGTTGCAAGTCGGTAACGGCAAGCTAATCTCTCAAATTTCGCCCCAGTTCAGATTGAGGTCTGAAATTCGACCTCATGAAGTCGGAATTGCTAGTAATCGCGAATCAGCAGGTCGCGGTGAATACGTTCTCGCCTCTTGTACACACCGCAAATTTATGCGCGCGTGGCAGTATATATAACTAGTAGGTTAAAATCCTACTCCACCAATGGTGGATAGTCAAAAAAAATTGGCAGGCTAGATTGAGTAATTGATTTAGCTGGAGGGCCTGAGACAAAAAACAGTCCATTTTTAAAAAGAGTTCTTTTAATAAGTGATCTCATCGGGCGGTTTGAGAGAAACTTAACAAATTAGTCTAAGAACTTTAATGGAATGTTTGGAACAGTGATATATATAACCCATGGAGATCCTACTAAGAAGAAGGTAATTGCTTGGTAGGAAGTCAGCAGTTTCATAGTAGTTATTGACAGTGTTTTAGGTTCAGTTTATACTGAAAATACTACGCTGCGGTGATGAAGGGAACTACCTAATGATAGATGCAAGCTATATAGTTGGTCTTAGTGATGGAGAAGGATGTTTTTATATTCTTTTAACAGAGAGGGATAAAACAAAAAACCCAAAAGCACACATTATGGCGAAGTCTCATTTTTATATAAAACTTCGTGAAGATGATTTATTAGTTTTAGAAACTATTAAAAAGTACTTAGGATTTGGTTTTATTTATTATCAAAAAGAGAAGAGAAAAAATCACCAATCTTGTTATCGTTTTGAGGTAAACTCGAACGAAGATAAGTTAAAATTGATTGATTTTTTTGATAAGCATCAACTCCTTAGTCCCAAGAAGAAAAGAGATTTTGAGATTTTTTCTCAAGTTTCAAAAATGATCATTAAAAAAGAACACTTTACTTTAGAGGGAGAAACTAAGATTCGAAATTTAAAAGCATTAATGCATCATTAGGGCTCGCCCGGTGCCGGAAATCGGCTCGCCGGGTGGGAACGGAAAACAACCTTAAGTTATTCCAATCCGTCAAGGCAGCAAAGTTGGGGGCACCCGAACTCCGTGATTACGGAGGAAGGTGAAACCAGCGATGAAGCTTAAGTCGTAACAAGGTATCCCTAGCCGAAGCTGGGGATGGATCACCTCCTTTCTGGAGATTAGGTCAAGCTGGAGGATTTCATTAAACTCGCAAGAGATGATAGCCATGGTTTGATCCAAGATCACCTTCACGCTATTCTGAACAAAATTCAGGGTAAATGGTGATAGAAGTTGAGGGCTTCTTTAAAAACCCTCCCCACCACTTTTTTGGAATTAAATCTTTCGACTCGTCTTGACTCGCTCAAGACTATAGTCTTTCTTAAGCTCCCTCCGGGGAGTTTTTTTGATGGATTTTTTAAAATAGTGTAAGATGAAAACATGGAAAGCAACACTGAGATAGGGGAGATAAAAAATGTTGAAAAACCGAAGGGGCAAATACTCGAAGATGAAGGGATATTAGGGAAATGGTTTAAACAAGGTGATTATCCCGAAAAAGGATCACCTTACACTGAAAGAGGTATATTAGGAATAGACCCTCATAAAAAAGAAAATACGGAAGTTGTTACACCAGAGTCTACAAAAACAATGTCGTTATTAGGTAAATTAGGAATGATGTTGTTTGGGAAACGGCCTGATGTAACTGAAAAAGAACATCCTCTTTATAAAGTGCCCAACCCAAACGATCCTAATTCCAAAGTAGAATAAATTTTGAAGAAAAATTCAGAGGTGCGGGCGAAATATAGATTATTCTTTTGTTTGTAAATATTTCTGATAAATAACATACTTTCTATCTAAAAATGGGGCTTTTTCTAAATCTCTATACATATACTCTAAAATTAGATGACTAATTTTCGTATTGTAATGTAGGCGGTAACAAAAATTATTGCTTTGCTGTAGTTGCTGATAAGCTGATTTAATAGGTATTTGTAAAGTTTGAGATAGAGTTGCCGATAACCCTTCAAAAAATTGATTACTTCCAGACGTAAATATCAATCTTGGATATATTCCTTTGAGAAGGTGTAGACACCCGTCTCCATCGAAATAACCTCTTATAAAAAAAGATAAATATTCGGTTGGAACAATTGGAAATTTAATACTAAGTGATTTTCTTGGGGTGACTCCAAGTTTCAATAAATCGTTATACATATTTTTACTTCCAATTCTTAGAACGAATCGTTCGCTAGAAATATAATATTTGCCCCCAGGATAAAGTATTTTTTGAAGAGGCTTTGTATATAATTTATGTGTGGAACTCATAAACTTTTTAATACTATTTAAAATGGATAGATCTTTGCTAGTTATTGATATGTAGTATGTTCTGGAAGATTTTTGTACATCTTCGATGGCACCATCTGCAAAAATAAAACCTAAGATATAAGACATGGCAGGGGACCATGTTTTAAAGAAATCTTGGTTTATCTGAGCGTGGTTATGTCCTCCTCGAGAATCTTTAAGGGCAGTAGGGTGCATAAAATAAGAGTACCCAAACAAAAGACGAAAATCAAGATATCTATTGTGAGGCGAGAGCGGGAGTTGCACCCGCCAATAGTCGTTTTGCAGACGACCGCGTTATGCTGATTCGCCATCTCGCCAAAAGGAAAAAAGGGATTAAGTGGGCACGGATGGAATCGAACCATCTACTTCTTCATTATATTCAAAAATTTTTTACTAAATTTTTGATATTTTGAAAGCATCTGTGGGCCGGGATGGAATCGAACCATCTACTTCTTCATTATCAGTGAAGCGTTCTACCAGTGAACTACCGGCCCTTTTACAATGCTTTCAAAATCAATAAAGCGTTCATTAGATCCCGATAAATCGGGATCGCAAGGCAGAAAACAAAGTTTCTGCCTTCCCAGTGAACTACGTGCCCAAAACTGAGGGTAAGTATAACATTTTTCACTAACATCGACAATTATGTTAGGATTTATATATGCAAGTTGTTTCTGCCCCCTTAATAAAAGGTAAAAAAGTTTTACTCCGTTTAGATATCGACGTCCCAATAGAAGATGGTAGGGTAGTTGATGATTTTAGGTTGGTTGCCGGAATGCCCACTCTTGAACTTTGTTTGGAGTCGGCTGCAAAAGTTATTGTTATGGGGCACATTGGTAGGCCAAATGGTAAGAAAGTAGAAGAACTATCAGTTGCTCCTATTTTTAATTGGTTGGTGGAACATGGATTTGGTGATGAATTAGATAGTGGTAAATTACAATTACTGGAGAATTTAAGGTTTGAAAAAGGGGAAGAAGAAGCGAGTGTTTATTATGCCAAAGAGTTGGCTGCTTTAGGCAATTTTTATGTCAATGATGCTTTTGCTTCCCATCACAAGGCAGCATCAACCACGATTTTACCCATGCTTTTACCTCATGCTGCTGGGTTACAATTTGCCAAAGAAATAGAAACTTTAACAGAAGTAAGGGAAAATCCTGAAAAACCACTAGTGGTAATTATTGGAGGGTTAAAGGTAGATGATAAATTACCTGCTGCTCTGGCTTTATCTAAAGTGGCTGATCAGGTTTTAGTAGGTGGGAAAATTATTGCAGAGCTTAAAAAAAGAACTGATTTGCCTGAGAATCTGATTTTGGCTGATTTAACAGTTGATCAGGAAGATATTACAGCTGAAACAGTTAGCAAATGGGTTCCTATTATATCTTCTGCCAAAATGATTTTATGGAATGGGCCTTTGGGTAAAATAGAAGATTCTAAAAATAACCAGACCGGGATGATAGCAGAAGCAGTTATTGCCTCAGATGCTAAAAGTATTATTGGAGGAGGGGATACAATTGCTTACCTGAATAAATTAAAAGATTTATCAAAAATTTCTTTCGTTTCAACAGGGGGTGGGGCAATGCTGAAGTTTTTGGAAACAGGAACACTCCCAACGATTGAAGCCTTAAAGTGATTATGCTAATCTAAACCTATATAGGGCTACTCGCTGGTAGCGAGATCCTGTAATTTTCGTTATACTAAAATTATGATAAAAGTTGCTGTGAATGGATTTGGAAGAATTGGAAGAGCTGCATTTAAAATTATTGTGGAAAAATATAGTGATCAAATTGATGTGATTGCTATTAATGATTTAACAGAAGCCCCTGTTTTAGCTCACCTTCTCCAACATGATTCTGCCTATGGTAGATGGGGTAAAGAGGTCTTTGCAGAAGCCCAAAATATCATTATTGATAACAAAAAATACCCAATCTTGGCAGAAAAGATCCCTGCAAACCTCCCATGGGGTACTTTAGGGGTTGATGTGGTTTTAGAATGTACTGGCAGATTTACAAAAGAGGAAGACCTGCAGCAACACATTTTAGCAGGGGCAAAAAAGGTAATTTTATCAGCCCCAGGTAAAGGTGGTAATGTCGGAACATTTTTAATGGGGGTAAATCAAGATAAATATCAGGGTGAGCAAATGATAAATAATGCCTCATGTACCACTAATTGTGTGGCTCCTGTGGCAGCTATTCTGCATGATAAATTTGGAATCCTAAAAGCTTTGATGACCACCACTCATGCAGTAACTGCAGAACAAAATTTGGTTGACGGACCTCCTCCGGGAGGGAAAAGTAATGATTTGCGCCGGGCTCGCGCTGCCTACTCTAATATTATTCCTACCACCACTGGTGCAGCAATTTCTACCACAGAAGTTATTCCAGAACTCAAAGGTTTATTTGATGGGGTAGCCATTCGTGTGCCTGTTATTTTAGGTTCAATTGTTGATTTTACCTTTCTTTTGAAAACTAAAACAACTGTAGAAGAGCTAAATCAAGCCATAAAAGACGCCTGTGAAACACCAAGATGGAAAAATATTGCTACCTGGAGTGAAGAACCACTTGTTTCATCTGATATTATTGGTAGGAGTGAATCAGCCATAATTGATTTATCTTTAACTCAAGTGGTTGATGGGGATTTAGTTAAAGTCTTTGCCTGGTATGACAATGAATTTGGGTATTCTAATAGATTAGTTGAACAGATTCTTAATATTTCTGCTAAATAATTAAGAGAGTTTTTTGAGAGCTGAAAAAGCTTTATCCACTTGACTGTTTTCAAAAGTTAGAGTTAACTCTGTAAAACTTGAAATACCTTCAATCACGTTGATTCCCTCCCAAGCTAAGGTTTTTAATACTGTGTAATAAACACCAGGTTGGTTAAGTGCCTCTTTTGGTAAAATTAAGGTTATAGCAGAAAGATTATTTAGTTTTAAGCGAAGGGTTTCACCTTTGTAAATTCTTTCAACTTCTTTAGTGAATATAGAGCTAATAATAAGAGTGGTTTCAAATACTCCATGAGTAAAAGTTAAAAACCCATCTTTTTCTTTATCAACGCACGAGAGTAGTTCTATTTCCTTTTCAGACAAAGTAGGGGAGTTTTCAAAACTATATTCAATTAAATTAGAACGTACAGTCATATTATCTAATCCAGCAAAAAGAGGATTAGATTTCTGTTGTTTAATTTTAAGAGTAGAACTTAATCTTTTTAAAGCCATAACAATTGCGCCTATTTGAATATCTTTATAAAGCTTTTTTTGAATTTCGGGTTGAAACTTTCTGGCAAGAGAAGAAAGGTCAATAATTCCTAATGAAAGGCCTTCCTCTAAAAAAGGAGTCTGCTTTATCATTTCTTCTACTATTTCAGGAACTGTAATCATGTTAGAAATTTAACATAATGTATAAAATTTATCAAAAATGTTTAAAAAATTGACCTCTGAGGCTTGATGTGGCATATTACCCCTATGTGTGAGCAACAAATAAGACAAACAGAAGACAGCAGCTATTTACCGGGATACTCTATGACACCGGAAATTCTGGATGCTCTGACTCAAAATCCTGATTTAATTTTTCCATATGGCGGAAATTTGCACAGGGTAATAGTCAGGAAAAATACAGAAGTCGGCGCGCCGCCTTTTTCAGCTTACGTTCAGATAGAAAACGATTCTGAAAACGGGATTTTCGTGCGTAATAAGGTTTGTGGGGCTACCTCAATGTTGGCTGCATTAAAAGGGATTAATTTAAATTTCGGTGAGGAAGCTTACAGACTATTAAATACGAGACAGATGCCTCCAGTTTGATTGCGCATTGACAAAATTTTTAAAATATTCCTATAATCCCATAGTCATGAACGCAGAAAATACTTCACTATTCAGACAAAATCTAATGGGCTATGCCGAAAGAAAAGAAGGAGTAGCTTCAATGATGGAGCATTTGGTAGGGGTGGTTTATGAAGATCCTGACTTGGACCCAGAAAAACTTTTTAGCTTAGCCGATGAATATATAGAACTAATCGGAATGGATGATGAACAGATTGGTTTGACTAATTATACGATCGGAAGATATATTAGTCGGCGCCAACGGATGAAAGAGGTTCGAGAAGCATATCCTTGTGATAATCAGCTTTTTAAAGCTGTTTGTGGTATCGAGCCTCAGGGAAAAGTGATTATTGATTTAAGGCCTATTACTTTTAATTTTGTGTGTCATGATCTCCATGATTATGCTTTGTTGACGAACAGGGAAATGCAAAGCAACAATTTTTCCATGAATCGTTCTTTATTAAGGGAAGCTTCTGGAACCGGTGGAATGTTTCTCGGATATGAGTTGTTTAATGATCCAAATTTGGAGGGTTCAATAATTGTGGAAAATGTAGATTTGGAAAGTGAAGCGGAGATGATTTCGTACCGGACGCATGAGGAGCAGCATGCTTTGAATTATTTTTTTCAGAGTTCATATGCCAATTATCTGGAAAACGGATATCAGAGTCTGGAAGACGGATCTTTAATCGTTCCTTTGTATCTACATAAACTTGCAAACGCAATTCCTATTGATGACCTTCCTGATTCATTAGTTAAATGTAAAAAGGACTTGCCAACACAAGAACTTTTACTCACAAGAATGTTAAGAAAAGAAAGACAGGAGGGAGAAAATGATTCCAGAGAGGAGATTTTAGCATATTTAAGGATTGGAAGTATAAATATTGATGACAGTTCGGATATTTTTAGACTTTTCAAAAAAAATAAAAGATATAATTGCTTTCCTGGCGAATGGAGACAAAAGGTGGCTAAAGATTGTGTTGAATCGTTCAAAAAACATACAGGAGTAAAAAGGGAGAATATGGTTAAAAGAGTGATTGAAAAAGTATTTGTCACTGAATATGATCAATTATTAGTTGATTCAATGGAGGCTATTTGTTATTTACGGGATGCAGGTTTTACTTTTGATAGAACCATGTTTTTATTGATGTCAGAACCATTAAGGGATTGGAAAAAGATGGCTGAAAGAATGTATGCTGCCAGATATATTCAGTCTTTGGATCAAGAAGAAAATCAGCTTCAACCTGAGGTTGACAAGGCTAGCTAACTTTGATAAAATTCAAAAGTTAATACATGAGAACCAACGCACCATTAATTTAACACTCGCTTCAAGACTTCCTTGGTGCGAGGAAGCAAGACACATTTAGCGTTGTATCCCTCTTTGTAATTGATAATTTAGAATGTAGAATTTTTTAATTATCAATTTTACATTATACATTTTAAATTTGAATATAAATGAGTCGGGCCCATGGATCAGTGCGTAAGCGCGAGACATGGGACCAGAGAGTAGTAGCCAGGGCCCATGGCTCAGTTGGTAGAGCGCCTCATTTGCAATGAGGAGGTCAGGAGTTCGATCCTCCTTGGGTCCACCAAGGGGACAGTTTGGATGATCTGTTAACTCAGAGCATCGGAATTAACTTCCGGTATTCTGAGTTCCAGATAATCTGGATTTTTGCACTTTGAAATGTGAATACGATTTATAAAATAGTGAACAGGGGACAGTTTACAGTGAACAGGAAACGCAAGAATTCTGTAACCTGTAACCTAAAACCTGTAACCTATTTTGGGAAGAAGGCCAAATTATTCAGCAGGTCGGCAAGATCGGCGAATCGGCGAGTCAGAATTTTCTGATTTGCTGATCCTCTGAAACTCTGACTAACTGAAATACAAGCCAAAAGATACTCAACAATAATGCATACGGTGGATGCCTTGGTCGAAAGTACCGAAGAAGGACGCACTAAGCCGCGATAGTCTCTGGGAAGCTGCTAAGAAGCTATGATCCAGAGGTTTCCGAATGGAATAATCCAATTATCTTAATCGATAATTATCCCGACGCCAATTCATAACGTCGGGAGGGGTACGCGCTGAACTGAAACATCTAAGTAAGCGCAGGAAAAGAGAACAATAGTTTATTCCCCTAGTAGTGGCGAGCGAAAAGGGAAAAGCCCAAACCACAGATCACTTCAGGTAGCAATACTTGAAACCCGTGGGGTTGTAGGACCGACAGTAGCGAGTAGAACGGATAGCTGAAATTCCTGGAAAGGAATGCCAAAGAGGGTGATAGCCCTGTAAGCGAAATCTGGACTGCCGTGGTCGGACTCCTGAGTAACCTAGGACACGTGTAATCCTGGGTGAAGCTAGCAAGACCACTTGTTAAGGCTAAATATACTTTCGGACCGATAGTGAACTAGTACCGTGAGGGAAAGGTGAAAAGAAGAGCGGAACGCTCAGTGAAATAGTACCTGAAACCGTATGTTGTCAAGCTGCGGAACCCTGAATTTAATTCAGGGAACCGTGTGCCTTTTGAAGAATGAACCGGTGAGTTGTCTTATTCTCCAAGTCTAAGAACAGTAATGTTTGTAGGCGTAGTGAAAGCGAGCCCTAACCGGGCGATTTAGGAGAATATGGCAGACCCGAAACCGAGTGAGCTAACCATGTCCAGGGTGAACCTGCTGTAAAAGGCGGGGAAGGCCCGAACTTGTGACTGTATCAATAGTCTAGGATGAGGTGTGGTTAGAGGTGATATGCCTATCGAACTCGGAGATAGCTGGTTCTCCCCGAAATATATTGAGGTATAGCCCTGCGCAATCACGTTAGGGGTAGAGCACTGGATGGATCTGATGGTCGTAAGACTGTCAATCCAATCAAACTCCGAATACTAACGTGTGTAACAGGAGTCAGTCCGATCCGGCTAAGCGGAGCGGTCCTGAGGGAAACAACCCAGACCGACAGCTAAGGTCCCTAAATGAACTTTAAGTGTTAAAGGATGTGAAATTCCTTAGACAGCCAGGAGGTTGGCTTAGAAGCAGCCATCCTTTAAAGAAAGCGTAACAGCTCGCTGGTCTACTACGGGATTTCGCGCCGACAACGAACCGGGGCTAAAAGTTCTACCGAAGCTACGGATGCAACTGAGATTTATCAGTTGCGTGGTAGGGGAGCGTTTTATGTGCAGTGAAGTTTTGTCGTGAGGCAGGGTGGAGCGCATAGAAGTGAGAATGCCGGTATGAGTAGCGAAATTAATGTGAAAAACATTAACGCCGAATGCCCAAGGTTTCCTGATCAATGTTAATCAGATCAGGGTTAATCGGTACCTTAGACGAGGCCAAATGGCGTAGTCGATGGAATACCCGTCAAAATTCGGGTATATGTGCTGTTCGTGCATACTTTACGGAAGGACAAAATGGGATTAATTTAGCCCTCTATATGGGGGTTTAAGTGACAAGGAAGTGAGAATAGGCAAAATCCGTTCTCAGCCTGACGCAAGTCAGGACGTTCTGATTAGTCGCAAGACTTGTCAGAATGCATATTCGAGTTACGAATACGTAAGTGAATGATATTCTGTTTTCAGGAAAAGTTTCGTAAAGGGGACAGTATCAAGCCGTACCACAAACCGACACAGGTGGGCGAGTTGAGTATACACAGGCGATCGAGAGAACTATCCTTAAGGAACTCGGCAACAAAAGCTGGACGTAAGTTTGCAAGATGTCCTTCCCGCAGCAATGTGGGACGCAGTTAATGATCCTGAGCGACTGTTTAGCAAAAACACAGGTCCCTGCTAAAGCGAAAGCTGATGTATAGGGGCTGACACCTGCCCAGTGCCAGTAATTTAAAATCTCTCTTGACTCCCAGAAGTAATTTTGGGACGAGGAAGGGGTCTAAGATCTGGTGAACGGCAGCAGTAACTATAACTGTTCTATGGTAGCGAAATTCCTTGTCTGGTAGGTGCGGAAACAAACTTGCTAGAATGTACAGCAATGTACAACACTCGGGAATTCGTTGAAAATTGCTAGATTAGTATGCAAAAAACCTTAAGTAGTGAAAATCCAACTATATGCTGGAATAACTCAGTATCTGATAGTACTCGTAAGAGTGACAATCTATCAGTGGAGTCAATCAGCAGGGAAGGCCCGTAAGGGAACCCTCAGAGACTACACGTTGGAGTCCCGAGCAATCGGGGCAAGATATAGTCCGATCTCTATAGCGATGTAGAGGATTTAAAAATCATTAAATCATAAAAACAAATGTAAGACTTCTAAAATTTATTCTACAAGCCGAAGGCTTGAAGAAGAAGATACCACGACTGTAAAGTTGTGCGTATATTCATTTTAGAATGACAGTTTTAAAATGGAGTTCAGACCCGCACGAAAGGTAGAACGACTTAGGAACTGTCTTGAGGATAGACTCGGCGAAATTGCAGTGGCTGTGAAGATGCGGCCTTCCCATACTTGGACAAAAAGACCCCGTGGAGCTTTACTGTAGCTTGGCCCTGGTTTGAAAATTTATTTATGTAGAGTAGGAGGGAGCTTAGGCGACAATGAAACACCTCTTTTTTAGATTTTTAAATCTCTAGCGGTAGCCATTATCTGGCACCGTAACAAGGTCTGGCGGGCAGTTTAACTGGGGCGGTTTCCTCCAAAAAAGTAACGGAGGAGTGCAAAGGTACACTTATCTCCAATGGCAACGGAGATTTAAGCGCAAAAGTATACAGTGTGCTTGACTGCAAGACTTACAAGTCGAGCAGGTGCGAAAGCAGGCTTTAGTGATCCCTACTTACCTCGTGGGAGGGAGTAGGCTTATCGGATAAAAGCTACCCCGGGGATAACAGGCTAGTGATACCCAACAGTCCACAAGGACGGTATCGTTCGGCACCTCAACATTGGGGTGCGGCAGGAGTAATTCTGTAGCACTGTTATAACAATTAGAAATCTTTTTGAACAAAAAATACTAGCTAAAATCGGTGAAGTCCTGACAGTAATGTGAGGATAATACCGAGGGAAACTAGGTTTGGAATATCTGAAAATCTGAATATCGGAACATCGGAAAGTGAAATTTCTGATTCTTCTGATTTTCTGATTCTTCTGATTTTCTGGATTTGGCCCCGTAACGACTTCTCCGATGTAACATCGGAGGGATTCAAGGTCCCGGATAATCCGGAAGGAAACTTGAATAAAAGGCTAGCTCCAGTTCAGTTTGTCAGTGTTTCGGCGAGTCGGCGATTCAGATATTTCTGATCTGCTGATTCTCTGATTTTCTGATATACCGATTTGGATGAAGGTATAGTCTGATCCTATAAGTAATTATAGACAAATAGACAGCGATGTCGGCTCATCACATCCTGGGGCTGTAGAAGGTCCCAAGGGTCTGGCTGTTCGCCAGTTAAAGTGGTACGCGAGCTGGGTTCAAACCGTCGCGAGACAGGTTGGACTCTATCCAGTATGGGCGTTTTGATTCTTGAGGGAAGTTGTCTCTAGTACGAGAGGACCGAGACGAGGGAACCTCTAGTGTGCCGGTTGTCACAAAATGGCAGCGCCGGGTAGCTACGTTCTTTCCTGATAAGTGCTGAAAGCATCTAAGCACGAAGCAGATCCTGAGATTAGGAATCTTTAAGACCCCCGGAAGACTACCGGGTTGATAGGCTCTCAGTGTAAGCATCGTAAGGTGTTTAGCTTAAGAGTACTAATGGTCATCGTTGAGATTTTTTGGCTAAAAGCCTTTAACCCAAGTCGTATTCACATTTTGAAGTACAAATAAAATATTTCTCCTAAATTCACTATAGGTTGACAAAATATCATCAAAGTCCTATAATTCACAGATTATGGGTGCAGAAAGAACTTTACCTGATTTTACTTTAAAACAAAAAGTTGCCAGGACTATTGGAGCAGGGATAATGGTAACTGGCTTGTTTGGCGGGGGATGGGGAATGTCGGAACTCTATAAATTATCCAGAGGAGATGATAGTCAGGCAAGGCAAGCAATTGAGGCACAAATTCCACCTATTTCTGATGAAATAGTTCAGAGGGCTTCTGTTTTGGTAGATAATTACGAACAACAGATGAGGGAGGCAGCAAGGGCAAGAGGGGATGAATTGAGTAAGTCATATCAAATATTAGATCAAAGGAAAGCTTATAATGTTTTATATAACGAAACATATTTAAAGCCCTGGGCATTGAAGGCGCAAGCTTTCGGGTATTTTGGTATTTTCGGATTTATGACTGCTATGGCTGGTTATTGCGTTTGGCTACTCGCCAGTCAACGATATCCTCGCCGCCAAAGATAATACCCTATAATATTTGACTTTTATCCCAAAGTATCCTATAATACGTTTTATGAATTTAAGAAAAGCTTTTAGTGCTTTCTTTGTTATTTTATTTGCAACAATACTTTTTTTCCAGGTTTCCTGGGCTTATGCTGATACCTTGGATGGGGCTCCAATAAGCACACCTATTAGTACTCCAATTGATACTGCTCCGATCAGTACAGCTTTAAAAACAATTATTCACAGAGATACTCCAAGTGGATCAAATGGAGGCTCATCTGCTCCACAAGTATGTACTGACATAAAGCCAAAAAGTGCTCCAAAATTGATTTCTGTCAAACAAACAGGTTCAAATCAGGCAACCTTAACTTGGGAAAAAGCTCAGGGACCTTTGACTTATTACATGATTACATATGGATTAAATAAGAACTCCAAGATGTTCGGTAATCCAAATGTTGGAGGAGTGAATACCACCAGCTACACTGTTTCACATTTATCAGGCGGAACTACTTATTACTTTAGAGTCAGAGCCGGAAATAATTGTATGCCAGGCGAGTTCTCAAATGAAGTTTCAGTCACGATTAATGGTTCTAAATTAACAGGGTCTGCTGGAAATTTTGAAAGTTTCGTGCTTGCTTCAACTAAATCTTATAAAAATGACAGTACACCAACACTCACTCAAAGAGTTTTATCAAATACACCAAAAGTTAGCCCTGCTGAGCGTATTTTTGAATCATTTAATAATGTTAAAGTCAGATTTGTAAACTTCTTCAAAGGTTTACTTCCTCACTAACCTAAACCTGTACTTTTTGCTAATATAATATTAGTGAATGCCCGTCAAATTATTTTAGCCTTGGTTTTCTTTCTTCCTTTTTTTGTGTTTCCGTTCGGAACTTCATTTTTCGAGATTCCCAAAGTGATTGGGGTAGAGGTTGGGGTGGAAGCTTTACTCCTTGTGAGCCTTTTTTCTAATCACTTAAAGAAGCTTAAAAGCTGGGTTGTTTTACCTTTTATTTTGCTTTTTTTACTCACATTCAGCACTCTGATTATTAATCCTGATTTTAAGTTGTTTTTCGGTAACATTTTCAGACTCCAGGGTGTTTTTTTAGTCTGGCATTTGATTGTTTTTGCCATTCTTTCTTCCCAAATTAATGTAATGAAGCTAAACGGCTTCTTCTATTTTTTATTTCTTTCAATGCTTTTAACTTTGGCCTTAATTGGATTTATTTTTGGGGCTACCTTAAACGGTAGGGCAGTGGGAACTTTGGGAGAACCGAATTCTTTAGCTGCTGTTGCCATTTTTTTCTTTACCTGCGTCTTTTTCAGAAACCGGTGGAAATACTGGATAGTTTCATTAATTGTTTGTTTAGAGTTAATACTATTATCCGGAAGCAGGTCTGGACTTTTTGCATTTTTTGTAACGATTATATATATAATACTGAGTCAAAACCTTTTACTAGAGGTTAAAAAAACCTCAATTATAGGCTTTCTGCTTATTGTAGCCAGCTTATCGTTCCCATTTATTGAGGGCGGAGGGTGGTTTGAAAACAGGGCAGAGATTTGGCAGACAGCATACCATGCAGGTTGGTCTTCTCCGATTTATGGTAATGGATTTGGTAATGTTCAAAGCTCTTTGGCTAAAAGTGCCAAGCAGCTAAATAATAATGTGCAATATCAGATAGTTGATAGCAGTCATAATATATTCTTAGATTTTTGGGTTCAAGGGGGGATTTTAGGTGTTCTTCTTTTTCTCTGGATCCTGATTATCTCTGTTTATCACTTTTTAGCTTCAGATAATAGGTTTATGTTAGCTTTGTTAATTGGGTTAATATATGCTTTGTGTTTTAATCCTTTGAGCGTAGCTGTTTTAGTCATGTTTTGGTATGTTTTAGGTCAGGGGCTCTTTAAGCCTTCAGAAACTTAATCTAATTAATAGAAGTCGTATCTTCGGGCGGAAAACTCGTGTTCTTTATCAACACTGGCTATTGTTGCATGAATTTGGTCAGCAAGTTTAGTGGGATAATAAAGTATGGGGTCTTTCCCAACCAGACTGGCACCGTAATATGCTGGTGGATAGTATACTAAAAGCATGTCTCCTGACGGAAGATCAAGACTGAGTAATTTTTTTTCCCCACGCCCATGGATACTATTATCATAGAAGTCATAGTATGTCACGTCATTTTCTATTGCTCCTACTTGTTTTAGAACGGCATCAAGTAGCGGGCTGTAAACTTCCTTATTCGGCATTAGGAGGATATTTTATATAATTTGATTTGGCATGTCTAGATCCTTGATTCTTAGAGCAAAATTTGGTATTATAGATGTCCGGTGATTTGAGCGCAACCGAACGACCTGATCCCATCCCGAACTCAGCAGTCAAAGATTGCAGCGCCGACGATACTAGGGTCGAAAGGCCCCGGGACAATATGTCATTGCCGGAATATCATAAAAACCTCCCTAAAGGAGGTTTTTTGTTGGGATTTTTTGATTTATTATTTTTGAGTAAGAGGGGATAAATCTTGCCAGGAATCTTCAATTATCCGGTACATTCCACCGGCACCTCTTTCAATAAAATGTGTCAGCCCCGGTAATTTGCAGGTAATTCTGCTTAAGCTATCTTGTATATTCGGTTGATAAATAGGGATGGCTTCATGCTCCGGAGAGCTCATTAGTCTCGATATAATAGTTGACGGAGCTGAATTAAATTGGAATGGCGTTTTTTCAAATGCTCTCATTGCTTTTCCGGGATTAAGTTTTTCAAGTTTGACAGGAAATATATCTCCGTATTGGTATCTAAACATGCGGAGTATTAGGGCAATACCGATAGTTTGGGCGTCAATTGTCCAAGGTTCAGGATTAACTCTCTGGACCCATCTGTTCAAATTTTCCAGTAATAGAGCGTTTTCACTGCTATATTTAAGCTTGACAAGCTCTTCTTCAGCCATCCTACTGACATTATCTATAGAATAAAACGATAATTTAGTTGGATCTCCTAACAGGCCTAAAGATTTTAAGGTTTTGATTCTGGTTTCTTCGTTGATAAACGCTGCTGTAACTGCTTTTTTATCTTCAGGAGTAACTTGTTCTGTAATTTTTAAATATGTGTCTATTTCTTTTTCCGAAAAACTCATTCGGCAATTCTATCATCCTTTAAAGTTGAGGTCAATTGCTATGGGTTAGTGGATTGGTTTGACCACTTTTTTATGGTGTAGTAATCTAAATTTATGAAGGGAAAAATTAAAGGCTTCACTCTGGTAGAATTTCTAGTTGTTGTGGCTATTATTGCTATTTTAGCAGTGGTAGGGGTGACTGTTTTTAGAAATGTAACTACTTCTGCCAGAGATGCTCAAAGAAAAGCAGACTTAAATGCTATCTCTAAAGCTTATGAAGTTAAATATTCTTCTGCTGGATCTTATTCAGCTTTAGCTACTACAGATTTTGCTGCAGGGAAAATCCCCAAAACCCCAGAAGGAAATAATTACCCTTGTTTGGTAGGACCAGAAACAAGTTGTATTACTCAAGCAACAGACAGAGTAGCTTACTGTGCTTCCCTGGGGGATAACCAGAGTGCTCCTTGTTACTCAAACTCCAGCACTTGTTTTTGTTCTTCTTCTACCCAAGGCTCTTCTTTATCTGAGGGAGGTGGAGGAGGTAGTGGTGGTGGATATGGTGGATCTAATCCTTCCTGTGATCCTTATGGAATATTAACTTCAGGGTTG
Organism: Microgenomates group bacterium; assembly: GCA_041659805.1. Taxonomy (GTDB): domain Bacteria; phylum Patescibacteriota; class Microgenomatia; order Daviesbacterales; family UBA10151; genus STC-54. Next base: position 90,940 of record JBAZXP010000001.1, on the reverse strand, counting down.
GTGGGATATTGGAAATTAGATGAGGCTTCTTGGAATGGGACTAGCAATGATGTTATTGATTCTTCTGGTCAGGGTAATAATTTAAGAGCATATGGTGCTGCAAACACCCTAGTCAGTGAAAAAGCTGGTTTTGGAAGAATGGGTGATTTTGATGGAATCAGTAAGGTTGTACAATCAACAACGACTGTTCCCAGTTTAAATATCGAAGGGTTAAACCCTATTAGTATTTCTATTTGGATGAAACCTCTCGGTCTCCCGCCAGTTAATGGTTATACACGGTCTTTGCACAAAGAAAGATATGTTAGTGGAACCGATCGGGGAGGCTACGCTATTCATATTTGGAGTACTGCAACAGTTACTGGAGGCTACTCTTTTCATATTTATAATAATGGTGTTGGTGAAGCAAGGGGTAATGGTACTCTAAACATAAATGAGTGGGTTCATTTAGTGGCAACTTATAATGGCTCAAATCAAATGAAAATTTATAAAAATGGAGTGGATGCTACCACGCCAGGATATGGTAATTGGACTACTGGTATTGGGACCCATTCAACAGGTACTTTTAAAATAGGTGGAACTACATATTTTAATGGTCCTATTGAAGATGTGAGGGTTTATAATAGAGCTCTTTCTCCTTCTGAAATAGCTGCTTTATATAATAATGGCAATGGTTGTGTGCCTTGAGTATTGAGAAATTAATTAAAAGCTGCTACAATCTTTCCACCTTTAAAGAAAGCCAGGTATAAATGTTTGTCAAAAAAGTCTAAATTTAATCATCAAAGTTCAGAAAAATCAGCAGGTAACTCCATAATGGACAAGCTAATGTCATCCTATGACAACAGGAGATTAAGCTTTAATCGTGGTGAGCAAGTCACAGGTGAGGTTATAAATATTACTGATTCTGAAATTATTCTTGATCTTAAAGCTAAAGCAGAGGGTGTTTTAAGCAAAAAAGATTTGTCTTCTGAAAAATTACAAGCTCTTAAAGTTGGTGATAAACTTGATGTCTTTGTTGTTTCTCCAGAAACAGAATCAGGTCAAATTATTGTCAGCATGTTCAAACAGGAAATAATCTCATCCAGAGGTGGCAGAGGAGCCCGAAAGATAGATATGTCTAAATGGCAAAAGTTTATTCAGGGCAGGGAAACAGGAGCAACCTATTCAGGTGAAATTTCTGAAATTAACAGAGGTGGTTTGATTGTTTCAATTGATGGAATCAGAGGTTTTATTCCAAGTTCACAAGTCAGCTTAAAAAGCTTAAATAATCAAACAAATTTGAGTGATTTGGTTGGTAAAGAATTAAGGCTATCAGTTATAGAAGTTGATCCCAATAATAATAAACTAGTTTTTTCATCCAGACCTGTTTTAAAAGATGAAGAAAAAAAGGAATTAGCTTCTTTTAAAGTGGGGGATGAGGTAACTGGTAAGATTTTAGCTGTAACACCTTTTGGATTGTTCTTGGATATAAAAGGTACAGAAGGAATTATTTATCCTCAGGAAACAACTTGGGAACAGTCAGTTGAAGGAGTAGAAATTGATTTAACTAAAGATTTTAAACCAGGAGTAGAAGTAACAGCTAAAATTACAGGGATTGATGATAACTTAGGCAGGCTGAATTTATCTATTAGACAAATGAGCAAAGATCCTTTTGCTGAAGAGATTGAAAAATATCAGGTTGATGATGTAATAACAGGAACTGTTTCAAATATTTCTCAAAATGGGGTAGATGTGAAATTGCAATCCACCTCGGGGGAGCCAAAGCTCACCCCCGAGGTGATGGGCTTTCTGCCCATAGAAAAAATGGAAGGCCAAGCATATCAAATGGGACAAAAAACAAACTTTTTGGTTGATTCAATAGATCAAAAAAATAGAAGAATTAATTTAGCTCCATTCCTAACTTCTACTGTTGGTCTTATCTACAAATAAATATTTTTTCCAAGCAAGTATTTGCCATATTACAAAAGTAATTAAAGAAAATATAGAAATTAAATTAGCAGCTGATCTAATTGGGGTATTAGTAAATTTAAATTCTACTTTATGCACTCCTTGAGGCACTTCAATTTGCATGAAACCATAACCCTGTGTAGTTTCTATTTTTGTTTCTGCATTATCTATATAAGCTTTCCAGCCTGGGAAATAATGGGTAGTTAATAAAAATGCCAAGGTTTCTGTACTGGTTGTTGTAAATTGTTTGTTTTCTTGTTTGATAGCTTTTTCTTCCACCTTTCCTTTACCTTGAATAAGAGCCCACTTATTTAAGTTTCCTTGAGGTGTAAGTTCAGCTGTTTTGGGTTCATATCCTTCTTCTAAAACTGCATATTTAGCAGCCTCACTTTTTTGCCAATCATTGGTATCAAATTTAAAATAATCAGTTGAAAGAAATGTTGCGGGCTTCAGATAATCTTTGTAAAAAATAAAAATTCCTAAAATTGTTATAAGAATTATCAAAGATTGTTGCCATATTTTAGGGATTGTTTGTAGCAGTAGACTAGCTAAAACAGCAGTGGCAATTGGAATAACCATTAAATATCTCCAGGGGTATTGAATAAAAGCTATTGTTTGAATATTTTCCCAAAAAGATATAGAAATTTCATGAATAAAGAAAAAGCTATAAAGTATGGTTAATAACCAGAACACTAAATGAAGGGTATTTTTGTGATTTTTCTTAAACAGGTAAAAAGTTGTTAGCACTAAAGCCAATAAAATAATAATCCAGTTGATGTGACCTACTTGAAAAGACATACCATCAGTATTTCCGGCTTTCGATATTCCATAATCCCAAAAAGTAGAAAATAATTGTTCAGGATACACAAAATGAGGCCTGAAATCATAATAAGAAGCTGTTAAAAGTGAACTTTTTACCAAATCCAATTCAAAAAGGGATGGAATAAGATAAAAAGCAGACAAACCAAGTCCAAGTAATCCCGCAATAGCAAAGGGTATTAAGCCCTTTAATTTTATTTCTTTATTAAAAAGTAACAGAAAAAAATATCCAATTAAAATTGGCGCCAGTATTATCACAGTAGGCAAATGAGTCAGAGCCAGACCGGCCACACAGAGTGTGAGTGGGATACCATATATAGTTTTGGCTGTCACAAGAATTCTATCAAGAGCCCAAAGAATTCCTATGCTAAGTGAAATTGCTAAACATTCTGGATAAGAAGCCCTGACAAAAAAATCAGAAATAGTATAAGGGGTAAAAGCATAGATTAAGGCAGCCAGAGACGCCGGAAGTATTCCAAAACGTCTGGCATAAAGAAACATAAACAATGCACCCAACCACCAGGAACCAATGATTAAGATTTTTATAGAATCATAAATGGAAAAAGAGATTAAACTGATAAAAAAAGCTAAATAATAATATCCAACCTGATAAAAATTAAAAAAAGGTCCGCTAAAATTATTATTAGCCCAGTCAATCCATCTAACAGGGAATTGTTCCTCTCTTAAGGCTTCAATAAAGATTTTGGAGCGGAAAGCATGGGCAATCAGATCGTGTCCTGAAGGTAAGCCTGGATTAAAAACAGCAAAAGCCAAGGATAAAATAGCCAGTAAAACAGACAGTAGGGTAAATATAGTTAAAATTTTATTTAGTAATTTTCTTTTGGAATCAAATCTTTGAGTTTTAATTTGTTGAAGTTCTTGTGTGCGGACTTCTTTTTTTAATAATTTGAGCTTTGTTTTTCTTCCCATTTGTTAAGTATATAATAATAAAGCAGATTTAAGATTTAAGAAATAAGATTTAAGAGATGAAAATTATAATTACATTACTTAGTCAGAAAAAAAATCAGCTTCTGATAATAGTGATTCTAACATTTTTGGCTTACGTTAATATTTTCCAAAATGGTTTTATGATTGATGATAAAACTTTTATTGTGGATTGGCCTCAGGTTAAAAATGTAGAAAACCTACCTGATTTGCTCAAAGGGGAAGTGCCAGAGATTCACAAAGGAGTTTACAGACCAATCAGGAGCACCTTGTATTTGGTATACCAGCAAATTTTTGGGGAAAATCCTGTGGGGTATCATATTCATTCCATAATAGTTCATCTATTAGCTACAATTTTGGTCTACTTTTTGGTAATGGAGCTAATCAAGAAAAAATATGTGGCATTTTTAACAAGTTTAATGTTTGGGTTACATCCAGTTCATACAGAATCTATAACTTATATTTCTGCCAGTATGGAGATGTCAGGAGTAGTTTTCTTTTTAGCGTCATTTTTGTTGTATTTAAAATCTAAAAATATATTATCTGTAGTTTTTGCTATCCTTGCTTTCTTTACTTATGAAATGACTTTGACTTTACCTTTTTTAATTATTCTTTATGATTTGTGTTTTAAAAAATTAAACTTCAAAAATTTATCAAAACAGATTCTAGTATATTCACCATATTTTATTGCTACTGCTTCTTTCTTAATCCTCAGGGTCTTTATTTTACAGATTCCTTTTAGCAGGGGAGATTATTTGGGTTTTAGTTTTTATCACACCATGTTAACTATGAGCAAGGTAATGATGATGTATATAGGGTTGTTAATTTTCCCCAATACTGTTTCTTATATTCATGATTTAGCCCCAGGTTTTGAATCTTTTATGACTCCACATTCAAATATACAATCAATTTTAGTCCAAACACCATTCGATTTAGATATTTTATTTTCAATTTTAGTTTTAATTTCTCTGGTTTTTGTAGCTATCAAATATTTTAAGAAATTCCCATTAATAACTTTTTGTATTGGTTGGTTTTTTTTGAGCTTACTTCCTGTTGATTATTTTTTTCCCCAAGGAATTGCTATAGCTGATAAATATCTTTATATTTCTTCTATTTCCTTTTTTCTTCTACTTTCATATTTTATAATTTGGTTAAGTAAAAAGTATAAATGGATTACCATCATTACAATCTTATTGCTTATCACTTATTTCTTTTTAACTTTTATTCAAAACCAAGCTTGGAAAGATCCTATTAGTTTTTGGACAAAGGTTGAGTCTCAACATCCTAAATCTGCCTTAGCTGCTTATACTTTAGGGGTTACATATGGTGATCAGGGGAATTTTGAAAAAGCTAAATATTATTTTTTAAAAACAATTGATTTGGATCCAAGATTTTGGGAAGCAAGATATAATTTGGGAAATATTTATTTAAAGACACAAAGAGGGGATTTGGCAGGGGAACAATTTTATCAGGTAGTTTTAATTAATCCAGAATTTACTCCAGCCCAAAAAATATTAGATCAATTAATTATCAAATGAAAAAATATTTACCACTAATAATTATTATTGTAGTTACTATCTTTGCTTACATTAATATATTTCAAAATCAATTTGTGATAGATGATAAAACTTTTATTATCGCTTGGGAAAAAGGACATTCTTTATCTAATATTGTGGAGTTTTTTCAGGGTGCTGTGCCATCAGGGCATGAAGGAGTCTACAGACCAATAAGAAGTATTTTGTATGCTTTTTATTATTCCATTTGGGGAACAAATCCCTTTGGATATCACTTACATGCATTACTCATTCATTTAATTTCTACAGCTTTAATTTATTTTATTCTGGAAATTATTTTAAAGAAAAAATCTTTGGCTTTTGCAGGGGGATTATTATTTGCATTACATCCAATTCATACAGAAACTATAGCTTATACAGTAGTAAGTATGGAAGCTACTGGGATAGTTTTCTTTTTAATATCATTTTATCTTTACTTATTTACTCGGGGTCCTGTCGCGCCAGTATCCCATCGTCCGTCCTCGCTGTCGCTGCGGGCGCGGCGATGGGAACCCTCTTTCGCGCCACCCCTCGCGCTATTTGGTTCTTATCTGTTTGCTCTATTAGCTTTTTTTACCTATGAAATGACTTTGACTTTACCTTTTTTAATTATTCTTTATGATTTGTGTTTTACAAAAAATAGTATTAAAAAAACCTGGAAAAAATATTTGCCATATTTTATTTTAGCTGGAGGATTTTTTTTGATCAGGCAAATTGTAACTAATGGAGTAGGTAGAGGAGAATATTTAAACGGCAGTATTTTTTCAACATTTTTGGCAGGAGTTAAAGTTTTATTTGAGTATCTTACTTTAACGATTTTGCCAATAAATTTAACGCATAATCACATTATTCCAAGGGGAATAGAGGCTATTTTATATAGAGGACATTCCCTGCAACCAATAACTTCCCAAAGTATTTTTGACTGGGAATTCTCACTGGCTTTTTTTACTTTAATCTTTTTGGGATTTATAATTTGGAAAAGTTTTAGGAAACACCCAATTATTACTTTTGGTGGTTGTTGGTTTTTCATTACTTTAATTCCTGTTTCAAATATTATTCCCCAGTGGTCTTTAATGCATGAGAAATTTTTATATGCCCCGTCTTTTGGTTTGATTTTAGTGGCAACATATTTATTAGGAAAAATTAATAATCAATTTTTTTATAAAGCAATTTTGGTTTTGGTTTGTGGTGGGTTTTTTGTCGTGACTTTTTTAAGAGTGGGGGATTGGAAAGATGCAATAACTTTATGGCAAAAGGATATTCAAACAAATCCCAATAATGCTTATGCATATTTTCAGTTAGGGGAAGCATATGTTTCGAATGGAGAAATAGATAAAGCAATTTTCTCTTATCAAAAAGCTTTTGATATTAATCCACATTTTGCTGTGGCAATTGCCTCAAAAGCCAGAACTTATCAACAAATAGGGGATAAAGAAAAAGCTATAGAAAATTATAAATTAGCAGTTAAAGCAGATCCAAATTTTTGGGAAGGGAAAATAATTTTAGATAATTTAACTAAACAAAATTATGTTTCTCCATTAGGATTTTCTTTTTCTTATCCCTTTAGTTGGAGTGTTGAGGAGAGATTTAAGAATTTAGATTTGCGAATTATGAATGAAGATAAAAGCTTTGAAATGGTTTTACTTTTTGATAAAAATAATAAAAAATCTCCAGAAGATTATCTAAAAACACAAACAGAAAGTTATGGTAATTTGGTGAATCAGGGGTTAGCACAGATTCCAGATTTTGATTATGCATATGTAAAGGTCTTTAAGGAAGGGGAAGTTGAGAAAATGCTTTTTTATCTGTTTAAAGGAGAAAAAATTATAAAAATTCTGGTTTATCCTGTAAATACTGAATTAATGAAACAATTTGATTCTATTGTCACATCACTCAAATTTAGCTAAGATTAATAAGTGAAAAATATTCGCCCTATTTTCCCTCATTTACCTTTTTTGTTAGTTATTTGGTTGTTTTGTGGATTTATATATATCAAAACACTGGCTCCCTCTATTCTTTATATTGATGCAGGTACTATGATTGCTGCAGCATTTGAGCCAGGTATCCCAAATCCACCGGGATTTCCTTTTTATGTGATGATTGGGCACTTATTTACTAAAATACCGTTTGGTTCAGTGCTTTTTAGAATGCAGCTTTTGTCTGTTCTTGCAGCATTGGGAGTTTTAACCTGGGTTTATTTTTTACTATTTAGATTAATCAGCAATAATTTTTGGTTTGTGAAAGAGGGTAGAGAGGATAAAAATTTATTTACAGGCTATTTTAAAAATATACCCAAATTATCCACCCCGATAATCCAGGCAATCAGCCTTACTGCAACCTTAATTTTAGGTTTTTCCTATCAATTTTGGTCTCAAACTCTAAACACAGAAAGCTATATTTTAACTAATTTAATGATGATATCCCTTTTAGGGTTGGTGATGTTGATTCCTGAATCAGGCAAAATATCTACCAAACGTTTAATTTTAGGGGCAGTTATTTTAGGACTGGCTACAGGCACAAATCCCACAATTGTTCAATCTATCCCTGCACTACTCATTGCAGGAATTTTTCTCTGGAAAAAAGTAAGGATTAAGAGATTTATTTTAGTTGTAGCAATTGTGCTTGGACTAACTGCGCTGGTATATGCTTATTTGCCCATCAGAGCCTTGCAACATCCATTTATAAATTGGGGTGATCCCCAAACACCGGAACTTTTTTGGGGACATTTAAAAGGGGAAGGATTGGATATCAATGATCCCAGAACAAATTCCATCAATGGCTTTACAGGTTCGCCACAAATTTTCGCCAAATCAGTTGGTAGGTACTTCTACTTACTGTTTTTACAATTTACACCTCTCTTAGTGCCCTTAATTTTAATTGGGGGTTACTATTTACTGCGAAAAAATTGGAGATTATTTTTGATGCTAATCTCAGTTCCAATCACTAACCTGATCTTTGGGGGATTATATCTTTCCGGGAATCAGGAAAGCTGGTTTATTGCCAGTTATGTCATATTCACTATTTTTATCGGTATAGGTCTTAGTCTTTTAATCAAAATATTATTGTCTCTAAAACAAAAATTCTTAAATCCTAAATCTATATTCTTTATTCTATTTGTTTTGGTGCTTGTTCCTTTCCTTTGGTGGTTGCCAAAATTAGACAGAAGTGCCCATATTACCACCTCAGAGTATGCAGACAATTTATACTCAAACTTACCCAAAGGGGCTGTTCTTATAGGCTCCGGTGACTTCTTTAACTCTCTTTCTTTTTACGAATATGATGTTATAAAAAATCGGCCTGATGTTTTTCCTGTTGTTGCCAATATGTGGTACATTTTGCCCTGGTATCGTGATAATTTGCGTACCCATAGACCTGATTTAATGCCCAAAGAGTTGGAAGGAATGATCAAAAAGGATAGATTGGAAGAGTATAACGAAGTGATGAACTGGTATATCAAATGGCTGATTGATCACGGACATCCGGTTTATGTCACCCCAATGGTGTTTCGTGAAACGGTTTTGGCTGGAACTGATGCAGGTAAATTTAAGCTTGATCCTAAATTACTCAAACCTGTAATTAGTGGACTTTCATTCAGAATGCTGACTGCAGATGATTTGTTAACTCCATCTGATGATTCATTTGCATATAAATTTAAGGATCCAAAATTTTTTGAACATAAACCATTCTATTTGGAAAGAAATTACAATGCTGCTTATCATTTGTTATTACAAGAATATGGGATGAGCTATATTGCCATGGAGGATTATTTGCTTGGTGTTGCCCAAAGTGCACCTACAAAAGAAGATCAATCTCTTGCTTTGAAAAAAGCAGAAGAATATATCTTAAAAGCTTATGCAATTTCTCCTTTTTCTGTGGAAGTTGCTAATCGTATGGCCATATTTGCCGCCAACAAAGGAGATATGATATCTAGCATAAAATACTTTAAGGAAGCTGTAGATTTAGAGCCAGGAAGCTTTGAGGTTAGATTAAATTTGGCAAAAGCATATTTAGCTGGTGGGCAAGTAGAAGAGGCGAAAAAACAGTTACAATTTGTGATAGGTGCTGGAGATATTAATCCTCAAATAAAGCAAGAGGCTCAAAATGAGTTAGCAAAAATTACAGGACAGGAATTATCCAGTAATATAGCTTCTGATTGGAAAACGTTTGAACAAAAGAAACAAGGATTTTCTTTTAAGTACCCTGGAGATTGGAAGATAACAGAAAAAGGTAAAGTAGCTACTCTTTCTGTTCCAGACAGCGAATTTACTATTAGTTTTTATGGTGGGTCTTTTGCAGGGAAACCTGATGATTGGGTAGCTACAAGTCTGCTTAAATTTCCAGGAAAGCTGGATAAAAAAGGGTTGGCTCAGATACCAGGGTTTGAGGCAACAGCAGCCTTTTGGGTGGATTCTCAGGGCATACAGACCTTAGAATTTGTACTCTCACAACAAAAAAGCATTCTTCATCTCAAGGTTTCTCCTGTGGGGGATAAAAACATGCAAAAGCTGGATACAATTTTATCTTCTATAAAATTTATTTAAATTTTTCTTTGATTCTTTCCTGTTCTATTTTGTAGCCTTTTTGATCTTCTCTTAGTTTCTTTTCCAAAGACTGAACCAGAGATCTTAGTAAATAATCTGTTTTATTTATTAGCTCCATAAACATCTCATAGGTAAGGGTTTTGGGATTAAGGGTAGATAAGGGTTGGTAGTAAGGGTGACCTGGATCTGTGGGCTCACCCTTGGCCATTCCCTTAGCAGCTCCCTTATAGATAGTTAAGTCTATCCCTAAATCTTTTAAACACGACCCTTCTTTTACCCTTAAAAACCCATCTGTTTTGGCGTCCCTAACATCACCCTTAACTTCTTCCAAAGAGCCCTGGGCAAAGCCTAAGAAATTTAGATATTCAGAGGTGGTTGGTCTTTTCCAGCCTTCTTCGATGTTTCTTTTTTGAGATCTGGCTGCATCATCCAGCTGGGCTTTTAAGCGTTTTTCAAAAGGGTGGTTAAGGGTAAGATTAAGGGTAAATTTACGGATAAGAACCCTTAAGAGGGCAGCATTTTGCCAGACAGCCAAGTATTGATAACCTTCAGGGTCTTTCCAAACCCGTGACCCTTGTAAGGGTTTTTTAGGAGCAGTAAGTTCCCTCATGGTTTGGGCAATAGCTGCTTTAATAACTTCTTCCTGGTCTTTATTCATATTAAGGGCTGCCTGTGGTTGGGCCGTAGAAAATGGCTCCACCATTGTAGATATCCTTGACCTGGGTAGCTGTGAGGGCATAATTAAATACTTTAACATCATCCAGTTGGCCATTTACATAGTTTGTAGAATTATTGGCATACATCATATAAAAGCCGTTACCGTTACTAGCTGCGGAGCCGTTTGTATACGTGCCAGAGGAAACTTGAATTCCGTTACGGTATAATTTCATATTATTAGCACCGTTATAGGTAACAAAATAGTGTTCCCAAGAGCCTGTGACATAAGGGATTGAAGACTCTATATGGGTAAAACCTGTTCCTGATTTACCTACCTCAAAAGTTACCCTACCTGAAGTATATGCATCTTTGTTGATGTCTGTTAAGAGGTTTCCTGCTCCAGGAGAAACACTTGATGAGAGTATGTAACCTGTGGTGGTATTGGCAAATTTCATCCAGCCTCCATAAGAAAAGGGGGTGGTAGAAGTCCAGGCCAGTGGCATTGAAGCAACGCTTAAAATATCATCTGTTCCGTCAAATTTTAAAGAAGCATTTCTTTTGCCTGTTGCCCCGTCTCCCCAGGCAGTGGAAGAGATAGAGCAGGTGCCTAAAGTGTTTTCTCCAGAAGCTCCAATGGTAATGGTTCCAGTATTAGAATTTCCTGAGGAATCATATGCCTGATTTCCTTGGCATTCATCAAGTTTCCAATGTCCAATAGGCTTGCCTTTATTATAATCCCAGGCTATCTGAGCAGCTGTTCTGGCATAATTATAAACACGAACCTGATCTATTGAACCGTTAAAAAACCAGGGAAGGACACCACCATTATCATATCTGGTGCCAATAGTTAAACCCTGGGTATTAGCCCTTGAAGGGCTTCTGGTCCCGCTATTATCAAGTTTTCCATCAACATAGATTCTGACTGCTGTACCATTTAAAACCCCTACGATATGGTGCCAGTTGCCATCATTTACAGAGGTATTACCATTAAAATAGCTGCTAGCCCAATCACCAACCCAAAGTGACACTTTGCCAGTAGCTGAGGCATAATCACCAATTGATAAGATATATCCTGGATAAGGATTAGTTGCGTTGAATTTTGCTATAACTGGTTGATGGTTGTTTGTAGAGGAAGTTTTGATCCAGGCTTGTAATGTATAATCTCCTGTTGGCGTCAGGTTAGAACTATGAGCGACACTAATATAATCATTGCTTCCGTCAAAACTTGTAGCTTTGCCAATTTTACCTTTGGCCCAGATGGGATCATCAGTGCTAACTCCAGAGTTAACTCCAAAAGTTCCGGTATTTCCATTACTAGATGTGTCAGCAGTAGTTTGACCTGTGCCTTCTTCCATTTTCCATTCTCCCACAGGAGCAGCACAGGAGGTGGTATCCCCAGGTACACAATATTCCTGATTAGCAGCTTGTGGTTGATAAGTGGAATTATTCCCACCACCACCTAACTGTAGACTTTGACCTCTGTTAAAATCTGCCTTAACCTCATCAGCAGTTAAGGCATAATTATAAATTTTAACCTCATCAATAGTGCCATCAAGATGCCAGTTTTGGGACGTTCCACAAGTATAAGTACTGCCGCCAATAAAATAAGGGTTACCTGCATAAATATTTCCTGAGCCCTGTATAGCTTGAGACCCTTCCTGTTTTCCATTAACATAAACTTTTGCTGTTGTCCCGTCATAAGTACCGACAATATGATACCAGGCACCTGTTGTTAGCACTGTTGTAGAAAGAGGGTCAGTACTTCCTCCGGATGTGGCATCGATATTAAAGTCAATTTTACCGGCAGTATTTACAAAAATGGCAGTCCTGACCGCACAAGCACGATTACCAATAATTTCATAGCCATTTGCAGCAGGGATAGAATCCAGTTTGACCCAAGAGGAGAAAGAATAAGGAGTAGAGGTTGTAAATCGAAGGGGAGCTGTTTCAGTAATTTGGATTTGATCATCTGATCCATCAAAAATCATTGCTTTATTGAATTTACCTGAATTAGTCCAGCCTGATGCAGTTGTTGCAGGAACAGCCATGTTAGATTCTGCTCCATCTAAAGCATTGCCTCCTGAACCTGAATTACAAGCATCATTTACTCCAGCAGAGCATCTATTATCTGCCCCTTCATCAAATTTCCAATATCCCACAGCAGATCCAATAGGGGAGCCAACAGCAGGATGCCCTGCATTCATATCAGAAACAATCTGGCTAGCGGACCTGGCATAATCATAAATTCTGACAGCATCAATTTGACCTGTATAAAAATATGCTGGAGTACCGCTTTCATATCGAGCTCCGATAAGTAAATGTTCAGTATTGGCAGTAATAGTTCCAGTCATAGCCACTGAATTATCTAAAACACCGTTAAGATAAATTTTAGCAGTTACTCCATCATAGGTAGTTGTAACATGATACCAAGTATTTGCAGCTAAGACGGTATTACCAACTAAATTAGTTGGTGTAGTTCCTCCATATATAACCTGGAGTTTTCCGTTTGTAGAATTAAAACGGAATTCGTATCCGTTATCAGAAGCCCCAGATTTTGTAACAATCATTGGAAAATTATCTGTTGGAGAGGGCGTTTTTATCCAAGCCTCAAGAGTAATTTTGTTTGTTGTGTTTGCATCTAAAACATCACCCATATCGACATAGTCGACCGTGGCGCTATTAAAATTACCTGCCTTGCCATATTTTCCTGTTGTGTAGTGGCTGGCTGTGCCTGACCATGTTCCGTTATAACCATTGGTTGAGTTATCAATAAGTGTTGTTCCGGTAGCTTCCTCAAAATCCCAGGCTCCCACTGGTCCTGGGGCTTCATTTGCCTGTGGTGTCCAGTTATAAAGGGCTGTTACTTCTGTGGCAGAAAGAGATCTGTTATAAAGCCTGACCTCATCAATGTTCCCAATCATATACTCAGCAGTGCCAAAATAAGAGCCCCCAATTAATAAATTATTGGTGTTGGCAGCCCCACCACTATAAGCTGTAGAATTACTGGCAACCAAAGAACCGTTCAGATACATTTTTAAGCCCGTTGAGTCACCTGTATAGACTACATGATTCCATTGATTTAATGGAATATTACCGGGTGAAGATAGACAGCTAATACCACAGCCCTGATCAAATACACCAATAGTTCCTCCGGCATTAACCCTGTAACGGTAACTGTCATTTGCGCTTTTTTCCACAAACTGATATGAGGTGCCGACTCCTGGTTGGGAAGTGGTATAAACCCAGGCAGAGATGGTGATAGCAGACGGGCTTAAACTGGAGTTGTGAGTAACAGAAATATATTGGCTGCCATTAAAGCTTCTGGCATTGCCAAATTTGCCTGTTGTGACATTGGTGCTGGAAGTAGAGGTTCCTGTGTGGCTTCTGTAAGAATCTGAAACTGTGGTTGTGCCTGATAGTTCATCCATTTTCCAATAACCAAGCAAACCTGTAGATAGAGGATCAATTAGCTTGTTACCCAAAACTTCGCCAGAACCCATATTTGATTGAACTTTTTGTAAGTCAGTAGCAATTTGAGCTGCAGTCTTGGCATAGTTATATATTTTGACATCATCAATAAAACCCTGTAAATAAGTTGAGCTTGATTTAGCAATTGTTAGAGAGGAAGTGCTGTTGAAACCATTCGTTGTGGTTACTGTAACATATTGCCAGGTATCAATGGTTAAAGTGGAGGAGACTTTACCATTAACATAAAAGGTTGTAGTACCGGTAAAGCCAGAGGTAGAAAGAGTTCCATTGGAAAAGGTTATTTTATGTGTACCGCCGTCAAGATCAATTAAGGCGCCAGTGGTGAGGGAAGTGGGTTTAACCCACATAGAGATTGTTTGGATTCCATTTATAGCATTTGCAACTTTAATATTTGAGGATGTACCATCAAAAAATAGACACTTGCCCGAAATACACCATTCCTCTGATTTCCAGGTAGGACTATTACCGCCAGAGCCAACTGCTATTCGTCCATCTCCTCCAGCTCCTCCTGTAGTCCAGACAGTCCCACCTCCACCTCCTGTAGCTGTCACTAGAGATGAGCCTAAGGCAATTGTCAAACCATTAATAGCAACTGAACCACCGGCGCCACCACCACCGGAAGCATTATCATTAACCCCATTACCTCCAGCAGCACCATTACTGACAACACTCCCTGTTATTGTTATAGTTGCACCGTTAATTGAGATAATTCCGCCTCCAGCTCCTCCTGCGCCACTATCGCCAGCTTGACTATAAGTTGCACCGCTAGCGCCTCCACTTCCCATAAATAAGGTACTTAAAGTAGCAGTTCCATAAGTACCACCTCCACCTCCACCACCAGCGATATTATTACTATTAGAGCTGGCACCATTACCACCAGTAGTGCCTGATCCTGGGGAGCCGTTATAATTTCCATCATAACTGCCTCCTCCAGTGCCGATTGTTCCATATCCACCTCCACCCCCTGCAGCAGAATAATGGCCTCCACCACCACCTCCTGCGCCTCCAGTTGTACCAGTTCCTCCGGTAGCCCATTGGTAACAGCCGTTTTTATCGGATGCCTGGCATAAAGCACCTGCACCTCCACCACCTCCTTGACCACTCGTACCATTCACGGCTGCATTTCCACCGTTTCCACCAGTGCCATTATAGGTTGTACCGCCATTGCCACCTTTACTAACATGTGCAGTTTGAGCTGCTCCACCAGTAAAGCCCTTACCGCTCATACTGATAGAACCTGTGACAGTTACTGCTCCGGTTGCCCTAAAAAAGATTACCCCGTTTTTTGTCCCATCAAAGGCAGCTGCAGTCATAGTTTGGCCACTATTGACTGTGACAGTTGTATAATTTGGAACCCTCTGAACCATAATTTTTTGGGTGGTGCCTGCATAAGCATTTGTTAAACCACTGGCAAAGTTTAAAGTGTCATCCGGATTAGTGGTAGTAGTAATTGAAGTAATAGTTTTAGTTTCAAATTCTCCTGCATCTGAAGGAACTGCTGCAGTTCCTTTTAAGTTAATAATTAATATCTCATCGCCGACAGCTAAACCTGTGGATGTTGCAGAGAGTTTGATAGAGGTAGAAGCTGCACTGGTATCAACAGTAGAAGAAAAATTAATAGCATCAGCTGTGCCTCTGCCAGCACAAGAAGCTGTGTTGATATTGGTATCAGAGGAAACAGTACAAGCTCCGTCAGCCCCATCTCCCGTATCAGGAGCGCCTGTAGAACTATTATAAGTAGGATTAGTCGTACCTGTAGGTGCAGTTCCGTCTCCTGCGGCAAGCGTGGCATTAGCAGAATTAGGAGAGGAGTCCTTAACAGAAATACCTTGTCCTTCATCAAATTGCCAATAAGCAATAATCCCAGGTGTTTTTTCTTCAGAGCCCTGGGAACCAATAGTGTAGTTGGAAGCTTCTGTAGAAAAATCAGTTAAATTAAAACCATCAGCAGCAGAGGAGTTACCATAATAAACATAGATTGTTTGTGCTCCTGCTGGGAAAGTATCAAAATTAACATGGACTACAGTAGAAGCTGTGCCACAGCCTGAAACAACATAATAGGGGAGTAATTCTCCATTCTCCTTGGTAAATCTTAAATCTCCACAATCAGTTTGAAATCTGGTGGTATCAGAGGTATCTAAATCGTTTGCCCCTGTTAAATTAATATATACATTATTCTCAGAGGCAGTATGGGCAGTAATAGCAATGGATTTTCTAAAAGCCCAATTATCATCCCACCAGGAAGCAACAGCAGGATTACTAAATTTCCAGAAGGCAATTATCCCTATACAAAGGGCTAAAATAGTAAAAAAGAGTTTTTTCTTTATTCTAAAATTTTTGTTTAATTTACTCATAATTTTCAATTTTTAAAGCTCAATTTTTATTGTTCACGCTTTTGACCGCAAAAGCGTGGTAAAACTCTGCCCACGGAAGAAAAGCTAATCTCTCCTCGCCAATTTATCGGGGGAAAGTTTGCCCCCTCCGAAAGGGTTCGGACCTCCCCCTAATATTGGCTTGGTTCGATTTTTACGCTTTTCATTCCAAGCGGGCAATAAAAATATATAAACTTCTATTCGTTCTTTGACTAGGAACAAGCGCGTTAAGAATTCAAGGCGAAACTGCCAGGGGGATGCCACAAAGAAATTGTGAGGGGGAGGCTTTCCCCCGGCTAGTGAGCCACAGAATTTAGCGCGACTTCCCGTCAAAGTGGCTTTGGGCGTCTTTGCCACCAAAGACGCAAGATAAAAAATATAATTATCAATTTTCATCACAATAAATTATTGTTGATCAAATATTACCCAATTAAGTTTAATGTCTGCACTTATACTGTGATCTAGTTTAGCCACAAATCCTGTACCAGGGAGGACTTCTCCAAGGATAACAGCCTGACCACCAGTAGAGGAGCTTGGTGTTAAGAATATCTTTGATTTACCTGTTACAGCTGTAGTGAAGATAGGTATTTCTACGGTATTAGCAGGAATAGTTGCTTCACCTAATACTTCAGAAGGTAAGACTATTTTTTGAGCAGTTAATTTACCCGTTTTATCAATTATGACTTGTCCATTAAAGAAATCAACATCTCCTGCCAGAGGTTTATTTTGAACATATAAGGTATCAATTGTACTTAAGGAACTACCTGTTAGAGATAATGTTCCGTCAATAGAGAAGTCACCTGCTATAGTGGTGTTACCCAGGAATGAATTGCCCAGAGATTTAAAAGTATCAGATATGGTTGCTTCATAAGCTGTTAGTTTTCCTGAGAAGGTAGCCTCAGATGTGACATTAAGATCAGTTAATTGAGCAGAGACTGTTGAGAGCAAAACTTCCGGAGGAGTTAGCTTTAATCCTTCGATCTCCTCTCTTAAGGAAGCAAGACTACTTGAGGTGGAGGAAATTTGTTCTCTGGCTGAAGCAATTTCTGCAGAAGCAGAAGATAGATTGGCTGAAGCAGAAGAAACAGAGGCAGATAATACATCAAGTTGTGACTGTGTTTTGGCAAGTTCAGTAGATTGAGTAGATAGTGCCGCATTTTGTTCGGCTATTTTACCAGCCACATCGAAATAATTTTGTTGTTGGCCGTTTACAGGAATATCAGACGAAAGAACTAATTGGTCGATTTTAACTTTAGGTAGAATGACATTGCCATTTTCATCAAATGTCAGATTAAAACTGTTAACTTTAGTATTTAGTTCCTGGATAGCTTTTAAGGCAACAAACCCCATTTTGTCATACTTTAATCCGTGGGGTGTTACACCGTCAGCATCATAAATTACCAAATCAGGAATAATAGTATTTACCTGTTCTGCAATCATTCCAAAATCATTTGCTCCTGGGGTAGGAGTAAGCTCGTTCCATTTAAAGTTAACTGCATTAAGTTGCAATACTTTTTCTAAAACAGAAGGGTAAGCTGTAAGATCTGTTTTAAACTTAATACTGGAGGTTGAATCTGCCAAATCGCCATTGGCATCTCTGTACATAGCCACAGCTGAGCCTCCACCTGTAATCAATGGTCCCATTCTGATTGATCCTGTTGTTTCCAAAGATCTAGCAGGGGCTGTTGTACCAATTCCGACATTCCCATTTTGTTCTATCGTAAGGCGGTCAGGTAAACTATCTACGCCATCAGGTTTAGTCTTGAAAACTAATCTGCCTCCGCGATTATTTCCAGTTGCTCCTGATAAATAAGACTGGATTATTGCAGTACGCTTATCTGTTGCTGTTGAGTTAACATCAGTAAATTGAATAACTCCATTAGTTACAGCATCTGCATCAGCTTGAGCAGTAGACAATTCCAGAGCTCCAGCTCCAGTAGATCCTTTTATTGAAAGATATGTTCTGCCAGCAGATACCTCTATAGGTGCTGTTATCCCGATACCCACATCACCTGCATTAGTTATTCTGACTCTCTCAGCTGAGCCTTGGGTATCATAAAAAGCCCAGCCTGTATAAGCATTAAATTGCATCATACTGGCATTCCTATAAATTTGTACATAACTATTATTGAATGTAATTGCATCATTATTTCCATCTGAAAGCATAATATTGCCAGCTACATCTAGATTGGCTCCTGGAGCAGTGGTCCCAATCCCAATTCTGGAGTTTTGTGTATCAAAAGTTAATAAATTAGATCCAATATTCAAAGCATTAACTGTAGTAGCAGGTAGAGTCCAGGTGGAAGCCGCTCCAGAAGTTAGGTTCAAAGCTCCTGCAGAAGTTAAGGCTAAAATTCCAGATGTAGCTGTGGAGATAGTTAAGTTTCCAGAAGTATTTGTCCAAGCAGACGTTCCACCTGAGGCTAAAGTTAGTATTCCTGTGGAATTACCAATACTGGTAGCAGCAGTACCAGTGGTATTCAAAAGCGTTGTGCCTGTTAGGGTTAAACCACCAGTACCCTGTAATAATCCTGA
This sequence comes from Microgenomates group bacterium, assembly GCA_041659805.1. Classification (GTDB taxonomy): domain Bacteria; phylum Patescibacteriota; class Microgenomatia; order Daviesbacterales; family UBA10151; genus STC-54. The sequence goes on along the minus strand of JBAZXP010000001.1, from coordinate 72,085 downwards.
GCCTGAATTTAATCCTACAGCAGTAACTGCTCCAGCAGAAGAAACCTGAAATTGAGAGGTTGAACCTACAGAAAAGAGGGCAGCAGGAGCAGTTGTGCCTATTCCCACATTTCCACCAGCAAAAATAGCTGCATAGTTGTTATCTGCCCCAGTAGGCGATTCGACATAAAGGCCTGTGTTGGTGGAAAGTCCTGTAGTACTCATGGTGCCGTTAGCAATATACATTCCGTAAGAATTAATAGTTCCGCCCACTCCGACTGTTCCGCCTGATTTAAGATATCCTCCATAAACATTGGTAGTTCCTCCAGTTGAGGCACCAGTTGAAGCAGGCTGAGATCTCAAACCATAGATATTTCTGGTGCCAGTAGTCATGATTCCAGAGGTGGATGTGGCTAAATCAGAAGCTATTAAAGTATCTGCTGTGGTTGAGGATGTGGAAAGGGTGGAATATAATCCAACACCAGTTTTGGCAGCATTGCCTGTGTGGGTGATTGAAGAATACAGACCATAATTGGTATTAGCAATGGCTGTTACATCAGAACCATTGATTTGGGATAAATAATTAGTAACAGCAGCTGTTGATGTAAAATCTTTGCTTAAAATGATGCTGCCTTGATTATAGGTAGATAAGACCAAATCAGAAGAATTAAAAATTTCTCCTGGTGTTATATAAAGTGGGGCTTGAGATTTAAGGTAGGAAGCTGTGGGGTTAGTAAAATTAATATCATAGGCAATGGATACATCACCAGGAGCATTAAAAGCAGCTGGCAAGCTAGTTGTTAAAGCCTGTTGGGAAATAGAGAAAACAGATGTGCCGTTATCTTTGATATTAAAAAAGTTACCAACAGATCCATATTGGCCAGCATTGATACTAAAAAGATCGCCTGTTGCATAAATTGTGGTAGAACCTGTTGGACTCCAATCTAAAGAGGCAAGCGAGCCGGATGAAAGAGCGGTAGAGGTTGAAGTTAGGTTGAAACCTTTACCAGAAGATAAGGCATTGAGTTCTACATTTAAAAAGTTACCAGTAGTTAAGGAGGTTGATTGTAGATCGATTACCCCCAGAGTATTAGCACCGTTTCCAATAGTGGTAGCTGTATTATTGGTTAAGGATAGGGAAGCAGCTGTGTTAGAAGTATCAGTTACATCCAATCTTCCAATAGGAGCTGTAGTGCCAATTCCCACATTACCTCCTGTAAAGAAAGCTGAATAAGTGGCATTGGAAAAAGTAGAAGTTCCTGTGAAGGTATTGGCAGTTGTTCCGGATTGGGTGTAACCTCCAGAGTTTGAAATTCCAGTTGAGGCAGCTATGGCTCCGGATGAATTAACCTGGAATTGGGAAGTTGCCCCTACAGAAAGAAGGGCAGTAGGTGCAGTAGTTCCAATTCCCACGTTTCCTCCATTAAAAGTGGCAGCATAATTATTAGTAGCTCCGGTTGGTGCGTCAACAGAAATACCAAAGGAATTTGTAACAGTGCCTGTTCCACCATCAACAGAAGCTGTATTTACCTTGAGCGCATAGGAGTCAGTGAGAGTGACTAATCCTGTTGCTCCTGAGACAGGTGCGCCTGCAATAGATACAGATGCAGCTTTATCAACTGTTAAGGCAGAAGAGTCAGTGATGGTTGGGGCATTAAATAAAATGGAATCCATTTGGGAGGTTACTTGAGTAGTGCCAGTTAAGGTGATAGTTGGGGGAGTGGTGGTTAAAGTGGTAAATTCAGCATTAGAAGCAGATGTAATTGTTGGGGCGGTTCCTGCAGAAAGCGTTAAAGCTGAAACTCCAGATAAAGTATTCCTTGTATCAAGGTTAAGATATGCATTTGTGCCATCAGTAAACCTAAAAGCTGTGGCAGTATTGGCTGGGGCAGCAAAAGTTGAAGCTGCGCCTGATTGCATTGATATTGCGCCAGCTGCAGAATTACCAATAGAAATTGCTCCAGTAGAAGTACCAGTATTAATATTAGTGTCATAATTTGAAGAAGCATTTAAAGAAATAGCACCTCCAGAAACGGTTAAACCGGTCTGACCGGTAAGTAATCCTCCTGAAGTGATTGTGCCTGTGCCAGAGGTATACATATTACCTGAAGTGGTAATATGTCCTCCGGTCGTGGCCGGGGAGAGCGTCGGCGGAGACCCGCCATCTGTTTGCCAGTATCCAACCACTCCTGTTCCTCCGCTGGCAATCGCTCCTGTACAAGTTAAATCACCTGTGGTGTCATTTATTGTACATCCAAATGAAGCAGATCCTCCAGCAAGTTGTACATTTCCACCAGCTCCTGGATTTAAGGAAATATCAGTAGCTGCAGTTGAAGCAGAAACGATAGGAGTGGTACCGGCAAAAGTTAGGGCAGTGGATGTAAAAGTATTGCTGTTGATAGTGGAAGAAAAAGTTGCTGCACCAGCAATTGATAAAGTGCCAGTGCCGGTTGTGGAAATTGCTCCAGTTGTAGTAATGTTGTCTCCCGCCGTTGCTGGAGATAAAGTAGTACCAGCCCTACCCCAGAAACCAGCAGTTCCTGTAGAACCACCACTGATGTTTCCGGAACAGCTCAAATCTCCGGTGGCATTAACAATAGTACAACCAGTGGTTCCAGATCCGCCGGCAATATCAACGTCCCCTGTAGATGTTCCGGCGATTACTACTTTACCACTTGTTCCGGCGTCAAGAAAAATACTTGTTCCGCCGGTGGAAGCAGAGATGGCAGGGGAAGCACCTGCAAAGGTTAAAGCAGTGGAAGTAAAAGTATTGGAGTTAATAGTGGAGGAGAATGTAACTGCATCAGTTGTGGTAGCCCCTCTGGCAGTCACGCTGGCCAAAGTATCTGCTTCTGTACCAGTTATAGTAATAGTGGTTCCGAGGGCTGAAACAGAATTAATTCCACCACCTGCAATTGTTAAGGCTCCGATTAAGCCATTAACTGAAGGAACGCTGCCACCAGAAGCAGAAAGATCCGTTCCATTCCAGTAAAGTGAGCCTGCTATATTATAAAGTTTATCGGTTGCGGTTGAAGGTGCACTAGTTTGACCTAGAGATAGATAGGATGTTGCAGTTACTGTGGACAGGGAAATATCATCCTCTAAAGAAAGAGTTCCTGAACTGCCTAAAGAAATATCACCACCGCCTGAAAGGTTAGTTCCTGCAGAGATTGTAATTTTATTGTTGGATAAAGCTGAATTGGGGATAGCAGAAAGAGTATTAGACCCACCGGAAATAGTCTTGTTTGTTATAGTTTGAGTAGCTGAATCAAGCAGGACTGTGCCTGTTGCGTTTGGAAAAGTAATTGTTTGAGTGCCTGTGGGTGTCCATGTTAAAGTTCCTGCTCCACCCATAGTGATTTGCTTAGATGTTGCCGGAAGATCTAAGGCCTGGAAACTGGGAGAGCCGTTTGTTGAAACATCCTGGTCTAAGGTTACATCTCCGCCGATAACAGTCATTTTCCGGTTGGCAGTATCACCACCTGAAATGCTAAAGCCATCTGCATTAGGAGCGAGCGTTAGTTTATTAATGCTTCCACCAACAGCCAAGTCACCTTCGATGATTACATCTGAATCAAAATCCAGATACCAGCCGCTGGTAGAGGTAGCCAAAACATTAGAAGGTAGGGTAGATGATGATTGGCTTGCAGTTGAGAGTTGATTGTTTTTAGCTGTATTAAAGATATTAAAGTTTGAAGTTCTGGCTAAAACTAAAAAAGCTAGAATTATCATGATTAATGTTCCTGTAAAAGCTGTGGCTGTTAACTTGTAAATTTTGTTTCCTAGGAATGATGTTTTGATGGCTTTTGATGAATGATTTTCAGCCACAGCCTGTGGTAGCTCTGATTCAGATAAAATAGTTACTTCAACCGGATTAACTGTTCTTTCATCTACATACTCCTGCCATTTTTGATCAGTTGACGGTGTCTGGCGATGTTTTTCTGTTTCCTGTCGGCTTAAGTTTAAAAGATCCTCAACAGTCGTAACCTTTATTTTTGCCGGTTCAATAACAGGAACTCTTGGATAGTCGACAGTTTTTCTTTGATATTTTTTAGGTATTTCAGTTAGTTTTGAAATAGTGGAAATTGAGTAAAGTCTGGTACCACCTGGTGTTCTGGTTATCTCTATTTTACCTGCCTTTTCCCATCTGCGGAGAGTATCAATTGAGACGCCGAGTTTAACTGAAGCTTCACCGATTTTAACGAATTTTTTTGTTTGTTTATTGGGCAAGTCTTTCATTAATTTAACGAATTGAACTCTATATAATATATAGTAGGTCTATATCCATAGTGTCAGAATTTGCATAGATTTGTCAAGATATAAGTAGATTTTTTCTATGCAAAATTAGCCTCAAAGTTAAAGATTGCATAAGAAGAATGGATTAAATTGAAGATTTAAGTAAAATGGGCGATTGGACAGGAAAAAAATATTCCTAGGAAAGGTTTGAAAAATTAAACAGGAAGACTTTCCAGCTGGATATCAGTAAAAATAGTGACCAAATTTTTCTTTGTATAAAAGACCGCTAATGGAAAGGTAAACTTCCGTTCTTGTTTATTTGGCAGCCGGATAATAATGGGGATATTTTTCACCAAGGTAATAAAGTTTCCGTGTTCCGGTAAGATATCAAAAGGACCTGCAGAATTAACTGACGAAACCGATACAGCAGGACCGTTAAAATATTCTATTTTCGGAGAAAGAACCTTAACGGTTAAGAATTCCTGTTGCGGTTTTGGTTTTGGGGCTAGTGCTGATTGAGGGATAGGAGGTGGTGTTGCCATGTTTAGAATTTAGCATCTTTTAATGCTCCGATATAAGTCAACTTTTCTGCAGGTACGGCATCAAGTTTACCGGTAAGTATCATTTTGACATCGTTTATAGTAGTTTGTTTTGGAACATAAACGCCAGGTCGTCCGGTATGTCCTTCTGTTGTAAAGAATGGTTGGGTTAAATAATTTATAATTTTTTGGACCCGGTTATAAACTAATTGGTCTGGTGCGGATAGCTCAGATTGACCTACTATAGCGACTATATGAGCTAGTTTGTTATAGCGGTCTAATAATTCCTGAAAAGCAGTCAAAAGTTGAAAATGGTCTTCCCCTAATATGTTTTTTGTCAGAATAGAGGATGATGATAGTTGTACATCAATTGGAGGATATAACCCCATTTGGGCGATGGAACGGGATAAAACAATGGCAGTATCTAAAAACGACATGATGGCATTAACACCGGCATCAGTTAATTCATCAGAAGGAACATAGACTGTTTGAATAGAAGTGATGGATCCGTTTTCGGTTGCCACTAATCTTTCTTCCAGAGAGCTTAATTCTGTTTGCAAAGTGGCCTGATAACCTTGTTCAGAGGGGATGGTTCCTAAAAGCATGGCAACCTCCATTCCGGCCTGGACAAACCTAAACATATTATCGATGAAAAACAGCACGTCTTTTTTCTTTTGATCTCTAAAATATTCGGCAATGGCAGCACCGGCTAAACCAACCCTATACCTGATCGGAGCATTTTCATTCATTTGACCTAGTAACAGTACTGTTCGATCTATTGTTTTTGATTCAACCAGTCTTTGATAAAGTTCTTGTCCTTCACGGATACGTTCTCCGACACCGGCAAATACTGAAACACCTTGATGTAGAGTAGTAATATTGTGGATTAGCTCTGTCAGCAAAACTGTTTTTCCGACACCGGCGCCTCCGATAAATCCGATTTTCCCGCCTCTTGGAAAAGGAGTAAGGAAATCAATTGCTTTAATACCTGTTTCCAGAACATCGTGTCCTCTTTTAATAGTATTTAAAAGAGGGGCTTTGGCATAGATTGGAACAGTGGGGAGTTTGGCTAGGGGCTTGCCGTCTTGGGGGGCACCAAAAAGGTTGATTGCTCTTCCTAGGATTTCATCCCCGACACCAATTCGGAGTTCTGAACCGGTACCAAAAACCTCCAATCCGCGATGCATTAAGATAGTCTGTGATAATATAAGAGCATGTGCGATATCTTCTTCCTGATAAAAAACTTCAAGTTTTAAATCAGGGTCTTCCGGGCAATTTAAGATTTCAAAAAGAAACGGAAGTTCTTCTGACTCTATTTGAATTTCTGCCAGTTGCCCTTGCAGACTTCTTATTCTTCCATGTACTTTTGGTTTTTGTATTGGTGTTGGGTTGTCCATATATAAATAATTATGTCCTATCTTTAAATGCTTTCATAGTTGCAATATTTTCGAGTAGGGTAACGTTTTCAATGTCCTTTTTGGCTCTGGCCAGTTGTAGTTTTTGTTTCAAAATTATTTCATCAGCAGCAAACTGGGCCTGATCCATGGAAGTGAGTCTGGCAGCTGCCCGGGCAAGTTCTGACTCCAAAAAAGTTTGTTCAATCAAAAGTTGAGTTATTTGACCCTCAAAAAATTCCAGCATTTCTGCCAGCTCCGGTTCAAAAATATAATTTATTTCAGATGCTTGGGACTTAAGGAAGAAAGTAGGGGGCTTTTGAACCACATCAACCACATGAGGTTCCTGGGTTAAAATAGAATGCATTCTGGAATAATAAACCATGATTTGCTCATAGTTGATTACTTTGTTAGTAATAACCTGCATTTCTTCTGCTGTAGGTATATCACGCTTTAAGATAATCTGCTGATAAGGATGAAAATAGTTAAAAGACGCCAAAAACTCTTTAGCGGTTGATCCGATTACAATTCTGTCTGTTGAAAACTTTGTAGTGTTAAGAATAAAAAACTTCACCAGTTCTTTTTCCAATGCGCCGTAAAAATGTTCGTTTGAGGTAATGAGGATGCTGATCGTTCCTTTTTTTGGACGGAGTTGAATCTGTTTTTTAGCTGCTTCAAAATTCACAATATGATAAACTTCTGTAATGCTTTGAAAGAAATCCCTGTTTTTTTCTATACCTGATCTGATTTTTTCCAGTTTTAAGGCGGAGATTTCTGTGTATGCTTGAGCAACCATTTTTAATGATTCTGTTGCATCAAGTTGTTCTCTGATTTGTTTTATTGTACTCATATGGCTTTTGGCGTAATCGGTTTACCGGCAATAATCTGATCCAGCTTTTTCATAACTGGGTTGTTATTAAGAGCATCAATCAGCTCATCATCGGTTTGTAATTTAAGAATGCTCTGGGCAAAAACAGAAAGTTCGGAATCCTCAATAAATGCTTTGACGATCAAGTCCTTATAACGTCTGACAAAAATCTTATCTTTATCCTGCATCATATTGGTAAAAGGCAAAGCCATTAAAATCAATTGAACCTCAGGGGTAACATTTGTTAAAGGAGCCTGGTTTTTTAACTCTGTAAACATGTCTTTTTGTTTTAGGATTAATTGAGTGGCAAAAGGTAGTTCAAAGGCAAACCTGCTGACTGATTCCAGTTGGGCAGCCCTGGCAAGTACCTGTTTAACCCTGGTAGCGACCAGATTAGCTAGTTTCGTCCTGGTTTGTTGGCCCACACGGGAAACGGAAAGGGTTAAATCAACAGCCGGTCTTTGACCCTGACGGTAGAATTCAGATTTAAATAGCAAATGCCCATCAGTCATAGACATGACGTTGGTTGGGATAAAGGTAGTAAAGTCGTTTAAGTTAAGTTCGATGGCAGGTAGGGCAGTGATTGAGCCTCCGCCGGCTTCAGGTTTGAATGATCCCGCTCGTTCCAAAAGATGTGAATGTTGATAGAAAATATCTCCCGGATATGATTCTTTACCGGGTGATCTGCTTCCCAATAAAGCAATTTCCCTGTAGATCTTGGCATGATTTCCCAAATCATCCAAAATAATCAGCACATCTTTGCCTTGCCTTTGAAAATATTCGCCAATGGTAAAAGCTGTTTGAGGGGTAATAAAAATTAATGGTGCAGGATCTGATGAGGCTGTGGCCACAATAACTGTGTATTGCAGAGCTTTGTTAGTCTTCAGTGTATCTATAATGTTTCTGACCTCTTTTAAGGGTTTGCCGATAGCTGCAAAGATACAAATAACATTAGTATTTTTTTGATTGATGATAATATCAATCAAAAAATCCATCTTGCCTGAACGGGCATCTCCCAAGACTAATTCCCTTTGTCCTTTACCGATTGGAATAAGAGAATCAACCAAAGTAATTCCTGTTATCAGTGGTTGATCAATGAACCTTCTGGCGTTTATTCCGGGAGCAGGGCCATCCAGTTCAGCAATCTTTGTGGTGACTGTTTTAGGGAAGGGAGGACGACCATCGACAGCAACCCCCAGAGGGTTAACAGCTCTGCCCAGTAAAAAGTCTCCCAGGGGTACTGTTAAGCGCGTGTTAGTACTTTTAAAAGTTTGACCAGGTTGAACATTCCCCTCATCAAGCAACCAGATCTCTACGCTGTTTTTAGACAGGGCACTAACCAGTCCTCTGACACCGTTCTCGTTTTCTACCAAATCATTAATCTTGGCACTGGGAAGACCGTCGACTGACGCAATAAACTCTCTGGTCTGTTTGACAAAGCCTATTTCCTGAGTATTGGTGGTTGATGTTGGTTGCTTAGTGTTTAACATATTGTTTAAATGATTTCAGGATTGCCTCTTTATTATCCGATATTCTTTGTTTAACTGAATAGTCTTTGTAAATGCCTTTGTATGATAGGGCACAGCCGGCGATTAAGTTAGGATCAATTGTCACTTCGATTAAAAATTTTGGTCCGTAATCTTTTCTTAACATTCTGCCGATTTGTGTAATTTCTTCTCCTGGCAGATCATACGGGAGGTATAAAACTAGTGGTTCGACTGCTTTTATATCCGCTTCTGTTTTATCGAACACTGAATAAACATTTTGTGGTGTAATACCTTTAATTATTTTTTCATCCAGGCTTTTAATCCATATATCAAGTTCAGGGTTATCAGCTGTAGTTTTGGCAGTCATAGTTTTTTTGCCTTCAGTAAATAAGCTGCTTAACAGATAATTTTTTAAGGCCAGGACCTTTTTTTCAGCCTGATTCTTGATATAGGTATCGGATAAAATTATTGTGAGTAGATCAGTTGCCATAGCATATTTCTTATTAAACCACGAATTTCTCCACTTTAGCTTTATTTAATGCTTCATAAACCAAATCCATTTGGTCTTTTAGAGGGATTTTCTTAGCCAAAATCAAGGTTAAAGTTCTTTCTAAAATAGAAATAATATTTTCATCAATAATTGCAATTTGTTGTGTTTTATAGGTTTCAATTAATTGTCTGGCAGAACGCAGTTCAAGCTCGATTGACTGGACACTTTTCTGCTCTGTAGAAGTTAAAAATGTGCCTAAATTTTGCTCAAACTTATCAAAAATAGTGTTGGCTCTTTGTTTGATAGCTTCCTGGTTGACCGCCTGAATTTGATTATTTTGTTCCTTTAAAGCGTCCAGGAATTTTATATATTCAGAATATGTTTTGTTCACTTGCAAAGACATTTCTTTTTCCAACTCAGATCGTGAAACAGACAACTGATTTTCAAATAAGGTTTCAGCCTTTTTTTCAGCCAAGCGGTTTTGAGCCCCTACCTTGATTCCTTCAAGCTCGGCATTTCCAATAATTGTCTGGGCTTTTTTCATTGCCCGATAGAGGATATTGAGGCTTTTTTGTTCAGTGGTATTGGCTTCCTGGAAGCCTTTTTCTGCCAGTTTGGCTTTACGCCGGCGTCTGTACTCTTCCAGATATAGGATAAGCGAGATAACAGCCACAACAAGGCTGATTACGAGAGCAACTATTTCAAAAAGAAGAGTTTTGGGCATTAACTAAAGAATAAGGGAATTATCAAAAAAATTCAATCACCAAGTCTCTTTTTCTGCAGCTTTAGTTATTTCTTTGACTTGGAATGAGTCGCTATTGCGCCTCGCGCTCCGCGCTAATCGCGTTAAAATTTAGCGTACACCTTTTGCGAAAGCAAAAGGCAAGCTTTGCTTACTTCCTGTCAAAGTGGCTTTGGGCGTCTTTGCCACCAAAGACGCATATAAAAAAAGATAATATTTTTTTCTTTCACGCTTTTGACCGCAAAAGCGTGGTAAAACTCTGCCCGCGGAAGAAAAGCTAATCTCTCCTCGCCAATTAATCGGGGGAAAGTTTTCCCCCTCCGAAAGTGTTCGGACCTCCCCCTGATATTGGCTTGTCGAGATTTTTACGCTTTTCATTCCAAGCGGGCAAATTTGTGAGTACTTTTTATGTCAAAACTTTAATATGAGGATAGCAGCTGCTATACCTGCTATAGCTGTTACCAATGTGAAGATTATATTAAGCACAATAGAAAAGATAATGGTTTTTTGAGCTAAGGGGTTTCTCCCAATTGCCTCAATCCCTTTAGGAATGGCTCTGGAGAATGTTAAGAAACCAATGGTGAATGAAATCAAAACTATGACTATAGCAGTGATATAACGGAAGATTTTAACGAATTGATCAGGATTTTGAACATTGGTAAATAATGCTGCATTAAATGAATCAAGTAGCCTTAAAGCTGTCCTGGCTGTAGTTATTTCGGCATATTCTACTCTTAGGGCAACTGTTACTTTTCCAGCTCTTACTTTTATGGCTGGATTTTGTTTGCCTGTTGTAGATGTTGGCTGATAGCTGGTTTCAGTTCCGTCTGAGGGTCCTAATGGAGTCAGAGCAATACCAAGCACATTTCCTGAATCTGTTGCTTTTTGTCCTTTGCCCGGTATTTCGGAGGTAGTAATATAATCTCCCGGGACAATTGGTCCGTTTAAGGTGGTAACATTGACTGTGGCTGTCCCTGATCTGGCAATAGGTAAACCAGTATTTTCAAAACTGGTATAGACAACCAAAGGGGTTTTTTGCATAACACCAAACATATGAGAATCATATGGGAAGTTTGCTCTGGTGAGTCCTTTATCTGTTGAAGAGGAAATAATATCACCATCAACAGCATCTTTATCAGCAATAGAATAAGTATATGTCCAGTCTACAGAACCTGATTCTTGCGCTAAAACCAGTGGGAGGTTGATTGTGGCGAGTATAATCAGTGATAAAAAAATAGAAGCAGATTTTATTAAAAACTTAGGCATTATCTTAAGATTAATTTATTAATCCGTTAAAGTCAAAGATTTGAATTATAATTTCAGTTGAACTGAAAGCGATGCCTGCTTGGATATGTCTTAGTATGTTTATTGGTGGGGTAGTGGTGATTTGACCAAATTCTCCAAGGTAGTATTTTTTGCCTGCAATTAGGTTTGTAAATCCGCCTAATTTACCACTAATAGCTACCCTTACCTCACTGTTTTGAATAGCATCTGAAGCAACTAAACCCACTATTTGGGCCTTTTCTGAAACAGTTGAATCAGATTTGCTGACAGTTCCATCTGATGAAATATAAACAGCCTCTCCCGCCACCAAGTCTTCGCCTGCGTTAGCTGCAATTACCATTGCGCCAGCTACTTCTAAGTTTCCTCCAACCTTAATATTACCCTGATTATCAATCACTACTTTTCCATTAAAGAAGTCTACATTTCCTGCTAACGGTCCATTTTGGATAAATAAGTTACCCAGTGTGCTTATAGAATTTCCAGTAATGCTCATTGTTCCATCTATATTAAAGTCTCCTGCTATCGTAGTATTTCCCAGGAAAGTATTACCGAGTGATTTGAAGGTATCAGAGATGGTAGCCTCATATGCTGTTAATTTTCCTGAGAAAGTAGCTTCTGAGGCAACAGACAAATCTACTAACTGAGCACTGGTAGTAGAAAGCAGGATTGATGGTGGGGTTAAGTTCAGCGAATCGGCAATGTTCAGAGTATCGGCGATATCAGCTGATTGACTTGATTGCTGACTAGCTGAACTGCTGACTAGCTGAACTGCTGAGTTGCTCGCAATGACATCTTCAAGGTTTTTAATTCTTGTATCATGGTTTTCAAATTTAGCCAGCAGTTCCTGAATAGCTTTGGTCATATAAGGAATCACATTGGAAGCATTAACCTGCAGGAATCCATCAGCTCCTGTAGTTATACTTTCAGGGAACACTTCCTGGAAGTCCTGGGCTATAAATCCATAATGTTCTATATCTTTTATCTCAGGATGCTTGGCTAAATATTCTGGGGTATATAGATACTGTGAAGGTTTTAATCTTGAAATCAGTCCCAAAGCATCAGGAATTGTTTCTATATTCTGCTTTACTCGTGAATCAGAAGTATTAGTCCATAATGTTCCTGTAGATAACCCTGCATCACCAACAACATCAATAGTATGAGCAGGGGCAGTGGTTCCAATACCCACACTGCTTCCAATACCGATATTTCCACCTGCTGGTTGAAGACGCAATAACCCTCCATTTGTACCGCAGGAAGAATTACAATATTGAATTACATTTCTGCTGGCACTGTTATCTTTTAGATAAAAGTCACCATAACCACTTGTTTCCAGTCCTAAGGTTTGATTGGTTTTTGTTCCAAATTTTAGGTTTCCCCAACCATCAGTCCAGGCAAAATTATCACTTCCATATGCAATTAGAGCATTTTGACCTCCACCATTATTGGCGTCATCACCTTTAAATTTAATATTACCAGTACCAATATCCAGTTTAGCTCCAGGGGAAGTGGTTCCAATTCCTATATTTCCATTATTTAGAATAGTTATGGCAGTTGTGCCTGCAGAATCTCCAACCTTAAAGAATAAATTAGGATTGGTGGCAGTATTTCCTGTTGTATTATTTCCTTCTAAGGTTAAAGTACCATTGGCAGAAGTTGATCCTATGATTAGTGGGGAAGTGACAGAGGTAGAAAATACTCCTGTTAAGCCTGTAAAAGCAGTGGTGGCAGCTGTGCCCATAGTTCCAGAGGTAGTGATAGTATTAGCTGTTGAGATATTACCAAAGCCAGTTGCAATGGAACCTGAAGCCAAAGCTCCTACAGTAGTTAAGGATGAAGTAACTACTCCAGTGCCTAATACAGTCCCGGATAATACTGCAGTCCCATTAATTCCAAAAGAAGAACCAGATGAAAGATCCAGTTTTTGTCCAGGAGCTGTAGTACCAATTCCCACATTACCATTTTGTAATACATTCATCAGAGCAGTTGTTCCACCATTAAAAACAGTAAATCCACCAGAGCTGCCTGAATTATAATTAATACCTAAAACTCCCAGACCCTGAGCATTAAGATATAAATTATTGGTTAGAGAATTGGTAGAACCAACTGTGGAGGTAGAAGTACCAGAAAAAAGTGTTCCTTCTGCCCTAACCTGATCAAATTGGAAAGAACCATTAACATCCCCAGTTAACCTAAATCTGAGCTTGGTGGTAGTATTTTTAGATCCATTAGCAATTCCAGAAATATCCCAATACTGCTGCTGCCAGGTATCAGCAGAAGTTAAGGATGGGGCAGCTGAAGTACTCCAATTAGTCCCACCATCATTACTAAATTCCAATACTAAATTAGCAGCTGTAGCTGTTTCAGCTGCTCTTAACCAGTAAGTAACCATATTCTTACCAGTTAAATCAGTGCTGCTTATTGTTTTTGTAATAGTTACACCGTTACCAATAGCTCCTCCAATCTGGGCTTTATATACAACAGAAGACCAGCTGGCACCACCAAGAGCGCCCCCAATTGTATAAATGTAGTTGATCCCTCCATTGGCAAAAACAAAGGAAGAGGCATTTTTTAGGGTGTCTGGTAATTGAGCCTGGCTGGTGGTATCAAAAGTTCCCACATTACCAGTGGCAGGATCAATCTGGGCTTTATAAACAACTGACTGACTTGTAGCAAGGGAGATACCCCCCATAGAGTAAATGTAACTGGTTCCGCCAATGGTGGCTATTTGTGTGGTATGGTCTTTTTGTTTGGCTGGTAATTGAGCTTGATTGGTGGTGCTAAATGGTCCAAGATTACCAGAACCATCAACAAGGACTTTATAAACAACAGTATTGCCTGTGCTGCCTCCACCGATCACATAAATATAATTAGTCCCTCCAATTGAGGCAGCAGTGGCAGTCAGACCAGCAGAAGTTGCCAATAATTGTCCCTGGCTGGTGGTATCAAATGCCCCAATATCACCGGTAGTTGAATTAATAGTAGCTTTGTATACAGCTGAAGAACCAAGTCCTCCGATTATATAAATATAATTAGTTCCACCCATATTTATCACTACCCCCTTATGAGAATATACTGTTGCAGGTAGTTGAGCCTGATTGGTGGTACTAAACGGTCCAATATCACCTGTTGCTCCAAGAGTAGCTTTATATACAACTGATGTTGCAGCACTAGAAAAGCCTCCTATAGCATATAAGTAGGTTGTACCACTGAAAGTAGCAGTAAAGGGAGCGGTATAACTAAAGTTTTGTGGGAACTGGGCCTGGTTGGTAGTGCTAAATGATCCAAGATTATTTGACCCGTCAAGAACAGCTTTATAAACAGCAGAATTAGTACCTGAACCACCATTTGTTCCAAGTGAGTAAACATAAGTAGTTCCACCTATGGTGGCTGAGGTTACTGAATTGTTAGCAACTGTATCAGGTAGCTGTCCTTGACTGGTGGTGGCAAAGGCCTGTAAGTTGCTGGATTGTCCTGTTCCTTTGACGCTGCCGGTAGTTTCTACATAGTAGGTTGTATCATCAGACATGACAATTTGGGCAGTATCAGAAGAAGTCCAATCTGAAGCAGCATCAGACTGATCTAAAACAGTAGATCCAGAATAAGCAGTAGGAGCAGAAAGACCGGCATTTCCATAATGAATTCTATAATTTGCATCAGAGGCAGAAGTTAGGATATTAGCCTGGATGGCAAACCTGATATTAATCTCAGATGATGTAAATTTATCAACCACCCTTGCTATTTCTGTTCCGTTATACGAAATTCTCACATCATCATAATCAGCCTGGGAATTGGAATAAACATCAGAAGCATCTGTGCCTGTCAGCATTAAAGTGTAGGTGGTATTTTGGGACATTGTACCTGCAGAAGTGTTATTTACTGTGACTGGTTTGGAATAAATAAAGCTATTTCCTCCAACAGTATTTGAGGTAGAGGAATCCAAAGCTTTAATAGAAGAACCATTAGTAGACAAAGCTATATTTCCAGCTACATCAAGTTTAGCAGTAGAAGTAGGGGAGGTAGTACCAACTCCTACAGATCCAGTGGTAGTAATATTATCTCCAGCAGTAGCAGTAGAAAGGGTAGTGCCTGATCTTGAGAAATACCCAGCAGTGCCAGATGATGCTCCTATTAAATTCCCAGCTACAGTTAAATTACCAGCAAACCAGGCATCCTGCCATTGATTGGTAACAGATCCTAAATCATAACTATTATTAGTATCAGGTAAAATAGCTGCAGATATTCCTGCTATGTTTTGAGTAGCCATAGTTCCTAAGCCTAAATTGGTTCTAGCTGTAGCATAATCAGCAGAACCCAAGAGTGTTTGAACATTAGCAGAAGGAGTAATACCTGCATAAGTAGTTAAATCAGCATCATAGGCTTGAACATTGGTTCCTATAGCCAGTCCTAAATTAGTTCTGGCATCAGCAGCAGTAGAGGCTCCTGTACCTCCAGCAGTAACAGCTATATCAGTCCCATTCCAGATACCTGTGGTAACTGTCCCAGTTCCATCAACTACAAACAAAGCATTAGTAGTGCCATCATACAGAGCAAAGCCTCCAGATCCTGCTGCAGCATTAGGGGAGGCAGAGTAGTTAATTTGGACCAAACCTGTACCCTGGGCATTAACAGCTAAATTAGCAGCTCCAAGGATAGCTCTGGCATAGGAGGTAGTGTTAGAAAAGGAAGCAAAATTAGGTGTAGCTTGGATATCATCAAAGTAAGTGGTAAAGGAGGAAGTAATATTAACTGTTGAATCAGTAGAAATCCTTAAAGATGTGATCCCATCTTTGGAAGCAGCAGCTACAGCTGATATATCACAACTCTTTTGTTCCCAGGTAGAAGCAGAGGAAATAGTAAAATCAGCACAATTAGTCCAACCAGCTGTTGAATCATAGATATCAAAGTGCATATATGCTCCTGTAGTATCTGAGTAAACCCAGAAAGTTAAATCATTTTTATTGGTTAAATCAGTGGAAGTTAAGGTTTTGGTAGCATATGAGCTGCTCATATCATTAATCTTGGCTTTATACACAGTGCTGACTGAGGCAGAAGTACCAGCTCCACCCAAAGTATAAATATATTGTGAAGTACCTACTGTTGCTGTAACAGAAGAAAGGGAACCTAAAGCAGCAGGGAGCTGATTTTGACCTGTGGTAGAAAATGCTCCTATGTCACCAGTAGCCCCAATCTGAGCTTTATACACTGTACTAACCTTACTCCCACCACTATTTATTCCCCCAAGTACATAAAGGTAACTTGTTCCTCCAACAGTAGCTATATTTGAGGAAGTGGAATACAAAGCAGCTGGTAATTGTCCTTGATTTGTTGTATCAAAACTGGATAAATTACCAGAACCATCTACGGTTGATTTATATACGGTTGATTGGGCGGTTGACCCGTTAATGCCTCCTATAACATAGACATAATTGGTTCCACTGATACTAACAGTAGAGGAGGAGTGCTTGGATAAAACTTGTGGAAGTTGACCTTGGTTTGTTGTGGCAAAAGTTTCTAAATTACCGGAAGTTACGGTTGATCTATACACAGTAGAAACATCACCGGAAGCACTGTTTCCACCCAGGACATATACATAGCTGGTATTGCTAATAGTTATAGTTTGAGAAGTTGGGTAAGAGAGCGCTACAAGTAGTTGAGCTTGGGAGGTGGTATCAAAAGCTCCTAAATCTGATCCTGTAATACTTGATTTATAGACAGTGGATTGTCTGGTAGATCCATTAATACCGCCTAAAAGATAAATTAAGGTAGGATTAGCTGTTTGTGTTATTACACCAGCTGTTCCATTGGCACCATTTCCTTGAGTAGCAATAGCACCAGTTCCATAAGTAGCAGTGATAGTTCCCCCTGCAGCTCCACTGCTATCCTGAATGGTTATTCTTCCGCCGCCTCCGCCACCTCCACCTCTTCCACCAGCATCACTGCCTCCACCATTACCTCCATTGGCGCTGATGGTGCCTGAGTTGGTAATTGCGCTTGCAGCTTGCAAGGTTATTCTTCCGCCGCTACCACCTCCGCCACCGCCAGCATAAGCTGCAGTAGTAATTCCATTTGCGCCATTTGCTGAAATTGTGCCGGTTATAGAAATCGTGCTTCCGCTTTGAATTTGTATTCCTCCTCCTCCTGCACCGCCATAGCCATTACCACCATTTCCACCTCCACCACCACCACTACCGACTGCTGCTGTGTCATAAGTTGTTCCTGCAACAGAACCCACTGCTCCAGTGCCTCCTGCACCGCCATAGCCACCTCCACCACCAGCATTTATTGATGTTGCAAAAGCACAATTGCCTTGGGTTGCATTGCCATTAAAAGCCCGACCAAAACCTGGTCCGTAACCGTTGCATCCTGCATTGCCACTTGTTAATCCTCCTGCATAGCCTTTACCTGCTAAGTCGATAGCTCCCGCTATTGTTACAGATCCTGTAGCTTTAAGGGTAGGAAAAGTAGTGCCAGAAGTAGTTAAGGTGGTACCAGCTGAAACATTAATAGTAGTAAAATTAAAAGTGGATTTAGTATCAGTATCTATAGTACAAGTAGATCCAGCCCAGGAAAGACCAGTACCATTACATCCACCAGCGCCACTACCTAAGGATAAATCCAGTGTCCCATCAGCCCCAGTCCCTCCATCAATAGACGGGACAGCAGCTACAGAAGCAGCTCCGGATAATACTTGCGGCAGCTGCCCTTGAGAAGTGGTAGTAAAGGTAGAAATATTTCCAGTTGTAGTATTTAAATCAGCTTTGTAAACAGTCGATACATCGGCGGATCCATTATTTCCGCCCAATACATAAACATAATTTGTTCCGCCTAAAGAGGTAGAAAAGGAAGTTGGGGAATTAAGTATTGTTGATAGCTGTCCTTGAGATGTTGTAGCAAAAGCTCCCATTGTGCCCAATGAAGAAACTGTTTTTAAACTTCCTGTACCTTCATGTTTTATTGTAGTTTCTTGAGATAAAGCAAAATCGCTAGAACCAGAAGTCCAATCAATAGCTGCATCCCCATTATCCAAAACAGTAGTACCTGTATAAGTATCAGGGGTAGTAGCCAAAGTTGAATTTGAGTAATAAATATAATAGGTAGCAGTTCCTGAGTTGGCTATACTGGCTTGAAGTTGGAAAGTGGTAGTAACATTTGATGAAGTAAAAGATGAAACATTCCTGGCTATCTCTGTAGGGGTACCAGAATCATATGCTATCCTAAAATCCTTGTAAGGAGAAGCTTGTTGAGAATTAGTATATACATGATTAGAATCAGAAGAAGAAAGAGGTAAGGATATTTCATAATACTTAGGCATAGTTGATCCTGATGAGTTGGTGATAGTAATAATTCTTCTGTAGGTAAAGGTATTACCATTTAAAGTCCAGCCTCCAGCAATAGCAGTACCCACTACAGCATTAGCAGCATCAGTTAATTGAAAAGCAGAGGAAGACATTTTACCTGTTGAATCAACAGCAAAGTAGGTAGTATCCCCAGCATTATTGAAGACCTGAAAGATATTGTCTGTGCCACTTCCTGCATATAAACTTAAAGCAGGATTAGTTGTGGCTTTAATTTCTAACTGGGAAGCAGGAGCAGTAGTGCCTATACCTATTTGATCTGTGAGTGTGGCTGAATATAGATCTCCGGTAGCATCATTTCTGGTCCAATAACCAGAAGTTCCTGTGGTAGCTCCAACTATATTTCCTGCCACAGTTAAAGTTCCTGCAAACCAGGCATCTTGCCATTGATTAGTTAAAGATCCTAAATCATATGTGTTATTGACTGAAGGCAGTATATTTGAAGCAACAGAAGTTAAATCAACAATAGAGGAAGAGGCAGTCCAGGCAGGTAGGCCTCCTGAGACTGTTAATACCTGCCCAGCAGTTCCTACTGCTAAATTAGCTAAAGTATTTGATGCGCTACTATATAGTAAATCACCTGTTGTATATGTTGTGAGCCCTGTTCCCCCATAGGTTGTCCCTATTTTTGTCCCGTTCCAGGTGCCTGTGGTAATTGTTCCTAATCCTGTGATACCAGTATAGCTTCCAGACAGAGCAGAGGACTGGATATTGGAGATGGTGTTATCAGATCCTGAAATTGTTTTATTGGTTAAAGTATCTGTAGTAGCTCTACCAACCAGGGTATCTGTAGCATTGGGTAAGGTTAAAGTTTGAGCAGAGGTAGGAGTCCAGGTTAATGTGCTTTTAACACCTGATACATCAAAAGTAATTTGATCTTTAGTACCTGTTAAACTTAAAGTTGAGGTAGAAGCAGAAGGCGCATTAATTGGGGAAAGTACTGTTAAACCTGCAAAAGTAGGGGAACTAGCAGTAGATAAATCTTGGTCTAAAGTAACAGGAGCAGAAACTGTTAAAGTCCTATTAACATTATCTCCTCCTGGGATTAGTTTTATATTATTAAGTAATCCCCCTACTGCTAAATCTCCCTCTACTATTAAGTCTGTAGCAAAATTCAGGTAATGGTTTGAGGTCGTAGCAGCAAGGACGTTAGAATTGCTAAGTGCAAGGGGCTTATAGCTAGTGGCTAATTGCTTCTGGCCACTTGCCACTTGCCCATAGCTCATAGCTAAATTGGCTAAATCAAAATTAGAAACTCTGGCTAGAACTAAGACGGCCAAAACTAATGAGGCTAATACACCTGAAACAATGCTTGTAGCTTGTAGCTTGTGGCTGAGAGCTAGAAATTTCTGGCTACTTGCCACTTGCTCATAGCTATTTGCATACTCATGTAACTTGCTTTCTGTTAAAGGGATATGATACTGAGAGTTACCTTCTGATCTACTTAGATCAAGTAATTCTTCTACAGTAGTAATATTTGAATTAACAGTTTTCAAGATGTTTTGATCATAGATCCTAGTACCTTTTTCATCTCTTTGTGGTTGAATCTTTCCTTCCTTTTCCATTTTTCTTAAAATGGCAGGGGAAACACCCAAAGTTTTAGCAGCATCAGAGATTAAGATTGGCTTGGAGGCTTTAACTTTATGTAAATCTTCCAGGGAAAAATAACGGTCTTTACCATTTGGCCTGGTGGATTGAAGTATTCCTTTTTTCTCCCATCTGCGGATAGTATCAACAGAAACATCTAATATCTTGGCAGCCTGACCTACGGGCACTAACTGTTGAGATTGGTTTTGGGGCAGAGACATATTGATATAGTTTGCCTAGGCGTAGAACATACTTTGCATAGATCTATATAAACATTACGGCTTATTATAATAGTAGTCAATAAGCAATTGATGATATATGATATAGTCGACTTATGGCTAAGACAAATACCTCTTTTATTTGCCAACAATGTGGCTATCATTCACCTTCATTTTTAGGCAGATGTCCTGAATGTGGAACCTGGAATTCGTTGGTGGAGACTATATCGGAGGATCGGAAGATCGGAGTATCGGCAGGTCGGCAGATTTCCGCTGCAAAGATAATAAATTTAAAAGATGTGGAAAAGCAAAAATACGCACGAATTGGGACTGGACTGATTGAGTTTGATAGGGTCTTGGGAGGAGGAATCGTGCAAGGATCTGTAATTTTAGTCTCAGGCGACCCGGGAATTGGCAAAAGTACATTGTTAACGCAGTTAGCCTTAAATGTCTGGCAAAAAGAATTGTCTTCTGCTAATAATGTGCTCTATATTGCAGGTGAAGAATCTGCCCACCAGATCAAATTACGCACAGACCGTATCAAAAAAGACTGTGACTTGGCGATTTTAAATGAAACTGATGTGGACTCAATTATTGACGCGATAAAAACCCACAAACCGGAGCTGGTCATTATTGATTCAATTCAGACTCTGGAAACGTCTGATTTGACTTCTGCTGCGGGATCAGTCGGTCAGGTCAGGGAATGTGCTCATCGTTTACAAAAACTGGCCAAACAGCTTCATATTCCCATTCTTCTGGTGGGACATGTGACCAAAGAAGGTAATATTGCCGGACCAAAGACTTTAGAGCATTTGGTTGATGTGGTTTTATCCCTTGAAGGTGATCCGACTTCCAATTTTAGGATCATCAGAGCCTCAAAAAACAGATTCGGTTCCGTGGATGAAGTTGGGATTTTTGAGATGCTGGAAGCTGGGATGGTTGAAGTTACCAATCCTTCTAAGATTTTTTTGGAACAACGTGTGCTTGCCCCGGGTTCGGCTGTTGTGGCAACCATGGGTGGAATCCGTCCTTTATTGGTTGAAATTCAGGCGCTTGTTACCAAAAGTTTCCTGCCTAATCCCAGAAGAACAGGTTCAGGAATAGACAATAATAGATTACAGCTTTTGGTGGCTGTTCTATCCAAAAGATTAGGTCTGCCGCTTTATGATCAGGATATTTTTGTAAATGTCACCGGAGGAATGAAAGTTGTTGAACCGGCAGCAGATTTAGCCATCTGTATGAGTATTGTTTCTTCTTTTAAAGATACTTTGATTGATCCTAAAGTTGCTTTGGTGGGGGAAGTTGGGTTATTAGGAGAGCTTAGGTCTGTCAGGCTTCTTGAAAAAAGAAAAAACGAGGGCAAAAAGCTTGGTTTTACTAAAATAGTATCTCCTGAGAATGTTAAATCTTTATCAGAAGTAGTAAAGCTGCTTTTGCCTCAAACCAAATCTTGACTATGAGATATATTTAAGATAGGATAACGCCATCTGTCAAAGTCAAGATGGCACAAAAAGAAAGATTAATCAGTAAAGAAGAATTTGCCACCATCTTTGGTGAAGCTACAGAATTAACCACTCCCTGTAAGTTGTATTCAATGACCGAGGAAGAATCTTTTGCCCCCTTTATTACCTGTAGGCATATAAAAAGAGCCTGGGATGAAATTGGTATTTTAGAAACTGATAGGTTACCAGGATTTTCTTATATTGAGAGTTCATCTTCTTTAGTCAGGGTTATTTATGATAAATATTACGGATTAAAAGCTAAAAAAATAATTCAGGTGACTAAGCTTGAACAAGGAGAAGAATTACTAATAGATGGACAGGTAGAATATGATTTTGGGAAGCTACATATCGCTTTGGGAACCGGTTTAAAACAAAACCTCATGATTATAGAAGATTTTTTGAGAGATCCGAATCAGTTTGCAGCAGGGATTTCAGTAATATCAAATCAGTGTCCAGAGTCGAAGATCCCTGTAGCTCAAATTAGATATGATTGGTCGAGTAGCATTCAGCTTAATGCAGAGTTCCCTTGCTCAGAATTTCAAGATGTTTTAGAGGGTCGGGTTGACAGGAGAAAAGAGCGACATGGTAACCGTGAATCTTATCCTACCACCTATTTCCAGTGGGAATATTTATTGGGAGCAAAAATTGGTTCCCAGACGTTTAAAAATGAAGAAAACAATGATTTGCAATGGCTTATGAGAGTTACTGCTATTAATAATCAAAAGATGACACCTATTGAGGGTACTGGTTATTTAGGGGCAATTTCCCGCTCGTCTTACAACTGGGGGGCTAGGAGGCAGGGAAGGCTAAGGTTTACCAGGATAAATCCGGAAACAGGAGAAATTTTAATGTTTGCTGTGCCTGATAAGATTGATCAAAAGGATTTTGCTCAAAGTTTAGTAAAAGATTCAATGAATGAGTTTTTAGGGCAATACCCAGTAGCTTTTTGTGTTCAACAGCCAGGTGAATCAGGTCAAATGTTTTCTACAGTTAAACATTAGGCTTCAGTATGTGGTTTTGTGAAGCTAAAGAAATTTTTTTGAAACTAGCATGGTTGCCAAATAAAATCTTTGATGCTAACCTATAAATAATTATGATTGGTCATCTGATTGATGTTAATTCCCAGGCAATACAAAGTACTGATTTTAGGCGTGTTTTAGACACAGGTGAGTTTACTCAGGTTGTTATTATGAGCATTAATCCAGGCGAGGATATAGGCTCAGAAATTCATGCAGACACTGACCAGGTATTATATTTGGTAAAAGGTGAGGGTAAAGTTGTACTTAATAAAGAAGAGGCTCCTTTTAAGGTTGGAGATGTAGTTTTGGTTCATGCAGGCACAGAACACAATTTTATTACCACTGGGTCTGAACCAATGAAAATTATTACTATGTATTCACCTCCTCATCATCCTCCAGAAACTATTCATGAAACTAAAGAAGAAGCTCAAGAAGCAAAATATTAGGGTGTAGGGTTTAGTTCAAATTCTTCAGTATTTTTCATATTTCTTTTTATAAATAATTTTATTTGTGTCTGACTATACCCTAAACCCTACCTCTGTGGATAACTGGTGGAAAACTCACCTAAATTGCGCGATTAGGAATAATCTTCGGGTTTTGCTTTGGGTGTTTAGGGTATTTGAAAAATAAAAAAACACTATGGTATAGTGGAAATATGATTAAAGATCTGCCTGATGATGCTGACACCACAGAAGATGATGGTCCTGTGAAAATTGCTTATCATAAAGCACCGGTATTAGAGGAACCAGAATCGGTAAATCAGCATGTCAGCGAATCGGCAGAGTCAGAAGAATCTGATGAGGTAGAGAATGAGGAAAATGATCCGCTTGATGATGAGACTCCTGTGAAACATGAAGAAGAGGATGACCAGGATCCTTTAGATGATGAAGAACAGGAATCAGAAGATACTGAAGAAAAAGATTTTCCAAAATCTAATTTTACTGTAAATTCAGCAGATGAAGATCCCGTTAATGTTGCCCCTAAAGCTGATTCTGATCCCAATGAATATTATTTACAAACAGTGAAAGCAGGGGAACAGCCTGAATGGCAACAACCTAAAGAAGATTTGGATGTATTCAGTAAGCCCATTGATGATGGTTTGATCCAATATTGGGCTTATCCAAAAGGTTTAGGAAAAACAGAGGATTCAGTTCCCAACGCTGAGGTAGTTGCTATAAAACACAAATCTGATAATCCGGTTATTATTATTGATCAGGTAAAAGATCATCTTACTCCCGGTTGCTGTTTGGAATTGATTTTAACCAAGAATGGTCACGCCTTAGCTAAAACTGAATCCAATTTGGACAATCTGGAAGCAAATATCACATCTTTAATAGATTCAGCCAAGATGAATTATGGTGTTGTAGTTGAACATTTTATCTCTACCAGTAATGTTTCTCCGGAAGTTGAAAAAAGGTTGGATGATTTGGAGGATGCCGAAAATGGGGATTCTGAAAATGAAGAAGAAGCAGGAAGAGGTGCAGGCACTGATTCGGCAGATTTACAACCAGCCTCAATTTATCACCAGAGTTCAGTTGCAGCTGAACAACCAATTTTGCCTCCCAAAAATGATCGCTCTAAACTGGCTGTTTTGATTCCTGTTGTATTATTGGTAGCAATTGGTGTTGTGGTGATTTTCTACAGAGATAAAGTATTATCGATCATTAATCCCCCCAAACAGGAAATTGCCGTTACTCCAACTCCCACACCAACTCCAACACCAACGCCAATCATTACTGTTGAAAGATCAAAATATAAAGTCAGAGTATTGAACGGAACCCCAAAAACAGGAGCAGCAGGAGTTTTGGCTGATAAGTTAAAAGCGGCAGGTTGGACAATCGATAAAACAGGAAATGCAATGAGTTCAGCTATTGCTCAAAGCACAATTAGAGGTAAAGTAGGGGATGATGAAGCTATGAAGCTTTTAATGGATGATGTTACTGACTATGAAGCCTCTATTTCAGCTGCTATACTAACTCCATCTGATAAGGCAGATTTGGAATTTGTCATCGGTAAAAAATAAGTAAATATGGCACATATTTTAATAATTGAAGATGAAAAGGCAATGTCTGATTTGGTCACCATCAGATTTAAAGTGGAGGGGTTTGAAACTGAACAGGCTTTTACTCTAGCAGAAGCAAAACAGAAACTCATAGCAGGATCTAAATATGATGTAATTCTGACGGATTACCTCTTGCCTGATGGTAGTTTAACTGATTTTTTGACTTCTCTGCGGGCTGACCCAACCTTAAAAGATTTACCTGTTGTGATAATGACCAATTATGTTGAGGATTTGAATAATGACCAGCTGAAATCTTTAGGAGTTTTGGATATTTTAATCAAATATCAGGTTGTTCCGGCCCAAATGGTAGCCCGGATTAAACAGATTCTAAAAATTCCTTAAAAGGTGTAAACTATTTTTATGGATCCAATTGCCCTAGGATTATTCCTTTTTGGAAATTCTATTTTTATTTCCCTTTTCTTTGTTTATTTATCACGGTTTAAAAAACATACTAGATTACATGAAACAGAGATGGAGGAGCGGGAGAAGCAACTAAAACATCAGGTTTTTGAACTGGCGGTTTTAAGGTCATTATCAGAACGGGCAGGTTATTCTTTGGATCTTCGTCAAATTTTGGAAGTTATTACTGATTCTTTGTCCGGCTTAGTTCAATATGCCACAGTCAGCTATATTATGATGGGGTTAGAAGGCAGAACTATCTTAAAAATTCATGCTGCAGAAGGAGTTTCACAAGAGTTTATAGACAATGTTAAAAAAGATCTAACCGCATCATATTCAACAATGTCAGGCAAGAAGGTGACTCCTGGCTTGATTGACGAAACTGTTTCCGGTGGGTTGTCTTTGGAGGGGCCTTCTGAGATCGGATCAACTTTTAATCTGCCGATGATGATAGGTTCTGATTTAGCGGCATTAATTAACGTATCCTCAATTGCCCCTGGTGTATATAAAGAAGCTGATACTAAAATTCTTTATACAATCTTAAGTCAAGTTTCAGCTTCTGCCAGCAAGCTTTCTTTAGTGGTGGAGAATGAAAAAAGAAGGTTATCTGCCATGGTCATGTCCTTAACAGACGGTATTGCCATGATTGATTCATCTTTCAGGATGACTGTTTCCAACTCAGCTTTAGCCTCAATGTTGGGAATTAAAAAAGTTGAAAGTTTAATGGAAATTGTAGCCGGTGTGGGGGTAAAAGTAGATTTGGAACATGCAATCAAACAGGCATTAATATCTAAAAATATTGTGGCTTTAAAAGAGGTTCAGTTGAATCAAAAGTATGTTCAGATTGATGTGGAACCGGTGATTGATCAATACGGCTATTTGTTGGGTGCAGCTGTTGTTTTCCGCGATGTGACTGCAGCACGCGAGCTGGATAAGATGCGGGATGAATTTACAGCCATGATGGTTCATGAACTCAGAACTCCTTTAACCACAATTACTTATGGTACTGCTGATTTGATGACTGGTTTGGAAAAGCTTTCCACTGCTGATATTGCTAAAACAATCGGGGTTATTCAATCAACCACAGGAGAAATGTTGGATTTAGTTAATGATTTGCTGGATGCAGCTAAAATAGAATCAGGCAAGTTTGAAATTACCAAAAAAGAAGATGATTTAGTCTCTCTTATAAATGAAAAAATTACCATGTTTAAGCCTACAACAGATCAAAAAGGACTAAAGTTAGTGTCAGAAGTTACACCAACTCTGGCCAAATTACCTTTTGACAGAAGAAGAATCGGGCAGACTTTAGATAATTTGCTCTCAAATGCGATTAAATATACAGATAAAGGATCCGTTACTATTAAGGCAGAAATTACAGATGATCACGTTATGATTTCAGTAGTTGATACAGGTGACGGCATGAAATCAGAAGACATTGCTAAACTCTTTTCCAAGTTCGAACAATTCGGAAAAGGGAAGAGTGGTGAGCGCAAGGGTACGGGACTCGGGTTGGTGGTTGCAAAGGGGATTGTAGAGGCTCACAACGGTAAAATATGGGGCAGTTCAACTGGCTTAGGTAAAGGATCAACCTTTGCTTTCACTCTACCTTTAAAATAAGGGTAAATGGTATATTTTTAGCCATTAGCCACATGGCCGAATAAGATTCTGCCTGCTGAACCCTGAATTACCTTGTTTATTTTAACTTCTAATTCTGTTTCTACTGGTTTTTGCAGCCCTTTTGCTACCACCATGGTGCCATCCGCCAAATAGCCAACCATCTGGTCTTTTTCCTTGCCTGGATGAGCTACTTTAACATGTAGTATTTCTCCTGGAATAGGCAAAGTTTTTAAAGCATTGGTTAAATCATTGATGTTTAAAACATTCACACCCCGTAGTTTTGCTACCTGATTTAAATTGTAATCACAGGTTAATAACTTTCCATCCAAAGTTTTAGCTAAGCTGATTAATCTATCATCTACAGCCAAATCTTGCTTGGTTTGAGCTAATTTAGCTAAAGTTTTATCCCAAACCTCAACTTTAATATTTTTAACCCTTTTTAATTGATTGATTATGTCAAAACCTCTTCTGCCTCTGGCTCTTTTAACATTGTCCCCAGAATCAGCTACTTGTTGCAATTCTCTTAATACAAAATCAGGAATTAAGATTAATCCGGATAAAAAACCACTTTTGGCAACTTCCAGTAATCTGCCATCAATTAAGCTTGAGGTATCTATTATAGTAACCCCGGATAGTTCTTGTTTTAATTTAGCCAGTCCTTCGTGTGAGATTAATCCATCACTTAAGGTTTGTGGGGCAAAAGGATTGTGGGTGGTAAATTGTTTACTTATCTCTAAAGCTAGGGTTTCAACTGCCAACATGGCCAGTCGGGCTGTAGTTTTTACTACCCAGGAAGTAATTTGAGAAAAGAAGAGGATTGAAAGCAAAATTCCAATCACACCATAAACCAAGCGGGTAGTATTAAGAGTAAAAGGTTCAGGTAGATCAAAAATACTTGCTAAATAGATGCCGATAAGGGCAAAGATTGTTGCAATAATAACAGCTGACCAGAAACGCGTTTTTTCCATATTGCTACTTCACATTGTAACCCCAGGCTGGATTGAAGGCAAGTTAGCTGTAAAGACTTATCCACATCCTAAATTTTTGGTGGAAAGAAAAAAAGTAGGCTTCGGATTAGATTGATACAACAACCTAATATAAGGCACAAAGCCTATTAATATTACTACAAGCCTATGGGAAATTAGAACAAATAAAGCTATGGGATTTAGTATTCTTGACAAATAATTTTTACTGTACTATGATTGCCGTAATGCTAAGTTTTAAATCAAAGAAAATCAGTCCAAGGAAGATAAACAGACTAAGGTTAAATCCTTTGGCAGATCAAGTTAAGCAGATGATGGGTAATAGAGATCAGAGTTTGATTTTAATGGTTAGGGGTTGAAAAGAACTTTAATAATTGAAAATGTAGAAGAGGTAGGGGTGAGGCAATTGTCTCAGCTCCATATAAGCAGAGCTTGATGGCTTTGCAGCCAATAAAAAGAGCATTACTACCGCAGACGGACTCGAATAGCAATGCCCTTTATTAATTTCGAGAATATAATTTCTAAGCAGTAGAAATCATATTTCATCTTCTACATTTCCATAAATGTCCGGTCTTGTCAAGAGACCATTTTATGGCACGGTTTGACAAAATGGGTAATTATTGTGTTCTGTCTTGGGAACATGGATTGCTGGCTGTCTTGGGAACTAGTCTTGGGCAGGGACTAGTTTCCAATATAGCTAGAAATTATAAATCAAGTTTCCAAAGACCGAAGGTCGCAAGGTTCTCGAACAAAGAGAGAGGTTCTTAAGACTCGGTCGCAAGGTTCTGAAAACGAAGTTTTCAGGTTCTTATAGAGATCATAATAAGCTCAAAATATAATCTACCCCTTGACAAATCAAATATCTTATAGTATTATCTGCACAGAACTTATGAAAACCCACTTGTTTGGCGCATCCGCAATTATTTTATCTTTATTCAGCTTTATTGCTGTTCCTTCAGCTTTAGCTCAATACACACCTCCACAACCAACTCCTGCATATAAATTCTTTATTGATAAAAAAATCTTCAACCCTTCAACAGAACAATATGTTGATAATTTGAACAGAGATCAATATTTATATATTCCTGATCAAACAGTTGATTTTAAGATTGAAGTTAAAAATACAGGTGATATTGATTTAAATTCAGTTGATATTACTGATCAATTGCCTGCACAACTTATATATGTTAGTGGAGGATCAATTAATAAAGGTGGACAAATACATTTCTTTATTGACAGATTAACACCTGGACAAACCCAAAGTTTTCTTTTAAAGGCTAAAGTTAAAGTGACCGATGAAACAGGAGTTGTTTGTCCGGTTAACTTAGCAGAAGCCAGAACAGGCAGTCTCCTGGATCAGGATACCAGTGCTTTTTGTATTACCAGAAACATTAATAAAAAAGTAGCTCCTGTGGAAGAACTTCCTAAAACAGGTTTGCCTTTAGCTGCCTGGTCTTTAGTAGGTTTTTTACCTGCAGGATTTGGATTAAAAAGATTTTCTAGAACTAATAAAGACAATTTAGATAGACCTTTACATATTTGGCAAAAACGTGAATTTGAGAAGGAATCTTAATATTAAGGAGGTGAATATATGGAAATAAATAAACGAAAAGGTATTTTAATAGCAGGAGGAGTCGGACTTGGAATTGCAACCTTAGCTTCTGGTTGTGTTCAGGTTACAGATAGCTTTAATACAAGCAATTTTTCTGCTGAAATTAACAATGACAATTCTATTAGAACCACCAATGTTAATTCTAATAATCTTAGAATTGATGGTGGAACACCTTGTCCTTGTGAAACACCCGTTGCAGGTGTGAGCAAAGCAGATGCAGATGCTCTTACTGAAGCAAGAAGAAGTTTTACTGCTGTGATTGGAAATGAAAAATTTACAGTTACACCAAGACCAACTGAACCTGTAGCAACTGCTACAGCTATTGCAACTGTTAAGAAAGCAGATTCAACACCAACTCCTACAGCAACACAAGAAGCTTGCCCACAAGGCGAGTGGAAGGTTATTGATTTAAACGGAAAACCTATTTTGGGACTTTTTGGAGTACCAACTAGAGTTACCGGTGGAGTTGATTTAGCCAATCATGAACCTTTTACCAGCAGCTTAAAAGATCTAGGACAGGATATTAATCCTTTACAAAATGTTTTAGCTGATCCTGGTTCTATGTTAATTGACAGAGATTTGATTAAAAAAACAGAATCAGAAGAAGCTTTAAAAGATTGGGATCAAAGAGTAGCAGATGGAAAGGCTGAATACATTTGGGGGGACACTAAAGGTGGTCATAAAGTAAACTTTTATGATTTTCAAAGCAAAGATGATCCCAGATTAACTTTAAATAAAGAAACTGGTGACGTAGAATTCAGATTAGTTCTCCCTAAACATGTATTAGTAAGAATTGATGCTGAAGAAGCTGATATTTCTCTTAAAAGTAAGGAAAGAAATATCAGAATGATTTTATGTCAGTCAGGAGCTAACAGAGGAGTTGATTTTGGACATCAGACTGTCTTTATCAGAACTTCATATGAAGATGAAGTAACAATGATACTTAAAAATCCAACTGTTCCCGGAACGCAGGTTCAGATTTTTGGACAGGAAGTTAAATCTGCCACTGCTTTTGCAAGCATAAAGGCATTTTTACAAGGGGTAGAGGTAAAACAAGCAAGACCGGATTATCCAAGATATTTTGTTCATACACTAAATATGAATGATTATTCATTCGGTTCAGCTGAAAGCCCAAAACCTAATGTATCTTTTAAAGGACTTGTATCAAATTATTTAAAAAATAATAAATAATTTTTAAGTAACGAGATAGTCTTTTTGAAAAAGCCACCAGCAATGGTGGCTTTTTTGTTATAATAATTTGGTGCCTAATGTTTTTAAGCTCAATATCTATCCTTTTTTACTTATATTTCTTTGTTTGTTTCATTTAGTTGGTAATTTTATCTGGATTAATCTAAATAAAATACCATTTGCCTGGGATCCGGCAGGGCATACTATTATTGCTTTCCGTTTTACAGACTTTTTTAAATTTAGTACTTCTGAAAATTTTCTTTCGATTTCTGATTATTACCCTCCTTTTATACATCTTTTAGTTTCGTTCCTGATGCTCATTTTTGGGAAAAATATCCTGATAGGACCAATGGTGGTAACTAGTTTTTTTATCCTGAGCATTATATTTTTGTATCTATATACGTCTGAATTATTTAAAGATAAAAGGGCAGGGTTTTTAGCTGCACTGTTATTTTCTCTATTGCCAAATATGTATGCTTTGTCCAGGGAATTTTTACTGGAAATTCCCATATTAGCCATGGCTTTGGGAACGCTTTTCTTTTTGGAGAAGTCTGATTATTTTCAAAACCGTAAAAATACAGTTCTTTTCGGCCTCTTTTTAAGCTTGGCTCTGGCTATAAAGTGGAATGTTTTAATATTCCTTTTTGTGCCTGTAATAGTTAAGCTTGTTAAGAACTTTCCGTCTCTTGCCTGGAAAAATCTACTTTTAGTAGCAGTAGTAGTTTTGGTGATCAATTTACCCTGGTATATTCATAATTACCCTGTAATTTTGCACGCCTTAAGTATTACCTCTACTGCAGAGTCAGCTGATCCACAAACGATTTTTTCCTGGGAAAATTTTAAGTTTTATCCCTTTATGATTACCAATTTTCAGCTGACCTGGGTAGGAATGTTGGCCTTTTTGATATCAGCTATTTATTTCATCAAAAGAAGGAGAAGCTATCTTTTACCTACCTATGTTTTTGTTTATTTGGTAGCTACTTTGATAGGGAATAAGGATTTAAGGTATGTGATCTTTTTAGCGCCACTTGCCACTATGATAATTGCTTATTTTTTGGTTTTCCAAAAATATAAAATTGTGGCTAAAATACTTACTACTGTTCTAGTTTTATATCTTGTTTTTTATTATTTTGTTCTTTCATTTGGTGTGCCTGTTAACCCTAAGAAAGTAGACTTTCGCCGCTCACAGGAAATCCCTGGATTTGGCTGGATAGACTTGATTAATTTAGGCAAGGATACTAATTTATACCTGGCTCCTTTGTATGATCAAACTGTTTGGCCAAACTCAACAATTGCGTCTGAACTTTCCAAACACAACCCCGGAAAGGATATCAAGATCTTGGTGCTTTGTGAGAAACCAAATCTTAATCAGGTCAATATGGAATTGACCAGACGTCAATTGAATCTAAATCAGATTCAATTTATGGCTCCCTACGATTTACCTCCTTTTTCTGATGAAATATCACTGGAAAAATATCTGGTTGGTTTTGATGTAACTTTAGTTGCCAGTAAGGATTTGGGACCTGAGGGAGGAATCAGGTATTTTGCAGTTTTAAAGCAAATTTCCATGTTTTTGGAAGCAAACAAATCAACAAACTTAATTAAAATTAATAATTATTTCCTGCCTGATGGAGACAGACTGGATGTTTTTAAGCCAAAAGTTGACCCAATATGAAATACCTTAAATCAAGTCTGCTTTTCCCGATTCTGCTTATTATTATCGTTTTGATAATTAGTTATCAAAATTACATACCTGGAACATATCTTTCTGGTTGGGACACAATCCACCCTGAATTTGACTTTTTAGAGTACTTTAAAAGGGTATTTAGTGTCTGGCAGGAACATCAGGGTTTGGGGGCTCCTGCAGCTCAGGCTCATGCCTCAGAAATCCCCCGGCTAATAATCTATTATCTGAGTTCTTTAATTTTACCAGCCTCATTTTTAAGATATGGTTATTTTTTCATGACTTTAATAATAGGAGTTCTGGGAGTTTATTATTTTGTGAAAGAAATAAGCAAACATGCTGGTGTGGCTTTTGTGTCTGCTCTATTTTATCTGCTTAATTTATCCACCCTCCAAACCTATGTTTTACCTTTGGAAATGTTTGCCACTCATTTTGCCTCCTTGGGCTGGCTCTTCCTTTTTTCCACCAAATATATTCTTGAGGGTAAAAAGAAGAATCTATTAATTTTTGCCTTTGTGGCTTTACTTTCAACTGCAATTGCCCATACCCCAACTTTGTTTTATGTATTCTTTGGAGTTTTTGCTCTTTTTCTAATTATTCTTTCTGCTTTAAAGAAAAAAATAAAAAAGGGGATTACCTTAATTGCTTTGATACTGCTTATTAACTCTTTCTGGCTTTTGCCAAATATCTATTATGTTTTGAATTTTGGGAATACTGTAGTTGAATCAAAAATTAGCACTCAGTTTTCTGACAGGGCATTTCAGGTAGGGGAAAACTACGGAAATATAGCTGACACAGCCTTACTCAAAAACTTCCTATTTGAATGGGGAGAATATAATAATAAACAGGGACAATTCAGCTATATTTTGGGGGAGTGGAGCACCCACCTGAAACAGCCGGGAGTGACTGCAATCGGCTATTTCCTTTTTATTCTGTCGGTTTCGGGCATAATTTTATCAATCATAAAGAAAAATCCTGTCGGTATTTCTTTTGGGGTAGTTTTTCTGATTCCGTTTTTCTTTATTTGTAATGATAATCCTTTGTTTCGTTTCTTTTATGACAATATCCTTTCCAAAAGTTCTGTTTTTAAAGAGAGCTTAAGATTCCCATTCACCAAGTTTTCTATCATGTTGAGCTTTGCTTATGCTATTTATTTGTCTTTCACCATGAGTTTGCTTTTTGATCAGATTTCTAAATTAGGCAGGAAATTTAAGGCTTTTTTTAGTGCACTGGTTTTGGTTTTGTTAAGTTTAAGCTTAATTTATTTTGCCTGGCCATTTTTTACCGGTAGCCTCATTAATTACAAGATGAAAGTTAATATTCCGGGTGAATATTTTGAGATGTTTGATTACTTTAGAACACAGGATCCTGCCTCCAGAATTGCCTATTTACCTATGAATACTTTCTGGGGTTGGACCTATTATAATTGGGGTTATGAGGGGGCTGGATTTATGTGGTTTGGGCTCCGCCAGCCAATTTTAAACAGGGAATTTGACCGCTGGACATCTGGAAATGAAGGTTTTTATTGGGAAGCTTCTCATGCCATTTATTCTCAGGATTTGCCACTTTTGGAATCTGTTTTAGCCAAATATAAAGTGAACTGGTTGATTATGGATGAAGAAGTAGTCGATGTTTCTTCCTCTAAGTCTACTTATCAGGATGAATTTTTAGGTTTAATCAAGGATTCTAATAAAATCAGCCTGGCTCAGAAGTTTAATCATGTACTGGTGTTCAGGGTTCAAAATCCAGTTGCTATAGAAAAATTTATGACTCTTGAAGCTAACCTGCCTTCGTCTGGTCCTGCATATAAATTTGCAGACAGTGATCAGGGGTATTTAACTTTGGGGGAATATAAAGCAGCCACTCAACCAGATGTTTTTTATCCTTTCAGAGAGCTGTTTTCCAACCAATTATCACAAAAACCCAATTATTCTATTTCTGAAACTGATAGTGAGTTTATTTTAAGCAGTGTGGTGCCAAATTACATAGCTGATTACCAGATCTATTTACCTCAACAAACTAATAAGCTGGTGCCTTGGTTTGATGCTTCTAAGCTGGAAGAGGCTGGTTTTACCATCCCCAAGGTAAGTTTTAATGGTTCTATGTTGTTAGTTAAAATTCCTAAAGTTAAAAGTTTATTTAGCAGTGAAATTGATTCAACCAAGTTACCAAGTACTGAGAATATTAACTGTGACTATCTGGCTTTTAGCGAAAGTAAATATATTGGAACTGTTGAAAATCAGGTTATAGAATCAGATGGGGTATTGAGGCTAAAATCAAGACATGCCAGTAATTGTAGTGCCAGATTTATTTTACCTCAACTGCCACATCATCTAGGTTATCTGATTAGTTCAACCTCAAAAAATATTTCAGGCAACAGCCTGTTGTTTTGGCTGGAAAATCAAAATGCCAGAAAAGCAGATCTGGAAACTTATTTGCCTAAATCCAAGGTTATGCAAACAACTTACTTCTTTGTACCTCCAATGGATGAGTTTGGAGCAGGCTATACTATTCATTTTGACAACTGGTCTTTTAACAATGACGAAACTGTAAATGATTTGGGGCGCGTTGCCATTTACCCTGTGCAATGGGATTTCTTAAGCAATATTGCTTTTGTCAAACCTAATTTCCAGGCAAATTCCAAACAAATTCCGCTTCAAACTGTCACTCACCAGGAGCCTTTCTTTTATACAGTTAAAATTGAGGCTGATAATCAAAATAAAACCTTAAGTTTGTTTCAGTCATATGATGATGGTTGGGTAGCCTGGCTTTACCCAGGACAATTTCCATTAAGTCTTATAGAAAACCATATAAAGGTTGATAATTGGGCAAACGGGTGGGAGATTGGACCATACAAAACTGGTACAGTAATAATTTTTTATTGGCCACAATTACTCCTATGGAGTGGACTTGGATTAATGTTAGGAACTTTTGGAGTGTTAATATATAAACATGGAAGAAAGTAACGACGCAATTCAATTATCTGAAGCTGCTGTTGGAGTAGTTCCAAAAGAGGGAAACATATTAAGCAGAAAAATTACCAAAAGAAGTTTTTTACAATTTGGAGGGGCTGGTTTAGCAGCAGCTGCGGCAACATTGTTTGGTGTAAAGATAGCAAGGAATCAAGTGGAAAAACATTCAGATGAATTGGGTTTTATAGCACATAGATTGCCTGATGCTGAGCCCTATTTATATAAACCGTCTAACCCCCGGGAGATGCTATCACAACAATCTTCAAACGAGCTTTTTAAGGCGTTGAAACTAGAAGAGCAGTACCCGCATACAATAAATCCGGACGCCTTTTATACTGTTATTCAGCGGCCTGCAAGACTCGCCAATTGGTATTTTGTTCCTGATCAGACTAAATCAAAAGGAGAACAGGAAAAAGACTTTACAGCTCATTGTGAAAAGTTCTTCGGAGGTATGAAGAAATGGGCAGACTTAATGGAGATTGATTTTCCCGCCGCACTCCTAATGTTCACAATTTCTGGTGATGCCACAGCTACAAAAAATGATTATTTAAGAGATATCACAGATGAACAAATCCGTATGGGGGTTCGTATTGTAGGCCCTTCTATTACAGATAAGATGATAGGCGTATTAAGACAATCTGGAATGCAAGATAATTCTACGCAATTATATGGACTCGCACGATTAGAAGGTATGGTAACAATGGGTATTCATGATATGGAAACAGTTGTTATTGCCCAGGCTTTAAAGGATTTAGAAAAATCGTTACCTCAAAAATGGCCAGAGATAGCTGTGCAATTAAAAGAACAGTCATCTGAATTTTTTGCCCAGTACGGAGCATATTTAGATCAATATACTGATTTTGAAACACAAATGGATCAGGTGGCGACGACTGTTCAAGAGTCTCCTGAAGTTAGAGCGTATTTGGGTAAATTTTTTGAAGAAGAGAAATTAAAAAATATTCTTTTGGCAGAGGATGGCAGTGTTGACTCTTATCAATTTAAAAGAACTACACTCTTTTGGGCTAATATTTTGGATATGAATCTGAAAGATAATATGAGCATGTTTGTTAAGAATCAACAAGATTTAGAAAAATACGCCTTGGATGTGACTATTAATGGGTACTTAAATTCCGGATCACCAAACTCTTTTTTCCTTGATCAAATACTTAATCCCAAGATGATCGCAGAGTTAAAAAAAGATGCAGACAAAGGAAATCAAACTGCACAACAATTGCTTTTAATGAGTCAGGAATTAGGTGAGGCTGGAGAAAAGATTATTGCAACAGATAGTAAACTGGCGTCAACATTAGTTAACAGTAAAACTGAAAAAAATGTTTTATTTCAATTAATAACAGGTACAGCTTTTGCAAGAATGCTTTTGCGCGGAGCACATAACTTTACGCATAAAACGAATGCAACAAAAATTACATATGATAGTCCAAATGATTTGGCTTATGATGTTTTTCTTGCCAATGGTAATCGGGAGATGTCTTCTACGTTTTTGTTATCAGGTAAACGTCCTGTAAATCCGGCTGCGCTACCATACCTTTCTCAATCACAAAACCTTCATGGTATGACGAAGTTTATCGAACATGTATATAACCAGGTTCAATCTGCCAGTCCACAAAAGGATTTTAAAACCTTTCTCCGCTATTTTAAACATTTGATAACAGATCCTATCGTGCAAAGTTATGCCGGTGTGCATGATTACGAGTTAGAGGATGATACATTAGTTACTACCTTTATGAAAAAAGCGACTGATTGGGGAGTATATACTGAGATTGTAACTTTACCCCACAACAGCTGGATGCGCTCATTTGAGGCAACAGCAGGATATGCAGCCAGAATGTGCCAGAATAAAAGGGAAAAAGCAAGATTATCTTAATGGGTACTTTTGTTACTCTTTGTTTCCAAAAACGCCGAACTCAAACCTAAAACCTACTAAAGATAGTGAACCTGTTGTAGAATATCAATCAATGGAAAGAATAAAGGATAAATTTTTAAGACTAGCACTTGTCGGAGCAATTGCAGGAGTTGGGTTAGCATTAAATTCCGACAGAAGTTCGGAAGTCAGCGCGAACACGTCTAATACTATCGAATCAGCTTATACTTTACGCGATTTTGAGGAAGGGATCAGGATTAGTTATTACAGGCATTTCCCGGGATCTGAACCATCTTTTGTGATAGAACTTGGAAGCGATGAAGTCCCTTATTATCCTATTTGCAATACTGAACCTGATGAATATGGAGATAATTGTCATTATCTGATACCGGAAGCAAGAAATTGGTCTAAATTTACCCCAATTACTCATGAATTATGGGATCAGTCTGTTCGGTGGGAAGTTCAGCCTAATGGTTCATTTGGAAGAGCTGTATTAAATCAATCCTATCTGCCTGTTATTGGTAAACAAAGCCAATAATCATTATGTGGTCTTGTTTTGAAAACCCATGCCTAAAATCCACCAGAATTGGACCAGGGAAACAATGCTGACAGGATTAAAAAGCTGAACCGTTAGCAATCCTATCAAAATTGATAAAAATATCCAGTTTTTTTGAAGGTAAAAATTTCTTAAAGCTATTGTGATTAAACTGGTTATGATTAACACTCCCACCAACCCTCCCATAATCCACCAATTTAGGAATAAATTATGAGCACTATCAACAGCCTGGAATCTGATAAAATTCTTTGTTTCCCAGGCCTTTTTATTTATTGAATCTTCCATTGAACCAAATCCCTGACCCAAAATAGGTGAGTCAAATCCAGCCTGATAGGAAACTGTCCAGATATCTGTTCTGCTCTCAAACCTTAAGCTTAAATTATCAGGAATTTGGCGGGGTAGAAAAGGAAAAATTAAAGCAAAAATAAAAATTAAAGCTGTAACTATTATTCCCGGAATAAATATCAGTCTGAATTTTCTAAAATAAATAATTAAAGTCTCTAGTACAAAAGCTAATAGGGCGATTCTGGAACCGCACATTAAGATTAAAATAGCAGCACAAAAAATACCCAGGTATTTTAGTTTTTGATTCTTGATGAGGCTGGTAAAAGGAAATAAAAACAGCACAGCTGTTCCTAAGGCATTTGCTTCACCCAGAGGGCCGATGAAACGAAAAGATGCCCTGGGCCCAATAATTAGAGTAAACAGCAACAAAACAGGCAGGGTAAAAGAGGTAATTTTTGAAACTAACTTCAGGTCAAAAGGCAATTTTTTAGCTGCTAAGAATAATAAAAACAGGCTTAAATAAATGAGTGTGCCTTGTGGGCGGGTTTCATTACCCCAGATAAGAGAGGGGTCGATAAGTAGAAAGTATAAAGTAGAAAGTATCAAGTATAAAAAAATCAAAAAATATTTGTTTTTAAAATTAATAAGATTATGAAAATTTTGGAAAATAGTTATAGACCCAATAATTATGATGAATAATATAGCTGTTATAACTTTGGGCACTTCATAAGGGCTGATGCTGAAAGGAATGATAAAAAGCATCAGCCCAAACAGTAAAAAATAGAGTAGTGGTTGAATAATCATCTTTGTTTAGCATAAACAATTACTAAGGTCTTGACAAAGGGTTTAATTTTAAGTGATTATGAAATAACAAATGGAAGAGCAAGTTGTATCAGGTTCCGGTTTTAAGTTCAACAAAAAAACAGCAATTGGCTTGGGTGTCCTGATTTTGCTGGTTATTGCCATTCCCATAGGTGTTTATTTAGTCCAACAAACTCAAATCTTCAAACCTAAAGCTTCCACTGGTGCTATGCTCATTTCTGGTCCTGAACAAGTTTCACCTTAAAAGGTCCAACCTCTGTTGCTCCTGGGTCTGATTTTAGGCTTTTTGTGATTGTTAGATCAGATGTAGAAGCCTCAAATCTTTTTGCTGCTAAACTTAAATTTCCAGCAGATCTTCTACAAGTGAAGAGCATTAATACTAGTACAACAGCCACAAATTTTATTAAAAATTGGATTGAAAATACTTTTGATAATACTGCGGGTGTTATTTCTGTAGTGGGTGGAGTGCCATCTCCAGGATATCAAACAATTCCTAACCAACTTCCAGGACAAATGATGGAAATTGATTTTACTGCTAAAAAAGCCGGTGTAGCGAATATTACTTTTACTCCCGACGCTTCAATTTACAGAAATTCGGACAGTACAAATATACTGTTTTTGAGAAGAGATTTTTCAGTTAAAATAGAAAATCCAGCAACTCCGACTCCAACTGGTGCACCTGTATCAGCCTTTGGTAAGGCAATAACATTCAAGAATCCTGATGGCAAAGGAAGCAACAGAATTGAACTTCTTAACCAGGATGTTATAGGTCTAAATCAGTTGAACAAGATTACAGCTGAGGCTTGGATAAAACCAGTGGTTAATACTGACGGAGTCATTTTAATGAAGCTTAAGGGTAGTGGTAATAATCCAGGGGAATATCAATATTTTATCTCATTACAAAAACCAGGTAATGTAGTCTTTTGTGTCAGCGTGACATCTACTGCACGTATAATGTGTGCAGGAGGGGCACCTGAACTGGGTGCTTCTTATAAAGGTAGTGGTTGGTATCATGTAGCTATGGTATTTGATCAGGGCACTTTTAGAACATTTATAAATGGAAAATTGACTGCAACACAAGGTCCTATAGCAGGAGCACTATTAGATAATTCTAGTCAAGGAACTCTTTATATTGGAGGAACGCCTGATAATATTTCCGGTCTTGGTACCGCATATAAAGGGTTTAACGGGGATATTGATGAGATTAGATTTAGCAATAATGCAAGATATGCAGGTGATTTTACTCCACCGGCTACACCGTTTGTTGAAGACGCAAATACACTGGCCTTATGGCATTATGATGGAAATTTCGCAGATCAAATTAACCGAAAAACAGGACAAACATTCGGAAGTGTTCCTTTTGCTGATTCAACTATTGGCGTTGTTCCATCAACACCAACACCAACTCCAACCCCAGCTGGTATGAAAGGTGATGTTAATGGAGATGGGAAGATTACTCTGGTTGATATGAGTGCCTTATTATCAAGATGGGCAAAAACAGGTGCAGAGGCAGGAAAAGCAGATATTAACCTTGACGGAGTAGTCAATACTTTTGATTATTCATTATTGCTTCAAATTTTGATTCAAAATGGAGTGATCAAAGGAGCTGCAGATTTACCAGCCAGTCTGCAACGTTAATTGTTGACAGCCTTGAGCAGATATGGGATAATACTTATTAAGCTAGGCTCCTAGCTTTTGATTCCCAAAAAGAATTTTATTTCATTAGATATGCCAAATACTCGTTCTTTTAAACCAAAAGATTTAACTGACAAGACCTCTGACGAGGCCAAAGTTGATGTGGATGAAGTGGTGGGGGCTCCAATTGCGGAAGACCGGAATATCGGAACATCAGAAGATCGGAAACCAGAAGAGCAGAATAATGGTGGATCAGGATATCAGCAAAGTGGTTATAGACCAAGATATAACGGAGGTAATAATGGATACTCAGAGCGAGACAACAGAGACGTTCCCACAGAAGATGTTTCAGGAATTTTGGATATCATGTCTGAAGGACATGGATTCTTGCGACCAAAATATACTCCTTCAGACAGAGATGTTTATATTTCTGCTTCTCAAATCCGCAGATTTAACCTCAGAATGGGTGATTTAGTCACCGGAGCTGCCAGACAACCAAAGGAAAATGAAAGATATTTTGGTTTATTGCAGGTTTCAACCATCAATGGGGTAGACGCAGAAAAATTTGTTAATGTAGATGGCGGAAGAAATGCTCCCAAAAGAACAAAATTTGAAGACTTAACAGCAATTTACCCAAACAAATTATTAAAGCTGGAAACAGGCAAATTCCCATTATCCCAAAGAGTGATTGATTTGATGTCTCCGATCGGATTCGGACAAAGAGGATTAATTGTATCTCCTCCGAAAGCTGGTAAAACAACCATCTTAAAAGATATTGCTGCCGGAATTACCAAAAACCATCCTGAAGTTATCTTAATGGCAGTATTAGTAGGTGAGAGACCGGAAGAAGTAACTGATCTTTCAAGGTCTATTAAAGGTGATGTTATTTCATCCAACTTTGATGAAGCAGCTGAAGATCAAACAACTGCTGCAGAGATTGCCCTGGAACGGGCTAAAAGGCTGGTAGAAGAAGGCAAAGATGTGGTTATACTCTTGGATTCCATTACCAGATTGGGGCGTGCTTATAACCTGTCTGTACCTCCTTCAGGAAGAACTTTAACCGGAGGTTTTGATCCTGCAGCATTGTATCCTCCAAAAAGATTCTTTGGTGCTGCCAGAAACTGTGAAGAAGGTGGATCTTTAACTATTATTGGTACAGCTTTGGTTGATACAGGTTCCAGAATGGATGACTTGATTTATGAGGAATTCAAAGGAACAGGTAACATGGAGCTCCACTTGGACAGAAGTCTGGCTGAAAGAAGAATTTTCCCTGCTATTAATATTGAAGCTTCCGGAACCAGACAGGAACAACTACTGTTTGTAGAAGAAGAATATAAGAAAATTGTGGTTACCAGAAGAATGGTTTCTCTGCTTCCCCCAGATCAGAGAACAGAAGCTGTGTTGGAAAGAATCTCCAAAACAGATTCTAACAAGGAGTTCTTAGATTCCCTCAAAGACGTCAGATAAATTCCGTTTTTTCTTTCACGCTTTTGACCGCAAAAGCGTGGTAAAACTCTGCCCGCGGAAGCCGGGCTACTCGTCAGTTTTTGCTTAGCGGGGGAAAGTTTTCCCCCTCCGAAAGTGTTCGGACCTCCCCCTACTGTCAAAAACTTCCTCGTTTAACGCCCTTGGTTCCAAGCGGGCACATTATATTCATTTATTTTCAAGTCAGGCAGAGATTAGAATTTTATATAATTGAATAAATATCGGAATAGGGAATATGTATTATCTAATTATAATATTATTCAAATCCGGATCATTGGAATAAAGAAGTTTTCTTCTTCTGTCTAATTCTTTTTTGAGTCTCGTCTCACCTTTTCGAAGCTTTTCTCAACTTCCTCTCGAGATGGCAATTTTGAACGGTCAAGCGGTACAGGGTTAAGGTTAAAACGAGGTCTTTCTGGTTTTGATTGAGAGTCAGGTGAAATAATTTTCTGAAATCCTTCTTGTTGTGCTATTTTATCACTGGTAGTAATTCTCATTATGGAGTTATTTGGGGTGGCACCTATATCAAGATCTTCGTATCTACTGAAACTAACAACTAAGGGTTCTGTGTTTATAACCTGAATGGTTCTATGTAAAGAGATAAATGCTCCTGGTGCTTCTGGACGCAATAATTCAGCTCCTTCTTTTTCTGCCCATCTTCTAATTTCAGTAGCTTTTTCTAATGGTACTTCAAATTCCATAAGAGTAAAGTAGCATAAGTAAGATTAAGAATCAACTATTATTTGGAGTGGAGTAGGGTAATTTTTTAGGCTGCAACGATTGTTTTTTCTATTTTATCTACTCTCTTTTTTAGGACATCATGTTCTTCTCTGGTTGGAGCATCATCTTCTAAATAGGCAAGCTGTTTGCCTAATTTGTCTATTCTATTAGTTAATTTTTGGTCCAATTTGTCTATTCTCCCGCTTAATTTTTCATCTAATTTATCAATTCTAGTTGTAAGCTCCTGCTTAAGGGAACTTTGACCATTAATAATGACCTGAAGCATTTTTTGAGTATCATCCATAGATTTAAAGTATATATTAGTTAGTTTATTCTTTTCAATAATTGAATAAATATCAAACTGTATTAATTCCAATAATATTCAAATTTTAATAGCACTATTGACTTAGGTCTTATTATATATATAATTTTCAATTAGAATGCCAAAAAGTATTGAATTTATGGAGGAGGGGTTGAATTTAGAGCTACCGGATCATTCTACCCAGGAGTTGATTAGAAAATTATGGAGAGCAGTACCCCCAACACTAAGGCATCAGGTATCATACGAAATTTTGTCTCTTGCTGAATCAGTTAGACTTCAGGAAGTCCTTTATCCTGAGGTGGTAGATGGTGTGATTGAACCTTATCATTGGATAAAAATGGCTCATTATACAAATGAAAATTTTAGAAAATATGCTATACAGGCAGGAGAAGATCTTGATTCTGAATTAGAAACGGGATGGCGAAATGATCAAATCAGTCCTTTGGAACAAAGCAGATCTGCTCGAGAAACTGATTTAATGATAATTATCGAAGATAGATTTAAAAGAAGACAAGCGCTTCTGTCTCAACCTTCTTCATTGACAGATTCAGAATAATTAGTATCTATATGAACTTTTTTTGTTTGACAAGATCTGTTAGAATAACTCTCACAGGTGAATTCTCTCTTTAAGGATTTTCGTCTTTTTATCAGTTTTCTACTTATCTACTTGAACCAAAAAGTGGTTTATCTTGCCTCACTCTTTGAAGCTTTTAAAAATCTTACAGTTGATGTCCTGATGTTCAAACGGGGGATTTTGCAAAAGAAGATCTGGCATGGCAGTATGGTAGGGTTATCTGCTTTTGGAATCATTACATCAGGAGCCTTTGGAGGACAGACAATTTTGTCTGCTTCATTTCCGGGGGTAGGTCCGGAAGATCCTCGTTTTGTAAATATATATGATCAAAGTTCAATTGATGATCCTGTCTTAAACTCTTTATATGACACCAGAACCAATATTTCTCAAAAACCCAGATCAGAAACTATTGAATATGAAGTTAAATCAGGGGATACCCTGTCAACCATTGCTGAGCATTTTGGCATTTCTACAGATACCATCAAATGGGCTAATAATTTGGAAGGCGTAAATTCAATTAAGCCGGGTCAAAAAATCAAGATCCTGCCTGTGGCCGGTGTTGTGCACACAGTGAAATCAGGCGATACTTTGGAATCTGTGGCTAAAAAATATGAAGCTGA
This sequence comes from Microgenomates group bacterium, assembly GCA_041659805.1. GTDB lineage: Bacteria > Patescibacteriota > Microgenomatia > Daviesbacterales > UBA10151 > STC-54. The sequence continues at coordinate 27,967 of JBAZXP010000001.1, read as the reverse complement.
GGCGCAGGGTATCTTGGACTTTCCTTTTAATGATGTTCCTGATGATTTTAAGCTAAAAGTTGGTCAGGTATTAGTTGTGCCTAATGGTGTTCAGCCTGCTGCTGCACCTGTTATTCAGAGGTCAGCCCCTACTGTCGGTCAATTCTATACCGGGGTTGCTTCATCAACCTTCCAGGCTCCGGGAGGCGCAAATTTTATTTATCCGACAAAAGGTATTGTTACTCAGTATTTTGCCTGGTATCATCCGGCGCTTGATATTGCTGATCGGTCTGGTCCTGCTGTTGTTGCTGCAGACGGAGGAACAGTGATTGTGGCAGGTTGGCCTGATAATTCTGGTTATGGAAATAGGGTAGTGATTGATCATGGCAATGGCTATACAACTTTGTATGCACATTTTGCCAATGTCTATGTATCAAATGGTGAAAGGGTATCAAGAGGTCAAACAATAGGAAGAATGGGGACAACAGGTAGATCTACCGGTATTCATCTTCACTTTGAAATTCGTTACAAGGGTATAGCTCTAAATCCACGTTCTGTCTTCAAGTAGGTATAAAGCAGCTAAAACCCCCTTTATACTTTCTACTCTATACTTTATACTACCCATGAGGGCCCGTGGTCCACCGGTACGACGTCTCTATGGCATAGAGAAGATAAGGGGTTCAATTCCCCTCGGGTCCACCGAACGAAGTGAGGTGGAATAGGAGGGGAAGAGGCGAGTCCTCGAAGACTCATTCCCCTCGGGTCCACAAGCGAAGCGCAGTGGACAAAAAGAGAGGGGATCAAGATCTCTGAGCGAAGCGAAGATGTCTTATTCCCCTCGGGTCCACACTTCAGAATATCAGAGGATCAGCAGATCGGTAGGGGCTTGTAGTTCAACGGCAGAACATAGCATTCGCATTGCTGGGATCCGGGTTCAATTCCCGGCAAGTCCACATTATATTCTGGGTTCGAAGACGCGAAGCGTTGCAAGGTTCTTTTGCGAAGCAAAGGTTCTTATTCTCAGTGAGTCCACAAAAATGCGATTCGAAGACCGTAGGTCGCAAGCTTTGCTTATTCTGCTCAGGTCCACAAGATTATTCTGCAGGGGTTGGGGTAGGAGTGGTTTTCTTGATAGCAGATGGGGTTGTAATATTCTCAGGTTTTGGAAGCTTTAGTACTTTTGGTAGTTTTTCATCTTGTAATGCTGAAGGAGAACTTTCTGCCTGAATAATTGGAGAAGTGTTAGTTGTAGACTTGGATTTTAATTGTTCCAGTAAGTCTGTTGCTGTTTTGTAGTCAGGACTTTTGCTATCTATAAGGGTTAGAGCTTGTTGTATGAATGTTATAGCACTATTGAAATCACCTTTTTCTCTGTATGCGATTGCTAAGTTGTAGTAGGAGTTTGCATAGTCAGGTTTTAGATTGGCTGCATCAGAGAAGAAACGGATCGCCATATCATAATTTTTAGCTGAATAGTAAATTCCACCTACCGTAAGCCTTAAGTTAGGGTTTAGCGGATCTTTTTGAATGGCTCTGCCGTAAGAATCAAGCGCGAATTGAAGAGCATCTTTAGCTACTCCTGAAATTTGCTGATAAATTGATCCAAGTATCTCCCAATTTCCGGAATTATTTTGATTTAAAGATGTAGCTGCTCTGGCTTCATTGATTGATTGGGATAGAAGAACCTGAATATTCTGTTTGTCGGTATCTGTAAGTGATCCGGAAGGACTGGTTTCTGTAGGGCCTTTGCTTGATGCTATTGCATTTGCCAACGCAAAATTGGTTTGAGCCAGATCAGTTCTGTATAAATCTACATTTGGGTTGAATTTTTCAGCCAGAACTAATTCATTGTAGGCAACCAAGCCCTGTCCTAATGTTACTGCTTTTAAGGCTTGGCGATGATGATAATCAGCAATTAGTGCCGGTACAGCCTCTTTATAGACAAGACAAAGCAATCCAATGACAATAATTGCCATTATGACAGGCAATGGATTAACTTTTATTTTAGATGAGATACCGTTTGTATCGCTTAGTACAATTTCGCTATTTTCTTGTCTGGTCAATGCCAGGAAGGAGATTATTAGAATAATACCCACAATCCAGAGAGTTAAAGTTGAAGTATGTAAAGCTAATATAATAAAGAATGTTATTGATGTAATTGCCAAAGGTACGCGGATACTACCTGTTTTAGGGGTAGAGAGGCTTTTGAAAGCGATGGTTAAGGCAGTTAGGGTTAAAAGCAAAAGTGCAATCAGACCGATTACTCCAAGAGTTGCCAGTACTTGCAAATATTCATTGAAGGCTTGATCGAATTTTCCACTCCATAATTTCGTGTTGTTAAACTCAACCGGTTTATAAAGAGTAAAATCATTTAAGTAGGAGGCAGGACCTGATCCGTAAATAGGTGAATCTCTGAAAGAAGAGATAGATATCTTCCAGGAAGTTGTAAAAGGAAGTTGTAGCTCACGGGGGAAGTTCTGGGCTTTATTATAAAGAATATTCTTAGATCCTCCTACAGGTATGAAAGACATGAAGGCAATAATCAGGGCAATCAAAATTGGGGTAAACAAGAAAGCTGCATTTTTACCAATTGAATTTGGAGGTGTTACAAATAGAACTAAAGCCAGTACTATGACTGCTGCAATGTACATAGGGACATTACCAATTAAAACGATTGTAATGGCGAATAATCCCAGTACGACTGACCAGATGATTTTAATGGTTAATTGGTTTAGGGAAGCATTGTCTCCGACTAAAGAGCTGATAGGCAATCCTAATTCTTCACTTTGGGAATCTGTTTCGAAGTCAGTTATTTTTGAACCATATAAAATTGCAGTAATCGGAAAAGGAAGTAATAGAAGTAATATTGCTACTGTTGAGAAACTGGAGCCTGTTGGTGTAAAAGCAGCGCCAGACGTCCAGGAGAGAGAAAAAATATTTATTCCTGCGTAAGAAAGTAAACTAATAATAGAAAGGATGATTGATGAAGCAAGAAGCGCGTAGACAACATCTTTAATGGTTGAGATTTTTTTAAAATTTGCTGCCAGTACAAAATAAAATGTTGCATAAAGGGCAAAGCTGATTAGTCCACCATGCAGTCTTGGTAGATTTCCAAAAATAGCAATTGACCGGGAAGGAGCAAAAAACATTGAGATAACAAAAGCTACTAAAAGCAATAGAAAGGGCAAGTCAAGTTTCGAAACAGTCAAAGTAATCCTGCCGCTTATAATCCACTTGGTAATCCACAGCACTATAAATAATGTAGTAATTATTAATACCAGGATAAATTTGGGTGTTTCATAAAATTCAGTCGTATATCCCCAGAAAAACAGGGGAGCTAAAAAAGCTAAAGCCAGTACTAAGATTTTGAATATTAAACTTAACCAGAGATTAATTTTTTGAACCATGTAATTAGACTAGTCTGTCAGCCCTATGTTTGGCAACTAGGATTTTATACAACATTTTATATACAACATGATCAATCAATCTGGGTTTAGAGGATAAAAAATACCCAAGCAGGAGTAACCGTCTGCATTTACTCCTACCTGGGTACTAGGTATCTAAATTATAGTTAAACAGTATGCTGGTGTCAATATAAAAATGGTGTTAAATGTTGTTGAAAGTCAATAAATGTACCTAATCTAAATATATCAAACAATATAATTAATTCCTGCGTCACATTTGTGAAAACGTCTGTGGAAAATGATTTTATAATTGTTATTGTTTTGTCACTTTGGTTTGTTTGAGTTGACTTATTATTTATGATAATATTAGGTTCAGATGAAAAAATATTTACCCAATCAAATAAGTACCTGCTCACTGTGCTCGCAGAAGCTTGACTTTGAGGGAATGGAGTATAAAAATGATTAAATATTTTCCCGCAAAGATTGAACCTAAATGGGCTAAGAAGTGGAAAGATACAGGATTATTTAGTCCTGATTTGGACAAGGCTAAAAAACCATTTTATTCTTTAATGATGTTTCCTTATCCATCAGCAGAGGGAATGCATGTTGGGAACATGTATGCTTTTACCGGTTCGGATGTTTACTCCAGGTTTAAAAGACTACAAGGCTTTGATGTGTTTGAGCCCATTGGTTTGGATGGATTCGGGATTCATGGTGAAAATTATGCGATGAAAATCAACGAGCATCCGATGGAGGTGAGTAAGAGAACAGAGAAGCATTTTTATGAGCAATTTTTAATGGTTGGGAATGCTTTTGACTGGCAAAGAACAGTGGATACATATAAGTCAAACTATTACAAATGGACTCAATGGGCTTTTCTTCAACTGTACAAACAAGGCTTAGCTTACCGGAAAAAAGCAGAAGTAAACTGGTGTCCATCATGCCTAACTGTGTTGGCTGATGAGCAGGTAATTTCTGGAGAATGTGAAAGGTGTTCCTCTCAGGTTGGTAAAAAAGAATTAGAACAGTGGTTCTTTAAAATTACAGATTATGCTGATAGGCTGCTTTCCAATATTGAATCTTTGGATTGGTCAGAGATCGTAAAAACTGCCCAAAGAAACTGGATAGGCAGAAAAGATGGTATTAATATCGAGTATGAGCTGGAGGGTTTGGATGAGAAGATTGTTTGTTTTACTACACGTCCAGATACTAATTTTGGAGCTACCTTTATTGTTATTGGGCCAGAACATCCTTTGATATACAAAATAGCCCAAAAGCAATATTTAGATGCAGTTAAAAAGTATGTTTCTACCGCTTTAGCAAAATCAGATATGGAAAGAATAGCTGAAGGAAGGAAGAAAACTGGAGTATTTACTGGTGTATTTGCTGTAAATAGGCTTAATGGTCAAAAATTGCCTGTTTGGGTAAGTGATTTTGTGCTAGGTAAGGTGGGAACGGGAGCAGTTGTGGGTGTGCCTGGCCATGACATTCGTGATTTTGAATTTGCTAAAGAGTTTGATTTACCAATAGTAAGAGTAGTTGTAGGCAAGGATGATGATAAAACTCCTATTACAAAAGCAGAGCAGGTGCAGGAAGAAGAAGGATTAATGGTCAATTCAGAATTTTTGAATGGTTTAGATATCCATGAAGCTACGGTTAAGATTATGGATTATTTGGAAGAGAAAGGTTGGGGGAAAAGAGTGACCTCTTATCATTTGCGTGATTGGTTGATTTCCAGGCAAAGATATTGGGGACCACCAATTCCAACGATTTATTGTGATAAGTGTGGAATTGTGCCTGTGCCAGAAGAAGATTTACCAGTTGAGCTGCCTTATATTAAAGATTTTAAGCCTACTGGTACAGGAGTAGGACCTTTAGCTTCAGATTCTGATTTTGTAAATACTACCTGCCCTAAATGTCATGGTAAAGCCAGGCGAGAAACTGATGTTTCAGATAACTTTTTTGATTCTTCTTTATATTTTTTCAGGTATTTAACCACGGATATGGATGATAAGTTGTTTGACGATACCAGATCAAAAAAATGGCTGCCTGTTGATATGTATATTGGAGGTGCAGAGCATTCTGTGCTTCATTTGCTTTATTCCAGATTCATTACTATGGCATTTAAAGATATGGGTTTTATTGATTTTGAAGAACCTTTTACTAAGTTTCGTGCTCACGGTTTGATTATTAAAGACGGAGCCAAGATGAGCAAATCCAAAGGAAACGTAATTATACCTGATAAATATATTAAAGATTGGGGAGCAGATGTTTTTCGAACCTATTTAATGTTTATGGGGCCTTTTACTGGTGGAGGAGATTTTCAGGATGATGGATTAAATGGAGTATATCGTTTTTTAACCAGGATCTGGAGTTTAGCTCAAAATTATGAAGAAGCTGAGGCTACTCAGGAAGAAAAAAGAATTTTAAATAAAACTATTCAAAAAGCCAGTAAAGATTTTGAAAAGCTGCATTATAATACTGTTGTTTCAGGTTTAATGGAGCTTCTAAATTTTCTTTCCAGACAAAAAACAGCCTCAAAAGAAACAATCAAGAGCATGTTAATTATGTTGTCACCTCTAGCTCCATTTATTACAGAGGAATTATGGGAGATATTAGAACGAACGAACATTAGAACGAACGAACATTGGTCGATACATAACCAGCCTTGGCCACAAATAGAGGAGGAGCATTTAAAAGATGAGAAGGTTACGATTGTAATTCAGGTTGATGGGAAGCTAAGAGATAACTTAATTATAGATAGAGAATTGGCAGATAATCAATCTGAGATTGAATCCATGGCTAAAAATAGTCCTAGAGTACAAAAGTGCATAGATTCTGTGGCTATAGTAAAAGTATTTTATGTCCCTGGTAAAATTATTAATTTTGTAACTGACAGAAAATAGAACTTTTTGCCCCAAATTTAGCAACATTTTAGCTCATTTGCTAACAATTTTTATAGCATGTTTAGATTGTTGTATCAACAAAATCGAAAAATCAATTTTTCAGTTTTTTGGGGACCTGTCGCCTGTCACCTTTGACTTACAAAAGTGACTTGACGAAGGTTCAAAATGAGGCTAAAGTTAGGTAATGAGAGATGATAAATGGTTGCTTTCCAGGTTAGATTTTCTTTGGTCAGAGCATTTCGCTGATGTGCCTCAAATTAATCCTGTGTTCATTCAATTTGGGAGATTTTCCAGACTTCGATTAGGTTCAATTAAGATGGAACCAGCTTCAAAGAAGACATATATTACTATTACAGGAATGTTTAAGGATTTGACTATTCCACAAGTAGTGGTTGATCATACAATTGCGCACGAACTTTGTCATTATGTGCATGGTTTTTCTTCACCACACAGAAGGTTACATAAATTTCCGCATGAAGGTGGCATAATCAAGAAAGAGATGGAAAGTAGAGGTTTGATACACTTATTTGAAGGTTACAGGGAATGGATAAAAACATACCGGATTGAGTTGAAGCAGCAATACGAAAAGAAGATTAAGGCTAAAAAGTTTGTGTGGAGATTTGTGTAATCTTTAATATGAACTCGGAAAACAATCTTGAGGATTTGTTGAGTAGATACAAAATATTAATTATAGTTGGGGTGGTAGGCACGGTTCTACTGGTGGGAGGAATTATTTCTTCCGGCATTATTCCTAAAACCTTTCTTAAATCCTCCAAGCAAGCATATCCAAGTTCAAATGGAGAAGTAAATGGTATTAAAAAAACAATAGAAGTTAAAGTTGATGTAAGTGGTGCCATCGTTTCACCAGGTGTTTATTCATTATCACTTGACTCCAGAGTGGAGGACGCATTAAAAATGGCCGGAGGCGTAACAGAAGAAGCAGATCCTGTTTATGTATCAAAAACTATAAATCTAGCTCAAAAAGTAGCAGATGGCATGAAGATTTATGTGCCAAAAGTTTCTGAGAATATAGGAACAGATGCTTCTTCTCAAGGAAATTCAGTCTCTGCGATTGGATTAATCAATATTAATGAAGCAGCTCTTGCTGATCTGGATAAATTGCCAGGCGTGGGAGCAGTAACTGCCCAGAAAATTATTGATAACAGACCGTATTCAGGAATAGAGGATTTAGTTACCAAAAAAGCAGTTTCCAGATCAGTTTACGAGAAGATTAAAGCTCAAATATCAACATGGTAGCTTTTTATGCCTACGGGTCCTGTCGCTCGTCAGCCCCATCCGACATCCTCACTTCGTTGCGGGTGCTCGATGGGGCGCCCCGACTCGCGCCACCCGTTTCTAAACACCTATGTTGAGGCTAATATTTTTCTTGATTTCATTTTGGATCTTATTTTTTGCCTTTAGAGTAATGCAAATTGGCGGTATTGATCCGACATATAAAGAAGAGGGAATTCAGCTTTTTGAGCCTCTGAGAACTTCTTTATCCGAAACCATTGATAATATTTTGCCTTACCCACAATCAGCGCTACTTTCAGGCATAATCTTGGGCAATCAATCCAGTCTGCCTTTTTATTTTAGAAAGCAACTGCAGACTACGTCTACCATTCATATTGTGGTTGTTTCAGGTCAAAACCTGACTATTTTGGCTGGGTTTGTGATGAGTTTAGTGAGTATATTTGGCAGAAGAAAAACTATAATTCTGACCTTGTTTGTAATAGTAATTTATAGTTTGATCACAGGTTTTGGGGTTCCTGTAGTTCGGGCAGCCATTATGGCAGGTCTTGTTTATACAGGTAAACTAATGGGTAAAGAAGGTACTGGTTGGTGGATTTTATTTGTAACAGGAGGATTAATGTTGCTTTATCAACCAAATTGGTTGTTAAATATCTCTTTTCAACTGAGTTTTTTAGCAACTTTTGGAGTTATAGTTGTTGCCCCGATTTTTTCCAATATTTTGAGGAAAATTCCAAAATTAATCAGGGAAGATTTTGCAGTAACGTTATCTGCTCAACTAATGGTTTTGCCAATCATTGCTTATAACTTTAATCAAATTTCTCTTGCAGGACTTATTGCCAATAGTTTAGTTTTATGGAGTATACCGATTGTTATGATTTCCGGATTTTTGGCAATGATTGTTGGAATTTTTAATAATTTTTTGGGGGAAATAGTAGGACTCGTATCGGGAATATTACTGACTTATTTTATTTATATTGTCCAATTTTTTTCCAAAATACCGGGAGCAAGTTTTGTAATCGGTCAGACTAACGTAGTAATGTGGACCGGGTATTATTTAATTTTAGCGGTTATTATTTTTCGTTTTTCCAGACGGAAAAGTGCGAATATGGTATGATTGTTTCATGGTAAAACAACAATTAGAGAGTGATTTGAAAAAGGCAGTTTTAGACCTTGGATATAAAATAGATGATATAGTTTGTGATATTCCACAAAATTCTTCCTTCGGAGATTATACCTCGAATATCGCACTACAACTGTCTAAACTAAAATCAGAAAATGGCAAGCAGACGCCACAAGTGATTGCCAAGGAAATTATAGAAAAACTGGGAAAATTGGACTATTTAGATAAGACAGAGGTTGCTGGTCCCGGTTTTATAAATTTCTTTATAAAAGGAGAAAGCTTGGCAAAACAAGTTTCTGAAATTTTAGAAAAAGGAGAAGGTTTTGGAAAAGGCGGTAAAAAAGACAATAAGATTATTGATGTAGAATTTATTTCCGCTAACCCAACAGGTCCTCTGACACTTGCCAACGGCAGGGGTGGGGCTATCGGAGATACTTTGGCTAATGTCCTATCTTTTTTGGGCTATCAGGTGCACAGAGAATATTATGTCAATGATACGGGCAATCAGGTCCGGCTTTTAGGGGAAGCAACGCTTGCTGCTGCCGGGAAAGTTGAATCAAAAGAGGAGCATTATAAGGGCGAGTATATAAAGGATTTGGCTAAAAAATTCTCTGATAAACTTGATTTAGATCCGCAACAACTGGGCCATCTGTTAGCAGATCATTTATTAGACAATGAAATTAAACCGGCCATATCACGTTTAGGAATTAGTTTTGATGAATATTATTCCGAAAGATCAGTCTATGAAAGAGGACTAATTGAGAAAACAGCTGATATTTTAAAGAAAAAAGGTGTGGCTTATGAAAAAGACGGGGCTTTATGGTTTAAATCCACTGAATTTGGAGATGAAAAAGACCGGGCTTTAATTACATCTATACAGGGTGGCAGAGGGAAAGAGGAGCCAACCTATTTTATGGCTGATATTGCCCATCATGAGGAGGTTTTGAGTAGGGGTTACTTTAAAAAGATCAATATTTTAGGGGCAGACCATTTTGGTTATGCAGACAGAATTAAGGGTGCTGCTGATGCTTTAGGGTTTAAGGGTAAAGTAGATATAATTTTTATGCAGTTTGTAAGGTTGTTTAAGGGTGGAACAGAAGTAAGGATGTCAAAAAGAGCAGGAACTTTTGTGACGTTGGATGAATTGCTGGAACAAGTAAGCAAAGATGTAGCCAGATTTTTCTTTCTGATGTATTCGCCTGATACCCATATTGATTTTAATTTGGATTTAGCAAAAGAACAGTCAAATAAAAATCCTGTTTTTTATGTTCAATATGCTCATGTCAGAATGGCTAACATTTTAACTAAGGCTGAGACTAAATTTGATAAGCCGAATTTAGATTTATTGACTACAACAGCAGAGTTGGAATTGATTAAATATCTCACCGGTTTTCCTGAATTGATTTTAGAAATAGGTGATAGCTACAGCGTACATAAATTAACAACTTATAGCGCAAGATTGGCAGATCTATTCCACAAATTTTATGAGTCTTGTAGGGTGTTAAATGCTGAAACTGAAGACTTAAAAGTTGCCAGACTGGCTTTAGTTAAAGCCTGTAAGATTGTCTTGGGTAATTCACTGAACATCATGGGCATTGAAGCTCCTGAGCGAATGTAAGAATATATAGTAAGATAAGATAGATATACTATGTTTAGACACTCGGAAAGCAAAAGAAGAAGAACTCCGTTGCCATTTACAATCTTTAGGTTGTTTTTATCTTTGGTACTATTTTTATTACTGGGAATTGCTTTAATTCAGGCTTTTAAGTATTTTTCAGGCACATCTTTGGAAAATGATCCTTTTACCAAAGCTATTAATGAGTTTCCCTCCAACCCAAAGGCTGCTGTAATGGGGTTTGTTACTTCTGAAGATACAGTCAAAATTATCACTAGTATCTTAAGTTTCAGTCCCAATAAAGATTTTAAATTACCTTTAGCCACTCAAATGTCATCTAATAAAAGCGCTTCAACAAATACAAAAAAAAGTGGTAGTGTGGTTTTGAAATTTGCGCTTGTTGCAGACTCTCATAAAGATGTAGATACGTTAAAAGCAGCTTTTGCTCAGGCCAAAGCAGATAATGTTAAGTTTGTGATCGGGTTAGGTGATTACTCTGATGTTGGTACTGTTGATGAGCTGAAATCTGCAAAACAAGCTTTTGCGGATTCCGGTTTACCTTACTATGCAATTCCAGGGGATCATGATTTATGGGATTCCCGAGACAAGGGAAAATCAGCTGTTACAAACTTTAGTGAGGTATTTAGAACTCCATATCAGGCTTTTTCTGATTCAGGAATTAGGTTTGTGCTGCTTTATAACTCAGATAATTACAGCGGGGTAGACAATACACAACAGTCTTGGTTAGAAACAGAATTAAGTAAGGGAAAAGATGATCAAACTAAATCAATCTATATATTTCTACATGAACCTTTGACTCATCCAAGTTCTGATCAGGTGATGGGCAGTGCCCGAAAATCAGATCCCGGTGTTCCTGCCAACACCAAATTACAAAACCAGGCTAAAGAATTATTGGGTTTAATGAAAGGGGCAAAAGTTGGAGGAGTTTTTGCAGGCGACATTCATGCTTACACTACCTACACTGATATGGAAACAAACATTAATATGGTAACTGTTGGGGCGCTTTCCAAAGAAAGAAATACTCAGGCCCCCAGATTTGCCATAGTTGACGTTTATGATGATGGCAGTTACAATATTTCGGATATAGAGGTAAAATAAATTATGTCTAAAGCAGATTTTCCTATTATTGGAGCTAAAGTAAAAAGTGTTACAGAAACATTTGATTTAACCAACCCAGATTCTGTAAGTAAATATTTTGAAGCTAAAACAGGCAAAGAAATAGAAATTATCAAAAAAGCCCTTGAGAAAGGGAATTTTATTGCTTACTTTGTGGGTAAGAAAAATGCTGGTAAAGGAACTTACTCCAAGATTTTCTCCAACCTTATTGGTAAAGATAAAATTGTCCATCTTTCTGTAGGAGATTTAGTTAGAGAAATCCACGCTGATTGGGATAATTATATAAAAGGACCAAAAGGAAAAAAACTAAAAGAATTTTATAGAGGCCCTTTGGAATTTGATGAAGCAGTTGAAAGATTTTTAGGCAGATCTGCCAGCGCTCTTTTGCCGTCTGAGTTTATTATAGCTATGCTTAGGGTTAAATTTGAAGAACTGGATGGGAAAAGTGTTTTCTTAGATGGTTTCCCCAGAGAGATTGATCAAATTTCAGCTTCGTTGTATTTCAAAGAGGTAATAGGAAGAGGCAATGATAAAGACATGTATGTTTTAATTGATATTCCAGATTCTGTTATTAATGAAAGAATTAAATTCAGAAGGATTTGTCCTAAATGTCAGGCTCCAAGAAACATTAGATTACTTCCAACTACTTTGGTCGAATATGATGAAAAGAATGATGAGTTTTATTTGAAATGTGATAATCCGTCTTGTGACAAAGCAGTGATGGTTGGTAAAGAAGGGGATGATTTGGGGATAGAACCAATTAAAGAAAGACTGGCCAAAGATCAGCAAATTATTGATAAAGCCAATGAATTATCCGGAATTCCAATTATTCGTCTTCGAAATTCAGTACCGACTGATGTAGCAGATGAGAATTTTGATAATTATGAGCTGACTCCAGGTTTTAGTTTTGAATATGATAAAGAAAATAAAGCTGTTAAGGTCATTGAAAGCCCTTGGACTGTGGAGGACAATAAAGGTGTCAAATCTTACAGCTTGATGCCTGCACCGGTTGTGGTGGGATTACTTAAACAAATGTCTGAAGTGCTGAAAGAGGAATAGTTTCTTCTTAAACCTAGTTATTTTTAGGCTTAGATCTATTTATCTGTGGATTCACAGAGTTTTTTTGTGGGCTAATCATTTGCACTATGGGTTTTTTGGTGTTATAATTTGTCTGTTATCCGCCAAACAAGCTCAATTTATTTTTTGGCGCGCTTAAAAGATGAACAAGCAAAAAGATGAAAAGAAAAAAATAATAAAAGAAATCCAGACTTTGGATAGCTTTTTAAATTTTTTGGATAAGAAAAAACAGGAAAGAGAAGACAAGAAGAATGACTAAAGAAAATAATGAAATAGATTTTATGAATATAGAGACTCCGGGCGTATTTAGTTCCCGCGGTTTGGCAGAGCTAACTTCAGTTGCTCTCAGAGCTGAAAAAATGAGTCTATCTGAGCTTGAACTAGAAAAACTCCATAAAATAAATCAGGTTTTAAATCACCCTGAACTTGAGAGGTTGATTGATGAAGGAAATATTACTTTAGGAATAATTAAACCACAGGCTAATAATAGTAGACGGCTTTCTACTGATGACCAAGTTGCTGCCGATTTGATTGCAGAAGAGATTAAAGATAATATTGTTTTTTCTTTATCTTTGAAATTATTACCTAAAGATGTTGAGAAGTTTTATGCTGATGCCAAGGAAAAGTATCCGGAACATATTTGGAAATCAATCTATGACTTTTCTCAATCAGGACCGCTGACCTTTCTTCTAATCTATCATGAAGATGGCGATGCAGTTAATCGGTGGAGAAAAGAAATGGGAAAGACTCACGCTAATGAAGCTGATCCTGAATCTATTCGTGGAAAGTACGCAATTGAAGAAGAGCTTCCTAATAATTTAGTTCATGGAAGTGATTCGAAAGAAGCTGTTAAGAGGGAGCTGGGAATATTTAGAGATATCACTGCTGAAATGGAAGAAAAATCTATTAAGGTCAGAGACTCTTTTCCTTCAGAAAGTGAGTTTGTATTAAATCCCGGTGAAAGGCTTTTGGCAATTGAAAAAACTTGTGCTCCCCGCAAGAAATTACCCAGTTTTGTCGGAGTTATTTACAGAGATGATCTGATTCAAAGAAGATCTCCTGAAAAGCAACTTTCCAAAGCTTCTTAAGTCTTAATCCCTTTTTTGTCGGGGACGAGGGAATTGAACCCTCTGCCTCTGCGTCCCGAACGCAGCGTTCTACCGATGAACTAGTCCCCGTGATATTCGTATTTTAATCTCTTGAATGATAAAATAAAACCATCCAGGCCCAGTAGCTCAATGGATAGAGCAGTCCCGTCCTAAGGGAAAGGTTGTGAGTTCGACTCTCGCCTGGGTCACTAACCATGAAATTAAAATTTGGTCTGCCACATTATCATCAAGTTTTTTTACTCCGTTTCTTCAGCTACTTATTTATTCTGATTGGTATTTTAACTGTGATTTTAATTGTGGAACCGGTAAGCATAGAAGAAATTAAATTTAATCTGGGAGAAATATCAGGTAGAAAAGCAGTTCTGCCAAAAGTTATTACTTCCCAGGGGGTTGAAACTCCAACAATCACACCTGAACCGGTACAATCTGGGTTCGGAGATATTTTTAGTTCTGAAGTAAAAACAATTACTCCTAAATCAACTGATTTTGGGATTGTAATTGAAAAAATAGATGCTAATGCAAAAATCGTGGCTGATGTTGATCCAAATAATGAGAAAGAATATATGAAGGCTTTATCAGGAGGAATAGCTCAGGCAAGGGGAACTTCTTTCCCTGGTGAGCCTGGGAATATGTATCTTTTTTCCCATTCAGTGAATGCACCCTGGGATGTGGTCAGATACAATGCTGTTTTTTACTTATTGGGTAAACTTAATATTGGGGATAGAGTGATTATTTTTTATAAAGGTAAGCGCTTCGACTATATAGTTTTTGATAAGAGTGTAGTTTCAGCCAGGGATACAAACTTCCTGATCCAAAATTATGATACTCCTGTTTTAACAATGCAAACCTGTGATCCTCCGGGAACAACCATAAACCGACTAATCGTTAGAGCAAGACTTGAAGGAGACAAGCCTTTTGCTAATTAATTTGTTATACTATTAAATATGGTTTCAAAAAGATTTTTGATTACTGTTGCAACTGTGGTAATCATCGCAATTGTTGCAATAGCTGCAATCTACTTAAGCAAAGGTTACACATTTTCCACTTCAGAAAAAAAGTTAAAAGGAACAGGGATTATTACTGTTACATCTTTGCCTGATGGTGCTTCAGTTTATATCGATGGGCATTTAACCACAGCCACCAACGCAACACTCTCACAGCTTAGCCCTAAAACATATAATATTAAGCTTGTTAAGGAAGGATTTATAGCTTGGGAAAAGAACATTGAAGTGAAAGAAGGATTAGTTTCAGAGGTAAAGGCCACATTATTCCCGGCTTTGCCTACAATTTACCCTTTAACTTTTAATGGGGCAATTAATCCAATTCTTTCTCCTGATAGCCAGAAACTGGCTTTTGCTGTGCCAATGGTGTCTGATGCACGCACCCGTCAAAAAGGTGGTATTTGGGTTTGGACAATGAGTGCGCAACCACTATCTTTAAATAGAAGTGCAGAGCCTCATCAGATTGTAGCATCAAATTCAGAATTAGATTTTTCTAAAGCTACTTTTAAATGGTCTCCTGATTCAAAACAGCTACTTATAACCTTACAACAAGGTGGAACTACAGGAGAAACTGGTTTAAGAAATTATCTGGTTAACTTTGAAACTTTTACTTCTCTTGGAGATTTAAAAGATATCACACCACTTGTTGTTAATACCTTAAAGACTTGGGAAGAAGATCAAAAAACAAAAGATGATATCAAACTTGCTATTATTTCAAATCTAAAAATACGTCAGATTGCCTCAGACTCAGCTTCTCTAATATGGTCTCCTGATGAATCTAAAATTATTACCGGAGGCATTAAGCAACAGGTGGTATCTGCTAAACCAACTATTACTCAGGCACCGGGGATTATTTTGAAGGGCTATAAAGTCTATGATTTACTGACTAATAAAGACTATAGTTTACCTGAAGCAAAAGCATATATTTGGCTGCCGGATTCCAGACATGTTATTTTAGTCATGGCTGATAAAATCAGTATCTGTGAATATGATGGTTCAAATATTTCTGATATATTTGCAGGTAAATTTGAAGGCTCTGATGTTTATCCCTGGTCTGATTCCAGTAGGCTGATGGTACTCACATCTTTCAATACTCCCACAGCTTCTATCCCAAATCTTTTTGGGATAAATCTGAAATAGTCCTCTAGTGTAGTATCAAACTTGCCCCATAAACCATATTGTGGAATTTAATTTTTCCTTTATTTAAGAATAGAAATATGGTATAAACAATTTTATTGATGAAAAAAACTAAAATTGATCCTCAGTTTAAAAAAATCAAAAAAGTTTTGGAATTTGTTTGGAACAGCCCTTACTCTAGCTTTTACAGAGATAAATATACCAAAGCAGGTATTAATCTTCTTAAAGATATCAACTCTATGGAGGATTTTAAAAAACTGCCATTTTTAACCAGAGAAGAATTGGTTAATGTTGATCCTTATGATAGGTTTTATTTTCCTAAAGAAAAAGTGAAAGGAGTTAATTTTAGTGGTAATACTTCAGGAGCTAAATTTGTTACCATACTAAGAGCAGGTTTAAAGAATCCTGCCACGGGATTTATGGTGAAAAAAGCATTGGATTTAAATATCAAGTGTGCCATGGTTATTTTGAGTGAAACTGCTTTTTGGGCTGTTCAAACCAGACCGGTTTTCAGACATCCGAGTATTCTGCGCTGTTTAGGCAGTGTCTACGATTTAGAAAAGGCAGCCAAAATTGTTGAAGAGCTAAAGGTTGAAGCTATTCAAGCTTCGCCCACAATATTAGAACATTTTGTACCTTATTTAAAAAAGCAAAAGTTAGAAGATCAAATAAGATATATAGCTCTTGGAGGAGAAAATTGTTCTCTGAGGCAATTTAGGTATTTTAAAAAGAATTTCAAGAATGCCTGTTTTACCTTTGTTTATGCTTGTGCTGAAGCACATGTTTTAGGTTATACCTGTGAGCATCTTGTTAATGAAGAAAATCTTAACATTTATCATCCCCTGACTGCCAATTGTTATTTGGAAGTTGTTAATCCCGAAAAAGAAAGTATTTTAGCGGTAACACATGTACACACCAAGATGGAATTACCTATGATTAGATATCGAACAAGCGATGTGGCGAAGCTGATTGAAGAAGATTGTCCTTGTGGGGCAAAGTTAAAATTAAAGACTTTAGGTAGATTCGGACTTAATGTTTTGGATGTTCGTGGTTATCTCTTCTCTTCCGAAGAATTAGAAAAGGCAGTTTCGCCTTTTTATAAGTATTGCGATTCTTATTTTTGGAAGCTATATATATATGATTACTCAAATTGCAAGCGTTTACCCAGATTAAAGCTTCAGCTTGTGTCAAAAAAGAATCTCTCAGTCCAAATAAAATCTCAAGTTACTAAAGAGGTAAGTAATAATTTCTGTATTTCTCGGGATGATACACTAGCTGATTTAGTTAAAAATAAAATTTTCTCGCCTCTAGAAATAGAATTTATAGATTCTCTTGGAGCGAATCTTAAGCACAAGCCTTTTACTTATTATCTTGATGTTTAGTTAAAGCCAAGTTTTGTTAAGAAACCAGCAGCTTTTAGTGAATCTGCGATTTTTGTATTAATAAAGTCATTTAAATTATAGTCTTTAGCTTTAGGATTAGAAGCTGCTATTATTTTTAGTGATGCTTCTCCTTTTTCTTTTGTTGGGGTAAATTGCAGGTTTGTAAGTGTTGGAAGGTAAGAGTCAATCTCAACTGTTATCTCCTCGGGAGACATATCAGGGTAGTGTTTCTGGAGAATTTCAGCGAGCTCTTTTTTGTTGTTTAGATCTTTCATCCAGTAGTCTGCTTCCAATAAAGCTTTAACAAAGCTCTCTACAGATGATTTATTTTGTTCTAAATATTCATTTCTGACAATGATTCCAATTGGTATCTGGGCTTCTGGTTCAAAAGAGGAATCCAACAGAATTTTATACTCTTCACCCAGATTAGCCTTCTTCTTAAAATTTAGCCAGTCTGGTTTAGGTACGTTGGTTACATCTACTTGTTTTTGTTGCAAGGCCAGTAATCGTTCTGGGTTACCGGCAAGTTCTTGATAGCTAATTTTGTTTATGTCTAATCCTAAATTATTAAGTAGTCCAATTGCTTGGGCTCGACCTGGACCAGCAATGATACCTGCGGTTTTAATGTCTTTCAGATTTTTGGTAGCAATAACTACCAGGGCCTGGTCGTTATTAACTGAACCAATCCAGGAAAGCTTGGATCCCTCAACCACTGCTGATAAAGCAATATTTGGAGTCCCCAACATTATATCTGCTTTTCCGGAAACAAGCATAGATGTTACGTTTTTAGGTACTTGTTGGATATCTACAGCAATATTGTATTTATTAAATAATCCTTTTCCCTGAGCAACAATAACGGGCAGTTGATTAGCTTTGGCAAAAGAGTAAGTTAATATTAGTTTTTGAGGGGTATCCTCTGCAGATTTTAATAATGAGGCAGAAGGTTTAGGCTGAAACTGAACGTTTAAAACCCAGATAATCCCAGCAGCTAGCGTAAGAAATAATGGTATAAGGATCCAGGGTTTTTTGTTCATCATGTCGTGAAGCATTTTAAACATTGTTTGAATATTTTGTCAATAACTATAGTATAATTTCTCGAAAATGATAAAAAATCCTCAGTCCGATGTTTCATTTAAAAAAATAAAAAGAATTTTAGATTTTGTTTGGGATAACCCTAACTCTTCATTTTATAGGGATAAATACTCCAAGTTAGGTATTAATTTAATAAAAGATTTTAATGCTTTAGAAGATTTTAAGAAGTTACCGTTTTTAACTAAAGATGAAATTGTAAAGTCTGATCCTTTCGAAAGGTTTTTTTTGCCCTGGAAAAAATTTGGCACTGTTAGTATTTCCAGCGGCACTGTTTCTACTCCTGATTCCTTATCAATTATTTTTAGGCAAATAGGTATAAGAAAAGTTAACGTTAATGTGAATCCTGATTCTAGCTTTAAGCCAACAGCAATCATGCGTCTTATGCCTCAGATACAGGCTGCTAAAGACATAATTGAAGGCTATGTTACAAGGCAGAAAACCGGAAAAAATTTCATAGATGTTATGGGAGATATTAATGATTTGTCTTTATCAGCTAAAATAGCTGCCAAGCTTAAGGTAGACGTATTATTTACTTCGCCTACAATTTTATATTTTTTTATTCCTTTTCTAAAGAAAGAGTATGACTTAAAAAAAATTAAGCGAATTTCTTTAATGGGAGAATATTGTTCTAAGCAAAAAGCTTCCCTTTTTAGAAAGTTATTTAGTAGGGCTTTAATTGTGCGCAGATATGGTTTATCAGAAGGGCAAGGGGAATCTGTTGGTCTTTACTGTAAATATTTAAACACGCTGATGACAGGTTATTTTCATCCTTCACCTAAGTATTATCTTGAAACAATAGATTTCATGGAAGGGAGTGAGTTAGTTGTGACTCATTTACATAAAAACGGCTTTCCGCTTATTCGTTATAAAACAGGAGATGCGGTAGAAATGGAGGATTTTAAGTGTAAGTGCGGTCAGTTAAAAAGATTCAAGGTTTTAGGCAGGATAAATCATGATGTTATTAGAATTCATGGAACTTCTATCTATGCCCATATAATAGAAAACGCTTTGTTGTCATTTTATGTACACCTGGATGAGCCACTATGGCAGTTACATGTTTTTGAAGATATGGTTCAAGATAAAATCATGCCCAGATTAAAATTGCAAGTTGTTGTAAAAGAAAAAAATAAAGCAAAACAAAGATTTATTAAGGCTACTTTGGAAAAGGGGATCAGTGAAAAATTATTTTTATCAGCTAAAAAAACTTTGGTAGATTTAGTCGCAGAAAAAGTGTTTTTGCCATTGGAAATAGAATTTGTAGACTCTTTTCAGTCTATAGGTAAGCATAGATATATAGTTTCCCATTTAGATTAATCTCTACTGATTTTCCAGCTTTTGAGTTTGTTTTCAAG
The DNA here is from genome assembly GCA_041659805.1 of Microgenomates group bacterium. Classification (GTDB taxonomy): domain Bacteria; phylum Patescibacteriota; class Microgenomatia; order Daviesbacterales; family UBA10151; genus STC-54. Next base: position 8,402 of record JBAZXP010000001.1, on the reverse strand, counting down.
TAAGCCTATTGTTTGGGTCAGCGTTATACCGATAAGGACTACCAGTAAAACTACAGCCAGGAACTTGCTTGTTTGAAAAGAGGAACCATAAGAAGTGATTAAATAGCCTAATCCTTTATTGGAAACATAAAATTCTCCAATTAACATGCCTATCATGCCTCTGGTAACTGCCAGCCTAAGTCCGGTAACGATAAAAGGCAGTGAGCCAGGCAAGGCAATGGTTCGGAAAATAGCCAAATCATTTGCTCCAAATGATCTGCCTAGCCTGATTAAATCTGAGTTGAGATTTTCTACTCCGCTCATGGTGTTTATCAGGATTGGAAAAAAAGCTGATAAGAATACAATCAAAACCTTTGTCCAGATGTCAAATCCTAACCAGATTACAATCAGGGGCAAAATGGCAATTGTAGGAGTAGAATATAAAGCAAAAATTAATAGGCTGGTTAGACCTCTTAATTTCTTGTACCAACCTATTAATATCCCGAAAATTATACCTAAAAATGCTGCTGCTGAGAAACCTAATAAGAACTCTGTTAAGCTAATTGCAAGATGGGGAAAAATAGTGCGGTTTTGAAACATTATAATAACTTCTTTAGTAACTTCACCAGGAGAGCTGATAAAAATCGGTGCAATCCATTTCAATTGTGCTGCTTCTGCCCAGAGAATCAGAAAAAGCGACAGGCCGAATAAACCCAGAATCAAATCTTCTTTAGATTTAATGAATTTATTAATTAACTTCATTACTAATTAACCTCCAGACATGTTTTTTGATCTTGGCAAACTTTGCAGTATTTTTTAAATTCAAAGTTCTGGGTTTAGGGAGATTAACTTTAATTATTTCTTTAATAGTGCCTGGTTTTTTACTCAAAACAATAATTTTATCTGCTAAAAAAATTGCCTCATCAATTTGATGAGTGACAAAGATAAAAGTTTTCTTATTTTTTTGTGAGATATTTATTAGTTCCTGCTGCATTAATTCTCTGGTTTGGGCATCTAAGTGAGCAAAAGGTTCATCTAAAAGTAACACTTCAGGTTCTGTGCACAAAGCACGGGCTAGATTTACTCTTTGTTTCATGCCACCGGATAGTTCGTAAGGATGGTAATTTTCAAAATCCGAAAGACCGACCAGTTTAATAACTTGTCTGGCTTTGCTTTGCACCTCAGATTTTTTTATTTTTTGGATTTCCAAACCATATACAACATTTCCCAAAACTGTTCTCCATGGCAAAAGCAGAGAATCCTGAAAAACAACAGCTGTTTTGCCTTTAACAGTAAGGTTTCCTTTGGTGGGATTGATCAATCCTCCCAGACAATAAAGCAGACTTGTTTTTCCACAACCAGAAGGTCCTACAATGGTTACAAATTCGCCCTGATATACCTTAAGGGAGATGTTCCTTAAAGCTTCAGTAGAAAGGTTTTTAATAGGGTTAAAATAGGTTAGGGACATATTCTCAAAAGAGATATAAGCACCATTCTGTTTAGCCATAAGATTTTTTGAGTTTAGCAGAGACAGGGAAGAAAAACAAACGTAATTTCTTTTTAAGTTATTTTATATTATGATTCTGGGACAAATGAAGAAAAAAAATAATTTTGTAATCTTTACTATTTTATTAACATTAATTTTGGGTATAATTTTTACTCATAATGATATATTTAATCAGATTAAGAAATCGTTATTTTTTTCTCGTTCCAGCGCAGATAAGCCACCCATTCAAGCTAAAGATTTAAATCAGTTTTATCAGTGGATTAAAGAAGATCCACTATTTACTAGTCCTGATTTTGATTCTCCAAAGTTTTTAGAAGATGTTTTAGCTTTGGAAACAGAAGAAAAATTAATACAGACCTACTTAAAAACAAGTGATCCACTTTATCCGGTTGCTTTTTTAAAAGACATAGTTGAAGTAGATAAACAGCACAAAGAATTTATTAGCAAACCTTCCACCTCTTCAGCTTTACTGATGGTATCTGTTTATCGAAAAACTCAGCAGGATTATCAAACTTCAATAACTAGTTTGAACAAGGTTTTACAAGGCAACCAGTTTCCAGATAGTAGCTCTTATATAGGCATAAATACCAGTGTAAGTTATCAGGTAATTAGGAGCGATTTGGCAAAATTAGTAGAAAACGCCAATGAATTAGGTAGGGAAATTGATAACCGTGAACATTGCTTACAAACAGGAGTTGGATGTCAAATTCCTACCAGTTCTCTGGTAGAACCACAAATCAAGGCGGAAAATACCAAATTTTCTCAAAAAGACATTTTGCCAAATAATGTTTTATTTAGAAAAGATGAACAAAAAAGACCATTTTTTGGCCCTTATGTAGTTTCAACAGCCTGTTATGGGTGGAGTCAAGATTTAAAACCAATCTTTTATCCTTTTTATGTAAGTGACATTTTTTTTGCCCGTGAGCTTAGCAACCTTGATAAGGCTAATCTTAAACTAGCTTCCACTAATTTTTATATCAAATTAGTAGCCAATCCTAGCGGCATTGGAAATTTTCTTACCAAATCTAATAGTGCCTGGATACTCCAAACAGAAACAAATCTTTATATGTGTAATGATCCGTCTTATGAAGCAACTTTAGTGGCTATAGATAAATTTTACCGCTCCTATAAAAATTTGCCACTTTTTGCAAAAATTCTTCAGCAAGATACTTTACCAGAAGAAGTAAAACAGGCAGCCCAAAAAGGGGATACCTTGGAAAAAGCTTTTTTTAAAGAAGAATTTCCTTCGGAGGTGAGTGCTGATAATTTAACTCAGTACTATGCTTATTTTTACAAAATATTGGGGGATGTGCAGACTGATGAAGTCAAAAAAATGAGGGAAGAATTTTTAACCAGGAGCTTAGAATATCAAAGAAAAATAGGTAAAATTAACCTTTTGATGACCAATATTGTTCTAGATATGCACCGGTTGAGGCAAAAGATGGTTATTGCCAAGAATCAGAATGAATCCACTTTTATTTATGGTTTCAGAAACTTTTATGGTTTATTTTATTTAACTTTCTCTCCTTCATTTTATAGGCTTCCCGAACATTTGGCATATTTAGATAAAAAAAAGGTAGAAATTTCTCCTGATAGTAGAGGTTTTTATATGACCTACCAACAGGCATTGAAAGATTATACTCAGGAAGAAATTGCTAAGTGGAATCTTAGCCAGCTGGAGTTATTAAAAAAAGAAATTAATTCTGTTAAAGAAAGTAGCCCTGACGCCAGCATTTAAGAACTTGTGTGAGCTGTTTTAAAAGAAGCCGTTGCAGCCCAAAAATAAACAGGAACTGGAATCAGAATTTTGGTTTGTTAAAGCGGAGATTTCATCTGTTCCCTGATTTTGGCACAAAACTGTATTTTGATTTTCAGCTTTATTTTCAGCTTTATTTTCAGCAGGAGCAATTTGGGTTGAATTTTTAGCTTCAGATTTTGGTAGAGTAGCAGGAATAACAGTAAGACCTATTAGCAGTAGAAAAGCCAAGCCTAAATAAAAATCTCTTTTCATAAATGTATTATACATAAATTTAATTAATGATCCACCAGTTAAATTTAATATCTGTTGTGGATGGAGTTTGAATTTGAACTGTGAAATCTGAACCTGAATTTTTTTGAGTTACAGATATAACTTTGTCTGTCACAGTAGTTGGAGTAATAAAGATTAGGGAATTTTCAGTAACCAGAGTATTCATGATTGTGAGCCAATTCTGACCAGCAAGCAGGGTAGCTTGTCCTGCAGATTCACTGATATTTACCTTTTGAGTGGTCACTTGTCCGGAAGTTGTGATATTTCCATAGCCATCAATAATTATTTTGCCATTAAAGATATCTATAATTCCTGCCAGAGGTCCATTTTGAATATAAAAATCACCTAAGGTGCTTAAGGAATTACCGGAAATATTCATTGTTCCATCAATATTAAAATTACCTGCCACAGTTGTATTTCCCAGGAAAGTTTCTCCCAAGGATTTAAAGGTATCTGAAATAGTAGCCTCATATGCTGTTAATTTTCCTGAGAAAGTAGCTTCAGAGGTAACTGCTAAATCAACTAACTGGGCACTGATTGTAGAGAGCAAAATTGATGGTGGGGTTAAGTTCAGAGTGTCAGAAATACTCAGAGTATCAGCAATGTCGGCAGAAGTGCTGGATAGCTGACCTGCTGATGTGCTGACCTGCTGATTCGCTGAACCACTAGCTATTCTATCCTCCAAATCCTTGATTCTTGTATCATGATTTTCAAATTTAGCCAACAACTCCTGAATAGCCTTGGTCATGTAAGGAATCACATTGGAAGCATTAACCTGTAGGAATCCATCAGCTCCTGTAGAAATACTTTCAGGGAACACTTCCTGGAAGTCCTGGGCTATAAATCCATAATGTTCTATATCTTTTATCTCAGGATGTTTTGCCAAATACTCAGGAGTATACATATATTGTGATGGCTTTAATCTGGCAATCAGTCCCAGGGCATCAGGAATAGTTTCTATATTTTGTTTTACTCGTGAATCAGAAGTATTAGTCCATAATGTTCCTGTAGATAACCCTGCATCACCAACAACATCAATAGTATGAGCAGGGGCAGTGGTTCCAATACCTACATTTCCTCCTGCAAAAATGGCTGCATAATTGGTATCAGCCCCACTTGGAGTTTCTACATACAAACCTGTATTAGTAGATAAACCTGTGGTATTCATGGTTCCATTAGCCACGTATAGTCCATAAGAATTTATGGTTCCACCTACTCCAACTGTTCCTCCTGATTTAACATATTCACCATAAACATTGGTAGTTCCACCAGTGGAAGCTCCAGTTGAGGCTGGTTGAGAACGGAGTCCATAGATATTTCTGGTGCCTGTTGTCACAATCCCACTTACACTTGTAGCTAAATCAGCAGCAATTAAAGTATCAGCTGTGGTGGATGAAGTAGAAAGGGTAGAATATAAACCAACCCCAGTTTTAGCAGCATTACCAGTTAAGGTTAAAGATCCATAATACCCATAATTAGTATTCCCATTAGCTGTAGCATCTGTGGCTAAATTATAGATTCCATATCCAGTTACAGCTGAACCTGAAAAGTCTGGATTTAAATTAAGTAAAGAAGAAGCAGCCCCAATATCAGAAGAAATTTTTACAAAATGATCAGTAACTCCAGTTGAAGTCGGCCCTGTTAATGTTAAGGCTGTACCAGTAGATAATGATGAAGCAGTAACAGTCATAGCATCTGTAGTAGTACCTGTAAATGTTTGTGAATAAGTACCAGCACCAGAAGAAAGAGCCAGGTTTTGATTAGTTGGTAGAGTTAACCCACCTGAAGCTGTAATTAAACCTGTAACTCCTAAAGTAGAAGCAAAAGTACCAGTATTAGCAGATAAATTACCAGATTGATCCAGGTAGTAAGTAGTACCTGCTCCTACAGATAACCCCTTATTAGCCTGAATATAGTTAGTTACCCCTGTTAAAGTATTAGAATTAGTTAAATTTATAGTGGAGTTAAAAGTAGCTGCTCCTGTGAATGAGGAAGCTCCAGTTATACCTAAAGTCCCATTAACATCCAAGAGATATTGAGGATTAGTAGTACCAATTCCTACATTACCATTTTGTTTGACTGTAAATAGGGAAGTGGTAGCACCATTATAAATATTAAAGTCACCATTTGATCCTGAATTATAATTTAATCCTAAAATTCCACCCCCTTCTGTATTAAGGTATAAATTATTACCAAAAGTAGTAGTAGAATCTAAAGAAGAAGAGGTAGTTCCACCAAAGAAATTAGATTCACCTCTCATTAAATCAAAGTTAAGTTGGAGAATATCTCCTGTTAATCTAAATCTAATATATCTAATAGCATCTTTGGCAGCATTAGCAATCCCGGATATATCCCAGTATTGTTGTTCCCAGGTATTAGCTGTTGTTAAAGATAAAGCACTACTTGTTTGCCAAGTAGCATTATCCTCAGAAAATTCTACAACAGTATTAGCAGCATCACCTGTAACTGGAGATCTGCTCCAAAAAGTAATCATATTTTTGCCAGTTAGATCTATTGTGGTACCAGCTCCTAAATCCCTACTAACTGTTACTCCAGTTCCACCAGCTCCGCCTATTTGAGATCTGTAGACTGTGGATTTTGTAGCATACGTTTGTTGATCTTGACCCCCCAGAGTATAAATATAATTTATTCCTCCAACTGAAACTAAATTAGAGGTTTGATAAGCCAATTGTATTGGTAACTGTCCCTGACTGGTGGTGGCAAAAGTTCCTATATTACCAGAAGCATCAATAGTTGCTTTATAAACAGTGGATAAACCAGTACCACCCGCACCACCTATTACAAATAAGTAATTAGTTCCAGCAACGCTAGTAACAACTGAAGAGTGATTTTGAAGACTTTGTGGCAACTGCTTTTGGGAGGTGGTGGCAAAAGTTCCTATATTACCAGAAGCATCAATAGTTGCTTTATAAACAGTGGATAAAGGTCCGCCGCCGCCTATTACATAAACATAAGTTGTGCCGCCAATAGTAACAGTTTCTGAGCTATGAAAATAACGTGTAGCAGGTAACTGTCCCTGACTGGTGGTGGCAAAAGTTCCTATATTACCAGAAGCATCAATAGTTGCTTTATAAACAGTGGATACAGCACTAGAACCATAACCGCCTATTACATAAACATAAGTTGTGCTGCCAATAGTAACCATATTGGATTCATGAGGTATTTCAAGGACTTGTGGTAACTGTCCCTGACTGGTGGTAGCAAAAGTTCCTATATTACCAGAAGCATCAATAGTTGCTTTATAAACAGTGGATAAACGGATACTTCCATTATGTCCTCCTAAGGTATAAATATAATTAGTGCCATTTAGGGCAAGTATATGAGAGCCTGTTCTATAGGCATTTGATGGTAACTGTCCCTGACCGGTGGTGGCAAAAGTTCCTATATTACCAGAAGCATCAATAGTTGCTTTATAAACAGTGGATTTTGTAGCACCCCCTATAATGTATAAATAATTTGCTCCTCCAATAGCGGCTACAGCTGAACTGTGATCCATTATAGTTTGTGGTAATTGTCCTTGAGAGGTTGTGGAAAAAGCAGTCATATTTGATCCTGAAGCAAATAGCTGGGTACTACTTGTTGTTTGAGTAAAGTTAGTGGTGTCTCCAGTCACAGCTATTTTTGTACCATCAGAAGTAGTCCAATCAGATGCGGTATTAGCACTATCAAGCAAGGTGGATCCGGTATAGTCAGTGGGGGCACTAACGGCTATATTACCCCAGTAAATTGCATAAAGGCTATTTGTTCCACCAGAAGCAGCTATATCTGCCTGAATGGCAAATCTAATATATATTTCACTTGATGTAAATTTATCAATGATTCTGGTTATTTCATTATTACCATTATAACCAATCCTCACATCATCAAAATCAGCCTGTGAGCTGGAATATATAGCAGCAGCATCAGAACCAGTAATAACCAAAGTATAGGTGGTATTAGTGGTTAGGGTAGAAGCAGAGGAATTAGTAATAGTTACAGGTTTAGAATAAGCATATCTATTAGCACCCAAAAGGTTAGTGGAAGAAGAATCAGCAGCCTGAATTCTGGAATTAGGAGTGGTAAAGGTTAGATTACCAGATGTAGATATGCTCCCTACATTTAAGGTGCCAGTACCTGTTAAGGATTTAACATAAATGTTATTCCATTCTTTAGAAGCACTACCTAAATCATAAGTATCAGTAACTGTAGGAATTAAAGAAGCAGAAACATTACCAGAAGCATCAACAGCTGATGTACTAGATGATCCCCAGGTATACCCATTAGCAGAAGCATTAGTCATCAACACTTGCCCAGAGGTACCTATACCTACTTGTGATAAGGAAGTAGTAGTATCAGCAAAGACTAATCCATACTGAGTCCAGCTAGATCTACCTGTACCTCCATCAGCTACAGTCAGGTCTGTAATCCCAGCAATACTTCCTCCAGTAACAGCTACAGCAAAAGCATTTTGGGTGGACATAGTGCCTAAACCTAGTGATTCAGAGGAAGTACTAGCCCCCCAAACAGGTACACCACCAGTCACAGTTAATACCTGTCCAGCAGTTCCAGCAGCTAATTTAGAAAGTGTATCTGATGCAGAAGCATATAAAATATCACCTGTTGTATATGTTGTGAGCCCTGTTCCTCCATAAGTTGTCCCTATCTTTGTCCCGTTCCAGGTGCCTGTGGTGATTGTTCCCAAACCTGTGATACCAGTATAGCTTCCAGACAGAGCAGAGGACTGGATATTGGAGATGGTATTATCAGATCCTGAAATTGTTTTATTGGTTAAAGTATCTGTAGTAGCTCTACCAACCAGGGTATCTGTAGCATTGGGTAAGGTTAAAGTTTGAGCAGAGGTAGGAGTCCAGGTTAATGTGCTTTTAA